>NZ_VOQU01000001.1:0-1011146 GCF_008121565.1 Comamonas sp. Z3
AGTTTATGCCTGATGACCATAGCAAGTTGGTACCACTCCTTCCCATCCCGAACAGGACAGTGAAACGACTTTGCGCCGATGATAGTGCGGGTTCCCGTGTGAAAGTAGGTCATCGTCAGGCTCTTACAGTGAAAACCCCGTAGTCGCAAGATTACGGGGTTTTTTATTTGATCAATCGGTATTCTTGATATTGCTTGCGCAGTAGCGGACAAGGAAAGGATGAGCATGCAGCTGCAGGACATGTTGTATTCACAGGGCTTTGGCATTCGCCGCGTGTGCTCAGGCTTGGTGCAGCAAGGCTGGGTGGAGCTATGGAACCCGCAGACCTCTGACTGGGAGAAGGTCCTGGATTCCACCCAGCAGGTGGATCCTGAAGGTCTGCGCTTCAGGGTGCAAGGCGTGGAGTGGGAGTATCACGAGCTGGGTTATGTGCTGCTGAACAAGCCAGCCGGCACCGAGTGCTCGCAAAAGCCATCGGCCTATCCCAGCATCTATACCTTGCTGCCGGCTCCGCTGCGTCAACGACCCAACAAAGGGGCGGTACAAGGTGTTCAGGCGGTGGGGCGCCTGGATCAGGATACGACCGGTATGCTGCTGCTCAGCGACGATGGCCAGTTCATCCACCGCATGTCGTCGCCCAAAAAGCATGTCTCCAAGGTTTACCGGGTGACCTGCAAGCATCCGGTGGATGCCAAGCAGATACAGCGGCTGCTGGATGGCGTCGTTCTCGACGATGATCCCAAGCCCGTCAAGGCGGCGGCCTGCGAGCAGGTGGACAGCCATGTGCTGGATCTGACGCTGACCGAGGGCAAGTATCACCAGGTCAAGCGCATGATTGCGGCCGTGAGCAACCGGGTCGAAGGTCTGCATCGCAGAAGAATCGGCGGCATGGAGTTGCCTGCCGATCTGGAGCCTGGCCAATGGCGCTGGCTGACGGCACATGAGCTGGAATTGTTCAAGCCGGGCAAGTAAAACCGAGCAAGATAAAAAGCCTGCTGGCTTGCGCCAGCAGGCTTTTTGATTGGGGACACGGGCAATCAGTGTCGCTGCGCAGGGAGCATGGACGTCTGCTGGAGCTTGCCCGAGGCTTGCAGCGCAGCGCCAGGCAGGAATTCGATGCCGGTGCGGCGCACCAGCTCTGCGTAGCTGATGGGTTCGGTGACACGGGCCGCATCATCATTGGCCTGCCAGTGCGCCCAGGCACGCTGGCTCTGAGCGTCGTAAACCAGCTTGTAGAGAAAGCTGGGCACACGCACCTGGTTGTGGCCGACGGAGGCGGCGCCAGCATCAAAGACCGGGCCGGTGATGATGTAGACATCGCCCTGAGCTCGTTGTGCGTAGCTGCGCGTGTCTTTTTCGATGCGGGCCCAGGGGCCGCCGTTCTGCTTGATGGACTGGGGCACCATATTGGCCAGCGAGAAGCTCTGGGCCATGGCCTGTGCGGTCGGCATGTCGCCAGCGGGAGCCATGTGGCCGCGTGAGTAGCCGGAGCGCTTGTAGTCGTCCAGCTCGGCGCGTTCATCGCGGGGCAGGCGGGCGTCGCTGTAGAACTTGTTGGTGCGCTTTTCGTCGGCATCGGCGACCAGGGCCTTGTTCAGACGTTGAGCAACGAAGACGGGAGTCTTGCTCTGGCCGCTGTGCAGCACGGCAAACGCGTCATAGCACAGCGCACGCAGCTTGGGCTGATCGCTGAGCACGGGAGCTTTGCCATTGGCAAAGAACTGCGGGCATTGCTCAAAGCCCTGGGTGCTGCGCGTGGGATTCTTGACCTGGATGAGCGATGTGGGGCTGACCGCTGCCGAGGGTGCAGGCATCCGGGCGGAGCAGGCCACGCTGCTGATGGCCAGCATTGCGATGCCGGCATGGCGCAGCCATCGGGGGGAGCGTGAGGAGAAAGAGGAAAGCGGTGCTGAAAAAGCGGAAGACATGCGCGAGGAAGGCCGAGGGAGATGAAAAGAGTGCCAGCAGCCCAGGCGCAAGAGCGAGTCTGGCCGTCATCGAGGAGGATTGATTGCTACTTGAATAAGAGCTGCTTACGCAAGCTTTGAAAGCTTTTCAAGGTAAAAGTTTCCTGAAAAGCTTTGTAATAAAGCGCTAAGTGCTCATATTTTATAAGGGCTAGACTTTGCAACAGTCCTGACCCTGCTTACGTCGCCAAGCTTCGGATCCCCGATGGCGTTCCATGCATGAGCAGGATCTGCAGCGCGGCTTGGGTTTTCAGATGCAGCTGCTTGAGCGCCTCATCTTTCTGGGGCGGCAAAATGTACTGGCCCTGTGCGTTCCTCGCATAGGGCTTGCCCAGAATGTCGGCCATATCGATCTGGTAGTAGCTGCGGTCGCCGTATGGCCGCTTGCCGTCGATATAGGGCAAGGGCCAGATCGCCTGGCCGTCTTCCTCCTCGGCCAAAACATAAGGCAGGTCATCGGTACCGACTTCTCGCCACAGGGCGGCATGCAGCAGCGTCAGGTGTTCGGGACGAAAGTCGAAGCTGCTGTCTGGCGCCTGATCTGAGAAGTCGGGCGGCAAGGCATAGCGACCGGGCGCCAAGGTGGCGTTTGCCACAAACTCCGGCAGCCAAAGGCAGACCTCGGCCAGGAGCCTGGTGGCCAGAGCAGGATCGTGACTGCGCAGCACCTGCTGGGCAGTGTCGAGGGTGGACAGATCGCCGCCAAAGGGCTGCACGGGATCGAAGCCGGGTGCTCCCGACTCTATGGGCATCCACTGCACCCGCAGCAGGCGTATCAGCTGCAGATGCTGGGCGCTCAGTGGCGGCAGCGCCTGGCTGAAGACGGTCTGGATCACGGATCGACGTTCGGTACTGCCCGGACGCTTGCGCAGCCACGACCAGCTCAAAGAGCCGGTTGCCGCAACTGCCAGGGTGGAGAGTGTGGAGATCAGCAGCCTGCGCTTCATGGGCGAAGGCTTTCAGTCATCGATGGAAGCGCTCCAGCGGTCGCCCCAGCCGCTGCTGCGTTGCACGCGGTCGATATCCCGGCGGTCACGCTTGGTGGGGCGGCCGGTGTGCTGCGCCGCCAGTGTCGCTGCAGGTTCGGGAGCCAGACGGCGCTGCTCGGCCAGCTGTTCTCGCTGGGCAATGCTTTGCGCTGTTTCCTCGTATAGCTGTTGGGCCACGGGTGCCGGGCCGCGCATGCCGCTCAGCCCGCGCACTATGACTTCCCTGGGAATATTGCCCTGGCGCAGGTGGATATGGTCGCCCGGACGGATTTCACGCGAGGCCTTGGCATTGGCGTTGTTGACCGTGACCCGGCCTTTGCCAATTTCCTCCACAGCCAGGCTGCGGGTCTTGTAGAACCGCGCGCACCACAGCCATTTGTCCAGACGCATGGATTCAGTTTCACTCATGTCGGTATTTTGCGGCGTGAAGGGATGGCGATTCAAGTCAGAGCAGTATCCATGTCCTGGGCATCGCCATTGTGCAGGGGCAGCTGAATCAGCGCCTGCAGGCCACGCACGCGGCCGAGTCCGTCATGCAGATTGCGCAGCTCGATCTGGCCGCCCAGGGTTTGGACGATCTCCTGGCAGATGGCCAGGCCCAGGCCCGAGCCGCTGCGCGCGTTGCCCGCCGAAAAAGGCTGAAACAGCCGCTGGGCCAGTTCATCGTCGATGCCGCTGCCGCTGTCTTCGATACTCAGCTGCGCCATGCCGTTGTGCGCGCGCACATCGACTTGCAGACTCCCGTGCCTGGGTGTGTGGCGTATGGCGTTGTGCAGCAGGTTGCGGGTCAGCTCGCGCAGCATCCATTCATGGGCGGCCACGCAGCAGGCCTGGGTTTCGATGCCGAAGTCCATGTCGTGATCGGCAATCAGCGGCGATAGCTCCAGCGCCACGTCGCGTACGATATCGTCGAGCTGGGCGAGCATGGCGCTGCTCTGGCTGCTGTCTTCCTGGCGCAGCTGCTCGACCTTGGCCAGGGCCAGCATCTGGTTGGCGACGCGGGTGGCGCGGTCCACCGTGTCGTCGATCTCGGCAAAGGCCTGGGCCGGTGGAATATCGCCGCGCTTGGCCGACTGCACCTGGACCTTGAGCACCGCCAGCGGCGTGCGCAACTGGTGCGAGGCGTCGCGCACAAAGCGCTTCTGGTTGCTCAGCAGACCTTGCAGGCGCTGCATGGTCTGGTTGGTGGCCTCCAGCAGGGGCTGGATTTCGCGCGGGGCCTCGGGGGCCGCCAGCGGGCTCAGATCCCCCTGGGCCCGGCCTTGCAGGTCCTGGCTGAGCTGGCGTATGGGCTGGGTGGCGCGCTGCACGACGATGATGACGATCAGCGCGACGACCAGCACCAGCAGGGCCTGTCGAATCAGGGTGTCGCGCAGAATCTGCAAGGCCAGGGATTCGCGCAGCTCCAGGGTTTCGGCGACCTGGATCACGGCCATGCCGCGCCCGTCGGCACTGGCAACCGGCTGCAGCAGCACGGCGACGCGCACGGGGTGGCCGCGAAACTCGTCGTCATAGAAGTCCACCAGCGCCGCATAGGGCGGGCGCTGCGGAATCCTGCCGTTCCAGACAGGCAGCTCCGCAAAGCCCGAAATCAGTTGTCCATCCAGCGTGGAGACGCGGTAGAACATGCGGCTCTGGTTGTCGGCCTCGAAGATTTCCAGCGCCGAATAGGGGACGATGGCGCGCAGCTGTGCGTGCTCGTCGTATCCGGTAACGCCGATCTGCTCGCTGATGCTCTTGGCCGAGGCCAGCAGGGTTCTGTCGTAAGCCGTGTGCAGCGATGCCAGCGTCTGCTGATAGAGGCTCCAGGCATTGAGGGCAATCAGCGCCAGCACAGGCAGCAGGATGCCGGTGAGCAGCAGGCGCCTCAGCGACCAGGCTATCTTCGGCCGCGTCCTTGCCGGATTGGCTGTCACGCCGCCGCCTCGGCTTTGACCAGATAGCCCAGACCGCGCAGGGTGACCAGCTGCACGCCGGTGCCGCCCAGCTTTTTGCGCAGACGGTAGGCCACGACTTCCACGGCCTCGTATTGCACATCGACCTCGCTGGGGAAGACCAGGCTGAACAGCCTCTCCTTGGTGACCGCATGGCCGGGGCGCGCCAGCAGCGCATGCATCATGGACAGCTCGCGCGGGGTCAGCTCCAGGACCTTGTCGTCGAGATAGATCGCGCCGCTTTCCTTCTCATAGCGCAATGCGCCCAGGGCGATTGCCTCGGAACCTGACCGGGGTGTGAAGCTATCCTGACTGCGGCGCAGCAGGGCGCGCAGGCGCGCTTCCAGCTCGTCGAGGTCAAAGGGCTTGGCCAGATAGTCGTCGGCGCCGGCATTCAGGCCCATGACGCGGTCGCCCACGGTGCCGCGCGCGGTCAGGATCAGCACCGGCGTGCGCAGGCCCAGGGCGCGGGCGCGCTCCAGCACCTGCAGGCCGTCGAGACCGGGCAGACTCAGGTCCAGCACCACGGCATCGGGTTCGCGGGTTTGCCAATGGGCCAGGGCACTGGGGCCGTCGGCCGCCACATCCACATTCAGGCCGCGACGCATCAGTGTGCGCTGCAGCGTGGTGCGCATGGCGGAGTCATCTTCAACAAGCAGTAGTTGCATGTTGCCGAACATAGCACTGCGCTGCGAATGCGCAGACAAGTCGTGAAACGACCGGGGCTGCTTAAGGGATAGCCCTAGGTGATTGGACAGCTGTTTGACAGGCAGGCTGTCCATGATTGCATCCACTAACTACATAAGGAGTACATCATGCGTCGTGATACGTTTCTGAAGTCTCTGGCAGCCCTGGCGGCAGCCGGTGCTTTGCCCCTGTCGGCCCAGGCCGCGGCAGCCATCAAGATGATGCTGCCCGCCAACCCGGGTGGCGGCTGGGACACGACAGGCCGTGCCCTGGGCAAGGCCTTGCAGGACGCAGGTGTGGCTTCTTCCGTCACTTATGACAACAAGGGCGGTGCTGCCGGTGCCATCGGCCTGGCCCAGTTCGTCAACGGCAGCAAGGGTGATCCCAATGCCATGATGGTCATGGGCGCCGTGATGCTGGGCGGCATCATTACCGGCAAGCCTCCCGTCAATCTGAGCCAGGCCACGCCTCTGGCGCGCCTGACCAGCGAGTACAACGTGTTTGTGCTGCCCGCCAACTCGCCGTTCAAGAACATGGCGGAAGTGGTGGCCCAGCTCAAGAAGGATCCCGGCTCCGTCAAGTGGGGCGGTGGCTCGCGCGGCTCCACCGAGCACATTGCCGCGGCCATGATCGCCCGTGAAGTGGGCGTGGACCCCGCCAAGATCAACTACGTGGCTTTCCGTGGGGGCGGCGAGGCCATCTCCGCCATCCTGGGCGGCAACGTCACCGTGGGCGGCAGCGGCTTCAGCGAGTTTGCCGAATACATCGCGACCGGCAAGATGAAGCCCATCGGCGTGACCTCGGCCCAGCGCCTCAAGGGTGCGGCATCCAGCGTTCCCACGCTCAAGGAGCAGGGCATCAACGTGGAAATCGGCAACTGGCGCGGTGTGTATGGCGCTCCCGGCATCTCCAAGGCCCAGCGCGACGAGCTGGTCGCCCAGATCGAAAAGGCCACCAAGAGCAAGGCCTGGGCCGAAGCGCTGCAGAAGAACGACTGGACACCTGCCTGGCTGGGCGGCGATGCCTTTGGCAAGTTCGTGGACGATGAGTTCGCCAGCCTGCGCGCCACCATGGCCAAGTCCGGCATGATCTGACGATCACTAGGCCGCTGCGTTCTGCAGCGGCCTTTTCAGGGCATGGCACAGGGCTGGCGACTTCAGCCCTGATCGCGTTGTGTCCTGCTGTTTTCCCCCGCACTGATTGATGGCCTGCCCCTGACGGCGCAAGCCAGGGTTTGTGCAACCCCATGATGCCGTGGGAGCTGCCGCAAGGCGACTCTGGCGGGTTCCGAAAACCATTGAAATCACACACATTCATCATGTCTGATTCCTTCCAAGATCTGGCCCGGGCAGCGGAGGCCGCACAGGTTTCGGCCTATGCAGACCCCGACGAGCCGCAGAGCCCCAACGTACCGTCCAAGAGAGCGCAAACCATTGTCGGTGCGGGCGTGCTGCTGGTCGCTGCGGGACTGGCCCTTGGCGCACTGCAAATTCCTTCGGACTCCGGCTACGGCGGCGTCGGCCCCAATTTCCTGCCCTGGGTCTGCGCAGTGGTGCTGGGTATCTGCGGTGCCCTGCTGATCTGGGAAGCACGCAGCGGTGGTTTTCGCCATGCGGCCGACCCGGGCGGCCAGCCCAAGGTCGACATCCTGCCCTTTGCCTGGGTCTCGGCCGGTCTGCTGGTGAATGCGGCCTTGATCGGTACCCTGGGCTTTATTTTCAGCTGCACCATCTGCTATGTGCTGGCCGTGCAGGGCCTGCGCCGAGCCGCGCATCAGTCGCAGGCGTCCGCACCGGGCACCTGGGTCAAGGATGTGATCACGGGGCTGCTGATTGCGGCACCGGTGTTCTGGATGTTTACCAAGTTCCTGGCCATCAATCTGCCTGGTCTGACTGAAACGGGGTGGCTGTAATGGATATTTTCAATGCTTTGATGGCTGGCTTTGCCACGGCCATCACGCCCGCCAATCTGCTGTGGGCTCTGGTGGGCTGTGCCCTGGGTACGGCCGTGGGCGTGCTGCCCGGTATCGGCCCGGCCGTGGCCGTGGCCATGCTGCTGCCCATCACCGCCAAGGTGGATGTGACGGCATCCATGATCTTTTTCGCCGGCATCTACTACGGTGCCATGTATGGCGGCTCGACCACCTCGATTCTGCTGAACACACCTGGCGAGACGGCATCCATGGTCACTGCCATGGAAGGCAACAAGATGGCCAAGAGCGGCCGAGCCGGGGCGGCGCTGGCAACTGCCGCGATCGGCTCGTTTTTCGCGGGTACCTTTGCCACCGTGGTGGTGACCCTGTTCGCTCCCTATGTGGCCGACTTCGCCGTGAAATTGGGCCCGCCCGAGTACTTCATGCTCATGGTGCTGGCCTTCACCACCGTGAGTGCCGTGCTGGGTCAGAGCACGCTGCGCGGCATGACGGCGCTGTTTGTCGGTCTGGCTGCGGGTTGCATCGGCATGGACCAGATCTCCGGCGCGGCGCGCTATACCGGCGGCAAGATGGAGTTGCTGGATGGCATCGATATCGTGCTGGTGGCCGTGGGTCTGTTTGCCGTGGCCGAAGTGCTGTATGCCGCCATGTATGAAGGCAAGGTCGAGGAGTCGCAGAACAAGCTGACGCGTGTGCACATGACCAAGCGCGACTGGAAGCGTTCCTGGCCCGCCTGGATGCGCGGCACGCTGCTGGGGACACCGTTCGGTTGCATTCCTGCCGGCGGTACCGAGATCCCGACCTTTCTGAGCTACGCGACCGAAAAGAAGCTGGCCAAGGGCGAAGACAAGGCCGAGTTCGGCGGCAAGGGCGCCATCGAAGGCGTGGCCGGTCCGGAAGCCGCCAACAATGCGACCGTGACCGCGGCTCTGATTCCGCTGCTGACTCTGGGCATTCCCACCAGCAACACCACGGCCGTGCTGCTGGGCGCTTTCCAGAACTACGGCATCAACCCCGGCCCCCAGCTGTTTACCAGCTCTGCGGCCCTGGTCTGGGCGCTGATCGCCTCGCTGTACATCGGCAACGTGATGCTGCTGGTGCTCAACCTGCCCATGGTGGGCCTGTGGGTCAAGCTGCTGAAGATTCCGCGTCCCCAGCTGTATGCCGGCATTCTGATCTTCGCAACCGTCGGTGCCTACGGCATGCGCCAGAGCGCATTCGATCTGTTCCTGCTCTACGGCATCGGCGTGCTGGGCGTGATCATGCGCCGCTTCGACTTCCCCACCGCTCCCGTGGTGGTGGGCATGATCCTCGGCCCACTGGCCGAAGCCCAGATGCGCAACGCCGTGTCTATCGGCGAGGGCAGCTGGTGGATCTTCCTGCAGCGCCCCATGTCGCTGACGCTGATCATCATCGTGCTGGCTGTGCTGATCATTCCCCGCGTGCTCAAGCGCCTGTCGCAGGCCAAGCATGCCCGGGAGGCAAGCACCGCCTGAGTCCGCTTTCCTAGCCTGCTGCGGGTGCTTCACGCATGGAGCCCGTTGCATTCACATCCCCTGTCCGGTGAGCCGGACAGGGGATTTTTTTATGGAGGCAGGCTCAGTTCATGGGCGTGGATGCGTTGTCCGCTCAGGCATGGGTGGCGCCAGGAGCGCGGCTACAGGTCTGTGCTGATGGTTGGGCTTCAATGTCGCCCTACCATGACGCGATGGAAATGAGCCAACTGCTACCCCACGATTTCGCTTGTGAGCTACCCGAAGATGCCGACGGCATCTATGCCCTGGCGGCACGGTCCATGTTTCAGCTGTTCTCTTCAATGAGCCAGGGCATGTTTCTGGTCGACAGAAGCGGGCGCATCGTCTGGGTCAACAAAGGCTACGAGCGTTTTTTGCCGCGCCTGGGTGTGGCCGGTGTGGGCGACTTTCTCGGGCATATGGTGGAGGAGGTCATCCCCAACACCCAGATGCGGGGCGTGCTGGAGACCGGCAAGCCGGTCCTGATCGATCTGCTGACCAATAGCGCCGGAACCTTTGTCGTCAGCCGCCTGCCGCTGCATGACGATGAAGGAGGCGTGATCGGTGCCATCGGCATTGTGTTGTTCGACCAGCCAGAAACGACCTTGCAGCCGCTGATCAGCAAGTTCGCGATGCTGCAGCGCGATCTCGATGAGGCGAGGCGCGAGCTGGCTGCCCAGCGCAGCCGCAGCTTGCACGCGTCCGTACAGGGCGCGCGC
Source organism: Comamonas sp. Z3 (assembly GCF_008121565.1). Taxonomy (NCBI): domain Bacteria; kingdom Pseudomonadati; phylum Pseudomonadota; class Betaproteobacteria; order Burkholderiales; family Comamonadaceae; genus Comamonas; species Comamonas sp. Z3. The sequence continues at coordinate 9,744 of NZ_VOQU01000001.1, forward strand.
CGCAGCAAATACAGCTTTGCCAGCTTTGTGGGCAGCAGCCCGGCCGCGGTCGAGGTCAAGCGCCAGGCACGGCGGGCGGCCCAGTCCATGAGCCCGGTGCTGTTGCTGGGCGAGACAGGTACCGGCAAGGAGGTGCTGGCTCATGCCATCCATGCCGCATCGGCGCGGTCTGCCGGTCCTTTTGTGAGCGTCAATATCGCGGCCATTCCCGAGACGCTGCTGGAGGCAGAATTCTTCGGTGTGGCACCGGGCGCATTTACCGGAGCCGAGCGCAAGACACGCGACGGAAAGTTCAAGCTCGCCGATGGCGGTACCCTGTTTCTGGATGAAATCGGCGACATGCCCGCCAGCCTGCAGGCCAAGCTGCTGCGGGCCTTGCAGGAGGGCGAGATCGAGCCGCTGGGCTCCAATCAGATCGTGCATTTCGATGTGCGCGTGGTGGCCGCGACTTCTCGCGATCTGCTGCAGATGGTGCGCGACGGGCGCTTCCGCGAAGACCTGTTCTACCGGCTGCATGTGCTGCCCGTGCGCGTGCCGCCGCTGCGCGAGCGCAGCAGCGATATCCCGGCCCTGGTGGAAATGCTCTGCGAGGACCTGGCACTGCGCAACGACATGGTTCCGCCGGAGCTGGGCAAGGGCGCGCTGGAACTGCTGGTTGCGCAGGCTTGGCGCGGCAATATTCGCGAGCTGCGCAATGTGCTGGAGCAAGCCGCCATGCGCTGCGATGACTCGCACATCGATGCCGGCCTGCTGGCACAGGTGCTGCGCTCGTCCGGGGTCGAGCCTCAGGCTCCGCATCGGCAGCCCCCGGCTCAGGAGACCATGGCGGCAATGCCGGCAACGGGTGATCTTCTCAAGCCGCTGGCCGAGCAAATGGCCGATCTCGAAACCCGCGCCATACGGGCAGCGATGCAGGCCCATGGGGGTAACAAGCTGGCGGTGGCAAGGACGCTCGGCATATCGCGCGCCAAGCTGTACGACCGGCTCGAGACGCTGAATTTCTGAGCCATGCTAGGGATTGCCCTTGGTGGGTAGGACTTGGTTTGTTTTTATAGTTATAAAAAATATCTAATTTAAGTCCGGAGACAGCATGGCATTGGTACAAGGGCAGGAAGTGTGGAGGCCCACCCAGCAACGGCAGGAGCAAAGCGGCCTGTGGCATTACATGAACTGGCTGCGCGACAGCCGTGGCCGTGACTTCTCCGACTATGAGGCGCTGTGGCAATGGTCGGCAACCGATATCGAAGGCTTCTGGCGCTCCATCTGGGACTACTTCGACGTTCAGGCCGATGGTGACCCCACGCAGGTGCTGGCCAGCCGCAGGATGCCCGGTGCCGAGTGGTTTCCCGGCACCCGGCTGAACTACGCAGAGCACATCTTCCGCCAGGCCAGCGATCAGCGTCCGGCCATCATTGCGCGCTGCGAGGGCCAGACTCCGGTCGAAGTCTCCTGGCAGCAGTTGCAGCGCGATGTGGGCGCCCTGGCGGCAAGCCTGCGCGGTCTGGGCATAGGGCGTGGCGATCGCGTGGTGGCCTATCTGCCCAATGTGCCGCAGACCGTGGTGGCGTTTCTGGCCTGCGCCAGCATTGGCGCCATCTGGTCTAGCTGCGCGCCGGAGATGGGTGTTTCCGTGGTGCTGGACCGCTTCCAGCAGATTGCGCCCAAGCTGATTTTTGCGACCGACAGCTACACCTACGCCGGCAGGCAGTTCGATCGCCGTGAAGTGCTGGACGAAGTGCTCCAGGGTCTGCCCGATATCGCCCAGGTGATTCATGTGCCGGGGCCCTTGTTCGGCAGCGATGCCGAGCATGCAGCCGTGCCCTGGCGTGACTGCATGAGCTGGGACGAGGCAACGCGCCATGCAGTGCCACTGCAGTTCGAGCGCCTGCCGTTCTCCCATCCGCTATGGGTGGTGTACTCCTCGGGAACCACCGGCCTGCCCAAGGCCATGGTGCACAGCCATGGTGGCATCGTGCTCACCCACCTCAAGACCAATCGCCTGCAGCACGATGTCTTGCCCGGCGATCGGTTCATGTTCCTGGGCAGCACGGGCTGGATTGTCTGGAATCTGATGATAGGCAGCCTGCTGGCCGGCGCGACCGTGGTCCTGTCCGACGGCAACCCGACGGCGCCCCATGATGATGCGCTCTGGGACTTCATCGACCAATACCAGGTCAGCATCTTTGGTTGCGGCGCGGCCTTCCTCATCAAGAGCATGAAGGATGGTGTCTCGCCGAAGAAGGGGCGCCAGTTCGAGAAGCTGCGTGCCATCAACTCCACGGGCTCGCCGCTGCCTCTCGATGCCTATGCCTGGGTCTATGAGAGCGTCAAAGGCGATCTGTGGCTGGCTTCGATCAGCGGCGGCACGGATATCGCCTCGGGCTTTGTGGCCTGCGCTCCCATACTGCCCGTCAACGCGGGCGAGATCCAGTGCCGCGAACTGGGCGTGGCCGCCCATGCCTTCAACGAGCAGGGCCAGAAGGTGGTTGCCGAAGTCGGCGAGCTGGTGATTACCGAGCCCATGCCCTCCATGCCCGTGTTCTTCTGGAACGACGAGAGCGGGGCGCGCTACCACGACAGCTATTTCGATGTGTTTGCCGGCTACTGGCGCCATGGCGACTGGATCGAGTTCAGCGAGCGCGGCACGGCCGTGATCTACGGGCGCTCGGACAGCACCATCAACCGCTTCGGCATACGCATGGGCACGGCGGAGATCTACCGTGTCGTCGAGGAGCTCGACGCCGTCAAGGACAGCCTGGTGGTCGACCTCGAATACCTGGGCCGACCTTCCTTCATGCCGCTGTTCGTGACTCTGGCCGAAGGCCAGGCATTGACGGGCGAGCTGACCGCCCAGATCAAGAACGCCATCAAGACCAAGGCTTCGGCACGCCATGTACCCAATGTGGTGGTACAGGTGGCCGAGATTCCGCGCACCCTCACCGGCAAGAAGATGGAGGTACCTGTGCGCAAGCTGCTGCTGGGCGCGGACGCCGCCAAGGTGGCCAGCCCCGATGCCATGGCCAATCCATCCAGCATTGATTTCTTCATTCAATTTCGAGAGCAGGTGCCGCAGGCGTGACAAGCGCTTGAGGCTGATTTGACTCAATACCCAAAGCAGACCCACCCATGAACCATCAAGATCTGATCGCCATCGACTTCCACACCCATGCGGAAGTCAGCTGCCGCAATCCCTTTGACAGCTATGGCGAGGAGTACGACCGCGCGGCCGACAAATACTTCGGCAGCTCGCTGCGTCCGACGATCGCCGAAACCATTGCCTATTACCGCGAGCGCAAGATCGGTCTGGTGATGTTCACGGTGGACAGCGAGGCGCAACTGGGTCGTCGCCGCATCCCCAATGAAGAGATTGCCGATGCTGCGCGCGAGAACAGCGACATGATGGTGGCATTCGCCAGCATCGACCCACACAAGGGCAAGATGGGCGCGCGCGAGGCCGAGCGCCTGATCACCGAATGCGGCGTCAAGGGCTTCAAGTTCCATCCCACGGTGCAGGGCTTTCATCCCTACGATCGCATGGCCTGGCCCATCTACGAGGTCATCAACCACTACAAGCTGCCCGCCATCTTCCACACCGGCCACAGTGGTATCGGCAGCGGCATGAAGTGCGGTGGCGGCCTGCGTCTGGCCTATAGCAACCCCATGCTGCTGGACGATGTGGCCGTGGACTTCGGCGATATGCAGATCGTCATGGCGCACCCGAGCTTTCCCTGGCAGGACGAGGCGATCTCGGTGGCGCTGCACAAGCCCAATGTCTGGATCGATCTTTCGGGCTGGAGCCCCAAGTATTTCCCCAAGCAGCTGGTGCAGTACGCCAACACCTTGCTCAAGGACCGTGTGCTGTTCGGCAGCGACTTCCCGCTGATCACGCCGGAGCGCTGGATGAAGGACTTCGAGGTCGCCGGCTTCAAGCCCGAGGTCATGTCGGGCATTCTCAAGGACAACGCCGTGCGGCTGCTGGAATTCGACAAAAAGCGCGATGCCGCGTAAAGAACACAAGGATCACCGCAGTGATCCTTTTTTCATGGCGCTTGAACCTTGGCCGAGGCCAAGCCTGAAGCAGTGTATGGAAAACGCGCAGTGTCTTTTTTGAAGACACTTTCTGTCTGATTTTCAGGCAATAGGGCGCTGACCATCACAGTCCTCAGAGGAAAACCAGACTGGCACGAAGACTGCTAACTGCACACCATACAAAGACAAGCGGAACCACCGCAAACACCGTCAAGGAGACAAACCATGCACAAGCGCAGCCTGCTGCAGTTCGCGGCCCTGGCCGCCATGGCCGCCCATGTTCCGGGGGCTCTGGCTCAATCCGAAATCCGCATCGCCCATGTCTACAGCAAGACCGGGCCGCTGGAGGCCTACGGCAAGCAGACGCAGGCCGGGCTGCTGATGGGACTGGAATACGCCACAGGCGGCAGCATGACGGTGGCAGGCAAGAAGCTGGTACTCATCGAAAAGGATGACCAGGGCAAGCCCGACCTGGGCAAGAGCCTGCTGGCCGCCGCCTATTCGGACGACAAGGCCGATCTGGCGGTCGGCCCCAGCGCGTCGGGCGTGGCGCTGGCCATGCTGCCCGTGGCCGAGGAGTACAAGAAGATCCTGATCGTCGAGCCCGCCGTGGCCGACTCCATCACCGGCGACAAGTGGAACAAGTACATCTTCCGCACCGGCCGCAACTCCAGCCAGGATGCGATCAGCAATGCCGTGGCCATCGACAAGCCCGGAGTGACGATTGCGACACTGGCCCAGGACAATGCCTTCGGCCGCGACGGCGTCAAGGCCTTCAAGGAGGCGGTCAAGAAGGGCAAGCTGGTGCACGAGGAGTATCTGCCAGCGGCCACCACCGATTTCACGGCCGGCGCCCAGCGCCTGATCGACAGGCTCAAGGATGTTCCAGGCAAGAAGGTGATCTGGATTGTCTGGGCCGGTGCCGGCAATCCCTTCAAGATCGCCGACATGGACCTCAAGCGCTACGGCATCGAGATTGCCACGGGCGGTAACATCCTGCCGGCCATGGCTGCCTACAAGAATCTGCCGGGCATGGAGGGCGCCACCTACTATTACTTCGGCATCCCCAAGAACCCGGTGAACGAAGCCATGGTCTCCATGAGCTACAAGCAGTTCAAGGCTCCGCCGGACTTCTTCACGGCGGGCGGCTTCTCGGCCGCGATGGCTATCGTTACGGCACTCAAGAAGACCGGCGGCGACACCAAGACCAACGCCTTGATCAAGGCCATGGAAGGCATGAGCTTCGATACACCCAAGGGCGTCATGACCTTCCGCAAGGAAGATCACCAGGCCATGCAGAGCATGTACCACTTCAGGATCAAGAACGATCCGGCCATGGCCTGGGGCGTTCCCGAGCTGGTGCGCGAGATCAAGCCTGAGGAAATGAACGTTCCCGTGCGCAACCAGCGCTGATCCGGCAGGGAGATCTTCCCGCGCCCACCCGTCCTCTCAATTGATGAACCCTCGGAAACACGAGGGCTGGCATTGCTCATTCCTATTTCAACGATTCACGGAGACAAAGCATGCGAGTTCAATCCTGGAGAAGCGGCGTTGCCGCGCTGGCGCTATGGGGCGGCGTGAACCTGGCCGCGGGGGCGGCCGTGCCGCTGGGGCAATACAACATTGCCACCGACCAGATCAGCGTTTCGGGCCTGTCGTCGGGCGGCTTCATGGCCAATCAGCTGGGCAATGCCTATTCGGCAAGCTTCATGGGGGTGGGGATCTTCGCGGCAGGCCCGTATATGTGCGCCGGCCTGAACAATTACACGGCCTGCATGTACAACGCCAGCATCAGCAGCGCGCAGCTCAATGCCATGCAGTCCAGCATCGACAGTTACAGCAGCGCTGCCAGCATCGACGCCAAGAGCCGAATCGCGGCACAGAAGATCTATATCTTCACGGGCACCAGCGACTACACGGTGGGGCCGAATCTCACCGATGCGCTGCAGACCCAGTATCTGAACAATGGCGTGCCGCAGGCCAATATCGCCTATGTCAAGCGATCGGGGGCTGCCCATGTGCTGCCCACCGACTTCGACAGCAGCGGCAACAATGCCTGCAGCAGCAGCGCTTCGCCCTATATCAGCAATTGCGGCTATGACGGCGCCAAGGCTGCACTCACGCATTTCTATGGTGCGCTCAATCCGCGCAACGATGCTCCGACCACCGGCAACTACATAGAGTTCAACCAGGCCAGCTATACCAATGCCAATCCTGGCATGGCCAGCACCGGCTGGCTCTATGTGCCGCAGAGCTGCGCCAGCGGCACGCAGTGCAGGCTGCATGTGGTGCTGCACGGCTGCCAGCAGAGCACGGACAAGATTGGCGACAAGTTCGTCAGGAACACGGGCTTCAGCCGCTGGGCGGATACCAACAACATCATCGTGCTGTATCCGCAGACCCAGGTGGACAACAACAACCGCAGCACGAGCAAGAGCGGTTCGCTGGCCAATCCCAATGCCTGCTGGGACTGGATAGGCTGGTATGGCAATAACTTTGCGCAAAAGAGCGGCGTGCAGATGACGGCCATCAAGGCCATGATCGATCGCATTGCCTCCGGCGCGGGCTCCGGCACCGGTGGCGGCAACGGCGGAGGAACCCCGACCCAGCCAGCCCTGGCGGCTCCTACGGGACTGGGCGCGTCGGCTGCCACCAGCACCAGCATGCAGCTGGACTGGGCTCCTGTGACCAGCGCTGCGGGCTATAACGTCTATCGCAACGGCAACAAGGCCAATGCGCTCACGGTCTATGCCACCAGCTATGTCGATGCGGCGCTGAACCCTGCCACCAGCTACAGCTGGACGGTGCGGGCCGTGGACGGCAATGGCGCAGAAAGTGCCGACTCTGCCGCAGTGAGCGCCTCGACGCTGACCGGCAGCAATCCTGCGGGCACTTGCACGACGGCCAGCAATTACGCCCATGTACAGGCCAACCGCGCCTATCAGCAAGGCGGCTATGCCTATGCCAACGGCTCGGGCCAGAACATGGGCTTGTGGAATGTGTTCTACACCACCACGCTGAAGCAGACCGGCAGCAACTACTACGTGATCGGTACCTGCCCCTGAGCAGCGACCGCACGCATTCGAGAAGGAAAGATCCGCTTCCATGGGCATTCTGGCAACGCAAGATCTCACCATCCGCTTTGGGGGCCATGTGGCCGTGAACGCTGTGACCTGCTCGTTCGAGCCGGGCACGCTCACGGCCATCGTGGGCCCCAATGGGGCCGGGAAGACCACTTATTTCAACCTGATCTCGGGCCAGCTCAAGGCCAGCTCCGGTACGGTCACCCTGGGGGGGCGCGATCTGAGCGGCCTACCCGCGTCGGCGCGTACGCGAGCCGGGCTGGGCAGGGCCTTTCAACTCACGAATCTCTTTCCGAATCTGAGCGTGCAGGAGAACGTGCGGCTGGCGGTGCAGGCCAGCATGACGGGAGCGCATCGCCGCGGCTTGAACCTCTGGAGCATCTGGAGCGATCACCGGGCGGTTACGCAGCGTGCGCGACAAATCCTGGAGCGGGTCTCCATGTCCGAGCGTGCCGACACCATCGTCGCCAGCCTGCCGCACGGCGATCAGCGCAAGCTGGAGGTGGCTCTGCTGATGGCGCTGGAGCCGCAGGTCTATATGTTTGACGAGCCCACGGCGGGCATGAGCCATGACGAGGCACCGGTGATTCTGGACCTGATACGCGAACTCAAAAAAGACCGCAGCAAGATCATCCTGCTGGTGGAGCACAAGATGGATGTGGTGCGCGAGCTAGCCGATCGCATCATCGTGCTGACCAACGGGCAGCTGGTGGCCGACGGCAAGCCTGCTGAGGTCATCGCCTCGCCCGTGGTGCAGCAGGCCTATCTCGGCAATGCCGTGAAGGAGGACGCATGAGCCAGACATCCGCCCCTTTGCTGCAACTGTCCGGCGTCCATACCCATATAGGCGCCTATCACATACTGCATGGCGTGGACCTGATCGTGCCGCAGGGCGAGGTCACCATGCTGCTGGGCCGCAACGGCGCCGGCAAGACCACCACGCTGCGCACCATCATGGGCCTGTGGCAGGCCAGCCAGGGCCGCATCCAGTTTGCGCAGAAGGACATTGCCCAGCTGTCCACGCCGGCCATTGCACGCCTGAATATCGCCTATGTGCCCGAGAACATGGGCATCTTTGCCGATCTCACGGTCAAGGAAAACCTGTTGCTGGCGGCACGCGCCGCCGCCCATGCGGGCCAGATGGATGCCGCCCGGCTGGACTGGATCTACCAGCTGTTCCCGGCCGTGCAGAAGTTCTGGAATGCGCCTGCGGGCAAGCTCAGCGGCGGGCAGAAGCAGATGGTGGCCGTGGCGCGCGCCATTGTCGAGCCGCGCGATCTGCTGATCGTCGATGAGCCCAGCAAGGGCCTGGCTCCCGCCATCATCAACAACATGATCGAGGCCATTGCCCAGCTCAAGGCCGGCGGCGTGAGCATCTTGCTGGTGGAGCAGAACATTGACTTCGCCAAACGCCTGGGCGACGGCGTGGCCGTGATGGACAACGGCCGTGTCATCCACGCGGGCCGCATGGCCGATCTGGCGGCCGATGCGCAGCTGCAGCAGACGTTGCTGGGGCTGTCCTTATGAAGGGAGTCGTATCCGACATGCCATCCGTCTTTATGTCTCACTCGCAAGCCGCCATGGATCTGGCCGTGTTGGCGGGCAATCGGAGGGAGCCTGCATGAGCTTCAAGGATATGGATTACAAGCCGCTGTTGCTGGTGCCGCTGCTGGCGCTGGTGACGCTGCCGCTGGTGGGATCGCCCAGCACCTGGCTGACGCTGACGGTTGCAGGTTTGGCCATGGGCATGATCGTCTTCATCATCGCTTCGGGTCTGACGCTGGTGTTCGGCCTCATGGATGTGCTGAACTTCGGGCACGGCGTGTTTATCGCGCTCGGCGCCTTTGTGGCCACCAGCGTGCTTGGCGTCATGGGCGACTGGACGGGCTCGGACCAGCTCTGGCGCAATCTGGCCGCCGTCTTTCCGGCCATGCTGGTGGCGATGCTGGTGGCCGGCGCCGTGGGTCTGGCGTTCGAGCGCTTCATCGTGCGCCCGGTCTATGGCCAGCATCTCAAGCAGATTCTCATCACCATGGGCGGCATGATCATCGGCGAGGAGCTGATCAAGGTCATCTGGGGCCCGCAGCAGATACCGCTGCCCCTGCCCGATGCCATGAAGGGGGCGTGGTTGCTGGGCGATGCGGCCGTGGAGAAGTACCGCGTGTTTGCCGTGCTGGTGGGCGCGCTGGTGTTTGCAGGGCTGGCCTGGACGCTTGCTCGAACCAAGCTGGGCCTGCTGATCCGCGCCGGCGTGCAGGATCGCGAGATGGTCGAGGCGCTTGGCTACCGGGTGCGCAGCCTGTTCATTGGCGTGTTTGTGGCCGGCTCGGCCCTGGCCGGGCTGGGCGGCGTGATGTGGGGGCTGTACCAGCAGAACGTGATTCCGCAGATGGGTGCCCAGGTCAATGTGCTGATCTTCATCGTCATCATCATCGGCGGGCTGGGCAGCACCGGTGGCGCTCTCATCGGAGCGCTGCTGGTGGGGCTGATGGCCAACTACACGGGCTTTCTCGTGCCCAAGGTGGCGTTGTTTTCCAATATCGCACTGATGGTCGCCATCCTGCTCTGGCGGCCCCAAGGTGTCTATCCGGTGGCGAACCGATGAGATATCCCCTGAGTCGTTTAGCGCCTTTGCCTGGCCGGGCGCCCCAAGGGGACGCAACCCTCGCTGCGAGGCGGCCCCTGCTTGTTGGCCGCTGGCCGGGGGCATGCTCAGTTCGAGCAACTCGCCACCAAAGAGATGAAAGGTTGATTGGATGTTGAACCGTTTGCTCTCCGGCGATCTGCCGCGCAGTCGCATCCTGGCACTGATGCTGCTGGCGATCTTCCTCGGTCTTGCCGTGGCGCCGTTTGCCTTTCCCGGTGTCAAGGCGCTCAATGTGGCGGCCAAGGTGCTGATCTTTGTGGTGCTGGTGGCCAGCTTTGACCTGCTGCTGGGCTATACCGGCATCGTCAGCTTTGCCCACACCATGTTCTTCGGCATAGGTGCCTATGGCGTGGCGATTGCCTCCGGCAAGCTGGGGGCGGGCTGGGGGGCGCTGGCCCTGGGGCTGGGGGCGGCGCTGCTGTTGTCGCTGCTCTTGTCCCTGGCCATCGGCCTGTTTTCCCTGCGTGTGCGCGCCATCTTCTTTGCCATGATCACGCTGGCCGTGGCGGCCGCATTTCAGACCCTGGCTTCGCAGCTGTCCGACTGGACGGGAGGCGAGGACGGCCTGACCTTCAAGATGCCCGAATGGCTGTCGCCCAGTTTCGAGCCCTTCGAGAACGAGATCTTCGGCACCCTCATCGACGGCCGCATCATCAGCTACTACCTGCTGTTTGTGCTGGCGCTGCTGCTGGTGCTGATGCTGCTGCGCATCGTCAATTCGCCCTTCGGCCGCGTGCTGCAGGCGATTCGCGAGAACGAGTTCCGTGCCGAGGCCATCGGCTACCGCGTGGTGATCTATCGCACCACATCCAGCGTGCTCTCGGCCCTGTTCGCCTGCGTGGCCGGTGCCATGCTTGCGGTCTGGCTGCGCTACAACGGGCCGGACACCACGCTGTCCTTCGAGATCATGATGGACTGCCTGCTCATCGTCGTCATCGGCGGCATGGGCACGATTTATGGCGCGGTGATCGGCTCCGTCATCTTTCTGGTCGCGCAAAGCTATCTGCAGGATTTGCTGCGGCTAGGCAGCGAGGCCACCGTCAGCCTGCCATGGCTGTCGGCCCTGCTGTCGCCGGACCGCTGGCTGCTGTGGCTGGGGCTGCTGTTTGTGCTCTCGGTCTATTACTTCCCCACGGGCGTTGTCGGGCGGCTGCGTGCTGCGGCATCGCTCAAGGAGTGATCATTTCAATTTTTATAGCTTAAAGCGCTTGATGCATAAGCGTTAAAGGCCAATTCATCCAAAAAATCATGAGCCAGACATCTCCCGCCTTGCCCCTGCCCGCATCTTGCTATGCTCTTTGCGCGGGCTATGAGATTCATTACCTTGACTGGCAGCCGCAAGGCCCCACCAAGGCCACGGTGATCGCCTGGCATGGCCTGGCACGCACGGGCCGCGACATGGATGCACTGGCGCAGTTTCTCGTGGCGCAAGGCTATCGCGTCATCTGCCCGGATACGCTGGGCCGCGGCCTGAGCCAGTGGAGCCGCAACCCGCGCGAGGAATATCGGCTGCGCTTCTATGCCCGTCTGGCGCACGAGCTGATGGATGCGCTGGCGCTGCAGCAGGTGCACTGGGTGGGGACCAGCATGGGCGGTGCGATAGGCACAGTCTGCGCATCCGGCCTGTTCGAGCCGGATCTCAGACACCGCATTCTCACGCTTACGCTCAACGACAATGCGCCCGAGCTGGCCGAGCCTGCACTGGCCCGCATCAAGAGCTACGCCGGCCGGCCACCGGTGTTCGACACCGTCGCCGAGCTGGAAGGCTTTTTCCGCGCGGCCTACAAGCCCTATGGCTGGCTCAGCGATTTCGAGTGGCGCAAGCTGACCGAGACCAGCACGCGCCGTTGCGACGACGGCCGCGTCACCCCGCATTACGACCCGCGCATGATCGAGCAGTTCACCGAGCATGACAACGACTATCTGCTCTGGGATCACTATGACGCGTTGCAACTGCCCGTGCTGTTGCTGCGCGGCGAGGAGTCCGATCTGGTGCTCAAGCCGGTGGCCGAGCAGATGCAGCAGCGCGGCCCCGGTGTCCGAGGTCTGCTGACCTGGCTGGAAGTGCCGGACTGCGGCCATGCGCCGGCGCTCAATGTGAGCACGCATTTCGAGGCCGTTCTGTCCCATCTGCACCAGGCTTGAAGCGCAACAACCTCGCAGCCCCGGGGATGTTCACGTCTCGCTAGCATCGGTGGCTAAGCCCGGTCGGGGTAAGGAGCGTGGGTCATGGGTTTTGTCGTCGATCTGATTCGGGAATACGGCTTCGGCATTGTCTTTCTCAACGTGCTGGTGGAGCAACTGGGCGCTCCCATCCCGGCCTATCCGGTGCTGGTGGTGACCGGAGCGCTGGAAGGCGGCAGCCTGGCACGCCTGGGCTGGCTCACCGTGATTGCGGTGGCCGCAGCGCTGATTGCCGATGTGCTTTGGTACCACGCAGGCAGAGCCTATGGGCACCGGGTGCTGGGACGTATCTGCCGCATTTCGCTCTCGCCCGATGCCTGCATCCGTCAGACAGAGTCCGTCTATGGTCGCTGGGGCGCCAGGTCTTTGCTGGTGGCCAAGTTCGTGCCGGGCTTTGCCTCCATCGCCAGCGCGCTGGCCGGCGTGGTGGGCACACCGCTGCGCACCTTCGTGCTGTTCGATACGCTGGGGGCCCTGATCTGGGTGGGCTCGGCGGTGTTTCTGGGCTCGCTGTTCAGTTCCACGGTGCAGGATCTGCTCGATGTGCTGACGGCCCTGGGCAAATGGGGGCTGCTGCTGCTGTGCGTGGCGTTCGCGGTCTTCGTGGCGCGCAAGTGGTGGCAGAGGCAGCGCGTGGTGCGTTCGCTGAAGATGCCGCGAATGTCAGTCGAGGAACTGGCGGGGCTCAACGCCCAGGGCATCATGCCGACGGTGATCGATGTGCGCGAACCCCTGCTCTTCGGTCGGAGTCATATTCCCGGTGCCAGCTCCTGGCTGGAGCATCAGGGCAAGGGCAGGGCGGCCTACGAGCACTTGCTGCCGCGTGAGCGGCATGAGCATGGCCTGGTCGTGTATTGCGACTGCCCCGACGAGATCTCCGCCGCGCGCGTGGCCAGGCAATTGCAGCGTGCGGGATTTCGCAACGTCCGGCCATTGTCCGGTGGCCTGACGGCCTGGGAGGCGGCTGGCTTTGAGCTGGAAAAGCCCGAGGCCTGAGCAGGCCCCAAAGAAAAACGCCCTGACCATTTCTCGGGCAGGGCGTCGGGTGGGGTCGAGGCGCTTACTTGCCGGCAGGCATGGAGCAATGCCCGCCCTGTGCGGCCTGGCCGGAGCCGGCGGCAATCAGCGGTGCTTCGAAGCGCAGGTCAATGGCCGGCGATGTATGAAAGTCCCAGGCCAGAAAGACGAGCAGCACGGCCCAGAATACGGTGCGCAAGGTGCTTGGTGAGGTCATGGTGGTTCCTTGCTCAGAAGCCGAAATGGCGGCGGATGCGCAGGCCGAAGATGGTGCCTGCAAATGCCAGTGGGACCCAGATCCAGCCGTGGATGGAGCCGGTGGAGATGCCCGAGAGCATGGCGCCCACATTGCAGCCGAAAGCCAGGCGCGAGCTGTAGCCGAGCACCAGTCCCGCCACCAGGGCCACGACCCATTGTGTGCCTGTCAGTGCCTTGGCTGCCGCGGGCTTGCCGGCGGCAATCCACAATGCGCCGCCCAGAATCCCGATATTGGTGATGCTGGTCACGTCCAGCAGCACGGTCTCGTGCAGGCGCGCCGCATTGCCGGGCTGGCTCCAGAACCAGTTGCTGGCCAGATCGACGGCGCCAGTGGCATTGGCGATCTTGGCGGCCCACAGACCAAAGCCGTAGACCACGCCCCAGGGCTGGCCCGCAATGATCAGGTTGAGCGTAGCCAGGATAGCCAGCAGCACGGCACCCACCAGCCATTTACGCACCAGCAGCGGCTTGGCCGGGCGGCTCAGGGCGGCATTGGCCTTTTTCACATACAGGGCCACGCCTGCCGCGATCACGGCCAGCGCGACCAGCGTGGCGATCAGCGCTGGAGCCCAGCCCCATTGCGTGACCAGGCCCACGGGTGCCGTATTGCCCAGGTCCAGCCACCAGCCAAGGTGCAGGCTGCCCAGAAAGCTGCCGATCGCGAACAAGGGCAGTATGGCCGTGTTCATGGGGATGCCCATGCCGGCTTTGTACAGCGTGCCGCTGCCGCAACCGTCGGCGATCTGCATGCACAGGCCGAAGACAAAGGCTCCAACCAGCAGGCTGATGCTGGGTGGGCCGAGAGCTGCCGTCAGCTCCGGGAAATGGCCCAGCAAAGGCATGGCCAGTGCCGCAGCCAGCGCCAGCAGCAGCAACTGGCCAAAGATGCCGCTGCCGTCCTTTTCCTCGACCAGCATGCGCCAGCCCGTGGTGAAGCCAAATCGCTTGCCGGCCAGCACCGCGCCCAGGCCTATGCCCACGGCAAACAGCGCCGCCTGACGCACCGAGACCGACCACAGCAGCCAGCCAAAGAAAACCGCCAGCAAGGCGGTTATGGGAAGTCGTTTCATATGTCTTTATGGAATTGATGGGTAAGGACTGCGACGCACTTTCCGCAAAGGGCATGCACCCAGATCAGAGACAACGAGCAAAGGCCGCCCTGCAGCGAAGTTGTCGTCCCCCTTGGGGGCGCCCGGCTTGGGGAAGGCGCGAAGCGACTCAGGGGAGTCATTTAAAAGTTTTTTCCCACCATTTTTGGGCGTCATAGGCCAATGACTGGGCGCGGCCCGGCTGGTTGGCCATGCGCGGCGCGTCCTTGGATTGCGTCCAGTCGACCATGGACCCCGCATACAGCTTCACATTGGGCAGGCCTGCCATTTCGGAGAGGCCGAACCAGTCGGTGGCCGCCCAGTGACCGGTGTTGCAGAAGGCCACCATGTCCTGGCCTTGCGGGCGCTGGACCTTGGCAGCGATTTCCCGGGCCTTGGCTGCATCCACGAACCGCGAGGTACCGGGCACAAACCATTGATTGAAATCCAGTTGCTGGGCGCCGGGCAAGGTGCCCGAGAGCTTGGCGGCTGGCGCGCGGGTCTTGCCCAGATAGAAGGCGTCGGGGCGCGAGTCCACCAGGGCTGCGTTGGAGAGGTCGATATGCTTGCCCACGTCCTGCTGGGTGGCCAGCCAGTTGGCGTCAAAAGTCGGGGCGTAGCTGCTGGGCGCAATCTGCACCTGGGTCTTGCCCAGCGGCTTGCCTGCACCCTCCCAGGCCTTCATGCCGCCGTTGACGATGGACAGCTCCTTGAGGCCCAGGCTCTTGAGCGTCCAGTACACACGCGCCGCGGCACCGAAGTCCGTGGCATCGGCACCGCTGGAGATCACGATGGCATGCGTGGCTGGCGTCAGGCCCAGGGACTGGACCAGCGCCACCAGCTTGGCCTGGTCGGGCAGCTCGCCAGGATTGGTGGCCGGGCCGCGCCATTTGCCGTAGGGGGCGTTGGCGGCCTGGGCGATATGGCCGGCCTCGAAGGCTTTGGGGTCGCGGATATCGATGAGGCGGACATCGGCCTGCTGCAGCAGTGGCTGCAGCTGTTCGGGGTTGAGCAGGGGCTGGGCCGCGAGCGCCCAACCGGTGGCGCCCAGGCTCAAGCCCAGACCCAGTGCATAGCGTGTCAGAGAGTTTTTCATGGCAGGAGTCGGCAAAGCCGATTCGTCAGGGGCATGGCTATGCCCAGGGCCTCTATTGTCCGGCCTTGCCGCGAGAGGGCCAACCAAGAAAAACTTGTCTGCTTATTGCCTGGGGTCATGAACCGGCGAACAAACAGCGTGATTTCTGATAAATGTGGTTAAAAGTGGCTGAGTCGCTTTGTGAGTAAGCGATTGCAGCTATTAATCTTGAACAATCATGCGCGTTGCCCGGCCGCAAACAGCTCCTGCACCGCCCTTCGGATACCGCCATAGCCCGTACAGCGGCAAAGGTTTCCGCACATCTGGGCCTCGGCCTCGGCGGCCGTGGGGCGGGGCTGCTGCTGGTGCAGCCAGCTCATGCTCATGACCATGCCGGAGGTGCAATAGCCGCATTGCACGCCGCCGCAGCGCGCCAGCGCGTCGCGCACCGGTTCGCTGGCGCTGTCCTGTGCCACGGACTCGATGGTGCGCACCGTCTGGCCCTGGATCTGATAGGCCATCAGCAGGCATGCGTTCACGGGCTCCGCATTGAGCCAGACCATGCAGGCGCCGCAGCGCCCCACTTCGCAGCCGGGCTTGGCCCCGGTGAGGTGCCAGTGCTCGCGCAGCAAGGTCAGCAGCCGGGTATCGGGGCTGCAGCTGGCGCTGACCGGCTGGCCGTTCAGATTCAGCTGCAGCACAAAAGCCGAGGCCTCCTTTGCGCTGGCTGCGGGTGGCTTGCCGCCGTGCTCCGGGATGTGGGTCGTCGTCATGGTGTGGAGGACTCCGCGCCCGCTTCCAGCAGCGCGATCACGCGCTCCGGGGTCATGGGCAGTTGCGTGATGGGGCGCTGCAGTGCGGCAGCCAGGGCATTGGCCACTGCGGGCAGGGCCAGGTTGACGCTGATCTCGCCGGCTCCGCGCGGTCCTATGGGATCGCCCTCGGGAATGTTCTCGATCGCCAGCACCTGCATTTCAGGGGCATCGGCCAGCGTGGGGATCAGATAGCCGTCGAGATTGCGTGCCTGGTAGTGGCCGTCCAGGCAAGCCAGCTCCTCCTGCGTGCCCATGGCCAGGCCCATGAGGGCGCCGCCTTCCATCTGGCCCAGATAGCCCTGGGCCGATGCCACGGGGCCCAGGGCCGTGCACATCACCAGCCGCTGCACCCGGACCATGCCGCTCCAGGTGTCGACGCGTACCTGGGCAATGGCGGCGCAGGCTCCGAAGACGAAGTGGGTGTCATGCGCGTTGCCCTCCGGGTCCTCTGCGCGCAGGTCGATGTAGATACAGGGCGCTTGTTCGCCCGATGCCTTTGCCAGATCGGCGTAGCTCAGGCACAGGCCCGCAGCGCTTTCCAGGCCCCATGCGCCGCAGCGCAGAGGGATATCGGGCAGCAGTCTTGCGGCGGCCAGGAGCAAGGCTTGCTGCCAGGGCTGGGCCGCCTCCTGCAAGGCGCGCCATACCAGCGTGGTGGCGCGCGAGGCGGCGACCGGGCCCGAGTCGGGTGTCAGCCGGGTATCGCCCAGCACCGGCCGGATCGCGTCGGCGGAACAGCCCAGATGCTGCGCGCCCAGGCTCTGTATGGTTCCGACCAGGTTCTGTCCCAGTTCGGTGAAGCCACAGCGCAGCTCGATCGCACCGTCGGCGGCCAGGGCCAGCTCCATGCGGCAGTCGCTGGGCCCGCCCTTGCCAAAGCCGTCGCTGCGATGGATCAGCGTGAGGCCCACGCCGTGCAGATGGCGGCCGTCCGCGCTGGCCCAGCGATGCGGCCCGCGCCACAGCGGCTGCTGGCGGGCGACATCGAGTGCGCGCTGGGCGCCGTCAAACGGCACGACATGCTGGCCCAGCGGGCCGGGCGCCTCGGGAGCGGCGAGATTGAGGGCGCGAAACGCGTCAGCTGTCATGCCGACCAGCGCAGCCAGTCTGTCCATCTGCTGCTCGAGTGCAAATTGCACCTGCACGGCGCCGAAGCCGCGGAACGCACCGGCGATACCGTTGTTCGTATAGGCCAGCCTGGCGCCGAGGTCCAGAGCCAGATATCGGTAGGGGCCGGGGGCATGCTCGAGCGCGGCATCCAGCACCTCGGGGCCATGCGTGGCATAGGCTCCGGTGTCGGCCACTATCTGCACCTGGTGGTAGGTGAGCCGCCCCTGTGCATCGCAGCCGGTCTGCATTTCGATCTGCATGGGATGTCGCTTGACACCCAGATCCACGGATTGCGGACGAGTCAGATGCAAGCGCACGGGGCGCTGCGCCCTCCAGGCCAGCAGGGCCGCGATGGGTTGAATCGTCAGCTCGTCCTTGCCGCCGTAGGAGCCGCCCACGGGCGTGGCCACGGCGTGAACCCTGTCGTGCGGCAGGCCCAGCATGTCGGCGATGACCTGCTTTTCCCGCGCGGGGTTGTGGCCGCCGAAGAACAGGCGCAGCCCGCCCGCGCCATCGGGCTCGGCCACACCGCCTTCGGTCTCGAGAAAGGCATGCATCTGGCGTGGCGTGACATAGCTGTCCTGTACCCGGTGCACTGTGCTTGCCCGGGCCGCAGACATGTCGCCCTGGCGGTGGCTGGCGGCATGCAGCAGATTGCCGTCCTGATGGACCGGCTGCTCGGAGGCCGCCGTGCCGTCAAGGGCGGCGTCCGGGTCGCAGACCGGGGGCAGGGGTTCGTAGTCAACCCGGATCAGCGCCAGAGCCTGCTGCGCCGTCTCCATGTCCACGGCCGCAACGGCGGCGACCGGGTCGCCCACATGGCGCACCTTGTCGATGCAGAGCACAGGCCGGTCCACCTTGCGCAAGCCATAGTGCTTGATGCCGGGGATATCGGCATGGGTAACCACGGCATGGACGCCTGGCAGGGCTTGGGCGGCGCTGGTATCGATACGCAGAATGCGCGCATGGGGATGAGGGCTGCCGAGAATCGCTCCACGCAGCTGACCCGGCTGAATGCGGTCGCTCAGAAAGCCCGGGTTGCCGCCGAGCTTGGCCCTGGCATCGGGCCGTACCGGCAAAGCCTCCAGGCCCAGCTCGCGGATGTGATGAGGGGTGTGGAATTCCATGATGGCTCAGGCCAGCAGCCCGCAATGTCCGGCAATCAGGCGGCTGGCAATCCGGGCCAGATCGGGAGGCAGGCTTTGCTCGCAGGTGGTGCGTATATCGCCGAGGGAGGGACGGATCTGCAGCTCCTGCGCATAGCTCAGCAGCTTTTCCGTGGCTTGCAGGCGGTGCACGCCTATGCCCGGGGCTGCCGCCGCAATGCGGTCCAGGTTCAGGCGCTTTTGTGCATCGCTCCAGCGCAAGGCCATGCGCAGGCGCGCGGGGGAGAATGCCGCGCGATAGCCGATCTTCTCGAATACCAGTGGCCGGGGCTCCATCACATCGCCGCGCGGCAGCAGGAACGAGAGCATCAGGGGCCGGTCCATGAGCTTGAGCGTCTGCGCGAGCGACTGCAGGTTGCCGTCCGTCAACTCGACCTGCGCATCCATGGCCAGCAATACCGGGCAGCAGTCGCCTTCGCCCCAGCCTACATTGCCGCCCAGAGTTCCCAGGCGGCGTATTCCCATGGCCCCTAGCTGATCCAGGGCCTGGACGAGCACGGGGGCGTGCTGCTGAACCCAGGGGTGACAGCGGACGGCCTCCAGCCGCATGCCTGCACCGATGTGCAGATATTGCGGGCCGAGGCTGATCTGCTGCATCTCGGGCCAGTGCATCACATTGATGAAATGCGTGGCCGACGGCGCCAGGCGAGGCTCTGCCCATGACTGCTGCAGCAGCGTGCCCCCGGCGATGAAGCAGGCAGCGTTGCCGAGCTTGCGGGCCAGGGCCTGCGCGGCCTGGGGTGACGAGGGATGGGTGAGCAGCATGGCAGCGTCCTGCTGGCGTGGTTCTCAGCGCTGCGCCCAGAAGGC
This sequence comes from Comamonas sp. Z3, assembly GCF_008121565.1. Lineage (NCBI taxonomy): Bacteria > Pseudomonadati > Pseudomonadota > Betaproteobacteria > Burkholderiales > Comamonadaceae > Comamonas > Comamonas sp. Z3. The sequence goes on from NZ_VOQU01000001.1 coordinate 29,026, forward strand.
TTGCTGCTGGGCGGCGATCTCGGCCTCCATCTCGGGTACGGGGCCGATCAGTTCCACGGCCTTCTGGCAATGATCGAAGACATAGCGCGACGAGACGCTCATGGTCGGATTCTCGCCATGGCTGCCCGTGCACTCCAGCAATCGGTGCTCGGTCATGCCGAACACGATGCGGCCGATATTGGCCCAGTAGGCCGTGCCGGCGCACATGCAGCAGGGCTCCACATTGGTGTAGAGCGTGCAGCCCCAGAGAAACTCGGCCGTGTAATTGGTGGCCGCCATGCGAGCCAAGGTCGATTCCGCGTGGTTGACGGTGTCGATATTGCACTGCTCCATGAGCACGGTCTCCTGATCGGGGCCCACCAGCACGGCGCCGAAGGGGTGGTGGCCCATCTGGGTGGCGCGCTGGGCCACGTCCTGGGCGCGACGCAGATTGCGCTGGATTTGCTCGGTAGAGGGCGTCAGGCCCTGAGGGGGGAAGTTCTTGTCTGTCATGGTGGCGGTCCTTGTGTTGATCAGGCAGGAGTGCTCTGGCTCCAGGGAAAGAAGCGCTTGTGCAACTGCTGCACGCCACCATAGAGCAGCAGGCTGCACAGCACCAGCAGTGCCAGTGCGGCAAAGGCCACGGGCACCTTGAAGGAGGAGGTGGCAAACAGAATCAGATAGCCCAGGCCCTTTTCCGCAGCCACGAACTCGGCGACCACGGCGCCCACAATCGCCAGCGTGATGGAGACCTTGAGGGCCGAAAACACATAGGGCACGGCAAACGGCATGCGAATCTGCCAGTACTGGCGGCTGGTGGTGGCGCGCAGCGAGCGCGACAGCTCCACCAGCTCAGCCGGCACCGAGGCCAGGCCCAGGGCGGTGGAAACCACCAGCGGGAAAAAGGCAATCAGCGTAGTGATGACCACGCGGGGCAGCAGGCCGGCGCCCAGAGTGACGACGATGATGGGGGCGACGGCCACGATGGGGGTGGACTGGATCACCACCAGCCAGGGCATGATGATTTTCGAGAGCAGCTGCGATCGCGTGATGGCGATGGCCAGCGGAATGGCCAGTGCGATCGCCAGCGCATAGCCGATGAGCGCGACCTGCAAGGTGGCCGTGACATGCTCCAGCCAGCGCTGCAGCCCCATCTCGGAAGCAGCCAGCCAGATCTGGCTGGGAGCGGGAAAAATGTACTCGGGTATATGCGCCAGGCGGCAGGTGCCCTCCCAGAACAGCAGGACGGCGAGGAAAACCAGCAGCGAAGCATGGCGTTGTATGAGGGCAGACATAGGGGCCTCTTGGGGCTGCGGGAGGATCTTCAGGCGTGTGCGGGGTGTTTGCTGAAGACCTGGAGACGAATCTCGTTGGCCATTTCGGTGAACACGGGATCGGCCAGAGTGGCCATGCTGCGCGGGCGTGCCAGCGGCACATCGATGATGTCGGCCACGCGGCCCGGGCGGGCGCTCATGACCACGATGCGGTCGGATAGCAGCAAGGCCTCCTGGATGGAGTGGGTCACAAAGACCACGGTCTTGGGGCGCTCGTTCCAGATGCGCAGCAGCTCCAGGCTCATTTCGTCGCGGGTGAGTGCGTCCAGCGCCGAAAAGGGCTCGTCCATCAGCAAGATGTCCGGGTCGTGGAGCAAGGAGCGTGCAATCGCGACGCGCTGCTGCATGCCGCCCGAGAGTTCGTGGGGCCGCTTGTGGCCGAAATCCCTGAGGCCGATCATCTCCAGCAACTGCTGGGCGCGGGCCTCTTCCTTCATTTCCACATGGCCGTATTTGTGGCGCATGGGGAAGGTGATGTTGTCAAGCACCGAGAGCCAGGGCAGCAGCGTGGGCTTCTGGAACACCATGCCGATCTCGTCGCGTGGTTCGGTCACGGGCAGATCGAAGATGCGTACCTCGCCGCTGCTGGGGCGGATCAGGCCCGCAATCAGGCGCAATATGGTGGACTTGCCGCAGCCCGAGGGGCCGATCAGCGAGACGAATTCGTGGCGGCGCAGATGGAGGTCCACGCCCTGCAGGGCCGTGACGGGGCTGCCATCGCTGGAGACAAAGGTCTGGGTGACCGCGTTCAGATCGATTACGTATTGCATGGCAGGCGATCAAGGAAAGAACAAGGGCGGGAGCGCGAGGGCGGCGCAGCGACGCCCCCGCATGGGATTTACTGGCTCAGAAAGCGGCGATCCACCAGCGTTTCCGGGTCGACCTTCTTGAGGTCGTAACTCATGGACTGTGCCACCCAGCCCCAGGTGGCAGCCAGCAGCCGGGGCTCGAATTTGCCCAGGCCGTCGCGCTGGCTGATCTCGTTCCTGAGCAGCGGGATGGAGGCTTCAAATTCGGCCTTGACCACGGCAAGGTCGGCTTCGGGCACCTGGGCCTTCAGCGACTCGGCCGCCTTTTGCGGGTTCTGGATGGAGAACTCCAGCGACTTTCCCAGTGCCCGCACATAGCGCTTGAGCACTTCGGGGCGCTCCTTGATGGTCCTGTCGCTGGCCATGACGGACCAGCCATAGCCGTCCAGACCGAACTGCGTCCAGGGCAGGACCGAAAGCTCCTTGCCGGCCTGCTTGAGCACGGCGCCGAAGGCCGGACCCACGGTCACCCAGTTGATGGTCGCATCCACGCGGCCCTGGGCCAGCATGGGAGCCAGCGTGGCCGGGTCCGACTTGATGACCTTGATCTTGCTGGCGTCCACGCCGTTCTTCTGCAGCACGATGGGCCACAAGGCATTCGACGAGGAGAAGGTGGGCATGGCCACCGTCTTGCCTTCCATGTCCTTGAGGCTCCTGATCTTGCTGTCGGCGCGCGTGAACAGCGCATCGGGCTGTTTGGAATACAGCGACATCACGGCCTTGACGGGAATCCTGCCTTCGGCAGCGGCCATCATCAGCGCTGAGATACCGCCAAAACCCACATCGGCAGAGCCCGAGGCCACCTTGGTCACGGCATCGGCCGAGCCTCGGCCGGGAACGATCTTCACGTCCAGGCCTTCGTCCTTGAAAAAGCCTTGCTGCACGCCGGCATAGACAAAGGACTTGTCGCCCCCGGGCAGCCAGTCGAGCTGTACCGTGAGCTTGTCGGCTGCCTGGGCCGCTGCGCCACAGGCGACGAGCATGGTGAAAAGGGCGGAGCGTTTGAAGTAGGTGGCGGGGCGCGTCATGAATAACTCCTGAAGAATGCGAGTTTTGGGTAATTGGTTGCTATACATTGATGAGCGGCATGCGCAAGCTCATAAAAGGTTTCGATTGGATTTCATCTAAAGCCGGCAGCAAGGCGTCGCTCAGGGCCTGAGGGCAGGCCAGCTGGGGCACATGGCCGCAATCGAGGCTGATGCGCCGGGCGCCCGGCGTGAGCTGCTGCATGCGTTGCTGCAGCGGCAGCGTCACGGAGCGGTCCTGGCGACATTCCACATAGATCCGTGGCACCTGGCCAAAACGCTCGGCGCTGAGCCGGTTCACCATGGCCCGGCCCGCTTCGGGCTGGACGCAGAGACGGCTGGCCGCCTTGAGCGCTGCGGTCGGCGGGCAGTCATGCAGGAACAAGGCCATGGCGGCTTCCAGCGGCACGCTGCTGGCATTGCGCTGCTCGTTCCAGGCCAGATGCGGGCCTATGCCCTGGTAGTCAAAGCCCGGATCGGCGGCGCGGCATTGCGCGATTACATCGCCATAGCTCATGCCGCTGGGCAGCATCATTCCGGCCAGGTAGACCAGTGCGCTGACCCGCTCGGGGGCGGCCTGGGCGACCTGAGATGCCGTCATGCCGCCACCGCTGTGACCGACCACCACCGCAGGGCCGTCCAGCGATTCCAGCACGCGCAGCACATGGGCGGTGTAGCCGTCGAGATTGGCGCAGCTGTCATCTTCGGCGGCTGCATCGTTGCCCGGCAGATTGACGGCAAGCACCTTCCAGCCTCGGGCCTGCAGCAGCGGCGTCCAGGCCGCAAAAGCCCAACTGCCCTGCCAGGCCCCGTGGATCAGCACCATATTGCGTGAGCTTTTCATGGTGGCCTCCGTCAACCGTAGGTGCGGCGATAGCATTCGATCTGGTGCTGCTCCACCGTGACAGCCGGGTATCTGGGCTGCTCACCCTCGTCCAGGCAGGTGGGAATGCATTCCACCTTGTGCAGCGGGTTGCCCGTGAAGAAAAAGGGCACGGAATAGCGTTCGCGACCCGAGACATTGATGACCCGGTGCAAGGTAGAGACATAGCGGTCGTTGGTCCAGCGTGCGAACAGATCGCCGATGTTGACGACGAAGGCGCCGGGCACGGGGGGCGCGTCGATCCAGCTGCCGAGATCCTTGTCCCAGACCTGCAGGCCGCCGGCCTCGTCCTGCAGCAGCAAGGTCACGCCGCCGAAGTCCGTGTGCTCGCCGCAGCCTTTCTCGCCGGGTTCAGGGTTGGCCGGCTGGGGCGGGTAATGCAGCAGGCGCAGGGTCGCGGCGGCCTCCTTGAGATAGCCGTCGAAGTGGCTGACCGGCACGCCCAGCGACAAGGCCAGGCCGCGCACAATGGTAGCGCCCAGACCGTAGGCGGCCTGGTAATAGTTCTGCATCACGGCGCGGAAGTCGGGCAGGGTTTCGGGCCATTGGTTGGGGCCGGTATTGAAGCGGCCGGCCAGCACGCGCGCATCGTTGGCCGCGACCTCGGCGCCGGCGTAAAAGCTTTCCTTGAGATCGGGCGGTGCGCCGCTCTCCAGCGTCTGGGCGCGCAGCGGCTCATAGCCGCGATTGCAGCGGGAGAGCTTTTTGTCCACGGCCAGCTTTTCGGTCATGGGCAGGTCAAAGAAGCGCTGGCTGGCGGCAAACAGGCTGCTGATCAGCGCCGGGTCTATGCCATGGCCGGTGATATAGAAGAAGCCGCGCTGTTCGCAAGCCTGGCGCAGCTGCTCGGCCACCAGGTGCTGATCCACAGGGTCATGGCTGCGCAGGCCGCTGATGTCGATGAGGGGGAGGGCAGAGGTGCTCACAAATGGCGTCCAGAAACTGAAGAACTGGAGTCAGTTTAGAAAGCGCAGTCCGTGCTGGATAGCGCAGCTTTTGCTGCAGGGTGATCTAAAAATGTGAGCGCTAATCGCTGACGGGGAAAGCTTTGCACGGCATTGGTGCATTCGCGAGAAGCGATGTGCACAATGCCGGTGCAGGCACAGGCCGAGGGTGGTCTCAGCTCCTGGCGGAAGCCGCCGCAGCAGCGGTCTGCGTGCGTGCCACCCATTCACGCAGGGCGACGCTTTCCTCGTCCTCGCGGCTTTCTATGGCATCGGCCGCGATGCGGTTGAAGGCGTCGAGTGCCGATGGCAGCGTGCGTCCTGCACGCACATAGACGCCGAGTTCGGAGTACAGCGTGGTGGGGGTATCCAGCGGCACATGGACCAGCCGGCCTTCGCGCAGCTCGCGCTCCAGCCCCAGGCGGCTCTGGAAGAAAATGCCCACGCCGCGTTCGGCAAGACTCTTGGCCAGCTCGATGGACGAGGTTTCCAGCAACACCTGCAATGCACGCTTGTGGTGCGCCAGCAAGGGTTGCAGCAAGTCGTGCATGGAGAGTTCGGGCGTGGGCAGAATCAGCGGAAAGGTCGCGCATTGCGCAAAGTCCACGCGCTCCAACTGGGCAATCGGGTGCTTGGGCGGCACGATGGCACCCAGCGCAAAGCGGCCCATGGTGCATTGGCGCAGATTGTCGTGGCGCTTGACCGAAAAGCCTATGCCCACGTCCGCATCGCCCTGAATCACGGCCTGTGCCGCCTGCTGGGAGCCGCAGGTGCGCACATGAATCTGAATCGTGGGGTAGCGCCTGTGCATCTGCGTGAGCACGGCCGGCATCAGGTCGGCGTTCAGGCCTTCCACTGCGGCCACGCTGACCGAGCCGCGACGCACGCCGCGCAGCAGCTCCAGTTCGGTGCTGAGGCGGTGCTCGTCCTGCAGCACCGTGATCACATGGCGCGAAAACACTTCGCCAGCGGCCGTGAGCCGCAGGCCCGAGCTCAGGCGCTCGAACAGCGGGCTGCCGATTTCGTCCTCAAGCTGCAGCAACTGGCGGTTGACTGCCGACGAAGCCACATGCAGATGGCGTGCGGCCTCGCGTATGGAGCCGCAACGGCGAATCATGTCGAAATAGCGAATGGAGCGGGCGTGAATATGCATGCTGCCGGAGGCAGCATATGCCGTGCCAGTTCGCTGGATGGCCGCCTACAGCGGCGCGCCGGCCGCCTTGGCGTGCTGGGCGCGGGCATTGAGCTCGGCATCGTCCTCGCGCCCGGTGGGCCAGCCTTGCATATGCCGCTGGGCAATATCGCTGAGTGCGGTGATCCAGGGTGCACTGTCGTTGAGGCAGTCTATGTACTCGAACTGCTGGCCGCCCGCATGCAAAAAGGCTTCACGCGCTTCCTGCTTGATTTCCTCCAGCGTCTCCAGACAGTCGCTGGTAAAGCCGGGGCAGACCACATCGACACGCCGGGTGCCGGCCTGGGCCATGGCAATCAGCGAGGGTTCGGTATAGGGCTCCAGCCATTTGGCCTTGCCAAAGCGCGACTGGAAGGTCACCAGATACTGCTCCTTGCCGAGCTTGAGCCGCTCGGCCAGCAGGCGTGCCGTCTTGTGCGATTCGCAGTGATAGGGGTCGCCCAGATGCAGGGTGCGCTCTGGCACACCATGAAAGCTCATGACCAGCTTGTCCCCGCGACCATGGCCGCGCCAGTGGGCTTCGATGCGCTGTGCCAGTGCTTCGATGTAGCCGGCATCGTCGTGGTAGCGGTTGACAAAACGCAGTTCGGGAATGTGACGCTGGGTCCTGGCCCAGTCGTAGACGGCATCGAACACGCTGGCCGTGGTCGTGCCCGAATACTGGGGGTACAGCGGCAGGATCAGGATGCGCGTCGCGCCGTCTTTCTTGAGTGAATCCAGCTGGGCCGCAATGGACGGCGTGCCGTAGCGCATGGCCGGCAGCACCAGCACATTGTGGCCGCGCTCGCCCAGCCAGCCGCGCAGCAAGGTGGCCTGGCGCGTGGTCCAGTGCAGCAGCGGGGAGCCGTCCTTTTCATGCCAGACGGTGGCGTACTTGGCGGCCGACTTGGCCGGACGGGTGCGCAGGATGATGCCGTGCAGAATCGGCCACCAGGCGAGCTTGGGAATCTCGACCACGCGATCGTCACCGAGAAACTCCGCCAGATAAGGGCGCACTGCCGCAGCCGTGGGGGCGGTCGGCGTGCCCAGATTGCACAGCAGGATTCCGGTGCGTGCGGATTGGTCGTGACGGAAGCGGGGTTCGGGCGCAAAGCGTGATGGCATGGCGCAATTGTGTCAGCTAATCGGATAGGCGCAGCCGCTCTGCGGCATTAGCCGGGCCGCTATTCTTCGGGGCATGCAATCCCAAGACACCACAGCCCCTGCCATTGAAACCCTTCAGCGCCTGCGCCACAGCGGACAGATTCGCGCCATCAGCCTGGATCTGGACGACACGCTCTGGCCCATCTGGCCCACGATTGCCAAGGCAGAGGGCGTTTTGCTGCAGTGGCTCGCGCAGCATGCCCCCTGTACGGCCGAGCACCTGGGCGATACGGACAAGGTGCGCGCCTTGCGCCATGAAATCGTGACATTGCGCCCGGATCTGAAAGCCGACCTCAGCGGCCTGCGCCGCGAGTCCATCCGGCTGGCGCTGACCCGCGCCGGCGACGATCCTGCCCTGGCCGAACCGGCCTTTGACGAGTTCTTTGCCGCTCGCCAGCGGGTCGAACTGTTTGACGACGCCTTGCCGGCCTTGCAGTTTCTCTCGCAGCGCTGGCCGGTGGTGGCCCTGTCCAACGGCAATGCGAATGTGCATGTGGTGGGTATCGGCGAGCATTTTCGCGCCTCGCTGTCTGCCAGCACAGCCGGCATGGCCAAACCCGAGACGCGGTTTTTCCAGGCCGCAGCGGATGCGGCCGGCGTGGCCCCCGAGCATGTGCTGCACATCGGCGACGATGCGCAGCTGGATGCCCGGGGCGCCATGGATGCGGGTATGCACGCAGTCTGGCTCAACCGCGGGCAGGTAGCATGGCCTTGCGTGGGTCCTGAACCCCACGTCACAGTCGCCAGCCTTTGGCAGTTGTGTCAGGGGCTGGCAGATCGTTGACCGGGACGAGCGGGAGCTTTGCGGGTCAGCGAACAAGGACCGCCTATGCCTACCTGTCTGTCTGCCTGCCTTCTCACGCCACCTCCGCTGGCACCTGTGCGAACCATTGCCTGGAGCCGGCCTCTGGTGTGGCTGTCCAGAGCCTTGCAGGACATTTCTAAGGCTCCGTTAATCAGTCTGGCTCATGGTCTGGCCTTGATCCTGATCGGTGCAGCAATCCTGACCCTGGGGCACAATCGCTTCTGGTTGATGGCAGGAGCCTTGTCGGGCTTTCTGGTGGTGGGGCCTCTGGTGGCCACCAGCCTCTATGCCATCAGCCGGGCCATCGAGCGCGGTGAGGTGGCAGACTGGGGTCTGATCCGCCGCACCTGGACGCAATGGCAGAGCTGCCATGCCACGGGCCGGGGAGGGTACTGGTGCATGGTTCGGTTCGGCGCCTTGCTGGCGCTGGCGGCCACGGGCTGGGTGCTGATTTCTGCGTCGCTGATCACCGTGATGTCGCCCGTGCGTGTGCAAACCCTGCAGGATTTCATTGCGCATGTGGTGCTGGCCAGAGATGGTCAGCTGTTTGTGCAATGGATGGCTTTGGGCAGCTTTCTGGCTGCTCCGATTTTTGCGTCCAGCGTGGTGGCCATGCCGCTGATGCTGGACAGGCGAGTGACCGTGCGCCAGGCCGTGCTGACCAGTTGGTCCGTGGTGCTGGCCAACCCGGGCCCGATGGCCTTGTGGGCGGCGCTGATTGTGATGTTGACTTTGCTGGGCCTTGGCAGCTATCTGCTGGGGCTGGTGGTTGTGATGCCCCTGCTGGGCCATGCCAGCTGGCATGCCTATCGGGACCTGGTGGATGCCGCTGCATTCCCTGCCAGGGATGACGAGATGGTGCGTGCCGTCTGAGCGCTGCGCGACCAGGGCCTGGCAAAGGCTGTAAGGACCTGGTTGTCGTGATATTCGGCTATACGGAAGAGCAGATTGCCCACTTTTTCCTGACCTGGGGCGTGGGAGCCTTCATCTTGTTCATGGTGTTCATCATCCTGCAGTTGGCGCGTCAGTCCAAGGCAGGCAAGTTCGGCACCTTTGTGATTTTTCTGGGTCTGGGCGTGGGCTTTGTCGGCTATCTTGCCAAAATCATCATCCAGTGGTGGATAGAGAGCCACTGAGCCCTGCCCCGCAGCCAGGCCCAATGGCCCGAGCAGATCTTCCCTACTGCAACGAGAAAGAGGGAAGGCCTGTGGCGCCCCGGGCGCTCAACCCGGTTTCACCTGTGCGCGCTTGAGCACTTTTTGCCAGCGGTTCTGCTCGATGCTGATGAACTGGGCAAACTGCTCAGGCGTGCTGCCAATGGGTTCGGCCGCATCGCCTTGGAGGCGCTTGAGCGCATCGGGTGCCTTGACGGCCTTGGCGCATTCTGCGGCCAGCTTGTCCACATGGGCGCGGGGCAGGCTGGAAGGGGCCAGCATGCCGTACCACTGGGTCATCTCGAAGCCCGCAAAACCCTGCTCTGCCACCGTAGGCACATCAGGCAGTTGCGTCAGGCGCTTGGTCGAGCCGGTGGCAATGCAGCGCACCTTGCCGGCCTTGATGAAGGGCAGCAGCGCGGCGGCGCCGACCGAGGCCGCATCAAGACGGCCCGAGAGCAGGTCTGTCATCATGGGGCCGGTGCCGCGATAAGGCACGTGGAGCATGAAGATGTCGGCCGTCATCTTCAGATACTCGAATGCCAGATGACCTGCACTGCCATTGCCGGCCGAGCCATAGCTGAGCTTGCCGGGATTCTTCTTGGCATAGGCCACCAGATCGGCAATGTTCTTGACGGGCAGATCGGGGTGCACCACATAGAGGCTTGGCACCTTGGCCAGCAGGCTCACGGGCACAAAGTCCTTTTTGGGGTCCCAGGGCAGCTTGTCAAAAATATAGGGGTTGACGGCCAGTGTGCCGATATGGCCGAGGATGACCGTGCTCTGGTCATCGGCGCGAGCCACTTCCTGCATGGCGATATTGCCTGCGGCGCCGGGCTTGTTGTCCACGAATACGTTCTGACCGATGGTCTTGGACAGCTCGGCTGCGGTGGAGCGGGCCACGATCTCAGAGCTGCCGCCAGGCGCAAACGGCACGACAAAGCGAATCGGGCGGTTGGGCCAGCTGTCATCGGCAGCGCGGGCCATGCCGGGCAGCATGCTGCTGCAGGCCAGGGCTCCGGCGCCGGTCAGCAGGTGACGGCGCGAGATGCTCAGAATTTCGCGAGTGGACTTGTCGAACGTGGATGCCATGTTGTCTCCGTTGCTTTTGGCTTTATGCGGCTGAGAGATTGCCTCTCAAGCCATGGTTGCAACTGTGGCTGTCAAATCGCTGTCAAACCGCCTGCGGCAGCGCGATCCGGGCATCAGGATTGTGCTGATAGGGTTTGCGCTAGAGCTACTCAGTCCTGGTCCTTGCGGACCAGCTCGTCGGCAGCCGTCATCCCGCAACGCACCGCACCTTCAAGCGTCGCCGGGTAGGGCCCGCTCACATAGTCGCCGCAAGCCCAGAGGCCATGGCCTAGCTTCATGCCTGGGCGCTTCACGTCGGGTCTGCAGGCAAATGTGGCGCGCTTTTCAACCACGGTCAGCACGGCTTGAATGTCTTGCCAGCCCAGCTGTTGACGGGCTTGTTCCAGCACCTGCCGCTCCAGGGTCTCGCGGTCTGTGCGGCAGTCGCTGACGACAAATGCCATCAGACCTTGCTGGGCACCATCGGCGGGCTGCAGATGACTGCGGTCGAACACAAATTGGGCTGGAGCCTGGGCGTCGGGTTGCAGTGCCAGCCACGGCAGCCCGACTGCAAGGCGATGGCTGCTGCGCGTATAGACCGTGGCAATGGCCGTGTGCTCCAGCGCCTGCGCGCTCTGTGCCCAGTGCTGGTAATGCACGCCGTCGCGGGCGGGAAGTCGCTGGTCTTCGGCCGCCAGCAGGGCCAGTCGAGCGGCTTCTTGAGGCGGGCAGGCCAGCAGCACGGCATCAAAGCGCGATTGCTCCAACTCTGCGGCAGTGGCGGGGTTGGAGCTGCGCAGCAGCCATTGCTGGCCCTGGGGAATCAGCTCCTGAATGCGGCTGGCCGTATGCACGGCATGCCCTCGGTCTTGCAGCCATTGCGCGGCCGGGTTCGGAAACAGATCTCCGAGTCCGCAGCGCGGCAGCAGAAAATGGGAGCCGCCCGTGCCCGCGAACAGCGCGTCATGCAGCACGCGCAGGAAGATGCTGCCGCTGGCCTGTGCGGCTGGCAGATTGAGGGCTGACACGCACAGCGGCTCGATGAATTCATCGAGCAGGCGATTTGGTAGACCGCTGCAGATATCGGCAACGGTTGCAGCATCTGCGCATCGAAAGCCCTGAAGGCGCCAGCGCAGGGCACGGCCCAGCAGGGCGGCACGTTCGCGTAGCGACCAGCCTCTGGCGCTGACAATTCCGACCAGGGCGTCGAGAGGCGCGGGCAGTTCGGGAAAGCTCAGGCCGCTGCCATCGGCATGGCGCATGGCCAGTGGCCTGCGCAGCAGGGCTTGTTCCGGCGCCACGCCCACGGCGCGCATGAGTCGCAGGCATTCGGCATAGGCGCCGATCAGAATATGCTGGCCGTTGTCGGCGAAGGTGCCGCCCGGCAGTTCCAGATTGCGGGCCCGGCCACCGAGCTGGCGGCCGGCTTCGAAAACCGTGGGCTGATGGCCGCCTAGCGAGAGCTGTACTGCGGCAGCCATGCCGGCCCAGCCGCCACCGATGATGGCAACTTGCATGGCGCGCTTACATGCGGCCCAGTGCCTGCATCTTCCAGACCAGCCAGAATTTGCGCAGCGGTGTGAGGCTGATGCGCTGGTGCAGCACCTGGAAGTTCTCGGACTCGATTTCGCGCAGCAGGGTGCGGTAGATGCTGGCCATCATGAGGCCGGGCTTTTGTGCGTGGCGATCGGCATCGGGCAGCAGGCCCAGTGCCTTGTCATAGAGGCTGTGGGCACGCTCGGCCTGAAAGCGCATCAGCGCCGTGAAGCGATCAGAATACTCGCGCTTGTTGATCTCGTGGGCCTTGACGTCGAACTGCTGCAGCTCGCTGATGGGCAGGTAGATACGGCCGCGCATGGCGTCTTCGCCCACGTCGCGGATGATATTGGTCAGCTGCAGGGCCTGACCCAGCGTGTGGGCGTATTCGGTGGTGCGCTCGTCGGTCTGGCCGAAGATGCGGGCGGCGACTTCGCCGACCACGCCGGCGACCAGATGGCAGTAGCGCTGCAGGCCGGCAAAGTCCAGATAGCGGGTCTGATCCAGATCCATCTGGCAGCCTTCGATGACGGCCTGCAGATGGCGCTCTTCGATGCCATAGGTCTTGGCGTGGGGCATCAGTGCCTGCATCACGGGATGGGCGGACTGGCTGGTGAAGGCCCTGTGCACCTCGGTCTTCCACCAGGCCAGCTTGGTGGCGGCCACGCCGGGGTCCGTGACCTCGTCGACCACGTCATCCACTTCGCGGCAGAAGGCATAGAAAGCCGTGATGGCGGCGCGGCGCTCCTTGGGCAAGAAGAGAAAGGCGTAATAGAAGCTGCTGCCCGAAGAGGCGGCTTTGTCTTGGACGTACTGATCCGGATTCATAGGGGGAGCATTGTCCCATGATGCGGGTTGTCGGCCGACACAATAGTGAAATGCGCGGCATGCACCTGGTTGGACTTCAAATTCAATAGCGACCTGCGCAGGTAAAGCAAGGGTTCAGGGCTATCTTGCTTCGATCACATGCGCAGGGCTTGCCAGAGCATGACGGCCATGTCGAGCTTGCCCAGCTTGATGCGCTGATAGAGGTTGCGCCCCTGCATGGCGTCCAGTCTGTCCAGCATGCGCAGGCCGCCTTGCACGACCAGACGCAGCTCCCAGCCCGTACGGCCGGGCAGTTGATGTACCAGGGGCGCACCATGGTTCATCAGGCTGCGGGCCTGGCGGTTGAGCTCGCCCAGCAAAGATTGAAGCTCGGGCGTCAATGCCGTTGCTTCGGGCTTGATGGCTCGGCGCACCAGGCCGTGGCGGGTCAGATCGGCATCCGGCAGGTAGTGGCGCTGGCGCGGCAAGTCCTGGCTCAGATCCTGCCAGAAGTTGATGAGCTGCAGTGCGGTGCAGATGGCGTCACTCTGAATCAGTGCCTTGGCGTTGACCACGCCATACAGATGCAGCAGCAGGCGGCCGACCGGGTTGGCAGAGCGGCGGCAGTAATCCAGCAACTGGGCCATGTCGGTGTAGTGGGCCTGGGCGGCCGTCATGCGCACATCCTGCTCGAAGGCGCTGAGCAGGTCGGCCAGCAATGGCTTGGGCAGGCCATGGGCCTGAACCTGAACTGCCAGCGGGCCGAAGATATGGGGCCAGGAGGTTCGCGTCAGCATGGCGGCTTCGCCGGCGCTGCCCAGCTGCTGCAGATCGGCGGCATATTGCTGCAACTGTGCCAGGCGCTTCTCTGCGCAATGATCCCCTTCGTCGGCCAGGTCGTCGGCGGTGCGTGCAAAGTGGTAGATGGCGGCAATGGGCGCGCGCAGCCGTGGCGGGCACAGCCAGGAGGCGACGGGAAAATTCTCGTAATGGTTGATGCTGGCCGGCGCATTGGCGACGGTGCTTGCTGGGGGCATATGGTTCACGCCCGTATTGTGGACCGGGCGGGCTTGCCGGCTTGCGGCGGCCCATAAAAAGACGGCGCAAAAGCGCACGTGCGTGCACAATCAGCGCTGACTTTGGTGCAGCGGCCTGCCCGGCGGCTGCGCTTTTCCTATTTTTACAAGCCCAGAACACCATGGCTGTTTCGTCTTCTCGTCGTTTTGCAATGTTGTCTTTGCCGCGCCGGCCTGCCGTGCCCTTGGCTGCGCTGTCCATCGTGGCGGCTGCTGTCATGTTGTCGGCCTGTTCCAAGAAGGAGGCTGCGCCCGAGCCGGTGCGTGCCGTCAAGCTGGTGACCGTGGGTGAGGGGCAGATCGAATCTGCCCAGGAATATTCGGGCGATGTGCGGGCCCGTGTGGAGTCTCGCCTCGGCTTTCGCGTGGCGGGCAAGATCACCAGGCGCGAGGTGGAGCTGGGCCAGCATGTGAAGGCCGGACAGGTGCTGGCGCGCCTGGATGCGCGTGACTATCAGCTCGGTGCCGATGCCGCGCGCGCCCAGCTGGCCTCGGCCACCACGCAGCGCGATCTGGCCGAGGCCAATGCCAAGCGTTTTCGCACGCTGCGAGCCCAGAACTTCATCAGCGCCGCAGAGATGGAGCGCTACGAGGCCAATCTGAAGGCGGCTCAGGCCTCGCTCGACCAGGCGCGAGCCCAGCTCTCCAGCCAGTCCAATCAGGAGAACTACACCCAGTTGCTGGCCGATGCCGATGGCGTGGTCACCGCCGTGGAGGCCGAACCCGGTCAGGTGGTTGCGGCCGGCACGCCCGTGGTGCGGATCGCCCAGGATGGCGCGCGCGATGCGGTGTTCAGCGTGCCGGAAGACCGGCGCAGCGCCATCAAGCCTGGGCAAGGCGTCAAGGTCAGGCCCTGGTCGGATGAGTCGCGCGTGATCAACGCCCTGGTGCGTGAGGTGGCGGCCAGCGCCGATCCGGCCACACGCACCTATGTGGTCAAGGCCGCTCTGCAGGGAACGGACCTGCCCGCATTGGGAGCCACCGTGCATGTCATGCCAGAGGGCATGGGCGTCAGCGGCGAAGCCGTAGGCAGCCAGGTCATCAAGTTGCCAACCACGGCCTTGCGCCAGGAGGGCGGTAACGGTCAGGGTACGGCCGTCTGGCTCTATGACGCGGCCAGCAGCTCGGTGAAGCTGCAGCCGGTGCAGATTGCCAGCGCCGACGGTAATGAGGCGGTGATTGCCTCGGGTCTGCAACCCGGCATGCAGGTGGTGGCCACAGGCGCCCATGTGCTGACCCCTGGCCAGAAGGTGACGGTATATCGCGATAAATACGCCAAGCCGCCACAAAACTCTGTATCAGATCAGCACAAAACGCAGGTGGATAGAATGCAGAATGCTCCTGAATCTGGAGCGTCTCAGCCTGCAGTCGCTGCGGAGGCGGGCAAATGAGCGGCACTGGACACAAAAAGACCGGTGGTGCGCATTTCAATCTTTCCCGCTGGGCGCTCGATCATGTGGCGCTGACGCGCTACTTCATCGTCGTGCTGATGCTGCTGGGCTTTGCGGCCTTTTTTCAGCTGGGGCAGGACGAGGACCCTCCATTCACCTTCCGGGCCATGGTCATTCGTACCTACTGGCCTGGCGCGACGGCCGAGCAGGTGGCTCAGCAGGTGACGGACAAGATCGAGCGCACGCTGCAGGAAGTGCCTTATGCCGACAAGATCAGCAGCTATTCCAAGCCCGGCGAGTCGCAAGTCATCTTCCAGGTCAAGGACTACTCTCCCCCCAAGGAAGTGCCACAGCTCTGGTATACGGTGCGCAAGAAAGTGGGGGATATGCGCTATACCCTGCCTCAGGGCGTGCAGGGGCCGTTCTTCAATGACGACTTTGGCGACGTCTATGGCGTGATCTATGCGCTGCAGGCCAAGGGCTTCAGCTACGCGGAACTCAAGACTCTGGCCGACGATGTGCGTCAGCAACTGCTGCAGGTGCCCGATGTGGCCAAGGTCGAGCAGTTCGGCGTGCAGGACGAAAAGGTCTATGTGGAGCTGTCGCACAAAGCCACGCAGATGGGGCTGAACCTCAAGCAGGTACTCGACCAGCTCAACCAGCAAAATGCCGTGGCCTCGGCCGGTACCTTGCAGACGCCTGCCGAAACCATTGTGCTGCGTGTGCAGGGCCAGTTCAACGACCTGGAGCAATTGCGTGCCATGCCCATCATCGGCCAGGGCGGGGCACAGTTCAGGCTGGGGGATATCGCCGAAGTGCGCCGTGGCTATGCCGATCCGGCCAATGTCATGGTGCGTTTTCAGGGCGAGCCTACGGTGGCCCTGGGAGTTTCCATGGTCAAGGGCGGCGACATCATTGCCCTGGGCAAGGCGCTGACACAGGCCACGGAGCGCATCGCCAAAAGCCTGCCCGTGGGCGTGACGCTGAGCAATATGCAGAACCAGCCCAAGGCGGTGGCGGATTCGGTCAGCGAGTTTCTCCAGGTGCTGGTCGAAGCCGTGGTCGTGGTGCTGGCCGTGAGTTTTCTGAGCCTGGGCCTGCACAAGCGCCCGGGGCAGCATCCGCTGTGGAAGCGCTGGTATATCGACCCGCGTCCCGGACTGGTGGTGGGCATCACCATTCCGCTGGTGCTCGCCGCGACCTTCCTGGCCATGTGGTACTGGAATATCGGTCTGCACAAGGTGTCGCTGGGCTCGCTCATCATTGCGCTGGGCCTGCTGGTGGACGACGCCATCATTGCCGTGGAGATGATGGTGCGAAAGATGGAGGAAGGCTACGACAAGTACCGCGCCGCCACCTTTGCCTATGAGATCACCTCCAAGCCCATGCTGACCGGTACGCTGATCACGGCTGCCGGCTTTCTGCCCATCGGCATGGCCAAATCCATGACGGGCGAATACACCTTTGCCATCTTCGCGGTGACGGTGATTGCCCTGGTGCTCAGCTGGTTCGCCTCCGTGTACTTCGTGCCCTATCTGGGCCTGCTGCTGCTCAAGAAGCCGCCGCATGCGGCCAAGCTGCCGCCCGAGGTGGCGTCCGGAGAGGTGTCGGCCGAGGAGGCGGGAATCAACACCGATGCGGGCGAGCATGAGCTGTTCGACACGCCGTTCTACAACCGCTTCCGCCGCACGGTGAACTGGTGCGTGCAGCACCGCTGGCTGACGATAGCCGCCACGGTGCTGGTGTTCGTGCTGGGCCTGGCCGGCATGGGCAAGGTGCAGCAGCAGTTCTTCCCCGATTCCAGCCGTCCGGAAGTGCTGGTCGATATATGGTTCCCCGAAGGCACTTCCCTTCAGGCCAACAAGGAAGTGACACTGCGCGTGGAAAAGCGCTTCTTGCAGCTCGACGGCGTGGAGTCCGTCAGCGAATGGATAGGCTCCGGAGCGCCGCGCTTCTATCTGCCGCTGGACCAGGTTTTTCCGCAGAACAACGTCTCCCAGTTCATTCTGGTGACCAAGGACCTGAAGGCGCGCGAGGAAATCCGCAAGCAGCTGCCGGCGCTGATGGCCGAGGAGTTCCCCGAGGTGCGGGCGCGTTCCAAGCTGCTGCCCAATGGGCCGCCCGTGCAATATCCGGTGCAGTTCCGTGTCATGGGCTCGGACCCTGCCAAGCTGCGCACCTACGCCGATGAAGTCAAGGCGCTCATGCAAGCCAATGCGGATATGCGTGGCGTCAACGACAACTGGAACGAGTCTGTCAAGGTCATACGCCTGAAGGTTGATCAGGACAAGGCGCGTGCCCTGGGTGTGACCAGCCAGTCGATCGCCGAAGCCACGGGCATGAATTTCAGCGGCACCACCGTGGGGCAGTTCCGTGAAGGCGACAAGCTGATCGATATCGTGATGCGCCCGCCCAAGCAGGACCGCGATGCCATTACGGATATCGCGACTGTCTATGTCACCACGGCGAACGGGCAGTCCATTCCACTCACGCAGATTGCCAAGCCCGTCATGGTCTGGGAGCCGGGCGTGATGTGGCGCGAGAAGCGCAACTTCGCGATCACCGTTCAAGGCGATGTGCGTGAGGGCCTGCAGGGCGCCACGCTGACCAACGAGCTGTTGCCGCAACTGCGCAAGATGGAAGCCGGCTGGCATGCGGCCGGTGACACCGGTTATCGCATCGAGGTGGCCGGTGCCGTGGAAGAAAGCTCCAAGGGCTCCGGCGCCATCGTGGCGGGTATCCCGGTGCTGCTGTTTCTGACCTTCACATTGCTCATGCTGCAGTTGCGCAGCGTCAGCCGTTCGCTGCTGGTGTTCATCACCGGCCCCTTGGGCATTCCCGGTGTGGCGGCGGCCTTGCTGCTGCTGAATCGCCCCTTCGGCTTTGTGGCGCTGCTGGGCGTCGTGGCCTTGATGGGCATGATTCAGCGCAATTCGGTGATTCTGATCGACCAGATTGAAAGCGGGCGTGCCCGCGGCGTGCCGGCCTGGGATGCGATTGTGGAGGCGGCCGTGCACAGGCTGCGTCCCATCGTGCTGACGGCGGCAGCAGCCGTACTGGCCATGATTCCACTGTCGCGCAGCGTGTTCTGGGGTCCCATGGCGGTTGCCATCATGGGGGGCCTCATCGTGGCGACCGTGCTGACCCTGCTGGCCTTGCCCGCCATGTATGCGGCGGCATTCCGCATCAGAAAGGACACGGCCTGAGCCTGGATTGTGCGAAAGACTGCCGATTTTGCGGCTAGAATCTGCGTCTTGACCTCAGTAGGCGTAGATTTGCGCATTGCTGACCGCGCGGGTGGCGAAATTGGTAGACGCACCAGGTTTAGGTCCTGACGGTGGCAACACCGTGCCGGTTCGAGTCCGGCTCCGCGCACCAGATACAGGCACTCTCTGCTGCCCAAGCCCGTAACCCCAAGCCGTTACGGGCTTTTTCTTTTCCCGGCCCCTGCTGTGCAGCTGCGGTGTCAGCTTTTAAGGCAAACCCCTGTAGGGCGATGGCGGAGCCTGCGCGGCGCCTCGTTATAATGGTCGGCTTCGCCTGTTCCTGATTTGAACAAATGCCCGGCGCCAGACGCGGGTGCCAATGACCGGGGCAGGCTCTGGAAATTTGTGGTGCCGCATGTCCCAGGCGATCCCGGGCGTGCGCGCACTGTGACTTTGCGCAACACGGTGCGGGTTGTTAGTCAATCTGCACGGTCCTCATCCCTCTTAGGAAAAATCATGGCCGTTAACGTTGAAACTCTTGAAAAGCTCGAGCGCAAGATCACGCTGAGCGTGCCCCTGTCGGCAATCCAGTCCGAAGTGGATGCCCGCCTGAAGAAGGTGGCGCGCACGGTGAAGATGGACGGTTTCCGTCCCGGCAAGGTGCCCATGAGCGTCGTGGCTCAGCGTTATGGCTACTCCGTGCAATACGAAGTGCTGAACGACAAGGTGGGCGAGGCTTTTGCCGCTGCCGTGAACGAAGCCGATCTGCGCGTTGCCGGTCAGCCCAAGATCACCGAAAAGGAAGGCGCTGCCGAAGGCGAAGCGCAATTCGAAGCCGTGTTCGAAGTCATGCCCGAAGTCAAGATCGGCGACCTGACTGCTGCCGAAGTGGAAAAGCTGACCACCAGCGTGGACGACGCAGCCATCGACAAGACCGTGGACATCCTGCGCAAGCAGCGTCGCACCTTCACCGAGCGCGCTGCCGGTGAAGCCGCTGTGGACGGCGACCGCGTGACCGTGGACTTCGAAGGCAAGATCGACGGCGAGACTTTCTCGGGCGGCAAGGCTGAAGACTTCCAGTTCCTGGTCGGCGAAGGCCAGATGCTCAAGGAATTCGAAGACGCAACCCGTGGCATGAAGGCCGGCGAGTCCAAGACTTTCCCCCTGGCTTTCCCCGCTGACTACCACGGTGCTGACGTGGCCGGCAAGACTGCCGACTTCCTGGTGACCGTCAAGAAGGTGGAAGCTCCCAACCTGCCCGAAGTGAACGAAGAGTTCGTCAAGACCCTGGGCGTGGAAGGCGGCTCCGTCGAAGCCCTGCGCGACGACATCAAGAAGAACCTGGAGCGCGAAGTGAAGTTCCGCGTTCAAGGCCGCAACAAGCAAGCCGTGATGGACGCTCTGGTGTCCGTGTCCGAGCTGGATCTGCCCAAGGCTTCCGTGCAAGCCGAAGTTGGCCGTCTGCTGGAAGGCGCGCGCGCCGAGCTGGAACAGCGAGGCATCAAGGATGCTGCCAAGGCTGAGATCCCCGAAGACATCTTCCTGCCCCAGGCCGAGCGTCGCGTGCGTCTGGGTCTGGTGGTGGCCGAGCTGGTCAAGAGCAACAATCTGCAAGCTACTGCCGAGCAGATCAAGGCTCATGTCGAAGAGCTGGCTTCCAGCTACGAGAAGCCCGAAGACGTGGTGCGCTGGTACTTCGGCGATCGCAACCGCCTGGCCGAAGTGGAAGCCGTTGTGATCGAAAACAACGTCACCGACTTCGTTCTGGGCAAGGCCAAGGTCACCGACAAGGCCGTTTCCTTCGACGAGCTGATGGGCCAGGCCTAAGGGCTGAACCTTTTATCGGTGCTTGCCCTAGGCAAGTTCCGATAACTTAAATTGCGGGGCTTGTGCTTTTGCGCGCAAGCCCCATTTTCTTTTCAGAATGCGGCTACAGTAGGCGCATAGCACTGGAGAAAACATGAGCGCATTGGATACATTGGGTTTGGGCATGGTGCCCATGGTCATTGAACAGTCGGGTCGCGGTGAGCGCTCCTACGACATTTATTCGCGTCTGCTCAAGGAGCGCGTGATTTTCCTGGTGGGCGAGGTCAACGACCAGACCGCCAATCTGGTGGTGGCTCAGCTGTTGTTCCTGGAAAGCGAAAATCCCGACAAGGATATTTCCTTCTACATCAACTCCCCCGGTGGCAGCGTGACGGCGGGCATGGCGATTTTCGACACCATGAACTTCATCAAGCCCGACGTCTCGACACTGTGCACCGGCATGGCCGCGAGCATGGGGGCTTTCCTGTTGTCGGCTGGAGCCAAGGGCAAGCGCTATGCACTGCCCAATGCCCAGGTCATGATTCACCAGCCTCTGGGCGGTGCACGTGGTCAGGCGACCGAAATCGAAATTCATGCCCGCGAAATCCTCAAGACCCGCGAACGCCTGAACAAGATCCTCGCCGAGCGCACCGGCCAGCCCCTGGAAAAGATCCAGAACGACACCGAGCGCGACTATTTCCTTTCCGCCGATGAGGCTAAGGACTACGGTCTGGTTGACCAGGTAATTAGCAAGCGTTCCTGAAATGCATAGCACCCAGGCCCCTGTCTGATTGGGCTTGCGGATGCCGGCAATGAAGATCCCGGGAGTTGCTGACTGGCTCCCGGGACTTGCTCGGCGGCGTTTGTCCCTGAAGGGCTACGCCGCCTTGTCTTTGGTTATCATTAATTTTCGTTTTTTCGTAACGAGGCACAGCCCCCATGGCCGATAAAAAAGGCTCTTCCACCGAAAAGAATTTGTATTGCACCTTCTGCGGCAAAAGCCAGCACGAGGTCAAAAAGCTGATCGCCGGCCCGTCCGTGTTCATCTGCGACGAGTGCATCGACTTGTGCAATGAGATCATTCGCGACGAACAGCCTGCCGCCGATGCCAAGGAAGGCCGCGGCGATCTACCTACGCCTGCCGAAATCAAGGCCAATCTCGACAACTATGTGATCGGTCAGGAACAGGCAAAGCGCACGCTGGCCGTGGCGGTCTACAACCACTACAAGCGACTGAACCACAAGGACAAGGCCGGCAAGGACGATGTGGAGCTCAGCAAGAGCAATATCTTGCTGATCGGTCCCACTGGGTCGGGCAAGACCTTGCTGGCCCAGACGCTGGCGCGTCAGCTCAATGTCCCCTTCGTGATGGCTGATGCCACCACGTTGACTGAGGCTGGCTATGTGGGCGAGGACGTCGAAAACATCATTCAGAAGCTGTTGCAAAGCTGCGAGTACGACGTCGAGCGCGCGCAGCGCGGCATTGTCTACATCGACGAAATCGACAAGATATCCCGCAAGTCGGACAACCCCAGCATCACGCGCGATGTCTCGGGTGAGGGCGTGCAGCAGGCGCTGCTCAAGCTGATCGAAGGCACGATGGCCAGCATTCCGCCACAGGGTGGGCGCAAGCATCCCAATCAGGACTTTCTGCAGATCGACACCACGAACATCCTGTTCATCTGCAGCGGCGCGTTTGCGGGGCTGGAGAAGGTCATCGAGAACCGCACCGAGGCTTCAGGCATCGGCTTTGGCGCTACCGTCAAGAGCAAGAAACAGCGTTCCATCTCGGAAATGTTCCTCGAGATCGAGCCCGAAGATCTGATCAAGTTCGGCATCATCCCCGAGCTGGTCGGCCGCATGCCTGTGGTGACGGCGCTGGCCGAGCTCAGCGAAGAGGCACTGGTCCAGATCCTGACCGAGCCCAAGAACGCGCTGGTCAAGCAATACAGCAAGCTGCTGGCCATGGAAGGTGTGGAGCTGGAAATCCGCCCGGCGGCACTGAAGGCGATTGCCCGCAAGGCTCTGGCCCGCAAGACCGGCGCCCGTGGCCTGCGCTCCATCGTTGAGCAGGCACTGATCAGCACCATGTTCGAGTTGCCAACGGCCGAGAACGTGGAAAAGGTGGTGGTGGAAGAGGCCACCATTGAAGACGGCAAGGAGCCGCTGCTGGTTTACCGTGAGGCGGCCAAAAAGGCCTGATACTGTGCTTGCGTGCGAGGCGCTTCTGTGATGGGGCGCCTTGCTGCATGAGACGGAAAGGCAATGCCCCTGCGGTGGCAAAAACAATTTGCACGCAGGGGTTGAAATACACCGGTAAGCGGACCATCTTCCGCTGATAAACCGAGGATACCTATGTCTGGACAAACCCCTTTGCCTTCCACCGAGCTGGATCTGCCGCTGCTGCCCTTGCGGGACGTGGTGGTGTTCCCGCATATGGTGATTCCGCTGTTTGTGGGGCGTGCCAAGAGCATCAAGGCTCTGGAGCTGGCCATGGAAGGCGATCGCCGCATCATGCTGGTGGCGCAGAAGACGGCCTCCAAGGACGAGCCTGCAGCGGAAGACATGTTTGATGTGGGCTGCGTGTCCACCATCTTGCAGATGCTCAAGCTGCCCGACGGCACCGTGAAGGTGCTGGTCGAGGGCCAGCAGCGTGCCCTGGTCAAGCAGATCACCGACGAAGAGTCTCATTTCACGGCGTCTGTGACGCCCGTGGAGGCTGATGACAATGCCCATGAGCAAAGCGAGATCGAAGCGCTGCGCCGTGCTGTGACCCAGCAGTTTGACCAGTATGTCAAGCTCAACAAGAAGATCCCCCAGGAGATTCTGACCTCGATCGCCAGCATTGACGATGCCGGTCGTCTGACTGACACCATCGCGGCGCACCTGCCTCTCAAGCTGGAGAGCAAGCAGGCAGTGCTGGATCTGGTGGACATCAAGGAGCGTCTGGAAAACCTGTTCGAGCAGCTCGAGCGCGAGGTGGACATCCTCAATGTCGACAAGCGCATCCGTGGTCGCGTCAAGCGTCAGATGGAGAAGAATCAGCGCGACTTCTATCTGAATGAGCAGGTCAAGGCCATCCAGAAGGAACTGGGCGAGGGCGAGGATGGTGCCGACATCGAGGAGATCGAGAAAAAGATCAAGCTCGCCAAGATGCCTGCCGAGGCCCGCAAGAAGGCCGAGGCCGAGCTCAAGAAGCTCAAGCTGATGTCGCCCATGTCGGCGGAAGCTTCGGTGGTGCGCAACTACATCGAAGTGCTGACCGGTCTGCCCTGGAGCAAGAAGACCAAGATCAAGCACAACCTGGCGAATGCCGAGGAAGTGCTGAACGAAGATCACTTCGGCCTGGAAAAGGTCAAGGACCGCATCCTCGAATATCTTGCCGTGCAGCAACGTGTGGACAAGGTCAAGGCCCCCATTCTGTGCCTGGTCGGACCTCCCGGCGTGGGCAAGACCTCGCTGGGGCAGTCCATTGCCAAGGCCACGGGCCGCAAGTACGTGCGCATGGCGCTGGGCGGCATGCGTGACGAGGCGGAAATCCGCGGTCACCGCCGTACCTATATCGGTGCCATGCCCGGTAAGGTGCTCCAGAGCCTGGAGAAGGTCGGCACGCGCAACCCTCTGTTCCTGCTGGACGAGATCGACAAGCTGGGCATGGATTTCCGTGGCGATCCATCGAGCGCACTGCTGGAGGTGCTGGACCCTGAGCAGAACAACAAGTTCGGCGACCACTATGTGGAGGTCGACTTCGACCTGTCCGACGTGATGTTTGTGGCGACCTCCAACTCCATGAACATTCCCTCGGCCTTGCTGGATCGCATGGAGGTGATTCGTCTGTCGGGCTACACCGAAGACGAAAAGACCAATATTGCCATCCGCTACCTGCTGCCCAAGCAACTCACCAACAATGGTGTCAAGGAGGGCGAGCTGGAGGTGACCGAAGCCGCTATCCGCGACATCGTGCGCTACTACACCCGCGAAGCAGGTGTGCGCTCGCTGGAGCGCGAGCTGTCCAAGATCTGCCGCAAGGTGGTCAAGGGCTTGCAGCTCGGCAAGCTCCAGCCCAAGGTGGAGGTGAATGCCGATAACCTCAACGACTATCTGGGCGTGCGCAAGTTCAGCTACGGCCGCGCAGAGCATGCCAATCAGGTGGGGCAGGTTGTGGGCCTGGCCTGGACCGAAGTCGGTGGCGATCTGCTGACCATCGAAGCCGCAACCATGCCTGGCAAGGGTGTCATCACCCGTACCGGCTCACTGGGCGACGTGATGAAGGAGTCGGTGGAAGCTGCCCGTACCGTGGTGCGCAGCCGCGCTCGTCTGCTCGGAATCAAGGATGAAGCCTTTGAGAAAAAGGACATCCATGTGCACGTGCCCGACGGCGCCACGCCCAAGGACGGTCCCAGTGCTGGTGCCGCCATGACGACGGCGTTTGTCTCGGCGCTCACGGGCATTCCCGTGCGTGCCGACGTGGCCATGACCGGTGAAATCACCTTGCGTGGCGAAGTCACGGCGATTGGTGGCCTCAAGGAAAAGCTGCTGGCGGCTCTGCGTGGTGGCATCAAGACCGTGCTGATTCCCGAAGAGAACGTCAAGGATTTGCAGGACATTCCCGATAACGTGAAGAGCGGTCTGGAGATCGTTCCTGTGAAGTGGATCGATCAGGTTCTCAAGGTGGCCCTGGAGCGTGTGCCCGATCCTTTGTCCGAGGAAGCGGTAGCCGCTGTAGCGGCCACCGATGCCAAGCCGGCCGAGGCAGCCATCAAGCATTAAGCTTGTTTTGTGAAAATTGTGGCGTTTTTTCTGGGAGGGCTCAGAACTGCGCTACAATTCATCCATCGCAGCAAACAACGTTGTACAATGTTGGGCTTCGGTAGATATGCGGGAATAGCTCAGTTGGTAGAGCGATACCTTGCCAAGGTATAGGTCGACGGTTCGAACCCGTTTTCCCGCTCCAGGTTTTCAGGACCTGTAGCAATACAGGTTCGCATCGGAAAGCGAGAGCTTTCTGAATGCGGGAATAGCTCAGTTGGTAGAGCGATACCTTGCCAAGGTATAGGTCGACGGTTCGAACCCGTTTTCCCGCTCCAGGTTTTCAGGACCTGTAGCAATACAGGTTCGCATCGGAAAGCGAGAGCTTTCTGAATGCGGGAATAGCTCAGTTGGTAGAGCGATACCTTGCCAAGGTATAGGTCGACGGTTCGAACCCGTTTTCCCGCTCCAGGTTTTTGTGATAGCGGCGCGATAGCAAAGCGGTTATGCCCCGGATTGCAAATCCGGTTAGACCAGTTCGACTCTGGTTCGCGCCTCCAGATTTCTCCAAGGAAATCAACAAGTTAGGCCTCCCAAAGCGGGAGGCCTTTTTTGTTTTCTTGCCTCGTTTGCAGTGAATTTCAGCTCGCTGCTACCCGGTTTAAGTAGCGTGCTACCCAGCAATCGGATCGTGCTGGGCGATGACATGAGTATCATGAATGCCATGGCAAGCATCCAACCACGCGGCAACAAGTTCCAACTTCGGGTAAAGCACAAGCTGCTTTCAAAGCCCTTTTTCTTCACGTTCGACACCGAGCAAGAGGCACGCGCATACGGGGACCAGCTTGAGGCAGTGCTGTCGCGCGGCATTGTTCCTTCCGAGCTGCTGGCTGTGCCGGAAAAGCGTGAAGACGACTTGGTGCTATCGCGGGTGATCCTTGAATACTGCAAGCAAGCCCCGGTTACTTCGTCCGACAGTGAATTGCTGGGGGTGCTGGTAAGCGAGGTTGCGGGCGTGCGAGTGTCAGGAGTCACATTCGCCTGGTGCAGCGACTATGTGAACCGCCTCAAGCGCGAAAAGAACCTTGCGCCAGGAAGCATCCGCAAGCGCATTGGCTCGCTTGGCCGCGTGCTTGACTGGCATATCAGGAAGACGACGCCGGTGGATGTCCAGCCCAAGGCAAACCCGCTGCGCCTTCTTCCGCGTGGATACAGCCTGTACTCTCAAGCCGATGTGGACGCCGGCGCGACCGTCAAGCGCGACAAGTCGCGCGATAGGCGTCTTGGGCCGGGTGACCATGAGCGCATTCTTTCGGCCCTGAGTGGGGTGAAGCGGGAGGACCGAGAGCGTGCGTTGGCGAATGACCCTGCTTTCACGCTGCTGTATTCGCTGATTGTCGATACCGGCATGCGCTTGTTTGAAGCGTACCGGCTGCGGGTGGACTCCATTGACCTGGAGCGAAACATCATCAATGTGGATGGTTCCAAGGGGCACCGGGGCGCGATCAAGTCGCGTGTGGTGCCCATCAAGCCAGTGCTGCGCGAACCGTTGCGCGAATGGTGCAAGGATCGCGTGGGCTTGGTATTCCCGTTCTGGGATGGAACTGAGAGTGAGCGTGCCAGAACATCAAACCGGCTGTCATCGCGGTTTGCATCGCTGTTCGGCTATGCAGGAGTGAAAGACTTCACAGAGCATGACTTGCGTCATGAAGCTACTTGCCGGTGGTTTGAATTGCGCAATCCCACTGGCTGGGTTTTTTCTGAAATTGAGGTATGCCGCATCATGGGCTGGTCAGACACCCGCATGGCGTTGCGCTACGCCAGTTTGCGAGGGTCTGACCTGTCTTCGCGCCTAGGTTAGATTTGGCAGGGTAGGCGGTGCGCGACGGCCGGCAGGCTTGCGAGTGACTGCCTTGGGCGCTGCAGCTTGCTGGATTTGGTTTTCCAACGCCTTGCGGTTCAGTGCCTCAAGCAATGCCACTCGTGGAAAGCGCCAGGATCTGCCAATCTTGATGCCTGGCAGTTCGTGCGCACGGGCTTGTGCTTGGATAGTTGATGGCTCGCAGTCGAGAAGCGCGGCTACCTCGTCTGCAGTGAGGATGTCGGACATCAGTGCTCTCCCTTCTGCAAATTCATTCGTGACTTGGCCGTAGCGGCCCGTAGATATAGGTTCCAAAGACGCAGGCCTTCAGCGCAGCGCGCCTGCTTCCCCGGCGTAGCGCCGGCAGCTATGCAGGTAGGGCAGTTGAAGTGGTGGGCTATGTAGGCCTTGTCTTCTGGCAGGCCCACGGTGCTGGCGCTGGTTGCCTGGGTCATGGCTTCATGAAAACGAGCCAGTGAGTCATTCCAGAGCGGCCACTGACTTGGCCGAACAAAGGCTTTTCAGATGTCAGGGCTAGGACTTCCTTCACTTTCACCTGCGTTTCGTTCCACTTGAACACTAAAGTTCCACCTGGCTCCAGCACGCGGAAGCACTCGAAAAAGCCTTGGCGCAAGTCTTCGCGCCAGTCTGGTCCCAGCTTTCCGTACTTGGCTCCAAGCCATGATTTCGGCCCTGCATGGACAAGGTGAGGCGGATCAAACGCCACCAGCTTGAAGGCCCCATCCGGGAAGGTCAGAGCGCGAAGGTCCATCAGACAGTCGGGCTCAATGCGCAGCACGCGCTGGCCAGACGCATTGCCGCGTGAGTTGTCGGTGACTGTGATGGTTTCGCTGCGCTGGTCTACGAACACGGCGCGCGGGTCTGCTTTGTCGAACCACATCATTCGACTGCCGCAGCAGGCATCAAGAACCGCTGGGTTCATGCGTTGCTCCAAAAAAGGAACCCCGCTCAGTGGCGGGGCTCGGGGTTGCGGTTTTGCTGCTTCTCTTGGCGAGCGCGGCGGATCTCTCGTTTAGATGGACGGGCCATTTCGTTTCTCCTGCATTCCGAATTCCTTGCCATCGCTGCCCCACATGGGTACGTACCGGCAGCTGTCACACCGGTGAAAGTCGTGGTACCCATTGCCGTCAGCGCGGTACGTCCCTTTCTTGCAGTGCGCGCACTGCAGACCGATGCGTGAGCGATACAGCTCATCCTTGGCCGCGATCAACGCTTCTTGTGCTGCAATGATTTCGCCATCTGTCAGGTGAGTGGGTGCCAGTGGCGCCGCGGCGATCATGGCGTCCAGCATTCGCTGCGGGAGTCCGTCAAGGCCATTTGCGCGGTGCAGAACCTTCACTGCAGCCCTGTGCATTTCTTCCGTGACCTTCCATGCCCGCGGCGCCTGGGCGCGCTGGGTGAGCGAATACTGCAGCGGGATAACGTCTTTGACCGTCTTGCAGCCGGGGCAGACATGGCGGTATCCCTTTCCCGGCGGGATGTAGAGGCCAGTCGGCGGTTCGTGCTCCGGATGGATGCACGTTTTGTCTGAGGGCAAGTCGAAGAACATCACTCGCCCCCTTGCGCTGCCAGGGAGGCGCGCCTGTCAGCCTCCTGGCCCTGTTGCCAGTACATATTCAGGGCCATTTCGATTGCATTCATTGCTGCACCTGCCGCCACGCCGCCATGCTTCCTGTTGTCCAGTGCATAGTGAAAATCGCGCACGGCTTGGCGCACCAATCGCAGCGCATCCTGCTCACTCGCTGCTAGTGCCGCATCCCGCGCGTCTGCCTGCGCCTGGGGCCTCGAGTAGAGGGGTACGTCTGTATCGCGCTTGTTTTCTTGATGCCGGATATGGCAATCCCAGCCATCCGCTGGGCGGTAGTTGCTGCTCGACAAGAAAGATGTAAGCACCTCGCTGTCGATGTATGCCACCGCCTGCGCGGGAAGTCCGGTAGCAGTAGCCAGCAGGGCGCGCAGCTTGGATTCGATGGCTTTCCATGCGGCGCGCTCTTTCGAGGTCCTGTCTTTTGCGCAATCAATTTCCTCTTGAGTTGCTTCAGAGTGTTGAGCGTCTAGCTCTGCCGCTCCGCGCAAATGGGATTCCATGCCCCATTCATCCACTAGCCCCATCAGTTCGCTGATGACTGCATCAGGCTCAGGCAGCACCACTGGCGCGGCTGCTGGGGTGGAATAGACAGAAACGTCCGGTTTCAGCTCCCCTGAAGTTGAAACGTAGGACCCTTGGGGCACTTGCGCATCTGGTGCCGGGGTGGCGGCAAGCGCGGCGCGGACTTTTCTGGCGAGGTCATCAGAGGCAACGCCATCGCCGTCTGCGCAATAGATCATCTGCGTGTGATCTTCGTTATGCACTTCTCCCAATCCAGGCGCGTGCCACCCATCAGGCACTGCCACGTCTGCTGCTGCGGACAGCTTGGCGCGAATTGGAGCAAGTCCCCTGATCTTTTCTGCACGCGCTTCGCCAGTTAGCGCCTGGGTAGGCACTGCCACGGCTGCGGGCGCTTCCTGTGCCCGGCCTTCGTCCAGGCCTGCATGCCATGCGGCTTGTTCTGCTGCGGCTGGCTCCTGAATCTGGTGCAGGCACTGCTTTGCTTCCATGGCTGCAGTCCAGCCATAGCGCATGGCCAGGCGCTCATTGCGCAGCTTCGGGTCATCCCAACTCGTGTCGTACTGACGCTCGAAAGCAGTGATCAGCGCGCAGGAAATGTTGTCTTGCATATAGGTGGCTCCCAGAATGAGAAAAGCCCGCGGCAGCGGGCTGGGGTGTTGGTTAGGTGACTGATGCCTGTTGCTTCACGTTGTCGTAGGCCTTGATTCCCCACGCGATGGCATAGCAGTTCCATAGGAAATGGAATTTGAATTCCTTGCAGTTCCACTCCCAGCAGTCATCCATCTGAAAGCCAGGCACGTCATCACATCGAAAGTCGCGGGCAGCGTCGTAGGCTCGTACTTCGCCATCATCGGCAGTCGATAGAACTTCATCGTTCAGAGCGCTCCAAAGCGCTGCCTTGTCGTCGCTGAATTGGTCGTGCTCCGCCTGGGTGCTGTATTCAGCATCGGGTTCACTGCACTCAACCCAGCTATCAAATGCCTCTTTGACATGCTCCCGAAAGCTATCGGCACTGAACTCCATGACATCCCTTGGTGCCGGTGCGAGCAGCTTCTCGTCCCAATAGCCAGGGTTGATTGCCAGTTGATCAGCGCGGCCTGTTTTGTTGTAGTGCTCTTGATCTGTGCGAAAGAACGTGAACATGTCCTGCAAGCGTCGGAATACGAAAGTTCCCATGTCGCCATCAATGCACAGCGTGCCAGGCCAAGTGATGATGTCGAACCAGTAGGCGCGGCTGGAGGGATCTTTGAACCGCAAATGACGGTTCACACCGTCGTCGCGCATGACTTCCATCTGGTGCGCTTGCGCATCCTTGAGGAAGCGATCCTCGGTGCATGCAATTTCTCGGGGCATTCGTGTCTCCAGAAAGCAAAAAGCCCGCTCAATGGCGGGCAGGTGATGGGTGGATAGGTAGTGACTGGTCGTCCTGACCAACGTCGGCTGAAGCGATGGCAAGCAGCGAGCCGTCTATAGACTGGGGATCCTTGTAGTCAGCAAGACGATCTGGGGTATAGCAATAGCTCCATCAGGTCTGTCTTGGCCACAACGGTGACAAGTCCAGCTGCCGCGAGTGCGCGTACAAAGCCGAACCCGTGCTGACGAGCGTTCTCCAGCTGTATCGCCGATTCCGGCTTCTTGTCATAGGCTGCGCGAACCCTGTCAACGATGATCTTCCAATCAGCGTGAAGATTTTCTGGCAACAGTTCGTAGCGATATGCCTGTACGGGTTGTGAAGCATTGCTCGCCATGTCTGCTCCTCGGTGACTCGGCCTATAGATTACGCTTCTTCATTCCTGGAACGCTTTCTATGGAATGAAAAAAGCGGGTGGTGGGCTGTGGTGATTACGAGTGAAACGCTCGTTGCGAGGGCGCTATGTGCTTTTGCTGTAGGGCATGTGGTAGCTTGGGTTTGCAACGGGATCGAGTTCGATGGATATATCCGGATAGTTGCCCCCGGATACGTGCACCCGATCTCGCCCAGCATTTTTGGCTTCGTAAAGAAGCCGATCGGCCTCTCGCAGGGCTTGATCTAATGGCGTGTTGCTGTCGAGCGCTGAAATCCCGAAGCTCAGGGTCAACGTGTAGCCTGATGGGAGAACTTCATTGTTCAAGCGGAGGTCGCGCTGGATGCGAAGGGCAATGGCCTCGGCATCTTTCAGTGAAATCTCCGTCAGCAAAAGCACAAACTCTTCCCCGCCGAACCGTGCGACAAGGTCGTTCTCCCGCACGCTGTCTTTAAGAGTCGTTGAAACCAGTTGCAGAACCTCATCGCCGCGCTTGTGGCCCCAGGAGTCGTTAATGCGCTTGAAGTGATCTATATCGCAGGCCAGCACGGCCATCGGATAGAGCCGTATGTCAGCGAGGCGCTGCTGGGCATATTCTTGAAAAGAGCGGCGATTCAGCAACTGGGTCAACGCATCAAGGTCTCGCTCACGTCGTAGCTTGTCTACCGTTTCCTTCGCGGCAATAGCAGTCATCACCAAGCTGAAGAGCAGCGCGAAGTTCAAGATGCTCACCAGCGTTAGGAGCCAGTAGGGCGACTTTGGCAATGACCGAAGATCCGAGTAGCCCAGCAGCCAGATCAAACCGGGCCGAGTGAAGGTATAGGTAGTGAATGCGATGCTTAGCCAGAGCAGCAATTTATCGAGCCAGTGTAAAGAGCTCATCCTTGAGCGGACCTGCAGGATAGGCAGCATTAGAACCAAGCCCGAGCCTATACTGAAGGAACAGATGCGAACCCAAGGAATCGGATTCACCCAGCTGAAGTGATACACAACGGCTAAGGTGACGATGGAGATCTGCAGTGCAATGTGCGGATGCGTTGATACACGCCACCTGTCCGCCCAGCACTTCGCAAGACACCAGGCTCCCAGCAGATAGATGCTGCCAATCAATAGCGCATAGCGCGTGAGCACCTCAAGGGGAATCAAGGTTTGAGCAGCGAGGGGCAGTGCCGTGAGCGAATAGGCGCAGGCTTGCCAAAACAGAAAGCGCTGGGATCGTTGGTTAAACCAAGCAACCATCAGGACGGCAGCAAGAACCAGTAGCGCCAGAGGTGGTGTCAGTACCAACAAGTTGTAATTCGCGGACATCTGACCAGAGCCTCCCCGATCAAAGAGCAATCATTTCAACCCTGAGCGTTAAACGGCGATCTGGAATCTCGATGCTCGTATTTTCGCTTTTGTCACAAATTATTACACCACCGCAGGCTGATAGATTGCTGTCAGCCGAACTCTTGTTACGAGCACAAAAGCAGCCAAAAGTCATCAAAAGCGGCCTCAGTTGCACGAATGAAAATCGTTCCAAATGTGTAGCCTTGTCTTCGCGGGTGGCACTGTGTGCAGATCAGATTTTTGATAACTCAGGCGACTACCTTTTTGATCTCTATCAACTGGACTTCCAGCCATCCCGCCTTGACGGCCAGCTCCTTGCATTGTTGAGCTGCCTCCTGAAGGATGTAGGGCTTGCTACGCACTGCAGTGCGCTTGGCTGTGCGCAGCCATGCGGTTTCATCAAACGGCTCCGGCGGTTTGCCTCCTGCCTTTTGCGCCATTTGGCAAAGCCGCTCGTGTGCCTGCTTTGCCTCATCCAGCAGACCAGGCGCGATACCTGAGACGCGCCAGCCCTTGTGTACGGACACAGGATCCGCCTTGGCAGTCAGGCGGCGCTGGCGTTCGAGCTCCATTCCTTGAGCTCGCATGGTGGCCATGCGGGAATCGGTGATGGGGTCGCCGTTGTGATTCACGAAAGTCAGACTCATGGAGGCCTCCAAAGAAAAAGCCCACCCATTGGTGGGCACATGGTTATTAGAAAAATCAATCCCAAGTCAGTAAACAATTCGTTACATTCAGCGCTTTGCTTTGTTCACCTGAGTACGGACCACGTATGGCACTTGATGATCGAACGCGCAGATTGCTTGAGGAGTGGGAGGTCAAGCACGGTCTGTCAGTCATCCAAAAGAGACTTGATATGGGCTTGTTTGAGTTCGACCGTGAGAAGCAAAAAAATTGCTATTTATGGCTTAAGGCACGCCGAGTCACTCCCTGGACTTCTATTGCTGGCCGACTTGCTTTCGGAAGTGCCGCAGTGGCTGCGTTAGCCGTTGCTTTCACATCTGCGCTGAGGTGATGGTTACCAGCTTGCGCTGGCAGCCAGCGTGGCGGGCAGGTCGCCCAGGCCTGTGCGGCCTTCTCCGCCAAGGGCTTCGATCAGGTCGGGAATCAGGCGCGACAGCTCACCGGTGGCAATCGCCACATCGGTATCAAAGCCGCTGTCGTCCTGGCTGTTGCCGTCCATGACGGCATCCAGCAGCGCAATGCTCTTGATCTGCAGGCCTTCGGTCAGCACAAAGCTCACACGGTCGTCCCAGGTCATCGCCAGCTTGGTCGGCAGCTTGCCTTGCTCGATGTGCTGGCGGACCTCATCAATATCCAGCGGGTGGCGTGCGTAGCGCACGACCGCCTTTGATTCGTCGCAGGCTTTCAGCTCTGTCTCGCGGTCGGCGGTGAAGCCGGCGGGCGGCTCCTGTGTCATCAGCCAATGCGCCATGGCGGCCTGCGGGCTGGTCTGGGTGTCCAGCAGGGCCAGGGCGAAGCCGGGCAGGCCTTCTACCAGCAGCGTCACCACCTCGTCGGCGCGGCCTTGAGCGCTGGTATCCAGCACCAGAGTGCGGGCCTGTGGATCGATCCAGACCCACATGCTGCCCTGCTTGGTGAAGGCCATGGGCAGCAGATCCAGCTTGGCCTCGTCCTTTAGCTCCTTCTTCTCCTTCTTGCCGGGCTTGCGGCCCTCAGTCTTTTCGATGTGCTCGGCCTTTTCGTTAACCTTGCGATTGAGCACGCTGGCCGGCAGCACCTTGGCCTCGGTCATGAAGCGCATGACCCATTGACCTGCCACGGACTCGACCAGCGGGCCGTGCTGCTCGCCGCGCGGTGGCTCCCAACCTACGGAGCGCTCCTGGGTCGCCCCGCACTCCTCAAACACTGTCTTTTGCAGGGCATCTTCCAGCGTCTGCAGATCGCTTTGCCAGCTTGCGGCAATGCGGTACATGGTCATGTTCTTGAACATCTGGGCTCCAAAAAGCGAATCCCGCTTGTCAGCGGGCTGTGTCGTCTGCGGGTTCAGGGAAAGGGATTCGCGTGCCTCTGGGGTAGTTCAGCTGGCCATGGGCCCGGCTGGGAAGCTCAAAGGCGCGGAAGCGGGAATCCGGGATGCCAGGGGTGCGCTGCAGCTCCTTGCCGTCATAGCAATCCGATGGCGGCGTGTAGCGCTCGCGGTCTGGCTGGTGCTGCTGGCTTTCGCGCTCGGCGCGCTCTGCATGGGAGAGGACTTGCCAGCCGCGCACGTTGAAGTCGCGGCTTGCTTCACTGGGATTTCTGCTCATTGAGTCACTTTCAGACATTGAACGGTGTGTTCATCCAGCCACTCGGCGTGCATGCCCGGGCAGGCAAAGGCATCGCGGGCAGCCATGTGGACTGTGCGGGCGGTGGATGGGGATTCGGTGGGCTCGTTATCTGCCTGAGCTGGGCCGGTGACCCAGAACAGCAGCAAGAGCACGGAGCAGGTGGCCAGCGCGAGCGCGCCAAGTTGCTTAGACATGGTTTTCATCCTCTTGAGGGTCGTCACCGCAATGCAGCGCACTGCGGTGAATGAGCAGGGAGCGATAGCCGGGGCTGTCGCCAGATGTCGTGCAGTCAATCTGGTGGACGGTGCCGCCTGCACGGGTGCGGCTGGTGACGGCGAAGGAGGGAAGCCCTGGCAAGTGCTCCAGGCCGGGGATGGGCTTTTCGCAGAGCAGGGGCGTGTAGCCGTTCTGTTTCGCCATGCGGGCGGCGATCTTGGGAGATACGCCGATGGCCTGACCTAGCCGCGCGGCGGTTGCTCCGGAGCCGAAGACTCTCAAGAATTCAAAGGGATCTTGAAAACGCATGAAATTGACCTCTAGCGCTTATCTATAAAGCGCATGCAGCTACCAAAATTGAGCCGATCGCGCTCACATCGGCCAGGCGTTGGGAGTCTTAGCGATCACCACGGCCACGCCAATCAGGCAGAAAAAGCCGAATAGGGTCAGGGCCCACTGCAGGGCGATCAGTAGCTTTGTTCCAGTGCTGGCGCGATCAGGAGCAGGGCGGCGATCAGCAGCGCGAGGGCTAGGGTGGGGATGTGCGGCCATTTCACAGGCCTCCCTTCTCGCGCAGGCGCTGAACCAGGTCTTCATCAACTGGGTAAGTAGTGCTTGTCATTTGAGGCGTCAGTCGGCGAAGGGGTCGGCCAAGGTGATGGGTTCGACGGGCGTGAGCTGGTCGCGCTTGCATTTGCCTTTCATGCGCCACTTGTGGGCGATGTGCTCAAAGCGCATGCCAAAGTCGGTGCGGCCATACATCAGGTTGAGGTGGTCGTGCACCTCTCGCCTTATACGAGCGTCGAACTTCATGAGCTCCAAGGCCATCTGCAGGTGCCTCTCGTCCAGTACGCGTAGATCTGTCAGGTCAAACTGGAAGCGATGGCCGTTGTAGAAGCTCAGCAGCATCCCGGCCGCAGCACGGGCGCCGCTGTGGCAGTGGCCATCAGCCAAGATGAAGAAGTAGGCAAGGATGCGCAGGGGATCCTGCTCGGGTGAAGACGTGGACATGTAGTCTCCTGTTGTGGGCAAAGAAAAAGCCCGCGAGCGGTTGCTGCGGGCTTGGATAAAGAGCCGGTGACCTTTCGGGTCTGCCTAGGGAATGGTTCAGAGAGGGAGGGAGGAGATAGGCCCCAGGCCCGGCGAAAAGGCGATGACGCAGCGTTCTACGGCCCGATGAGGGTCAGGCAGCAGAAATGCGCACTTGGGTTAATAAAAGGTTGCTGCGCCATCTGGCGTGACCACTGTCGCCACGGCGCAAAGCGCCGAGTTCTCAATTGCCGCCAGCCCAGGCCCATTCCTGTGCTGTCGTACCTGCTCGAGCAGTCACGCCAGATAGCCCCCGCTACTTTCCCGGGGTGTTCATGATGGGCACCTAAGACCGGTGCAATTACCCTCTTGCAGTATTCCAGCCGGGCCTTGCAGGCCTGGTTTGTAAGAACCGGGGAGCCGACCCCCGGCACCATCAAGAAAAAGAGCGGATCACCCGGCTTGCGGTCTGTCGGTGGCGGCATCTCGGATTGCCAAACTCCACGCCCGGTTGCAGTTTTTCAGTGCCGCGCTCTTTCTTGATGGCCCCGCTATAGCCCTGCGGGGAAGGGCACATGCAGGCCGCATGCAGGCTAAATGCTCACATTTTTGAATCTCCGTTGCTAACGTGGGCGGCTATTCATTCAGCAAGTGCGCCTTGATGAATGGCCCGAAAAATGGGTTGTCGCCTTTTTTGTATTCCAGGCGGATGCGGTCGCCAGGGTGAAAGCCACCAGGCGGCGCGATATGGGCATCCACTCGAACGTCAAACCCCATGTCTCCACTGCGCACAGTCAGGCTCCAGGCTCCGCTGACGAATTGCTCGGCGCATTGCACTGTGGCGCCCAGGAAAGAAGTCTGCAGAGTGGCTGTCACCAACTCGTCCTGCTTTTTGGCAGGAATCAGGTTGCCCGCCTTCTTAGGCAGCTCAGCCCACGCAAGGGTTTCGTCGGGGCCCTCGTTGTCGCGCAGCGGGCGAAGTTCGATATCACGATAGACGACCGTGTTTCGCGGGTCGGGAGGGCAAGTGCGGTCGCCAAACTTGAAGGTTGAGAGGGGGCGCCCAACCCAGTCGGCAGGGATCGAGTGAGCTCCCGGTGTGGCGCGGCCGAGGATTTCCAGCAGACAGCCGTTGTTGACGGGGTACTCCAAGTCGTTGACGACGATAGCCAAATCACCAGGCTTGCACTGCATTATTTCTCCAATCACTGTGTATTTGTACAGTATCTTAGGGCGAGGTATGGGTCTGGTCAACGTTTAAATATCACTTGATACGGTCGGGTTCTGAGTACTAAAACGATCATTTAGCTGGAAAAGCTGCATATCTGTAGCGATCAATCCGCAGCTCCGCACGCGATGCTGTGGGTTGATCCCGGGTAACGCCCCGGGCGGCGCCGCTGTCGCGGTGGGCTTTTCTTTTCTTGGCATCCCTGTATGCCTCACCCCCGTACTTAGCCCCAGGGTCTGGACTTCGCGTGACCTTTGATGTTCCTGTTGCCGATCCCATCCAGGGGCAGAGCAGTACTGACTACAGCGCACGACGACCTTTTCTATCCCGCTATCGCCCGCGGTGCCCTGTGTTTACCCAGCCGTGCTGCTGCATGAACCTGGGCGCTGGCTCGATCACTTTGCACCCGTCGCACTGGTTTGGCGACGGGATTGAATGTATCAAATGATATTGATTTAAGCAATATCAAAAGATACTTTTTTGACGAAAAAAAAGCCGACAACTGTCGGCTGGTTACATCATTAGGTCTTCAACTTCCGGCGGTCATGGCCTCATTCGCTTCATGAAGCATGCTGGCAATGAGGCGCAGAGTCGTGTGCAGACTCGCGTTATCGTCCTTGATGTTCATTGCGCAGAGCTCGGCCAAGTCTGCAGCCGTTTCCAGCCGCCCTCGGCAGAATGCTTCCCGCTCTTGCTTGGTAGCAAGGCACAGCGTCCCTCCTCCATGGTGGAAAAGCTGTATGGACTCCTCTGAGGAGGGGCTGCTGCTCACAAATACCTCATGAAAATACTGTTGTTCCGTACAGTATTCATGGGCGAAGCGAGTTTGTCAATTTGTCGGAAAGTCAAAAAATCGGGCGTTACGCGCGTGTTTGTGGCAGCTCCAGCATGCCGCGCAGCAGGTTTTCTATGCGTCTAACCTCAGCGGGCTCCAGTTTTGCAATAGCTGCTACCACTTCCCGCGATAGTGCACGCTCTTGGAATTTTGTGTCGCTAAACCAGCCCGTGGCGCCAGGCAGTTGCTCGCAGAGAACGATAGTTTTTTCAGTGATCGGCCGAATGCCAGAAATCATGTGGTTCACGTAACCACCATCTTTGTACCCCAGCGCACGACCCAAGGCGGCACGCCCACCCATGTGATCAGCTAACGCAGCTAGGCGCTCGCGTCTGAAGGTGTCAACAGCATCTTTGTCCATCCGAACAGGATAGACAGGCCGTATCTTATGGTACAGATCTGACGACATATCAAAAGGTACGCAATAAGTATCAAAAGATATAGAATCGGCGCATGAGCAAACTTACGCCATGCCCTGAATTGAGGACGTACCTTGAGTCCGAAGGTGCGCTATCCATAGCCCAGCTCCGCGAGAGTGTTGGCGCGAAGAAAGACGACCAGATTCGTCATTGGCGGGATGGCATTCGCCGCCCAAAGCCGATAA
This sequence comes from Comamonas sp. Z3, assembly GCF_008121565.1. NCBI lineage: Bacteria > Pseudomonadati > Pseudomonadota > Betaproteobacteria > Burkholderiales > Comamonadaceae > Comamonas > Comamonas sp. Z3. The sequence goes on from NZ_VOQU01000001.1 coordinate 67,244, forward strand.
CTGCGGTTGCCATTGAGCAGGCAACGCAGGGGGCCGTCCCGCGCCAAGTTTGGTATCCCAAAGACTGGGAGCAAATTTGGCCTGAGCTGGCGCAGCCATCCACCCAAGAAAAGGAGGTGGGCGGCAATGACTGACACCACCAAGCGCATTGCGCAACTCACTCACCTGTCCAAGGCCCAGAACACGGCGCTTGCTGCTGTTCTGGACGCGCTCAAGGGTCTGCCTCCCGAGGACGCGCAGGAGGTCTTGGACCATGCGATCGAGCACCTGGCTGCCGATGATCAACCCCCGATGTTCGCCCGCGGCATCGCAGGCCCCCTGGGAAAGCTGATCTGCGCCGTCAAAACCAAGATTGATGACGTCACCTATGGCCTGTGGCTGCAGTACTGCGCTGCGCGCGGCCTGGATACCGCATGCGTGCTGCGCGACTGCATCTACGCCCTGGTGCACGGCAAGACGTATCGGCAAATGGTGATGGAGAAGATGAACCATGAAGCCAATCGTATTGATGCAATCGCTCGGCTCATAGGTCCATTTGGGGCCCCCGAACTCATGGGGGACCGCAAGCAATGAATCTGACCACGAATATGACGCCGACGGCCGTGCCGCTGACGATGAGCAGCCGCGAGATTGCAGATTTGGTTGATGCACGCCATAACGATGTGGTCGCCACCATCTTGCGTTTGTTCAGCAAGGGGCTTTTGCGATCAAGTCGTAAAACCCGCCGCGAGGTAACCGGCGGTCGTCCGATTGATGTCTACGACCTGATTGAGCGTGATACGCATCTGGTTGTCTCTGGCTATAGCGACGAGCACCGCGCCCGAGTTATTGACCGCTGGCAAGCGCTGGAGGCCCGACAGAGCCCCGCACTGCCAAACTTTGCAGATCCAGTGGCCGCCGCGCGCGCCTGGGCTGACGCGAAGGAAGGCGAGCAGATCGCAGTTGCTCAGCTGGCGCAAGCTGCGCCCAAGGTGCACTTCTTCGACAAGGTGGTCGAACGCACCACACTGATGACCGCCACGCAGATCGCCCAGAAGCTGGGCATGTCTGCCATCAAGCTGAACAAGTATCTGGACGAGCTGGGCATCTATGCCATGGGCGTGAAGCGCGCTCGCGTTTTCAAGCAGTGGGTGATCGACAAGGGCTACGGCGAGCTGAAACAAACGGAGCTGGGCTATTCGCAGCCGCTGTTTACCACCGCAGGCGAGGCATGGATTGTCGAGCGCCTGACCAGCGAGGGGGTTGCCTGATGATGAAGCAACACACCACCCCCCGCACACACAAGGCGCGGCTGGCGCAGGAAGGCAGCGCCAGCGCATGAGCCTTTCCGCATCCCTGACCAATGTCGGCCATCCCGTGGCCTATTACCCGCGCCTGGCGCGCTTCTTTGGCTCCGTGAACGTGGCCATTCTGTTTGCGCAGCTGCACTACTGGAGCCAGCGCGGCGAGAGCGATCTGGGTACGCACAAGAGCTCTGAGCAGTTCACCGAGGAAACCGGCCTTTCCTACCGTGAGCAGGTCACAGCGCGCAAGCAACTGCGCGAGGCTGGCTTTCTAGTTGAGACACACCGCCGCCTTGAGCACCGTGTCTATTACCGCCTGAATTTGGAGGCCGTTGACGCTGCTTTTGATGCCTGGACCGAGGCACAGACAAAAGCGCATTCCCCGAACGACGAAAACGCATTTCGGGAACAACCTAAACCGCAGTCCGGGGATGACGCCGAACGCAGTCCGGGGGCGGCTGATTCGTCGCTCGACGAACTGCGCCAAACGCAGTCCGTTATTAATACAGAGACTCCACATAAGACTCCTACAGAGACTCCCTCTATTGCAGCCCAGGCTGGCGCCAAGGCTGCGAAGGGTAAAGAGCCAAAGAAGGCGAAGGAGGTCAAGGAGCCCAAAGAGGTCAAGCCCATGATGGTGAAAGCCCCCAACGGAGTGACCCATGTCATCCCTGGTGAGCTGCGCTACCCCGGCGAGAGCACCAAGAGCCACAAGACCTGGGTGGCCTATGCGATTGCCTACCAGGGCCGCTACAAGGACTGGCCTCTGTGGAACGAGTCCGTTGCTGGGCAAATCACGCGGTTCATCGACAAGGTGGGCGCCGAGCGCGCGCCCCGCATTGCCGTGCACTACGTCCGCCGCGTTGAAGAGAAATTCATCTGCGATCAACTGCACCCGGTGAGCCTGCTGTTGAGCCATGCCCAGAAGTGGGTCACCCAGCAGCAGACCGGTGCGAGCACGCCGCCCCCATCCCTGGCCCCGGCTGCAAGCCACAAGTTCGCTGGCGCTGGCAAAGCCATTTTTGACGGGATCGATCTATGAGCCGCAGCTACGAGATTGCAGATCTGGCCCAGCGTGCGCTGTATGGCGGCGAGCAACAGGGCCAAGCACAGCGCCCAGAGGCATCCATCCGCACCCGCAAGCTGTTCGTGGTGCTGCAAAGCGCCTACGGCACTGCCTTCCTGGCCAAGTTCAGCACCGGCGAGCTCAACGAGCGCCGCGAGGACAAGGGCATGCGAGCCGCGCAGCTGGTCTGGGATGCAGCCCTGGCGGAATTTGCGGATGACGTGATCGAGGCCGCTTCCAAAAACATTCAGCGTGAGTGCCCGGAGTTCCCGCCAAGCCTTCCGCAGTTCGCAAAGGTCTGCGAAGCCCTGACACCGCGTAAGAACTACTTTGAGGAGCACGGACTGCCCATGTTGCCACCGCCCAAGGTGGAGCGCCTGCTGGATGTTCCGGTCGAGCTCAAGGGCGACAGCAAGGACTGGGCTCGGAAGATCGTCGCGCGCATCAACCATGGCGATCAGACGGTGACGCGGCACAGCCGCATGGCCGCAATGGAGGCCCTGGGCCTGAACAGGCAGCAGGAGGGCAGGTGATGAATGCAAAGCGATTTACCAACGCACTACCTAGCAGCCAGGGACCATCTGGTGCAGCTGGCAATGACGCCGGGATGGTGGCACTACTCAAGGCACAGGGCTTTGGAGTTGGAAGAGGAATCCGTGACACATGGTCACGGGCTGTGGCTGGGAATGCGGGAAGCGGTGCGAGCCGAGCTCAAGCGCCTGCGGTTCAAGCCGCTGGCAAGCGATCTGGAGCCGGTGGAGCCAAGTACGGCAACAAGAAGACCGTCACCCCCGATGGTGTGAAGTTCGACAGCCGAGCCGAGGCGCGCCGCTGGGGGCATCTGTGCATGCAGCTGCGCGCAGGGGAAATCACCGAACTGCGCCGCCAGGTGGCCTATGAGCTGGTGCCCGCCGTGAAGTTTGCTGATGCGAGCCGCGTCAAGCCCGCCATCCGCTACGTGGCCGATTTTGTCTATGTGGAAAAGGGCGTGGAGGTGATCGAGGACGTGAAGGGCGTGCTGACCGCCGAATTCAAGCTCAAGCGCCACCTGATGAAGGCTCTGCTGGGCCTGGAAGTGAGGCTTGTCAAATGATCCAGCCTTTGAATCCCGCCTTCTTTGGCAAGGTCGTGCCGCTGGCCGGCGAACGCAAGCCCCCCAGCACATCGCGCGTCACGCGACTGGTGTGGCCGGAATATGAGCGCCTACCGGACGGGCGCTACCTCATTGAGCGCTGGATGGAGAACCGCTGCTGCAACCGGGTGCAGGTGGGCGCTCGCACTGTCTACGTGTTTAACGACTACGGTTTTCTGGTCCCTGTAGAGGACTGGGGGCGCGCATGGTACTGATCGTCCGCAAGAAGCGGACCGTGGTCCGCACGCACTTCAACCGCCGAGCCGCCGCTGCAGCGCGAAAGCAAAACAGCGTGCTGGTGGAGCTGTATTCGTTCTTGAATGCCGCAGTGTCAGGGATTCAGGTCGCCCTCCGGTGTTGCTCGCTGGAAAGGGCCCGCTGCATATTGCAGGACCGCTTTGTAGGTCGCTACGGTGTGTATCAAGTGCGCTATGAGCGCTTCGACTGGGAAAAGACCTTCGGCGTTTGCATTGCCGCTCCGGATGGACGACGGCTGGCTGCATTTCTGGATGTCCGCACCCTGGAGGTGCTGCCATGCTGATGCGCCGCAGCCCCCTCAAGCCCGGCAAGGGCTTCCAATCTCGCAGCGGCCGGGCTGGCGCTGGGCTCCGTGATGAGCAGGACGAAGGCCACCACTGCGAGCCGGGCCAGGCTGAAAGCCGTGAGCAGCGCCTTGCCGAGCGCGCCGCCCGTCAGATCGAGAGCGCCCTTGCAACGGCCAGCATGGTGCCCGGGAACGTCACCATGGCCCCCGGGGCTGGCACTACTGGCATAGCTGTGCTGAAAGAGCACGCCATCGAAAGCGAGCCTTACCGCCGCCTAGTGGCAGAGCTGCCTTGCTTTTGGTGCGGCATCAGCGGCTATAGCCAGCATGCCCACCTCAACTACGGCAAGGGCCTGGGCCTCAAGACAGACGACCGCACGGGATTCCCCCTCTGCTGCAGCCGTCCTGGCATCGAGGGCTGCCATGTGGCCTATGACAACTACCGGCTGCTCGAGAGCGGAGGGCGAGAGGCCCATCGCGAGTACGGCATTGAAGCCGGCCGCTTTACCCGCGAACAAATCCTGAAGGCTGGGCTCTGGCCCAAGAAGCTGCCGCTCTGGCAGGGATCCCCAAGAAATACAAACTGATGGCCAGCTCTCCCCATATTTATAAGCGCTTCATTCTCCCGTCCGGAAAGGTTGTGGAGGTCCGCCGCATCGAGCAGGGTGCCAACCCCGAGGCGGTTGTCCGCGAAGTGAACGAGAACGATCAATTGGCGCCGCGTGAGGACACACTAACGCTGCGCTTTCTCCTGACCCATTGCCAAAAGGCCCTTTGATGAACCAACCCCAATCCGATACCCGATGGCCAGACGGCACCCCTCGCAGCCAGGGCAATGCATTTGATGTGCTGTATCGCTCGCGCCATGCTCCGGAGAGTCCGGAGCCGGACTCCCGCCGCAAGGCCGGCGCCAAGCATGGCAGAGCGCTGCCGTTCAGCTTGCCAGGAACTCGTGCCCGCACACGTTGAACTCCGTTGCAACAGAAAGATAAACGACATGGATCATTTTGGAATCGGCGCAGCAGTCTTGGGCTCAATCAGGATTTACATGCAGTCGGCACGCAGCACTGGCCGCACTACCTCTTTGGTGGAGAGCGTCAAGGATGGGGACCGCATCTGTTTCGCCTGCAACAAGGAGGCTCGACGGGTGGAGCGGCTTCTGCGCGAGCAGGGCGTGCAGGTTGCGTGCATCGTTGTTGATCCGAAAAGCCCGCAGGACATCTTTGGGAGCGGTACTTCTCAAGGGCGCACGATCTTCGACCATGGCTGGGTGGAGCAGTATTACTTGGCAGCTATTGAGAAGGCGAGTTTCAACATTGACGAGCTCCAGAAGAACGCGTCTGGATATGGCGAGGCGCATCGGGAAACTCGTCGAAGGGCGGAAGAAATGGCCCGCTGGCGTCTGTGACCCGTGGAATACCTGAATTCCGACCCCTCTTGAATCTGGCGCGGCCTTGTCGTTTCATTGGCCGCGCCGAGGCCGTTTGTGTGCGCCTGCGGTATGGCAGGGGAACACATGGCAAGCCCAATCATTGCATTCCTGGCGGGGGCCGGTACCGGCTTTCTGAAACAGCGTGATGTAGAGGACCAGCGCAAGCGGGACGATGAAGACCAGCAGTTCAAGAGGCAACAGCGCGAGGTTTGGCAGAAGCAGCAAGCGGATGCCGATGCGCTGAATCAGTCTCTCAAGCAGGCCCAGGCCCCTGCTGAAGTCGTGGACGGTCCATTGGGCGATCAGAGCGCAGGCCCCCCGGTACCGGCGGCATTGAGCCAGGGCAGCACCGGTCAGCCAGCGGCGCCAACCTTCCGCATGGTTGCGCCAGGGGTCAACAAACCTTTCTCCACCGCTGCGGAAGCGCAGCAAGCCGTGACCGATTACGCCAAGCCCGAGGCGATGAATCAGCGCGTGGTGGCGGCATACCGTGGCGCCGGTCTGGCCGACAAGGCTCTTGAAATGGAGCGCAACGTCAAGCAAGGCCAGTTTGCTGACCTGCAGTTCAATGAGGCACAGAGGGCCGCAGTCGCTAAGGACGCCGACAGCAGGCTGCGTGCCGCGCTGGGTGGTGGAGCTCAAGGCCTGAGCTCATTTGCCAGCGAGTCCGGCTTGTTCGGCGGTGCGAAGGTGGGATTCGATACCAGCAAGGACGGCAAGGTGCAGTTCTACACGCTGGGTGCCGATGGCGCTAAATCGCTGCTGGGTCAGCCGGTGGATAACACTCAGGAGGCACTGACTGCCCTGGTGTCGCCCCATTGGAAGAGTCTCGACACATCGCATTACCTGGACATGCTGCACCGCAATGCCCAGGCTCAGCGCGCGCAGGCGAACGACGACCGCAATTACGCACTGAGTGAGCGCAGGCTGAACGCGGACATCAGCCACCGCGGGCAGCAACTGGCCATTGCCGCTGGAAGAGCTTCGGGCAAAGCAGGGGGCGCCGAGGCAGCGCCATTTGACACTTTGTCCGATTTTGACCCTAAGCAAGCACGCAAGCAGGCCATGGACATCGAAGCGGCCAAGGCGGAAGCAGAGGGGCGTGCTTTTTCGGGGGCCAATGCTCAGAAGATCTATGCAGGCCTGCGCGATGCGGCAGCTGGCGACAACGTGTCCCGCGAGCGGGCGAGGGTGTTTGGCGATGCAGCCCGAAAGGCCAAGAGCCCGGAGGATCTGCAGGCAGTGAGGGAGCGAGCCCTGCAGAGCGGCTTCACGGAGGAGGAAATGGGGCGCATCGACTCGCGTTTTGCGCCCACGCCCGCACCCAAGCAGGCCGCCCCATCCAACACCAAGCAGTCTCAGAAAAAGCCATCTACCCCTGTCTTTGCCGAGCAAGTCGGTTCCGGATTGCCGCCGGCTGCAGAAGCTGCTGGCGTGCGCTTGGACAAAGCCCGCGCGGATCTCGCCCAGCTGCGCGCAAGTCGGCCGCCTGGGCTCAAGGATGGCAACGCAGCCCGTGATGCATTCGCCCGCCAGATCAAAGCCGCCGAGGACGAACTGGATGCTGCAGACGCGGCCTTTCAGGGTGCTGCATCCCCATTTGTCGCTGCCGCGTATGGCACCCGCCGTAAGTAAGGAATCACAAGATGTCCAAGAAAAAGACCCCTACGCCTCGCGCGCTCAGCTCCTTCGACGATCTGGACGCCGCCGGCATCGGTGCAGGCTATGTGAGTCCGTTCACGCCTGGTGCTGCGCCCGCGGCCGATGAACCGCCCAAGAGTCGCGGCCTGATGGCCGTGGCTAATGACACCGTAATCGAGGCAGCCAATGCGGCCGCCGGTGGCTTGTCGTCTGCGGCCAACTTCATCAAGCCCGGCAATGCGGTATCGGGCTGGATTGACAAGAACATCATCCAGGCCGGCGAAGAGTCCCAAAGCGATGTGGTCAAGGCCTCGAAGAAGAAATTCCGCGAAGGGGTGGAAAACGCCGATGGGGTGATGGGTGAGCTGGGGGCTGTCGGTAGCTACATTGCCGAGAACCCTCTGCTGGCTGCCGCGCAGGCTGCTGGTTCCTTTGTGGGTCCAGGTGCAGCGGTCAAGGGGGCCGGCATGGCTGCCCGTGCTGCAGGCATGGCCTCCAAGGGCATCGAACGCGCTGGACGGGCTGGTGGTGTTGCTGCAGGCGCCGCCATGGCTGGCGGTGATGCCGCCGGTACCGCTTATGACCTAGCTATCAAGGCCGGGGCAACGGAGGAAGAGGCCACGGCAGCAGCACGCCAAGCCAGCGTGATTCCGGCTCTGGTGGGTGGTGCTGGCGGCGCTTTCGGTGCGGAAAAGCTGCTGGCGGGCGCCAAGGGATTCGGCGGTGGCGCTGCTGCGCGTGCAGCGAAGACCGGTCTGAGCGAGGCCGCCCAAGAAGCCGTGGAGGAAGGTGTTACCCAATACGAGGGCCAGCGCGCGGCTATTCCCTTTGATCCGAGCATTGACCCATCCAAGGGGGTGGCAGCTGCCGCCGGCATGGGCGCTGCGCTGGGCGGCATGACGGGCGCGGGCACTTCGTTGCTTACTGGTGGGCACGGAGCTGGGCAAGCGCCTGGCAACCCGTTGGATGAGGCCATTGCTGTGGGAAACAAGGGGGCGCAGTCGCAAGCGGATACACAACAAGCGCAAGGTGCTGTTAGTTCTGTGACTGATTCCCAGGTGTTGCAGCCTATTGGAGGCAGCGCAGATTGGGCCACCACGCCAGGCGTTGCAGCTAATGTGGAACCTGTTGCCTCCTCAAGTCGACAAGCACAGTTGAAGCTGCTGCAGGATCTGTCCGCGGTGGCCAAGGTTGCCCAGGGGGATGACAGGAAGGATGCCCTGGAGTTATTGGGAGCTCTGCAGCGAGGCGCTATGCCAGCCCATGTGCAGCGCTATGTCGAGGGCCAGGCGCAGGCACTGGTGAGTGCGTTTCCACCTGACGCCCTTCTTCCTGCGCCTGAGCGTGGGCAGCCTTTGGACTTCAGCGCGCAAGACATTCCGGATTTCAAGACGGAATTGGGTGCTGCACCAGATTGGTCGTATGACCCGCGCATGCTGATGGATCGCCCATTTGAAACCAGTGGTATGCATCTGGCGCGCCGAGGTAATGGGATGGATGGCATCGCGCCGCCCGTGCTTGATCACGATGCCGTGCAGCAAAAAACTGGGCTGGCCATGCCGCCCCAGCTGGATACCGGGCGCATCGAGGTTGATACGGGTCTGCCGCCCCTGTCGGTTGCAAAGCCGGAACGCCAATGGGATACCGGCGGACTGACATTGGCAGACAGGGATACTCCGCTGCCTGTACTGAAGCCTAGAGGGGCTTTGTCTCGTGCAGCCAATCTCGGTGCTGCCGCGACCCAGCAGGCAGCGCCAGCGATGCTAGCTCTCGGCACTCAAAATAATGAGCGCCCCGAGGTTTCTGCACAAGGGATTGATGCGGAAACAGGGGAGATTTCACCCGAGGAGCGCGCCGGCCAGATCCAGGAGCATTTGAACTTTCTGAGCCTGATGGGGCGCAATCAGGGCTGGACCAACGAGGCACTGGCCCAGCGTACAGCCTTGCAGCAGGAGCTGGATCTGCTCTCGCCAGCCCAGCGCATGGCGGACCTGCAGGACCAGGCCGCAGAAGCGGAGGCCCGCGCCGCCGACTGGTCTGGCCGTCAATACCGTCCCAACCCCACTGAACTGCCAGAGCACGCGGCCAAGGGCGGCCCGGTAGACATTCAGGAGGCGAACGAGCAGCGCCGGCTGAAGAACATTCAGCAGGCACAGCAAGAAGCAGCAGCAGCCCGGGCGCAGGTCGACCAGGTTGAAGGCGAAGGCAATGCACAGGCTCAGCTGGCCGCGCAGCAAGACCGCGCCGCGCGCGTGGCCCAGGCCGCCCCGGACATCCTGAACAAACAGGGCAAGCCGTTCACCGTGACGCTGCCAGCTGTGAAAGCGGCCCAGGCGGCTGGCGCTGGATGGGAGCCGGTGAAGGTGGAGGGCGGCTATGTCGTGCGCCAGGTGCAGCCCACGGACAGCCCCGCACCCGCCGCCCCCACTGAGCCCAAGGTTCCGGCACCCGCTGCGCAAGCGGCAACCGGCAAGGCAGAGGAAATCGCCCGGGAGGGCAACGCCCAGCGCCAGCAAGTGGCCCAGGCTGACCAGGACGCTGGCGCCCGATGGGATGCCATGCAGCCCGATGTGCAGCGCGCCGTGCTTGCGGCCGTGCCCAAGATGGCGAAGGTCATTCGTCAGAACCTGGAGGGCAAGGCCTGGGAAAAAATGAGCGCCGGCAACCGCGAAAAGGTGCTGAGCGCTATGAATTCAGAAGCTTTCATCGCAATGCAGAAAAGCAATGAAGCTATAAAAGAAGTAGCAAAATCATCTGCTGTGCAGTCACCTGTCGACTACGAAGCCCAGGTTGCGGAATTGCTGGATCCCAAGCATCCACGAGCCGAAGTGACCATTGCGGCTGGTGATGAAATCCCGGAATCCGTACTCCGAGCTCAGACCTCCCGCCGCAACGATCCGGGATATGTGATGAAGCCGGGCAAGGGCGGGACAGTTCTGCTCACATCCAGCACCAAGAATGCGCAACCAGCGGCCCCGAAGGTCGAGGGCAAGGATCTGGGCAACGGCTGGGCCGCATTTGCTCCGGACTCGGGCACCAAGGCCGTGCCCCGCGCCCAGATGCCGCAGATCAAGGCCGAGCACCGCGGTGCCATGGTCAATTTCATGAACGCCCGGGGTATCGCGCACCAGGAGGAAACCGTGCCCGCCTCGAGCCTGAAGCCCACGCAGGCCGAGTTTTCGCGCGAGAAGGTGAAGAAGGCTCTGGGCTACGAGGGTGGCGACCGCTCCATTCTGGTTTCCCAAGACGGCCATGTGCTGGACGGCCACCACCAATGGATGGCAGCGCGCGAGCAGGGCAAGGACGTGAAGACGATCCGCCTGGATGCACCCATCGATCAGCTGCTGGAGGCGGCCCACGAATTTCCTAGCAGCAGCACCAGTGGGGGCGCTGTCGATTCAAAGGCTGCAGGTACTGAGCGTAGCGGCGCGGCATTCACTCCATCGGTGGGCGCGGTAGTTGAAATCACGAGCGGCCTGTACAAGGGCCACCGCGGAACCGTGGAAAGCGTCTCCGACACAGGCCGGGTGGTTGTTCGTGGTGATAACGCGCTTGGCACAGGTTACTCAACAACGGCCGACGAGCTGGCTCCGGCTGCAAAGTCAACGCCGGCACGCAAGCCCCGCGCGGCACAGGATGGTGACGCGGAGAAGGCTCGAGCCGACTATTTCATCCCTGGCAACATCGTCAAGAGCTACGGCGGGCATGACCGTGTGATTGCCTACACCGCGCCAGATGCCGATGGGCAGTGGAGCGTGAAGGTACAGGCAGTGCGCAAGGAGGGCGACGCCTGGGTGAATGAGCCAAACGAGGGGGCGCGAACCCATTCCACGCCCCCGGATGCGCGTGCGTTGAAGGCTGGCCCCGTGCAGCGTGCACCCGCCAAGGAAAGTCAGGCCGCACCAAAAGCCGAGGCCGAGGCCGTGTCATTCCTTGGCCGACATAACACCATCGAGGACGGCATCAGCTCTGGCCAGCTGGCGCTGGATGACTACAAGAGCGCCTTTGCCGAGCTGGAATCCAACCAGGATGCGGTGCTTTCTGAGCTGCAGCAATTGACAAAGGACAAGCTGCTGCGCGCCGGAGGCCCGGCGTTTGCCTATCGGATGGGGAGCGAGAAGAAGGACGCCATCGTCCTGGCTGCCTATCAAAAGATGCTGGATACCTACGCGCTGGGGCGCAGCTATGGGCCAGGCATTCAATTCCTGTCTGCAGCCAATATTGCCAAGAACAAGGCCGACAAGGCCCAGGCACTGCGCGAGCTGGTGGGCAACACCACGGCCGAAGACCTGGCTGCCCGGGCTGCTGAAATCAAGGCGCTGCGCGAGGAATTCAAAGCGCAGCGGACTGCAGAGGCAGAGGCGCTGGCCAATCCCAAAACCTTGCAGGACTTCCGCGGCTTTATGAGCCATTGGGCCGATCAGGGGGAAACCAGCCAAGCGGCCTATCTGCGCCTGACACCCGAGCAGCGCCAGAAGTTTGATGCCCTAGAGGCCGAGCAGACAAAGGATCAACGCGAGGCGGAAAAGCGCCGGGCCCGGGTCACGGTGCAAAGCGCCGGTAACACCACGGCCGGCGAAATCATCGCCACCAAACACACCAAACATGGGCATGACCTATTTGTGGTGCAGCTGGCCGAGCGCGTGGAGCGCGATGCTTACGACACCCTCAACAGCAGCGCCAAGCGCCTGGGTGGCAGCTACAGCAGCTATCGCGGCAATGGCGCGGTACCGGGCTTTCAGTTCCGTACCCGTGAAGCGGCCGAGGCGTTCCAGAAGCTGGTGGCCGGGGATACAGCGCAGGCGCAGGATCTGGCCAACCAGCGCCGTGACGCCTTCGAGGATGACAAGAGCCAGACCACGGTAGAGCGCTTGCGCGCCATGGCAGAAGCCTTGGACCAAGGCGCAGACGAGCAGCTTGGGGCCGACCGCAAGACCAATACCTCCCGCCGGGCTCGCATGGCCAATGCGGCCGAGGACGCCGCACGCGGCAGCAAGGCCTATGCCGGGACCATGCGTAACCTGGCGGATGCCATCGAGGCGGGCAGGGTCCAGTTCTTGGATGGTGTTCGCACCAAGACGCAGCTGTCTCAATTGCTGCAGGCGTTGGGCTCTGCCAAGGTGCAGCAGCTGATGGCAAAGCATGGCTCTTGGGCTGCAGTCGAAGAGAACAAGCATGCGCCCATGGATGCCCAGACGGTGGACTTTGCCGAGTTCCCCCGCTTCACTATGTACCGCAGCGATCTTGCCGGCCTGGCGCGCCAGTTGCTGGAAATCGACGGCGGCAAGAAGATAGGGGCTTCCCTTGCCCGTCTTGCGGACGATGTGACTGACGCCTACACGAGCTGGGCGAAAGACAACCTGCTCAGTGTGAGCCACTTCGGCAACAAGACCAAGGGGAGCTTTGCAGACTACGCCAGCAAGGATCTGGCCGAGCGCGCCATCAGGAAAAGCGATTTGGTGGGCAAAGCTGTGGTCTTGCAGATCAAGCGCGGCCAAAACCGCGTGATTCTGTCGCCTGGTGAGGCGATGCAGCAGGGGTTGTGGCAGGGTGATGGCGACAAGCGCATTCAACTGGGCATGCCGTTTGTGGAGGATCTTGCCAAGCTGGGTAAGCGCAAAGGCTCCAAGGTGCTGGCGCTGCCTTGGCAGCTGGAGAGCACACTGGAGAAGCGTCAGCGCCTGCAGCGCATGGGCATTCAAACCCCCGCCGAATTCCGCAGCGCCCTGCGCGAGCTGCAGAACTTGCGCCAGGAGCGTGCCGAGCCTGACCGCATCAAGCAGCTCGAGCGTTCCATGGTGGGCCGCTCCAATGATGGCCTGGACTTCTTTCCAACCGGCGCTGCCGCGACAGAGGCTGCCATTGATGCGGCCGAGATTCAGCCAGGCATGGAAGTGCTGGAGCCACACGCAGGTATGGCGCATATTGCTGATGCCATTCGTGAGCAGACCGGCGTGGAGCCTGATGTGGCTGAACTGTCCAACACGCGCCGCGAGCTGCTGGAGGCCAAAGGTTACAACCTGGTGGGCTCCGACTTCCTGGAGCTGCAAGGCAAGCAGTACGACCGGATCGTGATGAATCCGCCCTTTTCCAATGGGCGCGACATTCAGCATGTGCAGCATGCCTATGGCCTGCTCAAGCCCGGTGGCCGTCTTGTCGCTATCGTGGGTGAGGGCGCATTCTTCCAGTCGAACAAGCGCGCCGAGGGCTTCCGCGAGTGGCTGGACGAGCGCGGCGCCACGAATGAAAAGCTGCCCGATGGCTCATTCATGGACCCGAGCCTGCCGGTGAACACCGGTGTTTCTGCCCGCATGGTGGTTATCGACAAGCCCGCTATCCAAGCTGCCGGCGACAGTGATACCCGTTTCCGCCGCCAGGATGCTGATGCTGATTTCGATGTGGACGGCTTCCTGCAGGCCATGAACGACGGTCAGCCCGTGGCCCAGGCCCGGGCGGAGGCTGTGAGCGCGGTACAGAAGACCGTGGATGCCATTCGCGCGGGCTGGGCCAATGGCCCCGAGGTCACGGTGGTGTATGACATGGCAGATCCTGCAATCCCAGCAGCTGCGCGCCGGGCTGACCAGGCACAGCGCAGTGGTGGCGCCGATGGTGACCCCGAGGGCTTCTACTACGGAGGAAAGGCCTATCTGCTGGCCAGCCAGCTGCACACCGACAAGGATGTGGCCCGGGTGCTGATGCACGAGGCGCTGGGCCACCATGGCCTGCGCGGTGTGTTCGGTACCGGCCTGGATAGCGTGCTCAAGCAGATCGTGTCCGTGCGCCGTGGTGACGTGCGCCGCAAGGCGGTCGAGTATGGTCTGCTGGATAAGAAGAAGCTCGGAGACGTTGCATTGGATGATGCGACGGCGGACCAGATTTGGAATGCCATGACACCCGAGCACCGTCTGCAGGCTGCCGAGGAGGTGCTGGCCGAGTGGGCCCAGAGCCGCCCCGAGATGGGTTTTGTGCGCCGTGCAGTGGCCGCGATCCGCTCCTGGCTGCGCCAGCATGTCGCAAGGTTCAAATCCAGCGAGGTCACTGACGACGAAATAATTCGGTCTTTCATTCTCCCGGCCCGCAGCTGGGTGGAGCGTGGTGCTGGCGCTGGAATGGCGGGTGACATTGCATTCAGCCGCACCAGCGCGACCAGCATGCCGGATGCCATCATCGGCAGTACCCTGGGCTCTGCCTCATCGCATCCTGACTATGCTGCCGCCAAGGCCGGTGACATCGAGGCCGCCTTTCGCCTGGCTCAAGACATTGTGACTCCCGAGCTGGTGGCTAAGGTGCGGGCTGCGATTGGGGACTCCAAGCCGGTGGTGGTGCCAGTGGCGGCCGAGGAGGCTACCGGGCGCAACAGAATCCCTGTGGCAGCGGCCGGCGTGCTGGCCCAGCGACTTGGGCTGTCCACTTCTGGCGCCATCGTGCAGGCCAATCGGGCTCACCGCACAGGCATGGATGGGCTGGATCGCATCTTTGCACCCGTGGACTTCGCCGGCGCGGTGGAAGCCAAGCCCTATTTGCTGGTGGACGACACCCTGACCCAGGGCGGCACGTTCGCGGCGCTGGCCAGCCATATTCGGGAAGGCGGCGGTACCGTGGCCGGGGTCATTGCATTGACCGGCAAGCAGTACAGTGCAAAAATTCAGCCCTCTGCTGAAATCCTGGCTTCCCTTCGACAAAAACATGGTGACCTCGAAAACGAATTCCGCGCCGCCACCGGCTACGGCTTCGACGCGCTCACCGAGTCGGAAGCCCGCTACCTCGCGCGCTACGAACCGGCTGACCGACTCCGAGATCGAATCTCTGCAGAAGGACACCGAGGCCGCGCTGGCGAAGATCAAGGAAATGCTGGCCCAGGCCCACTAGCGGACGGGCCACTCTTCAGCCGCTCGCGCCTGGCCGACATCAAGGGCAGCGCGCTTTCCCAGCTCGACAACATCCTGAGCCACCCCGGCAAAGTCTCCATGTGGGACAAGACCGTGGGGACCATGCGCCACCTGGCCGAGCGCAACCCGTTCTTCAAGCCCGTCTACGAATCCGCACAGCAGAACATCGACGATGTGAGCATGCTCGCCAACGACGCAGCCGACCAAGCGCCGCGCATCCTTCCTCGAGTCGACAGCATGGGCGACATCCTGGGCAAGAACCGCAAGCGTCCGGTATCAGCTGCCGACAACAAGGCAGTTGCTCGCCCGCTGTTTGAGGGGACGCTGCTGTGGGCTCGTGACATCAACGGGCAGGCCAGCCTGGTAGAGGATCTGGTCAAGAAGTACGCCAACCTGAGCGCACACAACAAGGCGGCCATGCTGCTGAAGGCCAACCGGATCGACGCCGGCGTGCTCGCCATGTGGCAAGGCCTGCCCGCGCAGCAGTATGAAAACATGATCAACTCCCGTTTTGAGAGCAAGATTCTCAAGGCTGGCGTTGTGTGGAGCGATAAAGAGCTGCAATCGCAATTCGGTGCGACCCCTGATCAAATCAGCCTGTACCGGGAAGCGCGCGCGGCCATTGATCGCTCCATCGACATGACGGCCCGCGCCGACATGATGCGAACCCTGGGCGATGGATATGCCGCCATGCGTGATGCCGTGCTCGAGCAGCCATCCCTGGACAGTGCGGGCCAGCTGCTGCTGGACATGCTGGAGCAGGACGCCAAGGCTGTGCCCGACAACCGCGACCGCCTGGCGATCCAGATGCAGCAGATCCGCAAGCGTCTTGAGGATGCCAAGGCTCTGCAGGAATCCGGCTATGCCCCCCTGTCTCGCTTCGGGCGCTACACGGTGGACGTGGTGGACGCCGCCGGCGAGCGCCAGTACTTCGGCATGTACGAGACGATGAGGGAGGCGAACACTGCCGCGCGCAACTTCCGCCTGACCTTCCCCGACGCCAAGGTGGAGCAGGGAACCATGAGCCAGCAGGCATACAAGCTGTTTGCTGGGGTGACTCCGGAGAGCCTGGAGCTGTTCGGCAATATGCTGGGCCTGGACTCCGAAGGCAACGAGGCCCAGGACAAGGCATTCCAGGAGTATCTGAAGCTCACCAAGAACAACCACAGCGCGCTCAAGCGGATGATTCACCGCAAGGGCACGTCAGGCTTTTCTGAGGATGTGGGCCGGGTGGTGGCGAACTTTGTCTATTCCAATGCGCGCCAGGCTGCTGCTGGCCTGAACGTGGGCACGCTGGACAAGGCGATCAACGCCATCCCCAAGGACCAAGGCGAGCTCAAGGATCTGGCGATGGGTCTGCGCAGCTACATCCAGGATCCCCAGGAGGAGGGGCAGGCCGTGCGCGGCATGCTGTTTGCCCAGTACCTGGGCGGCTCGCTGGCTTCGGCATTTGTGAACATGACCCAGCCTTTCCAGGTGACGCTGCCATGGCTGAGCCAGTACGGCGGCATGAAGAAGGCCGGGGCGCAACTGGCCCGCGCGCTCAAGGACATGGGAACCAGGGGCTTCCAGTACGAGGCCGACCTTGCCAAGGCCCTGCAGTCTGCCGAAGACGATGGCGTGGTCAGCCCCCAGGAAATCCACCAGCTGATGTCGCAGGCCCGCGGTGCGGGTGCGCTGCGCGCCGGTGATGGGACGGCTGCAGGGAATGCTCGAGCAACTGCAGCGAATGCATGGGAGCGTACCAAGGTGGCATGGGGCCAGCCCTTCGCCCTGGCCGAGCAGTTCAACCGCCGCAGCACCTTCATTGCCTCTTACCGCCTGGCGAAGGAGCAGGGCATTCAGAATCCTTCCGCATTCGCACGAAAGGCGGTGCTGGATACCCAGTTCGTCTATTCCAAGGCCGTGAAACCGCAGTGGGCACGGGGAACCATCGGGGGCACGCTGTTCACCTTCAAGACCTACAGCGTGTCCTATCTGGAGCTGATGCAGCGCATGTGGAACCAAGGGCAGGCAGGAAGCCCAGAGCGAGCAGCTGGCCGCCGCGCCGTGGGCTGGTCAATCGCCATGCTGATGCTGATGGGCGGCGCCGGCGGCCTGCCGTTCGCTGAAGACGTTGAGGACCTGATTGATGCCGGCGGGCAGTTGATGGGCTACAGCATGAGCGTCAAGCAGTGGCGCAAGCAGCTGATGCAGGACGTGCTGGGCAAGGATCTGGCGGAGTTCATTGAGCAGGGGGTGTCGGGCCTGCCCGGCGCGCCAATCGATATTTCTGGCCGCCTGGGCATGGGCAACCTCATCCCCGGTACCGGTTTGTTCCTCGAGAAGCGCGACCACAGCCGGGACTTGCTGGAGATCATCGGACCGGCTGGCGACTTGATCCAGCGCGCAGCCACTGGCGCTCGCAAGGCGCTCACAGGGGATATTGCTGGCGCTGCTCTAGAGGTATCGCCCACGGCCGTGCGCAATGCTGCCAAGGGCTACGACATGGCCGACAGCGGGGTCTACAAGGACAGCAAGGGCCGCAAGGTCATCGATGTGACGCTGGGCGAGGCCGTGGCAAAGGCTGTCGGCTTCCAGCCCAAGTCGGTTGCGGAGACGCAGGAGGCCACGGCCACCGAGCAGAACCTGATTGGGCAGAACCGGGCCATGAAGGAGCGCCTGACTGCAGACATGGCCCAGGCCGTCTATGACAAGGATGGCGAGAAGCAGGGGGAGATTCGGGAGCGTATGCGCAACTGGAACCGCCGCAACCCCGAGAGCCCCCTGACCATCGACATGCTGGCCGTGCGCCGCCGTGTGATCAAGATGCGTCAGACCAAGGCCGAGCGCGTTGCAGCAGCTGCCCCGAAGTCGATTCGCGCGAGCGTGCGTCAATCTTTGGCGGAAGCGCAAGGGCCCACAACAGCCCCTTGATCCGAGGTGTGGGCGTGAAGATAATGCGCCCACACACTCACTGCCCGGGGCGTGCGGTTCCTACCAAGGAACCTCGATGCCCATCACACACACAACGGCGCCGGCCGCATACGGACATGCCGCCACCTCTCGCACAGGAGGTGCTGCCGCATGAAGAACGAAACCATTGAGCTGATGGCGAATGCCGGCAACCGGACTACCGGCGGCGGCGCCATCGTGAGCTTTTTCGGCTGGCTGGCCTCTTCCAACGCCATCGGTATTCTGGGCCTGGTGGTGGCCATCATCGGGGCCCTGGTGAACTGGTACTACAAGCGCGAGGCTGATCGCCGCGCCGTGGCCCAGGCTGACCTGAACCGCGAGGAGCAGCTGCTGCGCATCAAGCTGATGCGTACCACAGGCATTCCCACAGCTACGCCAGCCTGCACGGATAGGGAAGTGGAGGTGGAGCTATGACGATGCCCGCCACACTCAAGCAGCGTCTGGTGCAAACCGCGCTGACCATCATGCTGCTGGGGGCTGGCGCTGCCAGCATGCTGCCGCCCGGTGAGCCCCAGCCATCCGAGGCGGTGCTGCTCGCCATGGACATTGGCGCCTACTACGAGAGCAGCGGCCGTCACATCGGCACTCCCTACGTGGACAAGGTGGGCAAGGGCATGCCCCTGACGGTCTGCAATGGGGTGACTGGCCCGCAGGTCGTGGCCGGGCGCTA
Organism: Comamonas sp. Z3; assembly: GCF_008121565.1. Lineage (NCBI taxonomy): Bacteria > Pseudomonadati > Pseudomonadota > Betaproteobacteria > Burkholderiales > Comamonadaceae > Comamonas > Comamonas sp. Z3. Next base: position 85,856 of record NZ_VOQU01000001.1, read on the forward strand.
CTACACCAAGACCGATTGCATGCGGCTTGAGCTGCCCATGTACCTAGCGGCCGAAGCTGCAGCAAAGCGCATGTTCCGTCACTGGGGCACCTACAACGTGTGGGTGCAGGCTAGCCTCATAGACATGATCTACAACCTGGGCGAGGCGAACGTGGCCGGCAGCACGATGCGGACCCTCGCCAATGCCGGCGATCTGGATGGTGCTTGCGCTCAGATGCCCAAATGGGTGCGCGGCACGGTCAACGGCAAGAGCGCCGTGCTGGCCGGGCTGGTGGATCGGCGCGGCACGACAGCTGAGTTGTGCTCGAGCTGGGGTCGGGATGGGCACTTCATGGCCGGGGTACTGCCATGACAGTGAGGGCGATTACTCACATCGTCGCGGCTGCAATCGCTGGTGCAGGCGTCTGGTACTTCCAGGAGGCCCGTCTAGGTGCGGACCTGGCCGACGAACGCCTGCAGGCCAGCCAGTACCGCGAGCAGATCGCTGATGAACGCACGGCCGCCGGCCGGCGTCTGCTGGCCGTGGAACGCACGGTCAACGACAAATACCAAGGAGCCCTGAATGACGCCATCCAGAAGCAGGCCGGTTTGCAGGCTGCTGCTGATCGCGCTCGCCGTGAGCGTGACGGCCTGCGCCAGCAACTGTCCGATGCCGAGCAGCGACTTGCTGACGCTTCCCCCGCCGCCCTCATCGAGTACGCCCGAGCCCTCGGAAAAGTATTCGGACAGTGCAGCCAGCGATACACAGAGCTGGCAATCCGAGCTGATGGCCACGCAGCTGATGCGGCAACCTGCCGCGCAGCCTGGCCAGTGATCCCCAAAACCAAGGAGAACCCTCAATGAATTTCGGTGACGCAATCAAGGAATTGAAGCTGGGCAAGCGCCTGCAGCGCACAGGCTGGAACGGCAAAGGCCTATTTATCTATCTCGTGCCTGCTGCCAGCTACCCGGTGCAGACCGGCGCGGCCAAGGAGCATTTCGGCGCGGGCGCGATGGTTCCTTACGCGGCCTACCTGGCGCTCAAGAACGTAGACGAGACGGTGAGCACCTGGGCACCGAGCATCAACGACACCTTGGCTGAAGACTGGCAGGTAGTTGGCTGCACGCTGCCGGGGCACCAGCAGCGCGTGCTGGATGAGAAGCAAGAGCTGGACATCCGAATCACCAGGCTGGATGAGTTCATTCTGCGCAATGCCTTGTTCCGCGAGCTGGCGAACGACGAGCAGGCCCGCATGCGCCGCCAGCTCGATGTGATGCGCGAGCTGTCTGTGATTCTGGGCGAGCGCATTTCAGCTTTCTGAGCCAGAAGATCCGCCTATTCCTGCAGCCCGCGTGCGGGGATCGGCGTGGGCGGATCGACCCCCCTTGAAGTTTTCAACGAATTGTCGTTTCATTGCCCGCGCCCAATAGAGGGCATGCAAACGACAGGACTTGAGCAAGAAGCGCGCGTCACCTGATCAAAACGCCAAGACGGCCACGAAGCCCGTCTCAACGCGCGCCCGTACCGCCTCATTCAAGGCCCCGGCTTCCAGCAAGAAGCCGCCTGCGGCCACCAAGACCACACCCCCCAAGAAAGCAGCCAAGCCCCTGACGCCATTTCAGAAATGGTCGTCGGGTGTTGGTGCGCTTGACCAGTTCCTGGCATTCGTCCTGGAAGGCGGCCACATGGCCGATTTCTGCCGTCAGCACGAGTTTGCCTACACGACGATGCTGGACTGGATCAACGCCGACAGCTCACGCGCCGAGATGTACGCACGCGCGCGCGAGGATCGAGCAGACAAACTGGCCGACGAAATCGTGTCCATCGCGGACGAGTGCGAGTACGAGCCGGTCACGGACATGAGCGGCAACACCGTGGCGGTCATGTTCGACAAGACCGCCGTGGCACGCAACAAGCTGCGCGTGGATGCTCGCAAGTGGTCAGCATCCAAGCTCAAGCCGCGCGTCTATGGCGACAAGGTGCAGGTCGAGGGGACTGTCGATCACAAGGTGATGAGCGATGACGTGCTGCTGCAGCGCCTGGCGAAGCTGGGTGTCTCTGTAGCCAGCATCGTGCCTGTGGGACCAACGGAGGGCGGCGATGCTGGCTGACTCCGTTCTGCACCTCACCCCTGAGCAGCGCATCGAGCTGGGCGGTCTGCTGGATGAGCTTGAGCGCCGCCGGCGCACTCGCATGCTCGAAACCATGTTTCCGGACACGGGGGCATTGCGCCGTGCGCTGTATCCGCGTCATGTGCAGTTCTTCGAACTGGGCGCGACCTGCAGCGAGCGTGTGTTTATGGCCGGCAACCGTGTGGGCAAGACCATGGCCGCCGGTACCGAGCTGGCATATCACCTGACGGGGCGCTATCCCTGGTGGTGGGCAGGCCATCGCTTCACCAAGCCCGTGCGCGCGCTGATCTCTGGCGATACCCACGAGACAACGCGCGACATTCTGCAGCTCAAGCTGCTGGGCTCCACCACGGACAAGCCGGAGAACTTCGGTACCGGCCTGATTCCTGGCGATGCGATCACGGGCATCGTGTCGCGCACCCATGTGAAGGGAGCCGTCGAGCGCGCGATGATCCGCCACGAGAGCGGTGGCGAGTCTGAGCTGTGGATGCGCAGCTATGTGCAGGGGCGCGAGATTTTCCAGGGCTTCGAGCTGGACATCTTCTGGGCCGACGAGGAATGTCCCGAGGATGTTTACGAGGAGGGCCAGGTGCGCCTGATGACGCGCGAGGGCATCTCCATGCTGACCTTCACACCGCTGTCGGGCCTGACGGCTCTGGTGCAGCAGCTGACATCGCCGGACCCCGAGGGCAAGGTGATCGGCCGCGCGGTGGTGCAGTGCGGCTGGGACGATGTGCCTCACCTTACCGAAGAGGCCAAGGCCAAGCTGCTGTCGCGCCTGATGCCGCACCAGCGCGACGCGCGGACCAAGGGCGTGCCAGCTCTGGGCGCAGGCGCGATTTACCCGGTACCCGAGAGCGACATCGTGGTGCCGGACTTCCAGATCCCCGACTTCTGGCCCCGGGCCTATGGCATGGACGTGGGCTGGAACCGCACGGCTGCCGTCTGGGGCGCGCACGACCGCGACTCGGACATTGTTTACCTCTACAGCAACCACTATCGCGGCCAGGCCGAGCCATCTGTGCATGCGGCATCGATCAAGGCGCGCGGCGATTGGATACCGGGCGCTATCGATCCGGCATCGCGCGGCCGCAGCCAGCGCGACGGCGAGCAGCTGCTGAATGACTACGTGAACCTGGGTCTGCAGCTGACCCCTGCCCATAACGGCGTGGAGTCGGGCCTGTATCAGGTCTGGGAGCGCATGAGCACGGGTCGCTTGAAGGTCTTCAAGTCGATGCACGACTGGCTCAACGAATACCGCATTTACCGGCGCGACGACAAAGGGCAGATCGTCAAGAAGGACGACCACGCCATGGATGCGACGCGCTATCTCATTGTGACGGGGCTAGGTCTGGCCACCGTCAAACCCCGTGCCGCCGGTCAAGCGCGGCGCAAACTGTCCTGGAGGGTGACATGACCTCAATTCTCGGCCCACGCGGCACTCCCATGGTCGAGCTGGGCGGCGAGCGCGCCTGGCGCCAGCGTGTTCTTGGCGATGTGGTCTGCAGCTTTCAATGGCTGGACCTGCGCGCCGCCGGCGACGAGACAGCAGACGGGGACCCTGAGCCCTGCATGGTGCTGTTCCCGGCATTCCGGCGCATGGAGACTGGCTCCTATGTGATTCCCCAACGCAACGCCTATGCCTATGTGGATGCCAAGGGCAACCCCACGCCGCAGTTCATCAAGACCGCCGCGCTGGCGGCCGAAACCATGGGCTTCACGATGACGGACCGCAGCAGCATCCGCCGCATGCTGGACATCATCTGCGAAGGCATGCCCGACCTGGTGGATATGCCACTGGAGCAGCCGCCCAGCCTGGAGGTCAAGCGCCACCGCATGGGCATCGAAGTCACCGCCCGGGCCTATGGCCAGGACCTGCATAGCGAGGTGCTGTGATGTTTGAAGTGCGCGACATCCCAACCAGTGCTCGAGCAGCAGACTCCTCGAGTAACGCCGATCAAGAGCAGCCCGCCGAGCGCGCGGCAGCGGGCAATGACGAGCTGACCAGGCAGCGGCACAACACGCTGATGGAGCTGCTGAAGTACGAGAGCGAGCGCCAGGGTGAAGAGCGCCAGCAGATGCAGATCGATGAGGACTACCAGGACCATTTGCAGTGGAAGCCCGAGGATGCCCAGGCGCTGATGGAGCGCGGCCAGGCGCCGGTGGTCTTCAATGAAGGCCGGCAGACCATTGAATGGATCTGCGGTACCGAAAAGCGCATGCGCAAGGACTACAAGGTGTTGCCCCGCGAGCGCGACGACGAGGCCATGGCCGAGGTCAAGACCAAGCTGATCAAGTACACGGACGACGTGAACATGACCCAGTGGCACCGCAGCCGGGCTTTCCGACAGGCCGTGACTGCCGGCCTGAGCTGGCTGGAGGAGGGGGCCAACCGCGACCCCGAGGCCGAGCTGATCTATTCGGGCTGGGAGGACTGGCGCAACGTCTACCGCGATAGCCATAGCCGCAACATCGACTACAACGTGGACGCGCGCTATCTGTTTCGCCGGCGCGTGGTGGACCTGGACTATGCCGTGGCCCTGCTGCCCGATAGCCGCGATCACCTGATGTCTCAGGCTGGACGGCACGACGACGTGGATCCGGACGGGATCTGGTACCTGGGCGAGCGTCTGACCAGCGCCAGCGAGACGGAATGGGGCACTGCCAGCAGCATTTACGGGGCCCGCGCGGCTTATATGTCCCGTGCTGGCTACTACGACAACAGCAGCCGCCGGTCGGTGGAGCTGCTGGAGTGCTGGTACCGCATCCCCGAGCGGGTGCCTGTGTTTGCAGACGGCCCTTTCGCGGGCAAGGTGTTCAACCCGGCAGATCCGCGCCACGCCTTCGAGCAGGACCAGGGCCGCGCGCGACTGTACGAGGCCGTGAAGTTCCGCATGCGCCTGATGCTGTGCACCAAGGATGCGCCCTGCCTGGACATGGCCAGCCCGTTCAAGCACAACCGCTTTCTGATGGTTCCCATCTGGGGATATCGCCGGGCGCGCGACGGGCTGGCCTATGGTGCCTGGCGTGGCATGCGCGACATTCAGGACGACCTGAACAAGCGCCGCTCCAAGGCCCTGTATGCCCTGAGCGTGAACCGCATCATTGCGGAAAAGGGCGCGGTGGATGACTGGGACGACCTGCGCAATGAGGCTGCGCGGCCGGACGGCATCATCATCAAGAACCCCAATAGGGAACTGAAGTTCGACAACAACATGGGCGACTTCGAGGCCAATGTGGCCTTGGCTGCCCAGGATGCGCAGCTGATTCGCAATGCTGGCGGCGTGACCGATGAGAACCTGGGGCGCGACACCAATGCCAACAGCGGGCGCGCCATTCTCGCCAAGCAGGACCAGGGCTCGCTGACCACCAGCGAGTTCTTCGACAACCTGCTGCTGGCCATCCGCCAGGCCGGCCAGCTGCGCCTGAGCCACATCGAGCAGTTCTATACCGAGGAGAAGGTGATTCGCATCGTGGGCGAGGGCCAGCGCCCCATTGAATGGCTGACGATCAACCAGGTGGACCCCGCGACCGGGCAGATCCTCAACGACATCACGGCGCGCGAAGCGGATTTCATCGTGGATGCCCAGGACTATCGGTCTTCCATGGCTCAGTCCGCGCTCGAGCAGATGTTCGGCCTGCTGGGCCAGATCGCCACCTACGCGCCCCAGGTGGTGCTGTCGGTGCTGGATCTGGTGGTGGAGTCTGCGGACATCCAGGGCAAGGAAGAGTGGGTTGCGCGCATTCGCAAAATCAACGGCCAGCGCGACCCCAGCAAGCCGCCCACACCCGAAGAGATGAAGGCCGACCAGGATGCGCAGGCCAAGCAAGCCGAAGCCGAGCAGATGGCCAGCGAAACGGCGCGCACCCAGCTTGCCAAGATGCAGACCGAGATCCAGCTGGCGGAGGCCCAGATTAAGAAGCTGGGCGTAGACGACATCTTGAAGAAGGTGCAGACCATGCTGGCCGCGCTGGAAGGCGCCCAGATCGTGACCGCCCAGCCCGGCCTCGCACCAGCCGCCGACGAAATCACCTCCTCGGCCGGCCTGGCTGATGACGGCATCAATCTCCCAGCGCCAGCCGATTCCATGGCGCAGCCCTCACCCCAACCATTGACCCAACTGGTACCCACCGAATAAAGGAGCCACCATGTCCATGTTTAGCGAAGAAGACCTTGCCGGACTGAGCGAAGCAGAGCGCGAAGCACTGCGCGACCTGGCAGAAGACGACCAGGATCTGCAGGCCCCTGCGGGCGAGTCTGGTGAAGCCGGCGCGGCCTCTGCTGCTGCTGATCATGATGATGATGACGAGAGCGCGGCAGCGGCAGCGGCAGCAGCCAACAAGCCTGCAGAAGGTGCTGCCACTGGCGCCGATGACACGGCTGCCGGCGTGGCCCCTGCCGCCAGCGAAGCAGGCGCGGCTGACGATGACGCGGATGCACCAGCCCCTGCAGCGATGCAGCCCGTGTCTCCTGCCGATGCGGATGAGCAGCGCAAGACCCTGCGCGCCGAAAAGGCCACCGCCCTGCAGCAACTGCTGGATGGCGAGATTGACCAGGAAGCCTATCAAGAGGTCGAGTCCCGCGTGCAGGACAAGCTGGACGACCTAGCGCGCGCGGCGGCGGTGGACATGGCGCGCTCCCAGATGCAGCAGGACGCCATGATGCAGGAGTATGGGCAGCATCTGGGCGCGGCGCAGAAGGAACTGAAGGCCGCTGGCATCGACCTGTCGGGCGAGGCGGGCGCGCAGTTCGACCGAGCTATCCGCCTGTTTGCTCAGGACGCAATTGACCGCGGCCTGACCGATGCCGCAGGCAATATGGCCGCCTCGCGCGACGCGCTGGCCGAAGCCCAAGCACTGATGCTGCGCCGATTTGGCAAGGCCTCGGCCGCGGCTCCCGCTGCTGCTGCGCCTGGTTCTGCACCCGCGGCAGCACCAGCCGCACCGGCCACACGCAAGCCGGCCGCTGCTGACCGCTCGACACTGCCGCCCACGCTGGCCGGGGTTCCAGCTGCAGCCGACGCCGCGGTGGGCAGCGAGTTCGCTCACCTGGATGGCCTCGAGGGCACTGCCCTGGAAAAAGCCCTGGCGCGCATGACGCCCGATCAACAAGAACGCTACCTGGGGGCCTGATGTCCGGACGCAGACTCATACGACAGATCAAGGCGGGCGAGAGCCTGTCTTTCGACGGCGGCCGCGTGGTGGTTACGCTGCGCCAACGCACGGGCCAACGCGCTGAGTTGAGCCTGCATCTGGAGGACGACGTGGTGGTGGATAAGCCCACGCATGCACGGGGTGACGAGCCCCGGGGTCACAAGACCCTGCATGCGCGGCGCCACGCCCCCATGGGTACTTGATTTCCTGGAATTCAGGATTATTCTTTTTTCCTAGCTGCGGCGCCTTTGCTGGCGCCATCTTCATGCAGCAGATTGCCGCCGGGGGCAGTTGCCCGGTTCAAGCGCAAGACGCGCTCAGTGCTCGCAAGGGCAGGAGTTGCGTTATGCGTACTTTGATCGGCGTTAACGACCCGCAAGCCGTCAAGAAGTGGGCCTCTCTGATGGCCGTGGCCATCAACAAGGAAAGCTATTGGTCTCGTAAGTTCGTGGGCAATGGCAAGGATTCGCGTCTGCCCATCCAGCGAATCGATGATCTTCAGCAAGGTGCCGGTGACGAAGTAACCGTTGACCTGCTGATGCCCATCAACCAGGAGCCCGTCATCGGTGACGAAACCCTGGAAGGCAAGGAAGCGCCACTCAAGTATTACACCGACCGTCTGCGCATCGACCAGGTGCGCGGCGGCGCGGATCTGGGCTCGCGCATGACCAAGAAGCGCACGCTGCGCGACCTGCGCAGCGATGCCAAGCGCGCGGCCACTGACTGGTGGAAGCGCCTGCAGGATGAGCTGTACTTCATCTACCTGTCCGGCTCGCGCGGCCATGGTTCGGGCTTTGTCTGGTCGGCCAACAATCCATTCTTCGACATCAACCCGCTGACGGCGCCCGATAGCCAGCATATTCTGTTCGGCGGCGCGGCCACGTCCAAGGCTTCGCTGACCGCTGGCGATACCTTCAAGCTGCGCCTGATCGACAAGGCCGTGGCAAAGGCTGAAACCATGGGCGGCGACGGTACCGACGAGCTGTCGATGATTCCCGTCTCCATCGAAGGCGGCAGTCACTACATCTGCCTGATGCACACCTACCAGGCCGACGCGATGCGCCAGGACGCGGGCACCGGTGGCTGGCTGGACATCCAGAAGGCAGCCGCTGCGGCCGAGGGCAACAAGAACCCCATCTTCCAGGGCACGCTGGGCATGTACAACGATGTGGTGCTGCACAAGCACCGCAACGTGATCCGCTTCAACGACTACGGCGCTGGCTCCAATGTGAACGCCGCCCGCGCGCTGTTCCTGGGTGCACAGGCCGCGCTGATCGCATACGGCGACAACGAGACCGGCACGCGCTTCCGCTGGACAGAGGTTCAAAAGGACCACGAAAACAGCGTTGCCATCGGTACCCACGCGATCATGGGCGTGAAGAAGGCCACCTACAAGTCCAAGGACGGCAACGTCCAGCGCGACTTTGGCGTGATGGCCCTGGACACCGCCAGCACCGACCCCAATGCCTGATGAGCCCGCGGCCCGCGCCGTGGGCCGTGGCTTCACCAGCCCTTTCCCTCATCAGACATAGGAGCTTCAAATGCCCAAATATCAATCCGATGTTGCGACCGGCAAGAAGGCTGTGCCGCAACCCTTTGACGCCAGCGTGCTGACGGTGGCCGTTGACCTGACCCTGCCGAGCGTTGCTCTGGCGGCCAACGATCTGCTGGAGCTGCTGGACATTCCCCCCAAAGTGCAATTGGTGGCGGTGGACGTGGTGGCGCCCCAACTGGACAGCAACGCGGCCCCCACGCTCGCGTTCTCCCTGGGCGTGATCAATGCCGCCGGAACTGACCTGGCCACGGTCTACGACACCGGCCTCAAGCCAGGCGTAGGCGCTACCGGCTCCGTTGCCACCGCCAATTCCGCTGCGCTGGCTTTTACCAACCGCGACGGCATTCGCAAGCTGGGTCTGAAGGTGACCACAGCGGCCGCGACTTCTGCCACCGCCGGCAAGCAAGTGCTGGCACTGGTCCGCATGCGTTATTGAGCCGCGCAGCCCCAGGCAATGAGTGTGTAAAGGGGCTGCGCCGTGCGCGCGGCCCTTTCTTTATTGAACAGGCAAGGAGTGCCACATGACCGCCATCCACGCATACCGCCGCACAGCTCCCACGACCGTGGAGCTCTACGGCCAATCCATTCAGTTCAAGCCCAACGACAAGAAGGACGTGGTGGCCGAGGTGCAGCACGAAAAAGCCGCCGCGCGACTGCTGTCCATCACCGAGGCCTATCGTTTGTATGAGCCTGTCGAACAGGGCGGCACTGTCGCCCAGCAGCTGACAGCCAGCATTGGCGCAACCGTTCCTGCTGACGCTGAAGAGCTGCAGAAGGTGGTGGCCGACCAAACCAGCCAGATTGAAGCCCTGAAGCGCCAGGTACAGGAGCTGAACCAAGCAGCTGCCGCCTCCGCCGCTGAGTCCACCTCTGTCTCTGCCGATTCAGGCACTGGCGAGGGTGCCGACAAGCCTTTGCAGCAGGCCTCCGACGAGGGCAACGGCACCAACAAGGATGAGGGCGCCAGCGTGTCGCCCTATGTGTTTGCCAACGAAGCGGGCGAAACCATCGACATCAGCGAATGGACAGCGGCTCAGATCCGCGCGTTTGCCGAGTCCAACGAAATCAGCTTGCCCAAGGGCAACAGCGTGAAGGTGGGCGAGCTGCGCGACCTGCTGGCGGACGCCCTGCGCGCTGGCTCCAAGGAGTAATCCATGCCCATTGCAGCCAAGGATGTGATTCAGCGCGGCGTGGTGACCACGCAGGACACCACCTCGATCCGCTGGCCGGTGGGCGAGTGGGTGCGTTACCTCAACGACGGTCAGCGTGAAATCATGCTGCACCGCCCCGATGCTTTCAACAAGAGCGCGGTGATCGATTGCGTGGCCGGTACCAAGCAGGCGCTGCCGGCCGACGGAGCCAAGCTGATCGATGTGCAGCGCAATTCCACAGTCACCAGCAAGCGCGCCGTGCGGATCTGCAGCCGCGAGATTCTGGATGCGCAGATGCCAAACTGGCACAACATCGCCGGCGCGGCGGAAATCGTGCATTTCATGTACGACCCGCGCGAGCCCAAGGCCTTCTGGGTGTACCCGCCCGCGACGAATACGGCCAAGCTGGAGATCAACTATTCGGCCACGCCCACGGATATTGCAGAGCCGGCCGCAGGTTCCGAATACACGGCGGTGGTGGGCAATATCTCGGTGGCGGACATCTACGCCAACGCGCTGCTGGATTACATGCTGTACCGCGGCTATCTGAAGGATGCCGACTATGCGGGCAATGCGGCGCGCGCCCAGGCGCATTACGCGGCGTTTGCGACGGCGCTGGGCATCGAGCTGAAGGCCACGCTGTCGGCCGCCCCTGTGTCGGTGGGCAATCCGAACTTCCGCCAGGGCAGCAGCGCTGCGACGGTGCCGGTGGGCCAATGATGCGCGATTGGTCGGACTTCTTCCCCGACGTGCTGCCGGCAGTGGAGCTCGGCACGCCTGAGCCGACCGTGGTGCACCAGTTGCGCCGCGCGGCCCAGGACTTCTGCCATCGCACGCGCGCCTGGCGCATGACGCTGGAGCCGATCACCACGGTGGACGGTCAGTCTGAATACGCCATCCCGCTGCCCGAGCAGACCACTCTGGTGCGGGTGGAGGGTGCAGAGCTGTTGGGGCATGGATCCCTGGTTCTGTGGCGCCAGGGCCAGGGCGAAGGCCAGTACCTGATGACGCCGGATACACGCAGGGTGGTGCTGCACCGCCCTGTAGCTGCTGATCTGGCCCTGGTGCTGGATGTGACGCTCAAGCCCGGCGATGCAGCCATGGGCATCGACGACGCGGTGTTTGATCAATACAGCGAAGTGATTGCTCTCGGCGCCGTGGCGCGCCTGCGCGGTGATCCCGTGCTGCGCGGCGACTTCAACACGCGCTGCGAAACCATCAATGTCGAGGTGTGGCGTGGTCGGGCTGCGGTGCGGCCGCGCGTGCGCCCGTATTTCTGAGGGGTGGTGATGAAGGTTACGGTTTCTGGTTTCTCTGGCGCCGTGAATGCGCCACACCCCAAGCTGCTGCCGGAGACGGTGGGCACGGTTTCGTGGAACCAGAAGCCGGGGCGCGGCGACTTTCGGCCCTGGCGCGATCCGCTGGATGTGGCGACGGTGCCGGCCGGCCGCAAGACCATTTACCGCTTTGGCCGCGATGTGGCCGAGGATGGCCGCTACTGGATGTCCTGGACGGGCATTGTGCATGCCGTGCGCGGCATGGTGGCCGATGACACGACGGAGCGAACCTACTACTCGGGCGATGGCTTCCCCAAGTGGACCGACAACACGATTGCGCTGGCCGGTGGCAGCTATCCGGCGGCCTGGCGCAAGCTGGGGGTGCCCGCGCCCATTTCCGCGCCCACGGTGGCGGCAGCCGGCGGCAGCAGCACGGAAACCGAGGTGCGCTATTACGTCTACACCTATGTGACGGACAAGGGCGAGGAGAGCGCGCCCGGGCCGGTGTCTGCCGCGCTGACAGTGCCGACTGACGCGACGGTCAATATCACGGCCATCCAAGCGCCGCCCGCTGGCGCCTTCACGATCAACCGGGTACGGATCTATCGCACGCAGACCGGCACGACCGGGACGGCTGAATTCTTCTTCTTGCGCGAGATTGCCTCGGGCGTGGCGAGCACCACGGACGACGGGCGCACGCTGGGCGAGGTGCTGGAGACGGTGGAGTGGCTGGAGCCGCCCCAGGATCTGTCGTACCTGACGGCCATGTGGAACGGAATGATGGCGGGCATCAGCGGCAATGCCGTGCGCTATTGCGAGGCCTACAAGCCCTATGCCTGGCCCATGGCCTATGAGACTTTGCCGCCGGATGCCAAACCGCTGGCGCTGGCCACCTTCGGGCAGCGGCTGTTGGTGCTGACCACGGCCGACCCGGTATTGGTGGCCGGGACTTCGCCGGACAGCCTGGACGAGCAGCCGCTGGAGGTGGGCCAGGCCTGCCTGGCACCGCAGGCGGTGGTGAGCTTTGGCCATGGCGTGGCCTGGCCGGCACCGGATGGCCTGGCCTACTACGGCGCAGGCGGCGCCAAGCTGATCACGAACGGGCTGCTGACGCGCGATGACTGGCAGGCCATGAACCCGGCGGGCATGGTGGCGGGCCTGTATGAAGGCCTGTTTCTGGGCTTTTATACCGACGCCGGCGGCGTGCGGCGCGGCTTTCTGGTGGACCCGATCAACCCCACGGGCATCTTCTACCTGGAAAAAGGCTATGACGCGCTCTACCTGGACCGGCTGCAGGATGCACTGTATGTGCTGGACGGCACCAAGGTGGGCAAATGGGATGCGGGCGCGGCGCTGATGAGCGCACGCTTTGTGTCCAAGGTGTTTGCCATGCCGGCGCCGGCCAGCTTTGGCTGGTGCAAGGTGGTGGCAGACGGCTACCCGGTGACGATCAAGCTCAATGCCCTGGAGCTGAGTGCGCGCGAGGTGGCTGCGCATATCGCAACCTTCGGCCCGCGCTGTGTGGCGGTGAGCTCGGGCAATAGCAGCGGGGTGCAGTTCACGCTGTCTGCGCCCGGGCCCGAAGCGTTTCGCCTGCCGCCCATTCCTGCGCGGGCCTGGCAGATCGATCTGTCGGGCCAGCAGGCAGTGCAGGGCGTAGCCCTGGCCCAGGCCGTGGAGGAGCTGCGCTAATGGCAACGACTCCCCGCAAGGATTTGCCCGGTACCAACGCGCCGAACTGGAGCCAGCGCGTGACCGAGGAGCTGCGCGTGCTGATGGGGCGGGGCGGCAATGGTCGTGCCCTGACGGCCAAGGATTTGATTGATTCAGGGATTGCCAAGCCGGGCGCAGGCGGTGGCCTGGTGCCCGGTGTGCCGGGCGGCGGCGACACCGAGCCGGACCTGACACCACCACCGATGCCCACGGGGTTTGCAGTGTCGGCCGGCCTGAGCACGGTGTTTGTGGAGCACGATGCGCCCGCATACACCCAGGGGCACGGCCACGACCGGACCGTGGTCTATGGCGTGCTGCAGACGGGCAGCACCGCGCCGACGTTCGACCAGGCCGTGGTGCTGTTCCAGTTTCAGGGCACCATCGGTGCCTATCCCGCGGCGCTGGGAACACGCTACCGGTTATGGATCAAATGGCAGTCCCAGGATGGTGTGCAGTCGGTATCGCCCGCCGGCGGCACCAATGGCCTGGATGTGCAGACGGGCAAGATTGGCAACAACGACCTGGGGCCGCTGATTGTGGAGGCCGGCAACCTGGCCAACGGCTCTGTGAGCGCCTCCAAGCTCGCGGCCCAGGCCGTGGACGCGACCAAGTTCGCGGCCGGCATCGAGCCCGTATCGGTGAGCACGGCGGGCACGCTGCCCACAGTCAAGAGCACCAGCACCATTGTCTGGCAGGGCAAGCTGTACCGCTGGGATGGCTCCAAGTACACGGCGGCAGTGCCGACCGTGGACCTGACGGGCACCATCATCGCCAGCCAGATCGCGGCCGGCGCGATTGATGCGACCAAGTTTGCATCGGGCATCGAGCCCGTGACCAATAGCGCGGCTGCCAGTTTGCCGACGGTCAAGACCACGACCGTCATTACCTGGCAGGGCAAGCTCTACCGCTGGGATGGGGCCAAGTACACGGCCGAGGTGGCCGTGGTGGACCTGGCTGGTCAGATCGATGCGGCCAAGCTGGCGGACAACGCGGTGACGGTGAGCAAGATTGCCGCCGGGGCGGTCGAAGCCGGCAAGTTGGCCACGGGCGCGGTGACTGCCGAAAAGATTGCGGCCGCGGCAGTTGACGCGACCAAATTCGCATCCGGCATTGAGCCGGTGACCAACAGCGCAGCCGCCAGCTTGCCCACGGTGAAGTCCACTACGGTGATCACCTGGCAGGGCAAGCTGTATCGCTGGAACGGCACAGCCTACTCGGCAGCAGTACCGACTACGGATCTCACGGGGCAGATCAATTCTGCGCAGCTGGCTGATAGTGCGGTGACCGTGGCAAAAATCGCCGCCGGCGCGGTGGATGCTGGCAAGTTGGCCAGCAACGCCGTGACGGCTGACAAGATTGCTGCATCTGCGGTGGATGCTACTAAATTTGCATCTGGTATCGAGCCTGTGGGCATTGTGTCGGGGGCAACGCTGCCCACGGTCAAGACCACCAGCACCATCGTGTTCGGTGGCAAGTTGTATCGCTGGAGCGGTACCGCCTACACAGCTGCTACTGCGGCTACCGATGTGACGGGCCAGCTGACGGACGCCCAGCTGGCAGCCATCAACGCTACCAAACTCACGGGCCAGATTACGGGCACGCAGATCACGGACGGGGCGATCAGCACGCCCAAGATCGCCGCGGGTGCCGTGTCTGCCAGTCAGATCGCTGCGGGAGCGGTGACGGCTGGCAAGATTGCGGCCAATGCGGTGACTGCTACCGAAATCGCTGCTGGCGCAGTCACCGCGGGCAAGATTGCAGCGAACGCGGTGACAGCTAATGAGATCGCAGCCAACGCTATCACTTCCGCGAAGATCGCTGCCGGTGCTGTGAATGCTGCCCAGATCGCTGCTGGCGCAATTACAGCCTCGAAAATCGCTATCTCTGACTCTACGAACCTGATCCCTGACCAGGACTTGTTCGACGCTGCGGCCTGGGCGGTACCTGCTGGTTGGAGTATTGAGCGCTCCCCTGCGGATATGCGCTCTCAAAATGCGGCACGCCACACCTACGTCGCGGGTCAGACGGGCTACAGCCAGCCTCTGGTGTCTAAAGGGTTTGCTGTAGAAGCGGGTCGTGAGTACACATTTGGTATTCAGTCTAAGCCAGCCTCTGCGACAGCTACCTATCGTTACTGGTATCGCCTGCACTTCTACGACGCGAACGACGCGCTGGTGATGATCGGTGCTGCCGACTACATCTCTATCTTCGTCGGAACTGTCACCGTGGCGGCTGACCCTGTCACTGCGCCTTCCCTGCAGATTGTTGCACCTGCTACAGCCGTAAAAGCCACGGTTCGCGTCTACGTAGACCGCTCATCGACCTCAGTCGACATCCTGTTCGCAGGCATGTACGGGCGCATGGCAGCTCGCGGAGAGCTGATCGTAGATGGCGCGGTGACTGCTGTGAAGATCGCAGCGAAGACAATCACAGCTGCACAGATCGCGGCTGGCGCGATCACGGCTTCCGAACTTGCTGCAGGCTCTGTGACGGCTGGCAAGATCGCTGCTGGTTCGATTACTGCGACAGAACTCGCAGCTAACTCGGTGACGGCCACCCAGATTGCTGCCAACGCAGTTACCGCGGGCAAGATTGCAGCCAATGCTGTGACAGCGGCGACTATCGCCACTGACGCTGTGACAGCCGGCAAGGTTGCCGCAGGCGCCATCAACACACGCGAACTTGCGGCGAACTCCGTAACCGCTGCAAAGCTGGTAGTGACGTCTACGGATACTGTCAACGTTGACCCGTTCTTCCAAGACGCGGATCTTTGGAACTATGCCAACTTCACGCGTAAAAACGTAGCCGGCTCTCCGGGGCCGTTCGTTCTGTCCGCTACCGTTAACGCCAATCTGTTGTCGTTCGGAACCCGCACACCGATTGACACCAGCAAGACATACCTATTTGAGACTTGGTATCTCGCACTTGCGGCTACGCCAAACCGTGGCTTCGCAACTATCCGCTTCTACGACTTAAATGGCAATGAGCTGAAGAGTGCTGATGCTCCCGCCCTGAACTGGCCTGGGTACAACTCCTCGTCTGGCAACTACTACTTCCCTGCCATTACAGGAACTGGTACGGCCACGAGTTGGACACGTCATACAGTGACTGTCGGCCCAGAAGGCTCGGCAGGCTTTCCGCCCAAGGCTGCGTATTTCGCTGTGGGGACGTTCCTTAACTACAGCGGAGCGGCCCCGGTCGTTGAAATGCTGTGGGGTGGCGTGCGAGTCATAGAGATGTCTCGCGGCGAGCTGATCGTCGACGGTGCAATCACCGCTGCGAAGGTCGCTGCCAAGACCATCACAGCTGCGGAAATCGCCGCAGGCGCGATCACGGCTGTAGAACTCGGGGCTAATTCCGTGACAGCAGGCAAGATCGCAGCAGGTACGGTAACGGCCAACGAACTTGCTACGAATTCGATAACGGCGGTAAAGATCGCGGCGGGAGCCGTGACAGCCGGCAAGATCGCAGCGAATGCCGTGACGGCAAATGAGATCGCGGCCAACGCCATCACTACTGCGAAGATCGCTGCCGGTGCTGTGTCGGCTACAGAACTTGCTGCAGGTTCTGTGCTGGCGTCTAAGCTGGTGGTGTCCGATACCTCGACAATGGTGCCCGACTCCGAGTACCAGGACATCGACATGTGGTTCGGAGATTCCGGCGGTACGGTGCAGTTCAGGCTCAACGAGACGAACGCACTTGCAGGTACGGTCAGCAAGTCTGTGCTCCAGATCAACCGCGTGACCACAGGCACGACTGCTTACGACGGTGGGCGGTCTTCGAGGTTCGCAGTAACCCCTAATACCGACTACGTTCTGCGAGTCAATGTCTACTCTCCGGGCGCCTCTACGGTCAAGATCCGAGTCGTAACCCTCACACCGGCAGATGTGAGCCGTAGTACCGACCTCGACGTAACTTATGCGTCTGGCAGCTGGGGAATTCACGAGCTGAAAGTGCGCACGTCCGCGACCGAGTCTCGTGCGCAGATCTACATCTATATCCGTGAGGACAGCACCGCAGCCTACCTCTACGTCGGCAAGATGCGCTTCCAAGAAGCCGCTGCTGGCGCTCTGATCGTAGACGGCGCAATCATTGCGGCAAAACTTGCTGCCGGCTCTGTGACCGCTAACGCTATCGCGGCGAACTCGGTGACGACCAACGCGATTACAGCAAATGCAGTGACAGCCAACGAGATCGCGGCGAATGCCGTGACGACGGCCAAGATCGCAGCGGGTGCCGTTTCTGCAGACCAGATTGCAGCGAACGCTATTACGGTGAAGCATCTGACGGTGATGGACTACTCCAACATCGTGCTTGACCCTTACATGCAAGACCCGAACAGCTGGGCCGCTATGCCCTCTGCATTCGTGTCTGTAGCTCCTGGGACAGCAGGGGTTCCTGCAGGTATGCCGGGCATGGGTGGACGTCGTCTTCCTCGTGGCCCTGCTGCAGCATTCAACTCGCGTAACTTTCAAGTAGGCGCTGGGGACACTTACTACGTGTCCGCACAGGTGGCCTCCGACAAGCTTACGGGCCTCGGTATTCGGCTGCAGCTCCAGACTTACGCCAATGACGGGACGGAAGGCGGCAACGACGGTACGTTTATCGAGTACTTGACTGGGACTACGCTGGCTAACCCCGCAGCAATCAATACGTGGCAGAAGCTCGAAGCGTTTGTGACTATCCCTGTAAACGCCGCTACTCCACGGACGTTCGGTCGTCTTCGCGTAGTCGTTGAAACTGGGACTGCCGACGCCACGGCGAGCTGGTTTGTGACGAGCCTTATGGCTCGCAGGGCTGCTTCCGCTAACCTGATCGTTGACGGCGCTATCACTGCGACAAAGATCGCGGCCAACGCCATTGCTGTCGGTTCCGCTGCCATCCAGGACGGCGCGATTGTCAACGCGATGATCGGCAATGCGGCCATAGATAACGCCAAGATCGCCAACGTGAGCGCGGCGAAACTCACTGCCGGCGCGCTATCGGTGGGCTCCTATATCAACTCATCGAACTACATCTCGGGTTCGCAGGGCTGGAGCATCAACTCCAACGGTCAAGCCGAGTTCTCGGGTGTGATCGTGCGCGGGACCATCTACTCGAGCGCAGGAAGCATTGGCGGCATCAGCATCAACGGCAACGGCTTGAACTCGGGTGGATTCTCCGGTTATTGGTGGCCGGCTGCTGGTCAGAACGGGTTTCACATCGGCCCGAACGGCATCTTGCTGGGCAATGCGAACAATGGTCGCTATCTGCAGATCGAGGCAAACGGCAATATCTTCGCCCCCGGGTTCTACATCTCCAACGGCAATGCTGTCTTCTCCGGCAACCTCTCCGGCGCATCGGGCAGCTTCAGTGGTGTCCTCACCGCGCAGCGTGTCATCTCCATGGAGAACCTTGACTACAACATTGCGACGGTCGCAGTTGGGGTTACGGCGGCGGATCTAGTTGGGCCCGTCAACGGAGAAGTTCTCGGCGTGACGGCACCAGCGGCCGACGGCAATGCGACCTACATCGTCAGTTTTCACGCAGACGTTGGGGCAGGCAGCGCAGGCTCTTTGCAAATCCAGGTGGATGGTGTCGCGCAATTCCAGTTCCCGATGAACACAGGTGGCATGAAGTCTTTCAGCTTCACGTTCTCGGGTAACGGGCTGACTCGTCGTGTGCGCCTCTATGTGGCTGGCAACAACACGTCGCCTGCATCGACGGTAGCCGCCCGCTCCATTTCCGTAATCGTTTCCAAGAGGTAATTCATATGCGCTACGCAATGCACCGTGCTGGCGAAACCGCCATTTTTCAGATGCTGGAATGCCCTGCATCTCTTGTCGCAGAGCTCACGCCGCCAGGCGTGGTCTGCATTCCCGTTGGACTGGGCGTCACCGACGTCACTCACATCATCGTTGACGGCAAGCCCGTTCTAAAGGAGAGCCTGTAATGCCTATCATCAAAACCATTTCCACCGGCAACGGCATCGCGGGCGCGGCCCGAGTCGAGTTTGCCAAGCTGCAGCGCCATATTCCTGGCACGGACCTCTCCGCGCCGGCGGGCCTGGAGGTGCAGGTGCATCTTTATCCGACGCTGGCCGATGCTCGCGCCGGTACCAATCTGCTGTGGCAGTTGTATCCGGCGCTTCCCGTTACCGCTTATGACCCAGCCGATCCCTTTGGCAGCCTGGAGCGCGCCCTGATTGATGCGCAAGGTGATTTCTTCGGTGGCACTTTCGCGCCGGAAGAGGTGGTCACGACGCTGGACATGGCCAAGGCTGTTAAGTGGGCAGAAATCAAGGCCATCCGCGATCAGCTGGAGTGCGGCGGCTTCGAGCTGCCCAATGTGGGTCGCTTTGACAGCTATGCAGAGAGCCGTGCCCGCATCGTGGGCGCGTCCATGGCGGCCAAGATCGCGCGCGATGCTGGTCAGCCCTATGCCATCAACTGGACCCTGGCGGACAACCGCACTGTGGTGCTCGATGCCGACGCAATGATCAACGTGGGATTTGCCCTGCTGGCTCATGTGGATGGCATTCACCAACGCAGCCGCGCGCTCTATGCCGAGATCCAGGCTGCAGAGGATGCAGAAACAGTGGTGTCCATCACCTGGACGGCATCTGCTTCCGCACCAGAGCAAGAGCAGCCCGTCGAAGCCTGAGCAACCCATCACCAACAAAGGAACACAACATGACTACGAATGCTATTCACCCCCGACTGACCGAAGTGCTGGAAACCAATGTGGGCAACAAGCTCACCTCTGAACTGTCTGCAGGCCTGGCAGGCACCCTGCAGCAACTGCTGACCAGCATCGCCCAGGAAGCCTATGCGGCTGGCCAGACCGCCGAGCGCGAGAAGGTTGCTGCACAAGACGCGGCCGTGGTCACGGACGTGGATGCCAAGGTGTCTTGATATGGACTGGACACCTGTTCTTCACGCGCTGATCGCCGTGCTGGCCCAGGTCCTGGTTGGCCTGGTGCTGGGCAACTGGTGGTTGGGCGGCGCGCTGGCTTGCAGCTGGTGGCTGGCCCGAGAGCACACCCAGGCGGAATACCGCTGGATCGCGGCCTTTGCCGCAGGGCATCGCGCCACCATGCCCTGGTGGGGCGGGTTCGATCCGCGGGCCTGGAGTATGGGAAGCTTGCTGGATGCCGTTGTGCCTATGGCAGCCTGCATCGCGCTGTTCTTGGCGGCAGCCTGATACCCCCTTGAATCTTGGGCCGGGCCATCGTTTCATGTGCCCTGCCAGATTCGCTGGCGCTGGAGAGCATATGCGTGGATTGCTTGCTGTGGCCCTGGCCAAGCGTATCGGACAGCCCTTGACCGTCGAACTGGCGCGCGAGGTGGTGGCCGAGTGTCTGCCGGATCTGTCCGTGGGCGCGGTGGCCGTGGAGCGGCGCGGCGATCTGGTGTTCCAGGCCGAGCAGCTGGGGCCGGACCCCGCCGCCGGCGAGCTGGCCGCCCAGCGCCTGCGCTTCCTCGAGGAAACCTTGCCACCTGGCGTGCCGGCCAATGTGCAGTGGGATGAGCTGCGCCAGATTGAGCGCTCCGGACAGCTGCTGATTCTGACCGTGCGGCGCGACGGCCAGTTGCTGGGCAGCGTGTGGCTAAACCTGTATCAGGACCTGAATACGGGCGAGCCGGTGGCCTGTGACGACATGCTGTTTATGGAGCAGGGCGCGCGCGGCGGGATGGTGGTGGTGCACCTGTGGCGCTATGCCGAGCGGGTACTGGCGCAGCTGGGGCGCGTGCAGATGAGCTGCCATTCGCGGGAGGCCAACAATGCCGGCCGCCTGGCGCGGTTTGTGGGCGGTCAGATCACCCACACGGGATTCTCGAAACGAATTGGCTGCGGCCAGGAGCGGGCGCAGCGCGCCGGAAAGGACTGAGCAATGGGTAAGAGCACCAAGGTCGACACCAGTGGGCAAAACGCGGCCGCGCTGATGCAGGCGCAGCTGTCAAAGGAGCAGTTGGACTGGGCGAAGCAGATCTACGGCGAGACGGCTGATGAACGCGCAGCGGCCACGGCGGTTGCCGACCAGGTATCCCGATCGCAGCTGGAAGCCCAGAACCTGCAGAACAAGGTTGCCCAGGCCGGCTATGAGGACTACACCAGCACCTATCGCCCGCTCGAGCAGAAGCTGGTGGCCGATGCCCAGGCCTATGACACTCCGGAGCGCCGCGCGGCCGAGGCTGCCAGCGCGAGCGCCGATGTGGAAACCAGTATCGCGGCACAGCGCGGCGCCACGATGCGCGCCATGGAGCGCTCGGGGGTGAACCCCGCCAGCGGCAAGGTGATGGCCATGGCCGGAGCTTTGGACATTGGCGCGGCCAAAGCCAAGGCCGGCGCAGCGAATACCGCCATGAAAACCGTGGAGCAGCAGGGCTATGCCCGGCGCATGGACGCGGCCAATCTGGGGCGCAATATTGCCAGTGCACAGGGCACCAGTGCCTCCATCGCCTCTCAGATTGGTGCCGGTGCAGTTGGCAGCGCCAATGCTGGACTGGGCGCGGCTACGAGCGGGCAGGGGATTTTGAATTCGGGATACGCAGGCGCCCAGGCCGGGCTGGCTGGGGCTGCGAATACCTATAGCCAGATCAATCAGAACCAGATCGCCGCTGGATCATCAAGCAATTCGCTGTGGGGCGGGCTTGGAAGTGCGGCAGGGATGATTGGATCTGCTTGGCTTGGGAAAAAGTAATTAGAGAACGCAGTCGAAAACCCACCAAGCGTTTGGCTTGGAGCCGCCATCCTTGGCAAGCGCGGCATGTCGTCCCTGCTTTTGGCATTGGGCTTGTGCAAGATCAAACGCTTTTTGGTTGTCTGCTGAGTTCCATGCTGTGCCCGCTATCTCCACCGTGCGCGGCGTAGACGCGGTGATTTCGTGCTTACTCGCACATGCCGCCAAAACGATGCAGGTGATACCAACGGCAGCGATCTGAAAAGCTCTCATCTCTCTCATTCCTCCTATGTGAAGGAATGTAGCAGAGGGCTAGGAGCTCGGTGTGGGCCAAGCGGAATCAGAGAGCGACACGGATGGCTGAATGTTGTCTATTGCTGCTCTTGCAAAGCGTAAGACTTCACTTCCCATATTGCTGCAGCATGTGTGCTTTTGCATTTTTTAAAGCACTGTGTGATGCTGCAAGATCACCGACCTTGTCGATTAGACCTTGCCTAATTGCTTCCTGCGCAAAAAAGCGGATTGATTTGTCGAATTGCTCGTGGACCGGACCGCTTACGTCAATGCCTGCGCGCTCTAGGTCGTGTATTGCGCTTTCAAGAGCTGTGTCGTACTCCTTCTTCATCAGATCTTCTTCACTGAGATTGTTCCGGGCTGGACTCAGCCAAGGCGGAATCTTCTCCCCCTTCAAGGTGTATCCCATTTGTTTCTCGCTGAGTGTGAAGCCAGTGGTCACGGTTCCAACGATTTTTCCATCAGCGGACATGCTTGCGGTCAATGCCCTATTGGGCCACTCACATTCAAATGCGAACGATTCGTCGTGCTCGCACTTGCCAGGAGATCCGTATCGTTTCTTGAAAGTGTCGAGCATGACGGGCGCCGTATAAGTTAGCCTGACCCACTCAACAGTGAGTGCGTCATCGTCTTTCTGGGCCGCGAATTTCTTGTAGGCGCTGCTATCTTTTTCTTTCGCAAGCAATCTCTTCGCGGCAGGCCTCAGATCTGTGAAAGCTACACGAAGAGTGCCGCCCAACCCTACTCCTGAGATCTTGATGAATGCATCCTCTTCGGTCAGCCAAGCAGGCTTTAGCTTCTCGTATGTTGCGTTTGGGTACAGTCTCTTGATGTCGCCGAGCGTGGCGTGGTAGTTAATTCCCATGAGCACTTCTGCCTGTGTTGCCATGGTTGTAAGCATCAAAGTGGCAACTACTGTACCGATTGCAATAGTCCGAACAGCTCTCATTTCTCCCATTCCTCCTATGTGAAGGAATGTAGCAGAGGAGCCGCTGGAGCTCGGCAGCCCGTCAATAGCCTTCGACCAAAGGCATTTCCGTCCCATCGACCGCAATCATCACTCCCGTGGTGTTGTGGTCGATTTCAATTGGGACGCCCCACATTTCATCGGGCTTGGCAAAGGCGTTGACGATGTTGAACTGCCGCAATTCTTCCGGCGTCATCTTGATCAGCTTGGGATAGGCGTTGTTGTGGGCCTTCCAGTGCCGGAGGAACGTGTGGCAAACGCGCTTGTGGACTGTGTGGATCGGGGATTCATCGGTCATGAGGAGATGCTACATGCTTGAGTTCGGTGAGAACGAACACGACAACTAGCGTGACCTCAACAAGGTGCGCGAGAAGTTGCGCTATGGCGACTGGTAGATCTAAGACAACATTCAATCTTTCTACAAACTCAAAAGATCACATGAAGATTGGCTGTGACCCTTAGTCCGCGCGGTGTTTAGTAGCTTCGCAGCCTGTCAAGCCGAGTCTGAAACGCCCGATTCAGTCGTATCAAAGTTATATCCAAAGTTAGGAGGGATACACTGCATATGTGTTCACGTGTCTCAGGCAAGAGCTCTAGCGTCTAGAGGTTGTGTACACATGGTCCAGAAACGACAAAGGGGAATCGATTGGTACTCGACTCCCCTTTGTCTGGACCTTCGCCCCGGAGGGTGTAGAGAGTCCACTGCTGCTAGGCATGTGGGTAGCTTAGCGCACTCTGCCGGATTTTTAAAGGCGCTTTAAAAAAGGCCGTGCAATGTTTATCTACATTAAGCCGGGAGTGGTGGTCGCTGCAGTTGCAGTGATTGTCTACCTCATGAAGTGATTTCAGTGGGGAAGCCCTCGGATCCATCTCTAAAAGCGCCTCTCGAGGCGCTTTTTTTGACTCTGCGTTGCTGCCTCGTGGCCGGCTGAATGGATTCATGGATCGCCACCGCGCCGGTGCGGCGCCTCAAAAAGGAGCGGGGGAACGCTCCACGCTTGCCGGGCTTGGCCCGAAATACACCAAGCCATCCTCGATGGTGACGACAAGCACCCATCCGGGGTGAACTGCTTCTGTGATGTAGTCGCTGGCGCAGCCAAGCAGCTTGCGTCTAAGAGAGATGGATCTGCCTTGTGCGCGATCGAATTGACGCTTGAGGGGCTCTGACCTGTCAAACCTTGAACTCTTTGAGTGCGGCGAGGTCAAATTTGCGTGATGCCCGAGCTGCGGGTAAGGCAGGAGGATCTAAAGTCATCTTGCACTGTTGTAGGAAATACCCCTGAGGTTGCACAATTTTGTTTAAAGTGCTGCGGGAGTTCCTGTACAGTCAAAGCTAGCTCGAGTGGTAACATTTGGTTGTACTTAACTACAGACGACTAGAGTGTCAACAGCCAAACCAAGTGGCGCGCCAGCACCTGCTCAGGTGGGTGCAGCTCAAGCTATACGGGACGTATTCATTGCGTCCATTAATAAGGGACAGTTCCCTTTCGCCGTTGTTGGCGCTATCTTGGCACTTCTGCTGATGCGAGTGCCCCAAGAGGACATCGTGCCGCTTATCAAATGGATGGTTGAGACCGTTGGATCAGCCTACTACTTGGGTTATCTGCTGTTTGTTGCGACGGTATTTGCATGGTACTTCCATGCTCAACGGGTCAGGAAGGAATTCTCGGCCCAGTTCGACGCTTTTAGGTCTGGCCAGAAGGTCGTTCCTTCGCGTCAGAAAGGAGCCAGCAAATGATGCTTGGATACATTTTTTTGACATTGCTTCTGCTGTCATTCGTTTTTTTTATTTTGGACGGGATCGTTGGTCCTTCGGAGCAGGTGCTCATCCGGTTCTCGCTGCATAAGACGGCTCAGGAAGTGGATGAGATCGCCGCCACAGGCGGTGTCGATAAAAGCGTTGTGCGTCGTCTTCGCAGCATGTCCCATAACTTGATCAACAACATGGCGCGCTTCAATCTCACGACACTTGCAAGCATCAAGTATCAGATGGAGAAAGATCCGAAGTTCCGGGAGGAATCTGAGCAACGTGTAGCTGAGCTGAAGCAATGCGAGAACGAGGATGTGCTCGATGTCTTAGCTCACATAGTGCGTGTTGGTGATCGAGTTCTATTTTGGAACTCGGTTGGCTGGATGGTGTTCATCATCCCAATCGCACTTTGCGTGGGACTGTTTGGACGCTTCCAAGCGGGAGTCAAGCTGCTTTTGACTACCCCTCAGAAGAGCTTGGATAAATATGACATCAGCCTCACGTGCTGAGACAACTTAGATAAAAAGCCCGCTCAAAGCGGGCTTTTTTGCTTTGATGGGGTGACAGAATCTGCAATAGGAGACCTGTAGAAGGCGGCTGGCCGCATACATCAACAGCCTACCGCCTCTGGCACTGCAGGGCTGGGTGATGAGGGGTGTGCATCGTGGGAGCGCCCCAGTGCGGGCCCTGGCACGCACCACCAGCTTTGTCGGATGTGTCGATGGTTGACATTCCACTCCTGCCCGCTCAGTCGCAGGCCGCCGCCATTGATCAGCATGAGGTGGCAGTGCTCAAGCGGCTTGATCAGCTCTGGCACAGTGGGTGCATCCGGGCCGGGTAGCAGATAGGCCTTGCATAGAGGCATGCCGACCACTGGCGTCTTTGAGTGCATATACAGCCAGCCATAGACGCCATTGGCCTTTGCGACCTCTGGCGGCAGTCTCGTGCCGTCTAGATAGAGCTGATAGATAGTGCACCACATACTGTTGATTTATACAGTAAAAAAATTTCCCGACTTGTTAGCATGCACTCATGTGCAACCGCTACAAAACCCCCTCCGAGATCGAAATAGAGCGGCATTTCCGAATCGGGCGGGAGTCCCCCGGCTGGTGGAAGGATGAGCGGCTCGACATCTTTCCGCGCGCGCCTGGTCCGTTTCTGCGCCGGGCGGTCGATGACCCGGGCTACAGCATCGAAGGCGCGGCGGGCCTGTGGGGTCTGATCCCCTGGTTTGCGAAAGAGCGCACGCTGAAATACAGCACCAACAATGCGCGCTCTGAGGAGCTCGCAGACAAGCCCAGTTACAAGGCGCCCTGGGCGCGCGGTCAGCGCTGCATCATTCCCGCCTGGAGCTTTGATGAGCCGTGCTGGGAGACTGGCAAAAACGTGTGGTGGAGATTTCGCCGGGCCGATGGCGCGCCGTGGGCGCTGGCCGGGCTGTGGAATCGCTGGAATGATCCCAAGACAGGAGAGCTCGTGGAGAGCTACACCATGCTGACCATCAATGCCGACTCACATCCCCTGATGAGTCGCATGCATAAGCCAGATCCCAAGCTGCCGGCGGACCAGCAGGACAAGCGCAGCGTGATACCGATCGAGGTGCAGGATATTGATCAGTGGCTGGCCGGGACATTAAGCGAGGCTGGCCAGTTGCTTAGAATGGCTCCCGTGGGCGTATTCGATGCGGCTCCTGCATAGGCGCCAGATCCGCCAATCAGGCCGGGATAGTTGTGCCGCCACAACGAGAATTAGGTGCAAATTTGGTTGCGGTGGCGAGAAAGGTAGCGGGTTTGTAAGTCATTGATATGAAATGAATCATTCAGATTGCAAATCCGGTTAGACCAGTTCGACTCTGGTTCGCGCCTCCAAACTTGTGGCACAAGCCCTGCAGATAACAGTCTGCAGGGCTTTTTGCTTTATGTGCCTGCTTTCGTGTGGTTGAAGAGCTGCATATGGCTGCACATGGGGCAGCGGGCGGCCGCGTTCTTGCCACCGGGCGCTCATGCGGCCGCTGCAGGCTGTCTGCCGCTCGCCATGAAAAAGCCCAGGCAATGCCTGGGCCGAACGCCAAAGGCCGCAGGGCCTCGGTTCAGACGGTTTCGGTCAGCGCGACACCTTGGCGCAAGGTCTTGGCGGCGTCTACCATATGCTGCAGCGCGGGAATCACTTCGGCCCATTGGCGTGTCTTGAGGCCGCAGTCGGGATTGACCCAGAGGCGTTCGGCGGGAATGCGCTCTGCTGCCTTCTGCATGAGCTGCAGAATGTCTGCCTTGGTGGGAATATTGGGCGAGTGGATGTCGTAGACCCCCGGGCCGATCTCATTGGGGTAGTCGAAGTGCTCGAAAGCCTCCAGCAACTCCATGTCCGAGCGCGAAGTCTCTATGGTGATCACGTCGGCATCCATGGCCGCAATCGACGCCATGATGTCGTTGAATTCCGAATAGCACATATGGGTGTGAATCTGGGTTGCATCGGCAACGCCATTGGCGCTGATGCGGAACGCTTCCACGGCCCAGTGCAGGTATTCCTGCCATTGTGATTTGCGCAATGGCAGGCCCTCGCGCAATGCGGCCTCGTCGATCTGGATCACGCGCACGCCAGCTCTTTCCAGGTCCAGCACTTCTGCGCGAATCGCCAGAGCCAGCTGGTAGCAGGATGTGGCGCGCGGCTGGTCGTCGCGCACGAATGACCAGTTCAGAATGGTGACCGGGCCTGTCAGCATGCCTTTCATGGGTTTGCGGGTCAAGGACTGGGCGTACAGGATCCATTCCGTCGTCATCGCCTTGGGGCGGCTGATGTCGCCGAACAGAATGGGCGGCTTGACGCAGCGTGAGCCGTAGGACTGGACCCAGCCGAACTGGCTGAAGGCATAACCGTCGAGCTGTTCGCCGAAATATTCGACCATGTCGTTGCGCTCGGCCTCGCCATGCACGAGCACGTCCAGCCCCAGGGCCTCCTGCTCTTGCACGCAGCGTTCGATCTCGGCGCGCATGGCGCCTTGGTAGCGGGCGAAATCCAGGCGACCGGCCTTGAATTCGCTGCGTGCCTGGCGGATCTCTGCCGTCTGTGGGAAAGAGCCGATGGTGGTGGTCGGGAAGGCTGGCAGCTTGAGCAGGCGGGCTTGCTTGGGGGCGCGTGCTTCGTAGCTGCTCTGGCGCTGGCCCTGCTCGGGGCTGATCTGCCTGACTGCCGCTTGCACCGCAGGGCTGTGGACGCGGGGAGAGCTGCGGCGGGCGGCCAGAGCGGCAGCGTTATCGGCCAGTTCGGGCTTGACGCAATCTCGGCCATGGCGCAAAGCCTTGCCCAGCACGCGCAGCTCATCGAGCTTTTGCAGCGCATAGGCCAGCCAGGACTTGATGTCGGGATCCAGCCTTTGCTCGCTGTTCAGATCCACGGGTACATGCAGCAAGGAGCACGATGGCGCAATCCAGAGACGCTCGCCTAGGCGCTCGGCCAGCGGCTCCACCCAGTCGAGCACGGCATTCAGATCGGTTTTCCAGATATTGCGGCCGTTGATCACCCCCAGGGACAACACCTTGTGTGCAGGAAGCAGACCCAGCAGTTGCTGCACATCGTCCTGACCATTGACGGCATCGATGTGCAGGCCGGCCACGGGCAGGTTTGCTGCCAGATACTTGTTTTCGGCCAACTGGCCGAAATAGGTCGCCAGCAGCAGCTTGACCCTGCAGCTCTTGAGGTGGTGGTAGGCAGTGTTGAACGCATGTTGCCAGTCGCCATCGAGCTCGGTGACCAGAATGGGCTCGTCCATCTGCACCCATTCCACGCCCTGGGTCGCCAGCACATCCAGCAGCTGGGCATAGACTGGCAGCAGGCGTTGCAGCAGCTCCAGCTTGCCGGCGCCGTCCTTGGCCTTGCCCAGCGCCAGATAGGTGACGGGGCCGATGAGAACCGGTTTGGCCTGTATGCCTTGTGCCCTGGCTTCGGCCAGTTGTTCCAGCAGGCGCGATGCATCGAGCTTGAATTCGGTGGTCGAGCTGAACTCGGGCACGATGTAGTGGTAGTTGGTGTCAAACCACTTGGTCATCTCGCCAGCGGCGACGCCAGCGCAGCAGTGGGTGTGGCCGGTACTGCGGAATTCGGCCGTGATGGCCGAACGGCCGCGGGCCACGCGAAAGTAGTTGTCCAGCGCATCGCCTTCGAAGCCTTGCACCCGTTCGGGCAGATTGCCCAGCGTAAAGCTCATGTCCAGTACCTGGTCGTAGAAAGCGAAGTCGCCCACGGGCACCCAGTCCAGCTCTTGCTGGGCACCCCAGTGGCGTTGGCGCAGCTCGGCGCCCAGCGCCTTGAGCGCATCGCGCGAGGTCTCGCCTCTCCAGTAGGACTCCAGCGCGAACTTCAGTTCGCGCTTTGCGCCGATGCGAGGAAAGCCCAGGTTGTGAATAGTCGTCATGCAGAAATCCAGTCTTTTGATCTTTGGCCCATGGCCAGAGTGGCTCGGGTCAGCGGACTGGATGTTCTTTGAATCGATACATGAAGTAAAATGGTTGTTTCTCATGTATCCATGAATTGTGTTCACAGATGATTGAGCGTATCCATCTCGCCATCGTGCAAGAGGTTGAAAAACAAGGCTCTTTGACTGCGGCAGCCGATGTGTTGTGCGTCACACAGTCCGCCCTGAGCCACAGCATGAGAAAGCTGGAAGCCCAGCTCGGCACCGATGTCTGGCTGCGTGAAGGGCGCAGCCTGCGCTTGACGCAGGCGGGTCAATACCTGCTGGCGGTGGCCAATCGCGTGCTGCCTCAGCTGGATCTGGCCGAGTCACGCTTGCAGCAATTTGCCCAGGGAGAGCGCGGCAGCTTGCGCATCGGCATGGAATGCCATCCTTGCTACCAGTGGCTGCTGAAAATCGTCTCACCCTATCTGGCCGCCTGGCCCGATGTGGACGTGGACGTGAAGCAGAAGTTTCAGTTTGGCGGCATCGGTGCGCTGTTCGGCTATGAGATCGACATGCTGGTCACCCCCGATCCGCTGTTCAAGCCGGGTCTGCACTTTGAGCCCGTCTTTGACTATGAGCAGGTGCTGGTGGTGGCTGCGGATCACGCCCTGGCCCAGGCCGGCCATGTCAAGCCAGGTGATCTGTCTCGCGAGGTGCTGATTACCTATCCCGTGGCCGTAGACCGGCTCGATATCTATACCCAGTTTTTGCTGCCCAAAGGCATTGCCCCCAGGCGCCATAAAACCATAGAGACCACCGACATCATGATGCAGATGGTCGCCAGCGGTCGGGGTGTCGCGGCCCTGCCGCGCTGGCTGGCTCTGGAATATGCCGAAAAGATGGCCGTCGTACCCGTGAAGCTGGGCAGCAAGGGGATAGCCAAGCAAATCTACCTCGGCGCGCGCGAGGCAGAGTTGCATACCGACTATCTACAGGCCTTTATTGCGCTGGCACGAGCACCTGGCCTGGCTCTGCCTGCTGCGGCACCTCCTCAGAAAGACTCCTGAAAAGATAGCTTAAATCTATTGCTGGATAATCGATGACGGCTGATTCACATGTTGATGGCCGTCATGCCCGGTGCCGACGCCCGGTCGGCTTGCCGTCCGGCTTGCACGCCCCACAGCCACATGGCGCCGCCCGCCAGCAGTGTCAGCACAAACGATTGCTGTGCGCCCCAGTGGTCGATCAGCCAGCCGGCAGCGGCTGCACCCAGGGCCACGCCGCTGGCGAGGCCGGTCAGCAGCCAGGTCATGCCCTCGGTCAGGCGGTTGGTGTGTACCTGCTGCTCCACCAGGCTCATGGCCACGGTAATCGTCGGGCCAAAGGTAATGCCTGCCAGCAGCACGGCCAGCGTGAGTGCGGTCAGATTGCTGGCCAGCAGCAGGGGCAGGGCGGAGATGGCGACCGATGCCCCGACCCAGACGATCTGGCGGCTGAGCGGCATCTGCAGGCGTAGCGTGCCAAACAGCAAGCCCATGGCGCAGGAGCCCAGTGCATAGAAGGACAGCACCACACTGGCCATGCCAGGCTGGCCCTGTGCCGTGGCAAAGGCCACGCTGGCCACATCGATCACGCCCACGATGACACCTTGCGCCAGCATGAACAGCGCCAGCGTGCGCACCACAGGCTGGCGCAGCATCGACGAAGTCCTGCCTTTTTCCGAGTCGGTATGCGGGCTGACAGGTGGTTCGGTGCGGCGTTGCACCACAAACAGGCCCACGCCGATGATGAGGAACAGCGCCGCAGCCAGCGGGCCGGCCTCGGGGAACAGCAGCATGCTGAGGCCTACCGACAGTGGCGGGCCGACGATAAAGGCCAGATCATCGAGCACGCCCTCCAGGGCAAACGCTGTCTGCAACTGAGGCGTACCGCTGTAGATTGCCGTCCAGCGGGCGCGAACCATCGCTGGCATGCTGGGCAGGCTGCCGACGGCAGCGGCCAGTACCAGCAGCATCCAGTCCGGTCCCTGCCAGTGGGCACAGGCAAGCAGCGCCAGCATGGACAGCGCACTGCTGGCGGCCGCAAACGGCAGCACCCTGAACTGGCCGTAACGGTCAACCAACGCCGAGATGCGCGGTGCCAGAACGGCAATCGAGAGCGCGAAACAGGCCGACACCATGCCTGCCAGCGTATAGGCGCCGCGCTGCTGCGACAGCATGGTGATCAAGCCGATCCCCGTCATGGACAGCGGAAGTCGCGCCAACAGCCCGGCCAGCACAAAACCCGTGCTGCCCGGCGCCGTAAACAGCTTGCGGTAAGCATTCAACATGGAAACCCTTGCATAGATTCATTTGCATACATTGTGTATGCGAGTGACATTCTAGGAGCTTGGGAGGTAGCGCGTATGATTGGCATACGCTTTGTATGTGAATATTGCCGGGAGTTCGCAGTGACCCAAGTTCGCCAGAGTCGTGCCAGCATGATCGAAGCCACCAGAGCCAAGCTGATCAGCGCGGCGCGCAGCGCTTTCGCCGAGCATGGCTATGCCCAGGCAGCGATGGACGAGTTGACCGCGCAGGCCGGTTTGACGCGCGGCGCGCTCTATCACCACTTTGGTGGCAAGCCTGGTCTGCTGGCTGCCGTGGTGGCGCAGATGGATGAAGAAATGGACCAGCGGCTGGAGCTTGTGCTGCGAGGCCATGCCGATCCATGGGAAGGCTTTCTGGCCTATTGCCGGGCCTATCTGGCCATGGCGCAGGAGGCTGAGATTCGTCGCATCGTGCTGCAGGATGCGCGCTCTGTGCTCACCGGTACCGATCAGGGGCCGCAGCATCAGCAATGCATTGCTTTTATCGCGGGCTTTTTGCAGCAGCTCATCGACGAGGGCATCATCGTGAATGCCAGTGCAGCGGCGCTGGCAAGGTTGCTCAACGGCTGCCTGATCGAAGCGGCTTTCTGGATTGCCGAGGAGGGCGCCCCGCCCGAGCGCCTGAGCGAGGCCCTGCAGGCGCTGGAGCTGATGCTGCAGGGCTGGAAGGCGGCCTGAGCTGGTGCCCAAGCGGGTATCTTCGATGTCTGCAGGCTGACCACCGAAGACGGGTTCAGGAAGACACAGTGGCGGCGCTGCTGTATCTGTTGCATGCGGCGCAATCCTGATGGAAAAGTGGCCGGGCTTCGGTGATGCTTTGCGCATGACTCTTCACCCAAACCTTGGAGCTGCACATGACAACTGAACCGAAGATCAAAGGCCCGGCCTCCTACTTTCCCTCCATCGAGAAAACCTACGGCCAGCCGGTCACGCACTGGATCAAGATTCTCGAAGGCCTGCACGACAAGAAACATATGGAGCAGGTCACGTATCTCAAGGTCGAGCATGGCATCGGCCATGGACATGCGAACGCGCTGGTCGCATACCATCGGGCGCAATCCGGGGCCCAGTGAGAGTGCATCGTGCCGAGTCGCGGGCGTCAGAAGTGACGTGCGACCTGGCACTGTCTATCCGTCGCGAGCCCTGCACCTCCAGCGATCCCCATGAAATTCAAGAAAGTGCTCCGTGAAGCGTTGCGGCTCTGGCCATCGCAAATATGGATTTCTGACGGACGCCGCATGGCCGGCGACGGGGCGGATGTTTCCCCAGCTGTCCGAACACTGGGAGATGGCGCAAGCCCATGCCAAAGCGTGGAGTGAGGCGCATCAGCTGATGGTCTGGGCGATCTTCTGCGCATGGCACAAAGCTGCGGTTGCAGACTTCAAGGCGGGTCGGGGCCGGATTGCCAAATCGGACCTGGATATGCGGCATCTCCGCCAGAAGTACGAAGAAAGCCTGTTCGCGGATGGCAGCCGCTACCCACGCCAGATGCTGCGCGCCTGTCGCCGTGAGCTGAAGGTCAGGCCAGGACCTGCTCCATAGGCTCTGCCTCCAGGCGGGATGATCAAAAAAACAGCGTGCAACGCTTGATGTCCAGGCGTTGCACGCTGCCTGCTCCTCGGGACATGCCCTGGGGTTACTGGTACTTCTGCTCCAGCCCATCCCAGAAGTCCTTGTTCACTAGGCGCTGGCGCTCAAGAAACGGAGCAACGATGGCAGGGTCCTCATCAACCTTGTGATCGTCACGCAGCAGCGTCAGGCACTTTTGCATGCCGGCCACGGCACCTTGCAGTGCGGCGTTGGCGTACAGCACAAAGCCATAGCCCAGCTCGCCCAGTTCGTCGGCGTTGAAGATGGGGGTCTTGCCGCCGATGACCATATTCATGAGCTGCGGGGCTTGCAGACGCAGCGGCAGGGCGCGCACTTCTTCGGCCTGGGTGACGGCCTCGACAAACAGGATGTCGGCGCCGGCTTCCTGGAATTGCTGGGCGCGTTCGATGGCGGCCTCAAAACCATGGACGGCTGCAGCGTCGGTACGGGCCATGATGAGGGTGCCGCTATCGCGGCGCGCATCGACGGCGGCGCGGATCTTGCCCAGCATTTCGCTGGTTTCGATCACGGCCTTGCCATTGAAGTGGCCGCAGCGCTTGGGGCTGACCTGGTCTTCGAGCTGAATGCAGTCGGCACCGGCACGCTCCAGCGTGCGCACGGCATGGTAGGTATTGACGGCGTTGCCAAAACCGGTGTCGGCATCGACCAGCAGCGGCACCTCCACGGCGTCGCGGATGCGGGCCGTATGGTCGGCGATATCGCTGAGACCCATAAAACCCTGGTCGGGCATGCCGAACCACATATTGGTCACGCCGGCACCGGTCACATAGATGGCTTCAAAGCCCAGGTCGGCGATCAGCCGCGCCGACATGGCGTTGAAGGCTCCGGGCACGATGACGCCGCGGCGGGCATCGGCCAGGGCCTTCAGTTGTTGTTTCGGGTTCATGAGATTTCTTGTTAAAAAGGACTTTGACGCTTATCTGATGGCTGTATCCAGCTATCAGGTTTGATAGCAGCATGCACTTCTGGCGGGTGCAGTCAGGCAGAGCTGCCTCCCAGCTCCGCAGAGGATTAGTCCAGCGAAATATGCGCGTTCTTGATCACCGGTCCCCACTTGGCGCGCTCGGCCTCCAGGTATTTGCCATAGGCCTGAGGCGTGCCGCCCATGATCTGGCCGCCGCTGCTTTCGATCATCTGGCGCAGCGACTTGTCGTTCTTGAGCGCTTCGTTGACGGCCTGGTTGAGCTTGGCCACCACGGAGTCGGGCGTACCGGCCGGCGCAATCATGCCCAGCCAGTTGTACGACTCAAAGCCCTTGACCCCGGCTTCGTCCAGAGTAGGCACGTCGGGCAGCACGGCCAGGCGGGTCTTGCTGGAGACGGCCAGGGCATTGATCTTTTTGGCCTTGATCGAAGGCAGGGCCGAGTAGCCCATCTCGAACATCATGGCCAGATGGCCGCCCATGAGGTCGGAGGCCGCCAGCGAGCCGCCCTTGTAGGGCACATGGGTCAGCTGGGTCTGGGTCTGGTAGGCCAGCAGTTCGCCCGACAGATGGTGGGCCCCGCCCACGCCCGAGGAGCCATAGGTCAGATCGCCGGGCTTGGCCTTGGCATGGGCCAGCAGTTGCTGGACGCTCTTGAAGGGCTGGTTGGGAGCCGTGGTCAGAAACAGGGGGGCCTGCTCGATGAGGATGATGGGCTTGAACGCCGTCCTGGCGTCATAGGGCATCTTCTTCATCAGCATGGGGTTGGTGACCAGGGGGCCGGGAGAGCCGAAGCCGAAGGTGTGGCCGTCGTTGGCCTTGGCGATGGCATCCGTGCCCGTCACGCCACCGGCACCGCCACGGTTGTCGATGATCACGGGCTGGCCCAGCACCTTGCCCAGCGAGTCGGCAATCAGGCGTGCGCGGGTGTCGGCATAGCCGCCTGCTGCATAGGGCACGATGAGCTTGACGGTGCGGGTGGGCCAGGCTTCAGAGCCCTGGGCCAGAGCGGCAGGGGCAGCGCCCAGCAAGGCGGTGGTGGCAGCGGCGCAGGCAGTGGCGCTGAGCAAGGCGTTTCTACGGGAAATCATGAATCAGGTCTCGGTATTGTTATAAGGCTCCAGCGCATATGGGGCATGCGCTGGCTGCTATGTTTTTTGCGCAGCTCACTTTTCCTGCATATGAGCTGCCTTGACGATCTCGCCCAGGCGCTTGCGCTCGGCATCGGCAAACTTCACGAACTCCGCACGTGTGCCGCCGACCGGCTCGATGCCCAGGCCCTTGAGCTTTTCCACGGTGGCGGGCTCCTTCATGGCCTTGTCCACGGCAGCAGCCAGCTTGTCCAGAATGGCGGGTGGTGTGCCCTTGGGGGCGTGAATGCCGGCCCAATGCGCGATCTGCAGGTCGGCAAAGCCTTGCTCCACGGCGGTGGAGAGCTGGGGGTAGGCGGAGATGCGCTGGGTCCAGGTCGTGGCCAGAGGCTTGAACTTGCCCTCATGAATGATGTGCGGCAGTGCGATGATGCTGGCTTCGGACGTGCCTTCAACCTGGCCGCCCAGCACGGCCGTGGTGCTCTCCGAACCGCTCTTGTAGGGCACGGGCTGCAGCTTGGCACCGTATTTCACATTCAGCATCTCGGCCACGAAGTGCGGCGTGCTGCCCGTGCCGGCGGTGGCAAAGTTGAAGCCTGCGCCCTTCTTCGAGGCTTCGACGAAGTCGCGCAGATTGTTGTAGGGCGCGTTCTTGGGCACCACGATCACCGAAGGTGCCAGGCCAATCATCACCACGGGCTGCAGAGCATCATCCTTGAAAGGCATGGTCTTCTTGATCATGCTGTTGGAGATGACGCCTGCCGCACTGACCAGCAGCGTGTAGCCATCGGGCTGGGCCTTGGCAACGATATCGGCACCCACGGTGCCACCTGCGCCGGGGCGGTTGTCGATCACCACGGGTTGGCCGAGGATCTTGGAAGCGCCTTCGGCCGCCGATCTGGCCATCAAGTCATTGGCGCCGCCTGCGGAAAACGGCACCACGAGGCGAATCGGGCGCGTGGGCCAGTCGGCGGCATGGGCCAGGCCAGTTGCGCCCAGCACGGAAAGAGTCAAGGCCTGGACAACCAGATTGCGACGGTTCAAAAACATGGATATCTCCTGGATCCAAATCCCTATTGGTATGGGCTGTTACCGCAAGCACTGTGCCAGACGGATCTAGGGAAAACCCTTTGCATCTCAAGTGATTGAAATCATTGGAGTTTCTGTGGTTTTGTGGAATGCCTGCCTGCGGTGGTGTGTGGCTTCTGTTTTGAGAATGAAATAATCGTTTTCATGAATGAAACAAATGCGATATCGAACGATGGCGTCAAACGTATGCCGACAGCTGGCCAGCCGCATTTGCCTCACATCGTCACCGTAGGCCGTTACCGTGTGGGGCGGGTGCTGGAGCGGCTGGCACAGCTCTGGTCGGGTGAGGCCAGGTTCTCGCATATCTCGGCTTCTTTCGACGATGCGGTGACCCAGGTGCAGGCGCTCAATCTGCGCCAGCCCATCGATGCCCTGGTGGGGGCGGGAGCCAGTGGTGCCTGGATTCGAGAACGCGTGGACATTCCAATGGCCATGGTCGAAGTGCGTGGCCTGGATTTGCTGCAGGCGCTGCGCCAGGCCAAGTTGCAGACCACCGAAGAAGCTCCGCGCGTGGGTCTGGTCAACTTCGAGGTGCCGTCGCCGGTGGTGGCGCAGTTCGACAGCCTGTTCGGCCTGGGTCTGGTCCAGATCGCCTATCAAGGTCCGCATGACGCCCAGGCCTGCGTGCAGAAACTCAGGGAGTCGGGCGTTGGCGCCGTGGTGGCGCCGGGCCTGGTGGCCGATCTGGCAGAGCAGGCGGGCATGGCCAGCGTGTTGCTGTATTCCGATATTTCGGTGCGCCAGGCGCTCAGCGACGCCATGCTGCTGGCCCGGCATCGCCGCGCCGAGCGTGACCGGCATCAACGGCTGGAAACCGTGTTGCATCAGTTGCAGGACGGTGTGGCGGCCGTGGACGAGCGTGGCCGCATTTGCGCGCTGAACCCACGCATGGCCGCCTTGCTCGGGGGCCCGGTCGAGGCCTTGCACGGCCGCATGCTGGACGAGGTGGCTCCGACCCTGGGCACGGCCCGGGCACTGGCGGGTGAGGAGGGGGGGGAAGAGGTGGTGCAACTGGCCCTGCGTACCCTGGTGGTGCGACGTGCGCCCATTGTGGAGAACGGGCTGGTGAGCGGCGCTTTGCTGGTCTGCCGCGATCCCGCCGTGATCCAGCGGGCCGATCGCAGCCTGCGTGCCAGTCAGCGGCAAAGAGCTACCGGTGTGCGCTGGCGCATTGAGGACTATCTGGGCAGCAGTCCCGCTGCCCAGCGCGTGCGACTGCTGGCCAGGCAGTATGCGAACAGCGATGCGACGGTGCTCGTTCTGGGCGAAAGCGGGACCGGCAAGGAGCTGGTGGCGCAAGGCATTCACAGCGCGGGACGGCGTGCAGAGCAGCCATTTCTGGCGGTCAACTGCGCAGCGCTCAGCGAAAGCTTGCTGGAGAGCGAGCTTTTCGGTTACGAGGAAGGCGCTTTTACCGGAGCCAGGCGCGGCGGCAAGATCGGCTTGATAGAGGCTGCGCATACCGGGACCCTGTTTCTCGATGAAATTGGCGACATGCCGCTGGCGCTGCAATCACGCTTGTTGCGCGTGCTGCAGGAGCGCGAGGTATTGCGCGTGGGTTCCACCACGCCGATTCCCGTGGATGTGCGCGTGATTGCCGCCACCCATGCGGACCTGGCTGGTCAGGTCGGGCGTGGCCAGTTCCGCCGCGACCTCTATTACCGGCTGGCGGTGCTGCGGCTGAGCACGCCTTCGCTGCAAATGCGTGGCACTGCCGATATTGCGCAACTGGGCCGCGCCATGCTGGCTCAGCGCCTGAGCGCTGCAAGCGGGTTGCCCCGCGCACTGCATGACAGGGTGGAGCAGCAGCTCGATGCACTGCTGGCCAGGGCTGCGGCGCATGACTGGCCCGGCAACGTCCGTGAACTCGACAACTGGGTGGAGCGTCTGCTGGCCTGTAGCGACTATCTGGGCTCAGGCCGGGGCGGCTTTCTGGATAGGGCGCGCTTGCTTGAGGTCTTCCCGGAGTGTGCCGATGGCCTGGCTCTGGCCGAGCCTGCCGCACCCCGGCAGGCACAGCTCAGAGACGCGGGTCGCCTTGCCGAACAGAAGCGATTGCGCGAGGTGCTGGAGTCGGTCGGGGGCGATCAGCGCCGGGCCTGTGAAATTCTCGGCATCAGCCGGGCCACTCTGTGGCGGCGCATGAAGGCTTAGCCGAGGTCCCGCGCTGTCGTACGTATTATTTTCGCCAATGGCTGGGATGCACGGCCTGAAATCCGGCGTCTGGCGCAACAATCTCCTGCCAGCCTCGGGCTTTCGAGGTCTCGAAGACTGCAGGCGCGGCAAGGCCGGGACGGACCACAAGGCAGGCTGGAGTTTTATCGATTGGGATCGGGAGAGACGGGTTATGTCCGACGTGAGCGAGCTTGAGAACGAGAGTGCGGTCTATAGAACCTTGCTGGAGTCCACCAAGGCCATTCCCTGGAAGATCGACTGGGCGACCATGAAGTTCGCCTATATCGGCCCTCAGATCGAGAGCCTGCTTGGCTGGAGCCGTGAGAGCTGGGTCAGCGTCGAGGACTGGGCCATGCGCATGCACCCCGATGACCGCGAATATGTGGTGAATTTCTGCGTGAGCCAGTCCCAGGCTGGCGTGGACCATGAGGCTGACTATCGCGCTCTGACCAAGGACAACGGCTATGTCTGGATTCGCGATGTGGTCCATGTGGTGCGCAATGCGCAAGGCGAGGCCCAGGCGCTGATCGGCTTCATGTTCGACATCAGCGAACGCAAGAAGACCGAGGAAAGGCTGCTGAGTCTGCAGAAGGAGCTGGAGGTGCTCTCCTTCAAGGATGGTCTGACCAGCATTGCCAATCGGCGCTGCTTCGATACCAGCTTCGAGCGGGAATGGGAGCGCACGCGCAGCGATGGCAAGCCCCTGTCCATGCTGTTGTTCGATGTTGATTTCTTCAAGCAATACAACGATTTGTACGGCCATATCCAGGGCGACAAATGTCTGGTGGATATTGCGCAGACCCTGCGTCTGGCGCTGGACGGACAGCGTGACCTGGTGGCGCGTTACGGTGGCGAGGAGTTTGTGGTGCTGCTGCCCGAAGCCGATGCAGAAACCGCGCAAAAAGTGGCCGAGCGCTGCCAGCGCCTGATCCAGAAACAGTCCATCGTGCATGCGCTGTCGCCCCATGGCCGGCAGGTCACCATGAGCATTGGTGCGGGCACGGTGCTGCCGGCAGAGCATGATCGACCTGCCGGCTTTATAGAGGCCGTGGACCGGCAGCTCTATGCGGCGAAGAACAAGGGCCGCCACCGGATTGAAAGCGTCATCTTGGGCGCTTGAACCCTGCCCAGGCCTGCGTGCGGCAGGCGCCCGGCAGGGCAATACCCGGTGTCAGGCCTGCAGCACCTCGCCCGGCACCCGTACCCAGCCTTCCATCAGAATGCGGGCGCTGCGGCTCATCAAGGCCTTGGTGACCAGCCATTGACCATGCTCGCTCCTGGCTTCGGCCCCCACACGCAGGGTGCCGCTGGGATGGCCAAAGCGCACGGACTGGCGCTCGCCGCCGCCCGCCGCCAGATTGACCAGCGTGCCTGGAATGGCGGCAGCCGTGCCGATGGCGACGGCGGCCGTGCCCATCATGGCGTGATGCAGCTTGCCCATGGAAAGCGCCCGCACCACGAGATCGATGTCCCGGGCGGCAATGGTTTTGCCGCTTGAGGCGATATAGCTTTGCGCAGGGGCCACAAAGCCTATCTTGGGCGTGTGCTGGCGCGTGGCGGCTTCGTCCAGATGCTTGATCAGACCCATCCTGAGTGCGCCATGGGCGCGGATGGCTTCGAACCTGGCCAGGGCGGGGCCATCGCCGTTGATGGCATCCTGCAGTTCGCAGCCGGTATAGCCCAGCTCTCTGGCATCGAGAAAGATGGTCGGAATGCCGGCATTGATGAGGGTTGCGCAAAAGCGGCCGACACCGGGCACGTCCAGCTCGTCGCAGACATTGCCGGTGGGAAACATGGCCGCTCCGCCCTCACCTTCATCGGCGGGATCCAGGAACTCCAGGGCCACTTCGGCAGCGGCAAAGGTCACGCCGTCCAATTCGAAGTCCCCGGTCTCCTGCACCTGGCCATCGCGGATCTGCACATGGTTGACGATGGTCTTGCCGATATTGGCTTGCCAGATGCGAATGGTGGCCACGCCGTTGAGCGGAATGCGCTCGGCCGGAATCAGGCCCATGTGAATGGCGCAGGGGCCGACGGCAGCGCTCAGGTTGCCGCAGTTGCCGCTCCAGTCCACAAAAGGCTGATCGATGGAAACCTGGCCAAACAGATAGTCCACATCGTGATCGGCGCTTGCGCTCTGGCTGAGGATCACGCCCTTGCTGGTGGAGGATGAGGCATTGCCCATGCCGTCAATCTGTTTGCCATAGGGGTCGGGGCTGCCCAGGGTGCGCAGAAAGATGGCGTCGCGAACAGGGCCGGGTTGCCGGGCCGCTTCGGGCAGATCCTGCAGTTTGAAGAACACACCTTTGCTGGTGCCTCCGCGCATATAGGTGGCGGGAATGCGGATTTGCGAAGTAAGAGACATGGAATGGCAAACAAACAAGGTATTCAAGGCTCAAGCCAGGGCTTGAGCCTTGAATCAGTGAAACAGGCGTAGCTGTTGAGGACGAGGCGGAGAGCCGGAAGCCAATGGCCAGCGATGCAGTACCCGGTAGCGTAACTGCTTGCCTGTGTCGGTTCGCTCGACCAGCTGGATCTCATCGATCAGCCAGTCGACGGGGTCGATACGCCTAGTGGGCAGGGCATGCAGAGCTCTGTAGCTGATGGTGATATGCGGTCCATGGCCGCCATCCTTGAAGCCGTGGGATTCCAACGCTGTCTGTAGCGTTGTCAGCAGTCGGTTGAAAGGCTCTGGACGTCCGCGGGTGCGCAAAGACCAGTGAATGCGCTCGCCCACCTCACCGCGAACGCGGTTGAAGCTGAGCTCGAAGGCCTTCAGCTGCGCCTCTTGCACGGCATTGCCTGCGGCCAACAAGGCGAGCATTGCCTCTTGCCCCGAGTCAAACGGGCCACACCAGGTCTGGTGCCAGTTGCCTGGAGAGAACAGCCGCTCGCCCAGCTCCCCATCCAGGCCCAAAGCGCTGATCCGGGCACGCAGGCGATCACGTACCGGGCTTTTGGGCTGGGTGACAATCAGTATGCGTGCCTGGCTCATCGCTGCTCCTTAGCTCACAAGTTCAGCCGTCGATGCGGAATCGGCCGCTGCGCTGTCCGCCAGGAAGTCCTGGGCAAAGCGCTGCAGCACGCCACCGGCCTCGTAAATCGAGACTTCCTCAGCGGTATCGAGGCGACACAGCACCGGCACTTCGGTGCGGGCACCAGTCGTTCGGTGGATATGAAGTGTAAGCGTGGCCTGGGGGCTACGCTGGCCGATGACATCAAAGCTCTCGGTGCCATTCAACCCCAGTGTGTGGCGGCTTGTGCCGGGCAGGAACTCCAGCGGCAACACCCCCATACCGATCAGATTGGTGCGGTGAATGCGCTCGAAGCCCTCGGCCACGATGGCCTCCACACCGGCCAGGCGCACGCCCTTGGCGGCCCAGTCGCGGCTTGATCCCTGGCCATAGTCGGCTCCGGCGATGATGACCAGCGGCTGCTTGCGCTCCATATAGGTCTCTATGGCTTCCCACATGCGCAGCGTCCGGCCTTCGGGTTCGACGCGGGCGAGAGAGCCCTGGCGCACCTTGCCCTGGTCGTCCACCACCATTTCGTTGAAGAGCTTGGGGTTGGCAAAGGTAGCGCGCTGTGCGGTCAGGTGGTCGCCGCGATGCGTGGCATAGGAGTTGAAGTCCTCCTCTGGCAGACCCATTTTGTGCAGATACTCTCCTGCGGCCGAGTCCATCAGAATGGCGTTGGACGGCGAGAGATGATCGGTGGTGATGTTGTCGGGCAGTATGGCCAGTGGGCGCATGCCGCGCAGCGTGCGCTTAGCGGCCAGCGCACCCTCCCAGTAGGGCGGGCGGCGGATATAGGTGCTCTGCGGGCGCCAGTCATACAGTGCCCCGACCTTTTCGCTCTGGTCTGCGCGGATGGCAAACATGGGCTCATAGACCGCGCGGAACTGCTCGGGGTGGACGGCGGCCTTGGCCACGGCATCGATTTCCTCGTCGCTGGGCCAGATGTCCTTCAAGCGGATTTCGCGGCCCTGGAAGAGGCCCAGCACGTCGTTCTCGATATCGAAGCGGATGGTGCCCGCAATCGCATAGGCCACGACCAGCGGCGGCGAAGCCAGGAAGGCCTGCCTGGCATGGGGGTGGATGCGGCCATCGAAGTTGCGATTGCCGGAGAGCACGGCGGTGGTGTGGAGGTCGCGATCCACGATTTCCTGCTGAATGGCGGGATCAAGTGCGCCGCTCATGCCGTTGCAGGTGGTGCAGGCAAAGGCCACCACGCCAAAGCCCAGCGCCTCCAGGTCATGCAGCAGACCGGCGTGTTCCAGATACAGCGGCACGGTCCTGGAGCCGGGAGCCAGAGAGGTTTTGACCCAGGGCTTGCGCGTCAGACCCAGATTGCGCGCATTGCGCGCCAGCAGGCCGGCCGCGATCACATTGCGTGGATTGCTGGTATTGGTGCAGCTGGTAATGGCTGCAATGATGACCGCTCCATCGGGCATCCTGCCATCGGTTTGCGTCCATTCACCGGCAATGCCTCTTGCCGCAAGCTCGCTGGTTGCCAGGCGGGCGTGTGGATTGGAAGGGCCGGCCATATTGCGCACCACGCCGGACAGGTCAAAGCTCAGCGTACGTTCGTACTCGGCATTCTCCAGACTGTCTACCCACAGACCTGCCTGTTTGGCGTAGCGCTCTACC
Source organism: Comamonas sp. Z3 (assembly GCF_008121565.1). Taxonomy (NCBI): domain Bacteria; kingdom Pseudomonadati; phylum Pseudomonadota; class Betaproteobacteria; order Burkholderiales; family Comamonadaceae; genus Comamonas; species Comamonas sp. Z3. The sequence continues at coordinate 128,792 of NZ_VOQU01000001.1, forward strand.
AGTTGCACCTGCTCGGGCTCGCGCCCCGTCAGGCGCAGATAGTCGATCGTCTGTTCGTCGATCGCAAACATGGCCGCCGTGGCGCCGTATTCGGGTGCCATGTTCGAGATGGTGGCGCGGTCGCCGATGGAGAGGCTGCGTGCGCCTTCGCCATGGAACTCCAGATAGCTGCCCACCACTTTTTGCTGACGCAGGAATTGGGTCAGGGCCAGCACGATATCGGTGGCGGTAATGCCTTTCTGACGCTTGCCGCTCAGCTGCACGCCAACGATTTCGGGCAGGCGCATCCACGATGCGCGACCCAGCATCACGCTCTCGGCCTCCAGCCCGCCCACGCCCACGGCGATCACGCCCAGGGCATCGACATGCGGCGTGTGACTGTCCGTGCCCACCAGAGTATCGGGATATGCTTCACCATCGATAGCATGGATCACAGGGCTCATGCGCTCCAGATTGATCTGGTGCATGATCCCGTTGCCCGGCGGAATCACCTCCACATTCTTGAAGGCCTGTTTGCACCACTCGATGAAATGAAAGCGGTCTTCATTGCGCCGGTCTTCGATGGCGCGGTTTTTCTCAAAGGCTTGGGGATCGTCGCCACCGCACTCCACGGCCAGCGAGTGGTCCACGATCAGCTGCACGGGCACCACGGGATTGACGGCGGCCGGATCGCCACCTTGCCCGGCAATCGCATCACGCAGGCCGGCCAGATCCACGAGAGCCGTCTGGCCCAGGATGTCATGACAGACCACGCGGGCCGGAAACCAGGGAAAGTCGCGCTCGCGCTTGCGGTCAATGATTTGCGTGAGGCATTCGTCCAGAATGGCCGGGCTGCAACGGCGCACCAGGTTTTCGGCATGGACGCGGCTGGTATAGGGTAAGGTGGCCCAAGCGCCGGGAGAGATCTCTTCCACAGCAGCCTGCGCATCGAAGTAGTGAAGCTGACTGCCTGGCAGGGGCTTGCGGTAAGGCTGGAATTGGGGCGTGTTCATTGTCTTGTCTGTTCGCGGTTCTCAGAGCGCCGGAGCTGTGCGCTGGTGCTCGATCAGTGGGGCGGAAAACGTCAGGGGAGTGCGCGGTGCGGGACCCAAGGCCAGTTGCAGCCTTGCTTGTGCGATGGCATACAGGCGCTCGGTCAGCTCTGTGCCGCCCCGGGGCTGCTGGCATTGCAACTGCGCAAGGTGGTGTGCAAGCAAGGAGCACAGCTGCTGGGCCTCGGCCACCTGAGCCGTCGTGAGTCGAGTGACCGTCATGCCCCGCCTTGGCTGGGCCGTCAGCAGGCCTTCGTGGCATAGCAGCTTCATGGCTTCGCGCACGGGGGTGCGGCTCACGCCAAACTCCCGCGCCAGCGCACCATCGTTGGTGTCCGAGCCGGGCGGCAAGCGGTGGCTCAGAATGCGTTCACGCAGTTTGTCGGCGATGGCAATGCACAGTGAATGGGATTGCATGGGCTTGGCGGTCATGGCGCTCGGAAGAGATTTACTGGCGTTCGTCGATAGGAACGAACTTCAAATCATCCGGGCCTGTGTAGTTGGCGCTGGGGCGAATGATCTTGTTGTCCTGGCGCTGCTCGATGATGTGCGCTGCCCAGCCACTGGTGCGCGCAATCACGAACAGCGGCGTGAACATGGCAGTGGGAACGCCCATCATGTGGTAGCTGACGGCGCTGAACCAGTCGAGGTTGGGGAACATGTTCTTGACTTCCCACATCACCGACTCCAGACGCGCGGCAATATCGTACATCTTGGTGCTGCCGGCTTCGTCCGACAGCTTCCTGGCTACGCCCTTGATCACAACATTGCGGGGGTCGCTCACGGTGTAGACCGGGTGGCCGAAGCCGATCACGACCTCCCTGGCATCCACGCGGCGGCGGATGTCGGCCTCGGCTTCGGCCGGGTTGTCATAGCGCTTCTGTATCTCGAATGCCACTTCGTTGGCTCCACCATGCTTGGGACCACGCAGCGCACCAATCGCCCCAGTGATCGCCGAATACATATCGCTGCCCGTGCCAGCCACCACGCGGGCCGTGAAGGTCGAGGCGTTGAACTCATGCTCGGCATACAGATTGAGCGAAGTATGCATGGCACGTACCCAGCTCTCGGATGGCTTGGCGCCATGCAAAAGATGCAGAAAGTGCCCGCCGATGGAGTCGTCCCCGGTTTCGACCTCGATGCGGCGGCCCGAGTTGCTGAAGTGATACCAGTACAGCAGCATGGAGCCCAGGCTGGCCATCAGGCGGTCGGCAATATCGCGTGCGCCAGGAAGGTTGTGGTCATCTCTCTCTGGCAGTGCGCAGCCCAGGGCAGAGACGCCAGTGCGCATCACGTCCATGGGGTGGCTGGCGGCTGGCAGTTGTTCCAGCGCAGCCTTCACGCTGCCAGGCAGTCCGCGCAAGGCCTTGAGCTTGGCTCTGTAGGCCTTGAGTTCGGCCTGTGTGGGCAGCTTGCCATGTACCAGCAGATGGGCGATCTCTTCGAATTCACAGACCTCGGCAATGTCCAGAATGTCGTAGCCCCGGTAGTGCAAATCGTTGCCGGTCTTGCCCACGGTGCAGAGCGCCGTATTGCCTGCCGTGACGCCGGAGAGGGCGACTGATTTCTTGGCTTTGAAACCGGCGGTGGTGCTTGCCGGAATCTGCTGGCTGGCGCCGGTGGTGGTGGCAGATGCCGTGGCTGCGGTACTCATGGGTGTCTCCTGGAAGTTGTGGACTCTGAGGTGGTTTGGTCTGCGATACTTCGCAATCTACGCATTTGCTTTCTCTGCGTATAGAACTGAATTGGTGAATGCTTGCGAAACTGAATGCACGCATTTGCGAATTTTGCGAATTTCTAAGATCAACAAACAAGGAGCAAGCCAATGGCCAAGACCTTCATGGGCGTACGCCTGCGCAGCCTGCGTGCCGAGCGTGGGCTCACGCAGGTGGCGCTGGCACAGGCGCTGGAGCTGTCACCGAGTTATCTGAACCAGATCGAGCAGGATCAGCGCCCGCTCACGGTGTCTGTGCTGCTCCGGATTCACAAGGTTCTGGGCGTCGATATTCAGCAGTTCTCAGAGGACGAGGAGGCTCGCCTGCTGGCACAGCTGCGCGATGCAGTGGCAGCCATGCCGCTGCCCGAAGCTGCGGTGCCGCTGCCCGAGTTGCGCGAGGTTGCGGCCAGGCTGCCGCAACTGGCGCAGGCACTATTGGCCATGCACCAGCGCCACCTGGCCGATGCCCAGCGGCTGGAGGCCTTGAGCGCCCATCTGGGCGATGGCCGTGCCGGGCAGGACGGAGGCGGGGCGGTCAATGGCAAGGCGGCAATGGCAGGCTTGCTGACGCAACCCTCGCGCCAGATGCCGTTCGAGGCCGTGCGTGACTTCTTTTTTGCCCGCCGCAATCACTTCGATGGGCTCGACAGAGCTGCCGAATCACTGGCTCGACAGGCTGCGGAGCAAGGCGGTCATCTGCAGGATTGGCTGCAATACCGTCTGCAGGCGCGACATGGGGTGCTGGTCCTGCGTTCCCATGCCGCAAACGCAGAGACGGCCAGCAGCCATAGGCGATACGATGCGTCCACTCGCACCCTGTATGTGGCAGCGCAGCTCAGTCCCATGCAGCAGGCATTTCAGCTGGCCACACAGCTGGCACTGCTGGAGTTTGATGCACTGATTGCCACGGAGCTGCAAGGCGCGCCCTGGCAGGATGAGGCCACGCGGCGGCTGGCGCGCGTGGGTCTGGCCAACTATGTGGCAGGTGCATTCGTGCTGCCTTATGGCGAATTCCTGCGCGCGGCCGAAAGTCTGCGCTACGACATCGACCTGCTGGCCAGCCGTTTCGGCGTGGGCTTCGAGACCGTATGCCACCGCCTCTCCACCTTGCAGCGCGCTGATGCACCGGGGGTTCCGTTTTTCTTCATTCGCGTGGACCGGGCAGGCAATATCAGCAAGCGTCAGTCGGCCACGCATTTCCACTTCTCCAAGACTGGCGGCACCTGCCCGCTGTGGGGGGTGTATGAGGCGTTTACCCAGCCGGGCCGCATCGTTCCCCAGCTCGCCAGCATGCCGGACGGGCGGATCTACCTATGGATTGCCCGCACCATCAGCCAGGCCGGCCCGGGCTGGGGTGCGCCGGGCAAGACTTTTTCCATCGGTCTGGGCTGTGACCTGCAGCACGCTGCACGGCTGGTGTATTCCCAAGGCATGGATTTGCGCAATACCGCTGCTGCGACTCCCATCGGCATGGGCTGCAAGGTTTGTGAGCGCGGGGCTTGCCCGCAACGCGCCTTTCCCTATGTGGCCACACCGCTCCAGGTCAACGAAAACGAGAGCGGCTTTGTTCCCTATGGTGGCTAGTGCTTGCTGCCATGCGATGCGAAGCTGGGGCCAAGGCCGCCGAGGCCGGATGGCTGCAAACCGCTGACTGAAAGCCATGAAAATTCACTGAAACGCAATCCTGCATGGCGTCTGAAGCTATTGAGGCAATAGCGATGCGCGCCAATTTACTTAGTCTTGTTGGACGATGGGCCGGGGCTGATTTCTTCATACGCTGTCTCCACGTTTTGATTGCACATCAACCAGGAGACAAAAAATGCGTTTAGCGGGAAAAGTGGCTGTGGTCACGGGAGCAGGCCAGGGCATGGGGCGCGCGATCGCTCAGCGCTATGCCGATGAAGGCGCCACCGTGGTGGCCGTGGACCTGAACGAAGAAGCCGCCAGGCAGACCCTGGAAGGCAAGGACGGCAAGCATCTGGCCCGTTCCGTCAACGTGGCCGACAGCGCAGCGGTCGACACGCTGTTTGTCGAGATCCGCGAAAAGCTGGGTGCCGTCGACGTGCTGGTGAACAACGCCGGTGTGGGCTCGGTGGACCAGTTTGCCGATATTCCCGACGCGACCTGGGAGCGCGTGATCGGCGTGAACCTGAACGGCGCGTTCTACTGCGCTCGTGCGGCGGTCAGGCAGATGCAGCAAGGAAAGGGCGGAGCCATCGTCAACATCTCCAGCACCTCGGCAGTCAGCGGTGACGGCCCTGCCCATTACTGCGCTTCCAAGGCGGCCCTGATGGGCTTGACCCGCGGCATGGCCAAGGAACTGGCGTCCAAGAAGATCCGCGTGAACACCTTGGTTCCTGGTCCCACCAACACGCCCATGATGCAGGGCATTCCCCAGGAATGGGCCGATGCCATCATCGCCGGCGTGCCCATGGGTCGCATGGCTGAGCCCGAAGACATCGCCAAGGTGGCCGTGTTCCTGGCCAGCGACGACAGTGGCTTTGTGACAGGGCAGAACCTGGCCGTCAACGGCGGCAGCGCCTTCCTGTAAGGAGAGAAAAACATGAACAAGCGTCTGCAAGGCAAGATTGCATTTGTGTCGGGTGGCGGCTCCGGTATCGGTGCAGCAACGGCCGAGCGTTTCGCACAGGAGGGCGCGACCGTTGTGATCTGCGGTCGCCGCAAGGAGCCTCTCGATGACGTCGTGGCCAGGATCAAGGCTGGCGGCGGCAGTGCCGAGGCCATCGTGGCCGACGTGGGCAACGAAGCCCAGTTTGTCGGAGCGCTGGAGCAGACGGCCAAAAAGCATGGCAGCCTGGACATCCTCGTCAACAACGCCATGGCCTATACCTGGGGCGGCATCGACGGCATGACCACGGCGGACTGGCATGCCAATTTCACCACGTCGGTGGACGGCACTTTCTGGGGCACCCGCACGGCGCTGAAGCTGATGGCCGGCAAGGGCGGCTCCATCGTCAATATCAGCTCCATCTGCGGCACGCTGGGCACGCCCTATATGTCGGGTTACTCGGCGGCCAAGGCAGCCATCATCAACTTCTCGCGTGCGGCGGCTGCCGAAGGTGCTGCAGCAGGCATCCGTGTGAACGTGGTGATCCCCGCCGTGGTGGAAACGCCTGCCACGGCCGGCATGCTGGCCGATGAAGCCTCGCGCAAGACCACCGAAAAACTCATTCCCATGGGGCGCGTGGGGCAGTCCCGCGAGCTGGCCAATGCCGTGCTGTTCCTGGCCAGCGACGAAGCCAGCTATGTGACAGGTGCCGCCCTGCCCGTGGACGGCGGTCGTTCCGCCGTGCTGGTGACCGCGCTGTAAGAAAGAGTCTGAAGAGATGAGTGAACCCGTGAATCAGTGGCCACAAACGCTCGAAGAGCGTATCGACAGGCTGGAGTCGCTGGATGCGATTCGTCAGCTGGCCGGCAAGTACTCCCTGTCGCTGGACATGCGTGACATGGACGCCCATGTGAACCTGTTTGCTCCCGATATCAAGGTGGGCAAGGAAAAAGTGGGGCGTGCGCATTTCATGGCCTGGCAGGACAGCACGCTGCGTGACCAGTTCACGGGGACCTCGCACCACCTGGGCCAGCACATCATCGAGTTCGTGGACCGCGATCACGCCACCGGCGTGGTCTATTCAAAGAACGAGCATGAGTGCGGTGCCGAGTGGGTCATCATGCAGATGCTGTACTGGGACGATTACGAGCGCATCGACGGTCAGTGGTACTTCCGCCGCCGTCTGCCCTGCTACTGGTATGCCACGGATCTGAACAAGCCGCCGATTGGCGACATGAAGATGCGCTGGCCCGGCCGGGAGCCCTACCATGGCGCCTTCCACGAGCTGTTCCCGAGCTGGAAGGAGTTCTGGGCCCAGCGTCCCGGCAAGGACCAGCTGCCGCAGGTGGCCGCACCTGCGCCACTGGAGCAATTCCTCAGAACCATGCGCCGCGGTACACCGGCGCCGCGCATGCGTGTGCGCTAAGGAGAGCCGGCATGAGTCAAATGCTTTTCACACCTGTCCAGCTGGGCCGGATTGCCCTGCAGAACCGCGTGGTCATGGCTCCCATGACGCGCAACCGTGCCGATGCCGATGGCACGCCCACGGACATCATGGCCGAGCACTACGGCCAGCGTGGTGATGCCGGCCTGATCGTGGCCGAAGGGGCCTGGCCCGAGGTCACGGGTCAGGCCTACTGCCGCCAGCCCGGCATCGAGACCGCGGCCCATGTGCGCGCCTGGCGCCGTGTGACGGATGCGGTGCATGCCCGTGGCGGATCCATCGTGCTGCAGATCATGCACTCCGGTCGCATCGGCAGCTGCCGTATCAAGCCCGCAGGCGTGCGCTCGGTGTCGGCCTGCGCCATTCAGGCACAAGGCAAGATCTGGACCGATGCCGCGGGCATGCAGGATTTCGACCTGCCCCAGGCACTGACCACCGAAGAGGTGCGCAAGGCGATTGCCGAGCATGCCGCCGCTGCCAGACGGGCCATGGATGCGGGCTTTGACGGCGTCGAGCTGCATGGCACCAGCGGTTACCTGAGTCTGCAGTTCCTGCACTCCAGCACCAACCGGCGTACCGACGAATATGGTGGCAACGCCAGCAGTCGCTCACGTTTCGCCGTGGAATGCCTGGGCGCGATGGGAGAAGCCATCGGCATCGAGCGCGTGGGGCTGCGCCTGAATCCCGGCAACACCTTCAATGACACGGCGGATGAAAACTCCGCAGCCACGCATGCTGAGCTGATGCGTCAGGCCGCCAAGCTGGGCATTGCCTATCTGCATGTGATGCGTTCGGTCTTCGATCCCTCCATCGATGCCTTCAAGCTGGCGCGAGAGAACTTTGGCGAGAGCCTGATTCTCAACGACGGCTTTGATGCACAAAGTGCCGAAGCTGCGCTGCAGGCGGGCGAGGGGCTGGCAGTGTCTTTTGCGCGGCATTTCATTGCCAACCCGGATCTGGTGCAGCGCATGCGCCAGGGCCTGCCTCTGTCCAGGTTTGACCGCAACACGCTCTATACCCCCGGCGCCCGAGGCTACAACGACTATGCACCGGCACAGGAGGCGCAGACCGCCTGATCCGTCCGGAAACCGAGTTCATCGTGTTGGCCGCATTTCCTTCGGGGATGCGGCCTTTTTTGTACCCCGGGTTTTCACGGCTGTTGCAGGCCTGCCGGAGCAGTCTGCTCGCAAGGGCGGAAAGCGCTCTAGTCTGTTGCGCTGAATCGCATGTCGAATATGGTACGGATGCTATGAAATTTGGGTAAATCGGCCACAAATCGTTAGTCTCAATGGACGATGTTTGCCAAGACTCTCCTCTTCAGAATCCTCAGCATCACTACAGGATTTGGGTTGGAGGCCCCGACATCATGATGGAAATACGTGGACTTGCGTACGTTGTCGCCGAGAGCTCTGATTTGGATCGCTGGGTCAGCTACGCACGCGATGTGCTTGGCATGATGCCCAGCACCACTGCCGATGGCGATCTGCTGATCAAGATGGACGAGCGTCAGTTCCGCTTCCAGGTGCAGCCTGGCAGCATGGACAAGTACGCTGCATCCGGCTGGGAAGTGGCCGACAAGGAGGCTTTCGAACAGGCGCTCAAGGTGTTGCAGGCCGCTGATGTGCACTACGAAATGGGTAGCTCCGAACTGTGTACCAAGCGCCGTGTGCAGGAGTTGGCCATCGTGATGGATCCGTCCGGAAACCGTCATGAGATCGTCTGGGGCTTCAAGTCCGACTTCAGCCATTTCGCATCGCCCCAGGGGGTGTCGCGCTTTATCACCGGCGACTATGGTCTGGGCCACACCGTGCTGCCCGCTCCCGACTTCGAAAAGACGGTGGCCTTTGTGCGCAATGTGCTGGGCTTTGGTCTTTCGGATATCTACAACTTCAAGCCTGCAGGCGATGCCGGTCCCACGGTCCGCATCCATTTCTTCCACTGCGCCAACGGCCGTCACCACAGCCTGGCCTTGGCCGAGTTCCCTTGCGCATCGGGCTGCGTGCACGTGATGGTGGAAGTGGACAACATGCCCGAAGTGGGCCGTGCCATGGACCGCATGCAAAAGAGCCAGGTCAAGCTGTCGGCCACCCTGGGTCAGCACACCAACGACAAGATGATCTCGTTCTACATGAAGACGCCCTCCAATTTCGACCTGGAGTTCGGTTATGGCGGCGCCATCATCGACTGGGATCACCACATCACGCATGAGTTCACGACCGTAAGCCTCTGGGGGCACGACTTCAGCGTGGGCCGCCCTGAAAACAACTGATAGGAGGCTTGGAGACATGGCCAATAAATTGATGACAGCGAAGGACGTTGTGGCATCCATCAAGGATGGCATGACGATTGGTATCGGTGGCTGGGGTCCCAGGCGCAAGCCCATGGCCCTGGTGCGCGAGCTGTTGCGCAGCCCCGTCAAGGATCTGACCGTGGTGGCCTATGGCGGCGCCGATGTGGGCATGCTGTGCGCGGCCGGCAAGGTCAGCAAGCTGATCTTTGCCTTCGTGTCGCTGGACTTCATTCCGCTGGAGCCCTATTTCCGCAAGGCGCGCCAGAGCGGCGAGATCGAAGTCATGGAAATTGACGAGGGTCATATGGTGCTGGGCCTGAAGGCGGCCGGCATGCGCATTCCCTATATCCCGACCCGGGTCGGCCTGGGTACCGATGTGCTCAAGCACAACCGCTCCATCCGCCTGATCGAGTCGCCTTACGACGGCAAGGAATGGGTGGCGATGCCCGCCATCGATCTCGATGTGGCCCTGCTGCATGTGGATCGCGCGGACTCCCGCGGCGTCTGCCAGATTGCCGGCCCCGACATCTATATGGACGACCTGTTTGCGCGCGCCGCGACCAACACCTTTGTGAGCTGCGACGAACTGGTCGAGAGCAGCAGCTTCGAGTCGGAGCAAGCCGCGCGACTGGTGTTCTGGGAGCGTTCCGAAACCACGGGCGTGGTGCACCTGCCAGGTGGTGCCCACCCATCGTCCTGCGCGCCCCTGTATGGCTTTGATGTCAAGCACTTCAAGGAATACGTGGCCAGCAGCAAGGAAGAGGGCGGCTGGGACAGCTACCAGCAGAAATACGTGCAGTGCACGGAGCAGGAATATCTGGAAAAAGTGGGTGGCATGGAAGCAATCAAGCGCCTGCCCCTGCCTGTGTTCTGAGGAGGCCAAGAGATGAGTGAAATTGCATTGGTAGATCGCGTCATCTGCGCCGCGGCACGTGCCTGGGAAAACGACGGCGAGGTACTGGCCACCGGCATCGGCCTGGTGCCGCGACTGGCGGCCTCGCTGTGCATGCGGTCCATCAACACCGATCTGATCATGACGGACTCCGAGGCCTGGGTGGTCAACGAGCCCGTGCCCGTAGGCCCTCGCGGAGACTACAAGATCAAGCGTGAAAACTGGATGGGCTTCTCGCGCATCTTCGACAACGTCTGGGGAGGCAAGCGCCACGCCATGGTGGGGCCCGTGCAGGTCGACCGCTTCGGTCAGGGCAATATCTCCATGGTGGGCAGCGACTACGCACGCCCCAAGTCCATGATGCTGGGCGTGCGCGGCTTTCCCGGCAACTCCATCAATCACGCCAACTCCTTCTTCGTGCCCAATCACAGCACCAAGGTTTTTGTGTCGGGCGAGGTCGATGCCGTGGGCAGCGTGGGCTACAACAGCGCGCGCCTGGCCAAGGGCTGGACGCTGGAGGAGACCACGGACATCCGCTTCATCTTCACCAATCTGTGTGTGATGGACTTTGGCGGTCCCAGTCATCAGATGCGCCTGGTGTCGCTGCATCCCGGCGTGACTGCGGCACAGGTCAGGGAAGCCACCGGCTTTCCGATTCACGTTCCCGAGGACGTGGGCGTGACGCCTGATCCCACACCCGAGCAACTGGCCTTGCTGGCCCAGCTCGATCCGCACAATCTGCGCGCTACGGCCATGGGAGCCTGATATGCAGCATGCATCCAGCGAATTTGTGACGCGTGAGGACATGGCCGTCTATGAAACCGGCGAGCCCGTGCTCTACAGCGTGGACAACGGCATTGCCACGGTCACCATGAATCGGCCCACGTTCAACAACGTGCAGAACTCGCAGATGACCTATGCGCTGGATGCAGTCTTGCGCAAGGCGACCGATGACGACAGCGTCAAGGTCATCGTGCTGCGCGGCGAGGGCCGGCACTTCAGCGCGGGTCATGACATCGGCACGCCCGGCCGCGACATCAACAAGCCGTTCGACCGCGTTCACCTGTGGTGGGATCACACCAACAAACCCGGGGGAGAGCAGCTGTTTGCCCGCGAGCAGGAGGTATATCTGGGCATGTGCCGGCGCTGGCGCGAGATCCCCAAACCCATGATTGCCATGGTGCAGGGAGCATGCGTGGCGGGCGGCCTGATGCTGGCCTGGGTCTGCGATCTGATCGTGGCCAGCGATGATGCGTTTTTCCAGGACCCCGTGGTGCGCATGGGCATTCCCGGCGTGGAGTACTTCGCCCATGCCCACGAGCTGCATCCGCGCATTGCCAAGGAGTTTCTGCTGCTGGGCGAGCGCATGCCGGCAGAGCGCGCCTATCAGATGGGCATGGTCAACCGGGTGGTGCCGCGTGCCGAGCTTGAGGACCAGGTCTATGCCATGGCCCAGCGCATGGCGGCCCAGCCGCGTCTGGGCATGGCGCTGACCAAATTGGTCGTCAACAAGGCCGAGGAACTGCAGGGCCTGCGCTCCACCATGGACATGGCTTTTGGCTACCACCACTTTGCCCACGCGCACAGCCAGGCGATGGGCATGGGGCAACTGGGCGGCCAGGACGCCAGGTCCATGGCCAAGGCCAACAAAGAAGAGTCAAAGGCATGAGCAATATGAACGACATGGGCAGTCTGCGCACTCCTCTTTGCGACCTGCTGGGGTGCCGCTATCCCGTCATCCAGACGGCCATGGGCTATGTGGCGGGGGCCGATCTGGTGATAGGGACTACCAATGCCGGCGGCTTCGGCTTCCTGGCCGGTGCCACCATTGCTGCCGACAGGATCGAGGCCGAAATCCTGCGCGTCAAGCGCGAGACCGACGACCAGCCTTTCGGGCTGAACTTTCACATGTTCCAGCCCAACGCCCAGCAGCTGCTGGACCTGGCCGTGAAGTATCGGCTGCGTGCGGTCAGCTACGGCCGTGGCCCGGACAAGAAGGTGATAGGCCGGCTGCGCGAGGCCGGCATTGTCTGCATGCCCACCGTGGGAGCCCTGAAGCACGCCCAGAAGGCGATCGAGATGGGAGCCAATGCCATCACCGTGCAGGGCGGCGAAGGGGGCGGCCATACCGGCAGCGTGCCCACCACGGTGCTGCTGCCCCAGGTGGTGGATGCTGTCCAGGTTCCGGTGGTCGCCGCCGGAGGCTTCTATGACGGGCGCGGTCTGCTGGCTGCGCTGGCCTACGGCGCATCGGGCATTGCCATGGGCACGCGGTTTTTGATGACCAGTGATTCCAAGGTGCCCGCTGCCACGCTGCAGCGCTATCTGGCCGCCAGGGATGCGGAAAAGATCGCCGTCTCGCATCTGGTCGATGGCATGCCGCAGCGAATGATTCCCAACGAGTACCTGGCCATGCTGGAAAAGGCCAGTCCCATGAAACGCTTGCGCATTGCCCTGAGCCTGGCACTTCAGTGGAAGGCCGAGACCGGCATGACCACCGGCCAGGCCCTGAGCATCTTCATGAAAGCCCTGCGCGAGGATTCTTCTTCGGTGGCTCAGACCGTGATGGCCGCCAACGCACCCATGTTGCTGCAGCGCTCCATGGTCGATGGAAACCCGGCCGACGGCGTGATGTCCGCCGGGCAGGTGGCCGCGCTGATCGGCAGGCTCGACAGCTGCGAGGAAGTGATAGGCGGCATCGTCCGCCAGGCCATGGACCGTCGCAACGCATTGAACGCATTGACTCCCGCATAACAACAAGCCAACGAGACCGGATATGTCCACTCAACAATTTCATTCCACTATTCATGACAACGGCGTGGCAGAGCTGGTGATCGACCGCGCTCCGGTGAATGCCCTGAATGCCGCCGGCTGGAGTGGTCTGGCCCGGGAAATCCAGGCGCTGGGCGACAGGCCCGAGGTGCGCGTGATCGTCATTCGCGCCGAGAACCGGGGCTTTTGCGCCGGTGTGGACATCAAGGAGCTGGCCGAGAACGACAAGCTCATTCTTGAGGTGAACGCAGGCAACTACGCCACCTTCAAGGCCGTGCATCTGAACAAGGTGCCGGTGATCACCGCCGTGCACGGCTTTGTGCTGGGCGGCGGCATCGGTATCTGCGGCGCATCCGACATCGTGATCGCGGCCGAAGACGCTACCTTCGGCCTGCCCGAAGTGGACCGCGGCGCCATGGGCGGGGCCGCCCATCTGCAGCGCATGTTCGGCGTGCAGAAAACCCGCTACCTGTTCTTCACGGGCGAGATGATAGCTGCGGCAGAGGCCCAGCGCCTGGGGGCCATCGAGCGTGTGGTTCCCCGCGAGCAGCTGCGCGACACCGCCATGGACATCGCCAACCGGATTGCTGCCAAGAGCCCCGCCATGATCCGCATCGCCAAGGAGGCGCTGACCGGCATCGAGGACGGCAATCTCGAAGACAAGTACCGCTGGGAGCAGGGTTTCACCCTGCAGGCCTATATGAGCCCCGACTCCGCCGAGACGCGCAGCGCCTTCGTGGAAAAGCGCGACGCCAAGTTCTGAGCACCGATAGCGCGAAGAGGAGACAACCATGGATTTGACATACACCCCAGCGCAGAAGGCCTTCCGTGCCCAGGTACGTGAATGGCTCAGGGACAACGTGCCCAGGCAGCGTCTGCAAAGCTATGACACCCGCGAGGGCTTCGAGCAGCACCGCCAGTGGGAAGCCAGGCTGGCAAGCGCGGGCTACAGCGCCGTGACCTGGCCCAAGGATCTGGGCGGCAGCGGCTGCGACCTGACAGAGTGGCTGATCTTCGAGGAAGAGTACTGGGCGGTCGATGCGCCAGCCCGCGTGAACCAGAACGGCATCCTGCTGCTGGGCTCCACGCTGATGGAGTTCGGCACACCCGAGCAGAAGGCCCGCTTTCTGCCCCGCATGGCGCGCTGCGACGATATGTGGGCCCAGGGCTGGTCCGAGCCCAATGCCGGCTCCGACATGGCGGCCATCAGCAGTCGCGCCATCCGCAAGGGCGACAAGTTCATACTGAACGGCCAGAAAATCTGGTCCACCCGCGCCATCTTTGCCGACTGGGTGTTCGGCCTGTTTCGCAGCGACCCTACATCGAGCCGCCACCATGGACTGAGCTACATCCTGGTGCCCTTGAACACGCCCGGCATCACCGTGCGTCCGATCCGCGCCATCAACGGCCGTGAACACTTCGCCGAAATCTTCTTCGACGATGTCGAGGTACCTGCGGAGAACCTGCTGGGCGCGGAGGGCAAGGGCTGGCATGTGGCGATGGCCACTGCGGGCTTCGAGCGCGGCCTGCTGTTGCGCTCTCCCGCCCGCTATCAGCGCAGCGCGCAGAAGCTGGTGGACCTGTATCTGCGCAACCAGGTCGATGCCGACCGCGATCATTCCATTCGCGATGCTGTTCTGCGTGCCTGGCAGGGGGCGGAGGCGTACACGCTGTCCTCCTATCACACGGTGGGTCGCCTGCACAAGGGTGCGCAGATCGGGGCCGAGGCCAGCACCAACAAGATCGTCTGGTCCGAGCTGGACATCATGATTCACGAGACCGCAATGCGCATTCTGGGCGCGCGGGCCGAGCTCATCGATGACGCCGAGGCCAACGAATGGCTGGAAGGCTTTCTGTTCTCGCAGGCCGGCCCCATCTACGCGGGCAGCAACGAGATCCAGCGCAACATCATCGCCCAGCGCATGCTGGGCCTGCCCAAATCCTGACCGGCAGAGAGACAATCATGGACTTCACCTTTACCGAAGATCAGATCGCATTCCGCGACTCGATCAGCCGCTTTCTGATGACCGAAGCGGCTCCCGAGCTGTTGCGCGACATCTGGGAAACTCCGAGCGGCCGCAGCCCCGAGCTGTGGGCCAGGATTGCCGAGCAGGGCCTGATGGGTCTGTCGGCACCCGAAGCCGATGGCGGCATGGGTCTGGCCGATGTGGACTGGGCGCTGCTGCTGCAGGAGGTGGGCTATTACGCGCTGCCCGATTCCCTGAGCGACACCGCCTATGTGGCTGTGGGCATGCTGGGCGCCTTGCATGATGGGCATGAAAGCCGTGTCTGGCTCTCCAGGATCGCTGCGGGCAACTGCCGCGTGGCCGTGGGTCATCCCGTCAATCCCCATGTGGCGGATGCCGCGCTGGCCGATGTGCTGCTGCTGCCGCACGCCACGGCCACTGGCCTGGAACTGCATCTGCTCAAGCCCGAGCAGTGCGAGATCACGGCGCTGAGCAGCATCGACTCTTCGCGCCGCCTGTCGCAGGTACGCTGGACACCATCCGATACCACTCGCCTGCTCGACGGCACTCAGGGCCAGAAGGTCTGGGACACTGCAGGCGAGCGCGGCGCGCTCGCTGCCGCTGCCCAGATGCTGGGCCTGGCCCAGCGCATGCTTGACCTGTCCGTGGACTACGTGGCACAGCGCAAGCAGTTCGACAAGGTCATCGGCAGCTTCCAGGCTGTGCAGCATCACCTGTCCGATATCGTCACCAGGATCGAGTTTGCCAAACCCGTGCTCTACCGCGCCTTCTATGCGCTGCAGCATGGCGAACCCGATCTGGCCGTACGTATCTCGCACGCCAAGCTCCAGTGCAGTGAAGCGAGCTGGTTTGCCGCGCGCAACAGCCTGCAGGTGCATGGCGCCATGGGCTACACCTGGGAAGTCGATCTGCAGATGTTCATGAAGCGTGCCTGGGTGCTGGATGCCGCCTGGGGCGATAAGGCATACCACGCGGCGCGCCTGACCCAGGGCCTGCTGCGCAGTCCCAATGCTCCCGTGGGGCCTGGCGCGACCTTTGATCGGGAATTCGATTCATGCGGCTCCTGCTCTGCGCAAGATGCCATCAGAAACATGGATGAAGAGGTGGCTGCATGAGCGCCCAGGCCTATATCGTTGATGCACTGCGCTCGCCCACCGGCAAGCGCAAGGGCTCTCTTGCCGCCGTGCACGGCGCCGACCTCGGCGCCCATGTGATCAAGGCGCTGGTCGAGCGCAACGACATTCCCGCAGCCGATTACGACGACGTGATCTTTGGCTGCGTGGACACCATCGGCGCCCTGGCCGGCGACATCGCCCGTACTTCCTGGCTGGCGGCCGGCATGCCCCTGAATGTGCCCGGCACCACGATCGACCGCCAGTGCGGATCGTCCCAGCAAGCCATTCATTTTGCGGCCCAGGCCGTGATGAGCGGCACGCAGGATGTGGTGCTGGCCGGTGGCGTGCAGACCATGAGCGCGATTCCGATCTCGTCGGCCATGCTGGCCGGTCAGCCTCTGGGCTTTAGCACGCCGTTTGCCGAGAGCAAGGGCTGGCAGGCCCGCTTCGGCAGCGCGCCCGTCAACCAGTTCTATGCCGCCCAGCGCATTGCCGATCACTGGGGCCTGAGCCGCGGCGACATGGAGGTGTTTGCCAAGGAAAGCCATGACCGGGCCCTGAAGGCGATTGCCGAGGGACGCTTCGACCGTGAAATCGTGCCATTCGGCGATTTCGGGATGGACGAAACGGCACGCCTTTCGACCCTGGAGAAGATGGCCACGCTGGAGCCGGTGGATCCCGACTATCCCTCCATCACTGCAGCCGTCTCAAGCTCCACCTGCGATGCGGCTGCCGCCGTGCTGGTGGTGTCCGAGGCCGCGCTCAAGCGCTACCACCTCACGCCCCGCGCCCGCATTCACCACATTAGCGTGCGCGCCGATGATCCGATCTGGCACCTGACTGCGCCGATTCCAGCCACGCAATACGCGCTCAAGAAGGCGGGCATGACGATGTCCGACATCGACCTGGTCGAGATCAACGAGGCTTTCGCTTCCGTGGTCATGGCCTGGCTCAAGGAAACCGGCTACGACCCAGCCAGGACCAATGTCAACGGCGGCGCGATTGCGCTGGGCCATCCGCTGGGGGCCTCGGGCGCCAAGCTCATGACCACGCTGCTGCACGAGCTGGAGCGCACCGGCGGCCGCTTCGGTCTGCAGACCATGTGCGAAGGCGGAGGTCAGGCCAACGTCACCATCATCGAACGTCTCTGATGGCCGCCCTGCGGGCGCTCGGGCGCCTGCTGCAAAACCCTGGGCCAGCGCCCCCAAGGCAGTGGGCACGCGGCGCTTGAATCTCGAACAACAAAAGGATGGAGACCATGGAATCAGTGAATCAGGGTGTGGATCGTCGCGGCTTTATTCAGGGCGCAGGTGCCGTGGCCGCAGCGGCGACCATGCCGGCGATGGCCGCGCAGAAGAAGAGTTCGGCAGTCGCTGTGGACGGCTATGCCTGGGCGGAGCAGCTCCGCCGGGGCGATATCACGCCGCTGGAAGCGTTGGAGGCCGCGATTGCGCGCACCGAGGCCCTGCCCAAGCTCAACGCGGTGGTCATCAAGGACTACGAGCTGGCACGCGATCAGGCCAGGCAGATGTCGGCACTGGGCAGCGCTGCGCGTGCCGAGGCTACTGCCAGGGCGCCGATGTGGGGTGTGCCATTTTTGCTCAAGGACCTGAACCAGTATCTGAAGGGTACGGTCACCACCAATGGCTGCCGTTTCTTCAAGGGGGCGGTGGCAGAGCACGACAGCACTCTGGTGGCACGCTACAAGGCGGCCGGCCTCAATATCTTCGGCAAGACGGCGTCGCCCGAGTTCGGCCAGACGCCCACGACCGAGTCCCTGCTCTACGGGCAGTCGCCCAATCCCTGGAATGCGGCCCACACCACGGGCGGCTCCTCGGGGGGCGCGGCATCGGTGGTGGCCGCAGGCATTGTGCCCGTGGCCCATGCCAGCGACGGCGGTGGCTCCATCCGCATTCCCGCTTCGCACTGCGGCCTGTTCGGCCTCAAGCCCAGCCGTGGGCGTCTGCCTGCCGGCCCGGCCAACATGGAAGGCTGGATGGGCCTGTCCATGAACCATGTCATCAGCCGCAGCGTGCGCGACAGCGCCCATCTGCTCGATCTGACGCAGGGGCGCGAGCCGGGCTCGCGCACCGTACCGCCGCGCGATGTGGAGGGCAGCTACCTGGAGGCCCTCAGGCAGGCGCCCAAAAAGCTCAAGATCGCCGTCTGGACCAGAAACTACTTTGGCATTCCCGTGCATGCGGACTGTCAGGCGGCCGTGGACAAGGCCATCAAGGCCTGCCTGGCGCTGGGCCATGAAATCGTCGAGGACATGCCCGAGCTGCCGGTGGCAGAGGTGTTCTCGGGTCTGGGCGTGGTGACCTCGGTGGGCATGATGGCCAGCATCCGCGCCCGCGAAAAGCTGCTGGGTCGCGCCGTACGCCAGGACGAACTCGAGCAGATGGACTGGCTGTACCTGGAAAAGGCCAGGTCCTATACCGCCGAGCAGATGCTGATGGCGCGCACCAACTTCGATACCGCCGGCCAGATTCTGGACCGCTTCTTTCTCAAGTACGACCTGATCCTGACTCCCGTGATGGCCGTGCCGCCACCGCTGCTGGGCGTTCTGACGCTGGACCAGCCCTATGACTCGTTTGCACGCGAGGCCGTCAAGGCGTCGCCCTATACCGCCCTTTTCAATATGACGGGTCAGCCCGCCATGTCCGTGCCCATGCACTGGACGGCGGACAGGCTGCCGATCGGCGCGCACTTTGCGGCGCCGTTCGGCCGCGAAGGTCGTCTGCTGGCGCTGGCAGCGCAGCTGGAGCAATCCGTGCCCTGGGCCCATCGTCAGCCCGATCTGTCGGTTTTCAAAGCGTGATTTCAAGAGCGCAGACAGGCTGCGGGCCTGTTCTGCACAGCAAGCAAAAGGGGAAACAAATGGGTATTTGCAACCAGAGAACCGTCGTCATCACCGGTGCAGGCGGTGGCCTGGGCCGCGCCTATGCGCTGGCCTTCGCGCAAGAAGGTGCAAATGTGGTGGTCAACGACATCCGCGCCGAAGCCGCCCAGGCCGTGGCCGAGGAAGTCAGGACTGCCGGCGGCAAGGCGCTGGCCAACAACGGTGACATCACCACCGTGGCCGGTGCGCAATCGATTCTGGAGGCCACGCTGGCTGCCTTTGGCGATGTGCAGGTCATCGTCAACAACGCCGGCGTGTTGCGTGACCGCATGTTCCTGAGCCTGTCCGAGGAGGACTGGGACATGGTCATGCGCGTGCATCTGCGCGGCCACTTCTGCATGGCCAAGGTCTTTGGCGGCTACTGGCGCGACCAGAAGAAGGCCGGCAAGGAAGTGGATGCCCGCATCATCAACACCAGCTCCGGCGCCGGTCTGCAAGGCTCCATAGGCCAGAGCAACTATGCCGCGGCCAAGGCCGGCATCGCCGGTCTGACCCTGGTGCAGGCCGCCGAGCTGGCGCGCTACGGCATCACCGCCAACTGCCTGGCGCCCGCCGCACGCACTTCCATGACCGAAGGCGCCATGCCCGATATGGTCAAGAAGCCCGAGTCCGGCTTCGACGTCTGGGACCCGATGAACGTGGCCTCCATCGTCGTCTGGCTGGGTAGCGCCCAGTCTGCCCATGTGACGGGCCGCTGCTTCGAGGCCAAGGGCGGCGAGCTGTCCGTGGCCGACGGCTGGTTCACCGGCAAGGTCAATGACAAGCAGGCGCGCTGGGAGCCCGCCGAGCTGTCTGGCGTCGTCGATCAGCTGATCGCCGCGGGCAAGGCGCCTCAGAAAGTCTATGGGACCTGAGCCCGAGAAGCGGCCGGGCCGTGGTGCCCGGCCTTCCCATTCGATGAAGAACTCAGGACGCGAGCCATCATGGATTTAAGTCTGAACGAAGAACAAAAAATGATCGCCGAAAGCGCCGCGGTGTTTCTGCAGGAAAAAAGCAGCACGGCACGGGTGCGCAAGGTCTGCGAAACCGAGGGCGGCCTGGACCGCGCCCTGTGGCAGGAAGTGCAGGACATGGGCTGGTGCAGCGTGGCCCTGCCCGAAGCGGCGGGCGGCATGGGCCTGGGATGGCGCGAGCTGGTGCTGCTGCAGGAGCAGATGGGCTACCACCTCGCCTGCGTACCGTTCTTTGACGCCGTCGTTGCGGTGACGCCGTTGTGGCAGGCGCTGAGCCAGACCGAGCAGGGCCTGGGCGTGGTGGAGCGCCTGGCGGCCTCGGGCCGGATCTGCGTGCTGGGCATGACGGTGCGCGGCGAGCTGCCAGCCACGGCTGTCACCAGGGTGGATGGCGATGCTCTGGTGCTCGATGGCCAGTGGCACCAGGTAGGCTCCGGCGCGCATGCCGATGTATTTCTGCTGCCAGCCACGCTGCCTTGCGGATCTCTGGGCCTGCTGGAGGTGAATGCCGGGGCTGAAGGCCTGAGCGTGCAAGCGCTGGCGACGATGGACGCCACGCGCAGCAGCGCCGATGTCTCGGCCGTGAATGTGAGGCTCACCGGCTCAGCCGTGCTGATGCATGGCGATGCACTCGAGCCACTGTGGGCGCAGACGCGCAATCTGGCCGCCATCGGCCTGGCGGCCGAGCAGGTCGGCGTGGCCGAGCGTGCGCTGGATCTGGCCGTGGACTACACCAAGGAGCGCCAGCAGTTCGGCAAGGCCGTGGGCAGCTTTCAGGGCGTCAAGCACCGCGCAGCCCAGATGCTGGTGAAGGTGGAGACCGCGCGCTCTGCCGTCTATGCAGCAGCTTTCATAGCAGATACCGCAGGTCATACAAGTGATCTGAGCTATTTTGCTGCTCAATGCCGCACGGATGCTACGGAAGCAGCTCTCTTTTCCACAGGTGAAAGCATTCAGCTGCATGGCGGCGTGGGCTTTACCTGGGAGTTCGATCCGCATCTGTTCTTCCGGCGCGCGCAGGCATCGAGCCAGCGCCTGGGTACGGTGGAGCAGTGGCGCGAGCAGGTGGCAGCGCGTTTGTTGGACGAGAGTGTGACGGAGGCAGCATGAAGATGCAGGAATCGGAAATCAACGAGGCCTTTCGCGCCGAAGTGCGTGAATGGATGGCGCAGCATCTGACAGGGCGCTTCGCGCCGCTCAAGCACGCCAGCGGCCTGGGCGCCGAAGGCTATGACGCGCAGCTGGCCAAGGAATGGGAGCAGGAACTGGCCAAGGGCGGCTGGACCGGTCTGGGCTGGGAGACTCGGTACGGCGGCCGCAATGCGCCGCTGGCCCAGCAAGTCATTTTTCACGAGGAATATGTGCGCTGCGGCGGCCCGGGCCGTATCGGCCATATCGGCGAGACCCTGCTGGCCCCCACGCTGATGGCTTTCGGCACGCCCGAGCAGAAACAGCGTTTCCTGCCTGGCATTCTGGCCGGCACCGACTATTGGGCTCAGGGCTACTCCGAGCCCGGCGCGGGCTCCGACCTGGCCGGCATCCGCACCAGGGCCTGCCGTGATGCGGACACGGGTGAATGGGTGATCCACGGCCAGAAGGTCTGGACCTCCTGGGCACATGAATCCGAATGGGTGTTTGTGCTGGCCCGCACCGACGAGGCCGCAGGCAGCGCAGCCAGCGCGCGCCACGCCGGCATGGTGCTGCTGCTGGTGCCCCTCAGGCAGCCGGGCGTGGAAGTGCGCCCGATTCGCCAGATCACCGGCACCTCGGAGTTCAACGAAGTCTTCTTCGACGGCGCACGCACCGAGGGCGGTCTGCATCTGGGCCCCGTGGGCGACGGCTGGAAGGTCGCCATGTACCTGCTGGGCTGCGAGCGCGGTGCGTCAACGCTGGGCCAGCAGGCGCATTTCCGCCATGAGCTGGATCTGATCGTCGCTCTGGCCAGACGCAATGGCGCGGCCCGGGACCCGCTGTTGCGCCAGCGCCTGGCCAAGGCCGATATGGGGCTGCAGACCCTGCGCGCCCATGCGCTGCGCTCCAGCGACGAGAACACGTCGTTTCGCGTGGCCTCGGTCTCCAAGTACGCCTGGTCCAACTGGCACCGCGATCTGGGCGAGCTGGCCATGGATGTGCTCGGCGAGCAGGGCGGGTTGGTGCTCAGGGACCCGGCACTGGCCGCGCTGCAGCAACTGTGGCTGGTCAGCCGTGCGGACACCATCTATGCCGGCACCAACGAGATTCAGATGAACCTCATGGCCGAGCGCGCACTGGGCATGCCGCGCTGATCGGGTGCATCGGGCGCGTCCGCCCTTGCGCCGGATGAGCCGGCAGATGCTCTGCCCGGCCCGGACAGAGATGCTGCGAACCCCGGGTTTGCCCGGTGGTTGGCCGCATCTTCTGCTTTGAAATGTCCATGCGGCGACATTAGGGAATGACCTATCGTCCAAAGTGACGATGCTGCAGCGCAGCGGCGACCGGAAGATCTAGGCAACAACCTTCTGAATGCAAAATGATTAGCGCTCCCTCCTACGTTGCTGCCCACGGTCTGCTTAAAGACAAAACTGTGCTCGTTACCGCTGCTGCTGGCGCCGGTATTGGCTTTTCCGCTGCAAAACGTGCAGCCGAAGAGGGCTGCAAGGCCTTGTTCATCTCCGATGTGCATGAGCGCCGGCTGGCCGAAGCCGTGGAGCAGATCAAAAAGGATACGGGTTTGACCCAGGTCTTCGCCAAGCTCTGCGACGTGAGCCGGGAAGATCAGGTTCAGGCACTGATTGCCGAAGCCGACAGCGCCATGGGCGGCATCGATGTGCTGATCAATAACGCGGGTCTGGGCACCAGCTGCAAGGTCGTCGACATGAGCGACGACGAGTGGAGCAAGGTCATCGACATCACCCTGACCGGCACCTTCCGCATGACGCGCGCAGCGCTCAAGCTCATGCAGCCGCGCGGCAAGGGCGTGATCGTCAACAATGCCTCGGTGCTGGGCTGGCGCGCCCAGACCGAGCAGGCGCATTACGCGGCCGCCAAGGCCGGCGTGATGGCGTTCACGCGTTGCTCGGCGCTGGAAGCGGCCGAATTCGGCATCCGCATCAACGCCGTGGCGCCATCCATCGCCATTCACGCCTTCCTCAAGAAGTCCGCCTCGGAGGAATTGCTGGCCAAGCTCTCCGAGAAGGAAGCCTTCGGCCGTGGTGCCGAGCCCTGGGAAGTGGCCAATGTGATGATCTTCCTGGCCAGCGACTACTCCTCGTACATGACGGGCGAGGTCGTGTCCGTGAGCTCGCAGAGGGCCTGAGCATGAACGCAGTCGCAGACAAGATGCTGTTTGACTCGGCGGCCTCGGTGCTGGCCTCGGTGGGCCGTCAGCTGGGCGAGACCGAGTGGATGCAGATCAGCCAGCAGCGCATCAACCAGTTTGCCGATGCCACGGGCGATCACCAGTGGATTCATGTGGACCCCGAGCGGGCCGGCAGCGGCCCGTTCGGCGCCTGCGTGGCCCATGGCTATCTGACGCTGTCGCTGGCCAATCTGTTTCTCCCCCAGCTGGTCAGCTATCAGGGGCTGAAGATGGGCGTCAACTATGGCTGCGAGAAGGTGCGCTTTCCGGCACCGGTGCTGGTCGACAGCTGGGTGCGTGGCAGCGGCGAGGTGGTGGCGGCGACGCCGATCGGGGAAGACGGCGTACAGGTCACCATCCGCATCAGCGTACAGGTCAGGAATCAGGACAAACCCGGCTGCGTGGTCGAAACCATCAGCAGGCTGTTCTTTATCCAGGAAAATTGAGTGTGTGCAAGCGCCTGCTCCCGCAGGCGGTTGCATTTTTTGTGAAGAGGCACGAGCCGCCGACAGAGTGGCCGGCCTCGATAGGGCAGCAAGCACTGCCCAGGGCGCGACGACAAGAAAGTTAGGAGACAAAGACATGAAAGACGCAGTCATCGTTTCGACGGCACGTACCCCCATTGGCAAGGCTTATCGTGGAGCCTTCAACGACACCGAGGCTCCGGTGCTGGGCGGACACGTGATTCGTGCAGCGCTCAACAAGGCGAACGTGGCCGGTGCCGATGTGGATGATGTCATTTTGGGCATTGCCGCGCAGCAGGGCACGCAGGGCTACAACCTCGGGCGCCTGTGCGGCTATACGGCCGGCCTGCCGGAATCCGTGGGCGGCATGGTGATCGATCGCATGTGCGCATCGGGCCTGATGAGCATTGCCACGGCAGCCAAGGGCATCATGACCGGCGAGATGAATATCGCCGTGGCCGGTGGCCTGGAGTCCATCTCCCTGGTGCAGAACAAGTACAAGAACGCCTACCGTGCCCAGTCCAAGGCAGTGCTGGCCGCAGAGCCCACGGCTTACATCCAGATGATTGAGACGGCCGAGCTGGTCAGCCAGCGCTACGGCATCAGCCGCGAAGCCCAGGACGAGTACTCGCTGCGCAGCCAGCAGCGCGTGGCTGCGGCGCAGGGCAAGGGCCTGTTCGACGACGAAATCGTGCCGCTGACCACCGTCAAGCAGTTGTTCGACAAGGAAGGCAATGTCACCGGCAGCGAGGAAGTGACGCTGACCCGCGACGAGGGCAACCGTGCCGACACCACGCTGGAGAGTCTGGCCAAGCTCAAGCCTGTCTGGAAGAACGGCCAGTGGGTGCCAGAAGGCCGGTTCATCACGGCCGGCAATGCCTCCCAGCTGTCCGACGGTGCCAGTGCCTGCGTGCTCATGAGCGCCGACGAGGCCCGCAACCGCGGTCTCGCGCCTCTTGGCACCTACCGCGGCGTGGCCGTGGCGGGCTGCCGCGCCGATGAAATGGGCATCGGCCCTGTTTATGCCATCCCCAAGCTGCTCAAGCAGCATGGCCTGACCATGGGCGATATCGGTCTGTGGGAAATCAACGAAGCGTTCGCCTGCCAGGTGATCTACAGCCGCGACCAGCTGGGCATTCCCGATGAGCGCCTGAACGTCAATGGCGGCGCGATCTCCATCGGCCACCCCTTCGGCATGTCGGGCGCCCGTCTGGTCGGTCATGCCCTGCTCGAAGGCCGCCGCCGTGGCGTGCGGTTTGTGGTGGTGAGCATGTGTATTGGCGGCGGCATGGGCGCTGCCGGCCTGTTTGAGCTGAACTGACCTGTCTGCAAGCAATCTTCAACCCAGGAGTTGAACATGATGGACAGCGCCTTCGCCAAGATGGGTTTCTCCACCTACACGCCAAGCTCCATTGCCTGCGTGATCAAGGATGTGCCCGTATTCGACACCCCGGCTCCGGTGCGCGCACCGGCCGATACGCCATTCGTGAGCGCCGAGAAGTTCAGTGCGCTGATCAGCCAGCTCTATGAAGCGGCCATGGACCCGGAAGGCTGGAAGCCTTTTCTGGAGACCCTGCGTCTGCAGCTGGGCGGCAATTACGCCTCGCTGATCGTGCGTCCCGGATCGGCCGACGATGTGGGCCTGATCGTCTCGGCCGCGGGCGATCGCCGCGATCTGATGCCGAACTGCCCCAAGATCAGCATGAGTCCGTTTCGCAGCATGCCTACCGACCGTATCGTGACGGTGGGTGACGTGATGCCCGAGTCCGAGTGGCGCGCTTCGAGCTACTACAACGACTGGTGCAAGCAGCTGCAGGTCTTTCATGTGATGGCTGCCGACATCGTCACCAAGGACAGCTGCGTCTACGGACTGCGCGTCACGCGGCCCGAAGGGGCCCCGGCTTTCAACAAGCAGGAGCGTGCCTTCGGCTCCATGATGCTGCCGCATATCAAGCGTGCGCTGAATCTGCATCTGTCGGTGAACCAGGATCGCCAGGTCATCTCGCTCTACAGCAAGGCCACGGCCCAGCTGATGGTGGGCGTGGTCATCCTCGACCAGAACGGCAATGTGCTGGAGTGCAATCCTGCCGCTGCCAGCATCCTGGACATGCAGGACGGCCTGAAGATCTCCGGCGGCATGCTGGAGGCCAACTACGCCAACGACAACCGCAAGCTGCAGCGCCTGATCAAGGACGCGCTGATGCACACCCAGGTCTCGCGTCTGTCGATGACCGAAGGCATGTCGGTCAGCCGCCAGTCGGGTCAGCTCAACTGGGGCGTGGTGGTGCAGAGCATCTCGCCCGACGAGTGGACCGAAGGCAAGCAGCGCCCCAGTGTCGCCGTCTTTGTACGCGACACCGGCGGCAAGGCCGACCCACCCGTGAAGCTGGCCCAGCAGCTGTTCCAGCTGACGCCGGCAGAGACCTCGCTGGCCATCCAGCTGGCCAACGGCCTGTCGCTGGAAGAGGCCGCTGAAGCGCTCAATATCCGCCGCAACACGGCGCGAGCCCATCTGCGCTCCATCTTCTCCAAGACGGGCGTGCGCCGCCAGACCGAGCTGGTGCGAATCTTCCTCAACAGCGTGGCCTGGCTGGGCAACAAGTAGGAACGGTCGACATCAACAGAAAGCGGGCTCAGGCCCGTTTTCTGTTGTTGCAGCAGTTGCCGCATGGCCTGCGGATGCAAATCGAGCGCGGTGGATTGAAAGGACTGCCAGCAAGCGGCGCGCAGGCTTGGGTGACGGCCTTTCTTGTCTTGTCTGTTATCGTCCGGCAAGCAACTATCAGCCGCGCGATGAAGTCAACCCCACCCCCTGCAAGACGCCTGGATGCCTATAGCCTGAGACTGTTTTCAGCAGTCGCAAGAACAGGCTCCATTGCGAGGGCGGCGGAACAGGAACACATCGCCTCATCGGCCCTGAGCCGCCGGATTGCCGATCTTGAACATTCTTTCGGAACCGCCCTGCTGGTCCGCTCCCCTCGGGGCGTGACCTTGACCGATGCGGGCCGCATCGTTTTCGAGCGCGGCCTGCAGATCGACGATGAGCTGCAGGGCCTGATCCGGGAGGTACAGGAGCATGGCGAAGAGGTGAGGGGAACGGTTCGCCTCTACGCCAATATGTCGGCAGTCATCGGTTTTCTGCCGGAGAAGCTGTCCACGTTCAGGGCTCGCTTTGCGCATGTGCGGATATCGCTGCATGAGGCGGACACCCGCGAGGTCATCAGGGCCTGTCTCGATGATCGCGCCGATGTGGGCTTGGGTGTGGCCGTCAATGTTCCGACCGGGGTCGACTCCTGGTATTTCGCCTCGGATCCCCTGCATGTCGTCCTTCCAAGAGGGCATTGTCTGGAAGATTCCGAGGCCATCGATTTCTCGAAGGTGCTGGAGTTTCCTCTCATCGGGGTGCACCAGGGGGGCGCGTTGGACAGGCTGCTCCACGAGCGCGCGCAAGCCTTGCAGATGCGGTTCACGCCCGAGGTGTCCCTGAGCAGCTTCGATGCCGTGTGCCGGATGGTGGAGGCAGGCCTGGGCATTGCCGTGATTCCCCAAAGTGCCACGTCGGCCTATGCGGGGACGGCCGGTTTCATACGACGACCCTTGTCAGAACCCTGGGCCATGCGCGAACTGCGCCTGTATGCCTTGCGGCGTCAGCCACAGCTTCGGTCGACCCAGGCTTTGATGGACGTGCTTTCAGGGTAATTCCGGTCGCCGAATTTTGCGCGATCCCCCGTGCTGTCTTGGCGCTACCCGCTGATCTGCCATCGTTCGATGATGGCGCATGCAAACCCAACGCCATCCAGCAGCCCGCTTTTCGCCCCGCATCCTCTACCTCAGCCAATGCCCGGCAACGGTGAAAAAAGCACTTGGCGGTCAGCCGGTTCGGCTGGCCGATGCGCTGCCTCTGCGCGACGATGTGTCCACGGACGAGATCACACCGATCGCGATTCTCACCCACTTCGACGACGAACTGGGGCGCTATCCCTATACGGGGTTCAAGACCCAGGGTGAGCTGCCCGTGGCAGTCGATGCCATGCGGGACAGCCGGATACAGGTCGTCGTGGCGGGACGGCGCTATGGCAAGGGCTCTTCCCGCGAGCATAGCCCGGCCGCCGAAAAGCTCGCGGGGGTACGCCTGGTGATCGCCGAGAGCTTTGAGCGCATCTACAGGCAGAACGCCGACAACATCGGACTCATCACTTCCACGGATTTCAGCCTGATTGCCAGGATCGAAGCCGGCGAAGATATCTGCTGGCAAGAGCTGGTCGAGGGGCGGGATGTGCTTGCCGCCGCGATTCTCCGGGAGGGCGGTCTGCTGCCGTTCGGCCGCTCTCATCTGGGACAGATCTCCGCAGCGCCTGAGATCGCAGGCAGGCCGCGCACCCTGTTCGAGAAGATCGTGGCCAGGCACGCCCTGACCACAGGCGTGACGGTGGCCGATCCTGCGCCCGGCGATGGCGCCTTTGTGCGGGCCGACTGGCGTTTCATTCACGAGTACTACACCGGCATGGCGGCGCACATGCTTCACGCCGCGTTCGACCGGCCGCTTCATCTGAGCGACCCTGGCTCCATCCTCGTCTTCGAGGATCACACTTCCTACGTGGAGGAAAGCCCGACCCATGTCAGAGAGGGTCTGGTTCCCAAAGTCCATCGCATGGTGCGGGCGCAGCGCGACTTTGCCGGCGAGTACGGCCTGCTCACCCACCGGACGCTGACCGAACTGGAGGCCAGGAGCGACGACGGGCGCAACGTCGCCGGTATTTCACACGCCATGATGGCCGAGTGCTATGCCCTGCCCGGGCAACTGGTCGTGGGCACGGACTCCCACACTCCCCATAGCGGTGCTCTGGGCTGTGTCGCGTTCGGGATAGGCACCACAGATATGGCGAATGCCTTCGTCACGGGGGCCGTGCGCCTGACGGTCCCCGAGAGCCTGCGCATCGTCCTTGATGGCGAACTCTCGGCGAATGTGACGGCCAAGGACGTGGTGCTGCATCTGCTGGCGCAGCCCTACATCCGCGCGGGTGGAGGCGTCGGAAAAGTCTTTGAATTCACGGGGGCTGCCATCGCGCGGATGAGCACCGACGAGCGTGCCACCCTCACCAATATGAGCGCCGAGCTGGGCGGTTTCACGGGGATTGTGGCACCGGACGCAGAGACCGTGCGATTCCTGCTCGAGCGGCGCGCAATACGCTTCGTGATCGAGGACTGGATGCACAGCGATCCCGATGCGAGCTATGCACGGACCATCCGGATCGACTGTTCCGCAGTGCCGGTCATGGTTGCCTCGCCGGGGGATCCCGGCAATGGCCGACCTCTGGCTGCGATCGGGCAGAAAGTGCGAATCAACATTGCTTACGGAGGCTCCTGCACGGCCGGAAAGCGCGAGGACTTCGAGCGCTACCACGAGGTTCTGCAATGGGCTGCCGACCGAGGCCTGCGCGTGGCTGCCGGTGTCGATCTATTCCTGCAGTTCGGCACGACAGCGGTCCGGGATCATTGCCTGGCGGCCGGCTATCTCGAGGCATTCGAGCGGGTGGGAGCGCGGATTCTTCAGCCTTCCTGCGGGGCATGCGGCAACTGCGGCCCTGGAGGCTCCATCCGGCCTGATCAGGTCACGGTCAGCGCCATCAATCGCAACTTTCCGGGCCGGGGAGGCCCGGGCAGCGTCTGGCTTGCAAGCCCCTCAACCGTCGCAGCCAGTGCAATCGCCGGAGAGCTCCTGTCGTTTGAAGAGCTCAGGCAACGCCACTCGACCTGAGCCCAATCGACAGCCATAAAAAAGGAGACAACGATGACAACCATTCCAGGCAAACGCGGGCTCGCTTTGCTGCTCATCATGGCCTGCGCCTCTTTCGGCGCAAGCGCACAGCTGGCCGCGCCGGAAAAGCCCATCCGCATGGTGGTGCCGCTGACGGCTGGCTCCACGGTGGATGCCGTGGCACGCGCGCTGGGCCCCGGTCTGGGACGGACAAGCGGCCATCCCGTCGTCGTCGAGAAT
This sequence comes from Comamonas sp. Z3, assembly GCF_008121565.1. Classification (NCBI taxonomy): domain Bacteria; kingdom Pseudomonadati; phylum Pseudomonadota; class Betaproteobacteria; order Burkholderiales; family Comamonadaceae; genus Comamonas; species Comamonas sp. Z3. The sequence goes on from NZ_VOQU01000001.1 coordinate 158,264, forward strand.
GTGGCGGGAGCGGGGGGCATTCCGGGTACGGCACAGGTCGTCAAGGCTGCCAAGGACGGCCTGACCCTGGGCATGATCTCTTCCAACCACGTCATCAACCCCGGGATCTACAAGACCATCCCCTATGACAGTATCAGGGACATCACGCCGATTGCCGTGCTTGCCACCGTGCCGCTGGTGCTGGTCGTCAACCCCAAGCTGCCGGTCAGGAGCCTGCAGGAGCTGCGAGAGTATGCCAAGGCCCATCCGGGAGCACTGAACTATGGATCGGCGGGCAATGGCAGTACGCTGCACCTGGCCAGCGAGCTGCTGATCTCCGAAACCGGTATCAGCATGAAGCATGTGCCTTACCGTGGCACCGGCCCTCTGATCACGGATCTGATCGGCGGTCAGGTGCAGCTTGCGTTCGTCTCCGTCTCCCAGGTCGTGCCGCAGGTGAACGCCGGGACGCTACGCGCACTCGCCGTGTCCACGGCGGTCCGCTCGTCCGCTCTTGCCGATGTCCCCACGATGGTGGAAGCCGGTGTTCCCGGATACAGCTTCGATGCCTGGATTGCCTTGATCGGGCCCGCAGGACTTGGCAAGCCCCTGGTCAACCAGTATGCGGCCGCCGTGAAAACGGCAATGGGATCTGCGCAAGCGCAGGCCGCCATCGCCGGACAGGGGCTTCTGATGCTCGACAAAGGGCCGGATGAAGCACCTGCATTTTTCCAGTCTGAATTGATCAAGCACCAGAAGCTGGTAAAGCAATCCGGCGCCACCTTGGACTGAGGCAGCATGCGAATCAACACGGCGGACCTGTGCGACAGCCTGGGAGACGCAGCCCAGGTTTGCACAAGCAACTGGCGCTCGTATGGCGGCAGCCCCACGGTTTCTGGCCGCATTCAAACGCTGCGAGCCCATGAGGATGCGGCCCTGATCCGGCAGACCCTGGCAACGCCAGGCCTTGGACGGGTACTGGTGGTGGACGCGGGCGCATCGCTTCGCGTCGCCGTGCTGGGCGACAACATGGCGCGCACCGGGCTGGCGAACGGCTGGGCCGGAGTGATCATCGAGGGAGCGGTGCGCGATGTCCAGATCCTTCGCAGTTTGGACATGGGCATATTTGCCCTTGGTCAGACCCCGCTGCGCGCCGGTCGCACCGGATGGGGCGAGCTTGGTGTGATCCTGAACATCGCCGGCATACGCATCCGCCCGGGAGCCACCATCACCGTGGACATGGATGGCGCCGTGGTTACCGAGGACTGAGCAGCGGCTTGGTGGCGGTCATCGCTTGGCGGCCGGCAGGCGTCGAGATGCAAGCGCTGGAGCATTGCATTGATCGGTTGAATCCACCGCTGGTTGCGGCCATTGTCAGCCAGCGATCTGAACGGCAGCAAACGCAGTTGGCTGACACGGATGCAACTGGATATGATGTCCCGGCAGGCTGTTCGTGCGCTCCGGAACTGGCAAGCTGTGCTGGTCAGTCATCGCTATTCATTCTGGGCAGGAAGACGGTCACGCATCCAGTTTGCAGCGCCTGGACGAACTGTTGACGTCGCTCGCCAATGCCTGAAGATTCTTTCTCAACGCAGATCTTGAAAGTCTCACATGCCCAAGCAAATCTTCGTCAACCTGCCCGTCGCCGACCTGCCAAAGGCCAAGTCCTTCTATGAAGCAATCGGCGCTGTCAACAACCCGCAGTTCAGCGACGACACCGCCGCCTGCATGGTCGTCTCGGACAGCATCTATGTAATGCTGCTCACCCATCCAAAGTGGGCCACGTTCACCCGAAAGCCAATGGTGGATGCTCACGCTGCCAGCGAAGTCATGTTGTGCCTGAGCGCTGACGACCGCGCGGCTGTTGACGACATGGTTGCTGCCGCTTCCGCTCATGGCGGCAAGGCGGACGTGAACCCCCTGCAAGACCACGGCTTCATGTATGGGCGCAGCTTCGAGGACGTGGACGGCCACATCTGGGAAATCATGTTCATGGACATGAGCCAGATGCCTCAGGGCTAATGCAAGCTCGACCACAGGCAACGCCTGCCTATGGACGTCTTGGGGAGTTCCTGCGAGGCAATGAGATAGCTGTTGCTCAGGCCGTTAGCACGAGCTTGTGGAACTCGCAGACCGCCGACTGCTCAGGCTGGGATCGCATGGCGGGGCGTCCGCGTCCCGGCCTATTCGTGGACTCACGCTATCTGCCAGAAGCAGTCCTTGGAGGTACTCTCCCAGGGGACTGCTTCAGGCTGTGAGCTGTCTGTCGCCGAACGGCAGACTCAATGGAGCAGCGTGACAAACCTAAGACCCCCATCAGCGGTCGTTCGTGTTGGCCAGCAATCGACCCGAAGCGGTCTCTCCTGGACATGGAGAAAACCTTCGACTTGGTAGTTGTTGATGGCTGACTCCAGACACTCTTGCCCTTTGCCCTATCAGACGCCAGATTCATCTAAAGGTGGTCTGGTCATGAGCTGAAGTCAGTGTCTACAGCTGGCCGAGGGTAGTTAGTCAGAAGTCACCAAGCTTCAATGCTCGGTCGAATGAAATTCTGTCCCGCGTTGCTAAAAACATGGTCGGAGTTCCGGCACCCAAGACATGCAGCGGCAATGCGGTCTCAACTTGAGCCCAAAAATCGGTAGCTTTATCCGGCGGCAGCGGCGCGAAGCCGAAACGGTTGACCGATGAGCGATAGAACCTTGGCATCGGACGCTCTTCATACACGTACCACTCATCAAAACCTGGCATAGGCAGGTCGGATACGGCGGTGATTTTGGGACTCACAGCAAATCCATCCGCGACCTCCCAACCGGCCTCCAGCTCAGCCTCGGACGGCTTGTACTTGCCGCTGTCACATGACGCAATGACCACATGTCGCCCGATCACTAATTCCGGCATACGTTCGAGCAAGTCAAAAAGCGATGGATCCCAGTCGTAGGACCACTGTACGACTGAATACTTCAATTTATGTCCGACAAGATGAACCATAAGGAGGCTTCTTGGGGTTGGTCATTACGTGCACCAGCACGTACTGTTGAACATCTGCGCTTCTGGGGCAGTCTCGATCCTAGTCGCAGACCTAAGAAAGGTCCGGTATTGGCCTAAGCCGGGCCTAGCTACTGGCGAGTACAGCACAGCAAAGCTGACCTTCGGGGCTGCGTCTTGAGCGTTCGATCTCAACAGGTGCAGGCCGTCGCCAGTCGGCCAGAAGCGGACTGCGAAGTGAAGGACAAGCGGCCACATAAAGCACCTTTCATCTCATCCGACTGGCAACCGCACGATGACACTTGCCTCGATGCGCTCATTTTGAAAATGACTCATACCCTAGGCAACACACGTATCAATTTATGTTTAGGGCTCACCCACGCTGCCCAAACATCAAGTCAACTCCAGCGATCAACTCATTGACTGGTAGCCGCCGCAAAGCATTGAGCGCGTCAACAAGGGCCGAGTAGCCATGAGCTCGATCTGTGGGCTGGCTCATGGAGCGTGTTCGTTTCCTTTGGCTACTTTTAGCCCAACTTCATGGACTAAAGTCAATCCTTTAACTGATTATCGAGAGTCAACTGAGGGTCGGCCCGAGCCGGTGCTGCCAGCTAGAAGCAGTCACCCCCGACCATTGCCATGCCTCGATTCATATTGTTCCAAGTGAAAACATCATTGAACCAATCATCGAGGGATACCGCATGAAAGCGTTTATCCCGTTCTGCATCGCCTCGCTTTGCTCCGTCGTATCGGCTCAGACCAGCGTGCCCTCAGGTCGCATAATCCCGACGCCCATCTATGGCGTCACCGTGGACGATGTGAGTAGACTGAACGACATCACGCGCAGCCTGTCGTCGCTGGCCTACCGGCCTACCACGCGCATCGTCTTCGATGAGTTCGTGAACCCGGACTATTACCGCAAGCCAGCAGTGGAAATCTCCAAAGTTTCCTATGTGATGGGTGAGATATTGGACTCGTACTACGTCAAGCAGTACAGCGTGGATGGATACATACAACGGACTAACCAATACCTCAATGCGTTGTCGGATGTAGTGGATATTTGGGAAGTAGCCAACGAGGTCAACGGCGAGTGGCTGGGCGCCAATGCCGATGTGGTGGCGAAGATGACCAACGCCTACAACATCGTGAAGGCACAGAACAAGGCGGCCGCGGTCACGCTCTACTACAACCAGGGCTGCTGGTCTCAATCCTCCAATGAAATGTTCAAGTGGGCCGAGGCCAATGTCCCTGCCTACATGAAGCAGGGTCTGGATTACGTCTGGATTTCCTACTATGAGGATGACTGCAATGGGCTCAAGCCCAACTGGCAGCAGGTGTTCGACAAGCTGCGCGTGATGTTCCCCAATTCCAAGATTGGGTTCGGGGAAGTGGGTACCTCACGCAAAACCAAGAAGGCCGAGTACCTGACCCGCTATTACACGATGAAGATCACTACCCCGAATTATGTGGGCGGTCACTTCTGGTGGTACTTCAGGCAGGACATGGTGCCCGTCACCAAGGAGCTGTGGACTACCCTGAATGCGGCGATCAAGGCGGCGCCCCGGTAGGTCGGTGAAGCCTCCTCGTTTTCCTGTGCCACCTAAAAGCAGAGGCTGGGGCAACGTTTGACATGACACGCGACAGGAGGAGTGCGGCCTGCCGATTCATGCGGGCGATGGTGGCTGTAGCGATGCAGCCAGCCCTCGGTCATCGAGCGCACTTCCTGCAACGATTCCAAGACATGGCAGTCGATCACCTCCGTTTTGGGAGGTGTGGTTGAAATGGGGGTACCGGCAACATTGATCATCTGTACCCAATGCTCACTATCAGTGCGTCTACAGCTTCGATCAAGGATTGACTGAGAAGATGATCATCCCTGGCTAACGAGGTCGCCCCCTGGCAGGCTCCTTTCGCGGCCGCTTTGCATCTCCAGACGACAGCGATAGAGCGAGCGGCAACCAGCATGCCGCCAACGAGAAGTGCAAGAGGGTCAGGCTGGTGCCCTCAAACTGCCATACCTCGCGCCGCCATGAACTGCTGCCCTACAGCCGTGACCACCTCGGCGCGGGCCGCCGTGCGCAGCTGCACCAGGGCGATCTGGCGGCTTTCGGCTGCCTGGGGGATGGGCACTACCCGCAGCTGCGGGTTCCTGTCCCAGGCATGTCTGGCCAGAAGAGGCAGCATGGCCACGCCCATGCCGTCGCTCACGAGTTCCACGATAGTCTCGATCGAATTCAGCTCCATGAACTCCTGGGGCTTGGCGCGCAGCCGGCGCAGCGTGCGCTCGACCAGTTCGCCCGTGTGTTCGGTACGGTCAAACCGGATGAATGGATAGCGCTCCACCATGGTTGCAGGATCGGCCAACCGGGAGGAACGCGAGGTCAGCAGCACCATGGGCTCGGCGTACAGCGGTGTCCAGACCAGGGAAGGGCGCTTGAGGGCCGGGTCATGGACCACTACGGCAGCATCGAGTTCATGGTTTTCCACCTGGGCAATCAGCCGGTTGGACTTTCCCGATACCACATGCAGGTCCACCGCGGGGTGGTGGCGCTTGAGCTCCAGCGTGGCACGCACCAGCTCGCTCAGTGCCGAGACGATGGAGCCGAACTGCACGGTGCCAGCCAGCGGCGCGTCTGCCTGGGTGCCATGCTTGGCCTGTTCGTACAGCGCTACCAGCTGCGTGGCTATGGGCACCAGCGCCCGGCCCTGCTCGTTGAGCGCCACCTGCTTGCCTGCGCGGGTGAAGAGCTTGCGCTTGAGGTCGGCTTCCAAGGTGCGCATCTGCAGACCCACGGCGACCTGGGTCAGGCCCACGCGATGTCCAGCCGCCGTGAATGAACCTTCGGTGCAGACGGCCAGAAAAGTGCGAAGAATCCGCAGGCTTGACATAAATGGTTTTCTTTCAAGAGACGGAAGAAAGTCCAGCTTTCACAAAGTTCTTTCTATCATCAAAATTCTTCTATTCAACCCTTCAAGCTGCATTAAATCTGGAGTTTCCTATGCGTGCACACATGTCCCGCCGGCTTTTCACCTGCTGCGCCACTTTGCTGACCTGCGGCGCCATGGGCCTGGCAACGCCGGCCCTGGCCGCCGACGTCTGGCCTTCGCAGCCGATCAAGATTCTGGTGGGCTTTGCCGCAGGCGGTGGCAACGACATCGTTGCGCGCATTCTGGCCAAGGAGCTGCAGCAGAGCTTGGGCCAGGCCGTGGTGGTCGAAAACAAGGGCGGCGCGGGCGGCCTGCTGGCCAACGAAATCGTGGCCAAGTCGCCCAAGAATGGCTACACCCTGCTGCTGGGTTCCATCGGCAGCAACACCATCGCCCCGGTACTGGCCAAAAAGCTTTCCTACGACCCGCGCAAGGACCTGGAGCCGATCAGCCTGGTGGCCGAGTCGGGCAACGCGCTGCTGGTGAACGCCAAGCTGCCCTACACATCGGTCAAGGAGATGATCGGCATGGCGCGCAAGGAACCGGGAACCATCAACTACGCCTCTTCCGGCAGCGGCTCGACCCTGCACCTGGCCGGCGCACTGTTCGCCCAGCAGGCGGGCGTGAACCTGGTGCATGTGCCTTACCGCGGCAATGGCCCTGCGATTGCCGATGTCGCCGCGGGCCAGGTCCATGTCATTTTCTCGGGCATTCCACCGGCCATTACCTCCGCCAAGACCGGCAAGACCCGCATTCTGGCAGTGACCACCAAGGAGCGTGTGAAAAGCCTGCCCAACGTGCCCACCGTCGCCGAAGCCGGGCTGCCGGGCTATGCCTTCACTTCCTGGTACGGTCTGTTTACCACCGGCGGCACGGATTCGGCGATCGTTGAGAAGCTCGCCAAGGAAGTGCGCAACATCATCGCCCGCCCCGATGTGCGCGCGCAGCTCGAGGCCCAGGGGCTGACCCCCGAAACCAGCGACCCCAAGGCGTTCAAGGAACAAATCGACCGGGAGCTTGCACGCTGGACCCGCGACGTCAAGGTTCTGGGCATCACCATCGACTGAATCCCGAAGGGTCAGCGCCCGTGTCAGGAACTTCCATGAATCTCCCTTTTTCTCCCGGCAACCCTTACCGCTCGGTGCGAGTTCCCGTTTTCGCACGCAACGGCGTGTCAACCTCCCACCCCTTGGGCGCGCAAGCCGGCTTGCGCATGCTGTGGGCCGGCGGCAATGCCGTCGACGCAGCCATCGCGGCAGCGGCCGTGATGGCCATCGTCGAACCTGTCAGCAACGGACTGGGCTCGGACGCGTTCTGCATTCTGTGGGACGGCGCGCAACTGCACGGCCTCAATGCCTCGGGCCGCGCCCCCCAGGGCTGGACGCCCGAATATTTCGAAAAGAGCTACGGCAAGCAGGCCAAGCCCCCGCGCCGCGGCGTGGACTCGATCACCGTGCCCGGCGCCGTCAGCGCCTGGGTCGCCTTGCACGAGCGTTTTGGCAAACTGCCGTTCGCCAGCCTGATGGAGCCCGCGGCGGAAATCGCCGAACGCGGCTACCCGGTGCCGCCCGTGGTGCAACAGAAGTGGGCCGCAGGTGCTCCCGAGCTGCAAGCTCAGCCGGGATTCTCCCAGAGCTTTCTGCCCTCCGGCCGGCCACCTGCCGTGGGCGAGCTGTTTCGCTTCCCTGCGGCCGCACGCGCGCTGCGCGCCATCGGCGCTAGCCAGGGCAAGGCGTTCTATGAAGGCGAGATCGCTTCGGCGGTCACTTCCTTTGTCCAGCAGCACGGCGGCTGCCTGAGCATGGCGGACATGGCCCAGCACCAAGCCGAATGGGTCACACCGGTGGCCAAGGACTACCGTGGCTACACCCTGCACGAGATTCCGCCTGGCGGCCAGGGCATTGCGGCGCAGATCGCACTGGGTATCCTGTCGCATTTCGATCTGGCCAGCCTGCCCCTTGATGGCGTGGCTTCGCAGCATTTGCAGATCGAGGCCATGAAGCTGGCCTTCGCCGATGTCGACCGCTATGTAGCCGATGCCGGTATGGAAGTGACTACCGCGCAAATGCTCGATGACGCTTACCTTGCGTCGCGCGCCAAGCTCATAGATCCCCTGCGCGCACAAGATTTCAAGGCCGGTAATCCGGTGCAGGGCGGCACGATCTACCTGACCGCGGTTGATGAGAGCGGCATGATGGTCAGCTTCATCCAGAGCAACTTCGCGGGCTTTGGCTCGGGAGTGGTCGAGCCCAGCTTCGGCATCAGCCTGCAAAACCGTGGCTACGGGTTCAGCGCCGACCCGGACGGCCCCAACCGCGCGAACCTGGTGGGCCCGGGCAAGCGACCGTTTCACACCATCATTCCCGCTTTCCTGACCAAGGATGGCCAGCCGGTGATGAGCTTTGGTGTCATGGGCGGCAACATGCAGCCCCAGGGCCATATGCAGACGCTGGTACGCATGATCGACTACCGCCAGTCGCCCCAGGCTGCCTGCGACGCACCACGCTGGCGCTACAACGCGGGCCTGGCGCTCAATGTCGAAGCCGGCATGGATCCTTCCACTGTGGCTGGTCTGCAGGCCCTGGGGCACCAGCTGGAGGTCATTGATGATCCCTACCAGGACTTTGGCGCTGGCCAGTTCATCTGGCGCATGGGCGACCCCGCTGTCGAGGGCTACCAATTCGCCAGCGATCCACGCCGCGACGGGCTGGCTGCAGGCTTCTAGCAGCAGGTTTCCCGCTCCAGGCATGCCAGCCCTGAGTTTTCAGCCTTGATCGCAACGACCTGCGCCAGGGTGGAGCGAAGCATAACCAGGCCCGCAAGCGCAAAAATTGGCTTCTGGAGGAGTACAGGCAGGGGAGGGCAGAGGGGGCTGTCTGCAGAAGGTGTACTGCTGGTGCGGCTGTTCAGCCGCAGTTCTTTCTCCACAGCGGAGGTGCTGGTGCATAAACCAGTTCTGGGTCAAGCAACCCATGACCCCAGACGTGGCTATGCCGCAGGCACCGTTTGCGGATGACCCAGTTCAGTGAACCGATTCAGAATGGCGGCCCGGATATGCAGCACATTGACCCGTCGCTCGAATGTGCGTGACATTACCCGCTCATCCAGTCGCTTGCCGCAATGCATCTTGGTCTCCACCAGGCTGCGTTGGTGATAGCTACTCCAGCTTTTCCATAACTTGCGTCCAAAGCGCGCCTGCATGCGGCGGTTGCCGCATCGCGACTGCAATCAGCCTGCAGCAGTCCGCTACACAAGGATGGTGACCGACGTCTCATGGCCGGTAGTGTGAGTGCGCGGATACGCGCCGAACATCTCTTCGCATCCGCCGAGCGGTCCATCCAGTTCCGAAGGATCGCTGCGGGTTGATTTCCACGCCAGACCGACCCGTGGAGCGGTCTGGCGTGGAGACCACTGTTGAAAAGGCCTTCGTTACCCACGGATACGCGCCGCAGACTGCTGCGGCGCAGCCAGCAAGGGGCGAGCGCCGACCGCGCATAGGGCGCAGGCCGACCAGACCAATACCCAGCCCTGCAGCGACAGCAGATGCGGAATCGTCATCGGTACGGCAAAACACACAATGAACACGCTGGTGTTGGCCATGCCCAAGGCCGTGCCGGCGCGACCGGCTCCGGCCAGGGTCGCCAGCTCGGCATAGGCCACACCATGCCAGGCAGAAACACAGATACCGGCACCGGCGGTCAAGACCAGCAGCAAGAGCGGGCCCGGCGCAATCCAGCACGCTGTCGCAAGCGCCGCAAAAAGCAGCATGCTCAGCCAGCTGCAGGCGCTCAAATAGCTCTGGCGGTTGCGATGGCGGTCCGTCCAGCGACCACTCCATATGCGCATCGCCATGGCTGCACACTGGACGACGGCCATGACTGCGGAGACCCGTTCAAGCTCGGCCTGGGCGAAGTCGTGCAGGAAGACCGTGCCGAAAGACAGCACTGCGAATTGTGGCGCGCACAGCATGCCGATGCCGGCCACGGAGCGCCAGGCGCGAGCATCGCGCAATGGGCTGGGGCTGGGGCCGGTGGCGAGCTGGCGCTGTGCATGCAGCGCAGCATGCGGCGGCTCGTGCACCCATGCGGCGGCGAGCAGTGCGGAGAGCAGGCAGATGCTCGCCAGCACGGCGAACACGGCAACAAAGCCGCCATGCAAGGCCAGCGCAGGCAGCAGCAGCGCACCGATGGCGCCGCCGAGCGGCACTGCAGTCTGGCGTATGCTCATCGCCAGGCCTCGCTCGCCATCCGCAAACCAGGTCATCACGGCCCGCCCGCTCGCGCCGTTGAGGCTGCCTCCCAGAAGGCCGACCAGCACCAGACCGCCCGCCAGCCATTGCAGACCGGGCACCTGCCCAGCCTCAGGCGTTGCCCAGACAGCCATCGCAGCCAGTGCGAGTGCCGTGCCGATCAGACCGGTTAGCAGCACGGGGCGATCCCCCCAGCGATCGGTAAGCAAACCCCAGGGCAGCTCGCTCAATGCGATGCCCAGGCCCATGAGGCCCAGCATCAGGCCGAGTGTGCTGGTATCGAGCTGGTATGAGGAGCGCATCATCACCGCCGTCATCGGAATTCCGCTGAAGGCGGTCGAAAAAGCGGCATTGGCGAGAACGCCTGCGGCCAATACCTTCCAGCGATGGCTTGGAGGGGTGACGGGCAGCTCAGGCAGCGAGAGGCAGTCGGAAGAGTTCATGCCGCGCAGTGTGCTGGCGCCCAATCATTTTGAAAATCAAATAATATTGAACCAACCATCCTGATTTTTGGGATGATTGGAAGGGCTTGTATGTCTCGTGTGCTCTACGACCTGGATGTGCTGCGCAGTTTTTCGACAGGGGTCGCGCTTGGCAGCTTCGCGCGTGCCGCGGACAAGCTGGGGCGCTCGACTTCGGCGATCAGTGCCCAGTTGAAGAAGCTGGAGGCCCAATGCGGCACGCCGTTGCTGCGCAAGGCCGGGCGTGGTCTCGAGCTCACAGAGGCCGGTGAGACCCTGCTGGCCTATGCGCACCGCCTGCTGGACCTCAATGACGAGGCCGTGGCGGCGGTCAGCGGCAGCCAGCTCCGAGGACTGGTCCGACTCGGACTTCAGGAGGACCTCGGCGAAGCACTGTTGCCGGCCGTACTGGGCCGCTTTGCCAGGGCGCATCCCCAGGTGCGCATCGAGGCCTGCGTGGCGCGCAGCGACGAGTTGCGTGCACGCTTTGCTCAGGGACAGCTGGACCTGGCAATGCTCTGGAATGTCGGCGCGGATCTTTCTGGCATCCATGCCGAAACTGTGATGCGTCTGCCCCTGCATTGGATAGGGCCTTCCGCGCCCGAGGTGCTGGACAGCCTTGGCTGCTTGCAGCCGGATCAAGAGGGCAAGCTGAAAACACTGGCTCTGGTGATGCTGGAAGAGCCTTGCCCGCTGCGCGAGCTGGTCACAGCCGTGCTGGAGCGAGCCGGGATTGCCTGGCGGCACGTCTTCAGCAGTGCCAGTCTCGGACCGATCTGGGCTGCGACCTCAGCGGGCCTGGGGCTGTCGGTGCGCACTCCCTTCGGCCTGCCGCCGCATGTGCGCAGCTACGCGCCAGAGGAAATCGGCCTGCCGCATCTGCCCACCATGGACCTGGTGCTTGGGCGTTCCCACTCTCTTTTGGAGCCAGCCGCAGAGCGCTTGGCTGCTTTGCTGGTCGAGGCCGTACGTGCGCACACAATCTTTCCGGCCACTGAGGCTGTGCCATCGCCCTTCAACGAGCTGAGACCCAAACCTAGCCTCCCTGATCCAGCGGCGGTCCAACCCGGTTGACAATGAGTTCGCAGTATCCGGTGCGTCGTGCTCGATCCTCTGGGAGACCACCCCGACCCGGCCCCTTGACGACGATTCATCGTGCCTTCAGGCAAAATCCAGATGATCGGGGCAAGCCCGGCGTCAGGTCTGCCGGGAAGCCCATCTTGAAGAAGGGAACAGCATCAATGGCACTGACGAAGAAGGGCGAGTTCTGGTACGGGACGACATCCGGCGACACCCAAGCCGAGCTGCGCAGCTACAGCGTTGCAAATCGCCATGAGGCCGTCCGGTTTGCCTCGTCCAAATGCAATTGCGGGTGCCGGACCTTTGCGCTGCAGACCGATGAAGAAGCCGGCGTGGCAATCCGCACCTGCACCGACTGCGGGCAGAAACACCTGATGGGCGACAGCGCGGACTACGTTGAAGAGGCCACCCCCGAGGCTCACGAGTGCGTGTGCGAGAACGAGGTGTTCGAACTGATGTCCGGCGTCTCCGTGTACGAGGGCACACATGACGTGCGCTGGTACTACATCGCTTGCCACTGCGTGGAGTGCAATCTGGTTGGGGTCTTCGCAGACTGGAAGTGTGAAGCGGGTGATGCGGCGGCCTTCCTCGCCAAGGTATGAGTTCGCGTCCCCCGCAGAAGATCCTGCTCGCAGGCTCGAGCGGCCGAGGAGTGTCATGAGGTGGTTGGTGGACTTGGCTGTATCAATGACGACAATCGCCAGAAGCCGGCCATCAGCATCTGCCGCTTGAAACCAGATTCAGTTGCGTTTGGCTTTAGCTCTTTGCAAGTTAAATGCCAGGTAGCACGCCCACAGCCTTGCTTGAACGTCTCTGGCGGTTCAGCCGAGCTTTCGGTATGCAACGACCTGGGTTATGAGACGCTTTATAGAATCGGGCATGAATATCGACGACATCAAGGGCCGTCTAGCCTTTCTCCAGGAGGCTGAAAAGCTCAAGAGCGTGCTCCGAAGCTCTCACACCTCGACGGGCAGGGCGGAAAGCACCGCCGAACATACATGGCGCCTGTGCCTGATGGCTATGACCTTCGCGGACGAGCTTGCCGGCATGGACATGCTTAAGATTCTCAAAATGTGCATCGTTCATGATTTGGGAGAGGCCATTCACGGGGACATTCCAGCCATCGAGAAAAACCAGCATCCTGACAAGAGCGCGCAGGAAAAGACCGACCTTCTGCATCTGACCCGCTCTCTCGACGAGGCCCAGCGGGCCGACATCCTGGCACTGTGGCAGGAGTATGAGGACGCAACCTCACCCGAAGCAAAAGCTGTCAAAGCACTGGACAAGCTTGAAACAATCCTTCAGCACAACCAGGGGATCAACCCGCCTGATTTCGACTACGAGTTCAATCTGAGCTACGGTCAGAAACACACAAGCGCCGATCCTCTGTTCGCATTGATGCGCAGCATCATTGATGACGCCACACGCCAGAGATTGGCCGAAAAAGCCAGTTCGCAGTGACTGCAATGGGTCGTTTTTCCCCTTTCCAGTCGCTGTAAGCGTTCAGCCGCTACAACGATGGCGCTAGCCATCGTCGCGGTGGTGCGAGTTAACGGCAGCCTCGACGCCGGGTCGCACCAACGTTGGCAGCTTACGATCCAAGCGCTTGCGATAAAGCCTCAGCGAGGGGTGCCGTTGCTCTGCCTATGACGGCAGCCATCCGGTTTGCGCAGCCGGTTGGTATCGGCGTCCCGGCGCTGACGTTGTTGTGCTGGCCTGCCCGCAGGCCTGTCTTTGTTGCGGGTTATCCCATCTCTCTTGAGCCGTTCTGGCAGTCCGCTTGCTTGCGGCATCGGCCGCAGGCAGACCGGCGGTCGCATGCAGGCGTGCCGCCGGCCGGTGCTGCCAGGGCCTGGCTCTGTTGCGGCAAACACAGGCAGAATGGGGAGCGCGCAGGCCAGTGCACGGTGTTGTCTCGCAAGAGCGCACCCGCTTGCCTGCATCGAAGAAATGTGACCGTCTCGCTCAAATACAGCAACGACATGAAACTATTTCGCAAGCCTGCTTTTGATCACAGCAACGTCGTTTCCCGTGCTCCCTTTGCAATGCTGCTGGTAGGGGGGATCATTGCGCTTTCGATGACGGCCATCTGCACCTTTGTTCTCTACCAGAGTCGGCTGGATGCCATGGCGCATGCGATAGAGACATCGCGCAATGTGGCGCTTCTTGCCGAAAACGACGTGGTGCGGAACTTCGAACTCTATGCGCTGTCGCTGCAGGCCGTGGTCGATGGGCTGAACGACTCCGAAGTCATGGGCGCCTCCCCGCATGTGCGCAACGCAGCCTTGTTCGACAAGGCCGCGACGGCCTCCTATCTGGGCTCCATCCTGGTGCTCGATGTGCAGGGGCGAGTGGTCCTGAATGCGGGCTCGGAAAATCCGCTGAGCGGGCATTACCTGGAGCATGATTTCTTCAAGGTGCATCAGGAAAGCCCCAACGTCGGTCTCTATGTGGGAGACCCTTATTCATCGACGCTGCATGGCGGCTCGCTGAGCATTCCGCTGAGCCGCCGTGTCTCCCATGCGGACGGCTCGTTCGCGGGCATTGTGCTGATCGATGTCCAGCTCGAGTATTTTCAGAAGCTGTTCTCCGCGCTTTCGCTGGGCAAGCATGGATCGCTGGCCCTGATCAGAAAGGATGGCGCCATGATGATGCGCCAGCCTTTCGATGCCAAGGTCATCGGGCGCAATATCCGCAATGCCAGCACCTTCAAGCAGTTCATGCAGGCGCCCGAAGGCAGCTTCTCGGACACCTCCTACCTGGATGGCGCGCAGCGCGCGTACTACTTCAAGAATCTTCCGAGCTTGCCATTCATCATCATGGTGGCGAAAGCGCATTCCGATATCTACGCAGTCTGGCGCCAGCGCGCCTTGCTGATTGCCTCCGTCATGGGAACGCTCACCATGGCTTTCATCGGTCTGTCCTTTGCGTTCGGAGTGCAGCTCAAGCGCCGCATGCGCGCAGAGTCCGAACTGGCGCTGCTGGCGCGTACCGATGGACTGACCGGCCTGAACAATCGCCGCAAGCTCGACGAGATCATCGAGCACGAGTGGCACAGGGCCAAAAGAAGTCACAGCGCCTTCTCGCTACTGTTCGTGGATATCGACTGGTTCAAGGCCTACAACGACACCTACGGACATCAGGCCGGGGATATGGTTCTGGCGACCGTGGCCAGATGCATTGCCAACAATATCCGGCGCCCCGAGGACAGTGCGGCTCGCTATGGGGGTGAGGAATTCATCGTGGTGCTGCCGGACACGACCCTGGATGGAGGCGCGCTGATTGCCGAGAACATCCGGGAGGCAGTCTCCGAGCTTGCGATTGCGCACACCGGAAGCGAATTCGGCTGCATCACGGTCAGCATCGGTTGCGCGGCCTGGGTGCCGGGCAAGGATCTGGACGTGCAGGAGGTCCTGCGTTCGGCCGACAAGGCGCTGTACGGCGCCAAGATGACCGGGCGCAACAAGGTCGTTCTATCCAGCTCGTCTGCGGCATAGCGCCACAGGCGCTCTGGTGACTTGGGGCTTGGCCTGCATGGCAGCGTCTACCCCGGCAAAGCAAGTTGCCTGAATATTGATAGCTGCTATCGCTTGATATACATTGATTTCAATACGAAAAATACCTGAAATCTAGTCATATAAAGCGATGGTAGCTATATTTTAAGTAGCTTTCATCCAGCGCACCGCTGGTCGCCTCGCCGATTGCCCGATGGCTGCTCAGGCGCAGGCCTTGCTCTCGCGCAGCGCCGCTATATCGCTCTGGGTGTAGCCCAAGGATGCGAGCACGGCATCGGTGTCCTGGCCGATCCTGCTGCCCGGCGTGGGCCGACGCGCCGGGGTGCGCGAAAAGCGTGGCGCGGGTGCCGGCTGGCGCTGGCTGCTGCCTTCCACTTCCAGATCGACAAACAGCTGGCGCTGGGCGTTGTGCGGATGAGAAGGGGCTTCCGCCAGGCTTAGCACCGGGGCAAAGCAGACATCGCTGCCTTCGAGTTCCGCGCACCACTGTGCCTGGGTCTTGCCGCGTACCATCCCGGCCACGCGGGACTTGAGTTCGGGCCAGTCCGCGCTCTGATACTGGCGCCTGGGGTCCACATCGGGCAGCCCCAGCTTCTGCAACTGCAAGGCATAGAACTGCGGCTCGATGGCGCCGAGGGTGATGTATCTGCCATCGGCGCACTCGAAGGCCTCGTAGAAGGGTGAGGTGTTGAGAAAGTGGTTCTGCGCGGGGTCGTCCTTCCAGTAGCCCATGGCGCCGCGCATCTGGTGCATCAGGCCGCTCATGGCCGCCACGCCGTCGATCATGGCTGCGTCCACCACCTGACCCCTGCCGGATTGGCGTGCCTCATGCATGGCGCACATGAGGCCGAACAGCAGAAACATGGCGCCACCCGCCATATCGCCCACGATGGTCGGCGGCAGCACGGGCGCCTGGCCGGGGCGCATGGAGGTGGACATCACGCCCGTCAGCGCCACATAGTTGATGTCATGGCCTGCGGCCTGGGACAGGGGGCCGGTCTGGCCCCAGCCGGTGACGCGGCCAAAGACCAGGCGGGGGGCGCGGCGTGCGACCTCCTCGGGGCTGAAGCCCAGACGCTCCATCACGCCGGGCCTGAAGCCTTCGTTGAGCGCGTCGGCAGACTCGATCAGCTTCCAGGCGGCGGCGCGTCCGGCCTCGGACTTGAGGTCCAGCGCGATCGACTTCTTGCCCCGGTTCTGCGCCATGCGCGGGTAGCGGGATGCCGCTGCATGGTCGGCGCTGCGCTCGATGAGAATGAGCTCGGCCCCCATGTCGGCCAGCATCATGCCGGCAAAAGGGGCCGGGCCTATGCCTGCAAATTCGAGGACGCGCATTCCGGACAAGGGGCCAGCGTTCTGGCCCTGGGACGGTTTTTCTGTGCTCAAGTCGGTCTCCTGTGGTGTCTCTGACTTTTCTATCTTGTGGATCCCGCCGGTTTTGACCCCGTCCATTTGGAGTATGTCCGGGGCGCAGGCCGGGCCAACACTGGGCATTCCATATAAAAAGGAGTGCAAGACATGTTCAGGCTGGATGGCAAAGTGGCGCTGGTCAGTGGTGCCGGGCGCGGCATGGGGTTCGGCATCGCGCAGGCGCTGGCCGTGCAGGGCGCGCATGTGGTGGTGAACGACTTTCATCAGGAGCGCGCCCAGAATGCGGCAAGTCAGCTGCGTGAAGCGGGATGGAAGGCCTCGGCCCAGGCGGCGGACCTGACGGACCGCGCCGCCATCTTTTCCATGGTCGAGCGCATCCAGGCCGAGGTGGGCGCAGTCGATATCTTTGTGCACAACGCCGGCATTCCGGCCCAGGGCTGGGGCTACACGCCGTTTCTGCAGTCGCCCGAGTCCGAATGGAATGCCTGGCTGCAGCTCAATCTGCACGGACTGATGCATGCCTGTCAGGCACTGCTGCCCGCCATGCAGCAAAAGGGCTGGGGCCGCATCGTGGCCATCAACTCCGACGCGGCGCGCACGGCCACGGGCATGGGGCTGTGCGCCTACGGGGCTGCCAAGGCGGCGGCTATCGGCTTCATCCGCAATCTCTCGGGCGAGGTAGGCCCGCATGGCGTGACGGCCAACGCCTTGTCGCTGGGCACCATGAACAACTGGGAAGGCTCGGAGAAGATCGCCAGAAAAGGCACTTCCGTGGGCCGGGCCGGCTCGCCCCAGGATGTGGGTGCGGCCGTGAGCTATCTGGCATCGACCGAAGCGGAATGGGTCAACGGCCAGGTGCTGCCGGTCAACGGCGGTGGTCTGGTGGCCTGAGCCCGACAGCCTTGCCCGCAGCCTTCCGGTGCTACAAGCTGGAAGGCTTTTTTTGTCACTCATGAGACCGCGGGCTGTGGCAGCGAAGGCGGCAATGCCTCCGGTGCGGGCGTTCCTGCGATGCAAGCCGGCTTTCGCGCCCTGAGGTGCAAGCCATGTGCCACCAGGGGTGGCTGCGGGCGGGTTTTCTCATAGTCTGCCCCTAGTCCGAATCAGGTAGGTTGGGGAAAAAGCCGTATGGCAATCTGAAAAAGAACTCGATAACAACCTGGTGATGTGAGGAAAGCAGATGGAGGCATTGATCTTCGACCATGTCCGGACCCCCCGAGGCAAGGGCAAGCCGGATGGAGCACTGCATGAGGTGACGCCGGTCTGGCTGGCGGCCCAGCCGCTGCAGGCTTTGCGTGAGCGCAACCAGCTCGATACCTCGGCGGTGGACGATGTGGTCATGGGCTGTGTGGTGCCCGTGGGCGAGCAGGGTGGCAATGTGGGCCGCATGGCGGTGCTGCAGGCCGACTATGCGCAGAGCGTGGCCGGCGTGCAGCTCAACCGCTACTGCGGCTCGGGCCTGGAGGCCGTGAGCTTTGCGGCGGCCAAGGTCATGGCCGGTCAGGCCGATATGACCATCGGTGCCGGCGTGGAGATGATGTCCCGCGTGCCCATGGGCTCGGACGGTGGTGCCTGGGCGCAGGACCCACAGCTGGCCAGCAAGACCTATTTCGTGATGCAGGGCATCTCGGCCGATCTGCTGGCATCGCTGCGCGGCCACAGCCGCCAGGATCTGGATGCGTACTCGGCCGAAAGTCATCGCCGCGCCGCCAAGGCCTGGGCCGAAGGGCGCTTTGACAGGTCGGTCGTGCCCGTCAAGGATTTTCTGGGCCTGACGCTGCTGGAAAAAGACGAGACGATTCGTCCCGAAACCTCGGTCGAATCTCTGGCCGCGCTCAAGCCCGCATTCACCGAAATGGGCCAGAAGTACGGCTACGACAGCGTGGCGCTGCAGCGCTATCCGCAGGTCGAGCAGATTCATCACCATCACCACGCGGGCAATAGCTCAGGCATTGTCGATGGGGCAGCGGCAGTGCTGATTGGCACGGCAGAAGCGGGTGCCAGGCAAGGCCTCAAGCCCCGTGCGCGCATTCGTGCTTTTGCCAGTATGGGGTCCGAGCCCACGTTGATGCTTGACGGCCCGGCCCATGCCGCACGCAAGGCCTTGGCCAGGGCGCGCATGCAGGCTTCGGACATCGATCTGTGGGAGCTCAACGAGGCCTTTGCCACGGTGGTGCTGACCATGATGGAGGAGCTGGACATTCCCCATGAGCGCATGAACGTCAACGGCGGAGCGATTGCCATGGGCCACCCGCTGGGGGCGACGGGCGCCATGATTCTGGGCACGGTGCTGGACGAGCTGGAGCGCACCGGCAAGCGCACGGCACTGATCAGCCTGTGCGTGGCGGCGGGCATGGGCTCGGCCATGATCATCGAACGCGTGTGAGTGAGGAAGCAGAAATCATGACAACGGAAATCATTCGCTACGCCGTAGATGGGGACGGCATTGCCACGCTGACGCTGGATTACCCCGGCAAGACCATGAATGTGATCGACCAGGCCTTCATGGACAGTCTGGAGGCCTGTATCGCACGCATGCAAGGCGACGATGGGGTGCGCGGCGGCATCATCACCTCGGGCAAGGACAGCTTTGTCGCCGGGGCCGACCTGATGGGCATGGAGGCCAATATCGACGCCATGGCGGACATGCCCATCGAGGAGCTGTTCGCCTCCTGCGCATCGCTGTCCAGGCTGCTGCGCAAACTGGAGACCCTGGGCAAGCCGCTGGTGGCGGCCATCAACGGCATGGCACTGGGCGGCGGCTATGAAATCTGCCTGGCCTGCCACCACCGCATTGCAGCCGATGCCCCCACGGTCATGGTCGGCCTGCCCGAGGCGCAAGTGGGCTTGCTGCCTGGTGCCGGCGGCACCCAGCGCCTGCCGCGCATGATCGGCATTCTGGCTGCCATGCCTTTTCTGATGGAAGGCAAGCAGCTGCAGGCCGTGAAGGCCAGGGAGGCCGG
Source organism: Comamonas sp. Z3 (assembly GCF_008121565.1). Taxonomy (NCBI): domain Bacteria; kingdom Pseudomonadati; phylum Pseudomonadota; class Betaproteobacteria; order Burkholderiales; family Comamonadaceae; genus Comamonas; species Comamonas sp. Z3. The sequence continues at coordinate 177,795 of NZ_VOQU01000001.1, forward strand.
ACTGGTGGACGAGGTGGTGGCTCCCGAGCAGTTGCTCGGCGCTGCCAGGGCCTGGCTGCTGGCCAGTCCCATGGCGGTGCAGCCCTGGGATGTGAAAGGCTTTCGCATTCCCGGTGGCGGCCCGCTGGATGCGCGCGTGGCCCCGGCTTTTGTGGTGGGCAACACCCTGCTGCAGGCCAAGACCTTTCACAATATGCCGGCGCCGCTGTGCATTCAGAGCTGCATCTACGAAGGCTGCCAGCTGCCCATGGACAAGGGCCTGCGCATCGAGAGCAAGTACATGGCAACGCTGTCGCGCAGCCCCGTGGCGCGCGGGATGATTCGCACGCTCTTCGTCAACAGGAGCAAGGCCGAGAAAGGCATGCACCGCCCTGCAGGCTTGGAGCCCTTCAAATGCCGCAAGCTGGGCCTGATAGGCGCAGGCATGATGGGCGCGGGCATTGCGCTGGTGGCCGCCCAGCGCGGCATTCAGGTGGTACTGATGGACCGGGATCAGGCGGCAGCGGACAAAGGAAAGCAGTACTCCGAGAAGGTGCTGGCCAGGCTGGTGGACAAGGGCCGCCAGAGCCGCGAGAAGGCCGACGCCATCCTCGCGCGCATCATGCCCGGCACCGATTACGAGCTGCTGCGCGATGCCGATATGGTGGTCGAAGCCGTGTTCGAAGACCGCGCCATCAAGGCCGAAGTCACGAAGAAGCTGGACGCTGTGCTGCCGCCAACCTGTGTGCTGGCCAGCAATACCTCGGCCCTGCCCATCAGCCTGCTGGCGCAGGCAAGCGAGCGGCCCGATCGCTTTATCGGCCTGCATTTCTTCTCGCCGGCCGACAAGATGCCGCTGGTGGAGGTGATTCGCGGCCGGCAGACCTCGGATGCCACGCTGGCGCAGGCACTGGACTTTGTGGCCCAACTCAAGAAGACGCCCATTGTCGTCAACGACAAGCGCGGCTTTTTCACCAGCCGCTTCATCGGAGCGTTTGTGGATGACGCCATCGGCATGGTGGCCGAAGGCATTGCCCCGGCATTGATAGAGAACTGTGCCAAGCATGCGGGCATGCCCGTGGGGCCGCTGGCGATTACCGACGAGCTGTCGATCGATCTGTCCAAGCATGCGGGCGAAGCCCAGGCCAAGGAGTTCCCTGGGGAATACAAGCCAGGCCGTTCCGTGCCCGTGATCGGCAAGCTGTTCGAGCTGGGCCGTCTGGGCCGCAAGGTGGGCAAGGGCTTCTATGACTACGATGAAAGCGGCAAGCGCATCTGGCCAGGCCTGGCCGAGCATTACCCGCTGAAAGCCCTGCAGCCCAGCGCCCATGATCTCAAGCAGCGCATTCTCTATGTGCAAGCCGTCGAAGGAGCGCATGCCATGGAGGAGGGCGTGCTGCTGGCGCCGGCCGATGGCGACATCGGCGCGATTCTCGGCGTGGGATTTCCGGCTTACACGGGCGGCCCCTTCTGCTTTATCGACGGCATAGGTCTGCCGCAGTTCGTGGCCGAGGCCGACCGTCTGGCCGATCTGTTTGGCGAGCAACTGCGCCCGCCGCAGCTGCTGCGCGATATGGCGGCCAGGGGGCAGACCTTCTACGGCAAAACCGCCAGGGCCTGACCAGAGCCCAAAGGGTGGGCGGGCGCGCCCACCCGGTACCGGCTCGGCACAGTCACTCATCCAATAACAATCAATGGAGACAGGCCATGGAGGAAATCTTTGATTACATCGTCATCGGCGCAGGCTCGGCCGGTGGCACTCTGGCGGCAAGACTGAGCGAGAACCGCGAGCACAAGGTGCTGCTGCTGGAAGGCGGCGCCAGCCACAAGGATCTGCTGGTGTCCATGCCCTCGGGCTGGGGCCAGATGATCAACAGCCCCCAGTATTCCTGGGGTCATGAGACAGAGCCCGAGCAGTACGCGGCCCATCGCCGCATCAGCCTGCCGCGCGGCAAGCGCCTGGGCGGGTCTTCGTCCATCAACGGCATGATCTATGTGCGCGGCGACCGGGCGGATTTCGACAGCTGGGCTGCCCAGGGGGCGGCGGGCTGGGGCTATGAGCAGCTGCTGCCCTACTTTGTGCGCACCGAGGACCAGCAGCGCAGCGAGGCAGAGTTCATCCAGCCCTGGCATGGGCGGGGCGGGCCGCTGACCGCCAACAATCTGCACCATCCGCACCCGGTATCGCTGGCCATGGTGCGGGCTGCGATTCAGGCGGGCCTGCCCGCCTGCCGGGATTTCAACAACGGCCATCCGCAGGGCGCGGGGCTATTTCAGGTCAATCTCAAGAATGGCCGGCGCTCGTCGGTGGCCAGCAATGCCATCGAGCCCGCCATGCAGCGGCGCAATCTGGATGTACGCATGCAGCTGCTGGTCACCGGCATCGGTCTGGACGGGCTGCGCGCCAGCACGGTGCACTGGAAGGACAGGGCGGGCGCAAGCCGCGCTGCCCGTGCCGGCAAGGAAGTGCTGCTGTGCGCCGGTGCCCTGCAGTCGCCCCAGCTGCTGATGCTCTCGGGCATCGGCCCGGCCGCGCATCTGCAGGAGATGGGGATCGAGGTCAAAGTGGATCTGCCCGGAGTGGGTGCCAATCTGCAGGACCATGCGATTGTCCCCATGTCCTGGCGCATGAAGGCCGGCACGCCCAGCCTCAACCGCTCGCTGAGAGGCCTGGGTATTGGCGCTTCGCTGCTCCGGTACCTGCTGACCAGGCAGGGCGCCATGGCGATGCCGGCTTCGGAGTTTGCCGCCTGGTTCAGCAGCGATGCGAGCCTGCCCTACAACGACATCCAGATTCACGGCCTGCCCGTGACCGGCGATATCGAAGGCTATATGCAAAGCGGCAAGAACTACCGCACAGAGGCCTTCCCCGGCATGACGATGGCGCCCTACCAGGTGCGACCTTACTCGCGCGGCCAGCTCCAGCTCAAGAGCCGCCATCCCGAGGAGCTGGCCAGCATCCGCATGAACTTTCTGCACGACGAGCGTGACCGCAAAGCGCTGCTCCACGGTGTACGCATGGCGAGCACGATTGCCCGTCAGCCTGCACTGGCCGGACTGATCGAAACGCAGACCCGTCCGACGCCTGATCTGCAAAGCGATGACGAGCTGCTGGACTGGATCTCCATGTACCTGGGCTCGGGCCATCACGCCAGTGGCAGCTGCCGCATGGGCGATGCGGCCGACCCGCTGAGCGTGGTCACGTCCGACCTCAGGGTCAAGGGCGTGCAGGGTCTGCGCGTGATCGATGCCTCGGTCATGCCGCATCTGGTGTCGGGCAACACGAATGCGGCCTCGGTGGTGATCGGCGACAAGGGTGCCGACCTGGTGCTGGGCCTGACGCCGCCTGCCAACAGGATGTCGGATATGTCCGGCGCAGCGGCCGCTGCGCTGTCTGATGGCGCAAGAGCCGCCGCCGTGGCCTGAATATTGGAAGATTGGGTGGAGACAGAAGATGAACTTCGATTTCAGTGACGACCAGAATGCCTTGCGCAATGAGATTCGCAAATTCCTGACCAGGGAGTCGCCGCTGACGCAGGCGCGTGCCTTGCTTGAGGGCGAGGGCGAGCATGCCCAGAGCGTTTGGAGCGGCATGGCACAGCTGGGGGTGAGCAGCCTGATGCTGCCCGAGGACTGCGGCGGCATAGGCCTTGGTGCCATGGAGATGTGCGTGGTGGCCGAAGAAGTGGGTCGTCAGCTCAGCCCCGTGCCCCTGGCTTCGACCATGTATCTGGCGGTGCAGGCCGTCTTGCTATCCACACAGGAGCATTCTGCGCAGCGCCCGCGATGGCTGCTGCCGGTTTCTGGCGGAAGCATTGGCTGTCTGGCAGCGCCTGCCGACGGGCAGGTCCCTCCATCCGGTCTGCCCCTGTTTGACGGCAAGACCTTGAAGGGCGACTGCCCGCTGGTGGCCGACGGCATGGCCGCGCAGTGGGGCGTGGCGCTGGCGCGCAGCGCGACGGGGGTGCAGGTGCTGGTGGCCTTCAGGTTTGACGGCTCGGTGCGGCGCGAAAAGCTCAGGACGCTGGACCCTTCCAAGCCCTATGCCCGCCTGAGTTTTGACCATACGGAGGCAGAGCAGCTGGACGGCAGCCGCAGCGCTGCCGAGGTCATGCGGCGAGTGCGCAATCGCGCGGCCGTGATGCTGGCCTTTGAGCAGCTGGGTGCGGCCGATGCCGCGCTGGAGATGGCCAGCAGCTATGCCAGGGAGCGCAAGGCCTTTGGCCGGCCCATTGGCTCCTATCAGGGCATCAAGCACAAGCTGGCCCATCTCTACACCAGCAACCAGCTGGCCCGTGCGCATTGCTACTACGGCGCCTGGGCGCTGACTTCGGACATGGCTGCGGCCGATGGCGCGCCCGAGCTGGCGGGCGCAGCCGCAGCAGCACGCGTGAGCAGCACCCAGGCGCTGTCGGACGCTGCACAGGAAAACCTGCACACCCACGGCGGCATGGGCTATACGTGGGAGCTGGACTGCCACCTGTTCTATCGCCGCGCGCGTCAGCAGGCCGTGGAGCTGGGCAGTATCCACGCCTGGCGCGAGCAGGTCGCGGCCGAGTTGCAGCAGCGGCTTCTCGCAGCTGAGCCTGAGGCGCCTGCAAAGAGCGCGAAGCAGGCCGACAGCCAGTCCATGGATTTCGAGGACACGCCCGAAGAGGCGGCATTCCGCGCCGAATGCCGCGCCTGGCTGCAGGCCAATGCCGAGCCCAAGGCCAGCGCCGACGACTATTTCGGCCGCGACATGACGGCCGCGCAGCGCCTGGAGGCGGCCCGGGTCTGGCAAGGCCGGAAGGCGGCAGCAGGCTTTGGCGCCATCACCTGGCCCAAGGTGCTCGGCGGCCGTGGCGGCACGCCCATGCAGGAGCTGATCTGGCGCCAGGAGGAGGGCAAGGTCAAAGTGCCAACGGGCATGTTCAATGTGAGCCTGGGCATGGTGCTGCCATCGGTGATGGCACATGCCAGTCCCGAAGTGCTGGGCCAGCATGTGGCCCCGGCGCTGAGCGGCAAGAACCTCTGGTGCCAGCTGCTGAGCGAGCCAGGCGCGGGCTCCGACCTGGGTATGGTGCGCACACGTGCCGAGCGCGCGACCGATGGCCGCGAGGGCTGGATCATCAACGGCCAGAAGGTCTGGACTTCGCTCGCGCAGTTTGCCCAGTGGGGCCTGGTGCTGACCCGTTCCGATCCGCAGGCCAGCAAGTTCGAAGGGCTGAGCACCTTCTTTCTGGACATGCATTCGCCCGGCATTACCGTGCGCCCGATTCGTCAGGCCGGCGGCGAGTCCGAGTTCAACGAGGTCTTCTTCGAGGATGTGTTCGTGCCCGACCACCAACTGGTGGGGAAGCTGGGCGGTGGCTGGAAGGTCACGCTGACGGGCTTGATGGCCGAGCGCCTGGCCATTGGCGGCGTGATGCCCGCCGAGCTGTGGCGCACCACGGCAGGCTTGCTGGCCGATCTTCGCTTCGAAGGCCGGCCCGCACTGGAGGACGGCCGCCTGCGCGAGCGCTGGGCCGATCTCTATCTGAAAGAGCAGGCGCTATGGCTGCTGCAATGCCGCGCACTGACGGCGCTGAGCAAGGGGCGCCAGCCCGGCCCGGAAATGAGCGGCGCCAAGAACGTGGCCGCTGCCGCGCTGCAGTCCTTCAGCTACTTCGCTATCGACTTGCTGGGCCAGCGCGGCGTGCTGACGGCCAGCGAACTGGCGGCCAGCGGATTGGGTGAGCGCTTTGCAATGGTGGAGCGTCTGTGGTTTGGCTCTGCCGGCATGCGCATTGCGGGCGGTACCGACGAGGTGGTGCTCAACAGCATTGGCGAGCGCGTGCTGGGGCTGGCCGCCGAGCCGCGCAGCGACAGGGATGTTCCCTTCTGCGAACTGCTGGCCCGGTGATCCGGTGCGGCGCAGCAGCATGTGCTGTGCCCTTGTGCCCGGCTCTTGTGCCCCGCTCTTGTCCCGGCTCTTGTGCCGGGGGCAAGCCTTCATTGATTCAACGTGGCGCAGATCACGTTCTTGAGGAGACAGGAAATGAGTGCATCTGCTGCGACCCGCGTGTCGCAAGCTGCTTCGGCCCATCGGCAGCCGCTTGGCAACGTGACGGGCTGGCGACGTCACTATCTGCTGCTGGTACTGCTGCTCGTCTATGGCGTGAGCATGATCGACCGCCAGATCATGGGGGTGCTGATTCAGCCCATCAAGCAGGAGATGGGGGTTTCGGACAGCGCCATGGGTTTGCTCACGGGTCTGGCCTTTGCGCTGTTCTACAGCATTCTGGCCGTGCCTTTTGGCCGCCTTTCCGACCGTTGCAACCGGCGCAACCTGATTGCCTGGTGCTGCGCCGGATGGAGCATGGCCACGGGGCTGTGCGGCATGGCGATGGGCTTCTGGAGCCTGACGGCCGCGCGTGTGGGCGTGGCGGTGGGAGAGGCGGGCAGCACGGCGGCATCGACCACCATGATCGCCGATGTCTATCCGCCCGAGCAGCGCAGCCGCGCCATGAGCGTGTTCAGCCTGGGCCCGCACCTGGGCTCACTGGTGGGGCTCGGCGTGGGCGCCTGGATCGCCCAGCACTACGGCTGGCGCTCGGCTTTCCTGTGGCTGGCCTTGCCTGGCGTGCTGGTGGCCCTGCTGCTGCGCCTGACCTGCCGTGAGCCCGAGCGGGGGGCTCAGGACGGGCGCCCGGCGGCACAGGCAGCCGTCGAAAAATTTGGCGATGTCATGGCCGCGCTGGCACGCAACAAGGCGTTTGTGGGCCTGGGTCTGGCCAGCATGCTGATGGCGTTCTCGGGCTATGCGATCGGCATGTGGAACACGGCGTTTCTGGTCCGATCGCATGGTCTGCAGCTCAAGGATGCGGGCGCCATCATGGGCTTCATCGGCGGGCCTGCAGCCATCGCTGGTGCTTTGCTCAGCGGCTGGCTGACGGATCTCATGGCCAGGCGTGACAAGCGCTGGCAGGTGGGCATGCCGATTCTGGGTACGCTGATCTCGGTGCCGCTGGGGCTGGCCTTCTATCTCAACACCTCGCCCCAGAGCTGGCAGCTTGCGGGGCTGCAGATTCCCCATGCCGTGGCCTTCTATGGCCTGTTTGCCATCTTCTCCAGCTTCTGGGCGGCGCCAGTGTTTGCGGCACTGACCAATGTGATCGCAGCGCATCGCCTGGCGACCTCGCTGTCCATCTACAACCTGCTGCTGACGGCTGTCGGCGGCGGCCTGGGGCCGTTGGCGGTGGGACTGCTCAGCGATGCCTTCACTGCTGGTTACGGGCAGGAGTCACTGCGCTGGGCGCTGGTCTGCATGCTGGCGTTCTATCTGCTGGCGGTGGGAATCTATGTCTGGGTCATCAGGCACTACGCGGCGCAGCTTGCAGCAGGAAAGACGGCTTGAGCGGCATTGCAGCAAAGCTGCCCCAGGGTTGGCGCTCTTGGCAGCACAGGCCGTTGGGTCCGAGCATTGGCGCGCCAGTGACCAAGGGTCTGTCCCCAGTTCAAGCGGACGATGGATGCCACAGGCCAGCCGCCGAGCATGAGAGCGATTGCAGACACAGTGAATTCAGAACAACTCAAGGACAGACGGAGACAGGAAGATGAAGCGGACCTTCAATTTGGCAGATATTTTTGAGCTGGTGGTACAGGCCGTACCTGATCGCACGGCCTTCGGTTGCGGCGACCAGAAGCTCAGCTTCAAGCAGCTCGACGAGCGAGCCAATCAGCTGGGCAATGCGCTGCGCGCGCGCGGCATCGGGCGGGGCGACAACGTCGGCATCCAGCTCTACAACTGCGCCGAGTATCTGGAGGCCTTTTTTGCCTGCAGCAAGATCGGCGCCGTGCCGGTGAACGTCAACTACCGCTATGTGGCCGATGAGCTGCAGGGACTGTTCAACAGCCTGGATCTGCGAGCCCTGGTCTATGGCGCGGACTTCGATGCATCGGTGCTGGAAGTCATGCCCCGGGTGCCCACGCTGCGCCTTGCGCTGCGGGTTGGCACTGTGCGCGATGGCCTGCCCAGAAGCGTTCAGCCCTACGAGTCGGTGCTGGCCGAAGGCGCCCGGGAACTCACGGACGCCGAGCGCAGCGACGACGATATCTTCATGCTCTGCACCGGCGGCACCACGGGCTTGCCCAAGGGCGTGATGTGGCCTCACAAATCGCTGTTCATGGGGGCCCTGGGCGGTGGCGGCTATTACTTCCGCCGCCCCCCCATCGAGACACCCGAGGAGCTGCTGCAACTGGTGCCCAACGGCCCGGCGCTGGCCTATCTGGCGGCGGCTCCGCTCATGCATGGCGCGGCCATGTGGGCGACCCTGATCAGCCTGTTTTCCGGGCACCCCGTCTATGTGAACGAGCGCAAGAACTTCGATCCCGTGCATATGCTGGATCTGATCGAGCATCACCAGATCAATGTGATGGCAGTGGTGGGCGATGCCATGGCCCTGCCCATCATCCAGGCGCTCGAGAACAACCCTGGGCGATGGCCGCTCAAGTCGCTGATGATTTTCGGCAACGGCGGTGCCGTGTTCTCGCGTCATCTGCAGGAGCGGCTGCTGCTGCAGGTGCCGCATCTGGTGCTCAACAACGGTATGGCCAGCTCCGAATCCGGCGTTCTGGGCGGGGGGGAGAAGACGCCCGAGGGCGAAGGTTTCATGCGCATCGCGCCGCGTCCCGACCTGAGTGTGATCTCCGAGGACCTGCGCATTCTGAGCCAGCCCGGAGAGGAAGGCATTCTTTCGCGCCGTGGCCACATGCCCCTGGGCTATTACGGCGATCCCACGCAAACGGCCGAGACCTTCGTCATGGTCGAGGGCAGCCGCTGGGTGTTGACGGGGGACAGGGCTCGCATCGACACCACGGGTGAATATGTGGTGCTGGGCCGCGGCTCGCAATGCATCAACACCGGGGGGGAGAAGGTCTACCCCGAGGAGGTGGAGGAAACCGCGCGCCGCTACCCGCCGGTTCAGGATGTGGTGGTCGTGGGCGTTCCGGACGAGCGCTGGGGCAGCAAGGTGGTGGCCGTGGTGCAGGTGCAGCCGGGCCACGAATTCGATCTGCAGGAGTTCGAGAAAGTCTGCCGCAGCAATCTGTCGGGCTACAAGCTGCCGCGCGCTGTGTATCTGGCCACTGAAGTCAGGCGCAGCCCGGCAGGCAAGGCTGATTACCGCTGGGCCAAGGCCTATGTGGCCGGGCATGAGCCGCTGACTGCCGCGACAGCCTGAGCGAGAAGAAGGAGCATTTGCAGACGGTGAAGGAATACCCTGTTCGTCGCGCCTGACGACGGGATTCAAAGGAGGCCCCGGCCTCCTTCTTTTTTTTCAGCGTGCCGCAGCGCAGATCCGGCGTGCCGTCTTCTCGGACTTCAGTGCCACAAATGCCTTTGCCTGCGCGTCATAGCGGTGTGCAATCACATACCGGCTGCAGCGATCCGAATAGCGTGCGCAGGTCTGCATGGCCACGCACAGATGGGACCCGCTCCCCCAGACCTTGGCGGGCGGCCTGTCGTAAATGCCTTCATACAGCGTCTGCTCCTGCGCTCCCCCGTCATTCCATCTGGCCACGATTTCAGAAGAGAAATGGTCAAAGCCGACGCTGCTGTAGCCCACCTCGTAGTCAATCGTGCCCAGTCTGGTGATGGAAGTGCGGCCCGTGGCCTGCTGGTCCCAGGCGGCAGTCTCCTGCGCGCTGCAGGATATGGCGAAACAGCTCAGCATGAGCGATGCTTGAAGCGGGATAGAGAGCTTGCGCAGGTACATGGCGTGTAGGCCCGGAAATTGACGCAGCCACTATATCGCCGGTCTCGGCCAGGCACCGCCCGGCGCAGCCAGCGACGGCTTTGCGATCCGGAATGCGAGATCGCCCGGGCCGGCCATGGCCTGGCAGATGGCCGGGGCGCTGGCGGCTGCTCAGTTGCTCGGGTGCCTCAGGTATCTGGATGGCCTTGGACCCTGCGCACATAGTCACGCAGCGAGAGCAGGTAGCAGAGCACGGCCAGCAGACAGCATCCGACCATGGCCACTAGGCCATAGCGCAGGGCTTCCTTGCCGTAGCTGGCCGTCAGGCCGTCGCTGATCAGGCCCACGACCAAGGGCCCCAGTCCTCCGCCCACGGCAGAGGCGCAGAGTCCGAAGATCGCCATCGCCGTGGCCATGCGTGTGGAGGCCACCACATTGGTCAGTGCCGCATAGGTGGGCGGAACCCAGAAGCTCATCAGCACGCCGAACACCAGATAGGCGGGCATGGCCTGCGGCACTTTCAGGCCCCAAAGCGGCCAGATGCCTTCGGCAGGCGCCAGGTAGAAGTAGATGCCGAACGGGATGGAAAGCAGCACCCCCATGGCAGGCAGCCATAGCTGCCAGCGCGCATCGTGCCGGATCAGACGGTCGGTCAGCCATGCGCTGAACAGGGCCCCGGTGACGGCGGCGCTGGCACCCAGAACGCCAAAAATGGCACCTGCTTCCTTGAGGCTCAGGCCATAGGAGCGCACGAGAAAAGAGGTGTTCCAGATGCCTATGGCCTGACCGGCGAAGGTCAGTATCACGCCGGCTGTGGCAATGCCGACAAAGGCATGGTTGCGACGCAGCGACTGCAGGACCTGCAGAAATCCTTCCTGGGCCCGGGATATGTTGCCATCCGCATGCGGCAAGGGCTTGCGCAGCGGCTCCATGCAGGTAAGACGCAGCAGCATGGCCACCACCATGCCGGGAATGGCCATCCAGATGAAGACATGGCGCCAGCCGTATTCCTGCGCAATCCAGGCGCCTGCGCCCAGGCCGAACAGCACGCCAAAATGCGCGCCCAGCATATAGATGCCCATGGCGCGGCTGCGTTGCTCTGGAGGGTAGGCATCGGCGATCATCGACACCGACGGCGCGCTGCCGCCTGCCTCGCCGATCGCCACCGCCACGCGGGCAGCGGCCAGCGTCCAGAAACCCACTGCCAGCCCGCACAGGGCCGTGGCAATGCTCCAGGCCAGGCAGCACCAGGCAACCAGATTGCGCCGGTTGGAGCGGTCTGCATAGCGCCCGAACGGTATCGCCAGCACGCTGTAGAACAGCGCGAACGCGAGGCCGGTGAGCAGGCCCATGGCGCCGTCGGAGATATGGAACTCGGCCTGCACGGGCTGGATGAGAACGCCCATGATGTTGCGGTCGGCCATGGCCATGGTGTAGACGAAGAACAACACCAACAGCATGTAATTGCGCTGCCTGTGGCTCAGGGAAGACGGCTGCTCGTGAGCCGGGGGCGCGGTTCCGGAGGCGGATACGGGGATATGCACGGAGGTCTCCTGTCGAATGAAAAGCGGGTGCCGGTCTCAGGCGCCGGATTGGCCTCGAAGCCGTGGATGCCCTGGCGCGCTCAGCCGGGCGTCAGCTCGCTGCGCTTGAGCAGGCGGCCCGGCAATGCCTCGGTGGCACTGCCGTCGCGGTAGGTGATCTGGCCGGACTTGATGGTGTAGCGATAGCCCTGCGCGCCTTGTAGAAAGCGCTTGCCGCCGGCGGGCAGGTCTCTGGCGATATGCGGCGGCTCAATCCTGAGCGCCTGCAGATCGATGAGGTTGAGGTCCGCCAGCTTGCCCGGCTGCAGCACTCCCCGGTCGGCAAAGCCGTAGAGCGAGGCCGGCCGCTGCGTGAGCAGATGGATGGCCTGCTCGATGCTGAACAGGCCGCGCTCGCGCACCCATTCGGTAAGCAGGAACGTCGTGGCGCTGCCGTCGCAGATGGTGCCCACATGGGCGCCACCGTCGCCCAAGGCGGGTACGGTATGGGGATGGCCGAGCAGCTCGTGCACAGCGCTGCAGTCATGGTCCAGATAGTTGGCCATGGGCAGATAGACCAGGGCCTGGCCTTCACGGCCCAGCATGAAGTCGTACATCCACTCCAGCGGCGGCACGCCGGCGGCATCGGCCAGCGCCTGAACCGAATCGCCTGCCTGCGGCAGATAGTTGGGCTCTTCGCCGCGCCAGGGATACATGCCCGCGAAGTTCTGGCCGAAATACTCCATGAACAGATGGGGGTTGCGGTCCTTCTCGCCGAGGATGGCGCTGCGCGTGGCGGGCAGTGCCAGCGCCCTGAGGCGTTCTGCCGGCTCGAGCGGTGCCAGCGCCGCATAGCTGGGGCGGCAGGAGAAGGGGTTCAGGCTGCACTCGAACCCCATGAGCACGCCCACCGGGCGGTTCAGCACCTGGCCCATGATGCGCAGCCCGTCGGCGTTGGCTTTCTCGATCTGCTGCAGCAGTTCGCGGTGCAGCTGCGGGCGGTGCGGATACTGAAGCACGGTGAGGGTGGCGGCACGGCCCGTGCGCTGAGCGACGCGTGTGAGTATGCTGAATTCATCGCCGACGTGTTCGAAGTCAGAGATCATCTGGAACACGCTGTTCGGGTAGTCCTTGAGCGCGAGTCCCAGCGCCAGCAGCTCCTCGCTCGCGGCCTGGTACATGGGGGTGAAGTCCCCCGACTTGGAGCGGTGGGCCATGGTGCGCGAGGTGGAAAGGCCCACGGCGCCGGCGGCCAGGCCTTGCCGGACCAGTTGCTGCATGGCTTTGATGTCTTCGGCGCTGGCTGGCTCGCGCCGTATGGCGCGTTCGCCCATGGCGTGGACGCGCAGCGGCGCGTGAGGCAGCAGGGCGGCAATATCGATGTCGTAGCACCGCGCTGCCAAGGCTTGCAGATATTCGGGAAAGCTCTCCCAGTTCCATCGCAGACCTTCATGCAGCGCGGTGTCGGGGATGTCCTCCACCCCCACCATGAGCGCAATCAGCTGGTCCCTGTCTTCGGGCCGGCAGGGCGCAAAGCCCACGCCGCAGTTGCCCATCACCGCCGTGGTCACGCCCTGCTGCGAGCTGGGCCAAAGCCTCTCATCCCAGGTCGCCTGACCGTCGAAATGCGTGTGCACGTCCACAAAGCCCGGCGTCACCAGCAATCCGTCGGCATCGATCTGCTGCACGGCGTCGCCCAGTTGCCGGCCGATGGCGGCGATGTGCCCGTTGCGCACTCCGAGGTCCGCGCGGTAAATCGGGGCCCCGGTGCCGTCCACGATGCGGCCGTTGCGGATCAGCAAGTCGAACTGCTGCATAGGTCGGTCTCCTTGAGGTTCTGGTGTGCGGCCGTGCCCGCAGCAGCTTCCATTAAGAGGCAATCCGCACGCAACGCCTATCAGGGTTAGGGAATCGTCCGTTGGGACGATGTGGGTGCGGCAGCCCATGCATCACGATGCTCAGGGCGGTGCTGCAGCCGGCGGCATATCGCCGCACCGCGAGGTGCGAGACGGGTCGAAAGACTGCCGCCGTGCCGGACGTGCAGCGCACAGGGCGCGAGCAGCGGCCAGAGCTTCTGCGTGATGCCAAAAACCAAGAAAACAATGACCCAACCAAATCATCAGAACCCATCGAGAGGGTATGTGCTGGCGCTGCTGACGGCCTTGTCCGCGCTGACCTTCATGGACCGGCAGATCCTGGCCGTGCTGCTGCAGCCCATCAAGCAGGAGTTCGGCTTCTCGGACCTGCAGATCGGCCTGATTACCGGACTCGGCTTTGCGCTGACCTTTGCTGCGCTGGGCATACCTCTGGGGCGGCTGGCGGACCGCCATGAACGGCGCAGCCTGATTGCCTGGTGCCGGGGCGCCGGCGGCGCGGTGGCAGCACTGGGCGCGCTGGCCGCCGGCTCTGGCGGACTGACGGCATCGCGCGCCGGCGCTGCCCTGGGAGATGCCGGTGGCGGCGCGGCCTCCATGTCCATCCTGGCCGATCTCTACAAACCCCATGAGCGCTCGCGTGCCATGAGTGTCTTCGGCGTCGGCAATGCGATGGGCGCCCTGCTGGCCTTGCTGCTGGGGCCGCTGTTTGCCGAGCTGTGGGGCTGGCGCGTGACCATGGTCGTCATCGGCGTGGCCATCATGCTCCTGTCCCTGGTGCTGCGCCTGAGTGTGCGCGAACCCGTTCGCACGGTCGGACAGGTGGGCGCGGCACCACAGGAAGGCCGGCAGCAGTCCCGCTCTGCAGTCGCCCTGATATGGCAGGAGCCCGTGACCCGCTATCTGATTCTGGGTGCAGCCTGCGTGCTGATCGCGGGAATCTCGATCGGCGCCTGGAATGTGGCCTTGCTGGCGCGTCGCTTCGATCTCAGCCTCAAGCAGGCAGGCTCGATTTCCGCAGGGGCTGCTGTGCTCTCGGTCTCTGGCAGTCTGTTCTCGGGCTGGTTGACGGACCGGCTGGCGCGCAGCGACGTGCGCTGGCAGATCCGTATTCCCGTGATCGGCACCGCTGTGGCCATGGTGCTGGGTTTCGGCTATCTGCTGGTGGGTTCGGATCAATTCATGTTGTCCATGGCCTGCATGCTGGTCTATTCCTTCTTCACGGCTTGGTGGGCACCGGCCACCTATGCGGCCCTGAGCCTGGTCGTTGCCGCCGAGCGGCGCGCCACGGCCAGCGCCATGGTGCTGATGGCCGGGGCCTTGCTGGGCAACGGCGTGGGACCCATCGTGGCCGGCTGGCTCAGCGATGTGCTCAACAGCGTCGCACCCGGCGAAGGCCTGCGCTATGCCATGGCAATCATGATGTGCACGCTGGTGCCGGCGGTGTGGGCGTTCTACCGGGCCCTCCAGCATTACCCGGGGGCTTACCGCAGGGCCCACGCACCAGTGGCCGTTGCCGCATGAAGAGGCAGGCGGCCAGCGAGCAGGGCGGCGGTGCCGTCTGGAAGATGATCTATCTGGCGCGGCGCAATCCGGCGCTGCGCCCAGAGGAGTTTGCGCAGGCCTGGCGCGAGCATTCCGCGCTGGGCCGCCTGTGCCGCAACGTGGGCCAGCGCGTCAAGGCCGTGGCCCAGTGCTCACGACATCTACAGGCACATGCCGCAGCCCTGAGCAAGGACCATGACGGCGTCAATCTCATGGTGCTGGCCGAGCGCGAAGCCGGCTCTGCGATCTGGTGCGACCCGGAAACTCTGGCCATCATGCGTCCCGACGAGCCGCGCGTGTTTGCCGACTATGTGCGCAATTTCTCGCTGCTGTGCCGTCAGCAGGTGTTGCGCGGCAGCCTGTGCGTAGATGTCTTGCCGCAGCACAAACAAGTCATGCTGATCGGCTTTTTGCAGCGCAGCGACGTCTGGCGCGGCGCTGCGGCCTTGCCTGAGATTTGTCCACTGCAGTGGCAAAGCGTTGCTCTGGGGCTGGCCAGCCGCATTGTCTGCAACACCATCGATGAGCAACCACCTTCCGGCTACGGCTACCGCCATGTGGTTGAGTGGTGGTTTGACTCGGTGGAGCAGGCGCAGGCGGCAGCGGTGTCACTCGATGTATCGGCCCGTGCGCAGGACGGCGAGTTTGGCTGGGGCGAACATGTCTTCATGCTGACAGAGGTGACGCACGCCAGATCTTGAGGACTTGAAAAATAGTAGCTTCTTACGCTTTATGAATAAGGAATTCAATATGCTTTGTATTGAATTTCCATGAAGATAAAGCGCTGGCAGCTATGGTTTTCAGGGAGAGGTCTTCAACCCTGCAAAAAAGGCCCATGCAAGCGCATGGGCCTTTGGCCTTGGAGTCAATGGAGATCAGGCTGTCACTTCCTCGGCTTCCTGGGTATAGGCCACCATGCCGCGCGGAATGTATCTGCCTTCGCACTGGTCCAGATACTCGGCAGTCTTGGTGCGCGGGTTGTAGAACTGCTTGTACCAGATGCGGGCCTTGAGGAAGGCGCCGTCGCTGGGGATGAACAGCGGGTTCAGGCAGGGCGCCTTCTGCGACCAGACTTCGAAGTCCTGGGCAAAGGCCAGGCGGCTGGCCTCCTGGTACTGTTTGGCGGCAATTTCGTCCGCCTTGGTGGGCAGGCCGCCATGCGCGGTCTTCACCAGCAGGTTGTGCCAGACCTTGATCCTGCCGTCCTCGATGGGGGTATGCATGATCATCATGAAGGAGTTGAACATGCCGCTGACCTTGGAGACCAGGATGGCGGGGCCGTGGTACCAGGTGTCGGTGTGCAGATCGGCGCTGGCACCGCCTTCGCCCACCAGGGTGCGGTGACCGCCGCACTGGCGCTGGATGGCATTGTGGCCCTTGAACTCGTTCTCGAAGCGCGCCACGGTGGAGCCATGGATGGGGCTCAGATGACCATAGTCGGCAATGTTGTCCACGACCTCCATGGGATGCTGGTTCAACTCGCCCAGGTAGTCCCATTGACCGTTGACATAGGTCTCGTCATGCCAGTCGCCAAAAGTGGGCAGATCGTAGTCGGGCTCGCCGCCTTCGGGATCGAACCAGACCCAGATGGCGCCGTACTGCTCGACCACCTTCCAGCTCTTGACCGCGGCCGCAGCCGGAATGGCGCCGTCGTGATAGGGGATGTGGTTGCACTTGCCGTCCGCGCCGAAGCGCCAGCCGTGGTAGGGGCAGCGGATGCCGTCGCCTTCCACGTTGCTGCCGCCACCGTCGATGACTACATAGCTGGTGGCGTTGGGCGCCGCCAGATGGGTCTTCATATGGGGACAGTAAGCGTCCAGCAGCACGACCTTGCCGCTTTCGCGGCCGCGGTACAGCGCGAAATCCTGGCCGAAGAAGCGCACGGCCACGGGCTTGTGGGTGTCGAGCGCACTGGCCTCGGAAATCATGAACCAGCCACGCGGGTAGGTAAATTCACCGAGGCGGTAGTCCTTCGTGGTTGCCATTGCAGAGGTCTCCGTATTTAGTTTTGGACGGATGCATCTTCTGGCAGGCGGCGCCGCCGCGCATACTCTGTTTGGACGAGTGCCGGAGCGCTTTTGAGCTGGCGCAAACTGCCCAGGGTTTGCACCAGTCCGAGTGTGAGTGCGTGCTCAGGAGGTGGTCGCGGCCGCTGCCACACGCTCCTGGTACAGAGGCTGCAGGTCCAGCATGGTGTGGGACTTGGCCAGCGACAGGGCCTCGGGCTCGGAGCCCAGCCAGAACAGGGCGGCCGCGATCTGTTCGGGCGTGGCCGCACCATAGCGCTGGGCCAGCACGCCGTCGTCGCCCAGCGTGGCCTTGACGGCCTCCGTCGTCACCACACCGGGGTTGACGCTGAAGGCGCGTACATTCTGCTGCCTGTACTCGGTGTTGATGCAGCCGGCCAGGCGCGCAACAGCGGCCTTGGAAGCCCCGTAGGCAAATCCCCAGCCGCCCTGGTCGGCCGGAACGGGCGGGTTGTATTGACCTGCGGCCGAGCACACATTGATGATGCGGCCGCCGCCTTGTGCCGCCATGGAGGGAAGCAGGCGCTGGGCCAGATGGAACGGGGCGATGACATTGCCCTGCAGGCAGCGCTGCAGCGACCCGGCCGTGATCTCGGGGATCAGGTGGTTGATCTCGCGGTTCTGGTAGACGGCGTTGTTGATCAGCAGATCGACACGGCCAAAGCGCTGCAGCACGGCATCGGCCGCCTTGTCCAGGCTGTTCAGCTCCATCAGGTCCATGACATGGGTAAATACCTCGCCGCCGGCGGCCTCGATGGCTCGGGCGGTGGACTCCAGGCTGCCGGACAGCAACTGGCCGTTGGGCAGACGCAGCTGGTTGTCCAGTTGCGCGCCTTCGGTCAGCGTGCGCGCGGTGATGGCCACACGCCAGCCCCGCAGGGCAAAGAAGACGGCGGTTGCCGCGCCGATGCCGCGGCTGGCACCGGTGATGAGAACGACGGGCTGGCTCATGAGAGTCTCCGGTTTTTTGGGGGGATCAGGCGGCAGCCGTCTGCAGCTGCTGCAGGCGCTGACGGTAGGGGCGAATGGCCAGTGCGAAGAAGATCGAGGTGATGAGCAGCAGCGAGGTCACGCCCATCAGCGCCCAGCGCAGGCCTTCGGAGCCATGGGTTTGGGCAAAGTAGTCCGACAGGATGCCGGTGACCAGCGGGCCCAGGCCCACACCGAGCAAGGTCATGAACAGGTTGAGCAGGGCCGAGGCCACGCTGCGCTCGGCGGCCGTCACCATCTGGCTCACGGCGCTGTATGAGAGCGTGGCGAACCAGCTCGCGAAGAAACCGAACAACAGCGCAAAGGCCATGGCGTAGGGGACCTTGATGCCGGCAACCGTCCAGAAGTCGGAAACGGGCCAGAAGAAGACGGCCACGCCGGCCGGCACGGCGCAGAGCGTTCCCATGGCGGCCAGACGCAGCTGCCAGCGCGCGTCGCGCTGGGTCAGCCTGTCGCTGAGCCAGCCACAGAACATGGCGCCGAACACGGCCCCCAGGCCGCTGGCCAGGCCGAACACCAGGCCGGCGTGGGAGATGCTCATGCCGTGAATGCGCATGAAAAAGCTCGGTGCCCAGACGCCGTAGCCATAGCCCGCAATACCGGCCACGCCGCAGGCGATGCAGATATTGCGCAGCGGCGCCATGCCCAGCAGACGCCTGAGCTGGCGGAACATGGATTCACGCGGGGCGCTGCCTTGCGCGGCGACACGGGCGGTTTCATAGGCGCCGCGTGCGGGTTCCCTGACAAAGAAATACACCAGCAGGGCCAGAATCACGCCCGGAATGCCGAAGGCCAGAAACACGGAGCGCCAGCCGTAGTGCTGGGCCACCATGCCGCCGATGACCAGGCCCAGCAGCGTGCCCAGGTTGGGGCCCATCATGAACAGGCTGATGGCAAACGAGCGCATCTTGGGTGGGTAGAGATCGGAGACTATGGACACCGACGGCGCCATGCCGCCCGCCTCGCCCACGGCCACGCTCATGCGGGCCAGCAGCATATGCCAGTACTGGGTGGCGACGCCGCAGGCTGCGGTGGCCAGGCTCCAGATGCCGCAGCACAGGGCCACGATGTTGCGGCGGTTGCGGGTGTCGGCCAGACGCCCCACGGGCACACCCAGCATCGCATAGATCAGACCGAAGGCCAGCCCCGTGAGCAGACCCATCTCGGTGTCGGAGGCACCGAATTCCTGCTTGACGGGTTCCAGCAAAATAGACAGAACCTGCCGGTCAATGAAGGAGAAAATATAGACCAGCGCCAGCAAGGCGAGGCTGAGATGAGTGCGCCAGCTGACGGCGGGAGGCGGGTTTTGAGGGGTGTGCATGCGCAGCATCGTGCGAGGGGCTCAGGGTTATGCCATCGTCTTTTTGGACGACGACCAGGAAATCTTCAGGTCCGAGCATGTGCCTTCCCGTTCATGGCTTTCAAGAGAAATATTCAGGAGACAAAATGACCCAGACGAATTCGTCCATCGGCATCCGCCAGCTGCTGGACATGCAAAAGCAGGCTTTCATCGAAGAAGGTGCAGTCAGCGCCGAAGTGCGCATGCAGCGCCTGCAGCAGCTCATCGACATGCTGGTGGAGCACAGGAATGCCCTGTGCCAGGCCATGGGTGAAGACTTCGGCGGCCGCCCTGCCGTATTTTCGCTGGCCAACGACATCCTGGGCTCGCTGGCCTCGCTCAAGCATGCGCGCGACCATCTCAAGGACTGGCTGGGCGACTCGGTGCGTCCCAGCGTCAAACCCTTCGACATGTTTGGTGCCACGGCCTGGGTCAAGTACCAGCCCAAGGGCGTGATCGGCATCATCGGCACCTGGAATGCGCCGCTGTTCACCTTGCTGTCGCCGCTGGCCTGCGCGTTCGCGGCGGGCAACCGGGCCGTGCTCAAACCTTCCGAAATCGCACCGCGCACGGCCCAGGTGCTGGCCGAGGCCGTGGCCAAACGCTTTGATCCCCAGGTACTGGCCGTGGTGCAGGGCGGCCCCGAGGTGGCGGCAGCATTTGCCGAGCAGCCCTGGAACCACCTGGTCTTCACGGGCTCCACCAGTGTGGGCAAGCTCATCATGGCTGCCGCCGCGAGGAATCTGGTGCCCGTGACGCTGGAGCTGGGCGGCAAGTCTCCGGTGCTGGTCGGCGACACGGCCGATATCGCCCATGCGGCCGAACGCATTGCCGTGGGCAAGTCGCTGAACTCCGGCCAGCTGTGCGTGTCACCCGACGAGGTCTGGGTCCATGAGTCGCGGCTGCAGGCGCTGGCCGAAGGGATTGCGGCGCAATACCAGTCGCTGTATCCCTCGGTGAGCGGCAATGCGGATATGACGCCTGTGATCAACGAGCGACAC
Source organism: Comamonas sp. Z3 (assembly GCF_008121565.1). Taxonomy (NCBI): domain Bacteria; kingdom Pseudomonadati; phylum Pseudomonadota; class Betaproteobacteria; order Burkholderiales; family Comamonadaceae; genus Comamonas; species Comamonas sp. Z3. The sequence goes on from NZ_VOQU01000001.1 coordinate 197,789, forward strand.
CATGCCCGTGTGAAAGCCTATGTGGACGATGCCAAGGCGCGTGGCCTGAGCGTGCTGGAAGTCGGTGCCGCGCAAGCCGGATCGGACCGTCGCCTGCCGCTGGCGCTGGTCATCAACCCGCCTGCCGACGCCGAGATCTCCCTGCATGAAATCTTCGGCCCGGCCCTGGTACTGCGCAGTTTCCACAATATCCGCGATGCGGTGGCGGCGATCAATGCCGGCGAGCGCCCGCTGGCGCTGTACTACTTCGGCAACGACGAGACGGAGCAGGGCTGGGTGCTGGACAACACGCTGTCCGGCGGTGTCTCCATCAACGATGTGGTCATGCATCCGGCGCTGGAAGACGCCCCGTTCGGCGGCGTGGGGGCTTCGGGCATGGGTCACTACCATGGCCGGGAGGGCTTTCTCGAGTTCAGTCATGCGCGCTCCGTCTACAAGGCTGGCAGCCACGACCCGCGTCGAGAGTGGGGCATGCTGCCGCCATATAACGAGCAGTTCGCACAGATGCTGCAGGCCGCTGTCACCCCCTGAGCCGAAGCGCGGCTTGCCCCTCTGTGCTTCTCGGAGGGGAACGACAGCTTCGCTGAGGGACAGCGGAGCATCCTGGGCCCTTGCTCGCTGTCTCTGATTCTGAATCTGCCTGATTCGCGGCTCTTCCCCGGTGCAGCGCTATCCATTTCAGGGGCTCATTTCTTGCGTGTTGACACAAGCTGCACGGGCCGACCATGGGAGTTGTCTCATGGTCCGTTTGGCTGATGTTTCAAAAGCGTTTCATGCAGAGCATGGCTGGCTTGGAACGCAATCAGAGGAAGAGACATGAACGAGATTTTTCGCCAGTTTTCGCTGGAGGGTCAGGTTGCTGTAGTGACCGGTGCGGGCAAGGGAATTGGCCGTGCTTGTGCGATCACGCTGGCCAGGGCGGGCGCCGATGTGGCGCTGTTTGCGAGAACCGAGGCGGATCTGCAGGCCGTCAAGGCCGAGATCGAAGTGTTGGGGCGCCGCGCCATCATCGTGCCTGGCGATGTGAACCGGGACGAGGACCTGCAGGCCCTGATCGATCGCACCGTGGCCGAGCTGGGCAAGATCAATGTGCTCATCAACAATGTGGGCGGCGGCGGCCCCAACGACCCACGCAAGGTCACGGGCAAGGCCGTGGGCGACATGCTGGCCTTCAATGTGGTGCCTGCCTATACGCTGATCCAGAAGGTGGCCGCCGCCATGGACGCCGCAGGCGGCGGCGCGGTGGTCAATATCTCGTCCACGGCGGCGCGCTACTCGCAAAAGTACTTCAGCGCTTATGCGGCTTCCAAGGCCGCGCTCAACCAGCTCACGCGCTGCCTGGCGCAGGACTTTGGCCCGAGGGTGCGTATCAACGCCATCGAGCCCGGCACCATCATGACCGATGCGCTGGCACCGTTTCTCACGCCCGAGCGCAAGGAGCGCATGGAAAAGACCACGCCCATGGCACGCATGGGCCAGCCCGAAGACATTGCCAACGCCGCGCTGTTTCTGGCCAGCCCCGCATCCAGCTGGGTGACCGGCAAGGTGCTGGGAGTGGACGGAGGTGTGGAAGCGCCGAACTTCTGAGTCTGAAGGCACCGCTCAGGCGGGACCGACCGTTTCGCGCAGAAAAAGGGAGCTTGGGCTCCCTTTTTCTATGCGCTCTTGACGATGTCGCTTGAGCCAAGCTGCGGCTTGAATCGAGCCTTTGTGTTCGTGGTCAAGCGCAATTGCAACGTCTGCAAGCTAGTGCCTCCTCCGGATGATGCGGCCGTTGTGCGATGGCGGTCTGGTGTGGTTTCAGCATGTCGCAGGCTGAGCCGCTTGCTTGGCGCCTGATGGCCGGCCTCGGTCATGTCCTGGGGAGGATGTGCTCCTGCATCAGGTCCACAAAGGCTTTCACCTTGGCAGGCCGAAAGCGTGCCGTCGGGAATACGGCATGAATGCCCCCCGAGGGCAGCGACCATCTGGGCAGTACCTGTATCAGCGTGCCGTTCTTCAAATCATCGGCCACTGCGAAGTCGGGCAGTACCGACAGGCCCGCGCCCTGGCGCACGGCCTCGCGCACGCCCAGCGTCGCATCCAGCGAGATCACCGGATGCACGGTCACGCTCTGCTGCTCCAGCTCGCCGCGCGAGAAGCGCCAGCTGCAGGGGTCACGCAAGGCCGTGTTCGCCACGAAAGGCAGCGCGCCGATATGCTGCGGCTGCTTGAGCTGCCCCACTTGCCGGCGCATCGAGGGCGCGGCGACCAGCAGTTGCCGGAAGCTCCCGATCTGACGGGCCTGCACGTTGAGGTCGGAAAGCCAGCCCACGCGGATCGCCAGCTCCACCTGCCCCGACATCAGGTCGAGCGACTGGTCGCTGAACACGGCATCCACCTTGCATTGGGGGTAGCGCCGGGTGAACTCGGTGATGGCAGGCACCACCGCCGTGATGCCATAGTCCAGCGCAGCGGTCAGGCGCAGGATGCCCGAAGGCTCGGCCGCCACCTCTCCGAGTTCGTCGAAGGCATCGCCTGCCTCCTTGAGGATGGATGCGCAGCGCTGATAGAAGAGCCTGCCTGCGTCGGTGGGCACGACCTTGCGGGTGGTGCGGGTCAGCAGCGTGGTGCGGAACTCACGTTCGAGTCTGGCGACCTGCTGGCTGACCACGGCCTTGGTGATTCCCAGCCGGTCTGCGGCGGCCGTGAAGCTGCCGGTCTCCACCACGGCTGCGAAGTAGGCCAGGCGCTTGAGATTGGCAAGCCTGCCGGCGATGGATTCTTCTGGATTGTTTGCCATTGACATACGGTTTATCTATTCGATCGGGGTTTTTCTGTCAATGCTTTGTTTCTACGATCACGGTATTCAAGCCATGGAGCCCTTTTGTGACCAAGACCCTGCATTACGTATTCGACCCTCTGTGCGGCTGGTGCTACGGTGCCGCCTCGGCAGTGGCGGCCCTGGGCAAAGCGCCCGAGGTCGAACTGCGCCTGCTGCCCAGCGGCCTCTTCGCCGGCGCGGGTGCACGTCCCATGGACGACGACTTTGCGGCCTATGCCTGGAGCAACGACCAGCGCATTGAGCGCCTGACGGGCCAGCGTTTTAGCGAGCGCTACCGCAGCCAGGTGCTGTCGGACCGCCAGCAGCGGTTCGACAGCGGTCCGGCCACCCTGGCGCTGAGCGCCGTCAGCCTGACCGCCCCCGAGCGCGAGCCAGAGGCCCTTGAAGCCATCCAGCATGCGCGATATGTCAACGGCGAGGACATCACCCGGTTGGAGCCGCTGGCGGCCGTGCTGCAGGCCCTGGGACTGGAGCAGGCGGCTGCATGCCTGCTGCGGTCTGAGGGCGAACTGCTGGCAGCCAATCGCGTCCGTATCGCCGCTGCGCAGGCCTTGCTGGGCCAGTTCGGCGCGCGTGGCGTTCCGTGCTTCATCCTGGAAACCCATGGCCAGCGCCAGTTGCTCAATTCCAGTGCCGCTTACGCCAATCCGCAGGCCTTTGCCGAGCAAGTCTCCAAGGCTTGAGGCTTTCGCCTTTCAACCTCGCCATCCCGAAATTACCGGAGAACCATCATGATGAATCGCCGAGACTTTGTTCATACCGCCGCCGCTGCCGGAATCGTTACAGGCCTGGCAGGTTGCGCCGCTGCCGTGACCGGCCAATCCAGGCTGCAATGGCAGCACTTCCCTGCAGACGACAAAGGCTTTTTCCGTGCGCCCGTGCTGCTTTCGGGCGACCAGGAGGCCGTTCTTATCGACGGCGGCTTTTCCCTGCCCGATGGCCGCGCCGTGGCCGAAGCCATCAAGGCTTCGGGCAAGCAGCTCAGCACCATTTATATCAGCCAGAGCGACCCGGATTACTACTTCAGCCTGGGACCGATCAAGGCCGCCTTTCCCGCTGCCAGGGTGATCGCAGCCTCCGACACCATTGCCGCCATCCGCGCCAACGTGCAAAAGAAGATTGATACCTGGGCGCCCCAGCTCAAGGAGAACGGTCCGCAGAAGCTCGCCGACATCGTCTTTCCCGAAGCCTATGACGGTCCCGCGCTGATGCTGGAAGGCCACCGCATCGAAATCGTCAAGGCGCAGGGACTGGAGAACCGCCGCTACCTGTGGGTTCCCTCGCTGAATGCGGTCTTCGGTGGTGTGCTGGTGTTCTCGGGCCTGCATGTGTGGACGGCCGATACCCCGACGCCAGCCTCTCGCGCCGCCTGGGTCAGGAATCTGGAGGCCATCGCCGCACGCAAGCCGGCCGTGGTCGTGCCGGGCCACCTGGGCGCCCCTGGCGCGCTGGACGTTTCGGCCGTGAACTACACCCGCGAATACCTGCTGGCCTTCGAGCAGGAACTGGCCAAGGCCGCCAATGGCGATGCCTTGATCGCCGCCATGAACAAGCGCTATCCTGACGCCGGCCTGGCCGCTGCGCTGCAGATCGGCGCCAAGGTGGCCAAGGCCGAGATGAAATGGGGCTGAAGCCCGGGAAGCACACCATGACCACCAATCTGGACATCATCCGCTCGACCTACGAAGGTCTGCCCGAGGAGAACGGCAGGAATCTGCTGGCCGCACTGGCGCCCGACGCGCGGTGGACAGAGGCCGCCGGCTTTCCCTATGCCGGAACCTACATCGGCCCGCAGCAAATCGTCGCGGGCGTGTTCCAGCGGCTGGCGACGGAGTGGGACTGCTACAGCGCCAAGGTCCACACCTACCTGGCCGATGGCGACCGCGTGGCCGCCTTCGGCGTCTACTCGGGCACCTATCGCGAGACGGGCAAGGCAATGACGGCTAGCTTCGCCCATCTGTACCGGCTCAACGAGGGCAGGATCACGAGCATGGAACAGTATGTGGACAGCCACCTGGTGCAGCAGGCGCTGCTGGCCTGAGCACAAGCGCAGTCCTGTCATGAGCGATGTCAACGCACAGTTGGAAGCCATCGTGCTGCAGATGCGGGCCGGGCAATGGAATGGCGCGCACGATGCCGTGCAGCAGCATGAAGGCCTGCTTGCAGCCTGGTTGCATGGGCTGCTGCATCTGCAGGAGGGCGATCTCGAGGACGCAGAGAACTGGTACGAGCGTGCCGGCCAGCGTTTCAGGCATCGCGGCACGCTGCAGCAGGAACTGGACCGGTTCGAGGCCGCACTGCGCTCTCGGCCCGGTGCGTGAGCTTCAGGCCGGCTCGCTGTCCGGTATTCGGCCTCTGGCCGTCACGGGTGCTGGCTGGTGTTGACGGCCCTCTCGGTGAACAAGCTCCTCAGGTCTGCGGAGAGCGGCGCCGGGCCATTGCCCGTCCTGGCTCAGTCCTCGCTGTAACGCGGGTAGCCTGCGTCTGCCCAGCGCTGCGCGGAGGCACGGTTGAGGCCATGGTCGGGCCGGACTCTTACCTTGGCCAGCTCGCTGCCGTCGGCCGCGGTGGCCGTGAGAGTCGCCGTGGGGTTGTCCTCATCGGGCTCGATATCGAGCGCCACGGTCACGCGCGATCCGCGAACATCGATCTGAATGGCTTTGTGCAACAGCGCCGCCTGGTGCTGCTCATGCCGGCGTATGACTTCGCTGGCGGTCTTCACCAGGGTGTTGAAGGCCGATACATCAAGAGGCTTGGGGTTCTTCTTGTCGCGCCCCATGGTCCATGGGCCGACCAGAGCGGGCTCCGCCTGGCCGTCCTGAGTCATGGACACGGCCCAGCCATCGTCGTCTTCATTCTTGATGACGCGGGCTTCCCAGCCCTTGTGATGCCAAAGGCGGTCTTCGAAGATGGAGAGGTCTTCTTGTTCGAGTTCTGCTGACATGTCTGGACCTTGGTCGGGGAGGTATCAAGTCCAGAGTCTACTGTTTCTTTATACAGTTTGCGGGGCTGGGTCTATACAGGCCAGGGCGTCCCGGGCAGGGGCGGGCGCAGTCATCGGCTTTTTGAAATCACGTCGCTCATGTATTTGTTCAGGTCGCGAAAATCCTGCACCGTCCAGGGATGCGGGGCGAGCTTGACCCCGTTCTCCCGCAGGGTTCTGGGAATCAGGTCCCCGTTCGGTCGGAGTATGACCGAGGAAACAATGACGCCCGGATATTCCTGGAGCCGCTTCCTGAAAGCTGCGCTGGTCAGATCCGGCGTGGGAGGATTGCTTTTCCTGGCCAAGGGGCCGGTGCCCTTGATATCTGCACCGTGGCAGACGGCACATCTCTGGGTGAAGAGATTTTTTCCATTGTTGTTCTGTGCAGAAGCCGGTGCTGCCTGGGTGAGCACCAGAACTCCCAGCAAAGCGATGAAGCATTCCCTTGCGTGCATTGGGTCTTGTCGTCGGTCGTGAGGTTGGAGGGGCCCGAAAAGTATAGGGCTGCTGGCCTGAAGCGGTGGCTTGCGGCTGGACGCAGTCCGGTGACTGTTTCCTGTTGCTCCGGGCAGACCAACTGGCGCCCAGCGGCAAAAGGCCGACACTGCCTGCCGTAGTTTTTGCGAAGAACCGCCTGCAGGCGGTCTCGGCTCTCCGGTCAGTGGCTTCAGACTTCGCGCCCGGCCTGATGGCCGGAATGCATGGCCCCCTCGATATAGCCCAGGTCCCGGCAGTCCCCGATGCGGCGCACGGGAATCCGGGTAAGGGCTTGCAGCTGCTCGGCGACGCTGGAATCGGCCTCGGCGCCTATGGCCAGCACCACGGAGTCGGCGGGCGTACGGTATTCCTCGCCTTTCTTGTCCGTCCAGACGACTTCCTTGCGCTCGATGCGCGTGACGCTGGACTGCATCAGCAGCTTGCCGTGGTTCTTCACGGTGTCGTACACGCGCCAGCGGCGCACGATGGCCAGTTCGGTGCCGGGGTGGGTACCGGGGTCCAGCACGGTGACTTCGCGGCCGCGATCGAGCAGGAATTCGGCCAGCTCCAGACCGACCAGACCTGCGCCGATGATGACCACGCGCTTGCCCAGGGGCATCCATAGCTTGGACAGATTCTGGATCGCTGCCGTGCTGTCCGTCACCTTGAGCATGCCGCCGGCCTTGAATAGTGCGCGCTCGGCCAGATTCAGCTTGGCCTTGGCAATTTCGTCGGCCCGGTCGCCCGTCATCAGGCGGCGCAGCTCGTCGCCGCTCCAGACATGGCTTTGCTGGGCGCCCTCGATGGCGGGGGCGGCACGCCTGGCGCCGGTGCCCACCAGAATCTCGTCGGGCTGCAACTCGGCCAGCAGTCCGTCATCGACCGTGGTGTTCAGGCGCAGCTGGATGTTCGGGTGGTCCATCTGCCGCACCAGATAGTCGAGCAGGCGGCCGTTCTCGGGATAGGCCAGGGCGGCAAAGAACAGCGTGCCGCCGAGGCGGTCGCTGCGCTCGACCAGCGTCACGCGGTGGCCGCGCAGGGCGGCAACGCGCGCCGCTTCCATGCCCGAGGGGCCGCCGCCGACGATCAGCACATGCCTGGGTTTGGCCGCAAAGGCAATGGTCTTGACGGCTTCATGACCGGTCAACGCATTGACGGCGCACTTGATGCCGCGGTTGACGAAGATTTCGCTCACGCAGGCATAGCAGTAGATGCAGGGGCGCACGTCGCCGGCCGCATTGGCCTGCAGCTTGTTGACCATGTCGGGCTCGGCCAGCAGCTTGCGGCCCATGGCCACGAAGTCGATCTCCCCCCTGGTCACGGCATCGGCGGCATCGTCAAGCTCCCAGCGTCCAGCCGAGATGATGGGAAGGCTCACGGACTGCTTGAACTGCCGCGCAAATTCGCGGTAGGCGTTCTGCTTCTGCGGAATCGGGGCGTCGGTGAACGCCGAGCCGGTGGGCATGCGGGCATAGGCCGAGACGCTGATGGCGTCCATGCCCAGTTCCTCGCAGAGCCTGGCGGTCTTGAGTGCCTCGTCCATGGTGATGCCGCCGGGCGTGTGCATCTCTTGCGCGTCCAGACGTACCCAGACCGGATAGTCGGGGCCCACGCGCCTGCGCACCTCGGTCAGCACCTCGCGCAGCAGGCGGCTGCGGTTCTCGTAGCTACCGCCGTACTCGTCGGTGCGGCTGTTGAAGAAGGGCGAGAGAAAATTGGCGATCATGTAGTTGTGCGCGCAATGCACTTCCACCGCGTCGAAGTTGGCCTGCTTGGCGCGCAGGGCCGCAGCGGCAAACCACTCCACCATCTGCGCGATATCGGCCTTGTCCATGATGCGGTAGCGCTCCGGGTAGGGGCCGACGCCGACAAAGGTCGAGAACTCCTTGGGCGTGATGGTGCGCATGCCGTCGTGAACCGGGCCGTCGGGCGGCATGGAGGACACCCACATTTCGCGGCCGCAGGCGCGGTCGTGGGCGGCGACCTTGCCGCTGTGATTGATCTGCACCGCGATCTTGCCGCCATGGGCATGGACGCGGCGCGTGACCTCAGCCAGGCCGGGGATGAAGCTGTCGTTGGAGATGCCCAGCTGGTGCGGCTCGCTGGTGCCCGAAGGCCAGGAAATGGCCGTCGTTCCCATGATGATGAGACCGGTTCCACCCTGAGCCCTGGCTTCGTAATAGGCCTGGGTGCGTTCGCCGCAGCAGCCGTCGTCGCCGCCGAAGTTCTCTCCCATGGGGGCCATGGCGACGCGGTTCTTCAGCTCCATGGAGCCGATACGTCCTGTCTGCAGCAGGGATGCGTGGGGATTGTTCATTTTCTCGCTGTCTCCTATAGTTTGCGGCCGAGTTCGGCGCCTTCCTCGATGGCTCTCGCAGCATCAATCTTGTGCGCATTGCGTGCACCGCCAATCACGGTATGCGCAATACCGCAGGCCTGAAGCCTGGGCGACCAGGGGTCGTGCGACTCCTGTCCGGCGCAGACCACGATGTGGTCCACGCTCAGGCAGCGCTGCTCGCCGCGTATGCGCAAGTGCAGGCCGTTGTCGTCGATATGGATGTATTCCACGTCGTTGAACATGCGTGCGCTCTTGTTCCTGATCCGGGCGCGGCGGATCCAGCCCGTGGTGGTGGGCAGGCTGCTGCCCATGGCCGCCTTGCTGCGCTGAAGCAGCCAGATCTGACGCGGCGAATCGGCTTTCTCGCTGGCCTTGATGCCGCCGCGCAGCTGGCGCTCTGGATCGATGCCCCATTCGCGGTCGAAGGCGGCCACGCTGCCGTCGTCGGCCTTGTGATGGGACAGCAGCTCGGCCATGTCAAAGCCCAGCGGCCCCGCGCCCACGATGGCCACGCGTTCGCCGACAAAGCGGGGGCTGCGCAATGCCTCGATATAGTCCACCACCTTGGAGCTGTTCTCGCCCTCGATGCCGCTGCGCCGCGGTGTCACTCCCGTGGCCACGACCACATGATCAAAGCCGCTCAAGGTGTCGATGTCCGGTGTGGTGTTGAGCCGCAGCTCTATGCCCAGGCGCTGGATCTCATGCTCGAAATAGCGCAGCGTCTCGCCCAGCTCCTGCTTGCCGGGCACTTTCTGCGCCAGAAAGAACTGGCCGCCGATGCGGATGCCGGGCTCGAACAGCGTCACCTTGTGGCCCCGGTCGGCCGCCTCGCGCGCGCAGGCCAGTCCCGAGGGGCCCGCGCCGAGCACGGCGATCTTGCGCGGTGCTGCGGCTTTTTCCTGGGGCCATTCCCATTCCCGGCAGGCTCTGGGGTTGACCAGGCAGCTGACCTGCTGGCGCGTGAAGATGCGATCCAGACAGGACTGGTTGCAGGCAATGCAGGTGTTGATGGCGCTGTTCTGGCCTGCCTGCGCCTTGCGCACAAAGGCCGGGTCGGCCAGAAAGGGGCGGGCCATGGCCACCATGTCGGCATGGCCCTGGGCAATCAGGTCATCGGCCACTTCGGGAGTGTTGATGCGGTTGCTGGCCGCCACGGGAACGCTGACCGCATGCTTGAGCTGCTCGGCTGCCCAGCTGAAGGCCGCGCGCGGCACCATCATGGCGATGGTGGGAATGCGCGCTTCATGCCAGCCCACGCTGGTGTTGAACAGGTCCACGCCAGCGGCTTGCAGCTGGCGGGCCAGGTCCAGCACTTCCTTCCAGTGGCTGCCATGCTCGACCAGATCCATCAGGGACAGGCGAAAGCTGATGACGAAGTTCTCGGGCACGGCCGCGCGTATGCCTTGCACGATGCGCAGCGCAAAGCGGCTGCGGCCGGTGGCATCGCCACCCCATTCGTCGGTGCGGAAGTTGGTCAGCGGCGCCAGGAACTGGTTGATCAGATAGCCCTCGCCGCCCATGACTTCCACGCCGTCATAGCCGGCTTCACGGGCCAGGCAGGCACAGCGTACATAGTCGGCAATGATCTGCTCGATCTGGGCCGCGCTGAGTTCGCGCGAGCTGCGGCTGCTGAGCTTGGAGAGCACGCTGCTGGGCGAGACGCCGCCGCTGCCGTGGTCGTAGCGGCCCACATGCAGTTGCTGCATGAGGATGTGGCAGCCCTCGGCATGCACTGCGTCCGTGATGAGGCGATGCCGGGCCGCCTGCTCGTGCGTGCACAGCGTCGAGAACTCGGCATGCTCGGGCATGCCCAGTGCGTACTCGTTGACGCCGAAGCCGCCGGTGACGATGAGCTGCAGCCCCTCCCGGGCACGCTCGGTGTAGAAGAGGGCCAGCTTCTCGAAACCCTGAGCCTGATCCTCCAGCCCGGTATGCATGGAGCCCATCAGAATCCGGTTCTTGAGGGTGAGATGGCCGATGGTGATGGGTTGGAAGAGATGGGGGGACATGGCTGGTTTCCTCACACGCAAACGTTGCGCCAGTGTAGAAATGGCCACGGTAAATTCTCCCTAGGGGAATCACATCGTCCGTTTGCATGTAGTCTGACTTTTCGTGATGGGCTTTGATGTGCGCCATCACAACCCAGACCCAAGGAAACAAGACATGTCCATCATCGTGATGAGCGGCTGCGCCACCGGCATCGGCGCCGCCACACGCAAGGCCCTGGAGGCGGCCGGCCACCAGATCGTCGGCATCGATGTCCGCGATGCAGAAGTGATCGCCGACCTCTCGACGGCCCAGGGCCGCAGCCAGGCGGTCGCCGATGTGCAGGCCAGGTGCGGCAAGAGCATGGACGGCCTGGTGCTGTGTGCCGGCCTGGGGCCGCAGACCAAGGTAGTCGGCAATGTGGTTTCGGTCAATTATTTTGGCGCGACCGAGCTGCTGGACGCTTTTCTGCCGCTGCTGGAACAGGGCCGCCAGCCCGCTGCCGTCGTCATCTCGTCCGTGGCTTCCGCGCATCTGGCGCACGACAGGAACCCGCTGGCACCGGCACTGGAAGCCGGCGAGGAAGCCAAGGCCCGCGCCATTGTCGAACAGGCGGGGGAGCAGGGCGGCAACCTGGCCTATGCAGGCAGCAAGAACGCTCTCACGGTGGCCGTGCGCAAGCGCGCCACGGCATGGGGCCAGGCCGGCGTGCGCCTGAACACCATCGCCCCCGGCGCGACCGAGACGCCTTTGCTGCAGGCGGGCCTGCAGGACCCGCGCTATGGCGAATCCATTGCCAAGTTCGTGCCTCCGCTGGGCCGTCGCGCCGAGCCCGCCGAAATGGCATCCGTCATCGCCTTTCTCATGAGTGAGGCCGCCAGCTATGTGCATGGCGCGCAGATCGTGATCGATGGCGGTATCGACGCGGTGATGCGCCCGACGGGATTCTGATTCCCCCTGAGCCGCCTTGTGGCTTGCTCCCGGGAGACAGGAGCCTGGCTGCCTTAGACCTGGGGCCGTCTTGCTCGGGAGCGCCTTATTCTGGAATTCTGGAGCTGAGATGAACTCTGTTGAACATATGACCGCAGTTGTGCAGCGCTATGTGGCTGCGCTCAACGCCGGCGATCTGGACGGCATCGTCGCGCTGTTTGCCGATGACGCCACGGTGGAAGACCCCGTGGGCTCCGAGCCCCGGCGCGGCAGGGAGGCGATTCGCGCGTTCTATGCCAACTCGCTCAAGCTGCCCTTGGCGGTGGAGCTGACGCAGGAGGTGCGCGCGGTTGCCGACGAAGCGGCCTTCGCCTTCATCGTCAGTTTCGAGTATCAGGGCCGCAAGACCGTGATTGCGCCCATCGATCACTTTCGCTTCAACGAGGCAGGCAAGGTGGTGAGCATGCGCGCCTTGTTTGGCGAGAAGAATATTCACGCCGGCGTCTGAGCAAGCTCTTCAGGCTACGTCACAGGCCATGACGGTTCTTTTGACACAGGCGCCGATACCAGGATTCTGCAGCGCAGGCGCAGCGCCGATCTCGCATCGCTTCGCTCGGTCTATGGCGAGCTTGCCCCGGAGCTGCAGAAGCCATGGCGCTGCCGAGCCGCAGCGTCCCATGTCTGTCATGCTCTGTATTCAGAAGCGGCTTACGATTGACTGCATTCAAATTTTAAATGTTTTATAGCTGAAATCAATAATGGGAATGCGCTATGTGCTCTTGTTTAAATAGCATATGAGGCGCTGAATGCATTGAGTCGGGCTGGATCGGCGCTTGGTCCAGCCAGGCCGGGCCTTCAGGGATTGGCGTATTTCAGATGGATGATGGGGTAGGCGCGGCCTTGCCCGTCGAGCGCAGAGCGGCCCGTGCGCTTGAAGCCCAGGCGTTCGTAAAAGCCCACTGCCTGCGCATTCTGCTCGTTCACGTCGGTGCTCATCTCGGGGTGCAGTGTCAGGCCGTGGCGCACCAGCGCCGCACCGAGGCCCCGGTGCCGGAAGGCAGGGTCCACAAACAGCGCCTCCATATGGCCCTGGTCCATGAGCATGAAGGCCAGGGGATGGTCCTGCTCGTCGACAGCGAACCACAGCGGGGCGTTTGGCAGAAAGCCGCACACCATCTCATCAATCTCGGCGCGATCCTGCGGACTCAGAAAGTCATGCGTGGCATCAACGGCATGGCGCCAGATCTCTATCGCTCGTGCCCCTTCGTCGGGGCGGGAAGCTCGAATGGAAGTCATCGCCGGATTATGGGCACCAAGCATGCTTGCCCCGGGGGCCGGGCATCAAGAGCGGTGCATGCCTGTCAGATGGGGCTCCAGCACCTCGGTGATCCAGTTCAGGAAAGCGGTGACCCGCGGCGCAATATGTCTGCGATGCGGGTAGAGCAGGGACACCGGCATGGGCGCCGCCTTGAAGTCGGGCATGACCTCGACCAGCAGACCCTGATCCAGCAGATGGCGCACACCCCTGACGGGTGCCTGAATCAGGCCCAGACCGGCAAGACAGGCTGCCTGGTAGGCATCCGTGCCGTTGACCACCAGTGCGCAGCGCATGGGCTGCAGGGCGGTCTCCCTGCCACGCTGATACTCCCAGCCCGCGCCATGCCGTCCGAGCTGGTTTGCATAGTGAATGATCCGGTGGCGTGACAGATCGGCCAGTGTTGCGGGTGTGCCGTGGCGCTCCAGATAGGCGGGGCTGGCCAGGTTGCACATCTCCAGCGCGCCGAGCGTGCGGGCGATCAAGTCGGTATCTGCCAGCGGGCCGATGCGCACCACGCAGTCAAAGCCCTCCTGCACCACATCCACGCGGCGGTCGCTGGTGCTGATGCCTACTTCCAGCAAAGGGTGGGCCGAGAGGAATTCGGGCAGTTTCGGAAGGACGACGTCTCGGGCCAGGGTGTTGGGCATATCGATGCGCAGGCTGCCCCGCAGTCCGCTGGTGGCGGGCTGGAACATGGCTTGCAGCTGTTCCAGGTCGGCCATCAACTCCTTGCTGCGTTCGAGGAACTGCTCGCCATCGGCAGTCAGCCGCACATGTCTGGTGGTGCGTTGCAGCAGACGGGTTCCGAGCTGCCTTTCCAGCTGCTGGACCACGGTCGACACACGGCTTTTGGTCAGCCCGAGCTGGTCTGCGGCCAGGGTGAAGCTGGAGAGCTCGGCAACGCGGGTGAACACATGAAGCGCATTGAAGTCCATGCTCTTGATTGTATTTTCAAAGTGAACAGTGAGATCTTTATCAAGGTGTTTATTCATGGATTGAGAACACCTAAAGTCCTGGCTTGTTGACATCCTCCATGAGACCGACATGCAAGCATCTTCACTCCGTATCGCATTGATCACCGGCGCAAGCCGTGGCCTGGGCCGTAGCGAAGCCCTCAAACTGGCCGAACTCGGCGTTCATCTGATCGTCACTTACAAGGACAGCGAAAGCGATGCGCAGGAGCTGGTCTCCCGCATCGAGGCGCTGGGCAGCCGCGCCGTGGCGCTGCGCCTGGACGTGGGCGACAGCAAGAGCTTTGCTGCGTTTGCCGAACGTGTCAGGGGCGTGCTGGCCGACACCTGGCAGCGCGAGCAGTTCGACTATCTGGTGAACAATGCCGGCATCGGCTTGGTGGCGCCGTTTGCCGAGACCACGCAAGAGCAGTTCGATCTGCTCGTCGATATTCACCTCAAGGGCACGTTCTTTCTGACGCAAAAACTGCTGCCCCTGATCAGGGACGGTGGACGCATCGTCAATACCTCGTCCGGGCTGGCACGTTTCAGCTTCCCCGGCTATGCCGCCTATGCGGTGATGAAGGGCGGTATCGAAGTGATGACACGCTATCTGGCCAAGGAACTGGGGGCACGCGGCATCGCCGTGAACACCATTGCTCCCGGCGCCATAGAGACCGATTTCGGTGGCGGCGTGGTGCGCGACAATGCACAGGTCAATGCCCATATCAGCGGCCTGACTGCCATGGGCCGGGTGGGCCGCCCCGACGATGTGGGCGCCGCAGTTGCCGCCTTGCTGGCGGATGGCAACAACTGGGTCACGGGCCAGCGCATTGAAGTCTCTGGCGGCATGATGCTCTGAGCAGGCTTCGATCCAGAGGAATCCATCCGGATTTCCCGGGGTGAGCGGTATTGGGCATGCAGGCGCGCAGCGGCAGAGGTGAGGCCTGCGGCCCTGTTTTTGAATAGAAGATTTGGAGACCGAGTCGTGCCCGAGAACTACCTGGGAAGCTGTTTATGTGCAAGAGTCGCCTATCGACTGCTGTCGCCGCCCAGGGCCGTGACTCACTGCCATTGTGGGCAGTGCCGCAAAAGCCATGGCTCCGCGTTCGCAAGCTATGGCGCCGTGCCGCGCAAGGACTTGTGCATAGTCTCCGGGCAGAGCGATATCAAGTCCTATGCCTCTTCGGCGTCCGTGCACAGGCAGTTCTGCCAGCACTGCGGCTCGTCGCTGTTCTGGTCCAGGCAGGCCGGCGACTGGGCCGACTGGATATGCATAGCGCTGGGCACACTGGACTCGCCTTTCAAGGCATCACAGCAAAAGCATGTGCACCTGGACTCCCGGCCCTTGTGGTCGGATTTTGCCGATGGCTGCATGTCGCATGACTGAGAGATAGTCCTCTGCCAGTGCTCCCGGATCCGAGGCAGAAAGCACTCATTCCCCCTTGAATTGCGGCTGGCGTTTCTCGATGAAGGCATGCATGCCTTCCTTCTGGTCCCGGGTTGCAAACAGAATCTGGTTGGCCTTGCGCTCCAGCATCAGGGCGGCATCCAGCGAGGCATCCATGCCGGCAATCACCACTTCCTTGATCTGCTCCACGGCCAGCGGCGGCATGGCGGCGATGAGTTTTGCCATTTTCAGAGCCTCAGGGATTACCTGATCGTCTGCACAGACTAGGCTGACCAGACCCATGGCGCAGGCCTCGTCGGCGCTGACGGGTTTGCCGGTCAGCAGGATGCGCATGGCCTGGAACTTGCCCACGGCACGCACCAGACGCTGGGTGCCGCCGATGCCGGGCATGATGCCGATGCGAATTTCGGGCTGGGCAAAGCTGGCACCGCGGCCGGCAATGATGATGTCGCAATGCATGGCCAGCTCGGCCCCGCCTCCAAAGGCATAGCCGCAGACCGCCGCGATGATGGGCTTGGGGCATTTCTCGATCGGCGCCCAGACCCGCTCCGTGTGGCGCTTCATGATCTCTATGGGGCCGCAGGAGTCCATGCTCCGGATGTCGCCGCCCGCTGCGAACACCGTGTCGCCGCCGGTCAGAACAATGCAGCGCACGCTGGCGTCTGCGCTCAGCGCGGTGAAGGTTGTGGACAGCGCGGCCTGCAGGGACAGGCTCAGTGCATTCGTGGCCTGAGGGCGGTTGAGCTGCACCACCGCCACGCCATTGTCCTGCTGCCGAACCAGCAGTTCCTCCTGCGCGGAATTCGTGTTTTCAATAGCAGTAGGCGTTGCTGACATTAGGTTTCCCAAGGAGTTGAACAGGGTCGATGGTCGTTTTCAGGCAAGAGACCAACATCGTCCTTTTGGACGTATCTGCTGCCGGTGCCGAAATCTAAATTGGCAGCCATGGATACGAACAACGACTTTCAAAACAAGGTGGTGCTGGTCACCGGCGGCACCAAGGGCATAGGCAAGGCCATTGCGCAGGGATTTCTCGCCGCAGGCGCCACGGTGGTGGTCTGCGGGCGCCAGCAACCCGAAGCGCTGCCCGGTGCGGGCGGTCGCCGCGCGGACTTCATGGCCTGCGATGTGCGCGAGGCCCAGGCCGTCAAGGACATGGTCGATGAGGTGCAGCGCCGCCATGGTCGCCTGGACGTTCTGGTCAACAACGCGGGCGGCGCTCCCCATGTGGATGCGGCCACGGTATCGCCGCGCTTTCATGAAAGCGTGCTGCGCCTGAATCTCTTTTCGACCCTGCACGCCTCTCAGGCCGCGAATGCCGTGATGCAGCAGCAGGACGGTGGCGGCGTGATTGTCTGCATCGGCAGCATCAGCGCGCTGCGCCCTTCGCCCGGTACGGCGGCCTACGGCGCAGCCAAGGCTGCGGTGCTGAGCCTGGTCAGCTCTCTGGCGGTGGAGTGGGCACCCAAGGTGCGGGTGGTGGCCGTCAGCCCCGGGCTGGTGCGCACCGAGCAGTCGCATCTGCACTTCGGGGACGAGGCCGGTATCGCCTCGGTCGCGCAGACCATTCCTGCGGGCCGCCTGGCCGAACCCGAGGACATTGCCAACGCCTGCCTGTATGTGGCCTCGCAGAGCGCTTCCTACATGAGCGGCACCAATCTGCTGCTGCACGGCGGCGGCGAGCGCCCCGCATTCCTGAGTGCCTCGAACTCGGAATCCGTACCGCAGAAACACTGAATTTCAAAGGAGACAATCTTGACCGATCAAGACTGGATGGCAGAAGTCCGCAGCTATGTGGGCAAGCAATACGGGCGTGTCTATGCCTGGGACAAGGTCAACAGCCCCATGATTCGTCAGTGGTGCGAGCTGATGGGCGTGGCCGTCAAGACCGACAGGGAGGGCAAGACCGTTGCGCCTCCTGCCATGCTGCAGGTCTGGTGCATGGAAGGGCCGGTGCAGAACAACTACCCGCCCGGCTCCACGACCGAGAATCCCTATGAAGTTCTGAAGCTGATCGAGGCACAGGGCTTCCCTTCCACCGTGGCGGTGAACTCGGAGCTGAGCTTCGAGCGCGATGTGCTCGAGGGCGAGGATCTGTACTACACGACACGCCTGGAAGCCATCAGCGAAGAGAAGACCACGGCCCTGGGAACAGGCTACTTCGTGACTCAGATCATGGAGTATTTCTCGATCAAGGCCCCGGGCGGCGAAGACGAGAAGGTCGGCCAGCTGATGTTCCGCGTCTTCAAGTTCCGACCCGCCAATGTGCAAAAGGCCGAACCTGCGCCGACGGCGGCCGCGAAGATCAAGCGACCCGCTCCCGGTGTCAGCGATGACAACCGCTTTTTCTGGGAAGGACTCAAGGAAGGAAAGCTCCTGATTCAGCGCTGCAAAAGCTGCGGCGATCTGCACCACCCACCAGGTCCCGTCTGCCCCCAATGCCATTCCTTCGACTGGGACACGGTCGAGGCCAGTGGCCAGGGCACGGTGTACTCCTTCGTGGTCATGCACTACCCCGAAGTTCCGCCTTTCGACCACCCCAACCCCATCGGCCTGGTGGAGCTGCAGGAGGGCGTGCGCGTGATCGCCCAACTGGTCGGCGTCAAGCCCGGCGAGGTGCAGATCGGCCAGAAGGTGCAGGTGGAGTTCAACACCTTTGATGGTGATCTGACTCTGGCCCAGTTCCGCCCCGTGGCCTGATGCGAGGAGGCCGTCATGGATTTTCAACTCAGTGAAGACCAGCGTGCGTTTGCCGACATGGCGCAAAGCCTGTTCGCCGACTATTGCACGGACGACAAGCTGCGTGAGCACGATGCCTCGGGTCAGCCCTTTATGCAGGAGCTGTGGCAGCAGTGCGTGGCTGCAGGCCTGCACAGCATTCTGGTGCCGGAAGCCGCAGGGGGTCTGGGTCTGGGCATGAGCGAGATGCTGGCCGTGCTGGAGCAGCAGGGCCGTGCGCTGGCGCAGGTGCCGCTGTGGCAGCAGCAGGTCGCCGCAGCCGCAGTTGTCAGGTTTGCCGAAGGGCAGGACGCAGTCGTTCAGTCAGCCATGCAGGGCGAGCTGCTGGCTTTGTCGCTGCAGGCTGCCGTGGCCACACGCGGGCCGGCGCTTCAGTTGCAGGGTGACCGACTCAAAGGCCAGCTGCAAGCCGTGCCGTTGGGCGAGCAGGCCCAGATGGCTCTGGTGGCGGCGGCGGCGGGCGACGAGATCAGGCTGGTGCTGGTGAGCTTGCAGGCCGATGGCGTCAGTCGCGTGGCTGGCATGCGCGAGGACTATTGCGCGGTGGCAGACATCAGCTTCCGCAACACACCGGTGCTGGCCGTGCTGGGCGGTCGCGCGCTGGACTGGGTTCATGAGGCGGCCATCGCCTGCCTGGCCAGTCTGCAGCAGGGCGTGACGCAGGAGCAGCTGCGTCGCACGGTCGAGTATGTGAGCGAGCGCAAGCAGTTCGACCGACCCATAGGCAGCTTCCAGCTGGTCCAGGGTCAGATGGCCGACGGCTACATCCTCATGCAGGCACAGCGCAGCGCGCTGAGCCAGCTGGTCTGGCGTCTGGATGCCGGCCTGCCCTGCGTGCCTCAGGCCCATGCGGTGCGTGCCCAGTCCAACGAGCTGGGCCTGAAGGTGGGCCGCGTTGCACAGCATGTGCATGGTGGCATGGGGGTGGACGTGACCTATCACATCCACCGATTCATGTTCTGGTGCCGTGCGCTGGCTGCCGAGCTCGGCAGTGCCGAACAGCACCTGGAAGCGCTGGGCCAGTGGCTCGCAGACAACGACACGCTCGGCTGGAAGTACGACCTGCCCGAAGACCGCTAAGGAGACAACAACATGGCCAATCAATCTATTCGCTTCGAGTCGGTGAACGTGGGCGACGAGCTGCAATCCGTGAGCGTGCCCATCACCGTGCCGCTGATTGCCGGCGGTGCCATCGCCACGCGCGACTATTTCCCCGGTCACCACGACCGCGATGCTGCGCGCGAGCTGGGCTCGCCCCATATCTTCATGAACATCCTGACCACCAACGGTCTGGTGCAGAGCTTTGTCGAGAGCTGGGCTGGCGACGAGGCGCGCCTCATGGATCTCAAGATTCGGCTGGGTGCGCCCAACTATCCCGGCGACACCATGAAGTTCACGGGCTCCGTGACCGAGAAGAACGAGGCCACGCGCAGCGTTCAGATCACGCTCAAGGGCAGCAATTCCATGGGCTCTCATGTCAGCGGCACCGTGCAAGTGGCCCTGGCCTAAGAACAACAAGCGGAGACATTCCTGTGAACGATATGAATATTTCCGGTCGCGCCGCCATTGTGGGTCTGGGTGCAACAGAATTTTCCAAGAACTCGGGCCGTACCGAGCTGCGTCTGGCCATGGAGGCGACGCTGGCTGCGCTCAGCGATGCCGGCATCGACCCCAAGGAGGTGGACGGCTTTTCCTCGTACTCCGTGGACAAGGTTCCCGAGTATGAAATCGCCCGCCTGCTCGGGGCTCGCAATGTGAGCTTTTTCTCCCAGGTACCGCATGGTGGTGGTGCGGCCTGCGGCCCCGTGCTGCATGCGGCCATGGCCGTGGCCACGGGCATTGCCAAGACGGTCGTGGTCTACCGCGCCATGAATGAGCGCAGTTGGTACCGCTTCGGCACCGGCAGCTATGGCTTTGGCAGCACGCCATTCTTTGACAATGTGAACTATGGCTGGTACATGCCCCACGGCTTTCACACACCGGCATCCTGGGTGGGCATGTTTGCGCGCCGCTATATGCACAGCTTCGGTGCCACCAGCGAGGACTTCGGCCGTGTGGCCGTGGCCGTGCGCGACTTTGCCGCCACCAATCCCAACGCATTCTTCTACGGCAAGCCCATCACACTGGAGGAGCACCAGGCCAGCCGCTGGATCTGCGAGCCGCTGCACCTGCTGGACTGCTGTCAGGAGTCCGACGGTGCCGTGGCCATGGTCATCACATCGAGCGACCGTGCCCGCGAGATGAAGGCCAAGCCGGTCTACATCAAGGCTGCAGCCCAGGGCATCTCCGACGGTCAGCAGTCCATGACTTCCTTCTACCGCGAGGACATCACCGGCCTGCCCGAGATGGGGCATGTGGCCAGCCAGCTGTGGCAGCAAAGCCGCCTGACGCCCAAGGATGTGCAAAGCGCGGTGCTATACGACCATTTCTCGCCCTTTGTGCTGCCTCAGCTCGAGGAGTTCGGTTTCGTCAAGCGCGGCGAGGCCAAGGATTTCATCCGCGGCGGCGAGCATGCGCGCGGCGGCTCCCTGCCCGTCAACACCCATGGCGGTCAGCTGGGCGAGGCCTATATCCACGGCATGAACGGCATTGCCGAAGCGGTGCGTCAGATTCGTGGCACTTCGGTCAACCAGGTCAAGGACGTGCACAACATGGTGGTGACCGCCGGTACCGGCGTGCCCACCAGCGGCCTGATTCTGGGCGACGAGGCCTGATGGCAAGGAGACATTCATGTTCATTGACCTGACTCCCGAGCAGCATGCGCTGCGCCTGAAGTGCCGCGACTACTTTCAGGCGCTGATGACGCCCGAGCTCAAGGCCCGCATGCGCGGTGCCGAGGGCGGCGACGAATACCGCGAGCTGATCCGCAAGATGGGGCGCGATGGCTGGCTGGCGATTGGCTGGCCCAAGGAGTTCGGCGGCCAGGGCCTGTCGGCCACCGAGCAGCTGATCTTCTTTGAGGAAGCGAATATCGCCGGGGCTCCACTGCCTTTCGTCACCATCAGCACTGTCGGTCCCGCGCTGATGGAGTATGGCACCGAGGCGCAGAAGCAGGAGTTTCTGCCGGGCATGGCCAGCGGCGACATCATCTTCGCCATTGGTTACTCCGAGCCCGGTGCCGGCTCCGACCTCGCCATGCTCAAGACGCAGGCCCAGCTGCAGGGCGATCTGCAGACCGGGCACTTTGTGGTCAACGGCCAGAAGCTGTGGACTTCAGGCATCGAGTCGGCCGACTACGTATGGCTGGCTGCCCGCACCGACCCGGAGCTGGCCCGCCACAAAGGTATTTCCATCATGGTGGTCGATGCCCGGGACAAGGGCTTTTCGCACACGCTGATTCAGACCGTGGGCAATTACACGGCAGCCACGTATTTCGACAATGTTGAAGTGCCCGCAGCACGTCTGATCGGCCAGCTCAATGGGGGCTGGAAGCTGATCACCGCCCAGCTCAACCACGAGCGCCTGGGTCTGGGGGCCTGGTCGGACAAAGTGTTCGGCCCCTTCGCCAAGGTGCTGCAGTGGGCCAAGGCCAGGGACGAGCAGGGCCGGCGCGCTGTCGATCAGGCATGGGTCAGGCGCAGCCTGGCCGAGTGCTATGCCCGCCTTGAAGCCATGCGGCTGACCAACTTCCGCATCGCTGCCAGTCTGGAAGCCGGTGCCATGGATGTGAGCCTGGCTTCTGCCACCAAGGTCTATGGCTCGGAAGGCGTGGTCGAGGTGCTGCATCGATTGATGGACATCGTGGGCAGCAGCGCTTTGGTGCGTGGCGGCTCGGCGGCGTCCTATCTGATGGGCGAGCTGGAGTATGAGCTGCGCGCCTCCACCATCAACACCTTCGGTGGCGGCACGAACGAGATCCAGCGCGAGCTGATTGCCCAGTTCGGCCTCGGCATGCCACGTCCTCAGCGCTGATCTAAGACAAAAAAACCAAGGAGACATGTGATGAGCGACACGACTGTGGTGTCGCGCGAGCAGACCCAGCTCAAGCTGGATCGTCGCGCGCCCATTGCGGCCAAGTACATGGCCGATACGCCCTACACCATGGCCGATCGCCTGGAGGACTGTGCGCGAGATTTCGGCGAGCGCATCTTTCTGACCGAAGGCGATGTGCGCTACACCTACGCGCAGTTCAATCAGCGCGCCGATCAGGTGGCTCGTGCGCTGCACGGGCAGGGAGTGAGAAAAGGCGATGTGGTGGCCATGGCCATCGAGAATCGTCCCGCCTTTTTCTTTGCCTGGTTCGGCGTGGCCAAGCTGGGGGCCGTGGTGGCCTTCATCAACACCCATGTGACGGGCAAGCCGCTGACGCACGCGCTGGAGGTGACCAGGGCCGGCCATGTGATCGTGGGCGAGGAATGTGTGCAGCGCTTTGCGCAGACCGAAGGTCTGAACACCGCACTGAACTACTGGCACTGGCCGGATGAGGACAGGCCCGCGGAAGCGGAAGTTCTGTCGCAGTTCGGTCCGGATCTGCAGGCGTTGGCCGCGAGCCAGGACGACTCACCCGTACCGCTTGCATGGCGCGAGGGCGTGCTGGCCGGCGATACGGCCCAGTACATCTTCACCTCCGGCACCACGGGCCTGCCCAAGGCTGCGGTCATCAGCCATGCCCGCTGGCTGATGGCGGGAGACTCCATGCAGCTGCTCTGGGAAATCACCCGGGACGACTGCTTTTACTGCTTTCTGCCGCTCTACCATGGTGCGGCTTCCATGTCGCTGACCGCAACCGCCATGGCTGCAGGCGCGCGCATCGTGGTGCGCCGCAAGTTCAGCCGCAGCGAGTTCTGGCGCGATATCCGCACGCATGGCATCAGCTTTTGCCAGTATGTGGGGGAGATCTGCCGCTTTCTGCTCAGCGCGCCTGCGACCGACCAGGACCGGGAGCACAGCTTGCGCAAGATGGCTGGAACCGGGCTCACGCCGGAGATCTGGCAGCAATGGACCTCGCGCTTCGGCGCCGTGTTCCAGATTTACGAGGGCTGGGGCGGGACGGAGTCCAACACCAACACCATCAATCTTGACAATCGGATCGGCTCCTGCGGCCGTGTGCCCTTCTGGGAGAAAACCAATCTGCGCCTGGTCCGCTACGACCAGGAAAAAGGCGATTACATCCGCGACGAGAACGGATTTCTGCAGCTGGCCGGCGTGAACGAGCCCGGCGAAGCCATAGGCATGGTCATTCAGTATCCGGGCGTGGTCGCCGGGCGCTTCGAAGGCTATACCAGCGAGGAAGCTTCCGAGAAGAAGCTGCTGCGCAATGTCTTCCAGCCGGGCGATGTCTGGTGGACCTCGGGCGATCTGCTGCGTTGCGACGAAGACGGCTATTGCTGGTTTGTGGACCGCATCGGCGATACCTTCCGCTGGAAGAGCGAGAACGTATCGACCATGGAGGTCGGCGATGCGCTGGGGGACTTCAAGGGCCTGGATGCAATTACCGTCTATGGCGTGCAGGTTCCCGGCCATGGCGGTCGTGCAGGCATGGCCGCCATGGTGATGCATGAGGGTGCCGGGTTTGACCCCGGAGCCTTCTGGGAGCTGGCCATCTCCCGCCTGCCACGCTATGCAGCACCGCTGTTCGTGCGCCTGATGGATACGCCGGACATGACCGGCAATTACAAGCTGCGCAAGGTGGATCTGCAGAAGCAGGGCTATGACGGCGTTCCCGGCGCCGATCCGCTGTTTGTGCGCAATGACAGGCTGCAGACCTATGTGCCGCTGACTGCCGCCGCACTTGAAGAGGCTCTGCGTGGCTAGCGCCGTCGCGCAGGAGCGCGTACGGGCCAAGCCCGCAGAGGTGCTGCGCTACCCCTTCGAGCCGCCGCCAGCCGATGGCAGCCATGTGGAGATCGTGCCCGGCCTGCTGTGGCTGCGCATGCCCATGCCCATGGCCCTGGATCACATCAATGTCTATCTGCTCAGGGACGGCGACGGCTGGGCGCTGGTGGACACGGGGCTGGGAATCCCTGCCACCTTCGAGCTGTGGGAGAAGATCTTTGCGCAGAAGCTGGCCGGACAGCCGCTGACCCGCGTGATCTGCACCCACTGCCACTATGACCATGCGGGGGCGGCATGGTGGTTGCAGCAGCGCTTTGGCGTGCCGCTGCTCATGACCTATGGCGAGTTCATGATGCTGCGCTCGCTGATGGGGCCGCCGCCCGATCCGCTGCCCGAGGCGCATCGCGAGTTCTATGTGCGTGCAGGGGTGAGCAGCGAGGAGCTGGACAGCATGCTGACTGCCATGCGCAAGGACCCGTTCATGCCCAGGCAGCCCAGCCATTACCAGCGCATTCATCCGGGCGAGCTGCTGCAGATCGGGGAGCGCCAGTGGCGCATTGTGCTGGGCGAGGGACATTCGCCCGAGCATGCCTGTCTGTATTGCGAGGACGAGGGCATTTTGCTGGCCGGTGATCAGGTGCTGCCGCGCATCACCTCGAACGTGATGGTCAGCCCCATCGAGCCGGAGGGCAATCCGCTCAAGCTCTGGATCGATTCGCTGCATCGACTGGGTGAGCTGCCGGCCGACACCCTGGTGCTGCCATCGCATCAGGGCGTGTTCTACGGCCTGCACGAGCGTCTGGTCCAGGTGCACGAGCACCATGCCGAGCAGTTTGCGCTGCTGACCGGGCATCTGGGCCAGGTGGGGTGCGCAACGGCGGCCGAACTGGTGCCGGTGCTCTTTCCCCGGCTGCGCAGTCCCGTGGATCGCCTGATGGCCCTAGGGGAAACGATAGCCCATTTGAACCTGCTTCACCAGGATGGAGTGCTGTTGCGCACCGCGGGTGAAGGCAAGATTGCATATTTCTCGTTGGCCGAGGTGAGGAAGCCATGACGGAACTGGAAACATTCAAACAAGACGTGGCGCAGTGGCTGGAGGAGAACTGTCCTGCGAGCATGCGCCGCCCCATTGTCTCCGAGGAGATGGTCTGGGGCAGCTCCCGGCTGCAGTTCACGAGCGAGGATCAGAAACTGTGGTTCGAGCGCATGCGCGACCGCGGCTGGTTCGCGCCGTCCTGGCCGCGTGAATACGGCGGTGGAGGCCTCTCTCCCAAGCAAGCCCGCATCCTGGACACGGAGATGGCCCGTCTCGGTTGCCGCCAGCCCCAGTACAACCTGGGCGTGTGGATGCTGGGGCCGGTCCTGGTGGAGGTGGGGACGCACGAGCAAAAGCTCGAGCATCTGCTGCCCATGATGCGCGGCGAGCAGCGCTGGTGCCAGGGCTTTTCGGAGCCCAATGCCGGCTCGGATCTGGCCAGCCTCAAGACCTCGGCCAGGCGCGTGACGGACGAGCAGGGCGAGGCCTATATCGTCAACGGGGGAAAGATCTGGACTTCGGACGGAGACAAGGGTGACTGGATGTACGCGCTGGTCCGCACCAGCAGCGAAGGCAAGAAGCAGGACGGCATCAGCTTCCTGCTGATCGACATGAAGAGCCCGGGCGTCACGGTCAAGCCCATAGAGCTGATCAGTGGCAAGTCCAGCTTCTGCCAGGTCTTCTTTGACGACGTGCGGGTGCCTGTGCGCCAGCTGGTGGGCAGGGAAGGCGAAGGCTGGTCGCTGGCCAAGAAACTGCTGCAGCATGAGCGTGCGGCCATGTCCAAGTTCACGGAAGGCGGCGCGCCCTCGCACGATGCTCTCAGGACCGCACTGCCCTATATGGTGGATGACCAGGGGCAGGTCCGCGATGGCGCACTGCGCGACAAGCTGGCTGGACTGCTGATGGATGCACAGTCTTTCGCCCTGACCCATCGCCGGGTGACCGAAAAGGCGCTGGCGCGCCAGGATGTTTCCGGCCCCTCCAGCATCATGAAGCTGGTGCAGACCGAGCAGGAGGTTGCCAAGTACGAGCTGCTGCAGCAGGCGCTGGGCCTGCGTGGCCTGGGCTGGGATGCCGGCGATGACTTCACGGCCGACGAGATCGAGGTAGGCCGTGCCTGGCTGCGCTCCAAGAGCTACACGATTGCCGGCGGCAGCTCGGAGGTGCAGCTCAACATCATTGCCAAGCGGGTGCTGGAACTGCCTTGACCGTGGGCTGCAATGCGGCTTGGCGCCACGCTGCGGGGCGGCGGACAACGAATTGAAATGGAGACAAGAATATGACCATGCTTTTGTCGCAAGAGCAGGAACTGCTCAAGGACAGTGCTGCAGCCTTTCTCGCGCAGGAAGCGCCTGTGGCCCAGCAGCGTCGCCTGCGCGATGCAAAGGTGGAACAGGGCTTTGATACGTCGCTGTGGCAGCAGATGGTGGAGATGGGATGGCCCGTGGCGGTACTGCCCGAATCGCATGAGGGGCTGGCTGCAGGCTATCTGGGCATGGGCGCCGTGTTTGAGGCGATTGGCCGCAACCTGTCGGCCCAGCCGTTGCTGAGCCAGGCCGTGCTGGCACCGGAGCTGCTGATTCGCGCGGGCTCTGCGGCCCAGCAGGCGCAGTGGCTGCCCCTGCTCGCCAGTGGTCAGGCCAGGCTGGCGCTGGCCCTGGAGGGAAAAGCCGGCCAGCATCAGGCCGATGCATCGGGTGCGGTGGCCGAGCAGTCCGGCACAGGCTGGAGCCTGAGCGGCGAAAAGGCCTTTGTGCTGGATGGCGTGGGCGCCAATGGCTTTGTGGTGCAGGCCGTCTCGGGCGAAGGTGCTCCCGGCCTGTGGCTGGTGCCTGCCGATGCCCAAGGTGTCAGCGTCAGCCCCATGAGCGTGATAGACAGCCGCAACATGGCGCGCGTGCGGTTTGACCAGGTGGCTCTGAGTGCCGAGATGGCACTGGTGGCCAGGCCGGCGGCTCGGGCGCTGGAGGAAGTGCTGGACCGGGCCAGAGCCTGTCTTGCCGCAGAGTCGCTGGGCCTGCTGCGTGAGGTGTTCGAGCGCACGACAAGCTATCTGAAGGAGCGCGTTCAGTTCGATGTGCAGATCGGCTCATTCCAGGCATTGCAGCACCGTGCGGCACGCCTGTATGTGGAGCTTGAGCTGCTGGAGAGCTGCGTGCTGGCGGCCCTCGAAGCCATTGACTCGGGCCGCGAAGACAAGGTGCCCGAGCTGGTCAGCATGGCCAAGGCCAGGGCGTCCGAGCTCTGCGAGAAGCTCTGCAACGAGGCCATACAGCTGCATGGCGGCATCGGGGTGACGGACGAACTGGACATCGGTCTGTTCTTCAAGCGGGCACGCGTCTTGCAACGCCTGCTGGGCGACGGCAGCTATCACCGCAACCGCTTTGCACAACTGAAAGGTTTCTGAGATGAGCGATGCCTTGGTTTCCATAGGTGAAAAGATCCGCAGCGTTCGCGCTCAGCTGACGGCGGCGGGCGCACCTTTTGAAGTGCAGCAGATCACGCTGCCCGATGGGCGCAGCGTGGCCGCCTATCGCAATGCGTTTCAGAATCTGGCCCAGCTGATCGATGCGGGCCGGGTCCACGGTGCGGCCGAGTTCATGGTCTATGGCGATGATCGCTGGACCTTCGACCGCTTCTTTGCCGCAGCCGACGCACTGGCCAGCCGCTTGCAGAAGCAGCAAGGCCTCAAGGCCGGCGACCGGGTGGCCATCGCCATGCGCAACCGCCCCGAGTGGGCGGTGGCCTTTGCTGCCACGGCCTTGCTTGGCGCCGTGCCGGTGCCTCTGAACAGCTTTGGTCTGAGCAGCGAACTGATGGCCAATCTGGAGGACACGAGTCCGGTGATGCTGATCTGCGATGCCGACCGCCACGCTCGCATCAGCCAGGCCATTGCGCAGACTGCCATCAAGACGGTGGTGGTGGATGGCGAGGCTGGCGACATCAGCTGGCTGGCGCTGACCGCAGGCGGTCATGATGGCTTTGTGTCGCCGCAGCTGAGTGCCGATGAAGCTGCGCTGATCCTGTTCACATCGGGTGCCACCAGCCGTGCCAAGGGCGTGGAGTCCACGCACCGTGCCGTGTGCCAGGGCATCTTCAATATCGACTTCATCGGCGCAGTGGCGGCCATGACCTCGCCGGACGCGATTGCCGCCATCATGGCGCGGCAGCTGCAGCCGACCACCTTGTCGGCCGTGCCGCTGTTCCACGTCAGCGGCCTGCATGCCCAGCTGCTGGTCAGCCTGCGCCATGGCCGCCGCCTGATCTTTGTGCACCGCTGGGAGCCCGAGAAGGCTGCCGAGCTGATCCGCAACGAGAAAGTCACCCAGTTCAATGGTGCGCCCAGCATGGTGCAGCAGCTGATCGGCCTGCCCGGCTTCGAGCAGCCGCAAAGCTCGGGCAATCTCTCCGGCGTGGGCTTTGGCGGGGCGGGACTGCACCCGCGCCTGATCGATGAGGTGCTGACCAAGTTCAAGGGGCGCATGTCCGGCATAGGATTTGGACTGACCGAATCCAACGGCGTCTGCGCAGGCAGCTCGGGTCGCATGTTCGAGGAGCATCCGCGTAGCTCGGGGGTGCTGTCGCCCATCATCGAGGTGCGTATTGCCGACCTGGATGGCGCCGCCCTGCCCGTGGGGCAGAGCGGCGAGATCTGGCTGCGGGGCGTGACCCTGATGGAGCGCTATTGCGGCGACGAGGAGGCTACCGCCAAGGCCATGCAGGGGGGCTGGTTCCACACCGGAGACATAGGCTTTCTGAACGATGAGGGCTTCCTGACCATCGTCGACCGCATCAAGGACGTGATCAACCGCAGCGGTGAAAAGATTGCCGCGGCCGAGGTCGAGGCCTGCCTGCTGCAGCATGAGTCGCTGGAGGAGGCCGCCGTGTTCTCCATGCCGCACGAGGTCACGGGCGAGCAGGTCGTAGCCGTGGTGGTCGGGAAATCGTGGAGTCAGGTCACTCCAGAGCTGCTTCGCGAGTTCGTGGCTCAGCGGCTGGCCAGCTACAAGGTGCCCAGCCGTATCGTCGTGCGTGCCGAGCCTTTGCCGCGCAATCCCGCCGGCAAGATGCTCAAGGCATCGATTCGCAAGGAATGTGCCCATCTGCTGAGTTGATGCCCGGATCGGGGTGGTTCTAGGACTTTCCCGATCTGCTTTCCAAAGCCTGCTGCTGCCTCGCGCACCAGCAGGCTTTTTCATTGGGAAAAACTCTTTGAGTTACCCATGTGGACTAGGTCTCTAGGGTCTGTCAGTAGTCAACTCAGACGATGGTTGAACAGACCTGCTGACGCAGTATGCAACTGCCTGCAAACGGCAAAACCACTGGGACTGCGCGAGGCGATGTACTTCGTTTGTAGCACCCACCAAAAATAAGTTCTAGAACCTAGGAGACAGAGATGAAGTTTGTGACAGACAGGACTCCGCTCGCAGTGGCAGTTGGCCTGATGGTTGCATCGTCGGCATGGGCGAAGGTGCCGGCGAGCGAAGCAGAGCAGCTGGGCAAGGAATTGACCTGCGTGGGAGCCATCAAGGCCGGCAACAAGGAAGGCACGATTCCCGAGTTCACTGGCAAATGGGCTGGCGCGCCCACCGGCGTGGCCCATGTGCAATCCAGCGGCAAGCATCCCGTGGATATCTATGCCGATGAAAAGCCTCTGTTCGTGATCACGGCGGAGAACATGGACAAGTATGGCGACAAGCTCAGCGCCGGCCAGAAAGCCATGTTCCAGAAGTACCCCAAGACCATGCAGATTCCGGTCTACAAGGGGCATCGTGACTTCCGCTATACGGATGAAGTCTGCGCCGTGCTGAAGAAGAATGCACTGGAGTCCGAGGTCGTCGACAACGGCATGGGCATCAAGGGCAGCTTCGGAGCGATCAACTTCCCGATTCCCAAGACCGGACAGGAAGTGATCTGGAACAACCTGCTGCCCACGCGTGCCTACACCGAGTCCATCACGCGTGACATGGCAAACGTGCTGTCGGACGGCAGCATGAGCTTCGGCCGCATGCAGAACCTGAATCTGGACATGGTCAACAAGCCGGAGATGCTGGGCAAGCCGGTCGAAGGCGTGATGGCCTATACGCGCACCAGAACGCTGGCTCCCGAGCGCGAGAAGGGCGGCGTGACCCACTCCGTGGAGCCCGTCAACTTCGCCAAGGACAAGCGCCTGGCCTGGAGCTACGACCCCGGTACACGCCGTGTGCGCCAGGTGCCCGAGTATGGCTTCGACCAGCCCATGGCCGGAACCGGCGGCAAGATGACCATCGACTCGGACCGTCTCTTCAACGGCTCTCCCGAGCGCTACAGCTGGAAGTTGCTGGGCAAGAAGGAAATGTACATCCCCGCCAACAACTACAAGATCCACCAGCCCACGGTGAAGTACGCCGACCTGCTCAAGCCCGGTCATGCCAACCCCGATTTCATGCGCTATGAGCTGCGTCGCGTCTGGGCCGTGGAAGGCACCCTGAAGGACGGCTTCCGGCATGTCTATGGCAAGCGTGTGCTGTTCGTCGACGAGGACACCGGCCAGGCCGTGGCCGCGGACATGTATGACGCGCGCGGCCAGCTGTGGCAGCACGCCTTCATCAACTACTACTACTCCTTCGACATCAAGGCCTGGCATGCAGGCACGTCCTTCTATCACGACCTGAACTCTGGCGGGTACATGGGCTACAACCTTTTTCAGGAACGAGCCCAGGGTCCCGTCCTGAACAAGGGTGATCTCGTGCCCGCCATGTTCACGCCAGAAGCCGCGCGCAACGCGGGCAACTAAGTTTTATCAACGAGCGACTCACTATGAAAAACAATATGAAGAAACTCACTCCCATCGCAGTGGCGGCGCTGCTGTCCCTGGGCATGGGAGCGGTTCAAGCGGGGGAGACTGTCGAGCTGGGCGATGGTATGAAGTTCGACTGGCGTCTCAACGTGAGCTATGGCCTGGGTGTTCGTCTGGACAACCCGTCGCCGGTGCTGAACACGGACGGCAACAACAACTTCAAGAAGGGCGCGCTGACGGCCAACCGCCTGGGCGCTGTCTGGGAGAGCAAGCTGTCAAAGGGCGACAGCGGCTTTGTGCTGAACGCCAGCACCTTCTATGACGACGTCTACCACCAGCGCAACGACAACAAGGGCCCGATCAGCACGGCCGGTCCCGTGGACGAGTTCAACTCTGCTGCCAAGCGCTATGGCGGCGGATATTCGCGTCTTCTCGATACCTATGCATACACCAGCTTCAACATGGGCGAGACCCGTGCCACGGTGCGTCTGGGCAAGCAAGTGGTGAACTGGGGCGAGTCCATGTATTTTGCCAATATCGCTGCGGCCCAGGGCCCCAGCGATGCGGCAAAGGCCGCCTCGCCCGGAGCCGAAGTCAAGGAAATCCTGCTGCCTGAAGACCAGATCTCGGCCTCGCTGGAAGTCAGTCCCAAGCTCTCGCTGCTGGGTCACTACCAGTTCGGCTTCCACGAGACGCTGCTGCCTGCTCCCGGCATGTACACCAGCACCAGCAATGCCCTGGGTCCCGGCGCCTCCTGCCTGGGTGTCTACAACGGCGCGACCTGCCGAGGCCTGCGACGCGGCAATGACATCCGCCCCAGCAGCTCGGGTCAATGGGGTATCGGCGGTCGCTATCGCGTGACCGACGAGACGGAAGTCGGCCTCTACTACCTGAACTACAACGACCGCACTCCCTCGCTGGTCGTGAACATGAACGGCGCGATACCGACGGGCTACCAGGTTCGCTATTTCGACGATATCAAGATGCTGGGAACCACGGTCAGCACGACCTTCGGCAAGTTCTCGGCCTTTGGCGAAGCCAGCTACCGCAAGGGCACGCCCGTGCTCAACGGCAACGGTGTGGCGGTGCGTGGGGATGTGGTGCAGGGCAACGTCGGCGGTATCTTCAATATCGGCCGCACCGGTATCGCGGACGACATGTCCCTGGCCGCCGAAATCTCCGGCTCTCGCGTGATCAGCGTGGCCGATGGCAGCTCCACCGACAACCTGAGCTTCAAGACCCGCAACTCACTGGTGGCAGGCGCGACCCTGACGCTGGGCTACCCCGGCATCTTCGAGGGCTGGGATCTGAGCATCCCCATCAGCTATCAGTCGCAACTGCGCGGTCGTTCACTGGTCGGCACCTTCGGCGGCGGCCAGAGCGACAGCCGTTTGAGCATTGGCGCGACGTTTGTGCGCAAGAGCAATTTCTCGATCAACGTGGCCTATATCAACTACCTGGGTAATCCTTCCGCCGACTCCCTGCGCGCACGCCCTCTGGCCGACCGCGACCAGCTGTCGGTTACCGCCAAGTACTCGTTCTGAAGCACAGCAACGAGCCAGCACCACAAAAGCCCGGCTCTCCGGGCTTTTGTGTTTGAAAGAGGTCTGAGTACATGCCAATAACGACCGGAAAATGGATCGCCCCCTTGAGGGCCATGGCGCTGGGATTGATGAGCAGTGCCGCATCGGGGCAGTATCTGCTGGACGCCTTGCCTCCTTTGCCCAAGGTAGCTCCCTTGATGGCACCCACCGAGCTGCACGGTGATACACAGGGCGACATCCGTTTCAGGTCCAGCAGCCCATATGACCTCGATGTGCTGCTGGGCCAGCCGGCCAGGGCCGAGGCAACCATGGGCATGGGCAAGCTGTTCCTGCCCAAGGGGGCCAGCGAGAAGAAGCAGGTGCCGGCCATGGTGGTCCTGCCGGGCGGCGCCGGTGCCATTCCCGGGCGCGAGAGCGAAATGGCACAGATGCTGGCCGACAACGGCATTGCTGCGCTGCTGGTCGATAACTTCAAGCCGCGCGGCATCAGCGAAGACATGCCTTACGCGCTCAAGATCATGGGTACCTCCGAGTTCGATGCCGTGGCCGATGCCTATGCCGCACTCAAGGCCTTGAACAAACACCCCGCCATCGATGGCTGGCGTATCGGGGTGATGGGCTTTTCCAAGGGCGGAATCGCGGCGCGCATGAGTCTGGATGCCCGTATTCGAGACAAGCTGGCACCTTTCATCCAGCCCTTTGCCTTGCATGTGGACTTCTACGGGCCTTGCTACGCGCTGCTGCAGTCACGCAAGACCACAGGCTCGCCCTTGCTCAGCTTCAGAGCGGGGGAGGATGCATCGAATGATCTGGTTGCCTGCGCGCAGCAGGAAAAGATCCTGCGTGAGGCCGGCTCCGAAGTCAGCACCGTGGTCTATGCCAGGGCCGGCCATGACTGGGAAAGCGACAAGCCGCGCGAGATGACGAATCGTCCCTACCTGGCTGGCTGCACCATCGAGTTCAACGACAAGGACTTTCCCGTCTTCAATGGCCAGCCTCTGATTCCCGCCGGGGCTCAGACTGATCGCCAGACACGCTACAGAATCCGGGTGCAAAGCGGTAAAGCGCTGGGAGACTGCGTCAAGGTGGGCTATATCGCCGGGCGCGATGAAACCGCACGCAGCCTGGCCGGCAAGCAGTTGCTGCAGTTTCTCAAGGTAAAGTTCGAGCAGTAGCCAAGGTTCTGCAGAAAGCACGGAGGCCAGCGATCGCTGGCCTTTTTCATGTCTTGAGTCTGGCTGAAGTAGCTGTCCATGAAGGGGGTGAAACTATCAGGAGAGCAGCATTTCAATGAAAGGGCCGCGCAGCCATGCTGCGCGGCCTGGTGAAGTGCTGCGGCTCAGGCGGCGGGTTGCAGCACGCTGCGATCGCCGATCTCCAGCAGCATCGTCATGCTGCGCTTCTGGATGCGCCAGCCCGCCGGCAGCTGCATCCATTCGTCTTCATAGAAGCCGATGGCGTCGTAGCGCAGATGACTGCGCGGGCCTAGTCCCTGATGCACGGCGCGTACCTGGATCCTGCTGCGTGGGCGAGCCGGGTCGTCGACATCGACCTCCAGATTGCCCAGCAGATGCTGGGTGGGGCCGCAGCCGTCAAGGTGTGTGCTGATCATGCGACGGACCTTGGCGACGCCTTCGCAGAGGTAGCGGCCACCATAGACCGTGGTGCAGTCGGGTGCGAACACCTGCTGCAGCAGGTCCCAGTTGCGTGTGTCGCAGGCCGTGGCGTAGCGGATCAGGGTCTGGGCCAGAGCATGCTCGAGAAGAAGCTGCTCCAGCGTGCTGGCGCTGGTCTGCATCACAGTTTCCCGTTCACGGAGGACTGGGGTTCGGGTTTGAGCATGCCGCCCGCGTGACCGATGCCGCCTGCACTGCCTGCTGCATGGGCATGTCGGGGCTGCCGGTGCAGGCGCTTGACACGTGCCTTGGCTTCGGCCGCGCCCACATTCAGCCAGTAGGCCATGGCGGGCAGCAGGAAGATGGCGCCCAGCATGTTCACCAGGAACATGAAGGCCAGCAGGATGCCCATGTCGGCCTGGAACTTCAGCGCCGAGAAAGCCCAGGTGCCCACGCCGATGGACATGGTCAGCGCAGTGAAGATGGCGGCGTTGCCGCGCTGGCGCATGGCTTCATAGAAAGCCTCGCGCAGCGAGATGTCGCGCTCGCGCAGCTCATGCTGCATGCTCTCGAACAGATAGATGCCGTAGTCCACGCCCACACCCACGCCCAGGGCCACCACGGGCAGCGTGGGAACCTTGAGGCCGATGCCCAGCATGGCCATCAGGGCATTGCAGAGTATGGAGACGATGGCCAGGGGCACGACAATGCACAGCACGGCGCGCCAGCTGCGGAAGGTCAGCCAGCACAGCAGCGTGATGGCGCCGAAGATGGAGCCCAGCATCTGCACTTCGGCATGTTCCACGGCTTCGTTGGTGGCGACCGCGACACCGGCATTGCCACCGGCCAGCAGGAACTTGACGTTGGGCGTCTTGTCCTCAGCGATGAAGTGGCGCACCTCGTCCACCACATGGGTCAGCGTGGCGCCTTCGTGGTCCTTGAGGAAGACCTGCAGATAGATGACCTTGCAGCCTTCGGTGTTCAGGCCCAGATCGGGAGACAGTGCCTTGGCGCCCGAGCGCAACGCGGCTTCGGTGCGCTGCAGCGCCGCCCAGCGAGGGTTGCCCTCGTTGTTGCTGGAAGCCGCAATCTTGGCCAGACCGGATACGCTGGATACCGATTGCACGCCGTCGACCCGGCGCATGCGCGATTCGAACCGCTCCACGGCATTCATCACCTGCCAGTTCAGGCAGCCTTCGTCGAGATTGGAGGTTTCGACGAAGATGGACAGCACATCCATGCCGATCGAGTAGCTGCCGATGATGTTGTCGTTGTCGCGGTTGTAGCGCGATTCGGCGCGCAGCTCCGGAGCGCCCGTGCCCACGTCGCCGGTCAGCAGCTTGCGCGACTCGTAGGTACCCGCGGCCAGCAGCAGCAGCGACACCACCAGCGTCAGCATGGCGGGACGGGACTCGGCCAGTGCCGACAGCTTCCACCAGAGGGGGTTGCGGCCGTTGGCGGTGGAGGAGGGTGCCTGCAAGGCCTTTCTCTCCAGGCGCAGATTGGCCAGCACTGCGGGCAGGAAGACTTTGTTGGTGATGATCATCAGCAGCACGCCCATGCAGGCGGTCACACCCAGCTCGTGCACGATGGGGATGTCGATCAGCATGATGACCATGAAGCCCAGGGCATTGGTCAGCAGTGCCAGAGCACCGGGAATGGCCAGCTTGCGAATCGCGTTCTCGGCGGCCAGCCTGGAGCTGAGGCCGGCGCGCACATCATGCTTCCAGGCGCCCGTCATCTGCACGGCGTGGGATACGCCGATGGAGAAGATCAGAAAGGGCACCAGGATGGACATGGGATCGATGCCGTAGCCGATCAGCGGCAGGATGCCCAGCAGCCAGATCACAGGCAGCAATGCCACGGCCAGGCCGACCACCGTGATGTTGGTGGATCGGGTATAGAGGCGCAGCATGACGGCCGTGATGACAAAGGCGATGGCGAAAAAGGTCATGACCGTGGTCAGTCCGTCCATCACATCGCCCAGCACCTTGGAGAAGCCGATGATGTGAATCGAGATGTCCTTGTTCTCGAACTTGCTGCGGATCTCTTCCAGGCGCTGCGCAACCTGGTGATAGTCGAGCTTTTCGCCGCTCTTGGGGTCGACCTCGAGGAGGTCGGCGCGCACCATGGCGGACTTCAGGTCGTTGCTGACCAGCGAGCCGATCTGGCCGGACTTGGCCACGTTGGAGCGCACCTGGGCCAGGCCTTGCTCGTTGGCCTCGAAGCGGGACGGAATAAGTACCTCGCCCACGTAGCCGTCTTCGGTGATCTCGATGTATTTCACGTTCGGTGTGAACAGCGAATACACCTGGCCGCGATTGACGCCGGGGGTGAAGAAGACTTCGTCCGTCACGCCGCGCAGCGTATCGAGGAATTCCTTGTTGTAGATGTCGCCTTGCTGGCCCTTCCACTCCACGCTCACCAGAATGCGATTGGCGCCCGAGAAGGTTGCTGCATGCTTGAGAAACGCCGTCATGTACTCATGGCGCATGGGGATCAGCTTGTTGAAGCCGGGGTCCAGATGCGTGCGCATGGCCGAGGCAGCCAGCAGAGCGGTGGCAATCAGCGTCAGTACGACGATCGACTTGCTCCACGAGATCAGCCAGCGTGCCGTGGATGCAATGAACCGGTCCAGCCGGCTGGTGGGGGCGCTCAGAGTCATGGGGTCGCTCCTGGGTCAGCCTGAGTGGCTGCCTTGGCTTGTTGTGAAGGAGGGAAGGGCTGGAGGCCCGCATCGCTGGACATCCAGCCGCTGTCAGGGCCGGTCAGAACGATGTCGGTCAGGGTGGCGCGGCCTTTGGCGCGTTGCAGACTGAAGCTCTTGCCGCCGTCCTTGCTCAGGCCCAGCATGCTGCCCTGTCCCACCAGGATGAGGGTTCCGTCCTTTTCCTGGGCATGGCCGAAAAAGGAAACCGGAGCCGGTATCGCCGACTTGAGCCATGGCGTGCCGGGCGCTGCCTGCACGAAGGCGTTGCCGCGCATGCCGTAGATCAGCCAGCCGCCCTCGCGCGTGGCCATGGCGTTGTAGAAAGAGCCTTTGTAGAACTCGGGCTCGATCTGCCAGCTGGTGCCGGAGTCCTCGGATCTGATGACCAGGCCGCGCTCGCCCACGATCAGCCAGTGCTTGCCGTCCTCGGTGCTGGCAATGCGGTTCATGTGCTTGTCCTCGACCTCTGCGGGCAGGGCCAGCGGCTCCCAGGTTTGACCATTGTCCCTGGAGGTGATGGCACGGCCGAAGGCGCCGACGCTGATCCAGTCGCCCGAGGGAAGGCGCGCTATCGACATCAGAGGCTCTCCGTTTTCCTTGGAGAAGGCGACCTCCTCCCAGGTGCTGCCGCCGTCCTTGCTGCGCAGAATCCAGCCCTCGTGGCCCACGGCAAAGCCGGTCTTTCTGTCGGGCGCAAAAGCCATGCTGATGATGAGTGCCTGACGCTGCTCCTTGAGCTGTGCCTGCAGCCAGTGTGTGCCCTTGTCGTCCGAGTACAGGATCTCGCCCAGTGCGCCGGCGGCCAGCAGACGATCACCCACCTGTGTGACGGTGTTGAAATGGCTGCGCTCGACGCCCATGGTGGTGGGCGCCAGCGGGGGCGGTGTGCGGGGCGCAAAGGCAAGCGCTGAGGCAAAGGCCACCAATGCTGCTGCGCCTATACCGACGGCTGTTTTCACGTTGTCTCCTTGTTGATTCGTACACGCTGTGCATGTATTGCAAACACGGGTGCAGGTTCTTGATTTGGAGCCTCAGCAACATCGTCCGAATGGACGTTTGCCCGGAGAATTAGGGGTATGTACGGGGCCGGCTTTTTAGTCTCTACAGACGATGGATTCGGTCTGCTTCATTTACACAATGAATGCACACTTTCTTGGTAAGGGAGACATATGGGTTTGCAAGGAAAAGCGGCGCTGGTTGGCGTCGCGCAGTACAAGCCGCAGAAGTACGCAACGGCGCCGCGCATGTTCCATCTGGAGCAGGTGGCGGACCTGACGCTGCAGGCTCTGGAGGACGCCGGCATGGAGCTGTCCGAGGTGGACGGCCTGATCACCAGCGCCCCGCACTTTCATGAAGCCAGCTGTTTTGTGCCGGCCATGGCCGGCGAGTACCTGGGCGTGCGCCTGAACTTTGCCGAAGTGGTCGACCTGGGTGGGGCCAGCTCCGTGGCCATGGTCTGGCGCGCAGCGGCCGCGATCGAGCTGGGGCTGTGCAACACCGTGGTCTGCGTGCTGCCGTCGCGCATGGCGCCGATCTCCGAGCATGACGACCACATCAAGGAGGTCATGAAGGCCAGCCGCTTCGGCGGCCACAGCACCCGCTTTGGCGCACCCGAGGCCGAGATGGATCTGCCCTATGGTCATATGGCGCAGAACACCGGCTACGCCATGATTGCTCAGCGCTACGGCGCGGTCCATGGCTACGACGCGGCCGCTTTGGCGCGCATTTGCGTGGACCAGCGCTTCAATGCCTGCCACAACCCCGATGCCATGTTCTACGGTCAGCCCATCACCGTCGATGACGTGCTGAACTCGCGCATGGTGGCCGACCCTCTGCATGTACTGGAAATCGTGCTGCCGGCTGCGGGCGGCGGCGCCATGATCGTCACCCGTGCAGACCGTGCCAGAACCACCAGACACCGCCCTGTCAGCATCGTCGGCTGCGGCGAGCATGTGAGCAGCAAGTCGCCCACCTATATGGCCGACATGCTGCAGACCCCCATCGGTCCGGCCTCTGCCAAGGCTTTCGAGATGGCGGGCATGCGCCCTTCCGACATGCATATGGCGCAGATCTATGACTGCTACACGATCACCGTGATGCTGACGCTGGAAGACGCGGGCTTTTGCGAGAAGGGCAAGGGCATGGACTTTCTGCGCAACAACGATTTCACCTTCAAGGGCAACTTCCCCATGAACACCCATGGCGGCCAGTTGAGCTTCGGCCAGTCCGGCACGGCGGGCGGCATGTCCCAGGTGATAGAAGCGGTGCACCAGATCCAGGGACGTGCCGGCGACAGGCAGCTGGGTCGCAACGATCTGGCCTATGTGTCCGGCACCGGTGGCGTGATGAGCGAGCAGGGCGCCTTGATCCTGCGGGGAGCATAAGAACATGGCTTGGAACAAACCTCTGCCCCATCCCACGGAAATTTCTGCGCCGTACTGGGAAGGTCTCAAGGCCCACGAAGTGCGCATTCAGCAATGCGATCGTGGACATTCGCTGTTTTTCCCGCGCACCCATTGCCCCACTTGCGGATCGCGCTCCCTGAAGTGGAGCAAGGTGTCGGGCGAGGGCACGCTCTACAGCTTCACCGTTGCGCGCATTCCCACCATGCCCGAATTCACCGACGAGATGCCTCAGGCCCTGGCGGTGATCGAACTCCGTGAAGGCGTGCGCATCAACACCACCATGGTCGGCGTGGCGCCCGAGGCGCTCAAGGTGGGCATGGAGGTGCGCCCCGTGTTTGACGAGCGCCCCGGCGAGGTCACCCTGCTGCGCTTTACTGCCCATGCGGGCAGCCATCCGAGCGTCATCAAGGCCGATGCCGAGTCCGAGGTTGCCGTAGTGGAGCAGGCTGTCGCTGCCAAGCGCAGGATTTCCGTCAAGGACATCGAGGCCATGAAGTCGCTGGTGTCCGAGGAGTACAGCCCCTGGTCCAACGAGTTCACCGTGAGCCAGGAAGTCATTGACGAGTTTGCCAGGCTCTCGGGCGATGACTACTGGATTCACACCGACCCCGTGCAGGCGCGTGAGAAAAGCCCGTTCGGCACCACCATCGCCCATGGCGCCCTGGTGCAGGTGCTGGCCAGTCAGCTCAGGATTCCGCTGGACTACGAGGTGGTGGACTTCAACAACATGGTCAACTATGGCTCGGATCGTCTGCGCTTCCCGACCCCTGTGCCCTCCGGTTGCAAGATCCGGGCGCGGGCTCGCATCAAGGCGGTGGAGCAGGTCAGGAGCGGCGTCCAGGCCACGATGGAACTCAACATCCACGTGGTCGGCCAGGATCGTCCGGCCGTCATCAACGACCTGGTGATTCTCTACATGTGATCGCCGCAGCCCGCCTTCCGAGGGCGGGTGTTTCAGTTTCTTCAAGGGTTGGGCTTTGCGCAGGCAAAGCCCTTTTTTATGCCCATCCACAAATGGGCTGCTTGCTCTGTGCAGCGCTAAAAATATAAGCCAAACTGGATTTATGGCTATGCATGTAAAGCGATGACAGCTATCAAATTATGAAGATTGTGCTTGCCATTGGCCCAAGCTGTGCGACGGCACCACCGGGGCATCGATCTGGGGTTGTCACCTAAGTAAATACCTGCTCATCAAAATGGACGATGTTGCATTTTCTGTGCTGGCCATACTGCAGACCAGAAAGGCCATAGAGCCTGCACAGGAGACAAGCATGAAAACCTCTTTTCGCTGGATGAATGCACTTCGCACAGTGTCGCTGGCCGCTGCGGCACTGGCTCTATACCTGCCTGCCATGAATCTGCCGCAGAGTGCCGCGGTGGCGGCGCAGGCGGACTCTGCACCCAAGCTGCCCGCCGGCATCGTGCTGGCCAGTGCCCAGACTTCCTGGAGCGCGGTTTTTGCATCAGGCTATTGAGTTCCGGCAGACCTCGATGGGGCGCTGGAACCAGCGCCGTGGTGAGTTCGACCTGGCGCGCGCCACAGGACAGTGCAGTCCGGCGCCATGAAGCGCGCCGACAGCTGCCGCGACCGGCAGTTTCCCGATCGCAAGGCGCCAGCGGCATCGGTGCTGATCTAGCCCAGCTCGGATACCAGCGTGCTGTTGCAGGCCGACTATCTGAAGGACAGCCGCCTGACGGACTTCGGTATCCCCGCGTACCAGGGCCGAGCTGTCAATGTGTCGCCTGGCACCTGCTACGGCGCGGCCAATGCCAGGGATGTGGATGTCAGCCGTGCCGAAGTGGCATCGCTGGGTGCGACGGTGAATCACCGTATCAGCGACAGCCTGTCCTTGCGCAATGCCTTGCGCTTCTGCGATGACCTGCTGGATAGAAACAACACGCTCGTGGGCTCGGTCAACGAAAAGGCCCTGAGCGCATCGCTGACCCGGGGCAATGGCCAGCGTGACGGGAGCGGCTTGTTCAAGCAGACCGAACCGACCCAGAAGCTTGAGCTGGCGGGGAGGAAGCATCAGCTGCTGTAC
Source organism: Comamonas sp. Z3 (assembly GCF_008121565.1). NCBI lineage: Bacteria > Pseudomonadati > Pseudomonadota > Betaproteobacteria > Burkholderiales > Comamonadaceae > Comamonas > Comamonas sp. Z3. The sequence continues at coordinate 238,655 of NZ_VOQU01000001.1, forward strand.
GGCTTCGAATTCGGTCGCCAGAGCAAGGACCTGCTGTCATACAGCCAGGTCAATGTGGCGACGGTCTCGCGGTTCAATCCGGTGCTGCCGACTTTGCCGCTGCGCATCAACGGCAAGCCTTCGGCGGACAACCACAGCGTCGTCAAGGTGGCCAGCCTGTATCTGCAGGATCTGGTCAGCATCAACTCTCATTGGAAGGCTCTGGCCGGCGTGCGCTATGACCGTTTCCAGCAGGAAACGCATGAGCGCCAGCCGGGCAGGCCGGATCTGGGCCGCACGGACACCGCCTGGAGCCCGCGCGTCGGGCTGGTCTATCCGCCATCGTCGGCATGGTCTTGCCATGCATCGTGGGGCAATTCCTTCCAGCCCTCGGGCGAAACTTTTGCGCTGGCGGCAAACAATGTGGCCAGGGTCAGAGTCGCTGCCAGGGCCGACGGGCTGGATGGATGGAGGCCCGACGCTCAGGACGATGCCGCAAAAAAGGGTTCAACGGCTGCACCAAGCAGCCGCTGAACCCGATACAAAGCGGCAAAGAGAATGTGAAGTCAGGCGATCAGGCCGCCACGGCCACCTTCGGTGCCAGCTTCTGGCGCTCGCGCACCATGGTCAGTGCGGTGTCCTCGATCATGTCTTCCTGGCCGCCCACCATGCCGCGGCGGCCCAGCTCCAGCAGCAGCTCGCGCGCGGGGATGCCGTACTTGGCTTCGGCACGCTTGGCAAACAGCAGGAAGCTGCCGTAGACGCCGGCATAGCCCAGAGTCAGCGCGTCGCGGTCGATGCGGATGGGAAAGTCCATCAGCGGCACGACCAGGTCTTCGGCAACGTCCTGAATCTTGAACACGTCCACGCCGGTTTCAATGCCCATGCGCGCACACACGGCCACCAGCACTTCCATCGGCGTATTGCCTGCCCCTGCGCCCAGGCCGGCCGCTGCCGCATCGATGCGGTTGGCCCCGACTTCCACCGCCGCCAGCGAGTTGGCGATGCCCATGGCCAGGTTGTGGTGGCCATGGAAGCCCAGTTCGGTCTCGGGCTTGAGGGCCTGACGAACGGCGGACAGGCGCTCTTTCACATCCTGCGGCAGCATATAGCCGGCCGAGTCCGTGATGTAGATGCAGTTGGCGCCATAGCCTTCCATCAGCCTGGCCTGCTTGACCAGACCTTCGGCGCTGTTCATGTGGGCCATCATCAGAAAGCCCACGGTGTCCATGCCCATCTTGCGGGCCATGGAGATGTGCTGCTCGGAGACATCGGCCTCGGTGCAATGCGTGGCCACGCGGATGGTGGACACGCCGAGATCATGGGCCATCTTCAGGTGATCGACGGTGCCTATGCCGGGCAGTAGCAGGGCCGAGACCCTGGCCTGCTTCATCAGCGGAATGACGGTGGACAGGTATTCCTCGTCCGTGTGCGCAGGAAAGCCGTAGTTGACCGAGCTGCCGCCCAGGCCGTCGCCATGGGTGACTTCGATGAGGGGCACGCCTGCGGCGTCCAGGCCGCAGGCCACGGACTTCATCTGCTCCAGCGTCATCTGGTGGCGCTTGGGGTGCATGCCGTCACGCAGCGTCATGTCGTGAACGGTGATCTTCTTACCTTTGAGGGACATGTTCTTCTCTCCTTGATCAGGCTGCAACGGCCGCTTCGGCCAGCTCGAAGCGGCCGGCGAGGATTTCTTCGGCAAACATCTCGGCCGTGCGCGCGGCGGCGGCGGTCATGATGTCCAGATTGCCGGCGTACTTGGGCAGGTAGTCGCCCAGGCCTTCGACCTCCATGTAGATGGAGACGCGGTTGCCGTCGATGACGGGGCCGTTGACCAGCTTGTAGCCGGGCACGTATTTCTGCACTTCCTTGATCATGTCCTGCACCGAGGCTTCGATCTCTTCCTTTTTCGGCGCATCCACGGTCAGGCAGTGGATGGTGTCGCGCATGATGAGAGGCGGCTCGGCGGGGTTGATGACGATGATGGCCTTGCCTTTTTGTGCGCCGCCGATCTTTTCGACCGCGCCGGATGTGGTGCGGGTGAACTCGTCGATGTTCTTGCGGGTGCCGGGGCCGACGGAGCGGCTGGACACCGTGGCCACGATTTCGCCATAGCTCACGGCCTGCACGCGCGACACGGCTGCCACCATGGGGATGGTGGCCTGGCCGCCGCAGGTGACCATGTTCACGTTCATGGCCTTTTCGGCCACCTTCTCGGACAGGTTCACGCTGGGCACGCAGTAGGGGCCGATGGCCGCAGGCGTCAGGTCGATCATCAGCACGCCCAGCTCGTTGAGCTTGCGGCTGTTTTCGGCGTGGACATAGGCGCTGGTGGCGTCGAAGGCGATCTGGATGCCGTCTTCCTTGACGAAAGGCAGCAGGCCGTCCACCCCCTCGGCTGTGGTCTTGATACCCATTTCGCGGGCGCGCTTGAGACCGTCGGATTCGGGGTCGATACCGACCATCCACACAGGCTCCAGCAGGGGGGAGCGCTGCAGTTTCATGAGCAGGTCGGTACCGATGTTGCCGGGGCCGATCAGTGCGCACTTGATTTTCTTTTGCGTCATGGTGTCTTACTCCGTGAATTGAATGGAACAGCTGCCCATGCCGGCGATGACCATCTCGAAGCGGTCGCCGGCAGCGGCAGGAACCAGCGGGGCGAGGGAGCCCGAGAGAATGACCTCGCCTGCCTTGAAGGGGATGCCGAAAGCGCCCAGGGTGTTGGCCAGCCAGGCCACGGCTTCGGCAGGGTGGCCCTGCACGGCGCTGCCCAGGCCCGATCCGGCGGGTTGGCCGTTCTTGCTCATCTGCATGGAAGCAGCGGCCAGGTTCAGAGTGGCCGGATCGGTGTGCTGCTTGCCAATGACAAAGACGCCACAGGATGCGTTGTCGGCCACGGTGTCCTGGATCTTGATCTTCCAGTCGTTGATGCGTGAATCAACGATCTCGAAGCAGGGCGCCACCCATTCGGTGGCGGCCAGCACGTCTTCCTTGGTCACGCCCGGGCCCTGCAGGTCCTTCTTGAGCATGAAGGCGATCTCGCCTTCGGCGCGGGGCTGGATCAGGCCTGCAGACTTGAGCGAGACGGCGGCGCCGTCCTCGTATTCCATGGAGTCGGTCAGAAATCCGAAGTCGGGCTGGAACACACCCAGCATGTCCTGCACGGGCTTGGAGGTCACGCCGATCTTCTTGCCGATCACATGTTCGCCCGATGCTTCGCGCAGGCGCAGCATGTGCAGGGAGATGTGATAGGCGTCTTCCACCGTCATGTCGGGGTGGCTGTCCGTCAGCGGTGCCAGCGTCCTGGCGGTGCGCAGCGCGTCATACAGGCGCCGGCCCTGAGTTTCGATGAATGGCAGATCAAGTTCGGTGGTACTCATGGATTCAACCGTTTTTCATGAAGTCGATGCAGGTGCGGTTGAACATCTCGCGATGCTCGACCTGCACCCAGTGGCCGCACTGGTTGACCAGCACCACGCGGCAGTTCTTGATGCCCTTGGCCAGCTTGTCGGCACCGCCCACGGGGTTGAAGGCGTCCTGCATGCCCCAGAAGCCCAGCACATTGCACTTCAGTTCGGGCAGTTGCTCTGTCATATTGGGGATATACAGGCGCTGGCGCGAGGCTTCGGTCTGGGTCAGAGCAATGGGCGCACGCTCATTGATGATCTCGTCGGTCAGCAGCGCCTGGTCCACCACCTGCATGCTCATGACGGCGCGCATGGCTTCTGGGCCCGTCTTGCCCGACTTGTAGACATTGAACATGTTGGCAATGCCGGGCATGGCCATATAGGCTTCGAACTCTTCCACGCCACCGGGTGCCATGAGGATCAGGCTCTTGACGTCTTCGGGGTGCTTGAGCGCATAGCCCAGAGCCACGGCGCCGCCCAGCGAGTTGCCCAGAATGGTGATGTTCTTCAGGCCCAGCTGGTCCACCAGCCCCTTGACGCCGGCGATGAAGAAATCCATGTCGTACTGCCTGGGCTCTTCGGTCTTGGACGACAGGCCGTATCCGAGCAGATCGGGAACGATGGAGCGAAAGCCGGCTGCCGCAAATTCAGGGTAGTTGCCCTTGAAGTTGCTGTAGCCGCTGGCGCCGGTGCCGGCGCCGTGCAGGAAGATGACGGGATCACCCGAACCCTGCTCGTGGTAGTGCACGCGCTGGGGATGGCCGGCCACATTGCCGATGTCCACATATTTGCCTTCGGGAATGGAAAAAGTGCTCATCTCTGTTCTTTATGGTTGGAGTGGGTAGGCGAAGGCTGTCTCCTGCCTTCGGGTGAGGAGTCGTTGCTGGGGCCTGCTCTCAGGCCTTGGCCTGCCAGAGCTTGGGCAGGCCGGGGTCGGTGGCGGCAATGGCTTTCTTGAGCAGATTGCGCAAGGTGGCAGCTTCCATCTCGCCCAGGCTGGCGATCAGATCGGTTTCCACGGCCTTGGCGGCGGCCAGCACATGGAGGATGGACTCGTTGCCCTGGGCGGTCAGTTGCAGGGACTCGGCGCGGTCACGGCTTTCCTCCACCCAGCCTTTGCTGATCAGCGACTGCAGGGCCACGGCACCGATATCGGTGCCGGTATAGGCCATGTGAGAGGCAATCTCGGCAGGCGACTGGGGCTGCTGGATGCTCAGCAGCGAGAGCACGTAGAAATCGGCGTCGGTCATGCCGTATGCCGCCATGGGCCTGCGCAGGCCGCTCAGAAACTGGAAGTGCGCTCGGCCCATCAGATAGCCGATCAGGTTTTCGGAATAGGCAGTGTTGGTGTCGGCCGCAGGTTCGCTGGCCACGGGGCCTGCCTTGCGCGAAGCCATGGCGTAGCCGCCCGTCACATAGAGCAGCGGTGGGTGAGGGGTGGCGTCGTAGCCTGTGACCTCGCCCACGAAGATGATGTGGTCGCCGCCGTCGTACTGGAAGGCTGTCTTGCACCGGAAGCGTGCGCTGCAGTCCTGCAGCAGCGGGGCATGGGCTTCCTCGGAGTCCAGCGGCAGGCCCGAGAACTTGTCCTCGCCGACGCGTGCAAAGCGGTTGGAAAGTGCTTCTTGCTCGTTGGAGAGAATGTGCACATTCCAGGTGCTGGCACTCTGGAACACCGGCAGGCTGCGCGCGTTCTTGGCCAGGCTCCACAGCACCATGGGGGGCTCCAGCGAAACCGAATTGAAGCTGTTGGCGGTGATTCCCACAGGCTCGCCATTCTCGGCACGGGTGGTGACGATGGTGACCCCGGTGCCGAACATGCCCAGGGCGCGGCGAAAGTCTTTGGGGTCGAAGGTTGCTGCAGTACTTTGCATGAGGTGAATGTCTCCTTGCTGCAAGAGTGCTGCGAACGGGGTTTTGATGAATCCTTCACTTGGACTAGCAGGGAAAAACCGGGACTGGTATTTGTCCTAGGCCCTGTGTTTTTGCTGCATCCGATCCAGTTCCTGAAAGCTCCGCAAACGCCTGCGTCATCGTTAGTCTGATCGGACGATGAACGGAAAATTGCATGGTGCGAGCATTTCTGTCATAGGCGAGAAGCCTTGCCCACCACACCACAAGCCGTCCGGTGGAGCGGCAACCGGAGACCTGAATGAACACAATGACAGACAACTACCTCACCCCCGATGCGCTGGCCGTGATCGAGCGTGCCAAGGCTCTGGCGCCCAAGCTGGCGGCCCGCGCCCAGCAGGCGGATCGCGAAGGAAAGATCAGCGACGAAACCGTTCAGGAGATGGCCGAGGCAGGTCTGTTCCGTGTGTTGCAGCCCAAACGCTGGGGCGGCTATGAAATGGATCCCCGTGTGTTCTACAGCGTGCAGATGGAACTGGCCAAGGGCTGCATGTCCACGGCCTGGATCTATGGCGTGGTCGGTGTTCACCCCTGGCAGCTGGCGCTGTTTCCCGCGCAGGCGCAGGAAGATGTCTGGGGCAAGGACACGGGCGTGCGCATTGCCTCGACCTATATGCCCACCGGCAAGGCCGAGCCTGTGGAAGGCGGCTTCCGGTTCAATGGTCGCTGGAGCTTTTCCACCGGCTCCAAGCATTGCGACTGGCTGTTTCTCGGCGGCCTGCTGCCCAACCGTGATGGCACGCCCGGCATGGAGCATGTGACCTTTCTGCTGCCCAGGTCGGACTACCGCATCGAGGACAACTGGGATGTGCTGGGGCTGCGCGGCACGGGCAGCCATGACATCGTGGTGGAAAACGCCTTTGTGCCCGCTCACCGCATCCAGTACACCAATGACCACAGCGATGTGGGCTGCCCCGGCCGCAAGGAAAACTCGGGCTGGCTGTTCCGTATCCCGTTTACCCATGTGTTCCAGCGTGCCGTGTCCACGGCATGCCTGGGCGCACTGGAAGGCACGATTGCCGCCTTCACCGAGCGCGCTACTGCCCATGTCGGCAAGCATGGAAACAAGATGGCTGAGGACGTGAACGCCCAGACGGCAGTGACCGAGGCCACGATTGCACTGGACCAGCTCAAGCTGGTTCTGTTCCGCAACTACGCCCGCATCGTCGATGCTGCCAAGACCGGCATTCAGCTGTCGCTGCAAGAGCGCCTGCTGCAGCGTGCGCAAGCTGCCCATGTGCCCAAGCTCACGGGCTTTCATGTCAACGAGATGATGCGCGCCTGCGCTGCCAGCGGCACCTTCAAGAGCAACCCCATCGAGCGTGTGTTCCGCGACATCCATCAGGGCCGTACCCATATCGCGAACAATACCGACGCCTATGTGCGTGCCTATGGCTCGCATGTACTGGGTATTCCTAACCAAGAAGCGTATGTGTAAGTCGCTCTGATTGCGAGTGCGGTGGTGGTCTTTGCAGGGGCTGCCGCCGCATGCAGGTATTTGCAGAAGCCCATCCAATAAAACAAATATTTCGGAGACAAGGTATGGCAGAACAGGAATATGACCTGATCGTCGTGGGCTCGGGGGCCGGCGCTTTGCTGGGCGCGATTCGTGCGCAGGAGCAGGGTCTCAGGACTCTGGTGGTGGAGAAGACCGAACTGTTTGGTGGTACCTCGGCCCTGTCCGGTGGCGGCATCTGGATTCCGGTCAATTACGATCAGAAAAATGCCGGCATCCAGGATGATCTGGAAACTGCGTTCGGCTATTTGAAGCGCTGCGTGCGCGGCATGGCCACCGACGACCGCGTACTGGCCTATGTGGAAACCGCCAGCAAGATGGCCGAGTACTTGCGCCAGATCGGCATTCCCTACCGTGCCATGGCCAAGTATGCGGATTACTACCCCCATATCGAAGGCTCCAGGCCTGGTGGCCGCACCATGGACCCGGTGGATTTCAATGCAGCCAAGCTGGGCGTGGCTGCGCTGGAGACCATGCGCCCCGGCCCTCCGGGCAATCAGCTGTTCGGCCGCATGAGCATCAACGCCTTCGAGGCGCATTCCATGCTGTCGCGCGAGCTGAAGTCGCGCTTCACCATCCTCGGCATCATGCTCAGGTATTTCCTGGACTACCCCTGGCGCCGCAAGACCAAGCGTGATCGCCGCATGACCGGCGGCCAGGCGCTGATTGCCGGTCTGCTGACTGCGGCCAACAAGGCGGGTGTCGAGCTGCGGAGCAATAGCCCGCTCAAGGAGCTGGTGCAGGACGCATCGGGGCGTGTCACCGGAGTTGTCCTTGAAAAGAATGGTCAGCGCACACAAGTCAAGGCCAGGCGTGGCGTGCTGCTGGGTGCCGGTGGCTTTGAGCGCAACCAGGAAATGCGCGACCAGTATCTGAACAAGCCCTCCAGGGCCGAATGGACGGCCACCCCTGTGGGCGGCAATACCGGCGATGCCCATCGCGCAGGCCAGGCTGTGGGTGCGCAGCTGGCGCTGATGGACTGGTCCTGGGGCGTACCCACCATGGACGTTCCCAAGGAACCCGCTTTCCGCGGCATTTTCGTGGAGCGCTCGCTGCCGGGTTGCATGGTGGTCAACGCGAAAGGGCAGCGCTTTTTGAATGAATCCGGCCCTTATCCCGAGTTCCAGCAGGCCATGCTGGCCGAGCATGCCAAGGGCAATGGCGGCGTGCCTGCATGGATTGTGTTCGATGCCAGCTTCCGCGCGCAAAACCCCATGGGTCCTCTGATGCCCGGCTCCGCCGTGCCGGATAGCAAGCTGCGCAAGAGCTGGCTGAACAATGTCTACTGGAAGGGCGAGACGCTGGAGGATCTGGCGCGCCAGATCGGCGTGGATGCAGCCGGGCTGAAGGACAGTGCTCGGCGCATGAGTGAATATGCCAGGACCGGCAAGGATCTGGACTTCGACCGCGGCGGCAATGTGTTCGACCGCTACTACGGCGATCCGCGACTTGGCAATCCCAACCTCGGCCCCATCGAGAAAGGCCCGTTCTACGCCATGCGCCTGTGGCCCGGCGAGATCGGCACCAAGGGCGGGCTGCTGACCGACAGGGAAGGCCGTGTGATCGACACCCAGGGCCGGATCATCGAAGGCCTGTACTGCGTGGGCAACAACTCCGCCTCCGTCATGGGGCCGGCCTACGCCGGTGCTGGTTCCACCCTGGGGCCAGCCATGACTTTCGCCTTCCGCGCCGTGGCCGACATAGTGGGCAAGCCTTTGCCACTCGAGAACCCGCATCTGCTGGGCAAGGCCATTTAGGAAGGAGGCGTGGAGATGTCCAATTCCAAGAAACTCGTCAGCACCGTCAATCCCGTGAGGGCTGCGCTGGATGTGCGCTCGGCCGATGAGATCCAGTGGTCCGATGCCAGTGATGTGGTGGTTGTCGGTTGGGGGGGCGCAGGCGCCAGCGCAGCCATCGAGGCACGCGAGCAAGGTGCCGAGGTGCTGGTCATCGACCGTTTCGGCGGCGGTGGTGCCAGTGTGCTTTCCGGCGGCGTGGTCTATGCCGGCGGCGGCACCAGATACCAGAAGGAGGCCGGCTTCGAGGATTCGCCCGAAGCCATGGCGGCTTACCTCAAGCATGAGGTCAATGGCGTGGTCAGCGACGAAACACTGGCCCGCTTCAGCCGCGACAGCGTGGACAACCTCGACTGGCTCGAGAAGCAGGGCGCCACATTTGCATCCGCCATGCCGTCGTACAAGACATCCTATCCGGCCGACGGCATGTATCTCTACTACTCGGGCAACGAGGTCGTGCCGGCCTACGGCAACCCCCAGCTGAGCAGCAAGCCCGCGCCGCGCGGTCATCGCGTGGTGGCCAAGGGGCAGTCGGGAGCGACGTTCTTCGCCGCGCTGCAGAAGTCCACCTTGGCACACGGAGCCCGTACCTTGACGCAGGCTCGCGTCCAGCGCCTGGTGCGCGAGAAGGACAGCGGCCGCGTGTTGGGCGTGGAGGTGATGGTCTTGCCCGAAGGCGATCCACGTACCGAGCGCCATAAGAAGCTGGACGAACTGGTGGCCAAGTGGCGTCTGTATCAGGCGCCACGAGCCCAGGCGGGGCGCCGCGAAGCGGCACAGATCGAAAGCGAGATCGGCGAGAAGCGCTATATCCGCGCCCGCAAGGCGGTGGTGCTGTCCACCGGTGGCTATATCTTCAATTCGGAGCTGCTGGATCGGCATGCGCCGGCCTACAAGCCTGGCTGGCTGACCGGTGCGGCGGGCTGTGATGGCTCCGGTCTGCGGCTCGGGCTGTCCGTGGGAGGGGTGGCCCATGACCTGAACAATATCTCGGCCTGGCGCTTCATCACGCCGCCCTCGGTCTGGCCCAAAGGTCTGGTGGTCAACACCCGCGGCGAGCGCTTTTGCAACGAACAGGTCTACGGTGCCAAGCTCGGCTACGAACTGATGGAAAAGCAGGGCGGCAAGGCCTGGCTCATCATTGACGGCAAGCTGCGCAGGCAGGCCGCCTGGCAGTGCCTGTTTGGAGGCCTGTGGGCTTTCCAGTCCATGCCCGCATTGGCGCTGATGTACAAGGTCGCGATCAAGGGCCGATCGGTCGCCGATCTGGCCCGCAAGCTCGATATGGATGCGGCGGTGCTGCAGCGCCAGTTTGACGGTGCCAATGCCGCTGCTCGCGGCGAGATCGAAGACCCTCAGGGCAAGTCCAGGGATATGCGCCATGAGTTCAAGGGTGGTTCGCTGTTTGCCATCGATATCTCCATCAGCCAGAAGATGTTCCCGCTGGCCGTGCTGAGTCTGGGAGGTCTCAGGGTCAACGAGGACAACGGTGCGGTGATTGATGGTGCAGGCCGGGACATTCCTGGGCTGTATGCCGCAGGGCGTACCGCCATCGGCGTGGCTTCCTCGCGCTATGTGAGTGGCCTGTCTCTGGCCGACTGTGTGTTCTCGGGCCGCCGTGCCGGCAAGGCTGCGGCGCTTGAGGATGACAAGTCCCTGGCCGGCCAGACCGCGCGACAGCAGGCACCCGCTGTGGAAAGCATCAGTTCCTGACCCCTTGAATCGGGGGGGCGATCCTGCGCCGGGGCGCCGCTGCAAGACGGCACAGAAAGAGTGAGTAAGGGGTAAGAAGAAATGAGCAGTGAAGCCATGACAACCGCATCGCGCTACCACCCGCTGCGTGTGCGTGCAGTGATTGACGAGACGCACGATACCAAGTCCATCGTCTTCGAAGTGCCGGGGGAGCTGGCGGAGCAGTTCAGCTATCGGCCTGGCCAGTTTCTGACATTGCGTCTGCCCATCGAAGGACGTTATGTGCCTCGCTGCTATTCCATGTCCAGCGCTCCGACGCTCGACGATGCCTTGCGCGTGACCGTCAAGCGCGTGGAAAAGGGGCGAGGCTCCAACTGGGTGTGCGACCGGATCCGGGTCGGTGATTCCATCGAGCTGATGCCGCCCTCGGGCTTGTTCTCGCCGCGTAATCTGTCGCAGAACTTCTTGCTGCTGGCAGGTGGTAGCGGCATCACGCCGGTGTTCTCCATCCTGCGCACCGTGCTCAAGCAGCATCAGGGCAATGTGGTGCTGTTCTATGCCAACCGCGACGAGCGCTCGGTCATCTTCAAGAAGGACCTTCAGTTGCTGGCGGCCGAGTATCCGGATCGCCTGCAGGTCATTCACTGGCTGGACTCGGTGCAGGGTGCGCCGTCGCAAAAGCAGCTCGCTGCCTGGGCCACGCCGTGGGTGGCCGATGCGGGCCAGGCCTTTATCTGTGGGCCGGGCCCCTTCATGGATGCCGCACAGGCCGCGATGATAGAAGCCGGCATGCCAGCCGATCAGGTGCATGTGGAGCGCTTTGTCTCCCTGCCTGACGAAGAGACCCTGCAGCAGCTGCAGGAGGCGGCAACTCCCGTGGCGGCCGCTGTCGAGCATGCCGTGGTGCAGCTGCGCCTGGACGGCGAGGAATACGAATTCAGCTGCAGCGGCACGGAGACCATTCTGGAGGCCGGACTGCGCGCCGGCATCAACGTGCCGTACTCCTGCCAGGCCGGCATGTGCGCCTCCTGCATGTGCCAGGTACAGGACGGCAGCGTACACCTTCGTCACAACGAAGTGCTGGATGCCAAGGATCTGTCCAGGAACTGGACGCTGGCCTGTCAGTCCGTGCCCACCAGTGAAAAGCTGCGCGTCAAATTTCCGGAGTAATTTATGTCGAAACCCAACCAGAATGCGATGCCCGAGTCCTCGCTGACCTTGCCGGGCATGCTGGCCGATGTGGTCAGCCGCTTTTCCACCCGCGCGGCGATTGTCGAAAGCGGCAAGTCCATCAGCTATGCCGAGCTGCAGCAACTGAGCCGCCAGGCCGCACGAGCCTTGATGAGCCTGGGCGTGCAGGCCGGTGACCGGGTGGCGCTGTGGGCGCCGAATCTCAGCGAGTGGATCGTGGCCGCCTGCGGCGTGCATGCCGCAGGTGGCGTGCTGGTGCCCTTGAACACCCGGATGAAGGGCGCCGAAGCTGCCGACGTTCTGGAGCGCAGCCGCGCCAGGGTGCTGGTATGCGTGGGGGACTTTCTGAATAACTACTACCCCGATCTGCTGCAAGGTCTGCGCCCTGCCACGCTGGAGCAGGTGGTGGTGCTCGGTGACAAGGTGCTGCCCAGCGCAGACCTGAGCTGGGCGCAGTTCATGGCCAGGGCCGAGAGCACGACTGCCCAGGCCCAGCAGCAGCGCGAAGCCGGGATCAAGCCAGACGACACGGCCGACCTGATGTTCACCTCCGGCACCACAGGCCGCCCCAAGGGCGTGATGTGCGCTCACCGACCGACGATTCTGGCTTTCAAGGCCTGGTCGGAGGTGGTGGGTTTGACCGAGGGCAGCCGCTACCTGATCGTCAACCCCTTCTTCCACACCTTTGGCTACAAGGCAGGCTGGGTGGCGGCCTTGCTTCAGGGCTCCACCGTCTATCCCGAGCAGGTGTTCGATGCACAGGCCATCTTGCAGCGCATCGAGAGCGACCGCATCAGCTTCCTGCCCGGGCCGCCCACCCTGTTCCTGTCCATGCTGGCGCATCCGGGGCTCAAGGATTTCGATCTGAGTTCGCTGAAGTCCTCCGTGACTGGCGCCTCCACCGTTCCTCCCATTCTCATCAAGCGCATGCGCGAGGAGCTGGGCATCCAGAATGTCACCACGGCCTACGGCCTGACGGAATGCGGTGGTTGCGCCACGCTCTGCGAGCCGGCCGACAATGTGGAAACCGTGGCCAATACCTGCGGCAAGGCCCTGCCCGGGACCGAGGTGCGCTGCGTCAACGAGCAGGGGCAGCCCGTGGCCCCCGGCGAGGCGGGCGAGGTGCTGCTGCGTGGCTATCACATCATGCAGGGCTACTTCGAGGACGAAAAAGCCACGGCCGAGACCATCGATGCCGATGGCTGGCTGCATACCGGCGATGTGGGCGTGCTTGACGAGCGCGGCTATCTGCGCATCACCGACCGCCTCAAGGACATGTTCATCGTGGGAGGCTTCAATTGCTACCCCGCAGAGATCGAGCGCATGCTCTCCAACCATCCCGAGGTGGCACAGGTCGCCGTGGTCGGAGTGGCCGACGAGCGCATGGGTGAGGTGGGCTGTGCCTGCGTGGTGGCACGCAACGGCATCACGCTGGACAAGGAAGCCTTCACCGCCTGGTGCCGCGCGAATATGGCCAACTACAAGGTGCCGCGCTTCGTGCTGCAGCTGGACGGCCTGCCCGTCAACGCCTCCAACAAGGTGCAAAAGCGCGATCTGCTGCAGATCGTCAAGAGCCGGCTGGCGCCTGCTTCACAGCCAGCCTGAACAGGACTGTCTGAAAAAGCCAGGCGGTTTTCGGAAAGCGGCCGAAAATCATGGCTATAATTCGGGTCTGCTCTGTAAGGCGCACAGCTTTTCAGAAATGCGGGAATAGCTCAGTTGGTAGAGCGATACCTTGCCAAGGTATAGGTCGACGGTTCGAACCCGTTTTCCCGCTCCAGGTTTTGAAAAGGGAAGCAAAAGCTTCCCTTTTTTATTGCTTTGGTCGCCTGGCTGATGCAATACTTCCCCCTGGCGCCCGGCGCTGGTGGTGAAGTGGGCCTCGATGGTGAAATTGGTAGACACTGCAGACTTAAAATCTGCCGCTTTTAACGAAGCGTGCCGGTTCGATTCCGGCTCGAGGCACCAGAATTGAAAAGCCTGCTATATATTTTGTAGCGGGCTTTTTTTATTTATGGCTTGATGGCCGCTGCCGCCCGCAGTCTTGCCGAAGGTGGGAAAATCAAGGGCTGTGATGCCGTAGGGCAGTGCGATGTCGGGCTTTGTCAAGGCGCTTGGAAAAGCTCCGGCTTCGATGCAATATGGCTTGCAGTTCTGTCATGCTGACGGGGTCTGCACTCCTAGAGAGAAAAGATGTCTAGTTACAACGCTGCTTTTGAAATTCATGTCCACGGCCAGGTTCTGCTCCGTGCTGACGTTACGTATGAGCAGCTGCAAGATGCATTGCGTCCCTTGTGGGCCTATGCCGGCGCGCGCTCATTGACGGATGGCGAGGGAAGTCTTTACGAAGAAGAGCCCGGCATCCAGTTCGAGGCCAAGGAGCATCTGCTGCAGATGTGCTGGACCGTGCGCGGCGATGATGACTTCCGTCAGGCTCTGGACGATATGTGCATGGGCCTGAACGAGCTGGCCGAGCAGGGCTCGCCGATCGAAGTGACCTTCTACGACACCGAGTTCGACGAGGAAGAGGCTCCTGCCGAGGCCCAGAGCCGCGATGACTTCCTGATGCTGTTTGTGGGCCCCAATCCTGCCGCCATCATGCAGGTGCAGCGCGATCTGCTGGTGCAGGACGTCATCAACATGATGGAGCGCCACTTCGATGGCGCCGAACTCGGCGGCGTGGTGCAGGAAATCGACAAGCTGTTCTCGCAGCGTTTCGAAGCCCTGGTCAGCTCGCTGGAGCTGGGTAAGCCGCCGCGTGGCGGATCGGGCGGCTCGGCCTCCGGTCATGGCGGCAATCGCCGCCCGCGCCATCTGCATTGATTCTTCGCTCATTCGCCGTCAAAGCCCTCTGTGCTGCAGTCCCGAGACTGTGACAGGGGGTTTGTTTTTTGCCATGAAGCCCATTTCCACCCCCAAATATTCGGGAGCCGTCACGCAGCAGCTACGCAAGGACAGGGCTGCGCGCGCCAGCATGGGCGAAGCAGGGGCGCCGCTGGCGCTGGCATTGCCCTATCTTTCGGGTTATGCGCCATCGCTGCAGAACCAGGTGCGCGATTGGCTGCTGGCAGGCAAGGCCGGTGACTGGCTGCTGCGCAAATATCCGCAGGCCCACGCGGTACGCACTGACAGGGCGCTTTATGACTATGTCGATGCGCTCAAGACCCGGTATCTGCGCAATGCCGGTCAGCTGCACAAGGTCGCTTACGACAGCAGGATCCATGTGGTGCGCAATGCCCTGGGTCTGCATACGCGGCGTGCGATTGCGCATGGCGGCAGGCTCAATGCGCGGCACGAGATTCAGGTGGCGGCCATGTTCAAGCAGGCACCCGATGCCTTTTTGCGCATGATCTGCGTGCATGAGCTGGCCCATATCCGCATCATGGATCACGACAAGGCTTTTTATCAGTTATGCATGCATATGGAGCCTGACTACCACCAGTTGGAGTTCGATGTGCGCTTTTACCTCAGCTATCTGGATCAGGGTGGCCCGCCACTCTGGGTCTGATGGCGCAGCTCAGGCCGGTGTGGCCACGGCGCTTGGCGAGCACACGCTGACAGCCTGGCTGCAAGCGGCAGGCAGATCCAGCCAGCGCTGGGCCGCGGCTTGCATGGCCGTCAGGCGGCCGGTTGTCATGAGCCGGATCTGCTCGGCCTGGGCCAGCTGCCGCGATCCATCGGTCTCGGGCCCGAGCAGATGGCGCTGCTCCAGCATGCGCCGGGTCTGGCGCGCGACAGGGGCGCCTGTGTCCAGAAACTGGATATCCGGCCCCAGCAGCGCGCGCAAATCGTCCTTGACGAAGACATAGTGGGTGCAGCCCAGCACCAGCGTATCCATCTGCCCGGTCTTATGGCCGAAACTGCCTAGAGCGCTCGTGTATTTCGTGCAAAGCGCTCTGATCTCGGTGGCGCTTGCATCCTCGGGCAATGCCTGCTCGGTGCTTTGCTCGATGGCTCTGGCCAGGCCATCGCAGGCCTGCAGATGAAACTCGGCACGCTGACCATGCTCGGCCACCAGGCGTGCTACGCGCTGGCTGGAGACAGTGCCCCGGGTGGCCATCACTCCCACATGATGGGTCTGGCTCGAAAAAGAGGCCGGCTTGATAGCGGGTTCCACGCCGATGACGGGCAATTGCGGCATGCGTTCGCGCATCAGCTCCACGGCCGCAGCCGTCGCGGTATTGCAGGCAATCACCAGAATCTTGATGTCGTGCTGCTGCAGCAGATACTGCGCAATGGCCAGGCTGCGCTCCTGCACAAACGCATCGCCCCGTGCATCGCCATAGGGGGCATTGCCGCTGTCGGCCAGATAGACGAACTGCTCATGCGGCAGCTCGTGACGCAGTGCCTGCAGCACGCTGAGGCCACCCACACCGCTATCAAAAATACCGATGGGGGAGTGAGGAGTGGGCATGTGCAAAAAGATGAGTGCAGGCAATGATGCGGCCGCCAGTATGCGCCGCTTTGCGCCCGGGTGGCGCGTTCAGGGGTATGGATGCGTCACGCGTCCTGGCTGCTGTGGTCTGCGGGCAGGCCGCAGACCGGGCAGAAATTATTGCCATGAGCGACTTCATGCCCGGCCGGGCAGTGGCGGGGCGCCAGGAGGGAGGGCAGGTTCCAGCTCGAGAAGAAGATGCAGAACGCCATGCCGTAGAAGATCATCCAGTGGCCCGAAAACACGCGCAGGCCTGTCATGCCGACCGCAATGCTGAGAAAGAAGTTGACAAAAGCGTAGATGAAGATCGCGTAGGCGCTGTTGCGCATCCAGGCGGGGCAGCCGGCGAGCACCTTCTTCCAGGAAAACTGCAGACGATTGCCGTTGTTGATGCGCTGGGCGATCAGCGCCGCAGGAACCCAGACCGCAAAAATTCCCATGCTCATCACGCTGGTGAATATTCTCAATGTGTCTTTAGGTAAATGAACGTCAAGTGCGTCTATCTGTCCAGCAAGTGCTGCCAAGTGCGTGATTGCGCTGAGTACAAAGCCCATGCCGGAAATCAGCAGCAGTGGCGGTAGAAGAATGGGCATGGCGGTGATGAAAGATAAAAAAGGAAGCTGCTAGCGCTTATTTGACGGGGGATTTAGGCATAAGTAATGTAATTTTTCAAGCTGAAGCTACGATCAATGCTCATCTTTTTGTTGAGGATTGGACAGGCGAATGCTGTCCACCAGCTTGCCGAAGTAGCTTTGGCGCATGGACAGCAGGGCTGGCAACGGGCCTGAGGGCAGGCGTTCGTAGCCTTCTTCATCGATGCAGAACTCGAAGAAGAGATAGTCCACTTCAGCCAGCTTGAGCTGATGGCGGCAGGCATGGCGACCCGAACCCCGCTTTTTCTCGGCAACGGTCTTCAGGCTGGCATCGCTTCCCAGCGCTGCCGTATAGGCCATGGGCAGGGTGGCTGCCAGATCGAACCAGAGCACAAAAACCATGAAGGCGCTGCAGAGCACACCCATTAGCCAGCGCTTGACAGGACCGTAGCTGGGCCAGGGGCCTGCCGGCTGCCACAGTCCCAGTCTGTGCAGCCGCCGCAGCCAGATGCCCGCTGCCGCAGTCAGCGCCAGCGACAGATACAGCGCGAGCAATTGCCAGCGGGCCTCGGGTATGAAGCTGCGCCAGACAATGGGGGCGAGGGCGCCCAGCATCACCGCCATGAAAACCGCAATCAGCCATTTCTGCGGGGTGGAGGTTTCAGGTTTCCAGAGCCAGTTCATGCAGCAGGGCCCGCAGTCCGGGGCCGGAGCGCTTTTCGCATGCGCGTGTTGCTCAGGGCAATGCCTCTTACGACGGGCATTTGCCGGCACTGCTGCTCAAAGCCGAAATGGGCGAAGAAGCCCTGGGCGTTGAGACTGACATCGGCGCTCAGCTCCTGCAGACCGTTTTGCCGCGCGGCATGCTCGATATGCGCGAGCAGGAGTCGGCCCACGCCCTGGCCGGCATGTTGCGGGGCCACAAAAAAGTGATCGATATAGCCGTTGGCTTGCAGATCTGCATAAGCCACGGGTCGATCATTGGCGCAGAGGGCGACAAAAGGGCTCAGTGCCTGGATGCGCCGGCTCCACTCCGCCCGGTCGGGCTGTGGCTGCGCCCAGGCATCGAGCTGCTCGGGGCTGTAGTGATTCGCGGCCAGTTGATGCACCGCGTCGTGGAACACCTGCCACAGCGCGATTTCATCTCCGGGGCGATAGCTGCGTATATGCATGGGTTGGCAGATGGATTGAGTTTGGCAAAAATGCTTTTCAGCAGCAGAGGCATGACATCGGTTCCGCGCGCATGGGTAGATCGGATGCACTTCTTTATCTGCACGCAACCCGCTGTTTTGATGGATTTTCTGTCATCAATTAAAGCTGAACAGTGGTCTAAAGTCTGTGAAATGCTCAGGTTTTTATAGCGGAAAAAATAACGTCAACCTCTAGAATGATCCGCCCATGCCCTTGATCTACCTTATCCTCCTACCTTTCGCAGGCAGCCTTCTGGCTGCCTTATTGCCTGCAAATGCGCGCAATACGGAATCCACACTTGCAGGTGTCATCGCGCTGATATGCGCGATTCAGGTAGGGATGCTGTTCCCGGAAATGGCCGATGGAGCGGTGCTCAGGCAGGAGGTGTCCTGGCTGCCCGCGCTGGGCCTGAATCTGGTGATTCGCATGGACGGGTTTGCCTGGCTGTTCTCCATGCTGGTCTTCGGCATCGGTGCACTGGTGGTGCTTTATGCGCGCTACTACATGTCGCCCGCTGATCCGGTTCCGCGCTTTTTCTCGTTTTTTCTGGCCTTCATGGGGGCCATGGCGGGGGTGGTGCTCTCGGGGAACATCATTCAGCTGGTGTTTTTCTGGGAGCTGACCAGTCTTTTCTCCTTCCTGCTGATCGGCTACTGGTATCACCGCAAGGATGCGCGCCGGGGTGCGCGCATGGCCTTGACGGTCACGGGCACGGGTGGGCTGGCCATGCTGGTGGGCATGCTGGTGCTGGGTCATATCGTGGGCAGCTATGACCTCGACAATGTGCTGGCTGCAGGCCAGCAGATTCGCGACAGCCACCTCTATCTGCTGGCATTGGTGCTGATCTTGCTTGGCGCACTCACCAAAAGTGCTCAATTTCCGTTCCAGTTCTGGCTGCCCAATGCCATGGCGGCACCTACGCCCGTGTCGGCCTATCTGCACTCGGCCACCATGGTCAAGGCTGGCGTGTTTCTGCTGGCGCGGCTGTGGCCGGTGCTGGCGGACACCGATGCATGGTTCTGGCTGGTCGGTGGAGCCGGTGCCTTGACGCTGCTGATTGGCGGCTATTGCGCGATGTTCCAGCACGATCTCAAGGGTTTGCTGGCCTATTCAACGATCTCGCACCTGGGTCTGATCACCCTGCTGCTGGGCCTGAACAGCAAGCTGGCGGCCGTGGCCGCAGTTTTTCACATCATGAATCACGCGACCTTCAAGGCGTCGCTGTTCATGGCGGCGGGCATTGTGGACCATGAAAGCGGCACGCGTGACATCCGGCGCCTGTCGGGTTTGCGCTTCATGATGCCGATCACGGCCACGCTGGCCTGTGTGGCCAGTGCCGCCATGGCCGGCGTGCCGCTGCTCAACGGATTCATCTCCAAGGAAATGTTCTTTGCCGAGACCGTCTATCTGGATGCAGCTCCCTGGGTCAAGACCGTGCTGCCCGTGTTGGCGACGGTGGCCGGCATGTTCAGCGTGGCCTATTCGCTGCGCTTCACGTTCGATGTCTTCTTTGGTCCCCAGGCCGACGATTTGCCGCACGAGCCCCACGAGCCGCCGCACTGGATGCGTGTGCCCGTGGAGCTCCTGGTGCTGGCCTGCCTGATCGTGGGCATTTTCCCGGCCTGGGCGGTGGGCGGCTTTCTCGCGGTGGCCGCAACGCCTGTCGTGGGCGGTGACTTGCCGGAGTACAGCCTGGCCATCTGGCATGGCTGGAATATGCCGCTCATCATGAGCCTGGTGGCACTGGCCGGCGGTATCGTGCTCTACACCATGCTGCGCTGGCAGCGCACGGTCGGGCACTTCGACACCACGCCCGTGCTGGGCCGTGTCAGCGGTCGCAGGATCTTCGAGAATCTGCTGGCCCGCATCACCTGGCTGGGCCGGGCGGGGCGCCGCAATCTGTCCACGCGCCGCCTGCAGTGGCAGATGCTGTGGCTGGTCTGCGTCGCCCTGGTCGCAGCGGCCCTGCCGCTATGGCTATGGGGCATGAAACTGGGTGACCGTGGCACTTTGCCGGTGTCTTCGGCCTTTGTGCTGCTCTGGGCGATTGGCTGTCTGTGCGCGCTGGGAACGGCCTGGAAAGCCAAGTACCACCGGATGACCGCGCTGATCATGCTGGGCGGCACGGGGCTGTGCACGGTGCTGACCTTCCTCTGGTTCTCTGCGCCCGATCTGGCGCTGACCCAGCTGGTGGTGGAAGTTGCCACCACGGTGCTGATCCTGCTGGGGCTGCGCTGGCTGCCCAAGCGGGACAAGAACATGCGTACCGCCGACAACGCCGATGCGCGGGCCAAGGCACGCCGCCTGCGCGATCTGGTGCTGTCGCTGATTGCCGGTGGCGGCATGGCCTGGCTGGCCTTTGCCATGATGAGCCGGCCCTTCTACGAAAGCACCTCCACCTTCTTCCTCGAAAACGCGCTGGGCGGCGGCGGCGGCACCAATGTGGTCAATGTGACGCTGGTGGACTTCCGTGGCTTCGACACCTTCGGCGAGATCGTGGTGCTGGGCATCGTGGCCGTCGTCATCTATGCGCTGCTGCGCCGCTTCCGTCCGGCGCGCGAGGCCATGGACATTCCGGAGCAGCAGCGCTATGTGCCCGGCGATTTGCAGACCGATTTGCTCAATCCGCGCAATGCCAGCGATACGGCGGTGGGTTACCTCATGGTGCCCGCCGTGCTGGTGCGGCTGCTGCTGCCGTTCGCGACGCTGGTGGCTGCCTATATCTTCGTGCGCGGCCACAACCAGCCGGGTGGCGGTTTCGTGGCCGGGCTGGTGTTCTCGGTCGCCTTGCTGATGCAGTACATCATCTCGGGCACGCATTGGGTGGAGGCGCATCTGCCGCTTTATCCGCGCCGCTGGATTGCCGCGGGCCTGCTGTTTGCGCTGGGCACGGGTCTGGGCTCCGTGGCCGTGGGCTACCCCTTCCTGACCAGCCACAGCTTTGACTTTTCGCTGCCCTTGGTGGGACATGTGCATTTCGCCAGCGCCACCTTCTTCGATATCGGCGTGTTTGCGCTGGTGGTGGGCTCCACCATGCTGATCCTGACGGCGATTGCCCACCAATCGGTACGCGGACACCGCTTCCATGCGCGCTTGCTGGAAGAGCAGGAACAAGAGGCCAAGAAGGCCGAGGCCGAGGTGCAGGCGGCCACGGCCGCGGCGTTGGCAAGGGGAGGTATGTAATGGAAATTGTTCTGGCCATTGCCATCGGTGTGCTCACCGGCTCGGGCGTCTGGCTGCTGCTGCGTCCGCGCAGCTACCAGGTCATCATGGGGCTGGCGCTGCTGTCGTATGCCGTCAACCTGTTCATCTTCTCGATGGGGCGCCAAGGCCTCTCGATCAACAAGGTGCCGGTGCTGCAAAACGGTGTGCCCACCGATTTGTCGCACTATGCCGACCCCATGCCGCAGGCGCTGGTGCTGACCGCCATCGTCATCGGCTTTGCCATGACGGCGCTGTTCCTGGTCGTGCTGCTGGCGTCGCGAGGCGCTTCCGGCAATGACCATGTGGATGGCGCGCACTCGCGGACCGAACAGGAAATGCTATGAGCGAGTGGATTGAGCGTCTGATGCCGCACCTGATGCTGGCCCCCATCATGCTGCCCATGCTGACGGCAGCGCTGATGCTGTTCTTGCGCGAGGAGCGCCAGCGCCTGAAGCTGGGCATGAACATCCTCTCCACCACGATCAGCCTGGTGATCGTGGTCATGCTGCTGAGCTGGACCAATCAGGCGGGTTCGGCCGTCACCATGTCGGTCTACATGCCGGGCAACTGGCCTGCGCCCTTCGGCATCGCGCTGGCGCTGGACCGGCTCACGGCCCTGATGCTGCTGGTCACCTATGTGGTGGCACTGGCCGCGCTGGTGTTCTCTGCGGCGCGCTGGCACAAGGCCGGGGTGCACTTTCACCCCCTGTTCCAGCTGCAGCTGATGGGGCTCAGCGGCGCCTTCATCACGGCGGACCTGTTCAATCTGTTTGTGTTCTTCGAGATCATGCTCGCAGCCTCTTACGGTCTGCTGCTGCATGGCTCCGGCAGCACGCGCATCCAGGCTGGTCTTCACTATATCGCCATCAATCTGGCAGCGTCTTCGCTGTTCCTGATCGGCGTGTCCATGCTCTATGGCATTACCGGTACGCTCAATATGGCCGATCTGGCCCGGGCCATTCCGCTGGTGCAGGATGCCGACCGCGGCCTGCTGCATGCGGCGGCAGGCGTGCTGGGCACGGCCTTTCTGATCAAGGCGGCGCTGTGGCCGCTGAACTTCTGGCTGGTGCCCGGCTACAGCGCGGCGACTGCACCCGTGGGAGCCCTGTTTGCGCTCATGACCAAGGTGGGGGTCTATGTCATCTTGCGCCTGTGGACCTTGCTGTTCAGTTCGGAAGCCGGGGCATCGGCCCTGTTTGGCAGCACCTGGCTGATCGTGGGCGGCATGCTGACCATGGCTTTTGGCGCCATCGGCATGCTGGGCTCGCAGCGGCTGACCCATCTGGCGGGCTTTGCGGCGATTCTTTCGTCCGGCACCTTGCTGGCAGCGACGGGCTTCGGGCAGAACCTGCTGACGGCCGGACTGCTGTATTACCTGCCGGGCTCCACGCTGGCCGTGGCCTCCCTGTTCCTGATCGCCGATGTCGTGGATCGCTGGCGCGTGGATGATGATGCAGGCGAGCCCTACGAGGATGATGAGGCACCGTTCCTCAATGCCGAGCTGCTGCCGACCGAGGGCTTTAACCTCGACGATGAGGAAGAGCTCATGATCGGCCGGGCCTTCCCGGCGGCAGCAGCTTTTCTGGGTCTGAGCTTCATGGCCTGTACCTTGCTGATCTCGGGCTTGCCGCCGCTCTCGGGCTTTCTCGGCAAGTTCGCCATGCTGACCAGCCTGCTCAATCCGCTGGGCATGGGCACCTCCAGTGGCGTGAAGGCCGGCCCGCTTGGCTGGAGCATGGTGGCGCTGCTCATCATCACCGGTCTGATGGCGCTGATTGCGCTCACGCGCGCCGGCATCCGGCATTTCTGGGCCAACCCGGAGCAGAGCGCTCCCTCGCTCAAGGTGGCCGAAGGCCTGCCCATCGCTGCGCTGCTGCTGTGCTGCATGGTGCTGACGGTCAAGGCCGATGACGTGATGCGCTACACCCAGCGGGCGGCCAATGCACTGCATTCGCCCGATGTCTATGTGCGCACCGTCATGGGCCTGGCTCCCGTGCCAGCGCCCAAGGAGAAGAAGGCTCAGGAAGCCGCAGGCCCCGAGGCGGCAGCGCGTGCGGCCGCGCTGGAGATGCAGGCCGAGCTCCTGCCTGGTATCGGCGATGAACGGGACGCCGGGCAGAACGCCGTGACCCAGACCACGGCTTCGGTTCAGAAGGAGGAGAGCCGCCCATGAGGAACGTCATGAAATCCATCTTCCCGGCACCGCTGCTGTCGATCGCGCTGCTGGTGCTGTGGCTGCTGCTCAACCGCTCGGTCAGTGCCGGCCAGATCCTGCTGGGCCTGATCCTGGGCCTGCTGATTCCCGTGCTGCTGCGCGGCCTGCGCCCCTTGCCGGTGCGGGTCAGCCATCCGCTGAGCATTCTCAAGCTGGCCTTTCGGGTGGTCTGCGACACCTCGATCTCCAACTTCAACGTGGTGCGCTTTCTGTTGTTGCCGCGCATGCGCAAGCACCCGGCGGCCTTTGTCCCGATTCCGCTGGACCTGCGCGACCCCAACGGGCTGGCGGTGCTGGCCATGATCGTCTGTCTGACGCCGGGTACGTCCTGGGCCGAGATTTCGCGTGACCGCTCCATGCTGCTGCTGCATGCGCTGGAAGTGGAGGATGCCAAGAAGCTGGCCGACTTTGTGAAGTCCCGCTACGAAAGCCTGCTGATGGAGATTTTTGAATGAACCCCTGGTTTTATTGGGTGCTGATGGCATCTCTGGTCATGCTGCTGGCGGCCATGGGCTGCTCGGTGCTGCGCCTTCTCAAGGGACCGCATGCGCAGGACCGTGTGCTGGCGCTGGACTGCATGTATCTCAACGGCATGCTGGCCATGCTGGTCATGGGGATTCTCTATGACAGCACCAACTACTTCGAGGCGGCCTTGCTGGTGGCCTTGTTCGGCTGCGTGGGCTCCACGGCCATGGCCAAGTTCCTGCTGCGCGGCGAGGTGATCGAATGAGTACCGAGGTCATTGGCGTGGATCTGCCGCTGTGGGCCCAGATCCTGGTGGCCGCCCTGGTGTTCGGCGGCTCCTTGATTGCGCTCATGGGCTCCGTTGGGTTGCTGCGGCTCAAGAGCTATTTCGAGCGCGTGCATGCGCCTTCCATCATCGCCACCATGGGCTGCTGGCTCATCATGCATGCCACCTGGATCTATTTCTCCGTCAGCGGCCAGGGCTTTGTCATGCACTCGGTGCTGATTGCCATCTTCATTGCCGTGACCGTGCCCATCACCACCATCTTCCTCATGCGCGCGGCGCTGTTCCGCTCGCGCCGTGCAGGGGAGAGCGTGCCGCCCACGCTCAGCAATCTGGTGCGCAACGAACCCCTGGACGAGGAAGTGGCCGTCGAGGCCGATGAGAAGCCTGTGGCGAATAAGGCCTGAAATCCTGTCGTCCAAACATTTCAGGGCCGCCGTCTTGCGCTAGATTGGCAGCCATGCTCAATATTTTCGCCATCTGCATCGGTGCCTGTCTTGGCGCCCTGTCGCGCTGGGGGCTGGGACTGTGGCTGAGCGCAGGCGCCAGTCTGCCCTGGGGCACCCTGGCAGCCAATCTGATCGGCGGCTATCTGATCGGTGTTTTCATCGCGCTGTTTCAGGCCATGCCCCAGCTGGATCCGGCCTGGAAGTTGGCCATCATCACCGGCTTCCTCGGCGCCCTGACCACGTTTTCCAGCTATTCGGCCGAGGTCATCGGCCTGCTGCAGCAGCAACGTCTGGCTGCCGCTCTGGGCTGGGCCAGCGTGCACCTGGTCGGCTCACTGTTCATGACCTACATGGGCATGATCAGCTGGAGCAGCTGGTTCAGCCGTTAAGCTGGCAGACCATTTGCCACTATTGAGGCAAACTGCTTCAGCGTTTAGAGGCGAAATACTCTCCTGGGCTATAGCTTTGTGAGCGTATAGTGCAAGCATCATCTGCACTACAGGTGCATTTGAGCTTGAAGTACTTGACGGATGGGCGGTCAGCGCTACGAAATCTTTAGGGATGGCTGTAGCCCGTGCCACTCAGCATTCTAAGAACCGAGGGTCCATGCAAATCTCATCTCCCCTGTCCGATACCGATCTGGCCAATGCCTGGGCCGAGCTGCACAACCAGGCCCATAACGGCAAAGAGCTGGAACCTCAATCCAACCGCCTTGCATTCGCCGATCCGGAGTTCATGTTCCGCCGTGAAACGCGTGGCATCCGCATGCAGCTGGAAATGCTCAAGCCCGATCTGACCCAGATCGAGCGCGGCATCGAGCACACGGTGGTGGTCTACGGCAGCGCGCGCTTTGTCGATATGGATCAGGCGCGCGAGCAGCTTGCGCAAGCCAAGGCCAGCGGCGATGCCCAGCGCATGGCGCTGGCCGAGCGCGGCATGCGCAACGCCGAGCGTTATGAGGCGGCACGCGCCTTTGCACGCATCGTGGCGACCGAAGGCATGAAGCAGGCGCCCAGCGAGCGCTTCTACATCTGCACCGGTGGCGGCCCCGGCATCATGGAGGCCGCCAACCGCGGCGCCCATGATGCAGGTGCGCCCAATGTGGGGCTGAACATCTATCTGCCTCACGAGCAGCATGGCAACCCCTACATCACGCCGGGGCTGAGCTTCAAGTTCCACTACTTTGCGCTGCGCAAAATGCATTTCATGATGCGGGCCAAGGCGCTGGTGGCCTTCCCTGGCGGCTTCGGCACCATGGACGAGCTGTTTGAAGTGCTGACGCTGGTGCAGACCCACAAGAGCAAGCCCGTGCCCGTGATCCTGTTCGGCACGGAGTTCTGGAAGCGGGTGCTGAACTTCGACGTGCTGGTGGAGGAGGGCACCATTTCCGCCAAGGACCTGAACCTGTTCCGCTACACCGATGATCCGGCCGAGGCCTGGTCCTTCATCCAGCAGTTCTATCAGACCGGCTGGAACAACGGATAAGCGTTCACACCACTGCCCCGAGCCGCGAGAAGGTTTTCCTCTGGCGGTTTTTTTATTGCGCATCAACGCATGGACGATAGCTTCTGCGGAGTCAGCGCTCGGGCCTGCTTCGGCCTATATGCCATGCAGCGATTGCTCGGCCAGTTGCTGGGCGCGCGCGATCGAAATGCCTTCGTGCTGGTCGATGACCAGCGCATCGATCTCGTTGTCGCCGCGGTGCAGCACCACGCGCGGGCGTGTGCCGTCGGCCTGGATATGCACATCGGCCGGGCGTGACTTCTGCGTGGGGTAGACGGCAATCAGATTGGACAGCCAGCCAAAGAAAATCGGGTCTTCGGGCGGTTTGCCGAAGGAGTCCAGATAGCGGTGAAAGCTGGCTTCGCTGGCCGACACCCAGATGCCCCAGAGAAAGGGCTCGTCCAGGCCATGGATCGGCACTTCCAGAATGGCGCGCACGTAGTATTGCGTGCCTTCGGGATGGCTGATCACGCAGAGCTCGTCGCTCAGCTCGGCCCATGCCTCGCGTTCTTGCTCGCTCAGGCGTCGGTAGGGTGCAGGGGCATCGAAAGCAAAGCTCGGCGATCCTTCGTGAATCTCATCGCATTTGCTGCATTGGTAGGCAAAGATGGCGGCCATGGGGTGAGCTTTCAACGTTTGTGAAATACCAGCGTGCGGTTGTTGGCCGGCATGGCCTGGTCGAGCTGCAGCTCCATGCCGTGTTCTGCGGCCAGCGTCACGATGGCTTCAAAATCGCGCAGGCCACTGCGCGCATCGCGCTGGCGCAGCCAGGCGTCGAAGGCGCGGTTGCTGTCGCTGGTGAAGTGGCCGCCATAGTTGAACGGGCCATAGACGGCAAACACGCCGCCCACGGGAAGATGTGACCCCACCAGCTCGAACAGGCGCTGCACCAGCGGCCAGGCCACGATATGACAGGTATTGCTGGTGAAGACGGCATCGAAGCCGGATGAATCCGCAGTTGCCGGCCAGGCATCGGTTGCCAGGTCGAACTCCAGCGGCGCACGCAGATTGGGAGCGCCTTGGGCGGCGTGCCAGGCCCGGATGCCTGCATGACTGTCGGCCAGGTCACTGGTCTGCCAGAGCAGCTGCGGCAGGCGCGGTGCGAAGTACACGCTATGCTGGCCTGTGCCGGAGCCTATCTCCAGCACATGCCGGCAGTGCTGGAGGGCGGATTGCAGCACCTCGAAGATAGCGGCCTGATTGTTTTCGCAGGCCTGGGAAAAAGGCAGCTGCAGTGCTGTCGATGAAGAGTTGGAGGTCATAGGGGACTCGGCGGGCAGACACAGGAAATGGTGCAGGCATCTTCGCCCGAAATGCCAAGTCCGCGCAGTGCGACGGCCTTCACGGCCTGAAACGCAGCCTGATCTCGGGCCGAACGTTCAAGCTGCCGATTTTCCAGCTGTACGAACCCAGGCCCAGCGTGGGTGTGGAGCTGGCGTTTTGTGAGAGTACCTCGGCATTGCCGGGCAGGCTGACCTTCAGCTTGCCATTCATGGTGATGCCCAGCTGCGCAAAGTCTCTCTTTTCCTTGTCCTTGAGCGGCTTGGCGGCAATCGTCATCACGCCGCTGCTGTCGGTCTGCACGGTGAACAGGTCCAGCAATCGCAGGCCTTCGCCGGGCTTGCGCTGGCCGGCAATCTCCAGCACATAGCGGGCATTGCCCTTGTAGACGGCTTTCCTGACCTCGGGTTCGCGGCTCAGTTGCTGTGCCTGCTCTGCCAGCTCGCGGTGGTCTTTCTCGCTCAGCACGCCCTGTTTTCTGAGCTTCATCACGGCCAGGGCATTCACCACCGTGCCGTCAAAGCGGTAGCTGTAGCTGCCGTCTGCCTGTACTTCCACACTGGCGGAGAATCGCTCGGGCACCAGGCAGGCGCTCAGCAAGGCGGCGAGGGCGGTGGCCGTCGAGAGCGCAAAAAGCTTGTGCATGAGGACTCCTTTCGAGCGGCATCGCAGCATCCCGGGATGCGGATGCCTGAGCCATCGTAGAACAAACAGGAATCACGCCAATAGGGGCTGCCATCAAGACGGTATGGAGTCCTGTCGCAAGACTATTCAAAAAGAGTAGCTGCAATCGTTTTCTGTATAAGGGATTCAAGCCATCTATGTTTTTGGTTGGCTTGGCCGAGGGCAGTCCCTCACTTGGATTTGGATTCGGCTTTGAGCTGGCTGATGGCTTCCTGAAAGCCCTGCAGATACTTGGAGCGCGTCTGCTCGGCCAGGGCAGGCCACTGCGCGGCCGGCAGGCTCAGCGATTCCAGCGTCAGCCTGGCGGCCAGTTGCGGGTCCCGCGAGGCCTGTACCGCCTGCATGCCGTGCAGATTGATCCAGTGCGGATCGTAGGCGTGGGGCGTGCGGCGATCCCAGTCCACGACTTTGGCAATCAACTCCTGAGCCTTGTCCAGATCCTGAAACAGATAGCGGTTGATGGGGGCTCCATAGCTCTGGTTCATCACATCGACTGCTTGCCTGGCGGTGACGTCTGCACAGCGATTGGCATCGAAGCGGGCACGCAGCTGGCCGGCGTAGTACCAGAAGGCTGCCTCGTCGCGCTGGCCTGCCTTGAACAGCGCCTGCGACAGGACGTAGAAGACCGGAGGCTGAAAGCGCTCGGGTGCGGCGCGTACGCGCTCCAGCACGGCTTGTTGCTGCTGAGGCGTACCCTGGGACAGCAGGCGAAGCGCTTCCTGCCCCAGTCTGGTGTCGATCTGCGCATACACCCCCTGGGGGGACAGTACCTGAGTCGAAGGGGAGGGCTGCGGCTTGGGCGCAGCCGATGGCTGCTGAGTCTGCGCGGAAGCAAAGCCCGAGAGCGCCACCAGCGCACCGGTCACCATCTTTGCTGCGACATGGCTCATGCTGAACTCCTTGTGCTTGCGTTGCAAATCATTCCGGACGGTCTCAGACAAATACCCACTCTGTCGCCTATCTTAAATAGCAAGCGTGTTATCGGTGTCTCGTATTTACCAAGAAGTGTTTATTTCACGGAAAACCAGGCATGGCCTATCTCCCTGGGGCCAGCATGCAGCGCTGGCTGAAACAGGCGTATCAGTCCCTGGCATTGAAGGCGCTGTGATAACTCACTTCACCTTGCGGCAGCGGACCTGCGAAAGACAGGGCCTGAAAATACTCGGCAGGCACTCCGGGCAGCACCAGGCCCGGCACCGCCCGAAAGCCGAAACGCCGGTAGTAGCCCGGGTCACCGAGCAGCACGAATCCCTGCGCGGACTGCGCCTGCAGAGCGCTGATGGCAGTCCGCATCAAGGCGCTGCCTATGCCCTGTTGCTGCTTTTCAGGGAGTACGGAGATCGGGCCCAGGCCAAACCAGTGCTGGCTGCCATCGCTGATGGTGACGGGAGAGACGGCGACATGCCCGACGACCAGTCCGTCGATCTCCGCGACCAGAGACAAGGCAAGAGCCCCGGCCTCACGCAGCGCACGCACGATGAACTGCTCGGTGTGCTCGGAATGCGGTGCGTGCCTGAAGGCGAGGATCGTCACCTGCTCTACGGCCTCGGCATCGGCGGGGAGTTCTGTCCGGATATGCATGGCTTGGTATGGGTTCACGAAAAATCTGGCTCGACTATGCCGCAAATGGGAAAAGAGCCGAAGAAATGGCCCATGGCCCTGCTGCGGTCGATGTCCGGGCGGTTGGACATGAAAAAACCGCCCGAAGGCGGTTCCTTGTTCAGGCAGGCTGCAACAGCGAATCAGGCGCCCGCAACGGCAATGCCCTTGAAATCGCCGGTTGCAATCTTTTCCTTCCAGATGGCAGGGCCGGTGATGTGGGCGCTGGTGCCGCCGGCATCCACGGCCACGGTCACAGGCATGTCGACCACATCGAATTCATAGATGGCTTCCATGCCCAGGTCTTCAAAGCCCACCACCTTGGCCTGCTTGATGGCCTTGGAAACCAGGTAGGCGGCGCCGCCCACGGCCATCAGGTAAGCGCTCTTGTGCTTCTTGATGGCTTCGATGGCGACGGGGCCGCGCTCGGACTTGCCGATCATCGAGATCAGGCCGGTCTGCGACAGCATCATGTCGGTGAACTTGTCCATGCGGGTGGCCGTGGTGGGACCTGCAGGGCCAACCACTTCGTCGCGCACGGGGTCCACGGGGCCGACGTAGTAGATCACTCGGTTGGTGAAGTCCACGGGCAGCTTTTCGCCCTTGGCCAGCATGTCCTGGATGCGCTTGTGGGCCGCATCACGGCCGGTCAACATCTTGCCGTTGAGCAGCAGGGTGTCGCCGGGCTTCCAGCTGGCCACTTCTGCGGGGGTCAGCGTGTTCAGGTCGACCTTCTTGGACTTGTTGTAGTCGGGGTGCCAGTCGATCTTGGGCCAGGTGTCCAGCGAAGGGGCATCCAGGTATACGGGGCCGGAGCCGTCCATCACAAAATGGGCGTGGCGGGTGGCGGCGCAGTTGGGGATCATGGCCACGGGCTTGGAGGCCGCGTGCGTGGGGTACATATTGATCTTGACGTCCAGCACCGTGGTGAGGCCGCCCAGGCCTTGGGCGCCAATGCCCAGGGCGTTGATCTTCTCGAACAGCTCCAGACGCAGCTTTTCCACGTCGTCGAGCTCTGCACCGCTGGCAGCTTTCTGCTGCAGCTCGTACATGTTCAGGTCTTCCATCAGGCTTTCCTTGGCCAGCAGCACAGCCTTCTCGGCCGTGCCGCCGATGCCGATGCCCAGCATGCCGGGAGGGCACCAGCCGGCGCCCATGGTGGGGACGGTCTTCAGAACCCAGTCCACCAGGTCATCGCTGGGGTTCATCATGATCATCTTGGACTTGTTCTCGGAGCCGCCGCCCTTGGCAGCCACGGTCACGTCCACCTTGTCGCCGGGCACGATCTGCACATTGATCACGGCGGGAGTGTTGTCCTTGGTGTTCTTGCGCTTGAAGTGCGGGTCGGCAACGACCGAGGCACGCAGCGTGTTGTCAGGGTGGTTGTAGCCGCGGCGCACGCCTTCGTTGATGGCGTCTTCCAGGCCCATGGTGAAGCCTTCCCACTTGACGTCCATGCCCACTTTCAGGAACACGTTGACGATGCCGGTGTCCTGACAGATGGGGCGCTGGCCGGTGGCAGCCATCTTGGAGTTGGTCAGGATCTGAGCCATCGCATCCTTGGCCGCAGGGCTTTGCTCGCGCTCATAGGCACGGGCCAGATGCTGGATGAAATCCGGCGTGTGGTAGTAACTGATGTACTGCAGGGCACCTGCGATCGAATCGATCAGGTCCTGCTGGCGGATGGAGGTCGTCATCGTGAAGCTTCTCGGGGGTTGCAATCTGTACGCGTGGGGCGCGCACGGTAAACCCATCGATTATCGGCCCAGACGACAAATCTTGCAGCCATAACCCACCAGTCTTATATATGACTTGCGGGCGTTTTGCGGAGCTCAGCCGGTCAGCGATCCGAGGATGGACGCCGAGAAGTCGGCCTGGCCTGCGCGCTGATCGCCTCTTGCCCAGGCCAGCAGGCTGTCCGCCGGCATGGGACGCGCATAGAAGTAGCCCTGCAGCTCATCGCATTGCATGTCGATCAGAATGTCCCGTTGCCCTGCGGTCTCCACACCTTCGGCCACCACGCGCAGGCCCAGGGCATGGGCCAGGCGCACGACGGCATGGACCACCGCGCGGGCATCTTCCTCGGTTTCCAGGTCGCGGATGAAGCTGCGGTCGATCTTCAGCTGCTGGGCAGGCAGCTGACGCAGATAGTTGAGGCTGGAGTAGCCGGTGCCGAAGTCGTCGATCGAGAGAAAGATGCCGATATCGCGCAACTCCTCGATTGCACGCTGTGTGGCCTGGGTGTCCTCCATGGCCACGGACTCGGTGATCTCGCACAGTAGCTGGCTGGCCTGCACATCGTGGCGCAGCAGCGTCTGGGTGATGCGATCTGCCAGGCCGCTTTCGCGCAGCTGGTGCACGGAAAGATTGATCGCCACCCGCATCTGCAGTCCCATGTTGCGCCACAGGGCGAGCTGGCGGCAGGCTTCTTCAATGACCCAGTTGCCCAGGCTGTTGATGATGCCGAAGCGCTCGGCCAGGGGGATGAAGATGTCCGGGGCGATCATGCCGCGTTCGGGGTGCGCCCAGCGCAGCAGCGCCTCGACCCCGATGATGCTGCCGCGCTCGCCGTCGATCTTGGGCTGGTAGTGCAGCTCCATCTGGCCGCGCTGGATGGCGTTGCGCAGGTCGTTTTGCAGCTCCAGCTGCTCTGAGGCGTCGCTGCCCATATGCGGCTCGAACACGGCAAAGCCGTTGCCGCCATTGCGTTTGGCGGCGTACATGGCCGCATCGGCGTTGGCGATCAGGTGATCGCGGTCGCCATGGTCGGGAAAGGCCACGATGCCGATGGAGCAGGTGATCTGCAGCTCCTTGTTGCCAAGCTGGAAGGGCTGGCTCAGGGCCTTGAGAATGCGGTTGGCCACCGCCATGCAGGCGGCCACATCCTGGGTGTCTTCCAGCAGCACCAGGAATTCATCCCCGCCGACCCGGGCCACGGTATCGCTGCTGCGAGCTTCCGCCATCAGCCGCTCGGCCGCGCTGACGAGGATCTGGTCGCCCGCGGCATGGCCGAAGGAGTCGTTGATGGGCTTGAAGCCGTCCAGATCCACGAACAGAATGCCCAGCCTCTCCTTGGTGCGAGAGCGGTTGGCGCGCTCCAGGCGCAGCAGGGCGTGGATGAGACGATCCTCGAACAGCAGCCGGTTGGGCAGATTGGTCAGCGGATCGGCAAAGGCGCGCTGGCGCAGCTCGGTATTGGCCAGCTGCAGCTTGGCATTGGTTTCCTGCAGTGACTGGTTGAGCTTGAAGGCCGTGCTCTGCAGGCGCGCATCGAGCAGGGTGCTGAACAGCGCTGCGATCAGCAGCATCACCGTGGTGATGATGATGATGGTGGTGAGCTCGGGGCCGCTCAGCGCCTCCGCACTCAGGCAGACCGAGCCGCTGGCAAAGCTGGCGGCCGACATGCCGGTGTAGTGCATGCCGCAGATGGCAAAGCCCATGACCAGTGCCGCCAAAGACTGGAACAGCCACATTCGCTTGCCGGAGAGCGAGAACAGTGCGCGAAACAGATTCAGCGCCGTGGCCGAGGCCATTACCGCGATCAGAGCGGAGGCCGCCACCAGAGACCAGTCCCAGGCAATCGGGATGGACATCTCGATGGCCAGCATGCCCAGGTAGTGCATGGCGCAGATGCCGCCGCCCATGAGCAGCGAGGCCGCGAGAAAATGGGGCCAGCGGTATTCGGCCCTGGTCGCCACGCCGAAGGCCAATGCGGAGGCCGCGACCGCCGCAACCCAGGAGGCCAGCGTCAGGGCACCGCTGTAGCCGAGCGTGATGGGCAGCTCGAAGGCCTGCATGCCGATGAAGTGCATGGCCCAGACCCCCGTGCCCATGACCATGGCGCCGATGGCCCACCAGATGCGTCCTATCCTGCCCGAGGCCATGCGCATGCGACGGGCCAGGCCCAGCGTCACAAAGGAGGCAGACACCGCGATGACGATGGAGACACACACCATCATCGCGCTGTAGCTTGATGTCATGAAGGTGTTGGCGACAGGGGCGGAGAGATCAGTGAACATTGATGTGGCGGTCCAGCAAGGCCGGTCGGATTCTTTGTCCGATATTGATTTAATGTAACTATGTATTTCTGGCCTTGCCGGCGCAGGGGTGTTGCCTCGATTGTGCTTGCCGCCCCTCGGGCTGAGCTAGCATGGACCGGTTGTGGAAGTCGCCCGCCTGGCGGTGGGTCGACTTCCGTTTCCGGCCAACGGCAGCCAAATTTTCAGCCAGCTGCGCCGAGTTGTATGCAAGGAGCGATTCCATGACAGTCACCCGCCAGGAAAAAGACACTTTTGGCCTGATCGATGTACCCGCCGACAAACTCTGGGGTGCTCAGACGCAGCGCTCGCTGCAGAATTTTGACATCAGCGGCGAGCAGCAACCGCGTGAAATCATTGCTGCGCTGGCGCAGGTCAAGAAAGCCTCTGCCAGCGTCAACCAGGCGCTGGGTCTGCTGGACGAGAAAAAGTCCAGGGCCATCAATGCGGCCGCCGACGAGGTGCTCGCGGGCAGGCATCCCGACGAGTTCCCTCTGGTGGTCTGGCAGACCGGTTCCGGCACCCAGACCAATATGAACGTCAACGAAGTACTGGCCAACCGGGCCAGCGAGCTGATGGGCGGCGAACGTGGTGAAGCCCGTCTGGTGCACCCGAACGACGATGTGAACAAGAGCCAGTCCAGCAACGATGTCTATCCCACGGCCATGCATGTGGCGGCGGTGACGGCCATCGAGCACAAGCTGCTGCCCGCCATCGCCAAGCTGCGTGTCACGCTGCTAGCCAAGAGCGAAGCCTTTGCCGACATCGTCAAGATCGGCCGCACGCACTTGCAGGATGCCACGCCGCTGACGCTGGGCCAGGAAATATCCGGCTGGGTGGCCCAGCTGGCCCATGGCGAAGCCCATGTGCGTGCCGCGCTGCCGCATCTGCATGAGCTGGCCCTGGGGGGGACGGCTGTGGGCACGGGGCTGAACGCTCCCAAGGGCTATGCCGAAGGCGTGGCGGCCGAGCTGGCCAGACTCACGGGCTCTGCCTTCGTTACCTCGCCCAACAAGTTCGAGTCCCTCGCGAGCTGCGACGGTCTGGTCTATGCACATGGTGCTCTCAAGACGCTGGCCGCCAGCCTGATGAAAATCGCCAACGATGTGCGCTGGCTGGCATCCGGGCCGCGCAGCGGCCTGGGCGAGATTTCGATTCCCGAGAACGAGCCGGGTTCGTCCATCATGCCGGGCAAGGTCAATCCCACGCAGTCCGAAGCCGTGACCATGCTGTGTGCCCAGGTGTTCGGTAACGATGTGGCCATCAATTTCGGCGGAGCCTCGGGCAATTTCGAACTCAATGTGTTCCGCCCCATGGTGGCGCACAACTTCCTGCAAAGCGTGCGCCTGCTGGCCGACGGCATGGTCAGCTTCAACGATCACTGCGCCGTGGGCATAGAGCCCAATCGCGCGCGCATCGAGGAGCTGGTGGGCCGTTCGCTGATGCTGGTGACAGCGCTCAACACGCATATCGGCTACGACAAGGCGGCCTATATTGCCAAGAAGGCGCACAAGGAAGGCAGCAGCCTGCGTGAGGCGGCCATTGCCAGCGGCCATGTGACGGCCGAGCAGTTCGACCAGTGGGTCGTGCCCGAGCAGATGGTCGGAAATCTGTAATCCGCTTCAGTCTTGAAAAGAGCCCGCAATGCGGGCTCTTTTTCTGTGTGCACCGGGCTTGCCGCCCAGGCGGGAGCATCGATGGACAGGCTGCACGGCCTTGGCCGGGGAGCCAGCGGCTGGGCTCAATGTGCAGCGGCCCGATTCAGGCGCAGCGCATACCTGAAGCCCAACTGCCCCACAGCGCAGGCAATCAGCAGCACGGCAAAGGCCGATAGCGCAGGGCTGCTGCCCAGGCTGGCTCCCAGCGTGCACAGACCGCCCACGGCCATCTGGGAAAAGCCGTAGACCCCGGCGGCCGAGCCTGTCAGATCGCTATGCACGCCCAGAGCCTTGGTCAGCGCAGCGGGGCTGGTCAGGCCCGAGCCCAAGGTGAACAGCAGCATCAGGCCAACGACCACAGGCACGTTGATCTGCTGCAGCAGGGTCAGGGCTACCAGCGCTGCGGCGCAGCCCAGGCTCAGCAAATTGCCGCCCAGTATCAGCCGCTCCAGCGGCCAGCGCCGGATGAGCTGGCGCGCCAGGGCATTGCCCGCAGCCATGCCGGCCATCAACACCCCCAGGTAGATGCCGAGTTGGGCCTTGCTGGTGTGTAGCTGTTCGATGAAGATGAAAGGCGCTGCCGCAATAAAGGCATACATGGATGTGGTGGCGCTGCCCCCGCCTATGGCAAAGCCCAGGAACTGGGGCGAGCCCAGCAAGGTGCGATAGTCATTGCGCACGGTGCGCCAGTTCAGCTGGCCGCTGGGGCGACCGGTTTCGGGCAGCAGGCGCCAGACCCCGAGGGTCGTCAGCGCCCCCATCAGCGCCAGCACCGCAAAAATCACGCGCCAGCCGAAGAGGGCGTCCAGCCCCGAACCTATGGAAGGGGCGATGCCCGGGCCGATCATCATCATGAGATTGAGCAGGGCCAGGCTGCCTACGGCGGTCTCGGGTGTTGCGGTGTCGCGCGCAATGGCACGGCCCAGTGCCAGGCCGGCACAGCCGCCCAGCGCCTGCATCAGGCGTGCGCCGATCAGCATATTCGCGCTGGGCGCCAGAAAGGCTGCAAGACTGGCGACGGTGTAAAGACACAGGCCGGTCAGCAGCATGGGGCGGCGGCCCAGAGCATCGGACAGGGGGCCGTAGATCAGCTGGCCCAGCGCCAGCCCGAGGATGTAGACCGTGATGGTCTGCTGCATCTGCGCGCTGCTGGCGCCAAAGTGGCGCGCAGCATCAGGCAGAGCCGGGATGAACATATGCATGGCCATGGTGCCGGCAATGGTGACCATGGCCAGCAGCCAGAGCGGCGCTTTGCGTGAGGAGGAGGCAGGACTTTGCATACAGTTGAGATCAGGAGCTGACGGGGAGAGGACGGTGGCGTGCGGCGCGCCTTCAGCTGCCCGGTCGCGAAGCCGCGTCGGCGCTCATCTCCAGGGCCGCCATCTTCTCCAGCATGATTTCCAGTGCATCCAGGGTGGCATCCAGCAGATCGGGGGCCAGCTCCTGCATGACTTCGCTGCGGACATCCGCCACGATGGTCTTCACGGTCTCGACCTGTGCCAGGCCGGCGGCCGTGAGCTGTATGCGCTTGACGCGCCGGTCGGCATCGTCGAGGCGCTCCACCCAGCCCTGGGCCTCCAGACCGTCGATCAGGCGCACGACAGAAGAGCTGTCCAGCGCCAGCGCCTGGGCCAGGTCCTTTTGTCGCATGGCTCCCGCGCTGTGCTCCAGATGGACCAGAGGCAGCCACAGCGCCTGGGTCAGGCCCAGCGGAGCCAGGACCTTGTCCAGCGTGCGGCGCCATTGCTTGTTGACCTGTGCCATGACGAAGATGAGCTGACGCTGGCGGCTGGACAGGGAGGCGGTGCTGGACATTGCGGATGTATTCAAATAGTTGGTATTCAAATTATTGCGCAAACAGTATTTATCCTGTGAACAGGGTCTTGTTACTTCACACTGCCGCCTGTGGTCGGCGAAGAGGCGTACTTGCCTGTTGTGCAGGGCATTGCCCTATAGGTTGCGGCCCGGCCTGGGAAGGGGGCTGGGTCCGGCAGGCGCCTAAAGCCGGCGGCGGAGACTGCGCAGGCCCGCCGCTTCGGCCCGGTCTTGCAGGCATTCGATCGCGGCAAGTGGCGCTGGTGTGCCTGGCGGCCCCGATCGTACCGGCTTTGAGAGTGCAGCCAAGGCCGGCGAGGGCTGATCTAGCCAGGCTGTGGTCAGGCGGCGACGGCCTGCGCGTTGGCCGATGCGGGGCGGCTGCAGGCTTGCAGCAAGCAGATGGTAAGCCTAGGGGTGCGGCCCGACTCCGGGGCCCGAGCGGGCGGCGGCCGCGGCGGCTTCCATCTGTTTGAGGCGCTGCTGCATGCTTTCATGCGTGCTGCCGCTGCGTGAAGGCCGCGCGAACATATGGCACCCTTCTTCGCCGGGGGAGCGGAATCGAGCTTGAGCTTGAGCTCCTGGCCGGATTGCATGCTCTGGCCATGCAGGATGGCTTCATTGCCTTTGCAGGGCTAGCCTGTGCCGTCGGCATCGACGCAGCGGGCTTTTTGAGCGAGCGTTGCCTGCGCAGTCAGCACCAGACTGCAGAACATGAATGGCAGGGGACCAGAGTGCGCATGGTGTTTCTTCTGGTGGAGGCAGCATGCAGGGGTCATGGCGCCTCGCGGGTCTACCAGGCTGTCTCAGAGTCCCAGGGACTTGAGCAGATCGTCGGTGTCGCTGGAGGCTGCAGCAGCCGGCGCCTGAACCGATTGGGCTTCACGGGCCTGAGCCATGACCAGATCGGGGTCCGGCTTCTCCTGGGCTTCGAAGTCCTTGATCTTGATGAACTCCATGTGATCCACCGCCATCTCCAGATAGAAGATGTTGTTGTTGCCCGTGTAGAAGGTCACGCGGCGGGCTTCGGGGGCATCGAGGTTGGCATCCACGCTCAGATTGACCTGCTTGTTCAGGCGGATCATCTTGGGCTGGCTTTGCGCGATATGGGTTTGCAGCTCGCGCTGCACCTTGCTGGTGAAGTCGCCCACGACCTGGTTCATCAGCTCGCCCATGACGTTGCTCACGTCATCCGAGGTATAGGAATTGGCCAGATCACTCTCGGCCATGCCCATGGACAGCAGATAGCTGCGGTAGAGCTCCATGGCCGCATCGGCCGAGAAATTGATGATGATGAGCGCCGAAAAGCCGCCATCGATCAGCACAAAGCAGCCGATGTCGGGTTTGAGGCTGGTCTTGGTGATGCGTTGCACCATGCCCGAATACTGGATCGGGCACTGGGTGGCCACCTGCAGCACGCGTGAGACGGAGTTGCACAGGGCAATCAGCACATCTTCGGTGCCGTGGACGATGGGGGCGTTGGGTTGGCTCATGGCTGCATTGGTTCAAGAGATGGCTGATTATGTATGCAACACTTTGTTGCATCGAGATATCTGCAGCAATTGCAGGCTGCTGCTGTCTGTTAACGTGCCTGCTTTTGCAAAATCAGAGGTATTCATGCAGAGCAAGCTGTGGCGCCTGGCGGCCAGTGTCATTGTGGTGACGGGTTTAACCGCCTGTTCAAGCTTGTCCGGCATGACGGACAAGGTCTCCCAGACCTGGGACAAGACCTGGACCGGTCTGACAGGCAAGAAGCAGGCCCAGACCCAGGCAGTGGTCAAGCAGGCCGGACCGGTATCCGAGGGCCTCAAGCCCAGCCAGGAAAGTGGGCGCTGGCAGGGACTGTACAGCCTGGATGGTGAGACGGCGCGCTTTCAGGAGTGCGAAACCGGCCAGGTCATCAGCATCCTGCCCGAGGGCGACAGCGTGCTGCTGGAGCAGGCCTATCTGAACACGCGCAGCAGCGCCAACATCGCCATGCTGGCCGAGGTGCAGGGCCAGGTGGTGGAGCGAGCCGTGGCCGATCCGGTGCTGGCCCGGCAGGGGCGCAAGATGCTGGCGCTGCGGGTGGAGCGCTTTGTCGCCCTTTCCAGCCAGGCGGCCTGCCGCAATGCCAAGGCCAACTGGTAGGCAGGGGCGCGCTGTTAAAAGCACTTTTGATAGCTTCCAGCGCTTTCCCTTCAAGCGCTGGAGCTGTTCTTGATACTTATTTGGCAGCGGCGCGCGCCTGCTCCAGCCAACCGTCAAAAGTCTGCTGATGGGCCTTGATCCAACCATCCACATGGCGGCCGACATCGGCCTCGCTGCTCTCGCCCTGGCGCATGCGCATGTTCTGGGCGTTGATGTCCTCGATAGGCAGCTGCATCACTGCAAACAGCTTGGCTGCCGCCGGATTTTTCTCGGCCCAGGCCTTGTTGGCCAGGATGTATTGCTGATTGAGCTTGAAGCCGTAGTTCTTGCCATTGGGTAGCTGGGTCTGGTCTTCACCCTGGGCACCAGGGACATTGGGTACCTCCAGCCAGCTGACCTCCTTGCCAGGGCGCAGCACGGTGTTCACCCAGAACGGGGTCCAGACGTAATACAGAATGGGCTTGCCGTTTTTGTAGCGGGTGATGGTGTCTGCAATCAAGGCCTGGTAGTTGCCTTGCCTGTGGGTGATGCTGGACTCCAGATCCAGTCCCTTGAGATGTTTGTTGATGGCCAGCTCGCAGCCCCAGCCCGGGTTGCAGCCCGTCAGATCGGCCTTGCCGTCGCCATCTGTGTCGAACAGCGCTGCCAGCTTCGGGTCCTTGAGCTGCGTGATGCTGGTGATGTGGTACTTCTCGGCCGTGGCCTTGTCGATCAGATAGCCTTGCACCGCATTGCGCGAATAGGTGCCGGCGCGATAGAAGGCCTTGTCTGCGCCATTGCTTTCATAGAAGGCACGGTGCAACGGCATCCAGTGAGTGGCGGTAAAGGTGGCGTCGCCCTGTGCCACAGCCACATGCTGGGTGCCGTTTTCCAGACTCTTGACGGGCTGTACCCGGTAGCCCAGCTTCTGCAAAGCGCGCGAAACCAGCAGGGTCTGGAACATTTCCTCATCCACCGTGCCCTTGAGCGGCTGCACCGAGACGCCTTTGCCGGGCAGGTCGCCAGCGTTCGTCTGCGCTTGTGCGGCAGCGGCGCCAAAGCTCAGCAAGGCGATGGCAGCCAGACAGCGGTATTGGTACTGCAGGTTTGGAAAAGGCGAATGTGCGGGCTTGTTGCTGTGCATGAATACTCCTTGGATGCTGGGTGCCTACCCCGAAATCGGCATGAAAAAAGCGAGAGGGTTGATGAAGGAAACGGCGCCCGGATCAAGTCCGGTGCGCCGTTGGCGAATCAGGATTTCAGGGCTGCGGCCTTGGCCTGGGCAATCCAGGTGTCAAAAGTCTTCTGGTGGGCCTTGATCCACGCATCCACATGGCGCTGGATATCGGTGGGCTTGCTTTCCCCATCGCGCAGCAGCTGGTTCTGGCGGCTGATATCGTTGATGGGAATCTGCATGATCTCGAACAGCTTGCCGGCGGCCGGGTTCTGTTCGACCCAGAGCTTGTTGGCCACGATGTACTCGTTGTTGAGCGGAAAGCCGTAGTTGCGGCCATTGGGCAGCTTGGTGTCGGTGCCGGCCTGCACGCCGGGCATGGAAGAGCGCGACACCTGCAGCCACACCACTTCCTGGCCCGGGCGCAGCACATTGCTGAGCCAGTAGGGCGTCCATGCGTAGTACAGCACGGGCTTGCCGGCCTTGAAGCGCGCCAGCGTGTCGGCAATCAGGGCCGGATAGTTGCCCTGGGTGTAGCTGACGGTGTTTTCAAGACCGAAGGCCTTGATCTGATGGGCCACCACGGCCTCGCCGCCCCAGCCGGCGTTGGGACCGATCAGATTGGCCTTGCCGTCGCCGTCGATATCGAACAGGGCCGCCAGTCCGGGATCTCTGAGCTGGTCGAGATGGGTGATTTGGTGTTTGTCAGCCGTCTTCTTGTCGATCATGTAGCCCTGCGCGGCACCGGCTGCATACACGCCCTTGCGCGAGAGCTTGGCGTCGCCCCCTGCCTGCTGGTAGAACTCGGCATGGTGCGGGTTCCAGTGGTTGGCCATGAAGCTGGCGTCGCCATTGGCCACTGCCACATGGATCAACGGGTAGTCCAGCTCTTCCCAGGGCTTGACGGTGTAGCCCAGCTGCTGCAGCGCCTTCATCACCAGCAGCGTCTGGAAGTTCTCCTCAGCCAGAGCGCTCTTGACGGGCAGCACCGTGATGCCTTGGCCAGGAAGCGCATTGCCAGGCGCATTCTGGCCGGTCGCCCAGCTAGATGACTGACCCAGACCCAGCGCTGCAGCGCCGGCAGTACCCAGCAGCAGCTGGCGCCTGGTGTGTTGGCTTGGGGTCGGGGTCTGCACAGACTTGCTCATCGTTCTTGTCTCTCCTTGGTATGGGGGGCTTGCGGCCCGATTGAAAATGACACCCCACGCTCCCTACTGCGTGTGGTTCGCTGCGCCTCCAGGAGGGGCGTTTGATCTGGGGGCGGCCCGGCGATAAAAAAACGGCGGCCGCGCAAGCGGTCGCCGTGATTCAGGGATTGGGATCAGGACTTCTTGGCAGCGGCCAGTGCCTGGCTGATCCAGCCGTCGAAAGTCTTCTGATGGGCCTTGATCCAGCCGTCGGTGTGACGCTCGATGTCGGAGGCCTTGTTCTGGCCCTGGCTCATCATGTAGTTCTGGGCGTTGATGTCGCCCACGGGCAGTTTGATGATTTCAAACAGCTTGGCGGCGGCCGGGTTCTGTTCGGCCCAGGCCTTGTTGGCCACGATTTGCTGGTTGTTGGCAATAAAGCCGTAGTTCTTGCCGTTGGCCAGCTTGGTGTCGGTGCCGGACTGCTCGCCGGGCAGCGCGGAGAACGGCACCTCCAGCCACACCACGTCCTTGCCGGGCTTGAGCACATTGCTCACCCAGTAGGGCGTCCAGGTGTAGTAGAGGATGGGCTTGCCGGCCTTGTAGCGTGTGATGGTGTCGGCCATCAGCGCCGAATAGGTGCCCTGCTTGTGGGTGACCGTGTCACGCAGCTTGTAGGCGCCGAGCTGGTGCTCGATCATGGCCTCGCAGCCCCAACCGGGCGTGCAACCTGTCAGGTCGGCCTTGCCGTCTCCATCGGTGTCGAACAGCTTGGCAATTTCGGGGTTCTTGAGCTGGCCCAGATTCGTGATCTTGTGCGCATCGGCCGTCTTCTTGTCGATCAGATAGCCCTGAGCGGCATTGGCCGAGAACACACCCTTGCGGTAGAGCTTGGCGTCGCCGCCTGCATTCTTGTAGTAGTCGGCGTGCAGCGGGTTCCAGTGATTGGCCATGAAGGTGGCGTCGCCGTTGGCCAGTGCAATATGGGCCGTGGGGTATTCCACTTCCTTCATCGGCTGGACCTCGTAGCCCAGCTTTTCCAGGGCCTTCATGACGAGCTGGGTCTGGAAGGTTTCTTCTGCAATCGAGCTCTTGAGCGGCTGGACCTTGATGCCCTTGCCTGGAAGCTCGTCGGCAGCGAAGGCGCCGGTGCTGACCATGGACAAGGCCATGGAGGCTGCGGCTGTGCTGGCAAGCAGCCAGTGACCCAGGCCGTTGCGGATGCTGGCAGTGTTGTTGGCTGTATTCATGTGTTCTCCTTGTTCTTGATTCAGATCGTCGCGGGCTTGGCGGCCTCGCTGTCGCGCTTGGGGGCCGGTGCAGAGCGCTTGTTGTCGAGCAGGCGCACCACCAGGCCGGCCGGGCCGGTGGCCCACCAGCGGGCACTGCCGCGCTTGGACTCGCCCATGGCCTGGGTGATGCGGTCCAGCACGATGGCCAGCAGCACGATGCCCAGGCCGCCGACGGTGGCCAGACCCATGTCCAGACGGCCGATACCGCGCAGCACCATCTGGCCCAGACCTCCCACGGCGATCATGGAAGCGATCACCACCATGGACAGGGACAGCATCAGCGCCTGGTTGATACCGGCCATGATGGAGGGCATGGCCAGCGGCAGTTGCACCTTCCACAGCAGCTGGGCGGGCGATGCACCGTAGGCGCGGCTGGCCTCGATCAGGTCAGGGCGTACCTGGCGAATGCCCAGATTGGTCAGGCGGATCAGCGGCGGCAGCGCAAACACGATGGTCACGATCACGCCGGGCACGTTGCCGATACCGAACAGCATCACCACCGGCACCAGATAGACGAAGGCCGGTGTGGTCTGCATGGCGTCCAGGAAGGGGCGTGTCCAGCGCTGGGCGAGGTCGCTGCTGGCCAGCAAGATGCCCACGGGCAGGCCGATGGCAATGCAGAAGAACAGCGAGGTCAGCACCAGTGCCAGGGTGACCATGGCTTCGGACCAGATGCCCAGCAGGGCCACACACAGCAGGGCCACGGCCGAGCCTATGGCCAGCTTGCGACCCGCAAACTGCCAGGCCAGCAGGGCAATCAGCAGCACCAGCGCGGGCATGGGAATGGTCTGCAACACATCGGTCACGCCGTTGAGCGTGGCGTCGATAGGCGTCCGAACGGCCTGGAAGAAGGGGCGGAAATGGTCGACGACCCAGGTAAGACCGTTGTTGATCGAGTCCTGCACGGGCAGGCCCTCGGTGGTGATCTGGTGCCAGAGCTGGCCGATGCCGCCGTCATGTTCGGGCACATCGGTGGGCGAGGGGGCGCTGAGCCAGTCGGTACTGCTGACCTGGCTGGCGGCATCGCCGCCGCTC
The DNA here is from genome assembly GCF_008121565.1 of Comamonas sp. Z3. Lineage (NCBI taxonomy): Bacteria > Pseudomonadati > Pseudomonadota > Betaproteobacteria > Burkholderiales > Comamonadaceae > Comamonas > Comamonas sp. Z3. The sequence continues at coordinate 282,296 of NZ_VOQU01000001.1, forward strand.
CAGGCATCGCTGCCCGAGCCTGTATTCGCATCGGCATAGGAGGCGGCCCAGGGGTCGGCATCTGCGGCCGAGGCCGTGGCATCGGCGCTGGTGGGCTCGCTGGCGGGTGCAGAGGCTGCTGCCCACGGGTCTTCAAAGGCCGCGTTGTTGCTTTCTGTGTTGGGGGTATTCAGTGCGTTGTCGTTCAAATCGGCTCCCTCCTTTTATTACGCTGCGTGTCGGGCAGCTTGTGTGTTGGACGTGGGCTGGAAGTGCTGGTCCAGCTTGATGGGTGGAATTTCCTTCTGGGGCGGCGGAACCGGCGGGGTAGCCCTATCCAGGAACTTGAGCATGGTGGTGCGGCTGATCACGCCCAGGTACTTGCCGTCTTCGTCGACCACGGGCAGCGGATAGGCCGGAGCGGCCACGGCGCCGAACAGCTCGGCCACCGGGGTGTTGCTGGCGATAGGCTGCACGTCGGGGATGAAGGCGTGCTTGAGCCCCAGCAAGCCGTCGTGGCCGTGCAGCGCATCGCGCAGCGATTGCGACGAGACCATGCCCAGAAAGCGCTTGCGGGCATTGAGCACATAGGCGTAGTCGCGGTCGGAGTCTTCCAGCAGGCGCAGCGCGGCGCGGCAGCCACGGTCGCTGTGCTCGGAGATCACGGTCAGCGCCTGACGGGCGATGTCGGAGGCCTTGAACACGGCTGCCGCATCCACGCCCTGGATGAAGGTGCGCACATAGTCATTGGCCGGGTTGCGCAGAATCTCGTCGGGCGTGCCGACCTGCTGCACCATGCCGTCCTTCATGATGGCGATGCGGTCGCCAATGCGCATGGCTTCGTCCAGATCGTGGGAGATGAAGACGATGGTGCGGCGCTTGATTTCCTGCAGGCGCAACAGTTCGGACTGCATTTCGGTGCGGATGATGGGATCCAGCGCCGAGAAGGCCTCGTCCATCAGCAGGATGGAGGGGTCGGAGGCCAGCGCACGGGCCAGACCCACGCGCTGCTGCATGCCGCCGGAGAGCTCGTCAGGGTAGCTGGCGCCCCAGGCGTCCAGCCCCACCTGTTCCAGGGCATCCTGCGCCTGCTGCTGGCGTGTGGCGCGGTCCACGCCGGCCAGCTCCAGGCCAAAGGCCGTGTTGTCCAGCACCGTGAGGTGGGGCATGAGCGCAAAGGACTGGAACACCATGGAGATGTCCTTGCGGCGCAGTGCGCGCAGTTCCTTGTCGTTGAGCGCATTGATGTCCTGGCCGTCGACCAGGATACGGCCGCTGGTGGGCTCGATCAGGCGGTTGAGCATGCGCACCAGGGTGGACTTGCCCGAGCCCGAAAGGCCCATGACCACGAAGATTTCACCGGCTTCGATGGTGAAGTCGGCGTCGAACACGCCGATGGATTGCCCGGTCTGGGCAAGGATCTCCTGCTTGCTCAGGCCCTGTTTCACCAGGCTGAGAGCGGTTTTCGGGTCGTTGCCGAAGACCTTGAAGACATGATCGATAGCGATTTGCTTGGCCACTGTGGCGTTCTCCTTTTTGATGGGATGGAACACAGTCCAGCGCCCACGACCGGTAATGCCGGTGGGCGCTGGCGCACAAGCCAAAATAAAAGCCCTGATGCCGCAGCCCAGCCCGGTCTGGTGGACAGGACTGCGCAATGCAGATGGCGCAGCGATGGCGCCGAGTTTTCAGCCCGGATGGCACAGCCAGGTGTGCGCAAGAGCTGGCAAATTGGAAGAAGCAGCTGGCTGGCAGAGCTGGTACCGACTGGCACGCATCTGCACGGCTTCTTGTCAGGCCAACCCCGGCACATCGGCCGGGGAGAGCCCCTACATCAGGGCCGTGTTTCGGCCCGGTTGACGGGGCTGCGCCAAAGAGCGGCAAGCGCTCTTGAATTGACACAACGATCCGCCGGGAAGTGAGTCAACCGCATCTCAACAATGCGTTGACGACCTGCACGGCAGGTTGTAAATGACTTTTTAATATATCGAATTGAGTTTTATGCGTCAAATCCAGCTGTAAGCTTTGCCCTCAGCATCCGCGGGAAATGGCGCCGCTGAAACATTCGCATACGTAAAAATAGCTGGCGCAAGTCATTGATAGATAAGGACTTGCGCTGGATTGACGGATTATTTTTGACGGTTGTCAGCTTTGGGCGAGCTTTGCGCTCGCTGAAGACATGAAAAAAGCCCCTTCATGGACAACCATGCGGGGCTTTTTTGGGGAGCAGTGCGGCTTCAGTGGTGAGCGCTTTGGGTGAGCTTGTCCGTCAGCGCAATGGCCAGGGCGCTGAGCAGGAAGACCACGTGGATGATGGTCTGCCACATCAGCACCTGGACTTCATAGCTGCCGGCATTGATGAAGCTCTTGAGCAGGTGGATGGAGCTGATGCCGATGATGGACAGCGCCAGTTTGACCTTGAGCACCGAGGCATTCACATGGCTCAGCCACTCGGGCTGGTCGGGATGGGACTCCAGGCCCATGCGGCTGACAAAGGTTTCGTAGCCGCCCACGATGACCATGATCAGCAGGTTGGAGATCATGACCACATCGATCAGGGCCAGTACCACCAGCATGATGATGGTTTCGTTCAGATGGGTGATCTGGACATCGCTTTTGTAGCCGATATTGGTGATCAGGGCATGCAGGGCTTCCTGGTTGCCGAAGACCGCCTCCACCAGATGCCAGAGTTCCACCAGAAAGTGCCAGACATAGACACCCTGCGCGGCAATCAGGCCCAGGTACAGCGGCAGCTGCAGCCAGCGGCTGGCAAAGATCAGCGAGGGCAGGGGACGCAATACGCCGGAAGGCTGGTAGCCGCCAGGCGGCGTGTGGTGGTTGGAGTTGCCTGCTTCGTCGGAAGGGATGCGGCTCATGATGTGTATGCGGGGCTGGCTGTATGCGATGGGTGGGCAACGGGATGCCGCCACCTTGTAAGACTGGTTTTGCTGGGGCCGCGTCCCGGACTGCCTGCGCTTTCGAGAGCTGGCCGCAACATGGGCCCCGGCCTCTGCAGCAGCAGGTGCGCGATTTTAAGGGTTTGTTCCGGGGTGTTTTGAGAAAAGTGCAAGCAAATCAACACCAAGCAGTTGCTTTCTGCTGCAAAAATGGGAGCGAATGACGGGCTTGACGGCGCGCAGAAGCCGCTTCTCAATTTCAGTCAGTGGGGTGTAAGACCGAGCCTTGACAGTACACCCACAATTATTTCATTGCTTATGCATCAGGAGACAAAACGATGAGCGCTGCGACATCAACCATCGAATCCGTGCTGGTGGAAAACCGTGTGTTCCCGCCCCCTGCGGATTTCGCCGCCAAGGCCCGCATCTCGGGCATGGCGCAGTACCAAGCCTTGTGCGACGAAGCCGAACGCGACTATGAAGGCTATTGGGCGCGGCTGGCCCGCGAGAACGTGCAGTGGACCAAGCCCTTCACCCAGGTGCTGGACCAGAGCAACCCGCCGTTCTACAAATGGTTTGCCGACGGCGAGCTCAACGCCAGCGCCAACTGTCTGGACAAGCACATGGGCACGCCCGTGGAAAACAAGACGGCCATCATCTTTGAAGCCGACGGCGGCGAAGTCACCAAGGTCACTTACAAAGAGTTGCTCGCCCGCGTGAGCCAGTTCGCCAATGCGCTCAAGGCACGCGGCGTGCAAAAGGGCGATCGTGTGCTGATCTACATGCCCATGACCATCGAGGGCGTGGTGGCCATGCAGGCCTGCGCACGTATCGGCGCCACGCATTCCGTGGTGTTCGGCGGTTTCTCGGCCAAGGCTGTGCAGGAGCGCATTGTGGACGTGGGTGCCAGTCTGGTCGTCACTTCCAACTACCAGATGCGTGGCGGCAAGGAGCTGCCGCTCAAGGCCATCGTCGACGACGCGCTTGCGCTGGGCGGCTGCGAAGCCGTCAAGAGCGTGCTGGTCTATGAGCGCACGGCCAGCGTCTGCAATATGGTCGCGGGCCGCGACATCAGCTTCACCGAGGCATTGGCCGGCCAGTCCACCGAGTGCGAGGCTGTGCCCGTCAATGCCGAGCATCCGCTCTTCATCCTCTACACCAGCGGCTCCACCGGCAAGCCCAAGGGCGTGCAGCATGCCACCGGCGGCTATGTGCTGTGGGCCAAGCAGACTTTCGAGTGGACCTTTGATGTCAGGGACAGCGATGTCTTCTGGTGCACGGCCGACATCGGCTGGATCACCGGCCACAGCTATGTGGCCTATGGCCCGCTGGCGGCCGGTGCCACGCAGATCGTGTTCGAAGGCGTGCCGACCTTCCCCAATGCGGGCCGCTTCTGGCAGATGATCGAGCGTCACCAGTGCAGCATCTTCTACACGGCCCCCACGGCCATCCGCTCGCTGATCAAGGCGGCTGACTCCGACCCCAGCGTCCACCCGAAGAACTGGAATCTGTCCAGCCTGCGTCTGCTGGGCTCGGTGGGCGAGCCCATCAACCCCGAAGCGTGGATGTGGTATCACAAGCATGTGGGCGGCGAGCGCTGCCCCATCGTGGACACCTTCTGGCAGACCGAGAACGGCGGCCACATGATCACGCCGCTGCCCGGTGCTACGCCTCTGGTGCCCGGCTCCTGCACCTTGCCTCTGCCCGGCATCACGGCGGCCATCGTCGACGAGGCAGGCAACGAGATCCCCAACGGAGCAGGCGGCATCCTGGTGGTGAAAAAGCCCTGGCCCTCGATGATTCGTACTATCTGGGGCGACCCCGAGCGCTTCAAGAAGAGCTACTTCCCCGACGAGCTCAAGGGCTACTACCTGGCTGGCGACGGCGCCGTGCGCAGCGAAGACCGTGGCTACTTCCGCATCACGGGCCGTATCGACGATGTGCTCAATGTCTCGGGGCACCGCATGGGCACCATGGAAATCGAGTCGGCCCTGGTGGCCAAGACCGATCTGGTGGCCGAGGCCGCGGTGGTCGGCCGTCCCGACGACCTGACCGGGGAAGCCATCTGCGCCTTTGTGGTGCTCAAGCGCGGCAAGCCCACGGGCGAAGAGGCCAGGCAGATCGCGACCGAGCTGCGCAACTGGGTGGCCAAGGAGATCGGCCCGATTGCCAAGCCCAAGGACATCCGCTTCGGCGACAACCTGCCCAAGACCCGCAGCGGCAAGATCATGCGCCGCCTGCTGCGCTCGCTGGCCAAGGGCGAGGCGATTACCCAGGACACCAGCACCTTGGAGAATCCGGCAATCCTCGAGCAATTGTCGGAGACCAATTGAGCCGGAGAATGCGGCTGATCTGAACGCATCATGACGACAGGGCCGCTGGCAACAGCGGCTTTGTCATTTCTGGCGCTTGCTGACGCAAGCCGATGCGATCTTGGGTTACAACAAGGCATCTCGGAGTACCAGGAGAAGAGCATGAACTTTCGCACCATCTGCATTGCCATCATCGTGGCCCTGATTGCCGTGTTGGCCGCTTTCAACTGGACGGCGCTGTCCACGCCTGCAACGGTTTCGCTCGGTCTGACCGAAATCCAGGCACCGCTGGGCGTGCTCATGCTGGCGCTGACGATTTTGCTGAGCGTGTTCTTCATCGCCTATGTGCTTTGGATGCAGGGCTCGGTGCTGCTGGAGGCGCGCCGCCACGCCAAGGAGATGCAGGCCCAGCGCGATCTGGCCGACAAGGCCGAGGCTTCGCGTTTCACCGAGCTGCGCAGCGTGCTCGAAGCCTTGCATGCCAGGGACAAGGAAGAGGTGATGGCCCGGCTCGACGTGCTGGAGGCGCATCTGGTGCAGCGCGCCCAGGAGTCGGACAACAGCACGGCAGCCTATGTGGGGCAGCTGGAGCAGCAGGTGCACCAGATCAATCGCTGACAATGCAGTATTGATAGCTGCAATCGCTTTATCTGCAAGCGATTGAGGCGCATTCGGCATGAAAAAAGCCGCTGCAGTGCAGCGGCTTTTTCGTGGACGCGGGTCGAATTACTTCTTGTCGTTACCCAGCTGTGGCAGAGCGTTGGCGCTGCTCACGCTCAGCAGGCCGGCTTGCGAGTAGATGGCCAGCTTGGCGCGGGTGTCGATCAGGTCCAGGTTGCGCATGGTCAGCTGGCCGATGCGGTCGATGGGGCTGAAAGGCGCATCTTCGACCTTTTCCATGGACAGACGCTCGGGAGCGTAAGTCAGGTTGGGCGATTCGGTGTTCAGAATGGAGTAGTCGTTGCCGCGGCGCAGTTCCAGCGTCACGGTGCCGGTCACGGCGCGGGCCACCCAGCGCTGCGAGGATTCGCGCAGCATGATGGCCTGGGGGTCGAACCAGCGGCCCTGGTACAGCAGACGGCCCAGGCGCAGGCCGTTGATGCGGTACTGCTCGATGGTGTCTTCGTTGTGGATGCCCGTCACCAGGCGCTCATAGGCAATGTGCAGCAGGGCCATGCCGGGGGCTTCGTAGATGCCGCGGCTCTTGGCTTCGATGATGCGGTTTTCGATCTGATCGCTCATGCCCAGGCCGTGGCGGCCGCCGATGCGGTTCAGCTCCAGGAACACTTCCACGGCATCGGTGTATTCCTTGCCGTTGATGGCCACGGGGCGGCCTTCTTCGAAGGTGATCGAGACTTCTTCTGCCTTGACTTCGACTTCGGGCTTCCAGAAAGCCACGCCCATGATGGGGTTCACGATGCGGATGCCGGAGTTCAGGAACTCCAGATCCTTGGCTTCGTGGGTGGCGCCCAGCATATTGGAATCGGTGGAATAGGCCTTCTCGGCCGACATCTTGTAGCCGAAACCTTCCTTGGTCATGAAGGCCGACATTTCGGCACGGCCGCCCAGCTCGTCGATGAAGTTGCTGTCCAGCCAGGGCTTGTAGATCTTCAGCGCGGGGTTGGTGAGCAGGCCGTAGCGGTAGAAGCGCTCGATGTCGTTGCCCTTGAAGGTAGAACCGTCACCCCAGATGTTGACGTCGTCTTCCTTCATGGCGGCCACCAGCATGGTGCCGGTCACGGCACGGCCCAGGGGCGTGGTGTTGAAGTAGGTGATGCCGCCGGTGGAAATGTGGAAGGCGCCGGACTGGATGGCGGCAATGCCTTCGTTGGCCAACTGGGGGCGGCAGTCGATCAGACGGGCCTTTTCTGCGCCATATTCCATCGCCTTGCGGGGAATTTCGTCGTAATCGGCTTCGTCGGGCTGGCCCAGGTTGGCCGTGTAGGCGTAGGGCAGGGCACCCTTGTTCTTCATCCAGCGCAGGGCGGCAGAGGTGTCCAGGCCGCCGGAGAAGGCGATGCCGACCTTCTGGCCGACGGGAACATGTTGCAGAATGGTTTCCATGAGATTTCTCTTCAAAGTGATAGCTGCAAGCGCTTGATGGGTAAGCGATTGGGGCTGAAAAGGCTTGAAATTCTCGGGTCTGGCCCAAAGCCGGGCCAGGCGCGGATCAGGCGTAGTGGCAGATGTAGTGGTAAGCCTCGGTCACGCGGATGTCGAACTTGGAGTTCGCGGGAATCTGGAAGCTCTCGCCGGCCGAGGACTTCTTCCACTCGTCGCTGCCGTCGAGCTTGTATTCGCAGGAGCCGCCCACGCATTCCATGATTTCTGCAGCTGCGGTGCCAAAGGTCAGCGTTGCAGGCAGCACCACGCCCACCGACTTCTTGGTGCCGTCGGCCAGCGTGAAGCTGTGGCTGACGCACTTGCCGTCAAAGTAAACATTGGCCTTGGTGGTGAGGCTGACGCCTGCGATGGTTTCGGTGGTCATGGAAGAAGTACGCTGTGCGTGGTCGAAGATCAAAAGCATTGATTTTAGGCCACGGGATTTGCACCTGCGCGAATGCCCGGCAAAGGCAGGAAAAACAAGAGCCCCGTGAAGGGGCTCCTGGGCGGCCTGCAGGCCGGATCGACTCGGGTCAGCGGCGCCAGCCGTGGCCGCCATGACCACCGTGCCAGCCCGGACGGTAGCCGGGTCGGTAGTAGTGGCCGGGGCGGGTGGCGTAGTAGGCACCCGCACCAATGGCTGCGCCGATCAGCAGAGGTGCCACATAGTCAGAGGCCGAATAGGTCGAGCCTACCGAGTAGGTGGGCGCCACGGGCTGAGGGGCGTAGTAGCCGCTGTCGTAATTCTGCGGGTAGCTGGTGCTGTAGGCGCCCTGGGGAGGCGTCTGGGTGCTGTAGTAGCCGTCGTTGCTGTAGACCGGGTCGTTGGCCACGGGCTGCACATTCAGCGCAATCCATTGGCCGGGAGGGTTGGCGGTCTGCGTGGTGTAGCTGCGACCGTTGTACTCATAGGTCACGTTGTAGCCCACGGTGCGGTTCTGGTAGAAGGTCTGCGTGCTGCACTGGCGCATGTTCTGGTACTGCACCGGGCCGGAGGCTTCGGCCTGGTTGCCCAGCATGGCGCCGCCGACGACACCAGCGGCCGTGGCCGCTGCACGGCCGCCACCACCGCCGATGGCATTGCCTATCAGGCCGCCGGCAATGGCTCCGACCACGGCACCTGCACCGGTGGGGCGAGGAGCGACCGCCACCGGCTGGTCGCTGCAGACTTGCTGCGGCACGGCGACCTGCTGGGTGATGGGGGTCGAGGACAGCACGCGGCCACGTTCCTGGGCATAGGCCCCGGTGGCGGCCACGGCGGTCAAGGTCAAAACTGCCAGAGTTTTCATCAACATCTCTCCTGTCTCTGAAGCTTTAACGCATCAGATCACCAAAAAGTTTAGGGGATCTGCGTAAATTCAAGCTCTCGGCCCCGTAAAACTAGGTAAAGCAATGTGTGAATGTGAGCGGTTGCTCAGGCGCTTCGCTTCGTATTCCAGTCATCGGCCTTGAAGCCGACGGTGATTGTCCCATCGGCCCACTCCACCACGGGGCGCTTGATGGTGCTGGCGTTTTCCTGCATCACGGCGGCGGCACTGGTCGCGTCCACGGCACTGTTCCTGGTCGTGTCATCGAGCTTGCGCCAGGTCGTGCCCTGGCGGTTGAGCAGCTTTTCCCAGCCCACGGCCTGCATCCACTGGGGCAGGCGCTCGGCGGGAACGCCTTGCTTCTTGAAGTCGTGGAACTGGTAAGTAATACCTTGCTCACTGAGCCAGCTGCGTGCTTTCTTGACGGTGTCGCAGTTGGGGATGCCGTAGACGGTGGTGATCTTGCTCATGGTGTTCGGTATCGGTGAAACGGTTGGAGTCAGATGTAACGCATTTGCCAAGTGCCGGCAGCCATAGGGCCTCTGACAGTGGGTGACAATAGCGCCCAGTATGCACACCATATTTCCCACCTTGGATGCCTGGCTGGCTTATTGCGAGCGCCTGCATCCCCAGAACATCGCCCTGGGTCTGGATCGCGTGCGTGAAGTCGCACAGCGCATGGGCCTGCAATTCGACTGCCCCGTCATCACGGTGGCCGGCACCAATGGCAAGGGCTCGACCTGCGCCATGCTGGAAGCCGTGGCACTGCAGTCCGGCTATCGCCCCGGTGTCTATACCTCGCCGCATCTGGTTCACTTTGAAGAGCGCTGCCGTGTGGGCGGCGAGATCGTCAAGACCGAGGAACTGATCCCGCATTTTGAAGCAGTGGAGCAGGCCAGGGTCAAGGATGGCAAAGAGGTTGCACTCACCTACTTCGAGTTCACCACGCTGGCAATATTGCGCCTGATGAGTCTGTCCAGGCTGGATGTGGCGATTCTGGAAGTTGGCCTGGGAGGCAGGCTCGATGCCACCAACATCATCGATGCCGACTGCGCCATCATCACCAGCATCGATCTCGATCACATGGAACTGCTGGGCCCGGACCGCGAAAGCATAGGCCGCGAAAAAGCCGGCATCATGCGCGCCGGTCGTCCCGTCATCGTCAGCGACCCGGTGCCGCCGCAAAGCGTGATCGATCACGCGGCCGAAATCGGTGCCGACCTCTGGCGCTTCGGCAAGGACTTCAACTACGATGGCGACAAGCAGCAATGGGGCTGGGCCGGCCGTGGCCGCCGCTATGCGGGACTGGCCTATCCGGCGCTGCGCGGCGCCAATCAGCTGATGAATGCTTCCGGCGTGCTGGCAGCCTATGAAGCCATTCGCGGCAAGCTGCCGGTGACGGCGCAGGCCGTGCGCACGGGCTTGTCCATGGTGGAGCTGCCCGGCCGCTTCCAGATCGTTCCCGGCCAGCCTACGCTGGTGCTGGATGTGGCGCACAACCCGCACTCGGTGGCGGCGCTCACGGCGAATCTCGATGCCATGGGCTACTTCCCGACCACGCATGCCGTATTCGGTGCCATGGCCGACAAGGACTGGGAGCCCATGCTCACCAAGGTGGGGCCGCTGGTCGATCGCTGGTACTTTACCGACCTGCCCACGCCGCGTGCGGACTCCGCGGAAAACCTCAAGGCCAAGCTGCAGCAGTTGCAGGCCCAGGGCGTGATCCGCAAAGATGTGAGCATGCAGACCTTTGCCAATCCCCAGCAGGCCCTGGATGCCGCTGTGGCGGCCTCGGAGGCGGCTGATAGAATCGTGGTCTTTGGATCGTTCTTTACCGTGGGCGGAGTGTTGCAAAACGGCACGCCTCGTCTGAACGCCAAACACCTGACTCACTGAGTCAGCGGCCTGCCGCTCCGGCTCTTGCCGGGTGGCAGGCCTCAACAAGTCCTCACTCATGGCATTTTTCAATTTCCGTTGGCCTGGCAAAAAAGACGAAGCCGAGTCCGTGGCCGGAGCCAAGCGCCCCAGTCGCCTGGCCCAGGGCGAAAGCGTGGAAGCCATGCGGCGCCGCGCACGCCATCGCCTCATCGGGGCGGCCGTGCTGGTGCTGATCGGTGTGGTGGGCTTCCCGCTGTTGTTCGATACGCAGCCACGTCCCATCCCGGTCAATATCCCGATTGAAATTCCCGATCAGGCCAATTCGGCCCCCGAGGTCGTGCCTGACACCCAGGTGGCGAGCCAGACGGCCTCACCGTCAGGGCGTGTTGCTGCCAATGCTTCCCTGGATGACGGCGAAGAAGTGCTTGCGCCCTCGGCCAAGCCTGCCACCCCTGCGGCTGCCGCCATTGCGCCGGCTGCTCCTGTGGTGGGGGCTGCTGTGACAGCGGCAGCCGTTGGCACTGCCGCTGTGGTGGCATCTCAGGTCAGGCCCGAGCCCAAACCAGAAGTCAAACCTCAGCCCAAGCCCGAGGTAAAGCCTGAGCGCAAGCCGGAGCCCAAGCCCGAAAAGCCCAAGGCCGAGGTCAAGCCAGAGGTCAAACCCGAGATCAAGAAGCCGGAAGCCAAACCCGAGCCCAAGCACAAGCCTGAAGCACCCAAGGTGGACGAGGCCGCCCGTGCCCGTGCACTGCTGGAGGGGCGCAGTACCTCGGAAGCTGCTGCGGCCAAGGAGGCTGCAGCGACCAACGAGCGCTTTATCGTTCAGATCGGCGCCTTCGCTGAAGTCGGCAAGGCCAACGAAATCAAGGGCAAGCTGGGGGCCGGAGCCTTTACCCAGACCGTGGATACCAAGGACGGCAAGCGCACACGAGTTCGCATGGGGCCTTTCAAGAGCCGCGAGGAAGCCGAGAAGGCTGCGGCCAGGGCCAAGTCCCTGGGCTTGCCCGCATCGGTGTTCAAGGCTTGAGCCCGGTTCTTCGGCAACGGTTTGATTGATGAGCACGCTGGACTGGATGTTTGTGGCCGTTGTGCTGGCCTCCTTGTTGCTAGGAGCCTGGCGCGGCCTGGTCTACGAAGTCCTGTCTCTGCTGGGCTGGGTGGTGGGCTTTGTGGTCGCACGCAGTTGGGCGCAAGAGGTGGCGGTATGGCTGCCGCTGGACGGCTGGGACATGCAGCTGCGCTATGCGGCAGGCTTTGTGCTGCTGCTGGTGGGATCCATGTTCGCCTGGGGAGTGATCTCCTGGCTGTCCAAGCAGTTGATTGAAGCCGTGGGGCTGAGGCCTGTGGATCGCACCCTGGGCGCATTGTTCGGCGTCCTGCGCGGGGGGCTGCTGCTGCTGGTGCTGGCACTGGTGATCCAGTACACGCCGCTGCACAAGGCCTTGTGGTGGCAGGACTCGGCTCTGGCGCCCTGGCTGAGCGAGGTGCTGGGCTGGGCGTTGCCGGCACTGCCGCAGGAGTGGGGGCAGTATCTGCCTAAGGCTTCCTCTTGAAGCGAAGTTTTTTGCCGCAATTTACCTCAGGGTGGAAAGTGGCTAAGGCGCTTGCTGTAAAACGCAGTGGGTGCCGACGAGAGTTTGGTGTTGGCGTGATCCGCCATGCCGGATATCAAAGCGCAGGCTAGCCAATGGGTGGCGAAGCAGGCGAGTGTGGCGAAGGGCGACTTTCGCGAACAGATGGAACGCAACTATGTGTGGAATCGTTGGTGTGGTGAGCACCACACCCGTGAATCAGCTGATTTATGACGCTTTGCTGCTGCTGCAGCACCGTGGGCAGGATGCAGCCGGCATCGTGACCCAGCAGGAACGCAAGTTCTTCATGCACAAGGCCAAGGGCATGGTGAAGGATGTGTTCCGCACCCGCAATATGCGGGCTCTGCCCGGTGATGTGGGTCTGGGTCAGGTGCGTTATCCCACGGCAGGCAATGCCTCCAGCGAGGAAGAGGCTCAGCCCTTCTACGTGAATGCGCCCTTCGGTATCGTCATGGTGCACAACGGCAATCTCACCAATGCCAAGCAACTGCGCCGCGAACTGGCGGATACCGATCACCGCCACACCAATACCGAAAGCGACTCCGAAGTCCTGCTCAACGTGCTGGCACACGAGATCGGGCGCGCCTCCAGCGGCGCGCCGCTGCAGAGCGAGGAAATCTTCAAGGCCGTGCGTGCGGTGCACAAGCGCATCAAGGGCTCCTACGCCGTGATCGCGCTGATCGCCGGTTACGGCCTGCTGGCCTTCCGCGATCCCTTCGGCATTCGTCCGCTGTGCATGGGGCGCGGCAATGATGGCACCATCATGCTGGCCAGCGAGTCCGTGGCACTGGAAGGTACAACCCATCAGTTCGAGCGCGACATCGCTCCCGGCGAAGCGATCTTTGTGCACAACGACGGCCGTATCGAAAGCCAGCAATGCGCTGAAAAGACCCAGCTCAATCCCTGCGTGTTCGAGTATGTGTATCTGGCACGTCCCGACTCCACCATGGACGGCATCTCGGTCTATCAGGCTCGCCTGAACATGGGTGAGACGCTGGCCAAGCGCGTGATCTCCATGGTGCCTCCCAATGAAATCGATGCGGTGATTCCCATCCCCGAATCGAGCCGCCCCAGCGCCATGCAACTGGCCCAGCTGCTGGGCAAGCCCTATCGCGAAGGGTTTGTGAAGAACCGCTATGTGGGTCGCACCTTCATCATGCCCGGCCAGGGCGCACGCAAGAAGTCGGTGCGCCAGAAGCTCAACGCCATCAGCAGCGAGTTCAAGGGCCGCAATGTGCTGCTGGTCGATGACTCCATCGTGCGCGGCACCACCTCCAAGGAAATCGTGCAGATGGCGCGCGATGCAGGTGCCAACAAGGTGTATCTGGCCTCGGCTGCGCCTCCTGTGCGTCACCCCAACGTGTATGGCATCGACATGCCCACGCGCTCCGAGCTGGTGGCTCACGGCCGTACGGTCGAGGAAATTCGCCAGGTCATCGGCTGCGATGCCCTGATCTATCAGGACGTGGAAGCGATGAAGCAGGCCGTGGGCAAGATCAATGCCCAGGTGAGCGGTTTCGAGGCATCGTGTTTCGACGGCATCTACATCACCGGCGATATCTCCGATGAGGAGGTGACGGCGCTCAACGAGGGCCGCAACCGCGGCAGCGAAGAGGAGAGCGAAGACACTTCGCGCCTTTCCCTGCCCAATGCTCAGGAAAGCTGAGCGTTAAAGCGCAGCGAATGACCGAGTCGGAAAGGGTTGCTTAGGCAACCCTTTTCATTCGGGAGGACAATGGCAGAGCCGCGCGGTCAGTGTGCTCTTTAATAGTGAGCTCACGACGTATGTCCATAAAGCGTTTGAGTCTGATTTGACTCGGATTTTTTGGAATGTGAGCAAGGCATATTCAAAGACCGGCACGGCGAGTGCCGCCGGTCAAGCTGGTAGAGCAGCATGCGTGCGGGCCTGATTGGCGGTCTGCAGCGGACTCATGACCGGTACCAACCATCTGGATTTGACGATTGTGACCAACAAGACATTACCCGAAGGTTTGCATCCTGAAACTCTGGCCGTGCGCGAAGCGGTCGAGCGCAGCCAGTGGGGCGAACATTGCGAAGCCCTGTACATGACCAGCAGCTTTGTGCAGCCCGATGCGGCGACCGCAGCGCGCCGCTTTGCCAATGAAGAGCCGGGCTTCACCTATAGCCGCACCGGCAACCCCACGGTCACCAGCTTTGAGAAGCGTCTGGCGGCCATGGAGGGTACGGAATGTGCGGTCGCGACTTCCACCGGTATGTCGGCCATCTTGCTGGTGGCGCTGACGGCGCTCAAGACAGGCGATCACGTGATCTGCTCGCAGTCCATGTTCGGCTCCACCATCAAGCTGCTGGGAACCGAGATGGCACGCTTCGGCGTGGAAACCACGTTTGTCTCGCAGACCGATATCGAAGCCTGGAAGGCGGCCATCAAGCCCAATACGCGCATGCTGTTTGCCGAGACGCCCACCAACCCTTTGACCGATCTCTGCGACATCGCTGCGCTGGCCGAGCTGGCACACGCCAACAACGCGCTGCTGGCCGTGGACAACAGCTTCGCCACTCCCGTGCTGCAGCAGCCCGTGAAGTTCGGCGCCGACCTCGTCGTGCATTCGGGCACCAAGTTCCTCGACGGCCAGGGCCGTGTCATGGCTGGTGCAGTTTGCGGCACCATTGCGCTGGTGGACAAGGTCATGGGCACTTTCTTGCGCAGCGGTGGTCTGAACATCGCTCCCTACAACGCCTGGACGGTGATGAAGGGCCTGGAAACCCTGGCTTTGCGTGTCAAGGCGCAAAGCGCTGCGGCGCTGGAGTTTGCCGCCTGGCTGGAAGCCCATCCCAAGGTGGCGCATGTCTACTACCCGGGCCTCAAGAGCCATCCTCAGCACGAGCTGGCCATGCGCCAGCAAAACGGCATGGGCGGTGCCGTGCTGGCGTTCGACGTGGTGGGCGAGGGTGCCGAGCAGCTGCGTGCCAATGCCTTCCATGTGGTGGACAGCACGCGTCTGTGCTCGATTACGGCCAACCTCGGTGATGTGAAGACCACCATCACCCATCCCGCCAGCACCTCGCATGGTCGTCTGACCGAGGACCAGCGTCAGGCTGCCGGCGTGGGTCAGGGCCTGATTCGTATTTCCGTGGGCCTTGAGCATCTGGAAGACCTCAAGGTCGACCTGGCTCGTGGACTGGATACGCTGTGAAACACCCCCTGAGTCGCTTCGCGCCTTGTCCCTCAAGGGGGGCGATGCCTGCGCTGCGAGGCGGCTCTTGCTCGGCATCTCCGACCGAGACTGCGCGCGCATCAAGCGCCACAGCCTTGGCGCAGGGAATGCCGTACAAGGATTTCTGATATGACAAACAAAATTCGCACCCGCTTTGCTCCTTCGCCCACGGGCTTCATCCATCTGGGCAATATTCGTTCCGCTCTCTATCCCTGGGCTTTTGCGCGCGCCAATGGCGGCGACTTCGTGCTGCGCATCGAAGACACCGATCTGGAACGTTCCACCCAGGCTTCCGTGGACGTGATCCTGGAAGGCATGGAATGGCTGCAACTGGACCACGACGAAGGTCCGTTCTATCAGATGCAGCGCATGGACCGCTACAAGCAAGTGCTCGCCACGCTGCAGGAAAAGGGCTATGTCTACCCCTGCTATATGAGCATGCAGGAGTTGGACGCATTGCGTGAAAAGCAGATGGCCGCCAAGGAAAAGCCCCGCTATGACGGTACCTGGCGCCCCGAGGAGGGCAAGGTCCTGCCCGCGATTCCCGAAGGCGTGAAGCCCGTGCTGCGCTTCAAGACTCCGCAGACCGGCGTGGTGGGCTGGGACGACAAGTGCAAGGGCCGTATCGAGTTTCAGAACTCCGAGCTGGACGATCTGGTGATTGCCCGTCCCGACGGCACGCCCACGTACAACTTCTGCGTCTGCGTGGATGACATGGACATGAACATCACCCATGTCATCCGTGGCGACGACCATGTGAACAACACGCCGCGCCAGATCCACATCTTTGAGGCGCTGGGCGCCACCGTGCCGACCTTTGCCCATCTGCCTACCGTGCTCAATGAGCAAGGCGAGAAGATGAGCAAGCGCAACGGCGCCAAGGCCGTGACCCAGTACCGCGATGAGGGCTATCTGCCCGATGCCATGGTCAACTATCTGGCGCGTCTGGGCTGGAGCCACGGTGACGACGAAATCTTCAGCCGTGCCCAGTTCCTGGAGTGGTTCAACCTGGACCACCTGGGCCGCAGCGCCGGTCAGTTTGACGAAGCCAAGCTGCGCTGGGTCAATGCCCAGCATCTGAAGGCCATGGACGACGCCGAGCTGGCCCAACTGGTCAAGCCCTTTGTCGTCAAGGCGGGTGTGGCCGAGAGCCTGATCGATGCCGATGACCGTCTGGTGCGCATTGCTGCCTTGTTCAAGGATCGTTGCGAGACCCTGGTGGATCTGGCCAACTGGGCCAAGGTCTTCTATGTGGACAGCGTGGAGCGCAATGCGGAAGACTACGCCAAGCATGTGACCGAGGCGGCCAACCCCGTGCTGGATGCATTTGCGGCCGTGGTGGAAAACGTGGAATGGACCAAGGAAGCCATTGCGGCAGCGATCAAGGAGTTGCTCAAGGCGCAGGGTGTGAAGATGCCTGTGCTGGCCATGCCCGTACGTGTTCTGACCGTGGGCACAGCCCATACGCCCTCGGTCGATGCAGTGCTGGAATTGCTTGGACGTGAAAAAGTTATCGCGCGTTTGAAAAATCGCTAAAAACCTGTCTATAATTCGAGTCTCTGCAAAACGCGACTGATTAAAAGGTTGTCTTGCAGAGAGTTTTGGGGGTATAGCTCAGCTGGGAGAGCGCTTGCATGGCATGCAAGAGGTCATCGGTTCGATCCCGTTTACCTCCACCAAAATTTAATGACGGCGAGTCGCAAGACTCGAATCGTTCTAGGAATTGACCCTATCGTCTAGAGGCCTAGGACATCACCCTTTCACGGTGAGTACCGGGGTTCGAATCCCCGTAGGGTCGCCAAGTTTGAAGCGCTTGCAGCTACATGCTATGTAGCAAAGCTTCCTGCCAGGAGTGGTAGTTCAGTTGGTTAGAATACCGGCCTGTCACGCCGGGGGTCGCGGGTTCGAGTCCCGTCCACTCCGCCAGTTTGGCTAGTCGCTTGATTAAAAAAGCGCCTTTATTTTCAGAAGGCGCTTTTTTAATCGGTGCGAAAGCAAAGATTCTAGGTTATGACCCTATCGTCTAGAGGCCTAGGACATCACCCTTTCACGGTGAGTACCGGGGTTCGAATCCCCGTAGGGTCGCCAAGTTTGAAGCGCTTGCAGCTATATAATATGTAGCAAAGCTTCCTGCCAGGAGTGGTAGTTCAGTTGGTTAGAATACCGGCCTGTCACGCCGGGGGTCGCGGGTTCGAGTCCCGTCCACTCCGCCACAGTTTTTGGGGGTATAGCTCAGCTGGGAGAGCGCTTGCATGGCATGCAAGAGGTCATCGGTTCGATCCCGTTTACCTCCACCAAAATTTAATGACGGCGAGTCGCAAGACTCGAATCGTTCTAGGAATTGACCCTATCGTCTAGAGGCCTAGGACATCACCCTTTCACGGTGAGTACCGGGGTTCGAATCCCCGTAGGGTCGCCAAGTTTGAAGCGCTTGCAGCTACATGCTATGTAGCAAAGCTTCCTGCCAGGAGTGGTAGTTCAGTTGGTTAGAATACCGGCCTGTCACGCCGGGGGTCGCGGGTTCGAGTCCCGTCCACTCCGCCACAGTTTTTGGGGGTATAGCTCAGCTGGGAGAGCGCTTGCATGGCATGCAAGAGGTCATCGGTTCGATCCCGTTTACCTCCACCAAAATTTAATGACGGCGAGTCGCAAGACTCGAATCGTTCTAGGAATTGACCCTATCGTCTAGAGGCCTAGGACATCACCCTTTCACGGTGAGTACCGGGGTTCGAATCCCCGTAGGGTCGCCAAGTTTGAAGCGCTTGCAGCTACATGATATGTAGCAAAGCTTCCTGCCAGGAGTGGTAGTTCAGTTGGTTAGAATACCGGCCTGTCACGCCGGGGGTCGCGGGTTCGAGTCCCGTCCACTCCGCCAGATTCAAAAAGCCGCAATCAAGCAATTGATTGCGGCTTTTTTCTTGCCGGTCATGCTCTTGCAAACCTGATTTGCTCCTGACTTTCTAGCAAGATACCCTTGCCATGCAAGTGCTATGGCGATACGCTATCGTTCACCCTTACAGATGTTGACAAAAGTTTTTCATGTGGGAACTTTTGTTGCCGATCAGTACACCATCTTGTCACCATCGGGTCTGTTTCCCGGTGACTGTCCCTTCCCTTCATCGTTGTTCGTTTAACCACCGCTTTTCCTATCCATGCGCCCGGCGTCTTCCTTTCTGCTGTCGCTGCTGATGTTTGCCTCCATCATCGGAGTGCAGCTCATCGCCATGTGGCCCGCGGGTTCGCAAGATGTGGTGGCCATGGCTTATGTGCTCGACGCAGAGCCGCATGAGTACGGTGTCGATGTGCTGCAGGAGTTCGAGGACGATGTGGAAGACGATACGGTGGAGTTCTCTATTCACCGTCCACATCGCACTGCCGAGCTCAATCCTGCGCAGGACGATCGAAATGAACTGTTTGGCCCTCCCGAAGCGGTAGCTGTGGGTGTGGCCGATGTCCGGGTGCCTCCTCAGGAGCATGTGGTGCACCCTACCTTTCCCTGGCCGGAAAGCATGCTGCGTCCGCCCAATATGAGCCTGCCGCTGGCAGGCTAGCTCCAGCGCACCTGACGACATCCACGTCGCTTTGCTTGCGCCGGGCTTGACTTTCCCGATACCTGCTGTCCCTTGTTTCAGAGCCTGCTGGCCTGGAATGTGCTTGTCTGCAGAACATGGCTCTGAGACAGGTCTGGGGCGGCTTCACCTGCTCAGGTGTAACTGATCCTGCATTGCATGCGGCGGCTGCCGCATGTGCATGACGGGGTTTCGACCCTTTCCTCACTTTATCTGCCCTCAAGAAGGCAGCTGTGTTCTATGTTCAATAGATCGAGAGTGCCGGCTTCTTTCCCGGCCAAGGCCAGCAAGAATTCTTCTGGCCCTGCACCGTTGCGCAGCCTCAAGCGCTCGGCCGTTTTCGGCATATGTCTCGCTGCAGCTCTGGCTGCGCATGCTCAGAATGCCAGCAGTGCACCACAAACCAGCGGCACGATTTCCGATCAGGTGCAGCCCAAGCTGACCCTGACGCAACTGGTGCAGACCGTGCTGGACAACAACCCTGAACTGCGCTCCGTTCAGCAGTCGAGCGTCACCGCTCAGGCGGCGGTGGTCAGCGCCGGTGCTCTGCCCAATCCCAAGCTGGAGTGGAGTCGCGGCGACAACAAGGCGCGCCTGGCATCGGCCACGCCTGGCAATGTGCAGACCATGGCGATTTCGGTTCCCATCGAAATGCCTTCGGTGCGCGCTGCGCGCATAGAAGCCGCTGAAGCCGGGCAGCGGGCATCGGTGCACCAGATTGCCGCATCGCGCAATGCCCTGATTGCCCAGGTCAAGCTCAAGGCCTATGAGGTGGTGCTGCGGCAGGCGCAGGCACAGGCTGCCTATGACGCCGTCAAGCTGCTGGAGCAGGCCCATGAGCGGGTACGCGTGCGTGTTTCCAGTGGCGAGGCAGCGCGCTACGAAATCATCAAGGCCGATGCCGAGCTGATCAACGCGCGCCAGCAGGAGCAATCTGCCCGCTTGCTGGCCGAGCAATCCCAGCTCACGCTCAATCGCCTGGCCGCAGGCCAGTTGCCCAGCCGCTTTGACCTGGCCCTGTCTTTGCAGGACCCGGTGGCCCAGGCTCAGTTGAAGAACATCAACTGGCAGTCCCATCCGGAACTGCTGCAGCTGCAGTCCGAGGTGGACAAGGCCGAAGCGCAGAAGAGCGGTGCCAAGGCCAGCCGCTGGCCGGGTCTCGAGCTGCGTTACGCACAGACGCGCGAGCCCGATATTCGCAACAACACCGTCGGCGTGAGCATGCAGATTCCTCTGTTCGACCAGCGTCGCGGCCCGATTGAGGAAGCCGCTTCGGAAGCCGAACGTGCGCGGCTGCGCATGGAAGGCCGCAGGGCCGAGCTGGAGCAGCAGATGCTGCAGGCCTGGAAGGTCATGGAGATGGCGCAGGTGCGCATCAAGGCCTTGAGCGAAGGGGCGGTGCGCGAGGCTGAATCGGCCCTGCGTGTGGCCGAAGCCGCTTACCGCTATGGCGAGCGAGGCATTCTCGATGTGCTCGATGCCCAGCGCGTGCTGCGCACGGTGCGTGCCGATCTGCTGGAAGCCCGTTATCAGCTGCAATCGGCCCGGATCGAGCTGGACTTCCTGGCCGGTCGCTATGCCGAGCCTTCCTCGCTTTGAGCTTTCAAAGTCAAGACCACGTTTTCGCATTTTTTGAATTCGCTTTATGTCTTCTCATCATCATTCCAGGACTGCGCGTCCTGCCTCTCTGGTTCTGGCACTGGCGCTGGCCGGGCTGACAACATTGACCCTGACCGGCTGCGGCAAGGACGAGCAGGCGACTGCTGCGGTTGCTGCTGCAGATACCAAGGCTGAGCTGGACCCCATGGAGGTGGTTGTCTCGGCCGAAATGGCGACCAACTTCAAGACCGCAGCGGTAGCGCAGGCCGAGGTCGCATCGGTGCAGGAAATTGCCGGTCGCATCGAAGCCAACGAGCGCAGGGTCACCCGCATCGGTGCGGCCGTGACAGGCCGTGTGACCGAGGTGCTGGCCGAAACCGGCGATCGCGTCAAAACAGGCCAGACCCTGGCGCGCGTCGCCAGCCCCGAGCTGACCACGGCTCAGCTGGCCTATATGCGTGCCAGCGCCACAGCGACTCTGGCCGAGCGCTCCGTAGAGCGGGCGCGTCAGCTGATTGCTGCCGACGTGATTGGCTCTGCAGAACTGCTGCGCCGCGAATCCGAAGTGCAGATTGCCCGCGCAGAGTTGCGGGCGGCAGGCGATCAGCTCAAGCTGATGGGCTTGTCCGCCGATGCGCTGAGCAGTTTGCGCGCCAAGGGCAATGTCGCACCGAATGCCGCCATCACGGCTTCTGCCGCCGGTATCGTGATCGAGCGCCAGGTCAGCCAGGGTCAGGTGGCACAGCCTGGAGATCCTCTGTTCACCGTGGCGGATCTATCCAACGTCTGGGTGGTCGGCGCCTTGCCCGAGCAGATTGCACGCAGCGTGCAGACTGGTCAGAACGTGCAGGTCGATGTGCCGGCGCTGGGGCTGACCGTCGAGGAGACGCCCATCTCCGGCAAGATCATCTACGTGGGTGACACCGTGTCGCCCGAAACCCGCACCGTGACCATCCGTACTCAGGTGGACAACAAGGATCTGGCGCTCAAGCCCCAGATGCTGGCCACCATGAAGATTCAGGGGGCCATGGAGAAGACTCTGGCGATCCCAGCACTGGCAGTGGTCCGCGAGAACGACAGGGACCATGTCTACGTCAAGAAGGCCGAAAACCACTACCGCCTGACTCCGGTGGAGCTGGGTGCGACCAGCGCTGGTCTGCGGCCTGTGATCAAGGGGCTGGGTGAGGGCACGCAGATCGTGGTCGAAGGTGCATTCCACCTGAACAACGAGCGCAAGCGCGCAGAACTGGAGTAAGCCCATGATTGCCTCCATGATTCGTGCCGCGCTATCGCAGCGGCTGGTGGTGGTCGTGCTGGCGCTGGTGATGTGTGGATTCGGCCTGCGTGCTGCCATGAATCTGTCGGTGGATGCCTTCCCCGATGTGACCAATGTGCAGGTTCAGGTGGCCACCGAAGCTCCCGGCCGCTCGCCCGAGGAAATCGAGCGTTTTGTGACCGTGCCTCTGGAAATTGCCATGACGGGCTTGCCCGGCCTGGCCGAGATGCGCTCGCTCAACAAGAGTGGCCTGTCCATCATCACGCTGGTGTTCACCGAAGCGACCGATGTGTACTTTGCCCGCCAGCTGGTGACAGAGCGCCTGATCGAAGTCACGCCGCGCATGCCTGAAGGCATCGTGCCGGTGCTGGGGCCGGTATCCACGGGCCTGGGCGAGGTCTACCAGTACACGCTTGATCATCCCGATGATGGCGAGCGCGAGCTGACCCAGGCGGAGCTGACGGAGCGCCGCACCATCCAGGACTGGGTGGCGCGGCCCTTGCTGCGCTCCATTCCCGGTGTGGCTGAAATCAACTCCCAGGGCGGCTATGTCAAGCAGTACCAGGTGCTGGTCGATCCTGCTCGTCTGCGTCATTACAACCTGAGCGTGCGCCAGGTGGTGCAGGCCGTGGCGGACAACAATGCCAATGCCAGCGGCGGCATTCTGCCCCAGGTGACCGAGCAGTATCTGATCCGCGGCGTGGGCATGATCCGCTCCCTGGATGACATCGGCAACATCGTGCTCAAGGAGCAGGGTGGCGTGCCGGTCTATGTGCGCGATGTGGCCAAGGTGCAGATCGATGCCGAGGTCCGCCAGGGCGCCATCATCAAGGGCGGCTATACCGAAAGCGTCTCCGGCATCGTGCTGATGATGCGCGGAGGCAATGCCAAGGAGGTAGTGACCCGCGTGAAGGAGCGCGTGGCGGAGATCAACTCCAAGGGTATGCTGCCTGGCGGTCTGCAGATCGTTCCCTACTACGACCGTACCGATCTGGTCGATTCCGCCCTCTGGACCGTGGGCAAGGTGCTGATCGAAGGCATCTTCCTGGTGGTGGTGGTGCTGTTCATTTTCCTCGGTGATGTGCGCTCCAGCCTGATCGTGGTCGCGACGCTGGTCATCACGCCGCTGACGACCTTCATACTGATGAACAGATACGGCATTTCTGCCAACCTGATGTCCTTGGGAGGGCTGGCCATTGCCATCGGCCTGATGGTGGATGCCACCGTGGTGGTGGTGGAAAACGTGTTCCACAAACTGGGGCAGGCTGGCGACTCGCGTGGCGAACGCATTCGCACCGTGCTGTCTGCCACCGTGGAAGTGGCCACGCCCACCATCTTCGGCATTGCCATCATCATTCTGGTGTTCCTGCCGCTGATGACGCTGCAAGGCATTGAAGGCAAGATGTTCGGTCCGCTGGCGCTGACCATCGCCATGGCTCTGGCCATCTCGCTGGCGGTTTCGCTGTTCCTGTCTCCTGTGCTGTGCTCCTACTTCCTCAAGGGCGGCGCAGACCACGACACCAAGCTGATCGCCTTCCTCAAGCGCCACTATCTGCGTCTGCTCGACGGCGCGACTGCGCGCAATCGCCTGACTCTGGCTGTGGCCGTGGCTCTGCTGATCGGCTCGCTGGGACTGTTCCCGTTCCTGGGCAAGTCCTTTATGCCGACCATGAAGGAAGGGGCGCTGACGCCGCAGATCAACCGCGTGCCCAGCATTTCCCTGGATGAATCCATCCGCATGGAAATGGCTGCCATGAAGGAAGTGGCGCAGGTGCCAGGCGTGAAGTCCGTGGTGTCCAAGCTCGGTCGGGGCGAATCGCCTGCCGATCCTGCAGGCCCCAACGAGTCCGACCCCATCGTGCTGCTGGACCCCGAGTCCGAGCGCAGCCAGGACGAGATCGACGAAGACATCCGTCAGCGTCTGTCCAAGATTCCCGGGGTGCAGATTGTGCTGTCACAGCCCATCTCCGAGCGTGTGGACGAAATGGTGACGGGCGTGCGCTCGCAACTGGCCGTCAAGGTGTTTGGTGATGAGCTGGAAGACCTCAAGGAAGTCTCCGAGCAGGTGGCGCGTATTCTGAAGAGCGTCTCCGGCAGCACCGACATCCGTGTCGAGCGACTCTCGGGACAGCAAGCCCTGACGGTGGACGTCGATCGCAAGGCGATCGCCCGCCACGGTCTGAACGTGGCCGATGTTCAAAGCCTGCTGGAGTCCGCCATCGGCGGCAAGGATGTCACGACCTTGTATGAGGGCGAGCGTCGCTACTCGGTGGTGGTGCGCTTCCCCGAGTCCTATCGCGGCTCGTCCGAGGCCATCGGAGCAACGTTGCTGACCACGGCTACCGGCGCGCAAGTGCCGCTGAGCAGTCTGGCCAGGATCGAACTGGTGGATGGACCGGCACAGATCAGCCGCGAAGGCGGCAAGCGTCGTGTGGTGGTGGGGGCCAATGTGGAGGGGCGCGACCTGGCGGGCTTTGTGGCCGAGGTCGAGCAGCGCCTGGCGAAGGAGGTCAAGCTGCCCGATGGCTATTACTTCAAGTTCGGCGGTCAGTTCGAGAACATGGAGCGCGCCATGGGCACGCTGCAGGTGATCGTTCCGCTGACCATCGTCGCCATCTTCTTCCTGCTGTTCCTGCTGTTCAACTCCATCAAGCTGGCAAGCCTGATCATTCTGGTTCTGCCCTTCGCTTCGATTGGCGGGCTGATCGGTCTGTTCGTCACGGGGGAGTATGTCAGCGTGCCGGCTTCCGTAGGCTTTATTGCCCTGTGGGGTATCGCCGTGCTCAATGGTGTGGTGCTGGTCTCTAGCATTCGCCATCTGCGACAGGAGGGAATGGAAGTGGCCGAGGCCGTGCGTGAAGGCTGTACCCAGCGTTTCCGTCCGGTGATGATGACTGCCACCGTGGCCTTGCTGGGTCTGGTGCCGTTCCTGTTCGCAACCGGTCCGGGCTCCGAGGTTCAGCGTCCGCTGGCCATTGTGGTGATCGGTGGTCTGATCACATCGACCCTGCTGACCCTGGTGGTGCTGCCCACGCTGTACCGCTGGTTTGACGAGAAGCCGACCGAGGCTTGATTTGAGAAAGGAGTGATCCGATGACGATGAAAGAAATCCGCGCCATCGTGCGTCCCAGCCGGTTGGAGCGCCTGCGTACCGAGTTGCGTGCGATTCCGAACTTTCCCGGCGTGACAATCTTCAAGGCCGAAGGTTTTACGGCCCCTGCTGCCGTGGACAAGCGCACGGTCAAGGATGAGCTGACCGATTTTTCGGACAAGCTCATGGTTTGCGTGATCGTGGAGGAGTCCATGGTGGCGGTGATTCGCGAAGCCATCGTCGCTGCCTGCCGCACCGGCCAGATTGGCGATGGTCTGGTCTGGACGGTGGATATCGGCGAAATGCATCGCATCCGCGATGGTGGTGCAGTGAGCTGATAGTGCCCGTTGGCTGACAAGAAGGGATGCACTGTGCATCCCTTTTTTCATGCTTTCGACAAATTGTTGGTGGTTTGGAAAAAGCAGCGAAAACCCTGTGCTACAATTTTTGCATTGCAGCAGAGAAACACTGTTTCATTGCTTCAAGGGGGTATAGCTCAGCTGGGAGAGCGCTTGCATGGCATGCAAGAGGTCATCGGTTCGATCCCGTTTACCTCCACCAAAATTTAATGACGGCGAGTCGCAAGACTCGAATCGTTCTAGGAATTGACCCTATCGTCTAGAGGCCTAGGACATCACCCTTTCACGGTGAGTACCGGGGTTCGAATCCCCGTAGGGTCGCCAAGTTTGAAGCGCTTGCAGCTACATGATATGTAGCAAAGCTTCCTGCCAGGAGTGGTAGTTCAGTTGGTTAGAATACCGGCCTGTCACGCCGGGGGTCGCGGGTTCGAGTCCCGTCCACTCCGCCAGATTCAAAAAGCCGCAATCAAGCAATTGATTGCGGCTTTTTCTTTGTCCGGAACTCAAAGAAAAGGCCTTGCGACAAGGCCTTTGACCTTCATTACTTGGGTGCCATGCGAATGGCGCCATCCAGGCGGATGACTTCTCCGTTGAGCATGTCGTTCTCCAGAATCTGCTTGACCAGCTTGGCGTAATCCTCTGGCTTGCCCAGACGGCTAGGGAAGGGCACGCTGGCGGCCAGCGCATCCTGCACTTCCTGGGGCATGGTGAACAGCATGGGAGTGCCGAAGATGCCGGGAGCAATCGTCATATTGCGGATGCCACTGCGTGCCAGGTCGCGGGCAATGGGCAAGGTCATGCCGACCACGCCGCCCTTGGAAGCCGAGTAGGCAGCCTGTCCGATCTGGCCGTCATAGGCCGCAACGCTGGCGGTGGAGATCAGAACGCCGCGCTCGCCTGTAGGCTCTGGCTCATTCTTGCTCATGGCATCGGCCGCCAGTCGAATCATGTTGAAGGTGCCGACCAGGTTGACCATGATGGTCTTGGTATAGACGGCCAGGCTGTGCGGGCCACTCTTGCCTACGGTTTTTTCGGCCGGTGCAATGCCGGCGCAGTTGATCAGGCCGGCCAGCTTGCCCAGGCTGGTGGCTTTGGCGACCACGGCCTGACCGTCGGCCTCATTGCTGACATCGCAGCGCAGATAGACGCCGCCGATCTCGCTGGCCACGGCCTCGCCGCGCTCTGCATTCATGTCGGCAATCACGACCTTGCCGCCATTGGCGGCGAGCATGCGCGCTGTGCCTTCACCCAGGCCCGAAGCGCCACCGGTCACGATGAATACGCGATCCTGAATCTGCATGAACTGTCTCCTTGTTTGATGTCCATTGACGTTGACGTAAACGTCAATTATGCACAGGGCGGAAGAGCTGGCGACCTGAGGAAAGCGCGCATAAAAAAAAGCCCAATCACGGGGATTGGGCTTTGAAGGGATCCATGAAACGGGGGTTTCAGGAGGATCCAAGGAGACAACTTGCGCAAGGTCGGCATTCACATCAATGCATGCCGACCTGACATGCTGGTGATTATAGGGTAAACCCTAGGTCTTTGCCAAGCATGCCAATAACCATGTGCTTAACGCTTGGCAGTGGTAGTGGCCTTGACAGCTTCGGTTGCTGTCTTGGTAGCCGCGTTGAAATTGGCTTCGGCCATGTCGGAGGCTTGCTTGACCGCCTTTTGCACGGATTCGAAAGCGTTGTTGGCGGCAGAAACGGCGCTCTTGACCATGGCCACAGCGGACTCGGAGCCGGCAGGCGCATTCTTCGTGGAATTGTCCAGCAGGGAGTTGAAGCTCTTGCGGGCTTCGGTGGATTGCACTTCCAGAGCCTTGTTGAATTCGCCGGCAGTGTTGCTGGCAATGTCATACAGATGGCGGCTGTAGGAGGCAGTCTTTTCGGCCAAAGGCTGGAACAGGCCGGCTTGCAGAGTCAGCAGTTCCTGGGCGTCCTTGACGCTTAGCACGGCTTGGGTGTGCTGGGCAGCTTCGGTCAGGGCGGCACGCGAAGCGGTGACGTTCAGTTCCACCAGCTTTTCCACGCCTTCGAAAGCTTTGCTGGTCAGGCCGAACAGCGTCTCGAAGTGGGCTTTTTGTGCGCTCAGGATTTGGTCAGGGGTCAGGCTCATAGCAATTCTCCAAAATTACGGATCAAACAAAGGGATCGGACCGGAGGAAACTTCTGCTCTGACATCGCCGCTAGCTCTGAGCCAGTTCTATGTTGCAGTGCAGCATGAGTGCATTGTGAAAGAGAATTTGCAGCAATGCAAGCTTTAATTTGTTGCGTTGCAGCAAAAAGATTGATGACTCTTTGTTTTCGATAAGTATTTGATTTTTAAAAACTTTGTTATGTCTGATAACTGACAAAAAAATCCATAGCTGTGTTTTTTGATGCGCTGCGTCATGTGTTGGCGAGCAGTGACTTCCAGGCCCTGTCGCGGTGGTGCTGGCGGCGCCTGGGCTCCTCTGCACAATGGCTGCATGACTGCATCCTCCAACCATGGCAAACCCTTGCGCGCCCAGCCACAGGCGCGTGACTCCTATCCTGTGTTTCGCGACATCAGCACGCGCTGGTCGGATAACGATGTCTACGGTCATGTGAACAACGTCATCTACTACAGCTGGTTCGATACTGCGGTCAACGCCTATCTGATAGAGCAGGGCGCGCTGGATATCCATGAAGGCCAGACGATCGGCCTGGTCATAGAGACGCAGTGCAATTACTTTGCCTCGCTGGCTTTTCCGCAGCGGGTACAGGCAGGCATTCGCGTGGCCCATCTGGGCAGCTCCAGCGTGCGCTACGAGGTGGGGCTGTTTGCTGAGGGCGAGAGCCAGTCGGCTGCTGCCGGGCATTTTGTACATGTCTATGTCGACAGACAGTCGCGCCGGCCCGTGGCCTTGCCCCAGGCCTTGCGTGCGGCCCTGCAGCCGCTGCTGCGTGCAGAGCCGGTTGGCGAATAGTAAAAAGATAGCTTCTTGCGTATGCCTGTCAAGCGTTCAAGGGCGATTTGAATCGGGTATCCGGCGGCGCTTGCAAAGCCGGCATCGGCACGAAGCACTTAGGGGCAGCGACCACGGTACAGGGTGTGGAATCGCCTACACTCGTCAGTCTATGTTGAGGCTGGCTTAGCCTGTGTTTTGAGCCAGCCTTGTTCCATGACTGAACGGACCGCCAGGCCCACCGTCGTCCATGATCATCACCAGTCTGCTAGACACCGACCTGTACAAATTCACGATGATGCAGGTGGTGCTGCATCAGTTTCCGGGCGCGCAGGTGGAGTACCGCTTCAAATGCCGCAACCCTGGCGTGCAGCTGGCTCCGTACGTCAATGAAATTCGCGAAGAGATCCGTTCTCTGTGCAAGCTGCGCTTTCAGGATGCCGAGCTGGCCTATCTGAGTTCGCTGCGTTTCATCAAGAGCGATTTTGTCGATTTCCTGAGCCTGTTCCAGCTCAACGACAAATACATCACGGTCACGCCCCTGGCCAGCGGCGAGATCGACATCACCATCCAGGGCCCTTGGCTGCACACCATCCTCTTCGAGATCCCGGTGCTGGCCATCGTCAACGAGGTGTATTTCCGCAATACCCAGCCCGTGCCCAACTTCCTGGAAGGGCGCAAGCGTCTGGACGAGAAGATCGAGTTGCTGCAGGCGCCTGGCCTGGAGTCGCTCAAGATTGCCGATTACGGCACTCGCAGGCGCTTTTCCAGGGCCTGGCATGAAGAGGTTCTGCGGGTGCTTTGCGCCAGGCTGGGTCACTCGGGGACGGCGCGGGTCAACGGCCAGCGCAAGGGGCAACTGGCGGGCACCAGCAACGTGCTGTATGCGATGAAGCTGGGCCTGATCCCGCTGGGGACCTTGGCCCACGAATATCTGCAGGCCTGCCAGTCGCTGGGCCCACGCCTGCGCGACAGCCAGATCTTCGGCTTCGAGTCCTGGGCGCGCGAGTACCGGGGCGATCTGGGCATTGCGCTGTCCGACGTCTATGGCATGTCGGCCTTTCTGCGTGATTTCGATCTGTACTTCTGCAAGCTGTTTGACGGCGCGCGCCATGACAGCGGCGACCCGTTTGACTGGGGTGAACGCCTGATCGCGCATTACAAGGCCAACAAGATCGATCCGCTGAGCAAGGTGCTGATCTTCAGCGATGGGCTGACGATCCCCAAAACCATCGGGCTGTTCGAGCGCTTCAACGGTCGCTGCCAGTTGGCGTTCGGCATCGGCACCAATCTGACCAACGATCTGGGAAATCCTCCCGAGCATATGCCCTTGCAGATCGTGATCAAGATGACACGCTGCAACGGGCAGCCGGTAGCCAAGCTCTCGGACACGCCGGGCAAGAGCATGTGTGACGATGAAAAATATCTGGCCTATCTGCGTCAGGTGTTCAGCATTGCGCCGCCGGAGCCGGTCGCGCCGGCTTAAAAATCAGGAATCAGAGGCGGCAGCCGCGCCGGCTGCAGGGCCAGAATCAGGGAGGATGGGCGTTTGATCAGCAAATCTTGGATGAAGGCCGCAGCTGCCGCGTTTCTGACGCTGGCGGTGGGCGCTGCGCGAGCCGCAGAGATCAATGGCGCGGCCATGTCGGTCGCCTGGGGCATACCGTTTGTGGGCATGTTGCTGTCGATTGCGCTGATGCCGCTGCTGCTGCCGCAATTCTGGCATCACCATTTCGGCAAGGTCACCGCCGGCTGGGCGCTGGCCTTCATGCTGCCTTTTGCCCTGGTTTACGGGCCGGGCGCGGCGGGCATGAATCTGGTGCATGCCCTGCTGGCCGAGTATCTGCCGTTCGTGATCCTGCTGACCGCCTTGTACACGGTGGCTGGCGGCATCTATGTGCGAGGCAATCTGCGCGGCTCGCCGGGACTGAATACCGCCATTCTGGCCATTGGAGCACTACTGGCCAGCTTCATGGGCACGACAGGAGCTTCCATGCTGCTGATCCGCCCCTTGCTGCGCGCCAACGACAACCGCCGTCATCAGGCCCATGTGGTGGTGTTCTTCATCTTTATCGTCTCCAATGCCGGGGGGGCTCTGACGCCGCTCGGAGATCCGCCGTTGTTCCTGGGATTTCTGAAGGGGGTGGACTTCTTCTGGACGGTGAGCCACATCTGGGGCCCGATGTTGTTCCTCACGCTGGCGCTGCTCGCCGTCTTCTATGTGCTGGATCACAGGCTGATGGGGCATAAGGGCGAGACCGATCTGCCCGATCCCACGCCCAGCATGGACGCGACCGGCGCTCGCAGCCGCCTGGGCTTTGAAGGCCGCGTGAACTTTGTGCTGCTGATGGTGGTGGTAGCTCTGGTGCTGGTCAGCGGCATCTGGCGCACTCCTGCTGGCTTCGAGATTGCCGGCACCCATGTCGGTCTGCCTGGTCTTGTGCGCGATCTGGGCCTGCTGGCCGTGGCGCTGCTGTCGCTCAAGCTCACGCCAGCCCGCGTGCACCGGGCCAACGAGTTCGGCTGGGGGCCCATGCAGGAAGTGGCCAAGCTGTTCGCAGGTATCTTCCTGACCATCATTCCCGTCATTGCCATGCTCAAGGCGGGTGCCGAGGGGCCGTTCGGTGCCGTGGTACGAGCCGTGACCAATGCCGATGGCACGCCCAACCCGGCCATGTATTTCTGGGCCACGGGCCTGCTGTCTTCCTTCCTCGACAATGCTCCGACCTATCTGGTGTTCTTCAATACCGCCGGAGGCGACCCCGCGCACCTCATGACCGAGATGGCGCTGACGCTGACCGCCATCTCTGCCGGTGCCGTGTTCATGGGCGCCAATACCTATATCGGCAATGCGCCCAATCTCATGGTCAAGGCGATTGCCGAAGATCGCGGCGTGAAGATGCCGGGCTTTTTCGGCTACATGCTCTGGTCGGTCTGCGTGCTGGTGCCGCTGCTGGTGCTGATCACCTGGATCTGGTTTCTATAGGCCGTGAAAGCGCGGCCTGGCAGTAGTGCTGCCATCACCCATCACTTGAAGAGGAAACAACGATGAGCAACAAGCCTCGCATTCTGATCGCCCGTGCCATTTCACCCGAGGTGGTGCAGCGGCTGCAGCAGCACTTTGAAGTGCAGTCCAATCAGGACGATGTGGTCTGGTCTCCAGCTGAGCTGGCACAGCAGCTGCAGGGCAAGGATGGCGTGCTGACCACGGGCTCGCAGCGCATCGATGCCGAATTGCTGGCCGCCTGTCCGCAGCTCAAGATCGTGGCCAATATGGCGGTGGGCTACAACAATTTCGACGTGCCCGCGATGACGGCCGCAGGCGTGCAGGGCACGAATGCCCCCGATGTGCTGACCGAGACCACGGCCGATTTCGGCTTTGCCTTGCTGATGGCCACGGCGCGCCGCATTACCGAGAGCGAGCACTATCTGCGTGCCGGGCTCTGGAAGGATTGGCATTACGACCTGTTTGCCGGCGCCGAGGTGCATGGCAGCACGCTGGGGATTCTGGGCATGGGCCGCATCGGTCAGGCAATTGCGCGTCGTGCGGCCTACGGCTTCGGCATGGAGGTGATCTATCACAATCGCTCGCGTCTGGATGCTGGACTGGAAGCCGAGTGCAAGGCCAGCTATGTCGGCAAGCAGGAGTTGCTCGAACGTGCGGATCACCTGATGCTGGTGCTGCCGTTCACCCCCGAGAACCGCCACACCATAGGTGCGGCAGAAATGGCCCTGATGAAGCCCACGGCCACGCTGATCAATATTGCGCGCGGCGGCATCGTGGATGATGCGGCGCTGGCCCAGGCGCTGAAAGATGGGCGCATTGCCGCAGCGGGGCTGGATGTGTTCGAAGGCGAGCCGGCCGTGCATCCCGAGCTGCTGACGGTGCCGAATGTGGTGCTGACACCCCATATCGCCAGCGCCACCAAGGGCACGCGTACGGCCATGGCCTCTCTGGCGGCGGACAATCTGATCTCCTTCCTGGCTGGCAAGGGGCCGTTGACACCCGTCAATCAGCTTGGCTGATGCGTCTCCATTACGTCGGCTCTCGTCACATCAGTTTGAGGGCGGATGCGTGATCTGAGCGCTTTTTCGGCTTTGATAATTTCTGCCCGCATGGCGTGTGAACGCGCAGCGGGCTTTTCTTATTTCAAGCGAGACAGCAATGCCTTTTATCCGCACCAGCGTCCACAAGGACACCACGCCCGCCCAGCGCCAGGCCATCGTCAACGGGATTCATCAGGCCTTGATCGATGGCATCGGCATGCCTGCCGATGAGTTGTTCAACATGGTTGATGACTATGACGAGCAGAAGTTCTTTTTCAGCCGCACCTTCAACGGCTACCAGCGCTCGGATCGTGTGGTGGTGGTGGAGATCACCATGCGTCGTGGCCGCAGCGATGCCATGAAGCGTTCCCTCTACGCCCATATCGCAGCCAATCTGGAAAAAGATGCGGGTGTGGCCCCCAGCGACGTGTTCATCTTCACGCACGAAAACGACTATTCCGACTGGTCGGTGGGCGGTGGCAAGTTCGCCATGGCCATTGCCCAGCAGGTCGGCCCCGACGCCTGATTCTTGCGTCAACCGATTGCAGCCTCGCTGTCGCCAAGGCTGCAACCGGGACCAGCACTTTTGTCAGCATTGGATTTTTCGTGGCTCTGAGGGCTGATAATTTGCCTGCGCGCTAGCGCTTGCAAACTTCAGTCTGCAATGCCTGTTGCGAATTTTCAATGCAAAACAGCCCGTAGCGCTTTGCTCGAGAGCGCTTCCAGCTATGAAAACAAGAGTGTGAAAGGCGTGGCAAGACAGTGACTACGTGGTGGCTTGGGTTGGCGGCGGTGGCCGCATTGATGGTGGCCCTGCTCCTGGTGCTGCTGTGGTGGCTGCAGGGGCTGCGCCGTCAGACGCAGCTGGCTCTTGGTCCTGATGCGATGAGGCTGCAAGCCCAGCTGCTGCAGGGATTGCAGGCGCTGGATGTCAGGCTGCAGCAGCTGGAGCGCAGCAGCCAGAGCACCCAGATGACGGTGGCCAAGAGTGAGGGTGCCCTGGATCGTGTCACCCAGCATGTGCAGACCCAGCTGGCCCAGACCCAGCAAGATGCGCTGGCCGCGCGGCGCGAGCAGGCGGTGGCGCTGGCTTCCTTTCGTGAAGAGGTGGCTCAGCTTGCGCAGCGGCTGACGGGCGACAGCCAGCAAGCTCGCGCGGCACTGGCCCAAAGCAGTGCAGAGCAGGCCGTCCATGTCCAGCAGCGCTTCGAGGCACTGGCCGAGACCACACGTGGCACGCTGGACTCGCTCAAGGGTGATATCCAGCACCAGCTCACGCATATGAGTACCAATATGGGGGCTGCGCTCAAGGATCAGCTGGGCAGCAATGGCGAGCAGCTGCGCCATCAGTTTGCCGTGTTGCAGGACGCGGTGAGCCAGCAGCTGGCTGCGCTGACGCAGGGCCAGCAGACCACGGCCGAGCAGTTGCGTGCGACGCTCAACGAGCGCCTGGCCACGATTCAGAGCGACAACGCCCTCAAGCTCGACGAGATGCGCCGCACCGTCGATGAAAAACTGCATGCCACGCTGGAGCAGCGTCTTGGCGAATCCTTCAAGCTGGTCAGCGACCGGCTGGAGCAGGTGCACAAGGGGCTGGGCGAGATGCAGACCCTGGCGGGCAGCGTAGGCGATCTGAAGCGCGTGATGACCAATGTGAAGTCGCGTGGCACCTGGGGCGAGCTGCAGCTGGGCAGCATCATCGACAATGTGCTCACGCCAGAGCAGTACGCCAGAAACGTCAAGACCGTGCCTGACAGCGATGAACTGGTCGAGTTCGCCATCCGGCTGCCGGGGCGCAACGACGAGCAACCCGTATGGCTGCCCATTGATGCCAAATATCCGGTCGAGCATTACCAGCGCCTGCAGGATGCGCAGGACAGCGCGGATCGCGTGGGCATTGTCGCGGCAGGCAATGCCTTCGAGACATCGATTCGCGGCGAAGCCAGAAAGATTGCGAGCAAGTATGTCGCGCCGCCGCACACCACGGACTTCGCCGTCATGTATCTGCCCAGCGAGGGCCTGTTTGCCGAGGTACTGCGGCGTCCGGGGTTGGTCGAGGCGCTGCAGAACGAGCATCGCATCGTGATTACCGGTCCCGCGAATCTGGCCGCCATGCTCAGCAGCCTGCAGATGGGCTTCAAGACGCTGGCGATCGAGAAGCGCTCGTCCGAAGTCTGGGGTGTGCTCGGTCAGGTCAAGACCGAGTTCGGCAAGTTCGGCGAGGTGGTCGAGGCCACGCGCAAGTCCATCGATGCCGCTGCGCGCAAGTTCGATCAGGTGGGTGTGCGCACGCGCGCCATTCAGCGTCATTTGCGCAATGTGCAGGAGCTGCCGAATGAAGCCGGGCAGGAGCAGCCCCTGTTTCCGGCCACATCGCCTGGAGGCGATCAGAGCGCCAGCGAGGACGAAGAATGAATGCAGCCCTGCTGCGCCTGATCCTTGCGCAAGTCTGTATCCACGGCACCATGACCGGAATGCGCATGGCCACGCCGCTTTTGGCGCTCAAGGAGGGCTATAGCGCAGCCGCGGTCGGCATGCTGCTGGCGCTGTTTGCACTGACCCAGGTGTTTCTGTCGCTGCCCGCCGGGCGCTACGCAGACCGTCACGGGCTCAAGCGCCCGCTCATTATCAGTGTGGTGGCCGCCTGTTCCGGAGCGGGAGTGGCCGTGCTGTTCCCGATCTATCCGGTGCTGTGTCTGAGCGCTTTGTTGACGGGCGGCGCAGCCGGCATGGCGCTCATCGCCCTGCAGCGCCATGTGGGGCGCATGGCACACAACAAGGACGAGCTGCGCAAGGTCTTCAGCTGGCTGGCGATTGGCCCAGCCATTTCCAACTTTCTGGGACCGTTTGCGGCCGGGCTGCTGATCGACTATGCAGGCGCAGAAGCGGCCAGCACCACGGGCTTCAGGGCCGCCTTCCTGCTGCTGACCCTGATGCCTCTGGCGGCCTGGTTCTGGGCGAGAACGGTGCAGGAGCTGCCGGCGCTGCAGGCCGAGAGCGCGAACCAGAAGGCAACGGCCTGGGATCTGGTGCAGAACCGGGGCTTCAGGCGCTTGTTGCTGCTGAACTGGGCGCTTTCCTCTTGCTGGGATGTGCATACCTTTGTCGTGCCCATTCTGGGTCATGAACGCGGACTGCCTGCCTCGGTGATCGGCAGCATCCTGGGGGCTTTTGCGATTGCAGCGGCCGTGATCCGCCTGTTGATGCCCATCATCACGCGCCATATGGCCGAATCGCAAGTGGTGCTGGGCGCCATGGTTGCCGCCTGCGCCCTGTTCATCGCCTACCCCTTCATGCCCGGCGCCTGGAGCATGGGCGCCTGTTCGGTCTTGCTGGGCGTGGTGCTGGGATCGGTGCAGCCCATGGTGATGAGCATGATTCATCAGATCACGCCACCCGAGCGTCATGGTGAGGCGCTGGGATTGCGCATGATGGCCATCAACGGCTCCAGCGTGCTGATGCCGGTGCTGTTCGGCTCGCTGGGCACGGTGGTCGGTGTCTCGGCCCTGTTCTGGGCCGTGGGGGCGCTGGTCGGGGTGTCCTCGCGCCTGCCCTGGCTGATCGGCAAGCAGGATATGCCGGCCGATGAGTGGGGCGGCCATTAACCGGGGCGGTCACGTGCATTAAAAAAGAGCGCCCTGGGCGCTCTTTTTTCTTCGAGAAGTGCTTACAGCTCTTCGACCCTGCGTGCCGGGTAGCTATCCCAGCTCTGGCAGCCGGGGCAATGCCAGAAATGGGTGCGGGCTTCAAAGCCACAGGCCGCACAGCGGTAGCGGGTCAGGGGTTTGGTGGCATGGTTCAGTGCCTTTTGCACGGTGGCATGGTACTGCTCTTCGGTCAGGGTCTCGCCTTCCAGCCATTGAGCGGCCGCTACCAGGGACGACTCATGCTCCAGATGCTGCACCAGGCGCTGGCGGCCGGGGGCTTCTGCATCCCCGCTTTTCTGATCGACTGCGACCAGTGCCTGCAGCAGGTCCAGCGAGGGGGCCTGCGCATAGTGCTTGAGCAGCAGATCGCGAGCCTCGGCGAGCGCGCCCGTTGCTTCGGCCACTTCCACCAGTAGGCTGGCAGCCAGGGGCAGGGCTGCGGGGCTGTTCTGCGCCAGCGCCTGAAGGCTGGACAAAGCCTGCTCGGACCGGCCCTGGCGATGCTGGAGCTGGGCCAGCTCCAGTCGGGGGCGCGGAGCTTGTGGCGCAGTCTCCAGGGCCTGCTGCAGCTGCGCAAAAGCCTTGTCGAGCTGGCCATGGGCCACCTGGGATTGCGCATCTTCGCAAAGATAGTGGGCCAGGCGGGTGCTGAAGTCTCCCTGGCCTGCGGCCTGCATCTTGCGCACGATGGCCGCTGCCTGGGCCCAGTCGCGCGAGCGCTCGTAAATGGCCAGCAGTGCCAGGCGTGCCTCGCCTTCGTACTGCGTGCCTTCCAGGCGGTTCAGAGCCTCCTCGGCGCGGTCCAGCAGGCCGG
This sequence comes from Comamonas sp. Z3, assembly GCF_008121565.1. Lineage (NCBI taxonomy): Bacteria > Pseudomonadati > Pseudomonadota > Betaproteobacteria > Burkholderiales > Comamonadaceae > Comamonas > Comamonas sp. Z3. Next base: position 318,895 of record NZ_VOQU01000001.1, read on the forward strand.
CCTTGAGAAAGTCCTGTGCCAGTGCATGCTGGGCACGGTCCCGGTCGGGGCGGGTGAGGTCGGCGCGGCTGAGCAGATGCTCGTGGACGCGCACCGCACGGTTGTATTCGCCGCGGCGGCGGAACAGATTGCCCAGTGCAAAGTGCAGTTCGGTGGTGTCGGGGTCGTTCTGTACGGCCTCGATAAAGGCATCGATGGCCTTGTCCTGCTGCTCGTTGAGCAGAAAATTCAGGCCTTTGAAGTATGCCTTGGGAGCCTGGCGGTTGTCGGCACGCACCTGGCGCAAATCCCAGCGGGATGCCAGCCAGCCCAGCACAAAGGCCGCAGGCAGGCCCAGCAAAATCCAAGTCAGATTAAATTCCATGCACGTCGCCCGGCGCAATGATCGAAGAAGAGTTCTGTTCCTTCACCGCAGGTGCTGCACTGGTGGCGTTGGCTGCGGTGTTCGGTGCCTGTTGAGTGGCCTGTGCTTCGCGCGCTGCGCTGCGATGCTTGAGCCAGCGCGGCACCATGCCCAGCACCCCGACAAAAAGGCCCAGCGCAAAAGCCGCCAGCACCACCAGCACCAGAGGTGCCGTCCAGGCCGTGCCAAAGAAGAAATGCACGGTGGCGTCTTGCTGGTTGTTGAGCGCGAATGCGAACAGAGTGAAAAAAATGGCTGCCTTGAGCAGCCACAGCAGGTATTTCATGCTTCCCTTTATGCGCCTTGTGTGACGGGAAGATTTTAGGCCAGCCTATGTGCGGGCTGGCAAACAGACTGTAGGGTCAGCCTCGGGCTGCACTGGCAGTGCCTGCGGTAATCAGGCGATCTTGGGCTGCTGTGCCGCAGAGGAGTCGTCGGCCTTGAGATTGTCCACGGCTTCGCGCAGCGCCTTGCCGGGCTTGAAATGAGGAACGCGCTTGGAAGGAACCTGAACGGACTCGCCCGAGCGGGGGTTGCGGCCTATGCGGGGCTGGCGGTGATTGATGGCAAAGCTGCCAAAGCCGCGAATTTCAATACGGTGACCGCGCACCAGGGCATCGCTGACGGCATCCAGAATGGTTTTGACGGCCTGCTCGGCATCACGTTGGTTGAGTTGGCCAAATTGGGCGGCAAGTTCTTCGACGAGATCGGATCGGGTCATCGGGTGACGGAGGCTCTAGGTTGAAAACAACAACGGGCGCACAGGGCGCCCGTTGTCTTTGACGCTTGGCGGTCAGTCAGACGAGCTGGCTGACCGGCTGATGCAAGATTTACTTGTCAGCGTCCAGCTTGGCGCGCAGCAGAGCGCCCAGGCTGGTGGTACCAGCGTTTTCCTTGGAGGACTGAGCCGACAGGGAAGCCATGGCGACTTGCTGTTCAGCGTGATCCTTTTGCTTGATGGACAGCTGGATGTTGCGGCTCTTGCGATCCACGTTCACCACCACGGCAGTCACTTCGTCGCCTTCCTTCAGGACGGAACGAGCATCTTCCACGCGGTCTTGCGAGATTTCGGAAGCGCGCAGGTAGCCGATGATGTCTTCGCCCAGGTCGATTTCAGCGCCCTTGGCGTCCACAGTCTTGACCTTGCCGGTCACAACTTGGCCCTTGTCGTTCACGGTCACGAAGGTCGTGAAGGGATCGCTGTCCAGCTGCTTGATGCCCAGGGAGATGCGCTCGCGCTCAACGTCCACGGCCAGCACGATGGCTTCGACTTCTTGACCCTTCTTGTAGTTACGAACAGCGGCTTCGCCGGCTTCGTTCCACGACAGGTCAGACAGGTGCACCAGGCCGTCGATACCGGCAGCCAGACCCACGAACACGCCGAAGTCGGTGATGGACTTGATGGGGCCCTTCACGCGGTCGCCGCGCTTGGTGTTCTGGGCGAATTCTTGCCAGGGGTTAGCCTTGCACTGCTTCATGCCCAGGGAGATGCGACGCTTGTCTTCGTCGATTTCCAGAACCATGACTTCCACTTCGTCGCCCAGGGACACGAGCTTGGTGGGAGCAATGTTCTTGTTGGTCCAGTCCATTTCGGAAACGTGCACCAGGCCTTCGATGCCGGGTTCCAGTTCCACGAATGCGCCGTAGTCAGCAATGTTGGTGACCTTGCCGAACAGACGGGTAGCGGAGGGGTAGCGGCGAGCCACGCCCATCCAGGGATCGTCGCCCATTTGCTTCAGACCCAGGGACACGCGGTTCTTTTCGGTGTCGAACTTCAGGATCTTGGCAGTGATTTCCTGACCAGCAGTCACCACTTCGGAGGGGTGACGCACACGGCGCCATGCCATGTCGGTGATGTGCAGCAGGCCGTCGATACCGCCCAGGTCCACGAACGCACCGTATTCGGTGATGTTCTTGACCACGCCCTGAACGATAGCGCCTTCCTTCAGGGTTTCCATCAGCTTGGCGCGCTCTTCGCCCATGGAAGCTTCCACCACAGCGCGGCGCGACAGCACCACGTTGTTGCGCTTGCGATCCAGCTTGATGACCTTGAATTCCAGGGTCTTGTTTTCGTAGGGAGTCAGGTCCTTGATAGGACGTGTGTCGATCAGCGAACCGGGCAGGAAAGCGCGGATGCCGTTGACCAGAACGGTCAGGCCGCCCTTGACCTTGCCGGAAGTGGTGCCGGTCACGAATTCGCCGGATTCCAGAGCCTTTTCCAGCGACAGCCAGGAAGCCAGACGCTTGGCGGTGTCACGGGACAGGATGGTGTCGCCGTAGCCGTTTTCGATGGAGCCGATGGCCACGGACACGAAGTCACCCACTTGGACTTCGACTTCGCCCTGGTCGTTCTTGAACTCGTCGAGGGGCACGTAGGCTTCCGACTTCAGGCCGGCGTTCACCACCACGAAGTTGTGCTCAACGCGCACGACTTCAGCGGTGATAACTTCGCCAGGACGCATTTCGGTGCGTGTCAACGACTCTTCAAAAAGGGCGGCAAAAGATTCAGACATGTAGTTCCTTGCCCGCAACCAGGTTTCCGCCGGCACCATTGCCAAGCGTTTTTAAGACTGATTGCGGAGGTTGTGGGTTTTTGGGCCCACGGGGTTAAAGGTTAACAACCTTGCTGCCGGTTCGCGGTCTGCGAAAGCCTGGCATCAAGGGCCAACAAGCCAGATGCGGGGCTGCCTCGAAAACTTCAAGCCGAAGTCTCAAGAGCGGCCAAACGGCTGGCGTTCCTGCCACCACGACAGCACCTGGGCAACCACTTCTTCAATGGTCATTTCGGAGCTGTCGAGCTGCAAAGAATCCTCGGCGGGCTTGAGCGGAGCGGTGGCGCGATTCATGTCGCGCGCGTCTCTTGCCTCAAGGTCTGCCAAAAGGGTGGACATATTAGCTGAAATTCCTTTGGAAATCAACTGTTTATATCGGCGCTCCGCGCGGCACTGGGCAGATGCCGACAAATAGACCTTGAGCGGGGCGTGGGGGAAGATGACCGTACCCATGTCGCGGCCGTCGGCCACCAGTCCCGGCAGAGCCTGGAAGGACAGCTGCAGATCCACCAGCGCGGTGCGCACGGCGGGCAGGGCCGAGACGCGCGAGGCGTTCATGCCGGCTTCTTCGCTGCGAATGGCCAGGCTGATATCCTCGTCGCCGAGCCATACACGCTGCTGCGCATCGAAGCGCACTGGCATGTCCAGCGCCATTTCGGCAATGGTTTCCTCGTTCGATTCGTCAAGCGTCATGCCGGCACGCGATGCGGCCAGGCCGGTGATGCGATACAGCGCGCCGGAGTCCAGCAGCTGGTAGCCCAGGGCCCTGGCGACTTCTGCGGCAATCGTGCCCTTGCCGGAGGCCGTGGGCCCGTCGATGCAGATCACGGGAACATGCTCGCGCTCGGCTTCGCTGACGGAGAACAGTGCCTCGAAATAGTCGGGAAAGGTCTTGGCCACGCATTTGGGGTCTTCGATGCGCACGGGCAGCTTGGCCGGGTTGAAGGCCGCCAGAGAGAAGCACATGGCGACGCGGTGGTCGTCATAGGTGTGGATGCTGGCTGCTTTCCAGGCGGCCTTGCCGGCCGGGGGAGTGATGCGGATGTAGTCCGCACCTTCTTCTACCGCGGCGCCGAGCTTGCGCAGCTCGATCGCCATGGCGGCAATGCGGTCGGTTTCCTTGACGCGCCAGCTGGCGATGTTGCGCAGCGTGGTCACGCCGTCGGCATACAGCGCCATGGTGCCCAGCGTCATGGCCGCGTCGGGAATATGGTTGCAATCGAGGTCGATGGCTTTCAGAGGCCAGCTGCCACGGCTGACCTGCAGCCAGTTGGGGCCGCTTTCGATCCGGGCGCCCATGGCCTGGGCGGCCTCGATGAAGCGGATATCGCCCTGGATCGAGTCCTGGCCTACACCCAGAATGCGGATGCTCTTGGGTTGCGGCGCGTTGTCGGCATCGGCGTCATCGGTGGTGCCGGTGGCAATCGCGCCCAGCGCGATGAAGTAGCTGGCCGACGAGGCGTCGGCCTCCACATGGATGGCGCCGGGCGACTGGTAGTGGCTGCCAGCGGGGATCACGAAGCGCTGCCAGCGGTCGTTTTTCACGGCAATGCCGAAGCGCGCCAGCAGCTCCAGCGTGATGTGGATATAGGGCCTGGAGATCAGCTCGCCCACCACCTCGATGGAGATGTCGCGCTGTGCCCCGGGGACATTGGCCAGCAGGGGCAGGGCCATCAGCAGCGAGGTCAGGAACTGGCTGGAGACATCGCCGCGCACCTTGATGGAGTCGGTGCCCAGCTGGCTGAAGTCGGGCTGGCCGATCTTCAGGGGCGGAAAGCCTTCGTCCTTCAGATAGTCGATCTTGCAGCCCAGCTGGCGCAGCGCGTCGACCAGGTCGCCGATCGGGCGTTCGTACATCCGGGGCACGCCGGTCATCTCGAAGTCGCCTCCCAGCACCGACAGCGCCGCAGTCAGCGGGCGCATGGCCGTACCGGCATTGCCCAGGAATAGCGTGGCCGCAGTGCCGGCCGGCAACTGACCGCCGATGCCGGTGACCTCAATGGCCCGGCCGGGGGTGACGACGTCCGGGCTGATGCTGCAGCCCAGTTGCTTGAGTCCGGCCAGCATGACGCGGGTGTCATCCGAATCCAGCAGGTCGTGAATGGTGGTGGTGCCCTGGCTCAGCGCGGCCAGCAGCAGCACGCGATTGGAGATGCTCTTGGAGCCGGGCAGGCTGACGGTGCCGTTGGCGGAGTCCAGTGCGGGCAGATCCAGAAATTCGGTGGTGAACATAAAACTCTCGTAACCCCTGCGCAGCCTGGCTGCTTCGACACCGGGCTGCGCGGCGGGCGTTTCCCGGTGTCTGTGGCGGTTGGGTGAATAGATCGACGCCGCTAGTTTAAGAGCCTCGCTTGCCGCCCATGGTCCATTCGGCGCGCGCGGCGCTGGCCAGGGTCAGGCGATCCTGCAGGCCCTGGCCGTCGTTGGCCTGCATCAGCCCTTCGAGCTGCTCCAGCGCCTGGCGGAACTGGCGCGACTGGGTCAGCACCTGATCGCGGTTGGCCAGCAGCACATCGCGCCAGAGCTTGGGGTCGCCTGCACCGATGCGCGTGAAATCGCGAAAGCCGGGCCCGGCCAGCGCCAGCATATCGTCGGCACCGGGCTGGTTCAGCACGCTTTGCATCATGGCAAATGCCAGCAGATGGGGCAGGTGGCTGACGGTGGCGAGTGCGCTGTCATGGGCCTCGGGCGACATGGCTGTGACCTTGCATCCGAGGGCCTGCCACAGCGCCTGGGCCTTGGCCAGATGCGCAGTCAGCGTGCGCTCCGTCGGGGTCAGCACGACCTGGGCACCCTGGTAGAGCTTGACATCGGCGTGTTCCACGCCGGCCACTTCCTTGCCGGTGATGGGGTGGGCGGGCACAAAGCTGCCGATCTGGTCGCGCAGCGCCGAACGTGCGGCCTGCACCACATCGACCTTGGTGGAGCCTACGTCCATGATCATCATCTGGGGTGTGACCAGATGCTTGATGGACTTGAGCGTGGCCTCGGTGGCCGCCACGGGCACGGCCAGCAGCACCAGATCGGCGCCGGCCGCCGCCAGCAGGGCGGAAGGTGCCTCCACGTCGATCACGCCCATCTGGCGGGCGCGTTCGGTGGTCGAGGGCGATTTGCTGTAGCCCACCACGCGCTTGACCAGGCCGGCCTTCTTGAGTGCCAGAGCGAAGGAGCCGCCCATCAATCCGCAGCCGATCAAGCCGAGCTGCTCGAACGGCTGCAATTCCTGAGCTGCCATCACTTGCTCACCGGGTAGGTGCCCAGCACCTTGTAGAAGGCGCACAGGCCCTGCAGCTCCTGCAGGGCGGCGGCCACATTGGCCTGGGCCGGGTGGCCTTCGATGTCGATGTAGAAGTAATACTCCCATTGGCCGGTGCGGGCCGGACGCGACTCGAAGCGCGTCATCGAGACGCCATGCCTCTTCAGCGGCACCAGCAGGTCATGCACGGCGCCGGCAGTGTTGGGCACCGAGACCACCAGGCTGGTGCAGTCGCTGCCGCTGGGCGCGGCCGTGGCCAGCGTGTGCGGCAGGCAGATGACGGCGAAACGCGTGCGGTTGTAGGCATCGTCCTGGATCGCGTGGCTGACGATGTGCAGGCCGAACTGCTGGGCGGCACGTTCGCCGGCAATGCCGGCCCAGTTGGGGTGCAGGGCCGCCAGGCGCGCGCCTTCGGCATTGCTCTCCACAGGGCGACGTTCGGCATGGGGCAGATGCTTGGACAGCCAGCCCTGGCACTGGGCCAGAGCCTGGGGGTGGGCGGCCACGACTTCGATGCCGTCCAGCGTATTGCTGGTGCGCATCAGGTTGTGGCGGATCAGCATGCTGACCTCGCCCACCACATGGCAGGGCGTGTGCAGGAACATGTCCAGCGAGCGCGTGACCACGCCCTCGTTGGAGTTCTCCACGCCCACCACGCCGTACTGGGCGCTGCCGGCGGCCGTGGCATGAAAGACTTCCTCGAAGCTGTTGCAGTACATCAGGTCGGCCGCGCCGCCGAAGTACTGGATCGCCGCTTCCTCGCAGAAGGTGCCGGCAGGGCCGAGCACGGCCACGCGCTGGGGGGATTCCAGCGCCAGGCAGGCCGACATGATCTCGCGCCAGATGGCGGCCACATGCGCGCCCTTGAGCGGGCCGGGGTTGTTGGACTTGATCTTCTCGATCACCTGGGCCACGCGGTCCGGGCGGAAGAAGGCCGAGCCTTCCTTCTTCTTGAGCTCGCCCACCTGCTCGGCCACATGGGCGCGCTGGTTGACCAGCTCCAGCAACTGGCGGTCCAGGGAGTCGATCTGGTTGCGCAGCGACAACAGCTCGGGGCTGGCTTGGGGTTCTTGGCTCATGAATCTCTCAAATTTCGTAGCTGCTAACGCAAGTTGCACAAGGATTTCAGACCAAAACCTTGTTGAAGTGCTTGCAGATAAAGCGCCGGCAGCTCATCTTTTTACAAGGCTAAAGGCGGGACTCAGGCCTGACGTTGCTCGAAGTCCCGCATGTAGTCGACCAGCGCCTGCACGCCTTCGATGGGCATGGCGTTGTAGATGCTGGCGCGCATGCCGCCCACGGACTTGTGGCCCTTGAGCTGCAGCAGGCCGGCTTGCTTGGCGCCGGCCAGGAAGGCGTCGTTGCGCGACTCATCATGAAGGAAGAACGGAATGTTCATGCGCGAGCGGCAGTTCGCGGCCACCTTGTTCACATAGAACGAGGACTGGTCCACATAGTCATAGAACAGCTTGGCCTTGGCGATGTTGCGCGCTTCCATGGCTGCCACGCCGCTGAGGCTGCCTTCCGTCTGGCGCTTGAGCCACTGGAAGGTCAGGCCGGCCATGTAGATGCCCCAGGTGGGAGGCGTGTTGTACATGCTGCCGTTGTCGGCCACGGTTTTGTAATCAAACGCCGAGGGGCAGACGGGCAGGGCATGGCCGAGTAGGTCTTCGCGCACGATGACGATGGTCAGGCCTGCGGGGCCGATGTTCTTCTGCGCGCCGCCAAAGGCCAGGCCCACGCGGCTCCAGTCGATGGAGCGCGAGGCCACATGCGAGGAGAAGTCGATGACCAGGGGCGCATCCGAGCCCAGGGCCTGGAGGTCGGGCAGCTCGTGGAACTCCACGCCGTGAATGGTCTCGTTGCTGCAGATGTGCACGTAGCTGGCGCCGCGGCTCAGATTCCAGCTGCTGGCGGCGGGAATCGTGGTGTAGTTGCTGTCCTTGGCGGTGGCGGCCACATTGGCATCGCTGGCGTACTTGGCGGCTTCCTTGGCCGACTTCTGACTCCAGCTGCCGGTCACCACAAAGTCCACCACGCCGGCGCGCGACAGATTCATGGGCACGATGGCGTTTTCGGCAATGCCGCCGCCTTGCATGAACAGGATCTTGAAGTGGGCGGGCACGGCCAGCAGCTCGCGCAGATCGGCTTCGGCGGCTTCGTAGATGCTGATGAATTCCTTGCCGCGGTGGCTCATTTCCATCACCCCCATGCCGGAGCCGTGCCAGTCCAGCATTTCGGCGGCTGCGGTTTGCAGCACTTCTTCAGGGATGGCGGCGGGGCCTGCGGAGAAGTTAAAAGGGCGGTTCATCAGATTTACGCTCAAAACATGTGAAAGCGCTTGTCTGGCTTGCGCTTTCAGCTATCAAAACATTGGGCCACGGGCATGGATCATGCCCGTGGCGTCCTGTCCGTATCGGGGCAGCCGGGGCTGGCCGATCAGGATGCGTCGCCGGACTCGGCTGGGCCTTCGGCGGCGGCGCTGCCGGAGTCTTCGGCTTCGCCGTCCTCGCCGGCACCGTCGTTCGCATCATTTTCGACGATGCGCTGCAGGCCGATGAGCTTGGCGCCGGCGTCCAGATTGATCAGCGTCACGCCCTGCGTGGCACGGCCCAGTTCGCGGATTTCCGCCACCCGGGTACGCACCAGCACGCCGGTGTCGGTGATCAGCATGATCTCGTCCTCGGGCGCCACCAGGGTGGCGGCCACCACCTTGCCGTTGCGCTCGGACTGCTGGATTGCAATCATGCCCTTGGTGCCGCGGCCGTGGCGCGTGTATTCGCTGATGGCCGTGCGCTTGCCGTAGCCGTTTTCGGTGGCGGTCAGCACGCTTTGCGAGCCCGCCACCACATTGCCCGTGCCGTCGTCGGCCTCGGCGACCAGCATGGCGATCACGTTCTGATGCTCCTCGATGTTCATGCCGCGCACGCCGCGCGCATTGCGGCCCATGGGGCGCACATCGTTCTCGTCAAAGCGCACTGCCTTGCCGCCGTCGCTGAACAGCATCACATCATGCTTGCCGTCGGTCAGCGCGGCGCCGATCAGGTAGTCGCCTTCGTCCAGGCCCACTGCAATGATGCCGGCCTTGCGCGGGTTGCTGAACTCGGTCAGCGCCGTCTTCTTGACGGTGCCCATGCTGGTGGCCATGAAGACGTAGTGATCTTCGGGGAAGCTGCGGTTTTCGCCGGTCAGCGGCAGCACCACGTTGATCTTCTCGCCGTCCTGCAGCGGGAACATGTTGACGATGGGGCGACCACGCGAGCCGCGCGAGCCCGAGGGCACTTCCCAGACCTTGAGCCAGTACATGCGGCCACGGTTGGAGAAGCACAGCAGATAGTCGTGCGTGTTGGCGATGAAGAGCTGGTCGATCCAGTCGTCTTCCTTGGTGGCCGTGGCCTGCTTGCCGCGGCCGCCGCGCTTTTGCGAGCGGTACTCGGACAGGGGCTGGCTCTTGATGTAGCCGGTGTGCGAGAGCGTCACCACCATGTCGGTGGGCGTGATCAGATCTTCGGTGGACAGGTCTTGCGCGCTGTACTCGACGGTGGAACGACGCTCGCCCTTCTTGGACTGACCGAACTCGGCCTTCACGGCGTTGAGTTCTTCGCCAATGATGATGGAGACGCGCTCGGGCTTGGCCAGGATGTCCAGCAGGTCTTCGATGACCGACATGATGTCCTTGTACTCGGCCACGATCTTGTCTTGCTCCAGGCCGGTCAGGCGCTGCAGACGCATCTGCAGAATTTCCTGGGCCTGGGTTTCGGACAGGCGGTACAGGCCGTTGCCCTGCATGCCGAATTCGACTTCCAGGCCTTCGGGGCGGTAGTCGTCGGCATTGACCACACCGCCGTCGGTGCGCGTGCGGGTGAGCATCTCGCGCACCAGCTTGCTGTCCCAGGATTTTTCCATCAGCGCCGCCTTGGCCACGGGAGGTGTGGGAGCGTTGCGGATGATGGCGATGAAGTCGTCGATATTGGCCAGCGCGACGGCGAGACCTTCCAGCACATGGCCGCGGTCGCGCGCCTTGCGCAGCTCGAACACGGTGCGGCGGGTCACCACTTCGCGGCGGTGCTCCAGGAAGACCTGGATCAGATCCTTCAGATTGCAGAGCTTGGGCTGGCCGTTGACCAGTGCCACCATGTTCATGCCGAAGGTGTCTTGCAGCTGGGTCAGCTTGTAGAGGTTGTTGAGGACCACCTCGGGCACTTCGCCGCGCTTCAATTCGATCACCAGGCGCATGCCGGACTTGTCCGACTCGTCCTGGATATGGCTGATGCCCTCGATCTTCTTTTCGTGCACCAGCTCGGCCATGCGCTCCTGCAGCGTCTTCTTGTTGACCTGGTAGGGCAGCTCGTCAACGATGATGGACTGGCGCTGGCCCTTGTCGATGTCCTCGAAGTGGCACTTGGCACGCATCACCACGCGCCCGCGGCCCGTGCGATAGCCTTCCTTGACGCCGTTGATGCCGTAGATGATGCCGGCCGTGGGGAAGTCCGGCGCGGGAATGATCTCCATCAGCTCGTCAATCGAGGCATCTGGGTTCTGCAGCAAATGCAGGCAGCCGTCCACCACCTCGTTGAGGTTGTGCGGCGGAATGTTCGTGGCCATGCCCACGGCAATGCCCGAGGAGCCGTTGACCAGCAGGTTGGGCAGGCGGCTGGGCAGCACCAGTGGCTCGCTCTCGGAGCCGTCGTAGTTGGGGCCGAAGTCCACGGTCTCCTTGTCGATGTCGCCCAGCATTTCATGAGCGATCTTGGACAGGCGGATTTCGGTGTAACGCATGGCGGCGGCACTATCGCCGTCCACCGAGCCGAAGTTGCCCTGACCATCGACCAGCATGTGGCGCAGCGAGAAGTCCTGCGCCATGCGCACGATGGTGTCATAGACCGCGCTGTCGCCGTGAGGGTGGTACTTACCGATCACGTCACCGACGATACGCGCCGACTTCTTGTAGGGGCGGTTCCAGTCGTTATTGAGTTCGTGCATGGCGTACAGAACGCGGCGATGCACGGGCTTGAGGCCGTCACGCGCATCAGGAAGCGCCCGGCCCACGATCACGCTCATGGCGTAATCGAGATAACTGCGACGCATCTCCTCTTCAAGGCTGATGGGCAGAGTTTCTTTAGCAAACTGGGTCATGTCTAGTGATACTTTGACGGCTGGAAAACAGCCATTTTAGGTCGAATGGCGTGTGGCAGCAGAGCAACATAACTGAGGAATTACATAGCTGTCCTACTTGTTGGTGCCTAGTTGACAACACTCTTGCATGTTACGTATGGCACAATCATTTCAACGTTTTTGGTGATGGTCACTGATGACGTCCACAGATTCGCAGCCCTGCTGCGGCTTTTTCCCCAAGAGGAGAACCATGAAGAAACTGAACAAAGTGGCGATGTTGTTTGCCTCTGCTGCCCTCGTGACAGCCGCTGGCGCACAAGTGAAGGCTGCTGACGGTGGCAAGACTATCGACAACTGGCAAAACGGCACCAGCGAACTGGTGTGGAAGAACGGCACGAACGAATTGTGCTGGCGCGATGCCAACTGGACTCCTGCTACTGCCGCTGTTGATTGCGACGGTGCTCTGAAGGCCCAGGTCACTGCAGCTCCTGCTCCCGCCGTTGTGCCTCCCGCTCCTGTGGCTCCCCAGCCTGCAGTGGCATCCAAGGTTACCTACTCTGCTGACGCTTTCTTCGACTTCGACAAGTCCGTGCTGAAGCCCGCAGGCAAGGCCAAGCTGGATGACCTGACCGGCAAGATCAAGGACATCAACCTGGAAGTCATCATCGCCGTGGGTCACACCGACTCCATCGGTTCCGATGCTTACAACCAGAAGCTGTCGGTGCGTCGCGCTGAAGCTGTGAAGGCTTACCTGGTGTCCAAGGGCATCGAAAAGAGCCGCGTGTACACCGAAGGCAAGGGCAAGAAGCAACCCGTGGCAAGCAACGCCACTGCTGCTGGCCGCGCTCAAAACCGTCGCGTGGAAATCGAAGTTGTGGGCACCAAGGCTGCTCAGTAATCTTTCGATTGCTACACAAAAAGCCCCGGCAACGGGGCTTTTTTTATGCCCGATCCATCGTGGTAATCGCGGACAATGGCGGCATGAGCAACACTATCAATGCCGACCCGGCAGAACTGGAAAAATTCTCCAGCCTGGCCCATCGCTGGTGGGATCCCGAGAGTGAATTCAAGCCACTGCATCAGATCAACCCCCTGAGACTGGACTGGATCAACGCCCAGGCGCCCCTGGCGAACCAGCGTGTGCTGGACGTGGGTTGCGGCGGCGGCATTCTGGCAGACTCCATGGCGCGCAAAGGGGCCAAGGTGGTGGGTATCGACCTGGCAACCAAGGCTTTGCGCGTGGCGCAGTTGCATGCTCTGGAAACGGGCACGCCCAATATTCAGTACCATGAGGTCAGCGTCGAGCAGCTGGCGCAGGAGCAGCCGGCCAGCTTTGATGTGGTGACCTGCATGGAAATGCTGGAGCATGTGCCCGATCCCGCATCCATCGTGCGGGCCTGTGCTCAGTTGGTCAAACCTGGTGGCTGGGTGTTCTTTTCCACCATCAACCGCAATGCCAAGGCATTTGCGCTGGCGATCGTGGCTGCCGAATACATGCTCAAGATGATCCCCAAGGGCACGCATGAATACGGCAAGCTGCTGCGCCCCAGCGAGCTGGCTCGCTTTGCGCGCGAAGCAGGCCTGGATGCCCAGGGCACCAAGGGCATGGAGCACAACCCGATCTCGGGGCGCTACTGGCTGAGCAATGACACCTCGGTCAATTACATGCTGGCAACACGCCGCCCTCAGGAGTGATAGTCATGTGGAGACATGTGAGAGCCGTTCTTTTTGATCTGGATGGCACCTTGATCGACAGCGCTCCCGATCTGGGGGCGGCAGCGGACAAGATGCGTGTGGATCGCGGCATGCCTTCGCTGCCGCTCAATGCCTACCGCCATATGGCCGGAGCCGGGGCACGCGGAATGCTGGGCATTGCGTTCGGCATGACGCCGGAGTCTGCAGGTTTTGCGGAAATGCGTGAGGAGTTCTTTCGCAATTACGAGCAATGCATGACCGAGCGCACCTATGCTTTTGAGGGTGTGCCGGAGCTGATCCAGGCCTTGGAGGCTGGCCCGTTGCTGTGGGGGGTGGTGACCAACAAGTCCATGCGCTTCACCGAGCCGCTGACGCGTCAGATGCCCTTGTTTGCTCAGGCTGCGGCCGTGGTGAGCGGGGACACGACGCCGCATTCCAAGCCTCACCCCGAGCCTCTGTTTGAAGCCGCGCGACGCATGCAGATCGCTCCCGAGCATTGCATCTATGTCGGCGATGATGAGCGCGATATTCAGGCGGGTGCCGCTGCGGGTATGAAAACCGTAGCAGCACGCTATGGTTACCTTGGAACGACAGCAGATACGGCTCATTGGGGTGCCGATGCGCATATCAATTCACCCCTTGAGCTGTTGAACTTGCTGGGATGAGGCTAGAATAGGCAACTAAGGGGCTGTCCTGGTTTCGACGTGGGTTCGGGACCGGTGCGGTGCATGTCGAGCTTGAGTGATGCTCGTAAATCTCCATTCAAAAAACTAACTGCAAACGACGAACGTTTCGCACTCGCCGCTTAATCCGGTGAGCCTTGCAACAGCACGCTAGTGGGCTGGGCAAGGGGGTAGCAATACCTCCCGGCTGCAAGGGAATTTACATTAGCTGGCTGGATACCGGGCTTCTTGGTATTTGGCGAGATTTAAGGAAGCTGGCTACCCAGACAGCGTGTGCCTGCGGGGTTTGGGTGGCGAGATTCAAAACAGAGCACTAAACATGTAGATCTGTCCGGCGAAGGCTTACGGACGCGGGTTCAATTCCCGCCAGCTCCACCATCTACCCATCCAAAGGGATTCAATGAAGTTCATTGAATCCCTTTTTCTTTTGTTAAATCAACAACTTAGAGTGCAAATAAGTCTAAAGAAATTTAACCTCTGCCAAGAGCACTAGGGGGAACATTTGGGGGAACAGAGGCTTGAAATGGTAGATTTACCCCCGTTGTTCCCCCATTTCCCTCTAGAGCAGGGCATTTTTGAGAGGTTTGTTCCCCCATGTTGACCGATGCACAGTGCAGGAATGCCACTTGTTCCCCCGGCGTGAAGAGAGAGCGCTTTTCTGATTCGGGTGGTTTGTACCTAGAAGTCAGTCCCGCCGGGTCGCGGCGATGGTTTTGGAAGTACAGGAAGGATGGTAAGGAAGGGCGTTTGGCTTTGGGGAGCTACCCGCAGGTTAGCTTGTCGGCTGCACGAAAGGCGCGAGATGTTGCGCGCTTGCAAAAGTCCGACGGTGTGGATCCGGCAAAGGCTCGCAAGCTTGAAAAGTTAGTCAATCCAACGGGAATAGGCAGCACCTTCAAGTTGGTGGCCTTGGACTGGCATGAACGACAGGTGACCCGCTGGAGCCCTGGGCATGCTGAGAGAACACTGAGGCAATTGGAGCGTGACTTGTTCCCCTGGATCGGTGATAGAGAGATGGCCGAGATCCAGCCAATGGAACTCTTGGCTGTGCTTCAAAAGGTTGAGGAGCGTGGTGCAATTGAGACAGCCGACCGCGCTCTAATGCTTGCTCGGCAAATTTGGCGTTATTGGCTACCAACGGCCAACAACACTCAGCGTGACATCACAGAGGGGTTGAAGGCGCGGTTGACCCCTTATCGTGGAAGCAATTTCCCAGCGATCGTGGAGCCGGAGCGCTTTGGTGAGCTTTTGAGGGCAATGTATGCCTACAAAGGTGGCCCATTCGTGCGAACGGCACTTTTGCTGGCACCGTTGCTTTATCAGCGCCCAGCCAATCTGCGGATGATGGAGTGGGAGGAGCTTGATTTGGATGGGCAGCTGTGGACGATTCCTAGCGCAAAAATGAAGCGCTCTGTGCAAGAGAAGGAAAACGGCGAGCCGCATGTTGTGCCGTTGCCCAAACAGGCGGTGGCGATGCTTCGTGAGTTGAAGCCTCTCAGTGGACGTGGCCGTTATGTTTTCCCTGGCCAGCGAGATCATGACAGGCCCATGTCAGATAACTCTGTGCGCACGGCCTTATATAGCCTCGGGTTTGGCGATGAGCAAAGCTGGCATGGTTTTCGTGCCAGCGCCAGAACCATGTTGGTTGATCAACTGGACCTTGATCCACTGGCGATTGAGGCTAATCTGGCGCATGCCGTCAAGGATGCGAACGGAAGGAGCTACAACCGCACCAAGTACTTGGCAAAGCGTTTTGAGCAGATTCAGCAATGGGCTGACTACCTTGATCGACTGCGTAATGGTGGGGCCAATGTGGTTGCGTTGCATCAGCGTGTAGGCTGAAACTCGGATGCATCCGTGCACTGGCATGTGCTTCTTGATCAATGTTGAGAAAGGCATCCGTTCTCTGTGTCCCCTCTGTTTGATAATGAGATCATAAGAAACTGATCATCGGGGGGATGAGGAACAATGAAGTTCATCAGCAATGCCGGCTCTGACCGGGTTCTGGACCTGATTCGTCCTGGGTTAGGGCGTGGGCACAAGCTGGACATGGTCTCAGACGCGTTCTCCCTGTTTGCTTTTGCTGAACTGCTCACTGAGTTATACGTGCTGGAGAAAGCACGCATCGTTGTCCCACCCCCCAAGCAAAGTAGCACTCCTTTTCCATACTTCCAGACAGACCACCTTGGATTGCTTGGTTCCGCTTGTGACCGTGCTTCGCGCAACAAGCTTCAAGTGCATTGGCTGGCCCGCAAACTGATGCAGTGGCTGGAGGTCAAAGCAGATGTTCGACAGGCTAAAGGTGCTGTGCCGCAGGGCACGTTCGTCTTGCGTGATGAGAGCAGCCTGGCTCAGCAAGCGGCTCTGGGTTCCTTTGGCTTTAGCTCTGAAGGCTTGGGCATAACTTCTGGCAATCCATTGAGTTTGATTCAGGCATCTGAAAATACGGCAGAAGCCCAAATGCTCAGTCAGTGGTTTGACCAGCAATGGGCACAGCTTGAAGAGCATCCTGAAGCAAAAACCTTGCTGCTTTCTGCTGTCAAGGAGCTGGCCAACCATCGCGATGCAGCCAGTGTGTATGCCTTGGTGCTTCACCAGTTGTTTGCCACAGAAGAGCTGGATGAGGAAAAAATCGTCAAATCAGCCACTGGCATACGCAATACCGTTGTTTGGAAAAAACTCTATAAGTTTCAACGAGATGGCGTCGTAGGCGCCATCGAAAAGCTGCAACGCTTTGGTGGCTGCATCATTGCAGACAGCGTGGGCCTCGGCAAAACCTTTGAAGCCCTGGCCGTCATTAAGTACCACGAACTACGCAACGATCGCGTGCTAGTGCTGTGCCCCAAACGCTTGCGCGACAACTGGACGCTCTACAAGGCCAACGATCAACGCAACGTCCTTGCACCTGATCGATTCAACTACGACGTTCTCAATCACACAGACCTCACCCGAGACAAAGGCAGCTCCGGCGATATCGACTTGGCGCACGTAAACTGGGGCAACTATGACCTGATCGTGATCGATGAGTCTCATAACTTTCGCAACAAAGCTGCGAACAAGGGACGCGAGACACGCTATGACAAGCTGATGCGCAAGATCATTCGCGAAGGGGTCAAAACACGGGTGCTGATGCTGTCAGCCACGCCAGTGAACAATCGCCTAGCAGACCTGCGCAATCAGATTGCTTTTGTCACCGAGGGCAATGACACAGCACTTTTTGAGCATGGCATCGCCAGTATTGATAGCACCACCCGCCGTGCCCAGAAAGCCTTTAACCGCTGGCTAGATCTGCCTCCTGAAGAGAAGTCACCGGCGTTGCTGGTGGAAATGCTGGGCTTTGACTACTTTGCCTTGCTGGACCACCTGACCATCGCACGCTCGCGCCGCCATATTGAAAAGTATTACGGTACGGCAGAGACTGGCCGGTTCCCTGAGCGTCTGCCTCCCATCAACATCAAAGCCGATGTGGACCGTGCGGGCGAATTTCGCTCCATCCGCGACATCAATCTGGAAATCCGACGGCTCAACCTTTCTGCGTATGCGCCCCTGCGCTACGTGCTGCCGCACAAGCAAGAAGCCTATGACCAGAAGTACAGCACCCAAATTCGTGGCGGAGAGAGCTTCTTCCGTCAAGCAGATCGTGAAGAAAGCCTGATTCACCTTCTGCGTGTCAACGTGCTCAAACGCATGGAAAGTGCTGTGTCTTCGTTTGCCTTGACTGTGCAGCGACAGCTGCGCGATGTGGAAAGCATGCTGGCGCGCATTGAAGCTCATCAGGAAGAAATTGAAGAGCTCGACATCGCCGATGTGGACATTGACGACCCCGCCTTTGAATCCCTCTTGGTCGGTCGCAAAGTCAAGGTTCTGCTGACTGATGTAGACCTGCTGCGCTGGCAGCAAGACTTGATTGAAGATCGCAACCGCCTGGCCACCTTGTACGCCGCAGCAGAGCAAGTCAGCGCCGCCCGCGATGACAAGCTGCAAAAATTGCGTGAACTGATCGCGCAAAAGTGCCAGCAGCCGATCAACCCCGGCAACCGCAAAGTGATCGTATTCACTGCCTTTGCCGATACGGCCAACTATCTGTATCAACACCTTGCTACCTGGGCCAAGTCAGAGCTGGGTATCGAATCGGCATTGGTGACAGGCGCAGGACGCAACCAAACCACATTGCCAGAACTGCGCCGTGACCTGAGCAGTATCTTGACTGCATTTTCCCCACGCTCCAAAGAGCGGCCAGAGGCGCTGGTGCATGAAGGCGAGTTGGACTTACTCATTGCCACCGACTGCATCAGCGAAGGCCAAAACCTGCAAGACTGTGACTGGCTGATCAACTACGACATTCACTGGAACCCGGTGCGAATCATCCAGCGGTTTGGGCGGATTGACCGTATTGGCTCCACCAACAGCAGCATTCAGCTGGTGAACTTCTGGCCCAACATGGAGTTGGAGGAATACATCAACCTGGAGCAACGGGTCAGCGGCCGCATGGTGCTGCTGGATATTTCCGCCACAGGCGAAGAAAACATCATTGAAGAGCAATCCGGCAACCAGATGAATGATCTGGAATACCGCCGCAACCAACTGCTCAAGCTGCAAGAAACCGTCATTGACCTGGAAGACCTCTCCAGCGGCGTCGCCATCACCGACCTGACGCTGACCGACTTCCGAATCAACCTGGCCGAATACACACGCGAACACCCTGACAAGTTGGAAGGCATGCCCTTGGGCTGCTTTGCCGTCACCACCAGCATTGATGCCGATATTCCACCGGGCATTCTGTTTTGCCTGCGTGCCGAAGGCGCTGCTGCGCAAAAAATGGTGGATGCCAGCTACCCCTTGGCCCCTCACTATCTGGTACATGTGGGCGATGATGGTGCGGTGCTGCTGCCTTACACCCAAGCTAAACGCTTTTTAGACCGACTCAAACGCTTGAGCGTCGGTCGTGACCTGCCCGATGCCACAGCCTGCGCACGCTTTGACCACGCCACCCGCCATGGCCAAGACATGCAGCATGCACAAAAGCTGCTTGCTGCTGCCGTGGGATCGATTGTGGGCAAATCCGAAGAGCGAGCCGTGGCCAGCCTGTTCTCACCGGGCGGCACCCACGCCATGCGGGGGGAATTCGCAGGGGCTAATGACTTTGAAGTGGTTGCCTACCTGATCGTCTTACCCAATGAACATGAGACTCAGGAAGCTCAAGCCGCATGAGTACGCATAGTCTGCATGCCCAGCAATTACTGACGGCACTTGCTGTTCCTACAACTGCTTTGGTGCAAAAGCGCATTCCCAAAAAAATGCTGGCCGAAAGCGGGGCGGCCACTGTCGCTGACCGCAAGCTGGTGCAAGACCACATTGAAGAACTCACCTGGTATGCCGCGCTCAAGCCCGGCAATGTCGGCGTCGCGGCATATGAAGACGAACAGCGCAGCTACCTGGAAGTAGCCGTAGTCGTTGCCCAAATTCGCTCTAATCAAGCTCCCCACGCTGCAGCTACTGCCCAGCAGTCAGCGCGTCCTGTCACCATTAGCACCAGTATCAAACGCGTAGCCGAGCTGGTTCACCGCGCCATCCCTTACCCCACCTTGCTCGTGCTGGATAGCGGCGGGCAATTGCTTGTTTCCATTGCACATATTCGCAAGGCACAGCGCGAATTGGATAAGACCGTGCTGGACGATGCTCCCACCATCACTGCCCTTGGGGTAGGTACTTCGGCAGAGGCATTTTTACAAGCCATGGCATTGGGTAAGCAGCCCACCCAACACCTGCAAGCCCTGTACCAAGGCTGGTTTGACACGTTGACAGCTTGGCAGGCTATGGAGTTGACAGGGCAATTCATCCCCAGTCATAGCCCACAGCATGCCGCGCAGCGCCGAGCAGCACTGCACGCCTGCAGAGAACTGGACACACGCATTGCCGCAGCACGCGCCGCTGCAGTCAAAGAAAAACAGCTGGCCAGGCAAGTGGCCGCCAATTTAGAAATCAAAGCCCTGTTGGCCCAGCGCCAGCAAGCAGCTCAAAACCTTTGAGGGAAAAATGAAAGCGACCGAAGCCAATTTGCTCAAGTTCTTGCGCAAGTCCCCGCAATTTGTCATTCCTATCTATCAGCGCAACTACTCCTGGACAGAAGCGCAATGCCGCCAGTTGTGGGCGGACCTGATGCGGGCTGGACGTGATGACAAAGTCAATGCGCATTTCATTGGCTCCATCGTTTACGTAGAACGCGGCTTGTCTACCGTCACGACCGAAGAGGCTTTGCTGGTGATCGATGGCCAACAGCGCTTGACCACCAGCACCTTGTTGATTGCAGCGCTTGCCGAGCACTTCAAAACCCATAATGTGGCTGAGTTGCTGGATGCTTTTTCCTTCAAAAAGCTACGCAACTACTACCTGCTAAACCCTGATGAGGATGGCGACCGCCACTACAAGCTCATCCTGTCGGAAACAGACAAAGAGACCTTGCTGGCCCTGCTGCAGGACACTCCCATGCCCGCGCAGGCCAGCACACGCATCACCGAAAACTACGCGCTATTCCAAAGCCTGATTGAAGAGCACCAGCAAGAGCTGGAAGCCATCTGCCAAGGGCTGGCTAAATTGGTCATTGTGGATGTGGCCTTGGACCGCTCACAAGACAATCCCCAGTTGATCTTTGAGAGCATGAACTCCACGGGGCTGGAGCTCAGCCAGGCCGACCTCATCCGCAACTACATCTTGATGGGGCTGGAACCCAAGCTGCAGACGGAGCTTTACAACACCTACTGGCGGCCCATGGAAAAGGCATTTGGTCAGGCAGCCTATGTGGTGCACTTTGATGCTTTCATGCGCCATTACCTCACCACCAAGACGGGTGAGATTCCGAACGTGCGTGAGGTGTACCTTGCGTTCAAAGCCTTTGCCCAAAAGCAACCCGACACCGACACACGCACACGCGACCTGGTGGCCGATATTCACGCCTACGCCTTGTACTACTGCGCCATGGCCTTGGGTACCGAGACAGATACAGGCTTGAAGCAAGCCTTTCACGACCTGCGGGAATTGAAAGTGGACGTGGCCTATCCCTTCTTGTTAGACGTGTACCACGACTACAAGCAAGGCCGTTTGGGCAGCGATGAAGCTTTGCAGATCGTGCGCCTAGTGGAAAGCTACGTCTTTCGCCGCGCCATCTGCGCCATTCCCACCAACTCACTGAACAAAACCTTTGCGGGCCTGAGCCGCACTCTCAAAAAGGACCGCTACTTGGAAAGTGTGCAAGCTTCGCTGCTGCTACTGCCCTCATACCGCCGCTTTCCCAAAGACGATGAATTTCAGCGTGAAATCAAGCTGCGTGACCTCTACAACTTCCGCAGCCGCAGCTATTGGTTGCGCCGTTTGGAAAACCATGGGCGCAAAGAACGTGTGGTGGTGGAGGACTACACCATTGAGCACATCCTGCCGCAAAACGAAGACCTCTCTCCGGAATGGCAGCAAGAGCTGGGGCCTGACTGGCAACGCATTCAAGAGGAATGGCTGCACACCCTGGGCAACCTCACGCTCACCGGCTACAACGGCGAGTACAGTGACCGCCCCTTCGCTTACAAGCGCGATCAAGTCACTGACAAAGATGGCAACCCGATTGGCTTTGCCAGCAGCCCCCTCAAACTGAACCTGGGCTTGGGCGCAGTCGCGCAGTGGGATGAAGCAGCCATCAAAGCCCGTGCCGAACGTTTGGCCACTGACGCCGCCAAAGTATGGAAAGTGCCAGCGCTGGACAATAGCGTACTCGACGCTTACCGAGCCACGCCTGCTCAACCTGGGCAAACCTACAGCATGGCTGACCACCCGCACCTGGAAACGGGAGCTATGAAGCCCGTGTTTGAGGCGCTACGCAAAGCCGTGCAGGCACTCAACCCCAACGTCACCGAAGAGTTTTTAAAGCTTTACGTGGCCTACAAGGCAGAGACCAACTTTGTCGATGTAGTGCCGCAGGCCAAGCGGCTGCTGCTGGTGCTCAACATTGGGATTGCCGAGTTGGACGACCCACGTGGCTTGTGCCGCGACATCTCCAATATTGGCCGCTGGGGCAATGGTGATGTCGAAGTGGGCCTGAGCTGCCTGGACGAATTGCCCTATGTGATGGGGCTGATTCGCCAAGCATTGGACCGCCAGATGGGCGGGCTGCAAGACGATGGATACTGATCCGGTTGCGGCCAACTTACATTGCACTTGAACACAAAAAAGATAGCTGCTTGCGCAAGTAAACAATGGCTTTAAATTGAAAAATCATTCAAAAACTAATAAAGACAAGCGCTAGCAGCTATCTTTTTTACCGACTAGAACTTGCTGACTGCACATCAAGATTTGATGCAGCCAGCAAGCTCCCTCCAAGATTTGAGCGATTTCTATGACGATACAAAAAATCGAAGCCCATTCCTCCGAGGCGCAAAGCGCTAACCTGGTGGCCGACAACATTGAAAAGCTCAAAGCCCTGTTTCCCGAGCTGCTGACCGAAACCGTGGTCAACGGCCAAACCACCGCAGCCTTGAACATGGATGTGCTCAAGGCATTGGTGGGTGATGCCACCGTCACCGACAGTGATGAAAAATACGGCCTCAACTGGCATGGCAAGCGCAAGGCACGCCAGATTGCCTTGACGCCCAGCACCGGCACGCTGCGCCCCGCCAAAGACGAAAGTGTGGACTGGGACACCACCCAAAACCTGATGATTGAGGGTGACAACCTGGAAGTGCTCAAGCTGCTGCAGAAGAGCTATGCAGGCAAGGTCAAGCTGATTTATATCGACCCGCCTTACAACACGGGCAAGGACTTTGTGTATCCCGACAACTTTCAGGACAACATCAAAAATTATCTGGAGCTAACGGGGCAAACTGAGGGCGGTTCCAAAATCACCACCAACACTGAGGCCAGTGGTCGGTTTCATACCGATTGGCTGAATATGATTTATCCGCGCTTAAAACTTGCAAAAAGTCTTCTGCGAAAGGATGGAGTGATATTCATCAGCATTGATGATGGTGAAGTTAGTAATCTCAGAAAAATCTGCGATGAGATATTTGGAGAAGAAAACTTCGTTAGCACTTTGATTTGGGAAAAAAGATATAGCCCTCAGAATGCAGTGCAGTGGTTTTCTGAATCTCATGATTTCATTTTGGTCTACGCTGCGAACAAGGAACTTTGGAAGCCAAATCTGCTTGAGCGCTCTGATGAAATGAATGCTCGATATAGAAATCTAGATAATGATCCACGTGGAGATTGGAAACCTGCAGATGCGACAGCACAAGCAGGTCATGGAACTCCTGCACAGTTTTACGAATTCACGTCACCTTCTGGAAAAACGTTTTCTCCTCCAAACGGGCGTTGCTGGGTATATACAAAGCCCAGGATGGAGGAAATGCTTGCTGATAATAGAATTTGGTTCGGAGCATCCGGGGATAATGCTCCAGCTATCAAAAGGTTCCTTACGGAGGTAAAGCAAGGTGTAGCATGCCAAACAATCTGGAAATATGAAGATGTAGGCCACAATCAAGAAGGCAAAAAAGAAATAAAAGAAATTTTCCCCGAAGCTGTTCCATTTGATACGCCAAAACCTACCAGATTAATAGAGCGAATTTTAAAAGTAGGTACTACAGATGCATCGAATGATCTGGTTCTCGATTTTTTTGGAGGAAGTGGAACTACAGCACAAGCTGTTTACTCCGTCAACAAAATGGACAATGGGAAAAGAAAGTTCATTCTTGTTCAGCTTCCTGAAGAAACAGCAGACAATAATTATTCAAATATTGCGGAAGTAACCAAAGAGCGACTACGACGATCCGGAAAAATCGTAAAGGGAAGCGATCCACTTTTTACGGGTGATATAGGCTTTAGGTGCTTTAAGCTAGATACCTCGAACATTCGTGCATGGAAACCCAACGTCAACGATTTAAAAACATCGCTGTTTGACAACCTGGAGCACATTGAGCCCGAACGTAGCAATGACGATGTGCTGTACGAAGTACTGCTCAAGCTGGGGTTGGATCTGTGCGTCCCCATGGAAGCTCAGCAAATTGCGGGCAAAACCGTGCACAGCATTGGCGGTGGCGCGCTCATGACCTGCTTGGATGCACACATTGGCGTAGCAGATGCCGAAGGCTTGGCCCTGGGTATGGCCCAGTGGCGTGAAGCACAAGGCACGGCCACTGAGACCACCGCAGTCTTCCGCGATAGCGCGTTTGAAAACGATGTGGCCAAGAGCAATCTGGCCGCCATCTTGGAGCAGCACGGTATCAAGCACGTGCGGAGCCTGTGATGAGCGATTTCTTGATCTACCAAGCAGAAGACGGTAAAACGCAGCTTTCCGTGCTTCTAGATAACGAAGATTTGTGGCTCAGCCAAAAGCAGCTGACAGAGCTGTTTGGCAAGGCCAAAGGCACGATCAGTGAGCACATCAAGCACATCTTTGAAGATGGCGAGTTGCACGAGGCTTCAGTTGTTCGGTTTTACCGAACAACTGCCACCGATGGCAAAAGCTACGAGGTAGCGCACTACAACCTGGAGATGGTGCTGGCCCTGGGCTTTCGGGTGCGCAGCCAGGCTGGTGTGCGCTTTCGGCAGTGGGCCAATGCCCAGTTGAAGGAGTTCATCATCAAGGGCTTTGTGCTGGATGACGAGCGCCTGAAAAACCCCGGTAAGGGTCGTGATTACTTTGATGAGCTGACGCAGCGGCTGCAGGACATCCGCACGAGCGAGCGCCGCTTCTATCAAAAGATTACGGACATCTATGCCACCAGCGTGGATTACAACCCGCAAGCGGCTATCACCCAAGAGTTTTTTGCCACGGTGCAAAACAAGGTGCACTACGCCATCCACGGCCATACGGCGGCAGAGCTGATCAAGCAACGCGCGGACAGCAGCCAGCCCAACATGGGGCTGACCAACTGGAACGGTGCGCGCATTCGCAAAAGCGATGTAAGCGTGGCCAAAAACTATCTGACGGAAGAAGAGCTCCGGGCTTTGAACAACTTGGCTGAACAATATTTGGTGTTTGCCGAAGGGCAGGCAGCGCGACGCATTGCCATGACGATGCAAGACTGGGTGACCAAGCTGGAAGGCTTTTTGACACTGAATGACCGGGAAATTCTGCGTGGAGCCGGGCGTATTTCTGCCGACTTGGCCAAGAACCATGCAGAGCAAGAGTTCACCAAATTCCGTACGTTAGAGAATGCATCGCTGGAGTCTGACTTTGACAAGATGGTGAAGTCCTTGCCTGCACCACGAAAGGGTAAGCAATGAAGCTGCATTTTGAGTCCGACCTTTCTTACCAAAAAGCAGCGATGGATGCTGTGTGCGATCTGTTCCGTGGGCAGGAGGTGTTTCACTCAGTGTTTTCGGTGGCTGCGCCTGTGGCCACGGACGACCAGCAGTACAGCTTTGAAGGAAAGCAGTTTTCTGACAGTGGTGGCGTGGGCAATGCCTTGAAGCTGCTGCCGGACGTTGAAATTTCTGACAACCTGCAAAAGGTGCAGCTGCGCAATGGTGTGCCGCCCTCTGACAAGCTCAAGCCCAAGCAAGCGCTGGACTTCACCGTTGAGATGGAAACCGGCACGGGCAAGACCTATGTGTACCTGCGCACGGTGTTTGAGCTGAATGAGCGTTACGGCTTTACCAAGTTTGTAGTGGTGGTGCCATCAGTGGCCATCAAGGAAGGGGTCAACAAAACCCTGCAGATCACCCGCGAGCACTTTGAGGGCTTGTACCCTGGTGCCAAGGGTTATGAGTTTTTTCAGTACAACTCTGATCGCTTGGGTGAGGTGCGCAACTTTGCGACTAGCCCCAATATTCAGATCATGGTCATCACTGTGGGTGCCATCAACAAATTTGGGGATGAAGCAGCCGCTGCCGCAGAAGAGTCTGATGAAGCCAAGCGCCGTGAAAAGTCCAAGAACAAGATGTACCGGGCCAGCGAGAAAACGGGTGGTGAACGCCCGATTGACCTGATTCGCAACACGCGTCCCATCTTGATCGTGGATGAGCCACAAAGCGTGGATGGCGGCATGGACGGCAAGGGCAAAAAAGCCTTGGCACACATGGACCCGTTGTGCACGCTGCGTTATTCAGCCACCCATGTGGACAAGCACAACATGGTGTACCGGCTGGATGCGGTGGATGCGTATGAGCAAAAGCTGGTGAAGCAAATTGAGGTGGCCGCAGCCACTGTGCAAGGCGGCGGCAACAAGCCTTTTGTGAAGCTGCTGGCCGTGGCCAACAAAAAAGGCGTCATCACTGCAAGCATTGAAGTGGACCGGGAGAACGCCGCAGGCGCTGTGCGGCGCGAAACGATCACGGTGCAAGATGGTTTCGACCTGGAGCAAGAGACAGGCCGCCCGCTGTACGCTAATGTGCGGATTGGCGAAATTCGCGCAGCCAAGGCGGACCAGTTCATTGAACTGAAAGTGCCCGGCGGCGAAGAGTTCTTGCGTGTGGGCGAGGCGTGGGGCGATGTAGACCCCAAGGCCGTACAGCGCGCCATGATTGCCCGAACAATCAAAGAGCACCTGGACAAAGAGAAGCGCCTGCGCCCCTTGGGCGTGAAGGTACTGAGCCTGTTCTTTATCGATGAAGTGGCCAAGTACCGCCAGTACGATGAGCAGGGGAATGCCGTCAAAGGCGAGTACGCCTTGATGTTTGAGGAAGAGTACAAGCGCCTGGCCAAACACCCGGACTACCAAAGTCTGTTTACAGAAGTGGATCTGTTGGCGGCAGCCAGCGAGGTGCACAACGGCTACTTCTCCATCGACAAGAAAAAAATTGGCGGCAAAACGGTGGAAGTGGTGAAGGACACCAGCGGCAGCACCGCCGCGGATGACGACACCTACAGCCTGATCATGCGTGACAAGGAAAAGCTACTGAGCTTTTCTTCGCCACTGAAATTCATCTTCTCGCACTCGGCACTGAAGGAAGGCTGGGACAACCCGAACGTCTTTCAAATCTGCAATTTCTCCACCCGCGATACGGAGCGCTGGCGCCGTCAAACCATTGGCCGTGGCCTGCGCCTGTGCGTGAACCAAAAGGGCGAGCGCTTACTTGGCTTCATGGTCAACACCTTGACGGTGATTGCGACTGAGAGCTACGAACAGTTTGCCGAAAACCTACAGCGCGATATTGAAAAAGACACGGGCATTCAGTTTGGGATTGTCAAAGACCACGAGTTTGCTGGGATTGGAGTAGGCCAGACCAACGGCGATGTGACGCCCTTAGGGTTTGATGCATCCAAGGCGCTGTGGGCACATTTGAAGTCACAAGGCTACATCGACAGCAAAGGCAAGGTGCAGGACACACTGCGTACCGCCCTAAAGGAGGTGACCTTGGTGCTGCCCGAGCAGTTCTCTGCGCAAAAAGAGCAAATTGCGGCAGTGCTGAAAAAAATCACCGGTAAGCTGGAAATCAAAGATGCGGATGAGCGCGAGACTGTGCCCGTGCGCAAGTCGGTTCTTGTGAGCCCAGAGTTCAAGGCGCTGTGGGATCGCATCAAGCACAAGACAACCTACCGTGTGCAGTTTGACAATGCCCAGTTGATCAAAAAATGCATTGATGCTTTGAATGTCATGCCCCCTGTGGCCAAGACGCGTCTGCTTTGGAAAAAGGCAGAAATGTCGATCACCAAAGCTGGGGTAGATGCCTCCGAGTTGGCCGTTTCCAGCCCTGTAGCGATTGATGAAAACGACATCGAGTTGCCTGATGTACTGACCGAGTTGCAGGATCGTACCCAGCTGACACGTAAAACGATTGCGCACATCCTCACTGAAAGCACCCGGCTGCAAGATTTCAAGCGCAACCCACAGCAATTCATTGAAATGACCGCTGATGCTATCAACCGCTGCAAACGTTTGGCCTTGGTGGATGGCATCAAGTACCAGCGACTGGGCGACGACAATTACTACGCCCAGGAGTTGTTTGAAACCGAAGAATTGACGGGTTACCTGAAGAACTTGGTGCAGGACACGCAGAAGTCTGTGTACCAGCACGTGGTCTACGACTCTGCCGTTGAACGTGACTTTGCTGATGCCTTAGAGAAAAATGAGGCTGTGAGGGTCTACGCGAAACTGCCAGGCTGGTTCAAGGTGCCCACGCCCTTAGGAACTTACAACCCTGACTGGGCCGTGCTGATCGAACGAGATGGCCAAGAGCGCTTGTACTTCGTTGTTGAGACGAAAAGCAGCCTGTTTGAAGAAGATCTGCGTGACCGCGAGGGCGGTAAGATCAAGTGCGGGGCTGCGCATTTTGCAGCCTTGGCGGTGGGTGAAAACCCGGCAATTTACGGAAAATTCAAAGATGTTAATGGCTTGATGGAGAAAGTGCTAGAGCATTAATCCATTAATAATTTTCTTCGCTGATCCAAGAAAAATTAAACAATCCCGAACTGAGAGAAGTCAGTTCGGGATTGTTTTACTTGGTTGAATCGTTAAAACGACCGGAGCCTCTTCTAACCTAGAAAGATAGGCGTTACCTTGTGATGAATTTTCGCTGTTTAAATTAAAAAAAGAATGACAAAAAAGCGATACGACCCGGAGAGTCGTATCGCTTTTATATCGTCTAAGAGAATCTCTGGTTTATTGAGACAGACCCATTGTCAGATAGTTGCCCCAACGCGATTCTTTGTCGCTGCTCTTGGAAGTGGCAACCGAAATATACGCATAGGTTGTCTTGCCATTGAGTGTGATTTTGTAGGCCTTTGCATGTACAAGGGCGTTCTCCCCAGTGTCTTCCATGCCAGCCGTTGTCAATGCCTTCGAGAAGCCGAAGTCAGGTGAGTCGGGAGCTTGTCCAGTCTGTGTGAAGATGACGGAGTCGTCAGGTCGGAACTCGACAGTACCCGTGTTGATGCAATCTTCATAGTCATTGAAGATTTTCCCGTGCAACTCCTTGGTGTCGGTCACTGGCGTCCAGTCTTCAGAAATGTACGCATAGAAGCCTCGCTGCTGAGCACCCATTGCACCGGCTTCACCCTTGCAATACTGCGCGATACGGTTGCCCATCAGACTCGCCACTTTCACCAGCGGCAGGCCAACTTGGGCCACATTGCCCGAGCTATCAATGCTTGCTTTCACGGTCAAAAGCTCGCGGACAGGATCGGGAATCGACAACACATAGTCGCCGCCGAGCAGCTTGGCGGCGCCTGCACGGAAAGCAGTCATGTTCGGGAAAGTGAACGCGGTTCCCGCAAATGCTTCTTCGGTCAGTGGCTTGCCGTTCGATGCATTGTCAGCAGCTTGGGTTTGCGTCAGACCTGCAGAAGTCAGCGCAGAGCCATAGCTCTCCAGCAGATCATCACCAGCGTCACCCTTCTGAGCGTTGAACGCGCTCGTCAGCGGGTTGAAGTTTGAGGGCAATGCAGGCTTTCCAGGTAGACTAGCCAAGGTTCCCTTCAACTTGTCCTGCGCATTGTCCAAAGCCGTTGCAGAAATCTTGCCGCTTAGATCGCCATTGGTGACGGTATCAAACCAGGCATTGGGTTTGCTGTTGCTCAGAATCCCGACGATCAGATCGGTCAAAGGTGTGATGTTGGCAATGCCTGCACCTGCGACAACCGAGTGCAGGGCAGTGGGCAGGGCTTGACCATTGGCCTGACCGCCATCTACACGGATTGCGCAAGGATAGTCGCTGCTCTTGAGAGAGACTTTCCAGGTGCCGTCAGCGCCCGTGGTAGCTGTAGCCGTAGCGCCGGAGGCGCATTTCAGGGAAACGGTGCCGCCTACGATGGGGGCGCCGATTGCGGCCACACCGCTGGTTGTTGTAGTGCTGGGGGCGGGTGTCTCTGTGTTGCCGCCACTGCCAGAGTTTCCAGCATTGCTGCTGTTTCCACCGCCGCCGCCTCCGCAGGCTGCAAGTACGGCTGCCATGATGGCGCTCACTGCGATTTGAGCAATTCCCTTATTCGTAATCTTCCTCATTTATTCCCTCTCCAGTGGTTTATTGAATGTGAATGCCCGCTTGCAGGTGGGCAGTACTTTTGATGCTCAGATGGATATGCTTTTAGGTTGTCTCCGATCCGGAAATTTGAGTTTACGTTAAGAATCTATTTGTTACATTTATGTTTTTTTCAGCTAAACCATGCGGTTAGTTGGATTGGTTGCGCTGCCGGATATGCACCTGGGCACGGTCTGCAAAGTGCTTGAACTGAATCACCTGCCCATGTGCTTCTTGATTAGCAAAGTAGCCATCCAGCGCAGCGAAGAACTCCGAAGGCTTGAGTTGCAGAGCGATGATGATGATTTCCATATTGGCAAGGGTGATGTTTCTCTCACCCCGTTCCACACCGCCCATATAGCTGCGGTCTAGGCTGCAGTAATACGCAAAGCTCTCTTGCGAGAATCCTTGCGCTTTCCGAAACTCCCGAACCATCTGGCCAAAGGCCACTAGCACGGACAATCTCGCATCATTGGTGGAGGAGTGCTGTTCAATGGGGCGCAATGGTTGCTGCAAGCCCAGCGAATAGCCACAGACGCTAGGCCCACTGTTTTTGAAAACACGGGGCTTGCATTCACGGCTGCAAAGCTCACGGATAGCCAGATCACGGCCTTTGCGAATACGGGCTATGCGTACCATTGCCGTTGCTGGCACGGTGCAGCCCTGTTGGTGTTGCCGCCTCTGTTGCTGTAGCAGCCGGAGGCTTGGTTTCCTCTGGATAAAACTCTTCCACGATGTCTACAGCTTCATCAGGCGTATCTTCAAAGCTGCCATTGGCATAGCCCAGGCGTGCAGCTTCATCCAAAGCCATCTGATCAAACCCTGCGGCTTGACGCTGTGCAGTAATCTTTTTAGCTTGGGCAATCGCGGTATTCAAAGATATGCCACTGCGCACAATCAGATCGGCGTAGTAGATAGCTGAGCGATGGGATTGTGTGGTGGACTTACCTCGCAGCTTGAGCTCCAGTGGCATGGAGGCCAGATGACCGCCAGACACCGCAGCGAAGTACTGCAGCCTGGCTGCCAAGGTTCGGATGCTATTGAACCCCGTTGTCCTGAACACAAAGCTGCCCAGTTCATCGCTGTCACCGATGAGCAGATTCAAGCGTCCATAGGGCTTGCAACCGTCTTTGCCGAAAGCGCAGACATCAGGCCCAGGGCATGACATGGACTCCAGCCCCTTGCTGCTCACACGTTTGCAGCTCTCGCCATCACCAACACAGACGGGCCTGGCCGTCGTGCGATCAAACAAGGTGTAGTTGGCCCGCAGATTCAGATCGGGATCGTTGAACAGCACTCGCACCGGAATGCTGCGCAGCTTGCGCCGTGCAGGTGCCGAAGATGATGCTAATGATGAAACCGAAGAAGGCTCCACGGCCTGATCTGCATTGGACTCCGTTGCCGTACACGCACTGACGCCCATCTTCTCCTTAAGCGAACGCTTGCCAGTACGCACAGGCCGAGCCGTTGTACCGGTTTGGATTGCCTGCGCTGTATTAGCGGCATTACGGTTGTCTTCATCTCCATCAGGTGCGGGAGGCTGCGAGCCTTCCTTTATGCCGCTTTGCGCCTTGTCTGCAGCCAGGCGCAGTGCTTCATCCAACGGATGCAAGATCCACTGCCCACGCGACTGCAGCTGCGTAGTGATGGTGAATTCATCATCCTTCTCGGGAAGGCGTTTGCCATTGCGCTCCACCAGCTTACCGATGGCAATGCGGCCAATCACCGGAGGCGTAATCATCAAACCTTTGATCATGAGGATCTCCAAAAAAGGGCCCTCCAGGGCAAAGCCAAGGAGGGCAAGGGGAGGGGAAAACAATGCTTCGTCCCAAGCCGTTTCATTGCTCGGGTTCGTAAACACAGAAGCGCCGGGAGCCCGGTTTAGGACTCATAAAGCGCTGAGCCAGTGTGGGATGTGCTTGGACAAACTCGCTGGTGTTGAAGGTCTGTCCGTCCTTACTGCGCTTCCAGGTCACGGAGCCACCTGAGGCAAACAATGCCTTGCTGGCTTCACCCATGTGCATCTGAATACGCTGGCGTAAACGGGCTTCAAGCTTTTGGACGGCATCGAGATCGGTGCGCGCCCGCAGCAGTTCCTCAAACGTGGTGTTGAGTGCTTCATCGTCGCTGAGATCGACTTGATCACCTGCGCCAGATGGGAACAGGCAACGCAAAGCGGTATCGCTGCTGTCTGAGCCATCTCCGGCCGGTGCAACACCTTGCTGAACCATGTCCCAGAATCGCGTCTCCAAAGTGATCAGGCGGGCGATCAATACCTCATCTCGTTCGATTCTGAAGATTCGCAGCTCTTGCCCGCCGATCAGCACTGCCACATCGGCGGCACGATGGCCTGTCACGGCCAATTGATGCATCACCTGTAGTTGCACATACTCGGGAACGCCATCACGCCACAGACGAGCACCATGGATCCCCGCTGTCTTGCATTCCAAAATCTGAACCTCTGATGAACCCACGACTTCGCGGTCCACATTGGCCAGCATCCAAGGATGTTCAGAGTGCTGCAATACTGCATTCACACGGCGTACCTTGTTGCCCGTGCGCTTGGTGTAGTGCGCTGCCACAATCGGCTCCAGCATCGTTCCCCAGAACATTGGACTGGTGTCATCGTTGGGATCAATGGTCGGCAAGAGATTGCCCTTGCCGGTCTTTTGCATCCACAGTTCCAGTTGAGACTGATAGGGATTGAGGCCAATGGCCGCCGCAGCATCCGAGCTACCAATACCGGTACGGCGAATCTCCAGCCAGTCCTCTCGCTCCATGGCTTTGGTAGAGACCAGGCGCAAAGCCGCACCCTTGCGAGGCGTGCGTGCACCCGCAGCGCCATCCAGATTTCCATTCTTGAGAACATGCACAGACATCAAACTCTCCTGGCCCGCAAACTACGGGCATAAAAAAACCACCTCAAAAGGTGGCTTGGGTTGGAGGAAAACAGAGCAGAAAAAAGAGAAGAAAGCAGAGGGGATCAGGCCGGTGTGAAGCGTCCAAAGGCGACCCACAAGCTCTGGGTTCAGCTATTGCCATTCTGATAGCCCATCAGGCCACCAGCTGCAACGCATGATCGAGAGCACGCTGCTTGATCACTGCACCCTGACCAAACCAAGCACTGTCCAGACGGTTGTCCTGGCTACGCGCTTGCTTCTCATGGTCCACAAACTCCGTGACGGCACACAGCAGGCCCCAAGCCGTATCCTTGGCGGCCTGCATCTCAGCGCCACGGCCATGACCCTCGTAGAGCATCTGCACTTTCTTCAGCGCACGCTCGTTGGTAAGGCCCACTGAAGGATCGGAATGCTGATCCGTATTGCAGATCACCTTGAGGAAATAATTCATCGCCTCATGGGTCTTGATCTTGCGCTCGGCCAGTGTCTTCATGCGGTACATAAAGCTATCCCACTGGCCCACCGCCACACCCAACTGGCGCTTGACAGCCTGGGCATCAAACGAGGTGCTGTGAGGGACTTTGACGGCACCGACACCATCACGCAGTGCAATGGTTAGCGTGTTATTACAGACCACGCGCACGGTCGTTGGCATTACCACCGTAGCCAGTGTTCCATCGCAAGACGTTGCCAGTAGCAAATAGCCGTTGACCACATCCTTGCCCTTGAGGGCTGCTGACTTGCCGGTGCGGGCCAAAGCCCAGAACTTGCGACCGGCTTTGAGCACACCCGCAGTTTCTAACTCGTACCCAGCCACCTCAGTCAAGTCACGATAAAACTCCAACACCTCACGAGGTTGCACCACCTGGTAGCGGCTACCAACCACGGACAGCGGAGTTTGCGTATCGCTGCGGTACAGCACCTTTTGCTCTGCGAACTCCTTGGGCTCGGCATACAGGTCAGACAGCCCAGAAAGACCCGAATCGCCATCGGTGGCGAGATAACGCACAGGCGTTTCCTGAATACGCCAATCCATGCCCGCGGCCTGCGCCCAGACATCGATGCTTTGCTTGACGGGCAGGGCGTGGCCCAGTTCATGCCAAGGTGTTTGGCCGGTATAGGCCATGGTTTCTACGAGATGTGCCATGTGGAGTACTCCTTTGAAATGGAAGCGAACGAAGCGGTTTGACTGGGTTGGTTAGGTGCTTGCAGAAAACGTGTGGCCACATGCTTTACAGACAAGGTTGTCGAGCATGTGTTGATCAATCTTTTGGCCTACAGCTGAGCCGATCTCGCAACCAATGGCGCTGCCCGCAATACCGCCCAACAAGGCCCCTGCAACGCCCCCAGCCGTTGAACCAGCAGGCCCCACCAGCGCACCAGCAGCTATTCCAATCTGCGCTCCGCGCAAAGTACCTACAAAGCCGCCTGTGGCTCCTGCGGCAGTTCCTATAGCTCCAAAGGCCCTCTTGGCCCAATTGCGTTGAGAAATTTTTGTGCTTGAGCACATCGGACAAACCGATTGGGATTTCATAAACATCCTCAGTTGATGGTTCGGAAGGCGGAAGATCCGGTGGGCATCGCACCTTCAGTTTCGAGATGAGCTCTTGGGTTGTGCTCGCTGAGGTGATATGTGATTGAAATATCTTGGAATCTTAATTTTTCGAAGGCTTCAAGTGAGCTTTAGGGAGGCCACGTGACCTGTTTGATTTAGGCCACAACACCTGCGCATCGAATCTGTTCCAAGAGAAAGAAGCTGCAACTTGCAAACCGTGCGAATGTGTTCCTTCGCATGTGAATGCCCCTCGAGGGGAACTAAAAAAGTGCTCCATTCGCATTTTTTTCCGTTGCTTTATTTATCGTCCACCTTCGTGCCCGTGGCTTCGTGAAAGATTGATAAAAGCAAAACAAATCAATGGTTTAGCAATTTATTTTTTGCTATCTGATGTTTGTTGAAAAGTCAATATGGCTGCTTGAGTCTGGTGAGACCAGCTAAGGAGAGGGGTGTTCCCAAGGCTGATGAGCCGATGCAATGCGTCTTGTGTAAACAAAACGTGGGAAGTCAAACATGAATGCTGCAACGCAGGGTGGATCTGAGGATCTCGGAGAGATGGAGGCTACTTGGAGGCTTCAGGCAGTAGTGATCCGGCTGCCTGAGCTGTTAAGAACGCTTGGTATATCGCGCTCTACCGTGTATTTAAAAATTAACCCCGGCTCTAAATACTACGACAGGAAATTTCCTAAGCCAATCAAGCTGGGTAATAAAGCTGTGGGATGGCTTTTGCATGATGTCGTTAGCTATGTAAATGAACTTAAAAAGGGGTATTAAATATACGCCAATGAATTCACTTGAAAATATATAAATACATAGGTCCTATCGGTAATATCTAATTATTTTTGTATGTTGAATAATTAGTAAAAGAGATACGTATAAATAGATTATATATTTTCTTTGAAATAACTTAATAATTTTATCATGAGAATTAAAGATTCATTTGTTGAGCTTCAGCACTTAATTGGTGTTGATGTTGATAAATCTAGTTTCTACATTAATGGGTTGGAAAGAAAAATGTATGCGGAAAGGCTTATGTTCTATGAGATAGCAGTGAAGGTCGCTGCACTTTCTGATCGAATGCCATTTTTCAAATACACAAAGAATAGCCAAAGTAGAAGCTTTGCAAGAGCTTCAGAGTTAGGTGCAAAGATTCTGGCTGCATTGGATTATGCTGAGTGTAATCGTTTGTTTGAATGGGATAGTGAGTTTTATGAGCATGTAATGCTTCCGCCTCAATTGAAGCTAGTGTATCAAGCATGCTATGCCGCAAAAATACCAGGTGGAAGTCTGGTTGAAGGAGTCGGGTTTGTGAAATACATAAAGTATTCACATAGGAAATATTTTAATTCAAAAGAGGAAGTGCAGGATGATGCAATTAACTGCTTAAATGAATTTTCGGAAAATTTGAAAAAATCTCTCAGAAAATATTCCTTTAGGGAAAAGATTAAAAGCTTCGAAAGAAATTCAAGGGAACGTTATTTCCAATTGATGAATGTAGCATCTCAAGGGTGGGAGAAAAATTGCAAAAATATCTTGATAAGGATTGATTGGGGTTTTAAAAAAGAAAATATATTGATGCCTGTGAGGTTTAAGAATGAAAAAGAAATGTCTGATGTTTTTAATGAAGTTGATTGCTTGAGAAAGAGGATGCTGAAAAGCATTAAGAGGTTTTTTGGTGTTGATTTAACGTTTTATGCGTGGAAAATAGAGTGTGGAGATATAAAAGGTCTGCATATTCATTGGTTGGTAGCGGTTAATGGTTCAAAGAGAATGCATGCGGGTTATGCTGGAAAAGAAATAGTAGATGAATGGAATAAATATATTTGCGATAAAAACAGTTATGCATTTAACGTTAATTATTTAAAAGGCGGATATCGATCTGGGTTGAGGTTAATTGATTACAGGGATGAGGAGTTGCCGGAAATATTGGATAGGTACGTTGGCTATTTAACCAAGCTGGATTTTTTGATGAAGTTACGTGTCCCAGGAAATATGAGGACATTTGGATGTTCAAAATTGAAAAATCAGACAAATGAAAAACGCGGCCCCAAAAGAAGCGGTATTTCAACACTGAAGGAGAAAATAAAATGAATGAATATTTTAATAAAGCTGTTTACCCAATAGACGCTCTACCGTGTGCATTGAGGGATTTTGCAGATTCTGTTGTTGCTTCGACTCAGTCTACCTATGACATGGTTGTGCCTGTGATGCTAGCGACAATGTCAGCAGCAGTTCAAGGCGTTGTAGATGTGAGAACTCCTTATGGTACGAAATTGCCAACGAGTCTCTTTGTTTCTGTTATAGCCAAGTCAGGTGATAGGAAATCGAGTGTTCTGAACAGGATGACGCTTGGCTTTGAAGAATTCGAAAAGGGCAATTTGAAAGAGATCTCGCTGCCTGGCTGGCCTGCCCAAGAGGCTCTGGGTGGGCATCAATTTTTAATAGAAGAGGCCACAGAAAAGGGAGTGATAGACATTTTTAAAGAAGGTGCTAAATCGGTTTTTTACTCTCTCGATGAAGGTGCATTGCTCTTTAAAAATTTAGATATCCCAAATCTATGTAAGCGCTTTAATGGCGATACTATTCGCAATGTAAGTCGAACGAATGGAGTGGTTTTTCTGCACGATAGACGTACAGCATTATGCATGCTAACTCAAGATGTCACATTCGAACGATTTATGAAGAAAAAGGGTGAATTACTGGTCGAGTCTGGACTAATGCCACGAATGCTCATTTCTCAAGCATCTATTCAAAATGGTCCAATTGGTGGTTTTCCAGGATTTAAATTCCATAAAAATTCTGATGACCATAAATTCCATCAACGGATACGAGAATTGATGGTTGTTTATGCAAAATCATTGAGGATCGTAAACTATAATCGACAAGAAATTTATTTAGATGACGAGGCCGCAAATCTATGGGGACATTACAGCAACAATGTAGACATTTTACTAATGAAATATCCTGAGTGGAATGATATACGTGCATTCATGCGTCGTAGTTCTGAGCAGGTGATTCGTGTTGCTGGTGTACTTCAATACTTTATTGATGCTGGAGAGAAAATTCAAGTGTGGGCTGTTCGAGCTGCTATCTCAATCGTGCAGTGGCATATGTTGGAAGCTAAAAGAATTTTTGGAGAAGAATCTTTAGAATTGACTTCTTTCAGACTGGCAAAAAAAATGTATGAATATATGTTGAGAAGATCTCAAAAAATTGGCTCTGAATATATTGGGAAGAGTGAGGTTTTACGGTATGCGCCAAGTGAGTTGAGAAGTGCTGATGCACTGGATCTGGCTATCAACCAGTTGGCTGCATGTGGAAAAATCAGCATAGTTTCATATGGGAGAAAAACATATCTCAAATTAAATGAAATAAATCATTTTTTAAGTTTGCAAAATGGTGTGCTTGCTAATTGGTGATTTCGGTTTCCAAATTGTTATTGAGGGCGCTTCTAAATTGTTTGTCATTACACCATTTTTTTAGATATTTTGGAAGATCGTCAGTCACTAGTTTTTCGCCAAACTCTAAGGTAGGCCCACCCTTCACTACGGGGCTGCCTAATATATCCTGATAGTCTCTTAAAACTTGATCGAAAATTTTTCTATGTTTCTTAAAAAAATCATCGATACTTGTATTGTTTTTATTAACATCCTGAATTTTTGAAATTGCTTTCAAGGTCTCATTCATCAATACCTCCTCTCCATAATGACGAGATGCCACCGCAGTTAATGCTCTTTTACTTCTAATTTCTTCGCTAACTGGTACCCCTTTTTTGATCTGAAGGATTCTTAGTAAGCTGTAGGAATGAAGTTGAAGTGGAAAGAATTCAGGGACGACTTGATTAATAAAATTTGAATTGATAAAGTTTTCTTTGAGAAACAATTGAAGTCTGAATTCTTCAGAAAATGGATCAGGGTAGTTTTCTTTTGATGAGATGGTGTTGTAGTAGTTTTTCTTTATTCTTAGTGCTGTAATTATTAATCCAGCATAAGGATAAAAAACTATATCTTTTATGTTTTTTGAATATTCTTCAGAAATCTGACCATTAATAAAAGGTTCCTTGAAATTTTTTAGTTCTTTTGGGTTTATGCCTATTTTTCGATAGGCCTTTTGAAGGTCGGTGGGCCTTTTTTCTTCAATTTGATGGATGCAATTGGCGCTTTGTTTCCAGATTGCTTGGAGTTTTACTTGAAGTGAACCAGGTGAGTCGTACATCGCATAGGCCATCAGTCGCAGGTCTTCTTCAAAGCGGGAATCTTGCATTGTTGGCATTTCTCAGTCTGGCTGTTGTATCAGGAGCGTTGAGGCTGTCGTCAAAAAGTCTTGTTTCAAGAGAATATACAGACTAGAAGTGGTCCCGGTTTTTTGAACAAGTAGCTAAGCGAGATCTTTCCGTAAAAATGGCCCGGAGTCAGGGGCCAATTTGGAGAGATCTATGACCATCAAATCACGACGTAAGCACAACCCGGCTTTCAAAGCCAAGGTGGCTCTGGAAGCCGTGCGCGGGGAGCGCACGGTTGCTGAGCTGGCTCAGCAATACGAGTTGCATCCCACACAAATTGCCGATTGGAAGCGGCTTTTGCTGGAGAGGGCTGCTGATGTGTTTGGTGCAGCTCCTGCGCCTGTCGCCCCCGCAGTGGACCTCAAAGAGCTGCATGCCAAGATTGGGCAGCTGACCTTGGAGAAAGATTTTTTGCACGGTGCGTTGAGCAAAGCGGGCTTACTCAACGACAAGCGATGATCGACCGCAGCCATCGCCTGTCCATCACCGCCAGGCACAACTGATGTGTATCAGCCGGGGCGCTGTTTACTACCGCCGCAGGCCGCCGTGCAGCACTCAAGTGCAGCTCATGCACCGCTTGGATACCCTGCATATGGCCCATCCTTTTGCAGGCTCTCGCATGCTCAAAGGACTGCTGCAGCGTCAGGGGCACTGCGTGGGCCGCAGACATATTCGGACACTAATGAAGCGTATGTGCATGACCCCGTTGTATTGCAAGCCCCGCACCAGCAGTCCTCACCTGCAGCACAAGATCTACCCCTATCTGCTGCGAAACAAGACCGTTACGCATGCCAATCAAGTCTGGGCCATGGACATCACCTACGTGCGCATGCACACAGGCTGGCTCTATCTGTGTGCCGTGATCGATTGGTACAGCCGTAAGGTGCTGGCCTAGCGGCTGTCCAACACCATGGATGTGGGGTTTTGCGTGCAGGCCGTGCAAGAGGCCATTGCCTGCTGGGGAACGCCGGCGATCTTCAATACGGATCAGGGCAGTCAATTCACCAGCGATGCCTTTACCACAGAGCTCAAGCGCCATGGCATCCGTATCTCAATGGACTGCAAAGGCGCTTGGCGTGACAACGTCTTTGTGGAGCGCCTATGGCGCTCCATCAAGTACGAAGAAATCTATCTCAAAGCCTATGACAGCGTGCGTACCGCACGCTGCGGGATTGGCCAATATCTGCAGTTTTACAATTCACAGCGACCCCATCAGGCGCATCGCCAGGCAACCCCTGACGAGGCATACTTTGCAGCATTGCCGTTTGCACCAATGCAGGCGGCATAACCCCGAAGATCTCGCTTAGCAATTGGGTTGAGTTGTTCAAACGACCGGAGCCACTTCTCTGTGGAATACCGGCACAAACTTGGCCTAGCCGCATAAAACTAGTCCAAATTTTTATCCGCACCTCCAACCGGGGGCTAGTGGGTCACTTCTGGGTGGAAATCAACAGGCAGTCCACTTCCTCGTTTTTGTGCCGCCTACATTGCCCAATGTTCTGCCTTGGCTCGGGGCGGGCGTGAGTTCTTAACATGCTCTAGGGAACCTCTGCATAAAGCGATTCCAAGCCTGGTAGCGCCTGGGTGAGACTAACGTTCCGGTGATTCCTCACCCAAGATGCCCGCGTTTCGCGGGCATCTTGCCTTTTCAGGCTGCCATCATCGGCTTGGATGGGCTACTCACCAGCAAGCGCCCACGGGCCATCCATAAGTTCGCCAAGGCAAACAGGGTGTGCAGTTGCTGGGTGTTTTTAGCCAAGCCTCGGTAGCGAACTTTGACGTGGCCAAACTGGCGTTTGATCACTCGGAATGGGTGTTCGACCTTGGCCCGAATCTTGGACTTCACCTTCTCAAGCTGCTCTTGCAAGGCGGGTATCGGTTGCTGTGGATCGAGCGCTTTGCGTTTGCTACGTTTCATGGCGATATGCCAACGCAGCTTGCGCTCGGGTGTCGGCACAGGCATGTCGGGACGTTTGTCAGCGCCCTGATAGCCCGCATCGCCATATCCATCGACTTCTTGCCCGTGCAGCAGGCTGTTAGCTTCGAGCACATCACCGACATTGGCGGCGGTGCCACGCACAGTGTGCACCAAGCCCGAGTCGGCATCCACGCCAATATGGGCCTTCATGCCAAAGTACCACTGGTTGCCTTTCCTGGTCTGGTGCATCTCGGGATCACGAGACTTGGTGTTGTTCTTGGTGGAGCTGGGTGCAGCGATCAACGTGGCATCGACGATGGTGCCTGTGCGCAGCAGCAGCTTCTTGCTTTCCAGCAAGTCCGTGACCGTCTTCAGAATTTGCTCAGCCAGCTTGTGCGCCTCCAGCAAATGGCGAAAGCGCAAGATCGTGCTCTCGTCGGGAGTAGGACTGCCCCATGACAGCCCCACGAAATCCCGAAACAGCGGCATGTCGTGCAGCGCCTCTTCCATGGCTGGGTCGATGAGTGTGAACCACTGCTGCATAAAGTGAATGCGCAGAAGCATCTCTACAGGAAACGGTGGCCGGCCTTTGCGCCCTTCAGGGGCATAGGGCGAAATCAAGGCCAGCAAGTCTTTCCATGGCACGACCTGCTGCATTTGCTCGAGGAATTCGCGTTTGCGTGTCTTCTTGTTGGAGAGGTTCAGGCCGAGATCAGATTGCTGCATGGGCTTGGATGCTGCCGCCCCCGGCATACATGTGCAAGCACATGCGTTGAGGACTTATGCAGAGGTTCCCTAGAGGCACAGATATTGAATTGAGGGAGTGCTAGCGATAAGGATGGGCAGGCCACAGATGAGTCAAAAAGTGCCAAATACTAGGGAAAACACTTGCATGTAACTCCTGTTCTTGGTTCAAAATTTTTCGATGCATTTTTTTTGCGTGCAAAATTGAATGCAAAAAAGAATGCAATTAACCTAAGGCTATACAAGGAAGACCTTCCATGAAGTTTCCAGCGTTTGCTTATGCGCGTCCCAGCACGCTAGAAGAAGCAATAGACCTATTGAGCCGCGACGATGAATCGCGGCCTCTTGCGGGTGGGCAGTCGTTACTGCCAGTGATGGCGCTCCGCCTCGCCGCTCCCGGCACACTTGTGGATTTGGGGGACATTGCAGCGCTGAAGTTGATTGAGCTGGATCCCAGCGGCACGACGCTGCGCATTGGAGCCATGTCCACGCACGCCAACAATTCCGTCAGTCCTTTGATCGAGGAATTTGCGCCGCTGATGACACAGGCTCTGGAGCATGTGGCGCATGAGGCAGTTCGAAACCGGGGCACGATTGGTGGTAGCGTTGTTAACGCTGACTCCAGTGCGGAAATGCCGTTCGTCACGACAGCGCTCGATGCCGTGATGGTGCTGCGTGGAGCTAATGGTGAGCGCTACGTGCCGGCTGCGGATTTCTTTCAAGGGCATTTCTCCACGGCATTGCAGCCCGGTGAATTGCTGGTTCGCGTTGATGTTCCTCTCTCGACATCGCAATGGGTGTTTGAGGAAGTGGCGCGGCGTCCCGGCGACTTTGCGTTGGTGATGGTGGCTGTGGGCCTCGAGATCTTTGATCAACGTTGCGAAGGCGCGCGGATTCTCATTGGCAGCGTGGGTGATCGTGCCGTGCGGGCCAAGGAGGCGGAGCAATTCCTAAAAGGCAAAAAGATCGATGAGCAGGTAATCGATCAAATGATTGAGCTGGCGCTTTCGGGCGTCGCAGGACGCGCAGATATCCAC
This sequence comes from Comamonas sp. Z3, assembly GCF_008121565.1. NCBI lineage: Bacteria > Pseudomonadati > Pseudomonadota > Betaproteobacteria > Burkholderiales > Comamonadaceae > Comamonas > Comamonas sp. Z3. Next base: position 360,974 of record NZ_VOQU01000001.1, read on the forward strand.
GCCAGTGCCGAGTCCCGTCGGCAACTTGCCCGAACCTTATTGCGCCGCGCGACGCGACGCTGTCTGAAACAGGAGCCCGCATGATTCAAGCAGAAAAAAATACAACCCTTGCCGTGAGCGCCACAGTCAATGGTCGCACGGTGCAATTCAATGTTGCTCCGCGTGTGAGTCTGGTCGACACGCTGCGCGATGAGTTGAACCTCACCGGCACAAAGATTGGTTGTGAGCATGGCGTTTGCGGCGCGTGCACTGTGTTGGTGGATGGTGTCACCGTTCGTTCCTGCCTGATGCTGGGCGTGCAGGCGCACGGTTGCGACATTCGTACCGTGGAGGGTTTTTCGGACAAGGCAAGCCTGAGCGCTTTGCAGCAGTCTTTCAAAGACCATCATGCCTTGCAGTGCGGCTTCTGCACGGCCGGCTTTTTGTCCACCGCGACTGCGCTGCTGGAGCGCAATCCCACGCCGTCGCGCGAGGAAGTGCGTGAGGCGATCTCGGGAAATATTTGCCGCTGCACGGGCTATGAAACCATCGTCGATGCCATCGTGAGTGTGAATGCATCGCAGAAGAACCTTCGCATTGAAAAGGAGCCAAGCCATGGCCAAGAGTGATGTTGCTGAACTCAAGCCGCGGCTGATGGGTGTGTCCATCTCGCGCAAAGAAGACGATGCATTTCTGACGGGGCGTGCGCAGTATCTCGCGGACATTCGACTGCCGGGCATGCTTCACGCGGCGATTTTGCGCAGTCCCCATGCGCACGCGAAGATTCTGAGCATTGATACCTCTGCCGCACGGGCATTTCCTGGCGTACACGGCGCCTGGACGGGTGACGACATCATCAAGTTGTGCACGGGTATTCCGGGTTCACAGCAGATCAACGGATTTGTCACCACGGTTCAGCCTTTGCTGGCGCACCAGATTGTTCGCTATGCAGGTGAGGCGTTGGTGATTGTGGTCGCGCAGAATCGTCGCACGGCTGAGGATGCGCTCGAGTTGATTGATGTGGAGTACGAAGAGCTCCCGGTCATCGCCAACATTGATGCCGCCATGGCTGAAGGTGCGCCGCTAGCGAACGAAGGCGTTCCTGGCAATCTCGTGTTTCGCCACAGCCATTCCAGCGACGATTTGCAGAATGTGTTTGCGCAGGCTGCAGTGACCGTCGAAGGCGAGTTTCACAACAACCGCGTCAGCGCATCTCCGATGGAGCCACGCGGATACATTGCCCGGCATGAGTGGACTACCGGAAAGATGACCTTGTGGTCGGCCACGCAAATGCCTGCACTGGTGCGCACCATGGCGGCAATCTTGCTGAACTTTCCTGAGCAGAACCTGGAAGTGATCACGCCTCATGTGGGCGGGGGGTTTGGGCAGAAGGCGCACTTGCATCCTGAAGAGTTGTTGGTGTGCGTGTTGACCAAGGAGCTGGGCGCGCCAGTGGCGTGGTTTGAAGATCGACAGGAAAACCTGCTGAGCGCCACGCACGCCAAGCACCAGGTGAACCAGATGGCGCTGGCCTGCGATGCCAACGGCAAGTTCCTCGGTATTCGGGCGCGTGGGTTGACTGACGGCGGTGCCTACAACAGCATGCCTTGGACGCAACTAGTCGAGGCGCATGTGGGCCTGCGGGTGCTGACGGGCGTGTACAAGGTGCCTCGCATGCAGGATGAGGCCATTGCCGTCACTACCAACAAGTGTTCCATTGGTGCATACCGCGGCGTGGGCTTTCAGGCACCACACACGGCGCGCGAGATGTTGATTGAGAAGGCGGCGCGCAAGCTTGGTATTTCTCCGTTTGAGATTCGCCGCCGCAACGTGATCCTCGATCAGGACTTCCCCTACACCACACCGAGTGGACTGACGATTCGCGAAGGCACGTTCCTGAAGTCGATCGACGAGCTGGAGCGCATGGTGGACTACCCGCGCTTTTTAGAGCGTCAGAAAGAGGCTCGCAAACAAGGGCGTTACCTTGGGCTGGGCTTGAGCGTGTTCAATGAAATCAGCGGCATCGGCACACGTGCGCTTTCCTATCTGAACACTCCGACCACCACTCACGATACCGCCACCGTACGTATGGACGCTACGGGCAAGGTGACCGTCACAACGGGTCTTGTCGCTGCAGGGCAGGGGCATTGGACTACGCTTGCGCAGATTGCGGCCGATGCGTTTGGGGTGAGTACGGAGGATGTGGTGGTCTGTGCGGGTTCCACCAACCATGCATCCAGCTCGGGCACATGGGCGAGTCGTGGTGCGGTGTTTGCTGCGGGCACCATTGGGCGCGCTGCGGACATCGTGCGCCAGCGCCTGCTGCAGTTGGCTGCGCATCTGCTCGAAGCCTCGGTTGAGGATTTGGTCATGGACAAAGGCATGATCCACGTGGCCGGTGTTCCCGCCAAGGGAATGCCGCTGGCTCAGGTGGCTGGCGCGGTTTATTTTGCGGAAGCTACTCATCCACCGGGCTTTGAGCCATCGCTGGAAGCGACTGCGGCTTTCGATCCTGCTGACGTGGTGTTGGCCAACGGTGCACATGCGGCCATTGTTGAGGTGGATATCGAAACCGGCATTGTCAAAGTTGAGCGTGTCTTTGCCATTGAGGACTGCGGCCAGATGATCAATCCGATGATCGTCGAAGGGCAGATCCGTGGCGGCGTGGGTCAGGCCATTGGCTCCGTGCTGCTTGAAGAGCTGGTACACGACAGCAACGGGCAACTGCTCACTACTACTTTCATGGATTACTTGCTGCCCACGTCGGTGGATGTGCCAGATATTGAGATTCACCATCTGTGCACACCGTCGGCGCTTGTTCCTGGTGGGGTCAAGGGCATGGGTGAGTCGTCCATGATTTCTGCACCGGCTGCGCTGGCTTGCGCAGTCAATGATGCGCTGGCGCCGTTGGGCGTGGAATTTCAGCGCTTCCCGATCTCCCCCGAGCGAGTGCTCAGCACGCTGGCGATCAAGCGAGCAAGCGGCTCAGAGCACGCCGCTGCGTAAAGCACCGATGTTGTGCATCGATGTCGATGCATTTCGTTTGCAATTTCAATTTCGAGTGATGTCATGAACTTCAGCTACCAATTCGAACTCCCCGTGCCCGTAGAGCGGGCGTGGGCCACTTTGATGGATATTCCTCGCGTCGCGCCCTGCATGCCCGGTGCGACCATCGAGTCCAGTGACGGCAACAACCACATCGGTAAGGTGCGCGTTAAGCTGGGCCCAATCGAGTTGACTTACCGCGGCGCAGTCACCCTTGTGGAGCGCGATGACGCTCAGCATCAGGCGCGCGTGAACGTGGTCGCCAAGGAAATCAAGGGCGCAGGCGCAGCCAAGGCAGAGTTGACACTGGCGGCTGCTGAGTCTTCTCCCGGCACGACCAAGGTGTCCGTTTCGAGTGAATTCTCTATCAGCGGCAAGGCGGCGCAATTTGGGCGCGGCGTAGTGGACGAAGTGGCTGCTGTCATGATGGGCCAGTTTGCCGAGCGTCTGTCACGCTTGCTGCAGCAGCCGGACGCAGCTCCCGCACCAGCGCCGGTCACCACCGCCGCTGTAGCTGCCGCACCCGCGCTTGCGGTAGCCTCTGCACCGCTTGCAGACACTACTGTTGCTCAGCAGTCTGCTCCCTCAATTCCGCAAGCAAGAGCCATCGATGCGTCGATGGCGCAGGAAATGCAGGTCATGTTCATCCAGATGTTGAACGCCACCACAGCCGCCGCCAACGCGGCCACAGCGGCTGCCAACGCCGCCTCTGCCGCGGCATCAGCGCTGGCGTCTGTGCATGCACGTGTTGGCGTGCAGTCCGCTGGTTCGTTCAATCAAGACAACGATGCCCTCGATATGGGTAACGTGATGGGCGCGGTGCTCTATCGACGCCTCAAGTGGGTGGCTCTTGCCGGTGTGGCTGTGATCGCTGTGGGCGCAATGATCTACATGGGCGGGAGAAACTAGTGGCTAGTGCAGCGTTCACCTTGGAGTCGCCGCTGCAGATCCAACAGGCGTTGGATCAGGCAGGCTACATCACGGCTCAGCCTTTAGCGAGCGTGCTGTATTTGGCAATGGCGCTGAATCGTCCGTTATTTCTCGAGGGCGAGCCAGGCGTTGGCAAGACGGCTCTGGCCAATGCGATTGCTTCGGCGACGGGTGCAACGCTGTTTCGGCTTCAGTGCCACGAAGGGCTGGACGCCACGCATGCTTTGTATGACTGGGATTTCCGCAAACAGATGTTGCACCTGCGGGTCAATGCACACGAAGGCGCGGATACGGAGTCACTGGAGTCAGGCTTGTACTCCCGGCGCTTTTTGCTGGCGCGCCCCGTCATGCAGGCATTGCAAACCAGCCCAAGCGTGCTGCTGATTGATGAAATCGACCGTGCGGATGATGAGTTTGAAGCGTTGCTGCTCGAAGCCCTGTCCACTCACAGCATCACCATTCCTGAGATTGGAACGATCCGCGCCGAGACGCCGCCGTTGGTGATACTGACGTCCAATCGCACGCGTGAAGTGCACGATGCGCTGAAGCGACGCTGCCTTTATCACTGGCTGGAACACCCCAGCGCAGACACTGAACTCGCTATCTTGCGTCGTCAACTGCCGCAGTTGTCTTTGGAGTTCTCGCAGGAGATTGTGGCCACAGTGCAAGCACTGCGTAGCCAACATTTGCTTAAGCCGCCCGGTATTGCCGAGAGTCTGGATTGGGCCGGCGCGCTGTTGGCATTGAGGGCGAACAATCTTGCTGATCCGGTTGCGGCGTTGGCGTTGGGGGCGTTGGTTAAGCACAGCGAAGATATGGCCAAGGCTGTGTTCCCGGCATGACAACGCAGATCTGCTCAACCGCTGTAGGTGTGCAACTGATGACACAGTTGGCGCAGATGCTCGAGCGCCAAGGTCTCGAGATCGGAGCGGAGCGCCTGACGCATTGGATGGAGGCGACACAAAAGCTCGCTCCGTTCGATCTAGATACCCTGCGGCTCACGGGCCATGCCACGCTGTGCCGCGACACCGACAGCATGGCCTTATTCGACCAGTGCTATGCCGTCTGGTGTGCGCAGCAATCCTTGCAGAACACCGTGCCTGCAGTTCGGCCGGCGCTGGCGAGCCTTGCGTTGCCGACAAGTTCGGAGCAGCCAGCTGCACCAGCGGCCGAGCAGCGCCAGGAACTGGCATTGGCTGCCGCGCAAGACCTGCTGCGTCAGCGTGATTTTTCGAAGTTGAATGAACAAGAAAAGGGCGAGATTCAGCGTCTGTTGTTGGCCTTGGAGGCTGCACCTGCCATGCGTCGATCAAGGCGTTTTCGCCGCGCAGCGAGTGGTCGGATTGATCTGCGCAAGACCTTGCGAGCGGCGCTTCGCAGTGATGGCGAGACACTGGACTGGTGCTATCAGCAGCCTCGTCAACGGCCTCGTAGAAGGGTGCTGTTGATTGATGTGAGCGGCTCGATGGCTCCGTATGCCGATGCACTTTTGCTGTTGGGTTTCGCCTTGATGCGCTCCGCACCCAAATTCACCGAGGTGTTCACGGTGGGCACTCGCTTGACGCGCTTGACGCGGGCTTGGCGTACGCCCGATCCTGAGCATGCCCTTGCGCTCGCATCACAGGCCGTTCCGGACTGGATGGGTGGAACTTTGCTGGGTGAGCAATTGCAGGCGTTTCTGGATCGCTGGGGTAAGCGCGGCATCACGCGGGGTGCGGTGGTGATGATTGCATCAGATGGTTGGGAAAACGGCGACGGCAAGTTGCTCGGCGCGCAGATGGCGCGACTGCATCGTATGGCGCACAGCGTGGTCTGGTGCAACCCACATAAGAGCAGTGCGGGCTATCGCCCCATCGCGCGAGGTATCAGCAATGCATTGCCGTACATCGATCATTTCGTGAGTGGTTGCAGCGTGGATGAGCTAGAGCAACTCGTGCAGACCATGCAGACATCAGGCGGCGCTGCGCGCCATGCGGGTGTACCGCCGAACAACGTTAGACATTGAGGCTCATGCGTATTGATCGTCATGGGCATTGTGGAGGTGAAGTGAGTTGGATTTTTTGCTTATGTTTGCATGCAAATTTGCATCCGTGTGGCAAATGAATTCAAAAAACAGGGTGCGATCTGTGTTGCAGATCAAAGCGCCTGGCTAGGTAGGCATCGTTTTTGTGGGTTTTCCAACAGCAGTGGGCAAAGGAGTTTCTTCTTCAAGGAGGCAGTATGAAAGTGGATCAGCTCATTAATAAAGGCGTGGCTCTCGTGTTGGCCGCTATGGCGGCATCAGCCGGCGCGACAGAAGGCGGTACATCCATGTACCCGGTTGGCTCAGAGGCTTACACCTGTTGTGCCTTGCCTCCACCGGGCACCTACGGAATGCTCTATTACCAGAACTACCAAGCCAATAAGGCGGTCGACAATGCAGGTAAGACCGTAACGCCTGATGGTTTCAAGGTGCGAGCTAACGCAGTAGTGCCGCGCTTCATTTGGGTGCCCAAGGAGACTGTGTTGGGCGCATCTCCTGTGGTGCATGCGATTGTTCCTATCGTCAATCTCGACGTTGCTGTGGCGCCGGGCCTTTCGCAAAGCAAGACAGGCGTCGGCGATATCACGGTGGGTGCGGGTCTTGGCTGGCATCACAACGAGAACGTCCATTCGCTTTTGGCCTTCGACCTCTTCATGCCGACAGGTAGCTACCGCAAGGAAAATCTGGCGAACATTGGCAAGAACCACTGGGCGATTGCTCCAGTGGCTGGGCTGAGCTATATCCAGAAGAGCGGCTTGAATGCGGACATGCAGCACATGGTCATCTTCAATGGTCGCAACAGTGATACTGATTACAAGTCCGGTGTTGAATGGGTCATGGACTACGCGCTTGGCTGGGGCATGGGCAACGGCTGGACCGTGGGTGTTGGTGGATATTGGTATCAGCAACTGACTAACGATAAGCAGCACGGTGCGAGCCTGCCTGGCTCCAAGGGGCGCACGCTGGCGATTGGTCCAGCGATCCGCTATGACAGCGGCAAGGGTTGGTTCTTCACGGCAAAGTACGAGACCGAAACACAAGTCCGCAATCGTTCTGACGGACGCTCGTTCTGGCTTCGAGGCGTCTATTCGTTCTGAGCGTTCGCCGCGAGGGTGAGCCACATGGACCGCTTGCAGTGCCGATGTCTTCCATGGACACGACAGAGCAGGCGGGCCCTGGCGACCACAACCCTTTGGATAGGGAAGGGCGTGGCCGTCTGACTGACGCTGTGGCTTGTCGAAATTCTCGAGTTAATGCGCGCATTGGACGCCCGAGCAGGTTAGTGGCCATCTCATGTAGACCTGAGATAGTTTTCAATAAATCCTAGGGAAATCACTAGGTCCAACGTATTCCTCGACTCCATTGAAATCTCTACAATTTACTCATGGATGCAAATTTGCATGCAAAATAGAATGCAAAAAAACTGCGAAATATTGGTACTGAACTCAACATTCTGAATCATGAAATCTCAACAGCCAAGCGCCGTCGGCGCACCGCCTAGCCCCGAGTTGGAGCGAGACATCATCCATTGGATCCATCTTGAGGCTGAACTGCTCGATGACCGCCGTGAGCGTGACTGGATCGAATGCATGGTGAGCAAGGATGTGATTTATCAAGTGCCGTTGAGAAGCACGGTGGAGCGGGCGCGTGGCTTCGGTTTTTCTACGACAACCTTCCACATGGATGAAACCCATGGTTCGTTGATGGCGCGGATTCGCCGCAATGAAAGCCCGTTCGCGTGGGCTGAGGATCCGCCATCGCGTGCTCGCCATTTTGTGAGCAACATCCGCGTGGGCTTGCGCGATGACGGAGGCCTCAACGTGCGCAGCAATCTCATGCTGTATCGCACGCGGCAGGAGCAGACGGCGCCGCAGATCATGTCTGCCGAGCGACACGATGTGCTGCGTTTGATCGAAGGTCAATGGCGCCTTGAGAAGCGCGTTGTGTACCTCGATCTCACGGCCATTGCTTCCCACAACCTCGCGATCATTTTCTGACGGAGTGCATAGATGACTGCAACCAAAACACAGACCGTGCACTGGCACAAAAGCGCAAGCCGACTGCTGAGCGATCTGGAAAAAGGCGTTGATCAAGGTGAGGTGCCTGCATCGATCTACGGGAACCCTGAGCTCTATGACATTGAGCTGCGCAAAGTGTTTGGCCGCGCTTGGGTGTATCTGGGACATGAGTCTGAAATTCCCGCGCAGGGCGACTATGTTCTGCGCAAGATTGGCGAGGACGATTTCATCGTGGTGCGTGACGAAGACGGCAACGTGAATGTGCTGTTCGATGCCTGTCGCCATCGTGGAGTGCAACTGTGCCGCGCCGATCATGGCAACACCTCGCACTTCCGTTGCCCGTATCACGGCTGGGTGTACGACACCAAAGGCAACTTGATCGGCGCGCCGCTCTGGAAGAACGCGCTGCAAGGTATGCCCAAGGAAGGAAATGGACTGGTCAAGCCCGCGCAGATCGATACCTATCTGGGTTTGATCTTCGCCACGCTCGATCCTTCTGCGCCGTCGCTCAAGGAATATCTTGGCGGTATGGCCTGGTATCTGGACTTGATCTTCGGTTTGAACGAGCACGGTATCGAAATTCTGGGTGAGCCACAACGTTTCGTTATCGACGCGGACTGGAAATCCGGTGCCGACAACTTCTCTGGTGACGATTACCACTTGGGGACACTGCACAAGTCCGTTTGGGATGTGGGTGCGTTTCCGGTCTCGTTTGAGAACAACATGCAGGGCTATCACATCCAGGCGGCTCCGGGGCATTCGCTTTCGTTCTCGATGGCGATGAGCGAGCTCGAGCCAGGCCCGCGCTACTTTGGCTTTGCGCCAGAGTTGGTGGAGAGTTTCAAGCCCGAAAAGATCTCGAAAGAGCAGCTTGAGGCAGCGCGTATGTCGCGCGTGTTCGTGGGTAACGTGTTCCCTAATTTCTCCATGCTCGTGCTGCCCATGACGGAGGACCCTGCGCATCCGCCCACCGGCATCATCACCTTGCGTGTCTGGCAACCCAAGGGTCCGGGCAAAGTGGAAGTCTGGAACTGGTTTGCGGGCTACAAGAACATGTCTCCAGAACTCAAGAACCGGGTGTACAAGGCCGGACTCGGCACGTTCTCGATGGGTGGTTCGTTCGAGATGGACGATACGGAACCATGGATCACGGTGAGTCGCATGGGGCGCTCGCCTGCTGCCGACTTGCTGGACTTCAAGCTCAACTACCAGATGGGTATGCCAGGCGTTGGCATCGCGACTAAAGTTGAGGAAGGTTGGCCTGGTCCCGGCGAAGTTTTCCAGACGCGTTATGAGGAGGGCGTGCAGCGCAATCTGTGGCGCTTCTATTCCAAGCTGATGCGCTGCGAGCCGGGTGAGTGGCCCAAGTCCACGCCTGACGCTGAGACAAAGTGAGGAACGAGTCATGGATGGAGCGCAAAGCATGAGTCATTCTTGGGCCGCGGACACGTTAGTGGCCATCTCATGTAGACCTGAGATAGTTTTCAATAAATCCTAGGGAAATCACTAGGTCCAACGTATTCCTCGACTCCATTGAAATCTCTACAATTTACTCATGGATGCAAATTTGCATGCAAAATAGAATGCAAAAAAACTGCGAAATATTGGTACTGAACTCAACATTCTGAATCATGAAATCTCAACAGCCAAGCGCCGTCGGCGCACCGCCTAGCCCCGAGTTGGAGCGAGACATCATCCATTGGATCCATCTTGAGGCTGAACTGCTCGATGACCGCCGTGAGCGTGACTGGATCGAATGCATGGTGAGCAAGGATGTGATTTATCAAGTGCCGTTGAGAAGCACGGTGGAGCGGGCGCGTGGCTTCGGTTTTTCTACGACAACCTTCCACATGGATGAAACCCATGGTTCGTTGATGGCGCGGATTCGCCGCAATGAAAGCCCGTTCGCGTGGGCTGAGGATCCGCCATCGCGTGCTCGCCATTTTGTGAGCAACATCCGCGTGGGCTTGCGCGATGACGGAGGCCTCAACGTGCGCAGCAATCTCATGCTGTATCGCACGCGGCAGGAGCAGACGGCGCCGCAGATCATGTCTGCCGAGCGACACGATGTGCTGCGTTTGATCGAAGGTCAATGGCGCCTTGAGAAGCGCGTTGTGTACCTCGATCTCACGGCCATTGCTTCCCACAACCTCGCGATCATTTTCTGACGGAGTGCATAGATGACTGCAACCAAAACACAGACCGTGCACTGGCACAAAAGCGCAAGCCGACTGCTGAGCGATCTGGAAAAAGGCGTTGATCAAGGTGAGGTGCCTGCATCGATCTACGGGAACCCTGAGCTCTATGACATTGAGCTGCGCAAAGTGTTTGGCCGCGCTTGGGTGTATCTGGGACATGAGTCTGAAATTCCCGCGCAGGGCGACTATGTTCTGCGCAAGATTGGCGAGGACGATTTCATCGTGGTGCGTGACGAAGACGGCAACGTGAATGTGCTGTTCGATGCCTGTCGCCATCGTGGAGTGCAACTGTGCCGCGCCGATCATGGCAACACCTCGCACTTCCGTTGCCCGTATCACGGCTGGGTGTACGACACCAAAGGCAACTTGATCGGCGCGCCGCTCTGGAAGAACGCGCTGCAAGGTATGCCCAAGGAAGGAAATGGACTGGTCAAGCCCGCGCAGATCGATACCTATCTGGGTTTGATCTTCGCCACGCTCGATCCTTCTGCGCCGTCGCTCAAGGAATATCTTGGCGGTATGGCCTGGTATCTGGACTTGATCTTCGGTTTGAACGAGCACGGTATCGAAATTCTGGGTGAGCCACAACGTTTCGTTATCGACGCGGACTGGAAATCCGGTGCCGACAACTTCTCTGGTGACGATTACCACTTGGGGACACTGCACAAGTCCGTTTGGGATGTGGGTGCGTTTCCGGTCTCGTTTGAGAACAACATGCAGGGCTATCACATCCAGGCGGCTCCGGGGCATTCGCTTTCGTTCTCGATGGCGATGAGCGAGCTCGAGCCAGGCCCGCGCTACTTTGGCTTTGCGCCAGAGTTGGTGGAGAGTTTCAAGCCCGAAAAGATCTCGAAAGAGCAGCTTGAGGCAGCGCGTATGTCGCGCGTGTTCGTGGGTAACGTGTTCCCTAATTTCTCCATGCTCGTGCTGCCCATGACGGAGGACCCTGCGCATCCGCCCACCGGCATCATCACCTTGCGTGTCTGGCAACCCAAGGGTCCGGGCAAAGTGGAAGTCTGGAACTGGTTTGCGGGCTACAAGAACATGTCTCCAGAACTCAAGAACCGGGTGTACAAGGCCGGACTCGGCACGTTCTCGATGGGTGGTTCGTTCGAGATGGACGATACGGAACCATGGATCACGGTGAGTCGCATGGGGCGCTCGCCTGCTGCCGACTTGCTGGACTTCAAGCTCAACTACCAGATGGGTATGCCAGGCGTTGGCATCGCGACTAAAGTTGAGGAAGGTTGGCCTGGTCCCGGCGAAGTTTTCCAGACGCGTTATGAGGAGGGCGTGCAGCGCAATCTGTGGCGCTTCTATTCCAAGCTGATGCGCTGCGAGCCGGGTGAGTGGCCCAAGTCCACGCCTGACGCTGAGACAAAGTGAGGAACGAGTCATGGATGGAGCGCAAAGCATGAGTCATTCTTGGGCCGCGGACACGAAGGCTTTTTATGCGGATCGTGGCATTGGCGGTGCTCTGGAGCCGGCCAAAAAGCCTGCGATTGTCGTTGTCGATCTCATCAAAGGGTTCACGGACCCTTCGTTTCCGGCGGGCTCGGATCTCACTGAAGTTCTGGGTGCCACGCGGCAGTTGCTGGACGTGGCACGTGAGGTAGGTGTTCCGGTCATCTACACGACCATCGCTTTCAACGAAATGCAGGTGCAGTCACTGGTGTGGCTGCGCAAGATGAAGGCCATGCAGGGGCTGCTGGAAGGCACGCCGTGGATTGAGGTGGACGAGCGCCTTGGACGTACCACGCAGGAACCGGTCATTGCAAAACAGGCGGCTTCTTCGTTTACGGGGACACCGTTGGCGAGCATGTTGGTGGCCTTGGGCGTGGATGGCGTCATTGTGACGGGCGCTGTTACCTCCGGCTGCGTGCGCGCTACTGCTGTGGATGCGTGCATGTTGGGTTGGCCGGTGTTCGTGCCGCGTGAATGCGTGGGCGACCGTGCGCAAGGTCCGCATGAAGCAAGTTTGTTCGATATCCAAGCCAAGTATGGCGATGTCTGTAGTCTGGCGCAGGCCATCGGCATGGTCCGTGAAGCACGCGTTGCATAGCGTGGGCTGGATCACTCTGTTTATGGAAACCTCAATATGTTGATAGTTGCAGAAACCGCTGTTCACGCAGGCGCATATCCTGGCCTGCAACCTCGTCTGATGGTCCCGCAGGCATTGGCGTCGCGCATGGATCTGGCTGCTGAACTGGAGTGCGGCACGTATCAGCGCAAAGTCCCCGTGGAAAACATCATTGCGGAACTGCAGGCATCTGGATTGCAGGGGCGCGGAGGTGCGGGGTTTGCTGCTGGCGTCAAATGGGCTACGTTGGCGCAGAGCAAAAAAGAGCACAAAGTGGTGATCGCAAATGGCGAGGAGGGCGAGCCAGCGTCCGGCAAGGACCAATGGTTGCTCAATCATCGGCCGCATTTGGTGCTCGATGGGTTGCTGCTCGCCGCACAGGCTGTTGGTGCCACTCGCACCATCGTGTATCTCTCACACGCTGCCACGGTGCAATCCATGCGCGCAGCCATTGCGGAGTTGGAAGCATCAGTTCACAAGCCTGCCATTCCTGTTGAAGTCCATGTGGTGCCCCGAAGCTACGTGGCGGGTGAGGAAAGCGCTGTGTGCCGCGCCATCAATGGCGGTCAGGCCAAACCCACGGCCAAACCGCCACGGCCATTTGAGCGCGGCGTAGATGATGCGCCCACTTTGGTGAGCAATGTTGAAACGCTGGCACATGCGGCATGGATTTCGCGCAACGGTGCGCAGGCCTTTAGAGCCGAGGGAACGGAGCAATCTCCGGGAACGATTCTCGTGACTTTGACGGGCGCTTGCCATCGGCCTGGTGTTTACGAAGTCCCGCTGGGGCTGACTCTGGATACCGTCTTCGAGGCCGTGGGTGGCGGCTATAGCGCCCAACCCAAAGCCTTCATCGTGGGCGGTTGGTTCGGCGGCATGTTGGCTGCGGAGCATTCAAAGCGTAATTGCTGCTATGCCGGTTTGCGGCAAGTGGGCAGTGGCTTGGGTTGCGCTGCGATCACAGTGCTCGGTCAGGACGCCAACGTTATGGAAGTGGCTGGCGACATCGGCATGTGGTACACGCGGGAATCGGCTCAGCAATGCGGGACCTGCATTCGCGGCACTCAAGCCATTGCCGGCGCACTCGTGCGCATCAATCTTGGCGCGGGCGAGCACCAGGACCGGGAAAACCTGATTCGCTGGGGCAACACCTTGCCCGGTCGCGGAGCCTGCGCGTTTCTGGATGGCGCCGCAGCACTAGCGCGCACGGTGGTGCACGAGTTTGATGCTGACTTGCGCCAGTGCTTGTCCAAGAGCGCCAGCAAGTCCAAACAGTGAATCAACAAGAACAGGAGCGAGGATGAAAGTCTATCTGGACATGACCAAGTGCACCGGTTTCGGCACGTGCGCCGATTTGGCGCCGGATGTGTTCGAAATTGACGAATTCGGCTACGCGATGCTTTTGCACAAAGGCTCCGTGCCGAAGGAATTCGAGGCTCAGGCTCGCGATGCTTCACGCAAATGCAGCGCTTGGGCGATTCGGATTGAAGAAGAAGCGGCCGACAACCCGTCCGCATGAAACCAATTCAAGGATGAGGTGCGTTTGCACCGGGGAAAGTTATGGAACTCGGACTCGACGGAAAAATTGCGCTGGTGACTGCTGCCAGCCAAGGCATTGGCTCGGCGATCGCTCATACGTTGGCGCGTGAAGGCGCAACCGTGGCCGTCAGCTCGCGCAACCCGCACGCAATGGCGCAGGCCTACCAAGGAAGCAAGGGTGCCATGCTGCCCTATGCAGCGGATCTGAGCGATCCGGCGGATTTTGCTTCGCTGGTGCCGCACGTGGTTGCTGATCAGGGGCGGCTTGATATTTTGGTGGTCAACACACCGGGCCCGCGCATTGTTCCTGTGCTCGATGTGCAAGACGATGACTGGGAAGCCGCCTACAAGCTGCTGGTTCGGCCCGCCGTCAAGCTCGCGCACGACGCGGCCAAGCAGATGGTGGTGCAGGGTGGTGGCACCATCGTTTTCATCACCTCTACCTGGGTGAAGCAGACCATGCATGGCGGCGTGCTGTCGGCCATGATGCGCTCATCCCTGTCGGCGCTTTGCAAGCAAATGGCGCTTGAGCTCGCACCTCACGGTGTGCGGGTCAATCAGGTGATGCCCGGTGCTACAGGCACCTCGCGCATGGAGACCATCTTGAACAGCAAGACAGAGAAGAACAACAGCTCTCGCGATGCCGAACTGGCCAAAGTCGTGGAGCTCATTCCCATGGGCCGTTGGGCGCAAGCCGAGGAAATCGCGGATGCCGTGGCGTTTGCTGTCTCCCCCAAAGCGGGCTTCATGACGGGCGTAGCGCTGCAAATCGATGGCGGTGCGATCCGCTCAACCCTTTAATTCGACATATTGGAAAACCTCGAATGGCCAAGACTCTCAGTGAATTGTTTTTTGCGCAACTGACGTTGTGCAATCTCGATGCGACGCAACTGGTTGCGGTGATTTCCGAACAAGGCAAGCGCGCCGATTTCGTGGAGGCTGCGGTCTCTGCTGTGCGCCAAAAGGGCGCGGGCGTGCTGGTGCTGACGGCATCGAGCCTCTCCAACCCTAACTTGCCTCCCTATGCTGGTGATGGCCGTGAAGTGTCGGCACTTCTGGCTGCTGCCGAGCAATGTGATCTGGTGCTCGACCTGACCGTGGGTGGCCTGATTCATTCGGACGTGCGCACCCGTATCGTTGGCAAGGGCAAGCGCATGCTGTTTGTGTCACCCGAGCCCGCCGATGTGCTTGAGCGCCTGATGGGTTCGAGCGAATTGCGCAGTCTCGTGGATCGCGGTGCAGAGGTTCTTAAGGCCGGTCGCACCATGCACATCACCAGTGCTGCTGGCACCGACCTGACAGTGGACATCAGCGGTGAGGCGTTGCCGATCACCCGTCAGTGGGGCTATGTGGATGAGCCAGGTCGCTGGGACAACTGGCCCAGTGGTTTCATCGCCTGCTTTCCCAACGACAAGACGGCCAACGGCACCATCGTGCTGCAGCCTGGTGATGTGTTGATCCCTTGGCAGACCTATGTGCAAAGTCCCGTGACGTTGACGATCAAGGACGGCTACATCACTGACATTCGTGGTGAAGGCTCGGACGCTTTCGTGCTGCGCGACTATTTCGAGCGTTGGAAGGACCCAGAGGTCTACGCTTTGTCTCACATGGGTTGGGGCGTTCACCCGAATGCATCGTGGGCGGCGTTGGCGGTCTATGACGCGAAGAAGCTCTTCGGCCAGGAACTGCGTTCGACCTCAGGCAATTTCATGTTCTCGACCGGCTCCAACCGCTTCGCGAATCGTGAAACCCCGGCGCATCTGGACATCCCGCTGCGCAATTGCACGGTCACCATCGACAGCACTGTGGTGGTCCGTGATGGCTCACTGCAGCAGTTCTGAGTCAATCGCAGGAAGGCTCTTTATCATGGATAGAAAAGTTCTGGAGTCTGCGATTCTGTCGATTGCGCGCTCACCCGAGTCGCTCGATGAATTCAAGAAGTCACCCGACACAGTCGGTCTGAAGTACGGGCTGGATGCTGAGTGGAGTCAGGTCATTTATGCAGGAGACCGGGATCGTCTGCGCTCGGCGGGCGTGGGTGACGGCATCACTATTTTGGTGAGCCGCTGGTTCAAGGATGATCTGGGCGACAGCATCAACAAGGGTGCATTCACGGTTAACCGTGCAGCCCAATTGCCTCCGGCCAATGTGCCGCGCAACCTGGTGTTTGCGGGTGGTTGCTCGCATGTACCTGATCTGTTGGCTCGCCCCGAGATCGATCCGGCGGAAGCGGTTGGACGTCTGAAGGCCGCCTATGAGCGCCTGCGCGCGGACCTCGTGGCCGCCAAGCCGGACGTCATCATCGCAACGGCGGATTGCCATTTTCAGAGTTTCGAGACGGGTTCGTTTGTTGTGGGTAACGGTGCATCGCACGAAGGTTCGATGGCGTTCTACAAGCGTCCCGACATCGATCTGCGCTTGCAAGGTGACAGTGAGCTGGCCAACCGCATCGTGCAACACATCCGCTCGCTGGGCATGGAGGTGGAATCGGCCCCGCGTGTGGATTTGGACCATGGTTTCATCGTGCCGATGAAGCTCTTGCTGCCCAACCCCGATATCCCGGTGATCCCGATCATCACGCAACCTGCGCGCACGTTCTCGCCATTCAATGCGCGAGTGTTCGGTGAAGCCTTGCGTGCAGTCATTGAAAGCTCGGGCAAACGCGTGGCCTTCCTGGGTACGGGCGGACTCTCGCACTGGCTGGATCCCGGCAAGTTTGGTTTCGTTGATTTGGAGTTTGACCGCTACATCCTTGACTTGCTCGAATATGGACAAGGCTTGAGCCTCGCCAATCTCGAACCCTATGCGCTGCTCAGTCACGGTCAGTATGAGCTGCTTAACTGGATCATCATGCTTGGCGCCGTTGGCCCCGGCGTGAAAGCACAAACCTATGCATACGAGCCAATGACGGCCTCCGGCGGCGGCTGGACTGTCGCTCGCATGCTCTTCCCACAATGAAAGACACTCTCATGGAGCAAACCACAAACACGGCCGCACAGCACTTTCGCATGGGCCTCACGCAATGGCACGCTGGACGTGATCTGGATGCCAACCTCAAGCAGGCGCTTCAGGCCATTCACCAATGTGCGGAGCAGGGCGCTCAGCTCATCAGCTTGCCTGAGAACGGACTGTTCCTTGGCTCCAACGCCGAGATGCGTGCAGCAGCACTGTCGCTGGATAGTGCGCCCATTGAAGCGCTGCGCAATGCCGCACGCCAAGTGGGCGTTCCTGTGACGTTAGGCGGGTTCAAGAATCGCGACAGCGAAGGCCGGATTCACAACTCCGCCATCGTGATGGACAAGCGCGGCGAACTGGCAGGGCACTATCACAAGATCCATCTGTTCGACGCCAACGTAGCGGGTCAGTCGTTTGAGGCCTCGAGCGTTGAGCTGCGCGGGCAAGAGCCAGTGATTCTGAACATCAACGGCGTGAAGATTGGCATGACCATTTGCTACGATGTGCGATTTCCTGAGCTGTTTCGTGCGCTCGCGCTTCAGGACGCTCAGGTGTTTCTGGTGCCCGCCGCGTTCACTTACACCACAGGTCAGGCACATTGGGAAGTACTGCTGCGCGCACGTGCCATCGAGAATGCAGCCTTCGTGGTGGCATCGGCAACGGTACGTGGAGAAGACCCGACCAAGGATGCCTTCCAGACGTGGGGACACGCCATGGTGGTCGATCCGTGGGGCAAGGTGCTGACCGATCTGGACAGTGCCAGCGCTGCGGTTCAGGTGGTTGATCTCGACCTTTCGCGAGTCGCCGAGATTCGCACCAAACTCCCCGTGCTCAAAGGCGTGCAACCGTCCTCCTACACTCGTTCGCCCCGTGTGATTGAACTTTCTTAGGCACTTCTATGAGCAGCTATTTCGAACCCTCCGATTTTTTGAAGCAAGGCGTTGATGTCCCGGACGCGGCGTTTGTTGGTGAGCCAATCGTCGTCGCCAATGAGTTCACCGCTGTCGCTCTTCAAAAGGTCGCCATGCGACAAGGGGAGCGAGTGCTGCTCAAGGTCATGCCTGACGGCAGCAGCCTGCTACTGGATGCGATGCAACTGGAAGCAATTACACGGTTGAGGCCAGAGGACTTTTCACGTCTGCTGGCTCGCAATCTTGGTGTGGAATGAAAAATAAGGGAGGTATGCATGAGTAGGCAACGTGGACATTCGGTGGACATGGTTCATCGTGTTCTGGAGGACCGGATCGTCAGTGGCTTCTACGCTCCTGGCATGCGCTTGTCACAAGCGGATCTGGCCGAGGAACTGGAGACCAGCCGTACACCATTGCGTGAGGCATTCAACCGTTTGCAGATCAGCGGACTGGTCGTCGCGACGAACAACCGCGGCGTGGAGGTTGGGCCCATCAAGTTTGAACACACGGAGCAACTCTATGCACTGCGTCTTCTGGTTGAGCCGCCTTTGATTGCTGCGCTGGTGCCAGTGGTTTCCAATGCAGAAATTGCTGCCATGCGCAAGGCGCTTGCGGAGATGGAGTCCAACCACTATTCCACACGCGCTTTCCAAGAGAGCCATCTGGCGTTTCACGAGGTACTGCTGTCGCGTTATCCCGAAATGCTGCGCGAGGCGGTTGAACACGCGTATCAGCGCATTCACCGGCATCAGCGAGTGCATTTCTCGCGCCCACATGTGCCAGAAGATTTCACCGCAGTCGATCGCTTTTTCCTTGATGCGATCGAAGCACGCAACCCCGAAATGGCAAGGCGTTGGAACGAGTTCCATCTGATTGACGCCGCTCTGGGGTTGATGCACGACATCGACACCGCACAGAAGCTGGATGCGCTCCGGCTCTGTGCCACTGGCGTTGACATTGAATTGGAACAGGTCGTCAAGACAGGTAAACACAGTCCCGTACGGATTCGCTGGATGCGCAGCAAAGCAGAGGAAATACCGTACATCGAGACCGTCAACCTGATCCACGACCCCAAAAGTTATTAATCTAATACCTAGGAATTTGACTTTATGAATGCTTCACGTCGTATCGGACTGATCGTCCCTAGCTCCAACACCACGATGGAAACGGAGATCCCCGCCATGCTGAGATCCATTCCGGGTCTGGGCGACAGCTTCACATTTCACTCTGCGCGCATGCGTATGAAGCACGTCACGCCGGAGGAGCTCAAATCGATGGATGACGCCTCAGTGCAATGCGCTGCTGATTTGGCCGATGCACGTGTAGATGTCTTGGCGTATGCCTGTCTGGTCGCCATCATGGCGCAGGGCGTTGGCTATCACCGCCGTAGCCAGACCAAACTGGAAGCGGCCGTACGTGAAAATCAAGGCGGTGATTCGCCTGTCATTTCTTCCGCTGGGGCGCTGGTTGAGGCACTGCATCACGTTGGCGCCAAACGTGTCTCGGTGGTTGCGCCCTACATGAAACCGCTGACCAAACTGGTGTGTGACTACATTGAGGCAGAAGGCATTGAAGTGCAGGACGCGCTCAGCCTGGAGGTCTCCGACAACCTCGCGGTTGGGCGACTCAATCCGCAGGACCTTAAGGAGCATGCCAAAAAGGTCAACACCAAGAACGTGGACGCGTTGATTCTGAGCGCCTGCGTGCAGATGCCATCGCTGCCCGCGATTCAGCCGGTTCAGGACAGCTTTGACATTCCAGTCATGTCCGCTTCCGTTGCCACCGTCTGGAAAATTCTCAAGTCGCTGAATCTTCCAACGCATGTGCCCAACGCAGGCCGTTTGTTGGCCTGACCGGTTGACGGAGCGTCAATATGGGAACCTTGGAAAACAAAGTTGCTCTGATCACAGGCTCTGCCGGTGGCATCGGTCGAGGGATTGCGCGTCGCTTCGTCAAGGAAGGCGCCAGGGTGGTTCTGATGGATGTGTCAGCGCAAGCACTGGCTGAGCTCACGAAAGAACTCGGCGCATCTTCCGTTGCCGTGGTCGGTGATGTGAGCAACTGGAGTGACAACCAGCAGGCCGTTGCCGCAGCCGTTGATACGTTCGGTCAACTCGACGTATTCGTAGGCAATGCGGGTATTTACGATCACGCTGTGGCCCTTGAGGATATGGAAGGAGATGCGCTGTCGACAGCGTTTGACGAGCTCTTCTCCATCAATGTCAAGGGGTACGTGTTGGGTGTTCGCGCAAGCCTTGACGCGCTTTTGGCCTCACGCGGCAACGTGGTGCTTACCGGTTCCTTTGCCAGCTCTTCACCCGCTGGAGGAGGTGTTCTGTACACGGCCTCCAAACATGCGGTGCTGGGATTGGTCAAACAGTTGGCCTATGAGCTGGCGCCAGACATCCGTGTCAATGGCGTGGCTCCGGGTATCGCGCCTACGGTTCTCAAGGGCGTCAAGTCATTGGGGCAAGCGCCTAAGGATTCCATTCTGGACGGGGCGCAGGCCATCATCCCGTTGCAGGCCATTCCCAATGCGGACGTGTACGGCGGAATGTACGCCATGCTCGCATCCGATATGGAGTCTGCGCACATTACAGGCTCCATGCTCACTGCGGACAGTGGTCTCGCGATTCGTGGGTTTGGTAAACCAGGTGGGCGTATAGGTCGTCCATGACACATCTCTCGCAGCCCGGATGAGCAACATCCGGGATCTGCGAAGAGGTTACGGATGGAGGCCTCGAGACTTTCGTTCTCAGGAGGCCGCTCCATCAAGGGCCATCCGATTTCAGTTGTTTATTCATTCGCTTGCATTGGCTGCAGTAGTTACTTGCGCCGATTGCATTGCTGTGCCTGTTGAGATTGAAAAATGCCGCAAAACCTGTCCGTAGCAGAAGCTGCACTGCGCGAAGCCGCTCTCGAATACCACCGCAACCCATCGCGCGGCAAGATTTCCGTCACGCCGACCAAACCGCTGTCCAATCAGCGTGACCTCTCGCTCGCTTACTCGCCAGGCGTGGCCTATCCCTGCCTGGACATCGAAGCCGATCCTTCCAAAGCTTCGGAATACACCTCGCGCGGCAACCTCGTCGGCGTGATCACCAACGGCACCGCCGTGCTGGGGCTGGGCGACATCGGCCCGCTGGCCAGCAAGCCGGTCATGGAGGGCAAGGGCTGCCTGTTCAAGAAGTTCGCCGGCGTGGACGTGTTCGACATCGAACTCGACGCCCGTGACCCCGACAAGATCATCGAGATCGCCGCCGCGCTCGAACCCACGCTCGGCGGCATCAACCTCGAGGACATCAAGGCCCCCGAGTGCTTCTACATCGAGCGTGAACTCTCCAAGCGCATGCAGATCCCCGTGTTCCACGACGACCAGCACGGCACGGCCATCATCTCCAGCGCCGCCCTGCTCAACGGCCTCGAACTCGTGGGCAAGCAAATCGACAAGGTCAAGATCGCCGTCTCCGGCGCGGGCGCTGCGGCGATTGCCTGCGTCGACGTGATGGTCGGCCTCGGCGTCAAGCGCGAGAACATCTACATGGTGGACTCCAAGGGCGTGATCTATGACGGCCGCCCAGGGGGTCTGGACGAATCCAAGCAACGCTACGCCCAGAAGACCGACGCGCGCACGCTGGCCGATGTGGTCAACGGTGCCGACGTGTTCCTCGGCTGCTCCGCCCCTGGCGTGCTGACCGCCGACATGGTCAACACCATGGCCGACAAGCCGATCATTCTGGCGCTGGCCAACCCCGAGCCGGAAATCCGCCCCGAACTGGCCAAGGCCGTTCGCCCCGACTGCATCATCGCCACCGGCCGCTCGGACTATCCGAACCAGGTGAACAACGTGCTGTGCTTCCCCTATATCTTCCGTGGCGCGCTCGATTGCGGCGCGACGAAGATCACCGAAGCCATGAAGCTGGCCTGCGTGCGCGAAATCGCCGCCCTGGCCAAACAAGATGTCAGCGATGAAGTGGCCGCCGCCTACCAAGGCAAAGAGCTGACCTTCGGCCCCGACTACCTCATCCCCACTCCCTTCGATACGCGCCTCATTCTGCGCATTGCCCCCGCAGTGGCCCAGGCCGCTGCTGAATCGGGTGTGGCCACTCGTCCCATCGAAGATATCGCGGCCTACCGCGAAAGCCTGACCCGCTTCGTCTACCAGACCAGCATGTTCATGCGCCCCGTGTTTGCCGCCGCCAAGGCCAACCAGCAGCGCGTGGCCTACGCCGAAGGTGAAGATGAGCGCGTACTGCGCGCCGTGCAAGTCGCCATCGACGACGGTCTGGCCAAGCCGATTCTGATCGGTCGCCCTGCCGTCATCGAAGCCCGTATTGCCAAGGCCGGACTGCGCCTCCAACTGGGCAAGGATGTGGAAATCTGCAACCCTGAAGATGACCCCCGCTTCCGCCAGTACTGGGAAACCTACCACAAGCTCATGGGCCGCGACGGCGTCACACCCGAAGCCGCCAAGGCTGCCGTGCGCCGCTCCAACACCATCATCGCTGCGCTGATGGTGCACCTGGGTGACGCTGACGCCATGCTGTGCGGCCTGGTCGGCAAGTTCGACGCCCACGTCGGCCACGTGCGCGACATCCTGGGCTTGAAGGAAGGCTACAACCAACTGGCCACCGTCAACGCCGTGATGCTGGATACCGGCACGCTGTTCATCGCCGACACCTACATCAATGAAGACCCGACCGCAGAAGAGCTGGCCTTCATCGCCCTGATGGCCACTGAAGTAGTCCAGCGCTTCGGCCTGCCACCCAAGGTGGCGTTCCTCTCGCACTCCAACTACGGCTCGTCCACACGCCCGTCGGCCCTGAAGATGCGCAAGGCCCGCGACCTGTTCCAGACGATGGCACCGCACATCGAATGCGACGGTGAAATGCACGGCGACGCGGCACTGTCCGAATCCGTGCGCCACAACACGCTACTGGAAACCACCTTCTCCGGCTCCGCCAACGTGCTGATTTGCCCGAACCTTGACGCAGCGAACATTCTGTTCAACGTGCTCAAGCAAACCGGCGGCCACGGCACCACCATCGGCCCGATCCTGCTGGGCGGCGGCGGCGCAGCTGACGTGCTGACCCCATCGTCGACCGTGCGCCGCGTGGTGAACATGACAGCCCTGGCAGCAGCCAACGCAGCAAGCAGCCGCAAGACCTGACTCTCTTCGCTGAAGATGGAGCAGTGCTTGAGCTTAACGATAAGGAGAAGCTGGAAATGGACAACATCGATCTCATGGTTCTCAAAGCATTGCGTGACTGGCGATTGTCGGGCCAGCAGGCACTGCTTGCTACGGTGGTTCGGACTTGGGGTTCGTCACCCCGACCAGTAGGGTCGATGATGGCCTTGCGTGACGATGGTCGCAGCGTTGGATCGGTCTCAGGCGGTTGCATTGAGGATGACCTCATTGCTACTTACACCCGTGCCATCGGCGCGGGACGCTTTCCGGAGCACGCCACTGAACTTGTGCGTTATGGCATTGAGGCCGACGAAGCACATCGATTTGGGCTGCCTTGCGGCGGAACGCTTGAACTCTTGCTCGAATTCAATCCGGCTACGGATGAACTGGCTGAACTCGTTACCCATTTGGAGTGTGGAGCGCTGTTGCAGCGTATCGTAGATTGCCAAAGTGGAGCCGTCCGTCTTCACCGCAATGAGCAGCTTCAGCCTTTGACGTTTGATGGACAGACACTTTCCAATCCTATGGGGCCTGGGTTTCGCATGCTCATCATCGGTGCGGGAGCTTTGTCCGAGTACCTCGCGACAATGGCACTGTTCAACGGATTCGCTGTTACTGTCTGCGATCCTCGTGAGGAATACATGGGCGCGTGGTCGGTCCCTCAAGCACGAACAATCAATGAGATGCCTGATGATGCTGTTGTGGCTTTCAAGCCAGACTCAGGAAGCTGTATCGTGGCACTCACCCATGATCCAAAGTTGGATGACCTGGCGTTGCTGGAAGCGCTTCATAGCAAAGCGTTCTATGTCGGTGCTATCGGATCTCGGCGCAACAATCAAGCACGTCGGCAGAGAATGATTGAACACTTTGGTGAAACCGAAAAGTCATTGGTCGACTTGCGTGGCCCCATCGGCATCTACATCGGCAGCAAGACACCTGCAGAGATAGCGGTCAGCATCATGGCAGAAATATTGGCCATCAAGAATGGGGTGGAACTGCCTCAAGAGGTGCTCGTAGAAAAAGCCAAACACAAACGTGAGATTGTCAGGTGGACTGCCCCTAGGCAGGTAGACAAACCCCGCCTATCTTTGGACTGCCCCTAGGCAGGTAGACAAACCCCGCCTATCTTTGGACTGCCCCTAGGCAGGTAGACAAACCCCGCCTATCTTTTGAGCATAGGAGGCAGTCCATGAGCGCACAGAGGTTTACGCCAGAATTCAAGGAAGAAGCGGTCAAGCAAGTCACCGAACGCGGTTATTCGGTGGCCGAGGTGGCAGCCCGCTTAGGGGTCTCAACGCATAGCTTGTACAAATGGGTCAAGGCCGTCTCACCAGACCGCAATGAGCAGCAATCCCAAGAACTGTTTGAAGCCAAGAGTGAGATCCTGCGACTACGCAGCCAGATGCGTCGCATCGTAGAAGAGCGGGATATCTTAAAAAAATCCGTGCGGTACTTGGCCAGGGAGCCCGAGTGAAGTACCGCTTTATCAACGAGCATCGTACTGAGCACGCAGTCAGCCTGATGTGCCGATTGTTGCGAGTCGCTCGTGCAGGGTTCTACGCCTGGCTGCATGACCCTATCTCTGCCCATGAGCAAGAGGATAGGCGTTTGCTAGGGCTTGTCATCAATTAAGCCAAATGACGACTGCGGCCAGGTGGATGCCTCCCAAGAACGCATCTGCAGTTTTGTCATAGCGCGTTGCTATGCAACGGTACTGCTTCAAGCGTGCAAAGAAGTTCTCAATAAGGTGGCGTGCTTTGTACAAGTGCTTGTCGTAGTAGCGCTTTTCTTTGCAGTGCCTACGACTTGGGATGACTACTTGCTTACCTTGCTTCAAGAGCGGGTCTACGACCCGCTCTTGGGCGTCGTAACCTTTATCCGCAAGAACTGCAGCCGCAGGAATTGTTGATTTCCACGCAAAACTGACCCGCCGGAGGTGCGGATAAAAACTTGGACTAGTTTTATGCGGCTAGGCCAAGTTTGTGCCGGTATTCCACAGGACTTAAACGTCCCAGAGATACCTTGATACGTTTTTCGTTGTACCAACGAATGTACGTATCGACAGCTTCGATGAACTGCTCAATCGTCGTTGATTGCCAATTGCCGGGATAGAACAGCTCCATTTTCAGCCTTCCGAAGAAGCCTTCGCATGCAGCATTGTCTGGCGAGCACCCTTTACGAGACATCGAGCGAACCAACTTTGCATCATGGACCCTCGAGAGCCAGCCTGGCCAGCGGTAGTGAGCTCCACGATCAGAATGAATCACAGGGCGGCTCTCGCTGCCTTGAACAGCATCAATGGCCGCATCCAACATTGTGTTGACGAGATTTGCATTGGGATGAGTCCCAATCGACCAACTCACCACCAGCCCGTCAAAGCAATCAATGACTGGTGACAGGTAAACCTTGCCAGCAGGAATCTGGAATTCAGTAATGTCGGTGAGCCACTTCTCATTGGGCGCAGCAGCATGGAAGTCTCGATTGATGAGGTTTGGCGGGGCCACACCTATCTCTCCAAGGTATGAGTTGTATCTGCGGCGTTTTGGCTTGGTCACGGCCAACCCTTCCTGCTTCATCAGTCGACGAACCACCTTCTCGGATATACACGTGCACTCCTTGAGCAGGGATGCCTGAACCCTGCGGTATCCATAGCAGCGGTAGTTGTTGTCGAAGATCTCTGTGATGCTTCGGCGTACATCCAAGTATTTGTCAGCCAGCTTCAGCCGGGCACGATGGAAAAAATACGAGCTTCTTAGCAAGGCCAACAAAAGAAAGTAGTTCTGGCAATTCATACTGCCCATGCAACGCTTCAACCAGCACAGCCTTATCTTTGTTTGCCAGCCTATGTAGGTCAATGTCGGATCCATGTTTTAAGATTTCATGGGCCTGTTTGAGAAGCTCCCGCTCTATCTTCAGCCGCCGAACATCCTGGCGCAATGATTCAACTTGGCGCCTGAGCGCTGCTGCATCTAACACTGGCGATCGCTTTGGACTGTGTTTCATCGAGGTGGGGGCACAAGGGCCAAGCAACTGATTTTTCCAGTTGTACAAGGTTCCCCGGCATACCCCTAACTTGTCCGCAATCTCCTGTGCACTTGATTGGCGGGCACACAGTTGCACCACGCCCTCACACATCAAAGCATCAGGCTTTGTAGTCGGCCAAGGCCTGCCGACCATCGATTTACTGACCTCAGGGCAGTCTTGCCGAACCCACGCAGTCAACGTTCCTCGACCCGGGTAACCCAAAACCCTCATCGTGGCGGCAATACAGCGATCGTGGGCGAGGTAATGAGCAACCGCCACCTGTCTTTGCTGTAGCGAATATTTCGGTGCTCTTGGCGTTTGGTTTGCAGGCAAATCCTGATGCTTCAGGTACTGCTGATACCAGCCTTTCAATGCGTTCTTGGTTGGATATCCCAACTGGCGAATCGTGGCTCTGACACGCAAGCCAAGCTTGATGTAAATCTCAACTGCACGAATCCTGTCTGCGTATGAGTACATGAACTACCTTGTATGGATGCCTCCCAGCCATGAGTAGTAACCCGCAATGCTTTGTGAAGAAGTCGGCTGCTGCCTTGTATCCGGCCTGTGATGTGGACGCTGGGTTGCCCCTTGTCCGCTGGCCCCGATGTAATCCGCTGACGAGCGCCTCATCTCCTAGGACGGACTTTTGAAGTCCGGTAGTTCATCCAGGTTTAGCTCGTCCCGGTCTGACCTGTTTCACATCACGCTGCTTTGTTGCTGCCTCATCGCCTTCAAAGGTTCACATCCTCCTTTCTCGGGTTGATCTGCTATCCGTTCAAGCCCCAAGCGGCCTGGTGCTCTGGTGGCCTCGTTGGTAGTCCTGCTGTCGGGCCGTAACGGCCCAGATCGTTCGCGCCATCTTGGCCGCCTGTGCCACGATCACAACGTTCGTTGGCCTCCTGGCTTGAAGCTGTTCCAGCCATGGGCCGGGCTCTTTCGCATGTCTCAGTACCGCACGCGCACCGTGAATAAGCAAAGTCCGCAGGTAGGTGTCGCCCCGTTTGGAGATCCCCAGAAGATTTACCCGGCCACCTGTGCCTCGTTGCTTGGGTACCAGACCCAGCCAGGCACAGAATTCGCGCCCCGACTTGAATGCCTTGGCTTCTCCCATAGTGGCGATGGCCGCTGTAGCCGAGAGCAGGCCTACCCCGGGTATCGCCGCCACACGCTTCATGTCGACGTCAATGCGCAGGACCTCAGCAAGCCTCACCTCGATGGCCTTAATGTCTATCGCCAGTTGCTTGATGCGCTGGGCCTGCTCGCGCAGGCTATCGACGACATACTGTGGAATGCTGTTGGCAAGCGCCTCCAGTGCGAGTTCCAACTCGCCCAACAACGCCTTCTTGCCTCGCGCTAAGGTGGCTCCAAACTCATAGAGTAGTCCCCGCAACGCATTGATCTGCATGATCTTCATCCGCATCAACATCTCGCGCTGACGATGCAAGGTGAGCGTGGCTTGTTGCGCCAGCGTTTTCACGCCCACGAATTTGGTACCCGGCTGCTGGATCGCCAGCCAGATGGCGCGTGCATCTGTAGCGTCGGTCTTGTTGCCGTTCACGAATGGGCGCACGGCTTTGGCATGAATCAGCCGCACGGCATGGCCCTGCGCCGTCAACTCACGGGCCCAGTGGTGCGCTCCGCCGCAGGCTTCGATGCCGATCAAGCAAGGTGCACGGTTGGCGAAGTGCCCTAAAACCTTGGCCCGCTTTAGCTGCACGTTGACAATCTCGCCTGTGCTCATGTCCACGGTGTGAAGTTGGAACACGCTTTTGGCGATGTCCAGTCCAATGACCTGCAGGCCGGCCACCTGACCGATGATTTGCCCCGCGCTTTGGGTAGTACAACGATGCATGACGAAACCTCGCTGATGTTTGTGAAGACATTGGTCTATCAAGCCACGGGCACTTTGATACCGTATCCATTCAAGAGCCCAGCTCGTCTAGCGAACAAGCACACTCCCAAAACGGTCACGCTGTTCATCTTTATGCTTCTGCGGCCTTTGAGCTGCCCGTAGGCAGGGAGGCATCCATTACATCTCCTGGTAGTCCAAGTTTTTGTCCGCTTCCCCACCGGGGGCTAGTGGGTCACTTCTGGGTGGAAATTAACAGCCTACTTCTGCTTTGCAGCGATCGCTGCCGGTCGTAATCAACGCGACAGAAGCCAACACTGCCCCCTGCTATCGGGCCGTATCCCGAATCGCATCGTTCGCGGATGCGGATGCCGTCATGATCAGCTTGAAAACACTTGGTCCGATCGACAAGCACAGCGAAGATGAACCGAACTTCTTGCCTTTTAGAAATCAATCAGGACAGTCGCACAACTGATACCGCTACGCAGTGGCAGGTCAGTGGATCTGTCGAACTCTGGATCCCAAGTAGCGCAGCACTTTTGTCGTTCGGCTATTAAGGATGGGGAGTTCTTCCTTGTTGCACCAGCCGATGAGTTCCTGAACGTTGGCCTTACCGAAAGCCTTAATCTTGCCGTCGCCATTGACAGCATCAGCCATCCTGTCTACTACGTCCCCACGCCCGAACACCAAATGCGCAAGCGCCTCTCTGGCGCGTTCGGGGTCGTTGCTATTGATGAACTCATCTCTCCAAGTTTCTTTCCCGCCGCGATAGAAGCGGAGGCGGTCGCCGAAACTGTGCAGAGTGGATAGGGCGTCAAACAGGTCATCGTCCGAGGCCGCGAGAATTGTCTCCTTTGACTTGAATACGCGCTGCAGGCGTGGATAGGTCTCGCCGACGATGGTGTTCTCGAAGTAAGGCCATGGTATAGATGACCACTCGTCAATGAGTGGTCGCAAGATGGTTCGCTGCTCCTCGACGGTTCGGTAGGGGGACTGCTGCCAAGACTCCCCGGTGGCGTGTTTTTGCCGAATGAAACTCATGAAGGAGTCAACCTCAAGACGGAGTGGAACGTCCTGCTCGCTGACCTTCCTATAGCCGCTCGCTGCGTATGCATCTCGCACAATGCTGAATGCCGACACGCACTCTTGGTAGGACTTTCGAAAGCTTGAACGAAAGAGAGAATCGGACCTGGGCTTTGGCTGTCCGCGGGCGATGTTGTTCGGTGCGGTCTTGCCGAGCAACTCTGCAACCTCGTCAGCAAGCAATTCTGCAGCGTTGCTGTGCTGCTCGTACTTGCGGTACAACATCCTGTACTGTGCCAACATTTCGCCTGTGGGAACGTCAGCGCTTTCCCAGTAGTCTTGGAATATCGCTGCGAGCTCAGGCAAACGTTCGTCACTATCGTCAAGTCCCACTACGATTTCTTGATTCGCTGTGATGGCCGCTCTTGTTAGGTTGGCCGACCCCACCAACGCCTTGTTATCGCCGAAAAGATAGAGTTTTGGATGGAATGAACGCGCCGTATAGACGCGAAGTTGGACATTCGGGTGGCTCATCGCCCACTCGACAGCAGCAGGACAGGTCGGAA
Organism: Comamonas sp. Z3; assembly: GCF_008121565.1. Lineage (NCBI taxonomy): Bacteria > Pseudomonadati > Pseudomonadota > Betaproteobacteria > Burkholderiales > Comamonadaceae > Comamonas > Comamonas sp. Z3. Next base: position 390,302 of record NZ_VOQU01000001.1, read on the forward strand.
AGCCCAGCCTTACCACCAGCCAAACCTTGCAGCCGTGGTCTAGAAGTTTTTGGACAACATTGGTTTCAGTGAAGAACGCTACGGCAATGAAGACGTCACAACCCTGAACATCTCGCCGAGTAAGTTCGTTGATCAGGAAGTCCCTGTGCACCGTCCGATTGGCAAATAGGTTATCCATCTTCGTGCCTCCCTTGAATGTAGTGGTCGCGACTCTACATGTACGCAAGTCGATCCTAACTATTGTTGCTCGTCGGCCCACGACATTGGACTGGAACGACTAGCTGTCGGTTAGGCCAGCGGGGCTCAACGGCTGCTCTTGGCAGGAGCGGTCGCCTAAGGCCTGAAGCGCGAACGACTCAATCAGTTTAGGGTTGTGGGATACCTGCCCGGAACGACACCCCCACGCGACGATCAACCCTGCCTGAGGGCAGGTGTCGCACAAGCCTCGATGGTGGAAACCGCGGAACACGCCTATGTTGGTGTTCCGGGCGCAAACGCTATGGGGATTTGAGTCTGACTTCTGCGATCCGGAGTGCAGCTACCCAGACGCTCAGCATGCTCAAGAGCAAAGATTCAGCCTGGTAATAAGCCAAGTGCAGCCCGCCATATGGCTGTTGCACCTCTAGGCAGCCTCCATGGCATCCGTAACTCCACACGTGCCGCAAACAGGCGTGCGCTTCCTCCGTCGAGTTGCTGGTGGACATCGACATCGCTTTGAGGTTTGAAGGTGCGGTGCTCATGATGCTGGTGGTGCACGGATGGCTTGCCCACGCACAAAGCCTTGCAAGACGCTCAGGGCTTTGCCGCAATGCCAGCAGAAAAATACAGGTGTTGTCTTCCTCTCTGACATAACCGTTTGCACAGACTTCTCGGTGTCGCTCGCGGCCTGTGCTGGTGCGACTTGCAGCAGCTCACGCGCCAAAGACAGACAGCTCTTGCGAGCACCGTTGGCCAGCAAACCATAGTGCCTGATGCGGTGGAAGCCGCAGGGCAGCACATGCAACAAGAATCGGCGCATGAACTCTTCGGGAGCCAAGGTCATAGTCTTGTGGCGTGTGCGGCCCTTGGCCCGGTAGTCCTTCCAGCGCAAGCTCACCCCGTGCGCATCCATGGCAATCAACCGGCTGTTGGAGATGGCGACACGGTGCGTGTAGCGGGAGAGATAGGCCAGTACCGCCTGCGGCCCTGCAAATGGACGCTTGGCGTAAACCACCCATTCACATTGACGCATGGGGGCTAGCCATTGCCTGAAGTGCCCTGCGTCGGCCAGACCAGCCAGTGCTCCAAAGAACCTGAGCCCGCCCGTTTGATGAAGGCGCAGCAGTTCTTCAAGAAAGCGCCTACGCATCAGCCGGGACAGCACGCGCACTGGCAGGAAGAACCCAGGCCGGCAAGCCTTCCAGCGTCGCCCCTCATCCGCCAAACCACCACCAGGCACGATCCCGTGCACATGGGGGTGATGGGTCAAGGCAGAACCCCAGGTGTGCAGTACCAAGGTAGCCCCAATACGAGCTCCAAGGTGCTTGGGGTCTGCAGCGATGGTTTGCAATACCTCGGCAGCGACATCAAACAGCAACCCATAGAGTTCAGCCTTGTTCTGGTAAGCCAGATCGGCAATCGGTGCAGGCAAGGTGAAGACCACGTGGTAATACTCCACGGGCAGCAGATCAGTCTGACGGGCATCCAGCCAGCGCTTGGCGGCTGCACTCTGGCACTTGGGGCAGTGGCGGTTACGGCAGGAGTTATAGGAAACTTGCTCTGCTGCGCAGCCTTCGCAGCGCAAAACATGACCACCCAGTGCCGCTGTACGGCACTGTTCAATGGCCGACATCACCTTGAGCTGAGACAGGCTCAGGTGGCCACGCTGGCTCTCACGCCAGGCTGCGCCATGTTGAAGAAAGATGTCGGCAACCTCCAAGGAGGGCCGCTGCACGAGTGCCTCTCAGCTTGTTTGCATTGGCTCCAGTGGGCCGATCACATCACGCAGCAGATCGGTCGCCACATGGGCATAGATCGAAGTAGTCTCCAGCTTCTGGTGACCCAGCAGAACCTGAATCACACGGATATCGACCTTGCGCTCCAGCAGATGTGTGGCAAAGCTATGGCGCAGGGTGTGCGTCGTGACGCGTTTGTCGATGCCTGCCGCTTCGGCGGCAGCATGAACGGCACGATTGAGCTGGCGAATCGTCAGGGGCTCCAGGGCCGTCATACCCGGAAACAGCCATCCACCGGGCAACATCTTGCCCTGGGCATGTGCCAGATGCCACCATGTGCGCAGGCGCTGCAGAACAACGGGGCTGAGCATGGCATAGCGATCCTTGGCCCCCTTGCCTTGCTCGATGCGCAAGGTCATGCGCTGGCTATCCACATCCGTGACCCGCAAGTGCACCACTTCGCTGGCACGCAAACCTGCGCCATAGGCCACAGACAGAGCCACTTGGTGCTTGATGTTGTAGGCCGCTGCCAGCAGGCGTGAGACTTCCTTGCTGCTGAGAACCACAGGCAAGGTTCTAGGCAACTTCACAGGCTGCATCTTGGCCATCAGCTCAATGTGACCGAGCGTCACGTCAAAGAAGAACTTCAGACCTGTGAGCGTGGCGTTCAGTGTGGTGGGTGATGATCCTGCATCCACCAAATGCAGCTGGAAGTTGCGCAAATCCTCGACGGTGGCGGTGTCAGGCGAGCGCTTTAGGTAGGCGGCCAGATTGCGCACAGCACGGATATAGGCTTCCTGCGTACGAGGCTGCAGCTTGCGCATTCGCATGTCGTCGAGCATGCGCTGACGCAACGGGGAGATGGTTTGAATCGAGGGGGTCATGATCGCACTCCTGTCGAAGAACGAGGCCGATTGCCTCATTCACCAACATAGACAGGGGTGCGATGTGTATTCCGCGTCAGGGCCTTCGCGGCGGACTACCGCGCGAGCGGTTTAGTCCATCAGCCTATAGTTGTCCAAAGAGGTCTTTGAACGAGGTGAACAATTGTGGAAAATTCAAACCTTTATGGGGGGCAGTTTCAGCTGAGCCAAAAATTCACTGTCCTCATTCAAATCCGTATCCGGCACCGTTTTTTGCCTTTTTTGCGCTGAGCATGTGCAATAATTTGCCAATAAATTTATGTCTTAAGTGTTCCAACCCAATCCAGCCTTAAATTTGCTCCAACGGGGGAACAACATGGGGAACATCAAGACATAAAAATTTTCAAAAGTCTTTGGTTTATGCTGGTTTCAAGGGAAGATTCAATTCCCGCCAGCCCACCATCCACCACCGCCCTACACCAAGTAAATGCAAGGTGTAGGGCGGTTTTCTTTTGTCTGGATGGTGCAGGATGGTGCGCAAGAATGCACGTGAAATGCACGCGGAATGCACCGATCTCAGTTGACAGCGCGCAGGGCCGGTTTCGGCTTCTGGTAGTCCTCCCGGATGAACTTGCCATACGTCCGGGACACCATCTCCACATCCTAGTGCCGCAACTGGCTGGCCACGTACCAGGGATTGGCGCCGGCCGTCAGTAGGGCCGAGGCATAGGTGTGGCGGACTTGGTACGGGTTGCGGTACTCCACTTCGGCGCGCTTGCAGACCGGCTGCCAGAGTGTCTTGCGGATCTGGGCATCGGTGCTCCAAGGTTCGCTCGTGCGTGGATTGAGTCAGATGCGTTCGCCCTTGAGCTCGGAAATAGGGCGCTGGGCTCGCAGCGCAGCGAGTGCCTCGGCAGACAGTTCCACATCACGAATGCCGGCAGCTGTCTTGGGTCCCTTGATCACGTCTGCGACCTGATTGAGCTCTATCCGGGCAACGGCTCGATCCCAATCGATGTGGTTCCACTGCAACGCCTGCAGCTCGCCTGGGCGCAGGCGTGTCTCAAACCAGAACTGGAACATGGGCCGTTCGTCGGGGCGGCAGGCCTTGAGGATGGCCTCGCGCTCCGCTGCAGTGAATGGCGTCACCACATAGTCGCTGACCTTGGCCGTTTACCTGATCAGTTTAGACAAAGCGATGCGCTCGAAAGGACTGCAGGCGATCAGCTCATCATTCAGGGCATCCTCAAATAGGCTGCGCAGTGGGATAAGCATGTTCCGTATGGCCTTGCTGGCGCAGTCCATTTCCGAAACCCAGTCACGGCAGACTGGGTAGCACCTCACCCACCTGCACCCATGCCAGCGGCGCATGCGCTCTTCAGTGATGGCTTTGGCGTAGCCGTTGTAGGTGGAAGGGGGCATTTGCCAGTTCTTCACCTGGCGGACATCGATGGCCAGTTGCTTTTGCAGCAACGTTTCCATGAGCGGGTTGCTTTTGGAAGAAGCTACAGCCTTGGGACTGTCTGGCAAGTAGTCCACATAGGAATAGGTACCGTCGGCAATCTTGCACCTGATTCATCGCGCAAGGATGCTGCTCCTGTTGATTCGGCAAGGGGGCTGCAGTTCGCGACATTCCTGACCCTCGGTGAAGGCAATCTGGAGCCGGGCACCGGAGACCATGGGCAGATCTTTACGCCGGGCGGTGTTGTTTGGGCAGGTGGTCTTTTATCCATTGATAGGCGGCCTTGATGTTGACGTAAAGGCGGTGGTGAACGACGGCGACTTGGGCACCCGCGCGCCAGGTGCCGGACTTTTTTGCGTTGTTTGACCGTCTTTATCGTGACCTCCGTGAGTTCCTCGTACTTGGAGGCCAGAACCCACTCGGGGGGCGTTGACGGGCACATCATTGGCAGTGGGTGCAGCAGCTTGCGTATCTGAAGGCTTCATGAATCAAGGGCTCAATTTCAGGTTGGGACGAGGTGTTCGGCGGCTTGAAAACGCATGTGTGGATGGAGTGGGCTGGTGCTTAATGTCGGCATTGCCTTTCAGTGCAATGCGCGGTGACGACGCGTTGAGGGTGCGTCGTTGGCTCCAGAATGCAAAAATGCCCGCATAGTGGCTGCCTATGGGTAAACTTCTGCTGATGAATTCAGTGAGGCATGTATGGATCAAATGGATGCCGGTGCAACATACGCAATGAGCCCGCGTAGAGTTGTGTTTGAGTACCAGGCCAACAATGAGGCTCGATCAGCGGCTATCAGTGGTGACGCGCTTGAGCGTTTGACAGGGGCCAAGGACCTAGCCGGAGCGCAGCAGAGCTTGGAGGCTTACAGAGCTCACTGGCAAGAAATCCATGGGCTGGCCGCGACAAAGCACGATCAGGGTCAGGAGCCTGTCGTCATTCGCGTGGGCGATATTCCCGCCTCATAGAGCTGCGAGGGGGCAGAGGGCGGCTTTGCGTGGTCATGCAGCAGTCAGGCGACGATCTCTGTGATTTCTTGAAGCTGAACCTCCAGCGTAAGACTCATTGATACCTCCAAAGAAAAAGCCCACTCAATGGCGGGCATAAAGGGTTAGGGGCTTGGGTGAATGACACCCATCTAGGGCTATTGCGGCTGGCACTCAGGTCGTGAGAAGCCGTCCATTTGCTTGTAGGTCATGGGGCTTCTAGCTGCGCGCGGCCTATATGTCATTGATATGAAATCAATGGACTCACTATCAATTGAAAAATATGCATAGTGAAAAAATAATACATTGAAACAAATTGTAATATATGATTAAGAGAGCTCGGCTGTAGGTTGGGAACATCTACTTGGTTTAAAAGTATGGAGTAATTTAAATTGGTAGATGCGGAAAATAAAGAGCAGGCTCACTATAGAGAAGTGGAGTGGCTGGGAAAAAAATTTCCGAAGAGCGATCGGGCCATAAAAATCAGACTGCTTTTGCAGTTGAATACTCTGGTATGTACCTCGCTCGGCATTTTCTGGACTATATGCTATTCGTTTTTCTCAAGAATCGATCTGGCTTTAATCTTTGTGGCTTTGTTTTTTGTGGGTGTCTGTTCTTATTTTTCTGCCAAGAAATTCAGCTACCAATATCTTGCCGGTATAGCGCATGCACTGCTGTTGATCGTGATCGCCATCTCTTTGATTGACAGTCCTATCGAAGATGTTCCGCGCTCTGCGCATGTGTACTTTTTGCCGCTGGCAATTGGGGTGGTGTTTGTCTTTAATCAGAAAGACAGATATATGGGGATCATCTTCCCAAGATTGTGCTTGATTCTTTTTGCAATCTTCGGCGTCGGACTCATGGATATGGATGTATCCAGTATTTCTCCACCTGAAAATATCCGATGGATAGGCTGCATCAGCAATTATCTTTTTTCCACGCTGGTTCTGGCCTGCATACTGAAAATCTATATTGCAAATTTGAATGCAAAGGTCGACTTGGCATTTAATCTGGCCCAGGCTGTTTCAAATAACGAAATAGTGGTGCACTATCAGATTCAAGTTGATAAGGATGGAAATCCGTTGGGTGCGGAGGCTCTTGTCAGATGGATGCACCGAGAGCGTGGTCTTTTATCTCCGGACAAATTTATTCCACTGGCGGAAGAGAGTTTTGTGATCAGAGATATTGGGCTGGAAGTTCTGCGTCAGTCCTGTCATCTGCTGAGAGAGTGGTCTGAAGATCCCTTGCTGCAGAATAAGTACATTGCGGTCAATGTGAGTCCGGTGCAGCTCATCGATGATGATTTTGTGTTTGATGTCATCAAGGTTGTACAGGCGGCGGGAGTCGATCCTGGTTTGATAGAACTTGAACTGACAGAGTCGGCTTTGAGCATGGATGCTGAAAAAGCAAGTTTGAAAATTCAGCAATTAAGAGACTTTGGTATCCGATGGGCTCTCGATGATTTCGGCTCGGGGTTCTCATCGCTCGCCATACTGAAGTCTTTGCCGGTCCAGAAAATCAAGATCGACAGGCAGTTCATCAAGGATGCCAAGTCAAGCGAGTCCTCGAAGAGCCTGCTGAAAAAGATCCTGGAGATTTCCGAGCTGATGGGGATGGAGGCTATCGTGGAAGGCGTTGAAGATCATAGCCAGCACACCATGCTCGTTGATCTGGGATATTCGCAATTTCAGGGCTATCTCTTCGGACGCCCCAATCCGGCTTCAGACTTGACCGATTCCATCAGGTCGCGCAGAGGCTGATCGAGTGGAGCGAGCTTCTCCCCCAGTGCATCTATCATGTCGGGAATCAGGCTTGAAAGCTCGCCCGTGGCAATGCTCGCATCGGTGTCGAAGCCGCCGTCGTCCTGGCTGCTGCCATCCATCGCTGCATCCCGCAGCGCGATGTTCTTAATCTGGAAGCTTCGGCAAGCACGAAGCTCACCCGGTGCTCCCAGGTCCTGGCCAGTCTGGCGGGGAGCTTGCCGTGCTCGATGTGTTGGCGGACTTCGTCAATATCCAGGGGGTGGCGGGCGTAGCGCACGACAGCCTTGGATTCATCGCAGGCTTTCAGCTCTGTCTCGCGCGGTCGGCTGTGAAGCCCGCGGGCGGCTCCCAGGCGAGCAGCCAATGCACCATGGCTGCCTGTGGGCTGGTCTGTGTATCCACCAACGCCACCGCAAAGCCGGGAGGCCTTCAACCAGCAGCATGACGATCTCATCGGCGCGGCTTTGGACACTCGTGCCGAGGACCAGGGTACGGGTCTGCAGGTCGATGCATACCCGCATGCCGCCTTGTTTTGTAGAGACCGTGGGCAGCAGATCCCTCTTTCTTGCCGGGCTTGCGGCCCTCGGATTTCTCAATGTGCTCAGCCTTCGCGTTGAGCTTGCGATTAAGCACGCTTGCGGGCAGCACCTTGACCTCTGCCATGAAGCGCATCATCCGCTGCCCGGCCACGGATTCGACCAGCGGGCCGTGCTTCTCACCGCGTGGCGGCACCCAGCCGGCGGAGTGCTCTTGTGTGACGCCACATTCGGCAAGGATTGCCTTTTGCAGGGCATCCTCCAGCCTCTGGAGGTCGCCTTGTCAGCGATCGGAAATGCGGTAAATGCTCATGTTTTTAAACATAGCTGCTCCTGAATGAATGAGTCCGCCGTTGGCGGTGTTCTTTGAGTTGACGATCTCCTACAGAGGAACATCGCCTTACAGAGGTGTTTCCCAGTAGGACTAGGCTGTTGTCAGAAACACTTGTAGAAAGAGCTGCCATGAGAGAGCTATTTGCACTGGTTGCGGCCGCCTTGATGCTGGCTGGATGCGCGATTCAGGCGCCTGCGAACGGGCAGGGTGCGATGCCGGGCTCCAACCAGATGGAGAGGAATGCAGATCAGGATCTTCGAAACAACGAGATCCCGCAGCCAGGTCGCTCGAGCGACTTTGACAATGATTGGGGCCGAGAGAAGGCACCAGATCGCGGCAATGAGGGCCATGAAAATCAAGGCAGTTTGTGGCCATGGCCAGGTTCGGGACTGAGCGGCGGAGCTACCTACCCGGGCGGACATAGTTGGGGCTATTAGGGTGAAGGCGTGGGTGTATCTTCAGGTGCAGTGGTCTTGTTGTGCAGCCCCTGGCATCCTCGCGCGGCTGCAGATCGCCTTGCCAAGTATTGAGAATGTGCGTAATTGATTAAGCGTCTTGAGCGCGGTGGCTAATACATGCTGATGTGGCTATGGTTTTCCATTAAAAATTGAAATAATTCGACCGCCTGGGCTCAAGAGAATGACTTGGGTGCTATCAAAATGAGATAGATAAATTGCGTTTTCAATAATCGAAGCAGGCCATGAAATTTAGAGCTATTGCAGTTGTTATAGCGGCAATTTGCGCTACTTCATTTGCTTTGGAGTGCTTTGGGCAGAGCTCAAATGTTGTCGCCAGTGAAGTCAACAAAGCTGCTTCAGAATCTTTGAAGACTTATCGAAGTCATGGCATGGCCGGGTTGAAGGGGGCTGTGTCGGACTGCTGGCAACAGCCGCGTGATTTCTGCCTTTATCTGGATGTTGCTTCGCAGCGGATTGCTGCCAATGCGAACCGCAGCGGCACGGCTGTTGACAAGTATTTCTACACGTCGACCTCCCTGGAGCGGGCCCATGCCTGGCTCTCGTTAAGCGCTCGAAGCCCCAAAGCCAATGTCCAATATCTGCAGGCGGTAGAACAAGTCATGGACAGCGTCTTGCACACCCAGCAAGAAAAAATGGCTTACAGAGCTCGGTAGTTTCTGGTCGGTGCCTAGTTCAGGCTCTGCAAGGCCTTTTGCCCAGCCCTCAGCAGGACTGCCCTGAACATTGAGAGTCCCAAAAAGAATCGGCTGATTGTGCATTCGGTGGATTTCTTGCTGCACTGCAATAATTCAAGACGCCAGCAGTCCCAAAATTGACCACAGATAGCAACTTGAGTGATTGGAGATGCTGTTTGTGTGTCATGTCATGAAAGCAAAAGCCATTGCGTGCTTGCTGGCATCCATCTGCTTGGCCCTCCTTTCTGGCGGAGTGGCGGCAAAGGAAGCCAACTCCATAGCCAGCGAGGTGAAGAAGGCTGTTTCTGATTCGCTGCAGGTCTACAAGCAGGGCGGCGTATCAGGGTTGACCAGCGCGGTGTCCGATTGCTGGAGAGCACCACGTGACTTCTGCCTCTACCTGGACTTTGCTTCGCATCGTATTGCGGTGGGCGCGACGTATACAGGCACTGCACTGGGCGAGTACTTCTACGCTGCATCCGTGTCGCAGCGAGGACGCACCTGGCTCGCGTCCAACGGCCGCGGACAACTGGCGAATGACCAGTATTTGTATGCGGTGGATCAGGTGATGAACCGTACCCTGATCGCGCATCGGGACAGGATGTTCAAAGGCAGCCCCTGAGCGGCTCAGGCATACGAACTGGGTAGGCAAACCGGCGGTTCAACAAGAACTTACAAGCAGGGGGCGCAACAGGAATAGCCTGAGAGACTTCACTTTCTCAAGGGGTTGTCATGAAAGCGCTACTTCTGATTGCGGCTGTTGCCAGCATGCTGGCGGGATGTTCGATGATGCCGGGGCGTGATTCGGGCTCGATGCCAGCTCAGGGCGCCAGCCAGCCCATGGGCTCCATGAGCATGGGGGCCGACAGTGATCGCTGGATGTACGGCCGCAATATGCAGCCATGGACTGGCGGGGACGGCCCGTTCTTCGTGCGCAGCAATATGTAGTGGGAGCGCAGGCAGCACCGCGGGCATGTCGGCTTTTCTTTCGGGCACTGCACGGTCTTGTCGTCCAGCCACTGGGCATGCATGCCCGGGCACACGAACTAGTCGCGCAGTGCCTTGGCCGGGTAGGGGGGGCATCGGCCCGGGCGCAAGGGCTGGCCAGTCAGGCCAGCGCCATGCAGATGGAGGAGAATCAGGCCTTCAAGAACAGTTGTCATGAGTGATTCCGTAGTGCTGCGCGAGCAGCGATCAACATTGCGGCGGTTGCGCCTACATCGGCCTTGCGTCGGGCCTGAGTGTCATCACCACGGTCGCACCGATCAGGCAGAAAAAACCAACCAGGGTCAGCAGCCAGTGCAGGGAGATCAGTAGCTTTGTTCCAAGGCCGGTGCGAGCAGGAGCAGGGCAGCCAGGAGCAGCGCTAGAGCCGGGGTATGGATGCGCGGCCATTTCACAAGCCTTCCTTTTTTGCGCAGGCGTTGCGCGAGCTCGTCATCAATAGGGTGGTGCTCGTTACGGGTGGGCATGAGATCTCCTGTAGGCAAAAAAGCCCGCGAGCGAATGCTGCGGGCAGGCATCAGGAATCGTTACTGATGGCGAGTAAGGGGAATATTTGTTTACAGGCCGGTCTGACTATGAGTCCTAGACTGGTGGCAACAACCAATAAGGAGTTGCCATGAAGAAACTGTCTGCTCTGGCTGCTGTGGTGGCCGTTGCTGCATCACTGGGTGGTTGTATCGTTGCTCCGCACGATGGGTACTACGGTCACGGCCACGGAGGCCGCTACGACAGCGATCGTGGGGGACGCTATGAGTATGAGCAGAACGACCGGGACCAGCGACCCAATCGCCCGGACAGACGCCCGGATGACCGCTGGCGCTCGCAGTACTGACCCCGAGGTCTGTGCTGCTGCATAAAAAGCCCCGCCTGGCGGTGTGAACTCACGGTGAAGTCACAGCTAAAGCCCTGCAGGGGAGGGCACATGGAGATTGCGGCAGCTTGAAGACTCACATTTCAAAATATCCAGACGCCAATAAGCCGTCCGAAGATGGCTGGAACCCAAGAGACTTCATCGCTCTGATTCAGGGCGGCTCATTGGCCGTCTGTCCTGGCTGAATCAGGCGTCCCTGATGTCGCTCAGGGCCTGGTGCCGACTGCTCTGTGGGCGCTGCTGCTCTTGGCTTCCCGGAATGTCTCACCGCCGTATGGGCCTAGCGGATGGATTTCGCGTGGTCTTTCGATGTTCCTGTTGCCGATTCCATCCGGGGCAGAGGAATACTGACTTGAGCGAACGTCGATCTCTTGTATCCCGCTACCGTCTGTGACGCCTTCTGCTTGCCCTACCGTGCCGATGCATGAGCCGGGGGACCCATTGCAGCGGTTTTGCCATAGTGGATGAAGTATAGAAATGCTGACCTTGTGCTGTGAATAAACACTAGCCAAAAAGCCTTTTTACTATCCTATTCACATGTGGAGAGCTGCAAAAGCCCGTATTGGCTGAGCTGTTCGCGCTTGAACCACGGGCGAGGAGGGTGCACCATTGGGGCATCACGCACTTCAAGGAGAGCGGCGATGTCTACCCTCATGATGCAAATGGTTGGCCTTTGGATCCTGGCCGTGCTGGTGGCCTGGGTGATCAATGAAATCCGAGACGACTGGTGGGCGTAAAAAAAGCCCGCTGGAGCGGGGGGCTGAAGCTTACAGATAGTTATGGCTGACCAGAGCAGTTGCAGCGTAACGCCATATAGGCAGCGGCTCATCGCGTTTGGCCATGGGATAAGCTCGGCTACCCTGAAGCCAGACCGAGAGACATGGGACTAGAGTACAAAATCAAATTTTCTGTGCCGGGCAGTTACGACCCCGCTGCCTTGCTACAAAAGCTGCCAAATGCAGTAAATAGAGAGTTGATGTGCGATGCGTATGGCTACGTTGTAGAGCCGGACGGGTTTTATTTCATTGATCACTTGGTGGATCGCACCATAGCGGCCGTGGCGCTGCAAAGCTTGCTTGATGAGGCACTGCGATTCACGGATTCGATTGAACTGACTCAGCTGTAGTCCATGTGTCGCTTTATGCTGCGCAGATGCGGTTGCTCATTGCATGATCACAGGCTTGGGCCACCTAGAATTTGGCGATGAAAAGCAAGGCTCCTACTCCTCAAATTCGACCTGCGTCTGTCTCCGATATGGATGCCATGTTCAGAGTCAGAGCCGCTGTCGGGGAGGACACCATGACCGCAGAGGAACTGTCTGCCATCGGTGTCACGCCAGACTCCATTTCGCAGGCGGTTCTCGGTGCTCCTTGCTCTTGGGTTGCCGCTGTCAATGATGATGTCGTCGGGTTCGCCATGGTGGACCTGGACAGCGCATGTCTGTTTGCGCTATTTGTACTGCCCGAGCATGAAGGATGCGGAATCGGAACAGCTCTCACCCATGCCTGTGAGCAAGCCTTATTTCAGCAACATGCATCAGCCTGGCTTGAGATCGCCAAAGAAAGCCGAGCTGCGCGTCCCTATCGTTACCTCGGATGGGGCGATGAAGTCGATATTGGGAGCGGCGATATACGGCTGAAAAAGCAGCGCGCATAACTGCTTGGGGTTCTGCGCAGGGGGCAGCTTGTGGCCAGAGCGGCCGAGACTTCAGACTCAAGAGGGCCTCATCTTTGGCCTACCGGCAAGTGCTAGCTTTTTTGTTTCAGCCACATCCCAAACTCTTTCATTACGTTGACTACGGGTTTCAAGCGCTTGCCATCGAGCGTCAACTCGTAATCGACCCGGACGGGAGCACTGGGCCACACCGTTCTTTTGACTAGGCCTGACTTTTCGAGAGCACGCAGGTCCAAGGTCAGTGAGCGCTGCGAAATTCCTGTTATGTCTCGGCGCAACTCGTTGAGTCTCTTAGGTCAATCTACAAGATAGGAGACTATTAATAAGCGCCATCGACCTCCCAGCAACCGCATGGCCTCTTCGACTGAGCAGCCACTGACATTGACCTTCATGGCACATCTCTCCAAACGGTGGTCTAGGTATATTTTTTTAACCTATCTGCAGATTTTTTGCCGGTCGATGAAAACTAGCCTTCAGCGCTGTATGTCACAGCGCATGTCATAGATCGGAATACTGCGATGAAGCTGTACTGCATCCCCGCGGCCTGCTCGCTAGCCCCTCATATCGTCCTGCACGAATTGGAGCTGGACTTCACACCCGTCAAGGTGGACTACCAAAACGCATGTGACCGAGGATGGGCGAAACTTCCTGCACCTCAACCCCTTTGGCTATGCACCACTTCTGGATCTGAACGACGGCAGATTGCTGCGTGAAGGCCCGGCAATACTGCAGTACCTTGCGGACCTCAGCCCTGACTTGCAGCTGGCTCCGGCACATGGCTCCATAGAGCGCTACCGGCTCCAAGAATGGCTCAATTTTTTAACTTCTGAAATCCACAAGGGATTCATACCACTGCTCTATCCGGTACAAGCCGGAAGGTATGGCACACAATCAGCAAAGCCCAAGCTGGAAAAACGCTACGAGAGGATCAATGCACAACTTGCGGGAAGGAGATTTCTAACGGGCGAATACTCGGTTGCTGATTGATACCTGTATGCCTTAACCCAATGGGGACAGGCCGAGTGGCTTTTTCCCACATACAAGGCCAATATTCACTTCGATGGTCTCGAAAATCTTAGGAGCTGGTATTTGCGTATGCGTGAGAGGCCCGCGGTGAGAAAGGCGCTGAGCGCAGAAGGGCTGCAATAGCTTTCGCAATGCGCACGGCAGCGAAGGTTATGTGCTGCAGCAGGCATGTTGGAGGCCGCCGCGCTGATGGCGCAATGCGGGTCCAGTTTGATGCGTGCTTCAGCCCCGAGCTCGAAGTTGCTGCTGACGCATTTTCAGGGAGTGCTGGCTTTCTGAGTCGACCCGGGCCCACATATGAAGGAACGCGTCCAGCGCGGGCTTCGACAATTCCTTGTCTTCAATATAGGCAAGTTCGCGTTGCCGGTATAGCTCCAGAACAGCGCGCAGCGTTTTGGGATCGGGGTGTGTGCTGATGAGGGCCCCCATGACTGCAAGGAACGCGGCCTGCATGCCCAGCGTGAATTCGCGCAGTTGTTCTAGCTTCTGGATTTGGTGTGGCATGGCAGCCTTGTTTGGTAATGATGTGTGGGAGTAACCATCGTAGTCCGGGGCAGGACGGTTATCTTTGCCCGATCCTGTCAGCATGTCAGACGCTGCTTTACGCTTGACTTCAGTCGCTGGAGGCCGCGGCGGGGCCGCTATCGCCCCCTCAGGGCCTCGGAATGTGGTGGGCAGATGCGCGGAAGGGGCTCTTGACGACTGTACGGGGCAGTTACTCACAACCAGCGGTTTGATTGCGCGCCCAGCTGGAACTACAAAGGCCACGCCAGCTGTGGCAATCTGACAAGCTCACATCTCTCTTATTCATCCCGAGTGAAGGAATGTCGCAGAGCAGTTGCAATCTACTTTGGCTTGCAGGGGAAGACATCGTGCAATGCTGATGCGACCAGTCGGTTGGCATTCAAGTGCCTGAGCTGGGGCCGGGCGTGGAGCATCATAGGCATGATGTCCAAGATCTGGTCGCGTGTGATGCCATCTGGTATGCAGATGATTTTGGATGACACCAGTGTTTCGGTAACTCCTAAAACATACCCGCGAGCGATGTTGGTCTGTTGGCCGTCCGACGTGATACCCGCTTGAGAGCTTTTTGCTTCAGAAAGCCATTGGTACAGCTCATTTCCTGTGATCTGCTGCGCATGCAGATGTGGTCCGCAGAACAAGGCGACCAACAAAGCGGCTGTTCCCTGAAAAGCTCTCATCTGTCCCAATCCTCCTCTGCGAAGGAATGTATCAGAGCGACTCTGAAGCACATCCCCTCCGGCGAGGGGTAGTCGTACGCGATGAAGTCAGTACGATGCTCGCTCACACTTGAGGAGATGAATGCTCATGAAAGCAGCACTGATGATCTTGGCAGCATCGATGTCGGCAGGCATGGCTTTTTCTGCACATGCCGATGATGCAAAAGCGGCGATGGCTTCAGGCACCATCAATATGGCTGCGAGCATGAATGAGCTCGCTCTGGCTTGTGGACACATGAGCGCCCAGGATGTGGAGGCTGGCCGCATCAAGCAACGCGACGCGGCGATCAAGGACCTCGGCGTGACTTCCGCCAGCTACGACAAGATGTATGCCGGCTACGCATCCGACTTCAAGAAGAAGTGGGGCACCTTGACTGCGGCAAAACAGAAAAGCACTTGTGATCAGATGAAGCGCTAGCCGCGCCCTGACAGCCCGCAAACAGGCCCGCCTTGGCGGGCTTTTGGCATGTTCTCATGCAGAGGTACGGCGCCCCCTCAATAGCCTTCGACCAAGGGCATTTCCGTTCCATCGACCGCAATCATCACGCCCGTGGTGCTGGCGTCGATCTCGATCGGAACGCCCCATAACTCGTTGGGCTTGCCGAAGGAGTTGACGATGTTGAACTGCCGCAGCTCTTCCGGTGGCATTTTGATGAGCTTGGGGTAGGCGTTGTTGTGGGCCTTCCAGTGCCTCAGGAAGGACTGGCAAACGCGCTTGTGGACGGTGTGGATCGGTGATTCATCGGTCATGGCGCGATTGTCTCAGACCATAGTTGGATGCGGCTACAAGCTGCCAGTTGGTGTGCGTTCGTAAATAGGTCCTTCCATCGCCCTTCTGCAACGCAGATACTTTGCATCAATAATTCAACAATAGTTGTATTATCTACTTATGCACGAAACCCAAGTGATCCGTTCCCTCTCCGCGCTGGCCCATGAAGCACGTTTGCGCGTTTTTCGTGCGTTGGTGGTTGCCGGGCCTGAAGGGCTGACTCCCAGCGCATTGGCGCAGCAACTGGGTATCGCTCCCAATGCACTGTCATTTCACCTTAAGGAGCTGTTCCATGCCGAGCTCGTGAGTCAGGAGAGGCAGGGGCGCAATGTGCTCTATCGCGCTGCGTTCCCCGTCATGAATGGCCTGCTGGGCTATCTCACCGAGAACTGCTGCCAGGGCGCTGCCTGCACCCCAGACGCTGCGGCTTTATGCCTGCGCTGAAGTAGTTGTTGCGAGGAGCAGTTCAATGTTGACGGCCATTCTGATTTTCATCTTCACCTTGACGCTGGTCATCTGGCAGCCACGCGGCCTTGGCATTGGCTGGAGCGCCTCGATGGGAGCCGGTATCGCGCTGCTGCTGGGGGTTGTGCATCTTTCTGATATTCCGGTGGTCTGGAATATCGTCTGGAATGCCACGGCGACCTTTGTCGCCGTCATCATCATCAGCCTTTTGCTGGATGAGGCCGGATTCTTTGAATGGGCCGCGCTGCACTTTGCCCGCTGGGGTGGCGGCAGCGGAGTCAAGCTGTTTGCTTTCATCGTGCTGCTGGGGGCCGCCGTTTCGGCCCTGTTTGCCAATGACGGAGCCGCCCTGATTCTCACGCCCATCGTGATGGCCATGCTGCTGGCGCTGGGCTTTTCTGCGGCAGCAACGCTGGCGTTTGTCATGGCCGCCGGATTTATTGCCGACACTGCCAGCCTGCCGCTGATCGTCTCCAATCTGGTGAATATCGTCTCCGCCGACTTTTTCAAGATTGGCTTCAACGACTACGCATCGGTGATGGTGCCGGTCAACATCGTCTCGGTCCTGGCCAGCCTCGGGGTGCTGCTGCTGTTTTTCCGACGCGATATTCCTGCCTTCTACGACATGGCCCAGCTCAAGCAGCCATCGGCTGCGATCAAGGATCTGGCCACCTTCCAGGCTGGTTGGGCCGTGCTGGTCTTGCTTCTGGTCGGCTTCTTCGCTCTGGAGCCTCTGGGCGTTCCCGTCAGTGCCGTGGCCGCCGTGGGGGCTGCGATCTTGCTGGCGGTGGCTGCGCGCGGCCAGGCCATCAGCACCAGGAAGGTGCTTCATGGCGCTCCATGGCAGATCGTGGTGTTCTCGCTGGGTATGTATCTGGTGGTCTACGGGCTGCGCAACGCGGGCCTTACGGATGTCATCGCCGTGTTGCTGAATCAGTTTGCAGCCGGTGGTGTATGGACCGCATCACTGGGCACAGGCGTGCTCTCTGCGGTGCTGTCTTCCATCATGAACAACATGCCCACAGTCTTGATCGGAGCCTTGTCCATCGATGCTTCCACAGCTAGCGGGGCTGTCAAGGAGGCCATGGTGTATGCCAATGTGATCGGCTGCGATCTAGGCCCCAAGATCACGCCGATTGGCAGCCTGGCCACGCTCCTTTGGCTGCATGTGCTCGCCAAGAAGGGCACAACCATTGGCTGGGGCTATTACTTCAAAGTCGGTGCGGTGCTGACCATGCCCGTGCTGCTCATCACACTTGCAGCGCTGGCCTTGCGGCTCAGCGTGGCGTCATGAACCTTTGCAACGGAAATATAGCGCTATGAGTGAAATCACGATTTATCACAACCCTGCTTGCGGCACCTCCCGCAATGTTTTGGCACTGATTCGCAACAGCGGGGAGGAGCCCACGGTCATTGAATACCTGAAGACGCCTCCTGATCGCGCCACCCTGGTGGGATTGATCCAGGCCATGGGCATGCCCGTGCGCGATGTGTTGCGTCAAAAAGGTACGCCTTATGACGAACTGGGCCTTGGCGATCCTCAATGGACCGACGAGCAACTGGTGGACTTCATGCTGCAGCATCCCGTCCTGATCAATCGGCCGATAGTGGTCACCCCTCTGGGAACCCGCTTGTGCCGTCCCTCGGAGGCCGTACTGGACATCCTGCCGCAGCCTCAACAGGCCGCATTTTCCAAAGAAGACGGGGAAGCCGTCATTGACTCGAAAGGAAATCGAATTGGCAAGCTCTGATCTACCGAATCTGGACGAACAAGTATTTGAAAAGCCCAGCCTGGAAGGCTTGCTGCCCGCACAACGTGCTGCGCATGCGCCGCGCATTCTGCTGCTGTATGGCTCGGTTCGCGACCGCTCCTATAGCCGACTGCTGACCGAAGAGGCCGCGCGCCTGCTGCGCAAGATGGGTGCCGAGACCAGGATCTTCGATCCGCGTGGCCTGCCGCAGCCCGATGGAGCCCCTGACGATCACCCAAAGGTCAAGGAACTGCGTGAGCTGGCTGTGTGGGCCGAGGGTATGGTCTGGACGTCTCCTGAGCGTCATGGTGCGATGAGCAGCATCCTCAAAGCGCAGATAGACTGGATCCCTTTGTCCGCTGGTGCCGTGCGACCGACGCAAGGCAAGACGTTGGCGGTGATGCAAGTCTCGGGTGGCTCGCAGTCCTTCAATGCGGTCAACCAGATGCGGGTACTGGGCCGGTGGATGCGCATGATCACCATCCCCAATCAGTCCTCCGTTGCCAAGGCATTCGCCGAGTTCGATGAGGCCGGCCGGATGAAGCCTTCTTCATACTACGAGCGAGTGGTGGATGTGATGGAAGAGCTGGTCAAGTTCACGCTGCTGACGCGAGACTGTTCGGACTACCTGGTGGATCGATATAGCGAGCGCCGTGAAAGTGCTGAAGAGCTGTCCAAACGGGTCAACCAGCGAAGCATTTGAGCGATACCGGCGTATAGACAAAAGGCCTTGGGTTTTGCAACCCAAGGCCTTGTATCGTTTGGTCGGAGCGGCGGGATTCGAACTCGCGACCCTCTGCTCCCAAAGCAGATGCGCTACCAGGCTGCGCTACGCTCCGAAGGGTGTTAATGTAGCGCTAAATCGGGCTCGAAAATTTGAAATTCCTGTTTCAGTTTGACGCAAAGCGATATTTCGATGATGCCTTGCATTGCATCAGGTACTCGTTTGTTGCGCTGACGTCGTGTCGCATGGTGTCCGTTGCAACTACAGAAATCGCATCAATTTTGCACCGATGCCTTGCAAGCCGCTTAGAATAAGAGGCTAACGCGGGTTCAATTCCCGACAGCCATTTTTCAACAACCCAGCTTTGCTGGGTTGTTTCAGTCAAACTGCCCGTAGCTCAGTCGGATAGAGCAACAGCCTTCTAAGCTGTGGGTCACAGGTTCGATCCCTGTCGGGCAGGCCAGATTCTCATCGCAAGTCACTTCAAGACATCTCAAAACCCGCATGCCTAAAGGCTTTGCGGGTTTTTTGTTGTCTCACGTCGTGTCATGCCATGTCTTTACATGCCAACATATTGTTGGTACTTTCGTTGGTATCTGACATGCAAACAGGACGACATACCAACAAATGCCCCTTACAGACACTTTTGTTAAGCAGGTCAAACATTCTGGTAAGGCTGCTGGCGACAAGTACAGCGATGGCGGCGGCCTTTACTTGCATGTGACCAAATCCGGTAGGTATTGGCGCATGGCCTACCGCTTTGGTGGCAAGCAAAAAACCGTAGCCTTTGGCGTATACCCCGCCGTGACGTTAGCCCAGGCCCGCAAGCGCCGTGATGCTGCCAGAGAACAGCTGGCCAGTGATCTTGACCCAGGCCTAGTCAAGCAGGCGGCAAAGGCGGCGCGTGCCTTAGCTGGTGAAAACACCTTTGAGGCCGTGGCCCGCGAATATCACGGTATCAAGTCGAGTGCCTGGAGTGAAAGTTACGCAGCGAAGTGGCTGCGGCTGTTGGAGAAGGATTTTTTTCCCTCACTGGGCAAATTGGCCCTTGCAGACATCACGCCGCCGATGATGCTGGGGGTGTTGCGTCGTGTGGAGCAGCGCGGTGCGGTGGATGCGGCACACACGCTGAGAAAAAACGCAGGTCAGGTGTTCCGCTACGGCATTCAGACCGGGCGGTGTGAGCGTAACCCCGTCCCTGATTTGCAGGGTGCGCTCAAGCCACTATCCGTCAAGCATATGGCAGCATTGTTGGAGCCGGTGAAGGTAGGCGAACTGATGCGGGCTATAGATGCCTATACCGGCCAGCCTGTCACGCGCGGAGCGCTGCTGTTGTCGGCCTTGCTGTTTCAGCGTCCAGTGAATATCAGGTCGATGGAATGGGCGTGGATTGATTTGGATGCCGCCATGCTGACTATTCCTGCGCAGGAGATGAAGCGCACCCAGGCAGGAAAGCTGAACGGCAGGCCACACTTTGTTCCACTGGCTCGGCAGGCCGTGGAAGCCTTGCGTGAGATGCTGCTGCTTACAGGACACCGAGTGCACGTTTTTCCAGCCAATCGGGGAGACGGTCGGCCCATGTCCAACATGACTATCAATGCTGCGCTGCGGCGTATGGGTTTCAGTAGTGACGAGATGACGGCGCACGGCTTCCGTGCAATGGCCAGAACCTTGATGATTGAGCGCATGCCTGGCATCCACGCTGATGTGATCGAGGCTCAACTAGCTCACAGCAAAAGTGGCCCGTTAAGGGCGGCCTACGACCGGGCCGAATACATGGATCAGCGTCGGACGATGATGCAAGCCTGGGCTGACTACCTGGACAAGCTGCGCCAAGGGGCTGACGTGCTTCAGTTCAAGAAGGTATAGCAGCCGACGAACCCAAGCCATCAGTGCGGGCGCTGGCCTTAATTGACCATCATCCCGATACGCGATGACCGGCTTGCTTGTTCTGGCCACCGGCAACAAACGACCCTGATCCGCCATCCAGCTAGAAGCTCGAAAGCCGTCACTAATTGGCCAGCACGGCCTGAAAAGCCCATGTTTCGCGATGCCGCAAACCGTGCTATTTCACAAACAGGCGCACCCATTGCTCATAGGCCTGCTCCGCGAGTCAGCTATAGTATTTGTAACAGATTCGTTCGCGGATCTGATTCCATAACCGCGTGGCGCGTAAGCCAGATATGGCCTACGGGTCGGCGCGGCTTACATCGCGTTATCCCTCACGGTTAGGAGTCGTCACACATGAGCATCATTGAAATTTCGCGCGATGAGTTCGACCAGCTTGGCATTGAGCGCATGGGATTTTCTCCTGAGCGGGGTTGGTTCAAAAGCACGGAGCTCGATCTTGCTGGGACCATCATTCGCGATCCGTTCGACAAGGACTGGTCGTACGTGCTCTTGGCCAAAGAAGAGGACGGGGCATACAGATATCTTGAGGGAGAGGTCAGCCTGAAGACCCAGCAGGATGCGGAGTCAAAGCTGTACGCATCCGCGCTTCGTATCGAGATAGCAGGCGCGTTCCAGGAGGAGCTCTATGCCGCACCTGAATCAAAGGGGGAGGACAGCTCTGCTCTTATCGTTACGTCGATTGACGATGAAGTTAAGAGGTACTTAAAGAAGCACCCTCAGAAGCTTTATGAGCTCTCGCCAAGGAAGTTCGAGGAACTTGTCGCTAGCATCCTTAAAGACTTGGGATTTGAAGTCGAACTCACTCAGGCAACTCGTGACGGCGGAAGAGACATCATTGCCCATGTGAGAAATGCCGTGAGCAGCTACTTGACCTATATCGAGTGCAAGCGTTACGCGGCTGACAACAAAGTCGGCGTCGGCATTGTCAGAGAGGTGATTGGCGTCCATCACCTACGCAAGCCCACTAAGAGCATCATTGTCACGACCAGCTTTTTCTCTAAGGACGCCATCCAAGAGGCCGAGAAGATGGAGAGTCAGCTGGAGCTAAAAGATTTCACTGACATCAAGGGATGGCTGCAACTTTACTAGTGAGGCTTAACACTGCGGTCTAGACCGACACCCAACTGCAGGGCGTGGCTCACCTATGCGTTGAACGTCCGCTTTTATCCGCGGCCATCGGCAGCTCTTGGCAGAACTCAATCGGTCACGACCAGCAGCATAGTTAGCCACAGTCGGCGCAGACAGTCAGTTCGACCGGAATACGCAATCAGGGCGTTCAAGTCTCAAAACGATCAGGGCGCGTTATACGCCTTTTTTTGCGTCCGCTCTCTGTCGACCTTGGACTTTCCATTTTCTCGCGCCACAGGTCCGCTCTGTTCATTTTCTGGCCTGCTGGCGTCCCATGGCAGCCCTATCTGCCGGAGGTCGAACACCGCCTCTCAACCCCGTGGCGCGCCATGACGCCCCCGCCGCGCCCGCCCGCTTCGTGGAGCTCAAATTACGAGAAGGTCGCACCGCCAAAACCCGCATCTGACAAGGCTTTGCCGGGAAAAGTGCATATCTTCAGAACTACGGAATATTACGGAAATTTTGCAGATCCTTGCGCAGATAGAGCCGCTCAAGCAATCGAATTTGGCAACGGGTATATAGCTTTTCTAAAGCCATCAAAAATTACCCCAAAGGAGTGACGGTCTAGCGTCATTGACTCTCAATTTATTCGACGTCGAACATTTCAAACCAATCTCAACTTGCGTCGATCAACGGCTGCAATATGGCAGTGTCAATTTTTTGATAGGTCAGGATTTTCTCTTCAGCACAGAAGAACTGCCCTTTTACGATTTTTCAGGAAAACCTGTATTTTTCTCTTAATAGAAATCTCCAAGCTATGGCTGAGGCATTTTTACGACAATTTCATGAGAGACGGCATAAACGACATACCCCGCGCATGTAACAAAATGCACAATTCAATGTTCAAAAGTATTCTTTGCTGGAGGCTTTAATGAGAACCGTAGGTGAGGACATCAAGACATGGTTGCTAACCCAACAGGATTGGCTCCAAGAGGCCTGTGATCGGCTGCTGACGAGTGGACTGTTAACGGATTCCGATGTAACAGACGTGTGCAGCTTGCTCAAAACCGAAAATGGTCAAAAAGTTAGCAAGCACCGCACTTTTAACGCTCTAGCACAGCCAGCCGTGACGGCTGGTGAGTTCCGCCTTACACGCATCGGTGAAGTTCAGGGCATTGAAAACTTAGCCCCACGAACACCTCTAGATTTTGGCACTGGAAACATGGTTGTCGTCTATGGACACAACGGTTCTGGAAAGTCTAGTTACACAAGAATCTTGAAGAAAGCAAGCGGGAAACCGAGAGCCGTCACTCTCAAGGCAAATGTGTTTGCAGAGGCTCCCGCAGTGCAGCAATGCAGCATCGGTTTTCAACAGGGGAGCCAGGAGTCCGCAGTAATCTGGGCAGCCAATGGCCAACCAATCGATGCAATACGTACAGTAGACATATTTGATAGTGACGAAGCAACCCACTATCTAACCAAAGAGAGTGCCGCTGCGTACATACCGCCGATGGTTTCAATGTTCGAGGCCTTGGCCGGAGCTTGTGACCGAGTGAGAACGCAGCTCCAGTTGGAACAAGATCAATTGACTTCGGTGCTCCCTGTTCTGCCTCCGATCTACTTGGCAACTGAGCCTGCAAGCCGCTACGCTGCTCTCCGTCCAAATATGACGGAGACCGAGATTCAAGCAATTATTTCGTGGACCGATGCACAGGCCAGTGAGCTAAACGCACTGACAGAACGCTTGAAGGTTACTGACCCTGCAGCCGTTGCACGCCAGCGCCGAGCAACCAAGCAGCAGGTAGTGCAAATCAGCGATGCACTAAAACAAGGAACACGTGCCTTCAACGCCGCTGGGATTCAAGCTATTCACCTGCTCCAGAAGACTGCCGAGGAAAAGCGACGAATCGCGACAGAAGGCGCTCTCGTAACGTCTGCGCAGTTGGATGGGCTTGGAGTCAGTACTTGGCGAGCACTATGGGAGGCTGCTCGGGCCTACTCAGAAACTGCATACCCAGGAAAAATATTTCCAGTTACTAATGCTGCGCGTTGCTTGCTTTGCCATCAAGAGCTCGCAGAGGATGCCCAGCAGCGGTTACGCGATTTCGAGTCATTTGTCCAAAGCAAGTTGGAAGCCGAGGCAGACGCTGCGGAGAAAACTTATAGGTTAGCACTTCAAAATTTGCCAACGGTGCCAACAGAAGCCCAATTGAAGACTCAATGTGAGGCCGCCGCGTTAACAAGCGATGCCTGGACTGATTACTTGACGAAATTCTGGAATCTGGCCAGAACTGCACGACTGGCACTGCAATCAGCAAAGTCCGAAGTACCGATACTTCCGGTGCTAGACACGTCGGAGGCACTGGTCTCATTAGAGAGCTATTGCGCTTCGCTTGACGCAGATGCCGCACAACATGACTTGGATGCTCAAGGATTTGACCGGAAAAAAGCAGCGCAGGACAAGCTAACTTTGGAAGCACGACATTGGATATCTCAGCAGGCCGATGCAGTTAGAAAAGAGGTCGGGCGACTGAATGCTCTGAAGTCCTTTGAAGATTGGAAGGCACTTGCGAATCCACGTAAAGTGTCGATAAAGGCAAGCGAGATAGCCGAAAAAGTCATTACACAGGCCTTTGTTAGTCGTTTTAATGATGAGTTAAAGCTGCTCGGTGCTTCGCGAATTCAAGTAGAGATCGTGAAATCGCGAACCGATCGAGGCAAGGTCTTACATCAACTTCGCTTGAAAGGAGCAAAGAACGGTCAGGCTATCCCTGCTGAAGTGCTAAGCGAAGGCGAACGTCGAATCATTGCCCTGGCCGCCTTTCTTGCTGATGTAACTGAAAGGCCGCAGCGCGCGCCCTTTATCTTCGATGACCCAATATCATCGCTGGATCATGACTTTGAATGGGCTGTAGCGACACGCCTCGCGGCGCTAGCTCAGACTCGCCAGGTGCTTGTGTTCACCCATCGGCTTTCACTGTACGGAGCAATGGAAGATGTTGCTCGTAAAGTCGGTGAGCAGTGGAAGACTACTCATCTGACTCAGCTATGTATCGAATCCTACTCTGGCGCTGCAGGCCATCCAGTGGCACAGGCAATCTGGAACTCCAAGACAGAGAAGGCGAACAACATCCTGCTGGACAGGCTTGGAGGGGCCAAGAGAGCCGGCGAAGAGTCCGGAGCCGAGGCATATCGAGCGCTAGCCCAGGGCATCTGTGGTGACTTCCGCAAGCTGCTCGAGAGAACGGTTGAGGATGACTTGCTATATTCAATCGTGCGACGTCATCGACGCAGCGTCACCACAGACAACAAACTTCCCGCCTTGTCAGTGATTAACGCTGACGACTGCACTCTCATTGACGGACTAATGACAAAGTACTCGTGCTATGAGCATAGCCAGTCCCGTGAGGTTCCTGTATTCATTCCCGAAGAGACTGAATTACGGCAAGACATTGAATCGCTGAAGCACTGGCGAAAAAGCTTTGAAACTCGTAGAAAAGAAGTACTAGCCTAAGAAGTTTGGCCTAGTAAACAGCACCAAAGCACCGCAAGAAAATGGCGGCTGCTTTGGGCTTCCACCAAATATTGAGCTGCATCGGCACCGACCACTGATTCATCCAGCTTAAATTCCCTGAGCTACGTCGTCTCGTCAAACTCAGCCCATCAAGGGCCACGTTGGCCCTCCCAGGAACGAACAATGAGCAGCCATCAACCGAAGCAGACATTACTTGAATCTTCTCCAGCCGTTCCCAGGGTGGGTTCGGGAAAAGCGTAACCTCCGTAATCAGCCCATCAAATCGCCTGCAAACCCGCATGAACGCTGGGTTTCGTAGGTTACAGCTTTCTGTAATTCAGCGTAATCCAGATTACAGCAGCTTCGCAACCCATTGTTTTTATTAGTCTTTCTGTTTCTGAGAGATTACTTTGAATTCTGTAATCTGATTACGCTCAGGTTACGGAAAAATTACAACAAGCACCTTTCCAAAAGCATTGATAGCAAAGGCTCTCCAGGTTAGCAATTGCTTCGATTACGCAGATTACACTTTTCCCGACCCCTCCCCGGAATTTTGGTGGACCTTAATTTTCGCAAGGGTTAACCCTTGTTTTTCGCACAAATGCCTATTTATTCATCAATATTGGCGGGCATGAAAAAGCCCCGTTTCCGGGGCTGGCCATGAGATCGGAGTCGGCTCGGAAAAGAGCGGTCTAACCGCCCAACTCAAACACCCAGCAGCGCACCGCCTTACCCTGGTCATCGCCTGCATTGCGGGTCTTGATCGCGCTGTTGATGACGCGGCTGGAGTCCACAAAGCGGCGCGCTTTGCTGGTGCGCAGCACCTTCTTGAGCTCAGCCAGCGGCGGCACTTGCTGGCGGTGCACGCTGGCCTGCTCCACAAACTCGTTCAGGTTCACGGCGATGAGCTGCTTGTCCCGGCTGTGATTCAGGCGCGGCACATGCAACGTGCCTCTCACCGTATCGGTCGGAAGGCTGTCGAGGAAATCGAACATCTCCCAAAACTCTTGCACTAGAGGATGATCGGCACTGATGGACCGCTGCCGCTCCTGGGCCATGGCCACAATGCACGAGCGCACAGCATCAAACTGCCCATCGCTCATACGCATGAGCCGGCTCATGGCCACGACGGCCACCAACAGCTGAGCATGGTTCTTGGCAATACGCGGCTTGTGAATGCCGTCCTGCTGCAGCAACCATGCAATGGTCTTGTCGGTTTCTTTCTTGAAGGTCTCCAACACTTGGGATTCCTGGCGCAGGCAGGCCAGCAGAAAGCCGCTCAGTTGCTCCATTTCATAGGTCTCCAGCTTCTTGGCACTTTCAAAGCTGGCAGGCGTGTGGCCATGCGTGGTGAATGTCATGTGGCAGATGCGCTCCATGATGGCTTGGCTGGCCTGCACAGGGTTGTTCTGGCTGATGACAATGCTGGCCCTGAACGGTGGGTCATAGGTCTCATTGCCGCCCGTGCGCACGCCTGTGGTTCGCACGTTGCGGCCGTTGTAGGCGTCCTTGAGCTCGTCCCAATCAAAGCTCTTCACATGGGCGCTGTTGCCGGTCTTGGTTTCGCGGTCGCTCTCGATCAGCACGATGGGCAGATTGCTGACCTGCGTGAACGTGCGCATGCGTCCGGCAGCCGTGGATTTGCTGGGGTCGAAGCCTTCGTAATCCCGGCCAAACAGCTTCCACAAAAACTGAATCAAGGTCGTCTTGCCGCTGCCCGGTTCGCCCACGATTTCCAGAAACGGAAAGGACATTTGCTCGGCCCGAATCTGCTCTGCAAACAGACTGGCAAACCAGTAGCTTAGAGCCACATAGCCAGGGGCTCCAAAGGCTGACCAGAGGTGCTGTGGCCAGCTTCTGTCCTGGGCTTCTGCATCGCGGTTGATGTGCAGATGAATGGAGCGCTGCAGGCTTTTGATGCTGAGCTTTCCAATCTCGAAATAGTCCTCTTCATTGGCCTCCAGCACCGCGCCATCGTGCACCGCATAGTCGCCCAACAGATAGGTTTTGTGCTGGGCGCTGTAGCCCACAAAATCCACCGTCTGCACTTCTTTGATGTTGTCCAGTTGGCGTTGCATCATTCGTTCAAGCTGGGCGCTGCTGCCGCTATACAAGGCTCCGGGTGCCAAGTGCAGCAGCTGCTTTTTGAACTCGCTGGCCGAGGTCAGATGGCCTGCAGTGAAGTTACCTTTGACGGGCAGGCTTTTATGCGGCTGGGCAATGCTGAAGTAATACCAAGCCTCCTGTGTCACCTCATTGCGCTGGTAGTACAGCGCTTTGGGCAAGCAATTGGCAATGGGCTGCAGCACCGAGGCTTGCTCGATAGCCTTCTCTCGCAGCTCGTGCTCTGACAGGTATTTGTCGCCCTCTTCCTGTCCTTTTTCCAAGTCATCCTTGGCCTTGCTGTAGGCGGCCAGATCGAGCTTGAACCAATACAGGCGGCTGCCATATTCCAAGTCGAACTCGGCGCGGCCCGTGTGGTTGTAGATCAACAGCGCCTTGTCGGAGGCAGACTCAGCCACCAGCAACGCACCTTGATGCAGATACTCTTTGAGGTCTTTTTCCGTCAGGAGCTCGCGCAAATGCAGGTCGTTCCAATCCTGCTTGGCGCTGCCGCTGCGCTGCGGGATTTGCGCCGCTGTGCAACGCCACCCGGCCTCCTGAGCCCTGCGCACATGGCGCAGGGTGTAATCCCGCCCGGCCTTGTCGCTATCAAGCGCAAACACCAAGCGCGGCTCCTTCACCTGTTGGCCCTCGCGCTGTATCTGCGCGCGAAGAGCCTCCAATGCCTTGCCTGGGTAGTTGTTGCAGCTCATCAGGGCGACGGCTGCAATGCCGTGATGGGCCAGCGCAATGGCATCAAAAATGCCTTCCACCAGCCACAGCTCCTTAGGTGGCTCCGATGCCTCAGGCTGGGCCGGATTGGGTGCTGCAAAGCTCAGATCAGGCATGGCCCACCAGTGGCCACCATAGCTCCCTCCCTGCTTGAAATTGGCCTTCTTCTTGCCAAAGCGCGCGGGCTTATCTATCAGGCGCTCCCACCATGTCTGGGCCACAGCAAAACGCACCGTGGCCGTGCCTGCACCGCGCCCCCGGTCAGCGCGCGGGTCAAAGTATTGCTCCTGCGAGTACAGGCCACGAATCCGCGACAAGTCGAAGCCACGGGCCTGCTGCAGATACGCATCTGCAGCCGCGTGCGGATTGCGCTCGGCTTCGGGCTTGCGTTCTTCGGCCATGCGGGCGCGCTCGCTCCAGCTCTCAAACAGATCGCTGTACAGGTCTTTGGCGTGGGCCTCATACCCGCAATGGTTAAGCCGCTCGCACTTCACCACCCACGGCGTGGCAGCGTAAGTCCACAGGCTTTTGTGATCGCAGCCAGGGCATCGGCCCTTGCGCAAATGCTTGCCATCGGATGCAGGCTTGAACTCATAGTCCGACTGCAACCGCTGGGCGATTTCATGAAGCAAATCACTCATGCTGCACCGCCTTTCTGCTGCCATGCCCGCACATCACTCACACGCCACCAACGCAGGCGGCGGCTGGCATACAAAAAAGGCTGCGGAAAACTGGCCTGCCTGAGCAGACGGTCGGTGAAATGCTCTCGTGTGCAGCCCAGCATTTGCGCCACTCCATCGGCATCCACAATCGCCGGGGCTGCGGCGTGGCCGCCGCTGCCAAACTCGGCCCCCTGCGGGGCCAGCCAAGCCAGCACATCCCGGTAAAGCCAAGCGCGCATGCGGTTGCTGACGTTGATGCACGGCGGCGGGAAGTCTTTGCGCTTGGCAATCACCGCAGTGGCGTGCTGGCGTGAGCAGCCCAGCAAGTCGGCAATGCCTCCGACATCAAGCCGCGGTGCCCCCAGGTCTGCCACGCTCAAGGCACGCATGCCGGGCTGATACAGCCACTGCAGCACGTCGATGACCCGCCAGTAACGCAGGCGCGGGCTCAGGTCGATGAACGGCGCGGGGAAGTCAAGACGATGACCCAAATGGTGGCGCACATGGTGCGGGGCGCACCCCAGCAAAGCCGCAAGGCCGGAGGTATCCAGACACTGAACGCCATTCATCACGGCGGTTGCAATGTCGGCTACAGCAGGCGCAGCCGGGCACTTGAATGAAGGCTGGTGCAGGGCATTCATGCTTTGACCCTCCACACCATGCTCACCTCATTGACGGCGCTGCGAATCTCCTGCGTGCGGCGCTCCAGCTCGGCATGCACCACGTGCAACAGATTGGCCATGTCCTGTGCGGGCACACCCAAAGTCGGTCCCACATGAAAGGCGCATTCGTCCGTCATGGTGGCCACCGCGTTCAATGCAGAACGGGCAGCGTCCAGATGCCACACCTCATCACTGAGGTTCAGCATTTTGGTTTTGATCTGCGCTTGAGTGGCCTCGTTCAAGGTGCCAGATGCAGGACTATCCTCACCAAGCCAATTGCTCCATTGCTTGGCCGCATCACTATCGAGGGCCGACTCCCAATCCGATCGCGGAATGCCTGCAGCAATGCAGTCAAAAACATCGCGAGGCTTCGCGGTGCGCTGCGTGCTTTGCGGTTTGGAGCGCGCCGCGCTTGCTCTTGTGGATGTGCCAGACAATGCAGCAGCTTCCACTGCCCCTTGGGCAGCGTTGTGATGGGTTTTCATGGGTCAGCCCTCCAGGCTCAGATCGAGGCCACGCAGAGCGGCCAAAGCCTGCACAGCTTTGCGGCGTGCGCCGGGAACATTGGCCTTGGGCTGGCTGAGATAGTGCAGCGCCATGCTGAGCGCGTTATGCGCATCGGCGTGCAGTTGGATGGGGTCAGATGTGCCCGTGATGGGCGGAGTGAGCGCAGCGCGGCGGCTGGCCAGGGTGATAACGGTCATGGTTTCGATTCCTGCTGGAGAACCAAAGAAAGCCAACTTCTGCGTTTTGAAGCGCATAAGGTGGACGGGATGTTCAAAACACGCCAGCAGACGTGCGGCAGTCCTTACGGATATGCCCATCCCGCCCGTAACCACGTGGGAGCAGTGCAGGCGCACCACTCCCCAAAATTTGGGCGTGACAAAACCCCGCTTGACGGTGGGGGCTGCAACCTCTGCTGGATTGGTGTTTTGAAGCACCGGGCCTCTCGGCTTGCCACAATTGTGCCATGAAGCAGCGCGAGATGGGAAGGCCCGCGATGGGCTATGAGTGCTTTTAAGCTGCCATGCAACTGCACTATTGGCCTGCTGTTGCTGGCTCAGTAGAATGGGCGCTGCTACCGCGCTCTGGCTGTCCGATTGGATGGCTGGGGCGTTTTTCTTTTGTGTCATCGACCTGCCCCTTACGCCTGCTGCTGCGCCATCCAGGCGCGGACATCAGCCACCCTCCACGCGGAAATTTTGGCCCCCAGTTTCTGCGGCTTGGGGAAGTCTCCAGCACTGACCTTGCGCCACAAAGTAGAGGCGCTGAACGGCAGCAGCCCCACCACGCCTTGGCGGCGCGGATGGGCGACTAGATCGCGTTCGCGGATGTATGCGCAATCGGGCAGCGTTTCAAAGGCTTGAGCTGCGGTGAGGGTCTTCACGCCGTGCGTTGTGGCGCGTGCTTGTGCGGTCATATGGGCCTCATTGAATGAACAATGGGGCGATGGTCTGACGCCGACAACGGGCTGTCGCCTAGTTTTCTGATTCGTCCGCTATCCGTCCGCTATCCGTCCGAATTACGGTCGCTCTTTAGGAGCTTGTAAATCGGCCAATGGCCTTGCGCAAAGCTTCCAAGTCAGCGGTGGCCACATCGCCTCTGCTGTCGTAAAAGGCCAGCTCATGAACGTGCACCTGGGCAATTTCAGGCCATGCGTTGGGCTCACTTCTCACCCTATCGCGGAAGTACTCCAAGACATCGCGGGCGGTGGGGCGCGTGCGCAGGCCTATCTCGTTGAAGTGCTCTAAGGCACGTATCAAAGGAAGGGCATAGCCTTGAATCCGCTTGGGATGTCGAATGCTCCAAGGCTGAAAAGATTCGCCCAGCCCGGGCTGCTCTTCATTTCGAGCTTGATCGGGCTCAGAAATTCCATCTTCATCTTCGGCAAAGAGATTTTGGTTATTCTCAATGAATACAGAGACATGCTCATTCGTGTGTATTGATATACTTTCTTGGTCTTCTATAAACAATAGATGTGATTTATACTTTAAAAGTACAGTATTAATTAAAATTGTCGTCAGTAAATTAATATTTGCCGGTGTTAAATCGGGAAGAAAATTCTTTAATTCTTCTGATTTTTTATAAAAATAGATTTTATATTCTGACTGAGGGATTGCTCTGGCAAAAAGCACTTCATCCCCAAAATCCTTAGATATTATTTCAGGATTAACTCCTACGTGAATTAGTAGTGCTTCGGCTATATTTACGCAATCTTCAACGGTGATTGTGACCGTTTCACCATATTGATCTTCATATTGAAAATGTGGTGTCTCACCCATGGCACGCCCTGATGTGCTACTCCCTGAAAGCAAAAAACTCCAGCAGGCGGGCAGGGTCTCCCGCTTTTCGGTTCGCGGGCCTAGCTGGAGTCAAGTGCAATCTTACTTCAGGACAGGCAGAGCATGCACTTGCTCATTCCTATGAAGCCGCGGGCGCGCTATGCAGTGCCTTGATGATGGGGTCTTGTGCTGGAATCTCGAAATGGGCTTTGGGCTTGATTTCAGATTTCTTGTGCTCTGCGCTTTTGCACAGAACCATAGAGTAGGCTCCACCATCCTGCTTATTCAGGGAAACTTGATCCCTGATTATTTTCTGCTTCAGCGCACTCATTGGCAGAAAAATACCCTCACGGGGTTTTGACGATGGCGAGATGGTTCTAACTGCTGCCAATTGCGCCAGGAATGTATGACCACATTCAATATCAGTACAGACAAACACAACATCTCTCACCAGATCAGATACAAATCTGCTGGTGCGCGAATGGGATTTGGCTCCACAGTGTGGGCAGTTAAACATGATTCTTCTACCTCCGGGATCTACAAATTCTTTAGAGAGCTGATCCATGAATTTATCTCGCTTTGACGCCATGCAACTAAGCGTTTGGCAATAACTAATGGGCGGGGAAATTCGTTACTTCGTATTTTCTTGTAAATAGTACTTCGTGCCATTCCCGTTTTTTGAATAACAGCACCGATTCTCAAAAGCTGTTCATCGCACGGCTGATTGGGTTGTGCTTTCATGGCTCTATGCATGCGGACTGAAGGCTTGGGGCACTGCCCGCCGCACCGCTCATTGCGGCGTAGCAGTGATATGGGTCAGCGCGATGACTGCTTGAGATTCAGCACACGATTGCGGTGAAGTGCTATAGGCGACATGCGCGGGATTGTGGGCAGGCCTTCACCGCCGCCAACGGCCATGCCTGCGGCTTCAAATTCAGCCGCTGGATCGCATTGGCCCGGCACGCTGTCGATGGCTTCAAAGATACGGGTCATAGCCCTTGCCTTGATCTCTTTCAGGTCATCCGCCAAAGGCAGCAATCCCTTGGAGTCTCTGGCGTCGGACTTGGCCATGAATCTCTGCAGTGCAATGGCCTTGAGCAGGCTTTCCGGCACTTCGGACAGCGCCTGGGCCAGCATCATTTCAGCGTACTTGCGACGTGCCACATCCAGGGTGGATTGGTAGCTTTGCGCCAGGGTAGCCACCTCAGGCTTGAATGGAAAGTCCTGAATCGCCTGGGCAATGTGAGCCAGAGCTGCGGCGACTTCGCTGGCCATGTCCTTGTTGGCCACCTTCTTGTTCATGGCGTCGTTCACCTGTTTGGTCACGTTGAATCCGCTCTTGGCAAACAGCTCTTTGAATTCGCTCTCAGCGGCGTCGGCAGCCGCTTCAAACTGATGCTGTTTCTCCAGCAGTGAGGTCTGCTGTTGCATCAGCCCTTGCAGGTCTTCTTGAGCCTGACGGTAGGAGGATTGAGCCGATTGAAACTGAGCCAGGGCCGATTGGAATGCAGCTTTTGCGGCTTCGTATGGAGTGACTTGCATAGTGATGGACGTGACGAAAGTTGATGGGCTTCTTGAGGCTGTGGAGCGGGCTTAGTAGTCCGTCAGCAAGGGCTTTGAAGTCGCATCAACTTTGCTGTCCGTGCCGCTGGCGAAATGCTGGCCAGGGGACGAATACGAGGCGGCCTGCAAGGCTTTCTCAGCTTGCGCATATACCTGCTGAGCGCGGTGCAACAGGTCTTTGGCTTCGTTGAATTTCTGGAGGGCTTGGGCTTCGGTCATGGAGGCATCCGGGGTTGCGTTGGGATGTCTCTATGGTGCTCAGTGAGGCTACTGAGATGAAGCAAAACGCTTTGTGCTGGTGCTCAAGACAAAAGGATTCTGCGCAGCACGAATGAGCATTCCAGCCAAGTGGCTTGGATCGGTGGATTGCTGGTCGGGATATGCGCAATCAGTTACTGCGCTTCTTGTGCATGCTCACCCCTTGACCGGCAGCTTGGCGCGTTCGCACAAGGACGCGCTTCACGCTGCAGCGCCATCCAAATTTGGACGGCAAAGGGGGTCAAAATAATATTTGTTGGTACTTTTGTTGGTATGTTTTTTCCTGGCAAAAATGAAACCAAGAGCTGATGGGGTGTGTAGGAGGTTTTTATATCCCTGTCGGGCACATGAACCAAAAAATCCATTCATGCAATTGCATGAATGGATTTTTTGGTTCTGTATCAGCGGTTTGCCGCAGAGTGTTTTGACAGCTCTGCGATCCTGGCTTACGTTTTTATTCCATTTCTTCTTCAAAAACGACCGACGGTGCAGCGACGACACGTGCAATGTCTGTGGGTGCCGTAATCAGGCTTTTGCTTACATAGCTGAAGGGTGTGTCGGGCTCCAGGGCTGCAGTCGCCAAATGGGCTTTTGCCTGGTTGAGGGTGATGTAGTAGCTGCCCATGGGGGCTTCAATGGCGCCGCGCGTCAGCACGGGGGTGTTGCTGCCGGAGCGGGAAGGAGTGTAGTTTTCTGCAAGCATCTGGCCAGATTCCGCAATCTGCATCACTTGCACTCCCTGCAGGCGCAAACGGTCGACGGCTCTCCCGGAGTCAGCGGACAGCCAGTAGCCGCATGGGCGGGGACGGCTTTGTTCGGGCTTGATGCTCAGCGACGAGTTCCAGTCGACACGAGCCTCGATTTCCTGACCGGAGTCGGCCTGCAGCATGTGGATGGTGCGCTGTTCGGGGGTCTGCCTGGCCTGGATGGTCAGAGTGTTGCGGCAAGCGAGAGCGGAAATGTCGCGGGAGACGAAGGACTCGACCTGCTTCAGATTTTTCGATTTCTCTGCCGTTGCACGCAAGGCAGCCGTTGCTGCAGTGACCAGACTGTGCACACGACGCTGAATATGCAGGCGGTCCAGATCGGAGCCGCGGCTGGCGATGAGCAGGGCAACAGAGTTTTTCAGGCTGCTGGTGTTGGCGAGGGTGTCCGCAGTCAAGTCGGCCATGGACAGCGACTTGTCCTCAGGCTGAGCGCTGGGCTGAAAAAACCATTCATTGCTGAGCTCTGCCTGCTTGAGTGCGTTGCGTACAGGCAGGCTGAACCACTCTCGTGCAGCCTTGTTGACGAACTCGTGTGCATTGGCCGTGGCCGCGGGTTGCAGCAGCACATCGTAGCGCTGCACAGCCTGAAACTTCTGCAGCAGCACGCCTGCCGCAGCGAATTCACGCAAGTCAATCACAGCAGCCGGGCGGTAGTTGCGGGTCAGGCGAGCGAGGGCCTGTGCCTCCGGAGTGCTGAGCAGCAGATGATCGTGAACAAGGTCTGTGCCGTCTGCCGTAACGTGGCTGGCCGAGCCAGCCGCATCAGGGTTGGCCCGGGGCAAGATGATGATGTTGATCTGTTGCAGCAATGGCGCCAGCAGGCCGCCCTGGCCCAATTCGCGTGCGACGACCAGCAAGGCTTCTGTGCTGGCGGGTTCGTCGCCACGTTGGCCGCCGACCAGCAGAACCGTGGGTTTGTCGTTGCTGTTGATGGCTGTTGCCTGCGTGCTTTGGCCCCGTGTGGCAATAAGGGCTTGAATCGGTAGCCCTCGTTGAGAGGTGCCGATGGTGACAGTGGACAGCTGGGACCCGTTGCTGGCTTTGCTGCTCACAGATTGCAGCCATGCAGAAATTTCTGTCTGTGTGCTGAACTGCTGTCGTCCGTTGCCCAGACCCGGTGTGTCGTAGAGCGTGGTGGGGTCGGGGAAGCGAGACTCGATGGCAGGGTTATAGGGCAGTGATGTCAGCTGTGGTGAAGGGGGAACCGGCTGGCTGACCGTTGAGGGAGGAGTGGGGGAACTGGCCGCTGGGGCGTTCGCAGTCGGTGCCGGGCCTGACATGCCAGTCCAGGGCTGCAGCTGCACATTGGCACAGGCCGTCAACAGCACTGCCGAGCCCACTGTCGTCAGCTTGAGCATGCTTTGAGTCCAGACGGACTGCGTGCGCTTGGCATGAGAGAAAACAGGCTTGGTGAGAAATGTCATAAGTTCAACGCAGATAAAAAGAACATGCCAAGAGCGAAAGCTCAAGCTTCGCACATCTGGAGCCCATATTAGGTCGGCTGGCTTGCGATCGGCTGTCAGCGGGCAGCGATGCTGCAGCTGGAAAAAACAGAAGGGCTGCAATATTGGAGATTGCAGCCCTTCGGGACGGTGGGCTGAAGGCGATTTCACGCCTTCAACCAAGGAGGCCGTGGATTAACGGCTGTAACCGCCGCCAAAGCCTCCACGGTTGCCACCGCGATTGCCTCCACCGAAGCCACCGCGACCGCCGCCAAAGCCGCCACGGCGACCACGGTCAGCCATGCTGTCCACGCTGGTGCGCATGGGGTCGGGCTGGCCACCGGCATTGCTGCCGCGCGCGCCGTTGTGGCGGGCATGGCCTTGCTGCGTGCCCAGGTGCGCATCGGCGCGGGGGGGCTGGTCGTCGTAGCGGTTGCCGCGTTCGCGATCACCGAGCTGGCGGGCGCCGCCGCGCTTGGGAGCGCGCTGCTGATCGTTGTTGCCCTGGGGGCGTGGAGCACGGTCGCTCGGGCCGAAGGAATTGCTGCGCTCGCCGCTGCGCTCTGTGCTGCGATCGGAGTTGCGTTCGCCGCGTTCGGCAGCTTGCTGGCCCTGGCCGCGCTGGTTGTTGACGCGGTTGTTGCTGCGGGGCTTGTGCTGGCGTGCGGGGCGTTGCTGTGCTTCACCTTCTGCTTCGCCTTGCTGGGCATCTCCAGCAGCAGGGCGACGGCCACCGCGGCCGCCGGTGGGCGCCTTGTTGGAGCGGATGCGCTCCATCATTTCCTGGCGGGCCGCCTTGGCCGCTGCCTGCATCACATCGCGGCTGGGAGGCTTGCCTGCGCCACCCCACAGAGTCTGGCGGCCCATGGCGATGGGTTCGGCGATTTCACCTTCTTCAGGGCCAAAGCCTTCGATGGGCTGCACCGGAATCTCCTGCTTGGTAAAGCGCTCGATATCCATCATGAAGCCTTCTTCGTCCATGCAGACCAGGCTGACTGCATTGCCTTCGCGGCCTGCGCGGCCCGTGCGGCCGATACGGTGCACATAGTCTTCCGAGATATTGGGGATCTCGTAGTTGACCACGTTAGGCAGTTCGTCGATGTCGATGCCGCGGGCTGCAATATCTGTCGCCACAAGCGCTCGCAGCTCACCCGTCTTGAAGCCTTCCAAGGCCTGGGTGCGGGCACTCTGGCTCTTGTTGCCGTGCAAGGCCATGGCGGAAACGCCATTCTTGGTCAGGTACTCGGCCACATTGTTGGCGCCAAACTTGGTGCGGGTGAAGACCAGCACCTGGCTCCAGTTGTTTTCCTGAATGATGTGCAGCAGTACCTGCTTTTTCTTGCCGCGGCCCACGGGGTGGATCACCTGCTTGATGCGCTGGACGGTAGTGTTGCGCGGCGTGACCTGGATGGACTGGGGATTGCGCAGCAGTCCGTTGGCCAGCTCACGGATCTCATCGCTGAAGGTGGCCGAGAACAGCAGACTTTGCTTGTCCTTGGGCACCAGCGCCAAGACCTTCTTGACGTCATGGATGAAGCCCATGTCTAGCATGCGGTCGGCTTCGTCCAGGATCAGCATTTCGACCGTGGACAGGTCCATAAAGCCCTGTCCGGCCAGGTCCAGCAGACGGCCGGGCGTGGCGACCAGAACGTCCACGCCTTTTTCAATGCGGGCGATCTGCGGCTTCATGCCCACGCCGCCGAAAATCACGGTCGAGGTGATGTCCAGATACTTGGCATAGCCGCGCAGGTTTTCTTCCACCTGGGCCGCTAGTTCGCGAGTAGGGGTCAGCACCAGAGTGCGAATGCCCTTGCCGCCAAACTTGTTCTTGGGCGCAGTGCCGCTTGCCAGGCGCTGCAGCATGGGCAGCGTGAAGGCGGCTGTCTTGCCGGTTCCAGTCTGGGCGCCGGCCAGCAGATCGTGCCCGGCGAGAACCAGAGGGATGGCTTGTGCCTGAATGGGGGTCGGGTTTTCATAACCCTGTTCTTGCACGGCCTTCAGAATAGCTGGGGCCAGATTCAGTTCTTCAAATGTCATTGTGATCAATTGCGCCAATCCTGGGCGCGGGGTATCAGCCTGTCATGGCACCCGTGGGGTGCCTGGCCAGTTGTAGGCAGATAAGTTTGCGTGTTGGGAGCTTGGAAACGCTTCCTTTGTCCCCAGCTGAAGTGCTGCTGCAGCAGGCAACTGGACGCCTGTTGCGAGGGGTATTGTCGCATGCACCGATAATCATGGTTTGATTGCCGTGTAAAGCGGCACACTTTTTTGCATAAATCCAAGTAACTCAAAGCATTTCGGACATGGCTCAATACGTTTTTTCGATGAACCACCTGACCAAGACTGTGCCGCCCAAGCGCCAGATCTTGAAGGATATTTCACTGAGTTTCTTTCCGGGCGCGAAGATCGGCGTGCTGGGCCTGAACGGCTCTGGCAAGTCGTCGCTGCTGAAGATCATGGCTGGCGTGGACAAGGAATTCGAAGGCGAAGCCATCCCCATGGCCGGTCTGTCCATCGGTTATCTGCCCCAGGAGCCCCAGCTCAACCCCGAGCACACCGTGCGCCAGGCCGTGGAAGAAGCCATGGCGGCGGTGAACAACGCCAAGGCCCGTCTGGAAGAGGTGTACGCCGCTTACGCCGAAGAAGACGCTGACTTTGATGCGCTGGCTGCCGAGCAGGGCGAGTTGGAAGCCATCATTGCTGCCGCTGGCACCGACTCCGAGCACCAGCTGGAAATTGCTGCCGACGCGCTGCGTCTGCCCGCCTGGGATGCCATCGTGGGCCAGCTCTCCGGTGGTGAAAAGCGCCGAGTGGCACTGTGCAAGCTGCTGCTGTCCAAGCCAGACATGCTGCTGCTGGACGAGCCGACCAACCACTTGGACGCCGAATCCGTGGACTGGCTGGAGCAGTTTCTGCATCGCTTCTCCGGCACCGTGGTGGCCATTACCCACGACCGCTACTTCCTTGATAACGCCGCCGAGTGGATTCTGGAGCTGGACCGTGGACACGGCATTCCCTACAAGGGCAACTACTCCGACTGGCTGATCCAGAAGGGCAACCGCCTGGAAGCCGAGCAAAAGGGCGAAGAAGCACGTGCCAAGGCCCTGAAGAAGGAACTGGAATGGGTACGCCAGAACGCCAAGGGGCGTCAGGCCAAGTCCAAGGCCCGTATTGCGCGCTTCGAAGAGCTGAGCGATTACGAATACCAGCAGCGCAACGAAACACAGGAAATTTTCATTCCTGTGGCCGAGCGTCTGGGCTCCAAGGTCATCGAGTTCACCAATGTCTCCAAGTCCTTTGGTGACCGCATGCTGATCGACAACCTGTCGATGAATGTTCCGGCAGGTGCTATCGTCGGCATCATCGGCCCCAACGGCGCGGGTAAATCGACGCTGTTCAAGCTGATCGCGGGCAAGGAGCAGCCCGATTCCGGCACGGTGGACATCGGCCAGACTGTGAAGATGGCCTTTGTGGATCAGCATCGCGACGAACTGTCCAACGAAAAGACCGTCTGGGAAGATATCTCCGGCGGTCTTGACATGATCAACGTCGGCAAGTTCACCATGGCTTCCCGTGCTTACGCCGGTCGCTTCAATTTCAACGGCCAGGATCAGCAGAAAAAGGTCGGCAACCTCTCCGGTGGTGAGCGCGGCCGTCTGCATCTGGCCAAGACCTTGATTCAGGGCGGCAACGTGCTGCTGCTGGACGAGCCCTCCAATGACCTGGACGTGGAAACTCTGCGTGCGCTGGAAGATGCGCTGCTGGAATATGCCGGTACCGTGATGGTCATCTCCCACGACCGTTGGTTCTTGGACCGTATTGCCACGCATATCCTGGCCGCTGAAGGCGACTCGCAATGGGTTTTCTTTGATGGTAACTATCAGGAATATGAGGCTGATAAGAAGAAGCGACTGGGCGAAGAAGGCGCTGCACCCAAGCGTGTTCGTTACAAGGCGTTGAAGTAAGCGACAAAATGATTCCAGCCTCGGCTGGAACGGGTATTCTTAGGGGCTATGAGCCTCGCACATGCATCCGTTTCCGTGCTGCGCACCTGCCTTGTCCAGGCAGTGCGTGGCGCTGATGCATTTGCGCTGCGATTGTTGCAGCGCACCGAATATGCGTTGGAGCAATCGCTTTCAACCGGTTTCCATCCTGCAAGGCGCGATGTGCTCGGCGCGGCGCTGCACAACCTGCAGCAGCACCGGGCTTCGGTGATCAGCAGCTTTCCGCAGAATTTGCTGGAGGCGCTGGTGCTGTCAGCGCGCCAACCTTTTTCCTTTTCTGCGCAGACGCTCGATACCGTCAACGGCAGGCTTTTGCCATTGGCGGCCATGGCTGAGTCAGCTAATCGTCAGCTTAAGGCCGAGCACAAGCTGGTGCAGATGGTCGAGCCACAGGTCGAACTGGCGCTGGCAGATCTGGACGCGTTGATGAGCGGCGCTCAGGGGCTTGAGTCTGCACGGCCCGAGTGCAATCCGCTGCGACTGCAGAACTATGTACGCGCTTTGAGCCAGTCGCTGACGGCCGTGCAACCTGCCACCGAAGTGGCCGATTGCTGGCATGAATTCATGTCGCAGCAACTGGGCTCCATTCTGGCTTCCGAATACTCCCGCACCGCCAATTTGCTGCGCCAGCATGGAGTGCAGCCTGCCCGATACGGTGCGGATCGCGACACCCGGTCCCAGTGCCTGCTGACCCTGCGCTTGCTGCAGGAGCTGGCTTCGGATCTACGCTGGATTGACGACTCGCGCTGCACCGTGCCGCAGTCGTTGACGGATTCCATGCTGGCGAGCTGGTCCGAGACCGAGCCCGCTGTCATGGCCCCCATGCATGACCTGGGCCTGGAGCCAGGCTGGACTTCGTACTCGGCCAATGCCTTGCAGACATCTCAGCAGCCTTGGGTACCCAGTGTGCTGGGGGGGCTGCGCCCAGCGCAGCCCAGTCAGGCGCCCAGTGCCCTGATTCAGATGCGTACGCTGCATCGCATGATGAGCCATATGACCAGTGACGGTCGCCTGCTGCCGCCCGTGCAGCGGATCTTGCTGCAGCTCGAACCCGTGCTGTGTCAATTGGTGTCTCAGGACGCAGCGTTCTTTGAAGATCGCTTGCATCCGGCACGGCAGCTGCTGGATGAGCTGACGGCTCGCAGCCTCTGGTTTGCCAGCGAATCTGCTTTGGGGTTTGCTCATTTCATCGCCGTGGCCGAGGTTGCGGCGAACCAGCTGGCCGGTGCAGGGGCCGCAAGTGCCCACATGTTTGCCCAGGTGCTGCAATTTGTGCGCGAGCAGTGGCCGCCGGAAGGTCGCATGAGCCACATTGCGGCATTGGGCCAGCAGGCCGAAGCCGAGCAGTCCACGCGGCCAGGGCTGATGAGCTCGGCGCTGGGGCTGTTGGACGGCCAGATCGTGGGCTCCATCGAACGGATCAAGCCCGATGCCCTGCAACTGGCGCAGATGATTCGCAGCCTGCCCAGTGCGAAGGGCGTGCCCGAAGATATTCTGGACTTTGTGACCGGCCCTTGGGCCGGCGTGATTGCCCAGGCGCAGCAGCGGGCCGAGCCAGGGCAGGAGCGTGACCCGGGCGGCTATCTGGCACTGGTGCCCAGCTTGTTGTGGAGCGTGTCTCCACAGGCAGCCCAGGATATGACGCGGCTGGTGGAGCTTGCGCCCAAGCTGCAGCGACGTCTGGCGCGGGGCTTGCGCAGCGTGGGCCGCACCGATGTCGAAATTGCTGCGCTGGCTGCGCGTTTGGGCAGTCTGCAGCAGCGGGCGCTGGATATGGCCGAGGCCGCGAATCGGATCGGCTCGAACGACCTTGTCAGGGCGGGCGTGCCGGGTGAATCGCCGAGCGTGCTGGCGGGTCAGCAAGGAGCCGCGGAAACCGTGCGCGCAAGGCTGGATATCACCTTGCCGGTACTGACAGACAGAGTCGAAGATATGCCTGCGGTGACGGTGGTGGCGCAAGAAACGCAAACCCGGGCGGCATACGATTCTTCCAGACCTGTCTTCAAGACAACGCCGCAGAAGACGGTCGGTGCCGCCGTGGCATCCAGCCCGATGCCCGCGCAAGCCGTCATGGGCCAGGGCAGACCTGAGGAGGCTGTCGAATGGCCTTTAGGCACTTGGGTGGAACTGTGCAACGAGCGTCAGCAACTACGAACCAAGTTGACCTGGGTCAGTCCGCAGCAAAGCCTGTTTTTGTTTACGGCCGAGGACGGAAGCACCCAGTCCATGACGCGGCGCATGCGCGACAAGCTGCTGATCCAGGGGCAGTTGCGGCGACTTGAGGCGATTGCCTAGCTTCCTGCACGTAGATCCTGATGGCTAGGCTGCGTTGCCTGGCCCTCGATCCGCACCGATTGGGCGAGCAAGACTGCGCGCGCGGTGGCTACGGCCACGGCTTCGGCGGCCAATGTGCTCAGCGTCATCATTCCCAACGACTTGCCACTGCGCGCCGTACCCAGGGCGAACAGGCTGTCGCCATCACTCATGGTGTGCACGGGGTTGATGGCACGTGCCAGGCCATCATGGGCTACCACGGCCAGGCGGTGGGCCTGAGCCTTGCTGATGATGGCGTCGGTCGCCACGACGCCAATCGTGGTGTTGCTGCCGGCCAGAACCGGCCTGGGCTCCTCGCCTGCCAGCAAGGCATCGCGGGTGCCACGCAATTGCAGGCCGTCTGCTGTGCGTGCCCCGGCCAGCAACTCGCCGCTAAAGGGGTTGAGCACATCGCCCAAGGCATTGCAGGCAATGATGGCTCCCACGGTGACTCCATCGACGGTAAAGCTGGCCGTGCCCAGGCCGCCCTTCATGGCGCGCTCATGGCCGAAGACCTTGCCCACCACGGCGCCCGCGCCAGCGCCCACGCTGCCTTCGGCGGGGCGCCCGGTGCCGGAGTCCGGCACCGCATTCCGGCAGGCGGCATAGCCGGCCGCAGCATCGGGGCGTATGCGCATATCGCCCATCATCACGTCAAACAGCACGGCCGCCGGCACCAGCGGAATCCGGCCCACGCCGATATTCAGGCCGGCGCCTTGCTCTTCCAGCCAGCGCACGGCCCCTGTGGCCGCGTCCAGCCCCCAGGCGCTGCCGCCGGCCAGCATGATGCCGTGGACCTCCTGCACCAGATTGCTGGGGTGCAGCAAATCGGTCTCGCGCGTGCCAGGGGCGGCGCCGCGCACATCCACACCGCCCACGGCACCTTGAGGACAGAGCACGACCGTGCAGCCCGTGGGGCGGCGCGGGTCGCTGAAATGGCCGATGGAGATGCCTTGCACGCGAGCGATATGGCCGTCATGCGCGAGCAGATCCTCGATGGTTGAAAAAGCACTCATGCCGCTACTCCTTGAACTCTTTATATGCTTTTATGGATAAACAGATGGGGTTTTATTCTTTAGGGTTTGCCCGTGTAAGCTTCATACTTACTACATTGTTGCAGTCCGGTAAACAAATGAGAACCCAAATGAGAACCGTGCTGCCCACGCGCATCCAATTCAAGGAGTGATCCATGCCCGCCCATTTTTCCTTTGCCGCCAGCCGCCGTGCCGTTCTGGCCACTGCCGCAGTCGCATTGCTGGCGACCGCCGGTGTGCCCGCTTTGGCCCAGGACCCGGCCAAGAAGAATCTGCTGATTGGCGCCACCGCCGGCTCCAATTACGACCTGCTGCAAAAAGGCATAGTGCCCCAGCTGCAGAAAAAGGGCTACCAGATCAAGCTGATCGAGTTCAACGACTATGTGCAGCCCAATCTGGCGCTGTCCGACGGATCGCTGGATGCCAACTTCTTCCAGCACCGCGCCTATTTCGACCAGTTCACCTCCGACCGCAAGCTGGCGCTGAGCGCGATTGCGCAAGGCCCGGTGGCGCCCATGGGTGTCTACAGCAAGAAGCACAAGTCTCTGGCCGATATCAAGAGCGGCGCCAAGGTGGCACTGCCCAATGATCCCAGCAACCTGGCGCGTGCATTGCTGGTGCTGCAGCAGGCCGGCCTCGTCAAGGTCAAGGAAGGGGTGAACCCGGCCCGTATCTCCGAGCTGGATCTGGCCGCCAATCCCCACAAGCTCAAGTTTGTGGCGCTGGAGGCAGCCCAGTTGCCCCGCGTGCTCGAAGACGCTGACTATGTGGTGGTCAACGGCAACTTTGCCGTTTCCTCGGGTCTGAAGTTGAGCGAAGCCGTGGTGCTGGAAAAGACTCCCGATCTGTACCTGAACGTGGTGGCCGTGAAGACCGGCAACGAAAACAGCCAGTGGGCCAAGGATCTGGC
This sequence comes from Comamonas sp. Z3, assembly GCF_008121565.1. Taxonomy (NCBI): domain Bacteria; kingdom Pseudomonadati; phylum Pseudomonadota; class Betaproteobacteria; order Burkholderiales; family Comamonadaceae; genus Comamonas; species Comamonas sp. Z3. Next base: position 434,081 of record NZ_VOQU01000001.1, read on the forward strand.
CGCCGCCTACCGCTCGCCTGAGTTCAAGGCCGTGGTGGACAGCCAGTTTCCCGGCTACTCCAAGCCTGCCTTCCTGAAGTGATCGGGCTGGGCTGAAGACGCCAAGGGCCGCAATGCGGCCCTTTTTTCATGCCTGTGGATTTGCTGGTTTTAGATGAAAAGCAAATAAGAGCATAGGTTTTTATTAGTTGGAATTTGTCTCCGCGGTCTGGATACTGCAAAGGCCTCTGCATGCTGCAGAGCCAAACCTTTCGCATCAAAACTCAGTACATCAACGAGGAGCAAGCATGACCCACCTTTTTTCCGTGGCACGGCGCCGCCGCAGTCTTCTGGCCACCACTCTGCTGGCAGGCGCTGCACTGGTCATGGGCGTCTTGCCGGCGGCGGCCCAGGACGCGGGCAAAAAGCAATTGGTCATTGGCGGCACGGCAGGCTCCAACATTGATCAGCTGCAATACGGCATCGTCCCCATCCTGCAGAAAAAGGGCTACAAGGTGCGTCTGGTGGAGTTCAACGACTATGTGCAGCCCAATCTGGCCCTGGCCGATGGCTCGCTCGATGCCAACTTCTTCCAGCATGAGGTCTATTTCAACCAGTTCAAGGGCGACCGCAAGCTCGATCTGACGGCCCTGGTCCAGGGGCCGATTGCTCCCATGGGCGTCTACAGCAAGCAGCGCAAGAGCCTGGCTGAGCTGAAGGAGGGAGATCGCATCGCCCTGCCCAATGACGCCAGCAATCTGGCACGGGGCATTCTGCTGCTGCAGCAGGCCGGACTGGTCAAGCTCAAGGAGGGCGTGAACCCGCTGCGCGTGTCCGAGCTGGATCTGGCCTCCAATCCCAAGAAGATCAAGCTCGTACCCCTGGATGCGGCTCATCTGCCGCGTGCGCTCGATGATGCGCAGTACGCCATCATCAACGGCAACTTTGCGATTTCCTCGGGCCTGAAACTGTCGGATTCGGTGCTGCTGGAAAAAACGCCCGAGCATTATCTGAACATCGTGGCTGTCAAGACCAAGGACAAGGATGCCCAATGGGCCAAGGATCTGGCTGCAGCCTACAAGTCCGCCGAGTTCAAGGGCGTGGTGGACAGCAAGTTTGCGGGTTATGCCAAGCCCGCATTTTTGCAATAAGCCTCAGCCGACAAGGGCCTGAACCTCGTTTTCCAGGTGGCGCAGCGCACGCAGCTCGATCTGCTGCAGCTGCGCTTGCTGCGTTTCGGGCAGGCCTTGCAAAAGCGCGGCGGCGCCAAAGTCGCTCAGCACGGCCTGCCCGGTCTGCAGATTGCACAGGATATTGTGGGCGTACAGATCTCCATGCAGCAGACCACGGCCGTGAAGATGGGTGATGGCGGAGCGTATGCCTTGCAGCAGCTGCTGGGCCTGGTCGGCTTGCAGGCGAAGTTCGGGGTCATAGACATCACGTGTGCAACTGTCGAAGCTTGGCGGCCCGGCTAGCGGCTGGATGGCCGAATCCAGCAGGGGCAGGGCCGTGGCCATTTGCCCCTCAGGAGCGCCCAGAACCTGCGCCAGTGGCGTCAGCAGATGAGGATGCTGTCCTGCCGCAATGCCTGCTGCCAGTTCGGATTGCGGCGTACCGTCGCTGGTCTGGGCGGTCTTGAAAACCTTGAGTGCCAGCTCCTGTCCGTTGAGGCTGGCGCGGTAGATATGGCCGCTGGCGCCTTCGCCCAGCTTGACAGCGATCTGCAAATTTTGATAAGAAATGGGCTCAATCCCATGCCCTGAAAGCGTATCCAGCTCCTGTTTTTGAGTCATTGGGTTACCTGCCAGCGCCAGCCACGCCAGGCGAGGCAGCCGGAAGATGACTTCAGGAGCATCTTCGAAACGGTTGCTTGCAATGCGTAGCAACTCCAGCGCCTGGCAATGTTGCAGGCTCTGGGGCAACTGCCTCAGCTGGTTGCACGACAGCATGAGCTTTTGCAGGCGCGTGCATTGGCCCATGGATTCGGGCAACTGGTGCACGTGGTTGTCCGTGAGAATCAGCCAGCGCAGGCGCGCCGGCAGGCTGTCCTCGGGCACATGCATGATGCGGCACGCCTTGAAGCCCACCATCTCGAGCTGCGGCATATGACCCAGCACGCGGGGCAGTTCGCTGAATGGATTGTTCGAGGCAAACAGAATGCGCAGCCGCGCAAAACGCGTCAGATCATCGGGTAGGGTGCTGAGCTGGTTGCCCGAAAGATCGAGGACCTCCAGCGTCTCGGTCAGCTGATACAGCGCGGCGGGGAACTCGGTCAGCCCATCGCTGAGCCTGATATGGTGTGCACGGGCCAGTGAACCATTGGCCAGCCCGGAGTGAAACTGTTCTAGCGTCAACATAGGACACGCAGTCTAAGTCCCGCGCACGAAATGCACAGAAAACACGAAATGCCTGCATGAAAATCTTCAAAGACCTGCCTGCGCTGGTGCAGGCATTACCCGAACTCGCGCCGAGCGACTGGGTGGATCTGCCTACCGATGCCGCTGCCCAGCTTGTTGCGCCAAATCAGTCACCGGCAGCAGATCTGCTGAAACAGCCTGCCGTGCGCTTTGTGGTGCGTGATGCGAATGAGGTGCCGCGCATGGGCCATAAGCCCTGGATGCCGGTGGCGGTACTCGCCCAGATGCACTGGCCTTCCTCTGCGGACGCGGTGGCATGGTCCTGTTTTCTGCAGGCCGAGTTCGGGCGCAGCCAGCGCTTTGTAGAAAGCCATGATGTGTGGGTTCAGGCCGATGTGCCCAAGCCGTATTGGCTGACGATCAATGCCACGGCAGAGCAGCGACTGGCGTACTGGTACCAAGGCCTGCAGGCTCATGCCTGGATGGATGAAGAGCCTGTCCAAGCCAAGCCCTTCAGCCTGGCCGAGCTGCGCCTGTGCGAATGGCGCCTGGGTTGCAATCTGTCCCAGTCCTTGCGTGACTATCTTTTGCAGCTCGGTGTTCTGGACTGGGCCGAGCGCTTGTTGAGTCCGCGCTTTGATCTCATGGCGCCGGATGCAGACATGGACGCCATCGGTCCGGTGCAAGTCGTGTTTCCGGGCAGCGCCGATATTGTGGAGATGAGTGCGCCGCAACAGGCGCAGGCCTTGAAGGCGAAGTTGAGTGAGCTGGTGGTGTTCGGGGACTACCTGGGCAATGGCAACCTCTGGTGCTTTGACCGCCGCGATGGCTCGGTCTGGTATCTGGACCATGACTGCAGCCCCTTGCTGACCCGTATGTTCGACGATGCGGGCGACTATCTGGACGCGCTGGCCTTGATGTCGCTATGCCGCAGTCACGCCGTGGCCCAGGGGCGGGGTGATGGCGATGAACAGGCCGAGGTGTTGCTGGGCGAGCGCTTTGGGCAGGCACTGGTCCGAAAGTGGATGTACTGAGATGAGCATGAAACTGCTCAAGGCCGCTGAACAAGGCGATATCGCTGCGCTGGAACTGCGCCTGAAGGACGGTGACGATATCGCCTATGTGCAAAAGAGCACCGGCCTCAATGCGCTGATCACGGCTCTCAATTGCGGCAACGATGCTGCCGCGCGATGGCTGGTGGAGCAAGGCAGCCCGCTGGATCAGGTGAGCCTGACAACGGGCATGAGTGCCACCGCCTGGGCGGCCTTCAACGGGCGCACAGAGATGCTGCAGGTGCTGCGCCAAGCGGGGGCCGACCTGGACAAGACCGGGGATGACAAAGGTCGCACGCCGTATCTTTTGGCCGTGGACCATGGCGCGTGGGCGGCTGTGCGCTGGTTCTGGTCGGCCGGCGTCGATCTCCAGCGAAGAGATACCCATGGTTGCAATGCCCATGATCTGCTGGTGCACGGCGGTCGTGATGTGCCTGGGGATGTACTGGAGCGCGTGGCAGGCCATGCGGCAGTGCTGTCCACGGGGTTGTGACGGGATGACGATGTCATGGTCGCGTGGCATCGTCATCGTCTCAGCCGCGAGACCGCATCAGGACGCTGGCTCGATGCGGGTGATGATCAGCGAGCCATCCTTGTCCTCGGCATGGAACAGTACCTTGTCACCGGCCTTGAAAGAGGCCGACTGTGCGGAGCCTGACAGCGCAAACACCATGGTCATGGGAGGCATGTCCAGGTTCTTGATTGCTTCATGGCGGATCGTCAGCTTGCCTGTGCGGGCATCCACACGGGTGATTTCTCCGGCGGTCAGCACATCGGGCCGGCCAGCCGATGTGGCTGCCGAAGCATCGGCCATCGTCCCATGGCCTGCGTGCGCCGAGTGATCCTGTGCGAAAGCGGGGGCTGCCAGTGCAATGCCGAGGCTCAGCGCTGCCAAAATGGTGTGAAAGAAGTTTTTCATCATGTTCTCCTGAATTGAGAGGGGTCAGCCGCGATAGCTGGTGAAGACGGAGGTGCTGACATCGCTGTTCATGAGGCTCTTGGTGACCAGCAGCACGTCATAGGGGTCTTTACGGCCACCGTATTCGGGGCCGTCCATGCCGGGGCTGCCAATGGGCATACCCGGTACGGCGATGCCCAGCGCCTTGGGTTTTTGCTTCAGCAGCTTGAGCACATCGGCGGCTGGCACATGGCCTTCGACCAGATAGCCGCCCACCAGGGCGGTATGGCAGGAACCCAGGCGGCCAGGCAGGCCCAGTTTGGCGCGTACGGCGCTGTTGCCCACGTCGTGCACCTTGACGGCAAAGCCAGCCTGCTCCATCAAGGCAATCCAGTCCTTGCAGCAGCCACAGTTCGGGTCTTTCCAGACCTCCATGGCAATCCTGGCGGGAGCAGCCGCCATTGCTGGCAGCGCAGCCATGCCGGCAGCGGCGGCCAGCAGATGCAGGGAGTGGCGGCGGTTGGTGCTTGTCATCGGGAATTCCTTTCTTGCGTTATTCGGTGACGGTGATGCGCCCCGTCATGCCAGCCTGGTAGTGGCCGGCGATCAGGCACGCGAAGTCGAAATCGCCTGCGCGGTTGAAGCTCCACACCATGTCTTCGGTCTGGCCTGCGGCGACATGGGCCATATAGGGTTCGGCATGCTCCATGCCGGGGTACTTGAGCATCATCCGCGCGTGCTCATCAAGCGATGCCCGGGTGCCCAGCACCATCTCGTGCATGAGATGGCCTTTGTTGACCACGCGCAGGCGCAGGGTCTCGCCCTTTTTCACGCTGAAATGACTGGGGCTGAAGCGCATGTCATCCGTCATCTGGATGGTGATGGTGCGCCGGACCTCCCTGGCCTCGGCGGCAATGCCCCAGGGCTTTTGTTCCTTGATCACGGGACCGCTGGCATGGGCATTGTTTCCATGCGCAAAACTTGCACTGACGCTTGCTGCCAAAGCACAGGCAGCTATGAAATGAATAGTCTTCATGGGAGTCTCCTGGCATCAGTGCTGGGGGTGAGCGCCTGTGGCGGGGCCGGTCTCGGGTTTGCGTACGGTGGCGGGGCCGGTCTCGGGTTTGCGTACGGTGGCGGCACCGGGAGCGGTGCCGGGTGTGCTCTGGCGGGGAGCCTTGGCATCGAAAGGTGCGCCCTGCCATTCATAGGCCCGGGTTCCTTTGGGCTGCTGGTACCAGCCGGGGTCCTTGTAGTCGTTGGCACCCAGGTTTTTGCGTACCTTGAAGCTGGTGAACATGCCTCCCATCTCGATAGGACCGTAGGGGCCCTGGCCCGTCATCATGGGGAAGGTGTTATCGGGCAGAGGCATTTCCATGGTGCCCATATCGCCCATGCCGCGCTCGCCCATCAGCATGTAGTCGGGCACGATCTTCTGGATCTTGCCCACCAGGCCGCGGTGGTCCACCCCGATCATGGTGGGTACGTCGTGACCCATGGCGCCCATGGTGTGGTGGCTCTTGTGGCAGTGGAAAGCCCAGTCGCCGGGTTCGTCGGCAATGAATTCCACCTGGCGCATCTGGCCCACGGCCACATCAGTGGTCACTTCGGGCCAGCGGGCGGACTTTGGCACGGGGCCGCCGTCGGTGCCCGTGACCTCGAACTCATGGCCGTGGATATGGATGGGGTGGTTGGTCATGGTCAGATTGCCCACGCGGATGCGCACCTTGTCGCCCTGACGAGCCACCAGCGGGCTGATGGCGGGGAAGGCGCGGCTGTTGAAGGTCCAGATATTGAAGTCCGTCATCTCGTTGATGCGCGGCGTCATGGTGCCGGGCTCGACCGCATAGGCGCTGAGCAGGAAGGCATAGTCGCGCTGCACCTTGTCGATCAGCGGGTGGGCTGTCTTGGGGTGGGTGATCCACAAGCCCATCATGCCCATGGCCATCTGCACCATCTCGTCCGAATGCGGGTGGTACATGAAGGTGCCGGGGCGGCGCGCCTCGAACTCATAGACGAAGGTCTTGCCCGGCGGGATGTGGGGCTGGTTCAGACCGCCCACACCGTCCATGCCATTGGGCAGACGCTGGCCATGCCAGTGGATGGTGGTGCTCTCGGGCAGGCGGTTGGTGAGGAAGATGCGCACCTTGTCGCCTTCCACCACTTCGATCGTGGGGCCCGGCGACTGGCCGTTGTAGCCCCACATATTGACGAAAAATCCGGGCGCCACCTCGCGCACCACGGGCTCGGCCACGAGGTGGAACTCCTTGACGCCCGCATTCATGCGCCAGGGCGTGGTCCAGCCGTTGAGCGTGACCACGGGTTGGTAGGGGCGACCGTTGGGCGGCGTCAAAGGCGCAGCCGTGTCGGCGCTGCCTTGCATGACGGGTTCGGGCAGGGCCGCCATGGCAACCCGGCTGATGGCCATTGACGTTGTGGCGGCGGCCACTGCAGTGGCCGCGCCAGTGAAAAAGGATCGGCGTTGCATATCAGTGACCTGCTTCGGCTTGTGCAGCGGGCGCTGCGGTAGTGTTGACGGTGGGGGAGGTTCCTGGCGATGTGCCGGTCAGGGCCAAGCGTAGATCGGTCTCGGCCAGCCAGAAGTCGCGCTGGGCCTCAGTGGCGGTCACCACCGCTTGCGTGGTGCTGCGGGCCTGGGCCAGCAACTGCCACACACTCATGAACATGCCGTTGTAGCGGTAGACGGTTTCTTCCTGCATCAGCTTGGCCAAGGGCAGCACCTCTGCCTGCTGCTGCTGGGCAAGGTCGTAAGCCGTGCGGTAGGCCAGCCAGTTGCTGCGGGCTTCGCTGCGCGCACGTATGGCGTTGTCGCGCAGCAGCGATGCGCTGCGCAGCACCTGGTTGCGCGCCATGCCGCGCGCGGCAAAACCCCAGTCAAACAGCGGCAGCGGTACGTCGAACTCCCAGCCCTGGGTCTTGTCGCTGTGACCGGTGGCTCGTTCGGTGCTGGTGTTGTTGCTGTAGCTGGCGCCGATATCGCCAAAGATGGTGCCCACCGTGGCCCAGCCCTGGCGGCCGGCGGTTACATCCAGGTCGCGGCGCAGCGCGCCCAGATCCAGCCGCTGGCGCAGCGCCGTGGCCTCTGCGTCATCGCCGCCACGCAATTCGGCTATTTTCGGCAGGGCGGGCAGCTGGGCGGGCAGCTTGTAGGCCAGTTGCTGCCCCCACAGGCCCATGCGGCGGGCCAGTTGCTCGCGTTCCAGCTGGGCGTTCAGACGCGCGCGTGCCAGCTGGGCCGAGGCCTGCTGCTGCTGGGCCAGCTCTCTGGCCTGGTCCATCTTGCTGAAGTTGCCGACCTGGGCCATGCGGCGTGCCAGCTCGCCGCCCAGGGCTGCGGCCTCATGCATGCGCTCGTTGGCGGCCAGAGCCTGCTCGGCGGCCACGGCGCGCAGCCACGCGCGGCGTGTGTCGGAGGCCAGCAGCAGCACCTGCTGGGCGGCCGTCAGCGTGGCCTGCTCCATCTGCCAGCCCTGCCAGCGGCTGCGCCAGGGCAGGGTGATGAGCTGCACCAGGCCAAAGCTGAGCTGGCGCTCGATCTCGCGCTCGTGGCCGTTGCGAAAGCGGCCGAAGGTAAAGCTGGGGTTGGGCAGGGTCAGGACCTGCACACGCTGCGCGTCGGCAATGCCGAGCTGCGCCAGTTGGGCCTGCAGACCGGGGTTGTTGAGCAGGGCGATGCGCACGGCGGTGTCGGCATCGACAGGGGTTTTGAGCCAGTCGGCAATCTGGGTCTGCGCATCCTGCAGGGCCTGGGCGTCCGGCGACGGCAGCTGTGCGCCAGCAGGCAGCCTGCCTTCGGTATGTCTGGCCACGTCGCCGCGAAGTCCGTCGGGCGAGATGCTGGCGCAGCCGGCCAGCGCCAGTGCAGCGAGCAATGGCGCGGCTTTGAATGCAAGGCGCTTCATGGCTGGCCTCCGTGATGGTGCTGATGTGCGGATGTAGCGCTGTCCGGGGCTGGGCCGGAGGCATTGTCCTGGGATTTTTCCCACCTGAGCACATCGCCATGGCCGCGCGGGAACTCGCTTACCGCGGCATTGGCGGCCTTCCAGTCACCGGGCTGGGCGACGATGGCCGCGCTGGCGGCAAGCGGCTGGTGCTGCAGCGCCAGCGTGGGCGCTGCGGGGTTGAAAACGCTGTGACTGCTGGCCGGGGACTGGGCGACCGGGAGAGTCGGCGCAGACGGCTGGGCCAGGACTGGCGGGCTGACGCCGGCCATCAGCAAAGCCATGGCTGTCAAAGAAAGAGGATGCGCTTGGCGCATAGAGGATTCCTGTCGTCTAAAACCGGGAGAGGGTCCGCAGTTATGAGCGTTTGACGGCTCGAAACTAGACAGCTAGCACGGTGGCTGCCATCAAAATGCGGACGCACCTAGGGCGTCAGAGCGCAGAAATCGGTGGTTTGACGAGGTCGGCAGGCACTGCGCTGGCAAAGCGCGCTGCACCATGGGTCGGCTGGGCGGCCAGCGGGATGCTGGAGTGAAGCGTCAGCAACTCGGGGTTGGCAAGCGTCGAGTGGCAGATGCCGCAGGCCGTGCAATGGCCTTCATGCTGGTGGCAGTCGCTGTCGGCGGCCTTGGCGCTGCAGCTGACGGCCCCTGCAGGGCCTGCCTTGTGGGACGCGGCCATGTGGTGATGCGGCTGTACGTCGGCCGCGAGGCTTGCATGCGCATGGTGCACAGCGGCTGCCATGGCGGCCACTTCGTCCAGGCTTTGCGTCTGAACAAGCGCATGTCCCATGTGATGGGACTGGTCGGTGTTCTGCTCCATGGCCATGGCATCGCCTGCCAGGCCGCGCAGGGCCAGCAGTAAAACCAGGAACAAGGAGAAAAAGCGACGCATGGGCTGAATGATAGCGAAGGGCGGGGTTTAGTTCCCCGCCCGGTGCAGTAAATCGTAAATTAGATAGCTGCTTGCGCTTGCCCATCAAGGGCTAAGATCGAATTTCATTCATTTTCAGGCTTGTTACCCCAATGGCGCAGGCGCAGGCCGTTGGCGACCACCAACAGGCTCACGCCCATATCGGCCAGCACGGCCAGCCACATGCTGGCATTGCCGCTGACGGCCAGAACGAAGAAGGCCAGCTTGATGCCCAGGGCCAGGCTGATGTTCTGCCAGAGCACGCTGTGCGCGCGCTGCGAGAGATCGACCACCTCGGGAATGCGGCGCAGGTCGTCGTTCATGAGCACCACATCGGCGGTCTCCATGGCCATGTCGGTGGCGTGCATGCCGCCCATGGCAAAGCCTATGTCGGCCTGGGCCAGCGCCGGCGCGTCGTTGATGCCGTCGCCTGTCATGGCCGTGGGGCCGATGTCGCGCTGCAACTCGCTCAGGGTCTTGAGCTTGTCCTCGGGCAACATATTGCCGCGTGCATCGCTGATGCCTGCTTCCGCAGCCACCGTGCGCACGGTGGCGCTGTTGTCGCCGCTGAGCACAATGGGCTTGACGCCTAGCTCCTGCAACCGGGCCACGGCCGCCTTGGCCTGGGGACGCAGCGGGTCGGCCACGGCAAACAGCGCCTGCACACCCTGCTCATTGGCCAGCAGGGTGACGGTGCGGCCCTGTTGCTCCTGCAGCATCAGCGCAGCCTGGAGTTCGGCACTGTCCCAGCCTTGCTCGCCCACCCAGCGCAGATTGGCCAGCGTCCAGCGTTCACCGCCGATCTGTGCCTGCACGCCGCGGCCGGGCAGGGCTTGCAATTGCTGTGCTTCGGCAAAGTCCTTGCCGACCTGGGCTTCCAGCCCCTGAGTAATCGCGCGCGATACCGGGTGGTCGGAGCGCGATGCCAGCGCGTAGGCGCGGGCGGCGGCGTCATCGCTGCTTGCCGCCCCCCAGCTCTGCCAGTCCACCAGCTTGGGCGAGCCTGTAGTCAGCGTGCCGGTCTTGTCGAGTGCAATCGCCTTGAGCTGACGGGCCGACTCCAGTGCGCTGCCACCCTTGATGAGAATGCCGCGCTTGGCGGCTGCCGTGAGCGCGCTGACCACGGTGACGGGGGTGGACAGCACCAGGGCGCAGGGGCAGGCGATGACCAGCAGGGCCAGGGCCTGGTAAGCGGCCTGATGCCAGCTCCAGTCCAGCAGCCAGGGCGCGAGCAGGCCCAGGGCAATCGCCAGCACCAGCACGATGGGGGTGTAGATCTCGGCAAAGCGGTCGACAAAGCGCTGGGTGGGAGCCTTGGAGGACTGCGCCTGCTCCACGGCATGGACGATGCGCGCAATCAGGCTGTCGCTGGCCGGGGCAGTCACGCGCAGCTGCAGCTCGCCATCCTGATTGATGGAGCCCGCATAGAGCTGGTCGCCCGGGCTTTTGTGCGCGAGCGCGCTTTCGCCCGTGATGGGAGCCTGGTTGACCGAGCTTTCCCCTTCGGTGACCAGACCGTCCAGCGGCACGCGAGCGCCGGGCGTCACGCGCAGCACGGCGCCCAGGGGCACCTGGCTGGCGGCCATGCGCACAGTGCTGCCGTCGGGCTGCAGCACATCGGCGGTCTCGGGCGCAAGTTGCAGCAGATTGCGGATGGCCAGGCGGGCCTTGTCCATGGCCTGGTCTTCGATGCGCTCGGCCGCTGCATAGAGCGCCATGACCATGGCGGCTTCTGGCCACTGGCCGATGATGAAGGCGCCCGTGACGGCCACGGCCATCAGGGCATGAATGCCGAGCTTGAAGCGCAGCAAATCCTTGAGGCCAGCCTTGTAGACGCCCAGGCCCGACAACGCTATGCCCAGCACGGCCAGCGCCATGCCCAGGTATTGAAGCGTGGAGTTGGCGCCGTCGCCGCCAAACCAGTGGCAGGCCTCGGCCGCCAGAGCTGCAGCCAGAGCGGCATAGATGCGCGGCCAGCCGGGCAGCACGCCATGGTCGTGGGCATGGTCGTGACCGTCACTCTCATCGTGTGCCTGGCTCTTGGCCGGCTCGCTGATGGAAAACGGGGCGCAGCAGCCCGTGCCGCAGGTCGATGCGGCGGTGGCGGCGACGGGTTTGGACGTGGCGGACGCATGGGCATGCTCATGCTCATGATCGTGGTCATGGGAGTGACCGCTCGGGCCGCCGCCATGGGCGTGGGTGGACAGGCTTTCTTGCTTCATGGCAGTATTGAAAACAATAAAGTCACTTCAAGGTCAAGCATGTCCCTCAATTCGCACGATATTCCGCGCTGGCGTATAGGCGAGGCGGCCAGGCGTTCCGGCATCGCCGCGGCCAATATCCGCTATTACGAGAAGGAGCAACTGCTCTCGCCCGGCGTGCGCGAGGACAACCAGTACCGGCTCTACACCGATGGCGATGTGCACCGCCTGCGCTTTATCCGCCTGTGCCGGGCCATGGATATGTCGCTCGACGAGGTGCGCACCCTGCTGGCGCTCGATGGTGCGCGCAAGGCCGATTGCGTGGCGGCCAACAAGACCCTGGATTCCCATCTGGGCCATGTGCGCGAGCGGCTGGCCGAACTGCAGGCCCTGGAGCACGAGTTGATGCAGCTGCGCAGCCAGTGCGACGGCTCGGACAGCTTCTGCCACATCATCGAGGCCCTGCATGCCCAGGCCGACGAGCCGCTGCCCCAGGGCCTGCAGGGCAGTGCTGCGGCAAAGCGCCATGTCTGACAGAGTGAAACTGTGGCTGCTGCGCCCCTACCCTGAAGTGGACGCTATCATTCCTGCATGAGCTGGAGTGAAACCACCATCAAGCTGCCGGGGCGGATCTGGGCTGCGCTGGGAGCGCAGGCTCTGGCATGGTGGCGCAGTATTTATCTCACCGCCATGCTGCTGGTGCTGATCAGCTCGCCGTCCAGCTATCAGAAGCACGGGCGGGCCATGCTGGCCCAGCAGATGTATGCGCAGACCGCTCCCATACTCACGGGCTTTACCGCGCTGGCAGCCCTGCTGTGTGCGGTGATTGCGCGCATCGTCATCGTCACCGCGCAGAGCTATGGCCTGTCTCGCTACGCGATGGATCTGGTGGTGCGGGTGATGGTGATCGAGCTGATACCGCTGACGGCCGCGCTGTTCGTGGCCATGCGGTGCACCATTCCGGCCGGCGTGCAGGTGGTGCAGATGCGTACCCAGGGCCAGCTTGCGAAGTGGAAGACGCAGGGCATTGACCCTGTCCGAGCGGCGCTGGTGCCGCGTGCGGCTGCGGGAGTGTTTGCGGCCGTCACGCTTGCCGCGCTCAGTTGCATCGTGGCCTTGGTCACCGTGTATCTGAGCGTCTATGGCTTCAGCCTGGCCGGCTTTGCGGCCTACACGCGCATCTTCGGCCAGATCTTCACGCCGTCGCTGACGCTGGTGTTTGTGCTCAAGACCTGGTTTTTCAGCCTCACGGTGGCCGTCATGCCGCTGGCGTCCGCCATGTACACGCCGGTTGCGCGGCACCGGCAGGGCGGGGCGGAGCTGGGCGGTTTTGCACGCATGTTTGCCGTGTTGCTCCTGATCGAGGTGATCTCGCTCATGGGCAACTATTACTGAAAAGGATGGAGCCATGAGCGAAACGCGTATGGCCGAGGAGCAACTGATCGACGAGGAGTTGCTCAGCCTCAAACCCGTCGCGCATCTGCGCGCCAAGGCTGCAGCGCTGCTGGCGCTGACCCTGATCTTGATTCTGAGTGCTGCCGCCTATCTGCTCTATGCGCGCGGGGTGTTCGAGCCCACGCAGCGTCTGGTGCTGACGGCCGACGACTCCGAAGGCGTGGTCGTGGGCATGGACATGACCTTCTCGGGCTTTCCCATAGGCCGTGTGCACAAGATAGAGCTGGCCAAGGACGGCTCGGTCCGCATTCTGGTCGATGTGACCGAGAAGGACGCCCACTGGCTGCGCCAGTCCAGCGTCTTCACACTGGTCAAGGGCCTGGTGGGTGGCACCACCATCAAGGCCTATACCGGCATGCTGGACGATGCCCCGCTGCCGCCGGATTCCGTGCGGCCCGTGCTCAGCGGCGATGCCACGGCCGAGCTGCCGCAGATCATCAATTCCGCCAAGGAGGTGCTGGCCAATGTGGCGGCGCTGACCGCCACGGATTCGGCCCTGGGCGGATCGCTGGCCGAAGTGCGCAAGCTGGCCGAGCGCATGCAGGGGCAAGGCGGCGTTCTGGGGGCGGTGCTGGGCAGCGACGAGGAAGCGAAGAAGGTCGGCCAGATGCTCGAGCGCGCCAACTCCCTGCTTGGACGCATGGACCGCATGGTGGCGCGTGCCGACAGCCAGGTCTTTGATGCGAATGGCGTCATGCCCCAGGTCAAGGCCACCATGGAGCAGCTCAACGGCTTGCTGGCCGATACGCGTAAAAGCATGGCCAAGGTCGATGCCGTGCTGGCCGATATGCAGGTGGTGGGCAGCAACGCGCGCGAGGCCTCGACCGATCTGGGGGCGCTGCGCGCGGAAGTCGAAAGCAATCTGCTGAGGCTGGAGTCCGTGCTCAACGATCTGCAGCGCAAATGGCCGTTTTCCCACAAGCCGGAGTTGAAGCTGCCATGACGCAAAAAATCAAAAAAAACCAGACTCCAGGCCAATGGGGTAGAGCGCTGGCTGCTATATCCGTCATGGCGCTGTCGGCCTGTGGCAACCAAATCCCGGCACCCGATTGGGCCTTGAGTGCCGAAGCTGCGGCGCAAAAAGCCAGCCAAGCCTATTTGCAGGGGCAGCAGCGCGTGGAGGCACTGCAATGGCAGAAGGCGCGCGATGCCGTGGCCAGCACCGGCCAACCCGCACTGGCCGCCAAGCTGGAGCTGATGCGCTGCGCAGCGCAGGTGGCCAGCCTGGACTGGAACAGCTGCCCGGCCTATGAGGCGCTGGCGCAGGATGCGGGCAAGCCAGAACAAGCCTATGCCCGCTATCTGCAGGCGAGTCCGCAAGCCGGTGATATCGAGCTTTTGCCCGAGGCGCAGCGCGGCGTGGCGCGGCAGCTGCTCGGCGGCGGCGCAGCTGGCACTGCCCTGGCAGAGATCAAGGATCCACTATCGAGACTGGTGGCTGCAGGCGCGCTGCTGCGTGGCGGCGCGGCGGACCCGGCCCTACTGCAGCAAGGCGTCGATACTGCTTCGGCGCAAGGCTGGCGCAGGCCTTTGATGGCCTGGCTGCTGCTGCAGCTCAAGGCAGCGCAGCAGGGCGGCGATGCGGAGCAACAGGCGCAGTTGCAGCGTCGGCTGAAGCTGTTGGAGACATCCGCGCCCAAGTGAACAGGCTGCCTGTCATCGGCTTGGAAAGGAAAAAGCGAGGCACAGGCCTCGCTTTTTGTGGATGGCGAGCCAGAGGCCCGCTCAAATCCGGTGCTTAGAAGCGGTGACGGATACCGGCGATCAGGCTGGTGCCGGTCTTGGGGTTGGCATCGGTCACGCGGTCGTACATCAGAGCGGTGTAGACATCGGTGCGCTTGGACAGGAAGTGGTCGTAGCCCAGGGTCGCTGTGGTGCGGGTGGCGTCGGTGGCCGCTTCGTACTTGGTGCGGGCCACGGCGGCCTTGACGGTGCCGGGGGTGCCGGAGACCGGAATATCCAGACCCAGCGAGTAGGTCTTGCTCTTGCTATCCAGATCCTTGACCTTGGCCTGGCCATAGGTGGCGTAGAGCTTCACGACGTTGAAGTTGTAGCTGCCGCCGACCATCCAGTCGCTCTTGGTAGGCATGACCGTGCCGCTGCCGGGGTTGGTGATCTGGTCACGCTCGTAGAAGGCCGTCAGGCTCAGAGGACCGTTGAAGTACAGGGCGTTCACGCCGACGTTCTTCTTGCTCTTGTTGCCAGGAGTCGTTTGTTCGCCGAACTGGTAGTAGACATTGGCAGTCAGACCACCGAAGCTAGGTGTCGTGTAGACCAGCATATTGCTCCAGCCGGTGTCGGCGGGCGTTGTCAGGCGGTTGCCGCCCCAGGCTGCGGTGGGCGTGTTCGCGTGCAGCACCAGAGGCGAGATGGTGAACGAATCGCCGAAGGGGTTGGTCAGAATGGTGGGCAGGAAGTTGGGCGCCTTGTCGCGGCCCAGGCCGATGCGGCCGAAATTGCCGTTCAGGCCGATGTTGGCATCGCGCGAGAAGAAGGTGTCGCCGGGGAAGCGGCCTGTTTCACCCGTGTCCATGCGCATGAAGGCGGTGATGTTGAAATCGACCTTGAGGCCGCCGCCCAGATCTTCCGTGCCCTTCAGGCCCCACCAGGAAGTGGTCATGCCGCCGGAGCCGACAACGCCCTTGCGGTCCTGGCCAGCCATCTTGACGGAGCCGGCATACATATCGGCCAGACCGGTCAGTTGCACATTGCTCTGGGCATAAGCGGCGCCGGAGCAGGCCAGGGCAGCAGCCATGGCGATAAAAGCGGTCTTCATGAGTGTCCTCTCGAGTTAGATATTGGATTTACGTTTTGAAATATAGCGGGGGTTTGTATACAGCTTGCTCTGCAGTTCCGCGGAAGCCGATGAAATCATCTTTTCAGCGATATGACAGTGGTTTTTTTACCTCAAGGACCCAGGGAAACCACTTGTGTGCACCGTCTTGGTGCTATCGATATTGCTGTGCAGAGCGGCCAGCCCAAGCCTGTTGCGCGAGAGTGAGTGCTGATGGTTTGTGGCATCGGGAATAACAGTCATTCCTGAAAGACCGGGTTCGGCCGCATCCTGCACGCTTGCCCTGCCAGAGCCAGAATCAGGGTTGACCCCAGGAGTCATCAGCGCCCGGCTATCCTGAAGCCTGCGCGACCTGCCTGCTCCTGAGCTGGCGGGCTTGCACCGCGATGCGAGGCAGGCGCTGCCGTATGCCTGTGCGACCTAGGCGGCGATGGCATACGGCCCGCTGTCTGAGGCACTAATTTGAACCTTTTTTGAAAAAAGTGCGCGTTTTCCCAGGGGAGGCGGTTTTTACTCCCTATAATTCGCTCCATCGACACGGAATGTAGCGCAGCCTGGTAGCGCACTTGCATGGGGTGCAAGGGGTCGCGAGTTCGAATCCCGCCATTCCGACCAATTTGAAAAGGCCTGTGATGTGAATCACAGGCCTTTTTCAATATCTGTCCGGCTTGAAGGCGCGCACATCATGCTATTAAAGCTGCAGCGTCATGAGTCCGCCATGGTTGATAACCGGATCAGTTGCTTGAGTTGCAGTGTTCGCAAGAACGGGTCAAAAATCGGTTACAATAGCATCATCGACACGGAATGTAGCGCAGCCTGGTAGCGCACTTGCATGGGGTGCAAGGGGTCGCGAGTTCGAATCCCGCCATTCCGACCAAATTGAAAAGGCCTGTGATGAAAATCACGGGCCTTTTTCTATTTCAGCTCTCCTGTTCGAGGAAAGCATCGAGCATGCGCATGTATTGCGACTTTGGGGGCCTCATCCTTCAATCTGCGGCTCGGGCCTGAGCCAGAGCCAGAGCAGCACGCAGGCCATGATGCTCAGCGTCATGGCTGTGAGCCATGGCTTGTAGGAGAAATACAGAATCAGCAGGCTGCTGGCGCCCATGCTGAGGGTTGCTGTCCATTTGGCGCGGCGGCTGACCTTGCCGCCGGTGTCCCAGTTGTGCAGCAGCGGGCCGAAAGCACGGTGTGCATAGAGCCAACGGTGCAATCTGGGTGAGCTGCGCACTGCCGCCCAGGCGGCCATCAGTATGAACACCGTGGTGGGCATGCCGGGGACCACGGCGCCTATCAGCCCCAAAATCACGCAAACCAGCGCAAACGCAATTAGCAGATAGCGCAATGGCGCGGAAAGCAGCTTGGGCTCCAGGTGCGGTTCTTCGTGAGGGGGTTCGGGCGGTGGTGGCAGATCGTTCATGAGACAGAAGGTGGGCTGCAGAAGCTGGTGAGGCTGCAGCCGGGCACGGTTCCCATATTAGTCAGCATTGCAGCCCGTTCGGGCTTTGTGGCTGCAGAGGCTGGCGGTATTTGTCACGTCCTTGTCCCGGCTTGCGCGGAGTGCAACCGCATAATCGCTGCGCATGGCCTGGCGACCGACTGGCGACCAGCATGGAATTGATTCAAGGAGCAAGACAATGAGACCCACCCCGAGCGCCGATATGCCCGATGTGATTGCCGAAGTCCGTGGCAAGCTAGGCATGATTACGCTCAACCGTCCCAAGGCGCTCAACGCGCTGTCCCTGGGCATGGTGCGTGATCTGCTGGGCACTTTGCTGGCCTGGCAAAAAGACGACTCGATTTTGGGCGTGGCCATTCGTGGCAGCAACAAGGAAGGGGTGTTCGGGGCGTTTTGCGCCGGTGGCGACATCCGCTTTCTGCATGCCGCGGGCAGCAGCGGCAATCCTCAGCTCGAAGATTTCTTCACGGAGGAATATGCGCTCAACCATCTGATTCACAGCTTCGGCAAGCCCTATATCGCTTTCATGGACGGCATCGTCATGGGCGGAGGCATGGGCATCAGCCAGGGCGGCTCGCTGCGCATCGTGACCGAGCGTACCAAGATGGCCATGCCCGAGACGGCCATTGGCCTCTTCCCGGATGTGGGGGGCGGCTATTTTCTCTCGCGCTGCCCTGGTGCCGTAGGCGAATGGCTGGCCTTGACCGGCGACACCATCGGCGCGGGCGATGCCCTGGCTTTTGGTCTGGCCGATGGCTGCATTCCCGCCGAACAGCAGGCGGATCTGTGGGAGACCCTGGCAACCACGGACTTTGCCAATTTGGAGGCGCTCAATGCCGTGGTTCGCTCCCGTTTTGTGAGCGCCGATCCAAAGACAGCCGAGCATCGTGAGGAAATCGATGCCTGTTTTTCTCAGCCCACGGTAGCCGCTGTGGTGCAAGCCTTGCAGGCCGGCAGCGACTGGGCCCAGGCCGAAGCCGCCACGTTGCGCAAGCGCTCGCCGCTGATGCTGCATGTGGTGCTGGAGCAAATCCGCCGTGCGCGCCAGATGACGCTGGCCGAAGATCTGCGCATGGAGCGCGATATGGTGCGTCACTGCTTTTATCTGCGCCCTGGTCGGAGCGAAACCGTGGAGGGCATCCGCGCATTGGCGGTGGACAAGGACCACAGCCCGCGCTGGAATCCTGCCAGCATCGAAGAGGTGAGCGATGCCGAGTGGCAGGCGTTCTTTGACAGCCCCTGGCCTGCACATTCGCACCCGCTGGCTGCGCTGCAAGGCTGATCCTGCTCTCAATCAAAACAAAGCCCGACGGGTTCGATGCTGTCGGGCTTTGTTTTTTAATAGCTATCAGCGCTTTACTGGTAAGCGTTTGATGGCATTTTTAGTATCAGTTCAGGATGGTGGGCGCGGATGCTTGTCAGGGCCAGGGTCTGCAAGACTCGCAAGCGCCTGCGCCAGCAGCGCTATCGAGCGGGGGGCACATCCCTCGGCATCGTTGCTGATGGTCACGAAAGCGGGTTGACCGGCACCGGTGATGCCGGCAATCGTGCGGGCCAGCCGTTCCCTGGTATGCAGGTCTTCGCTGAGGATCTCGTTGAACGGCTGGTGCTTCTTCTGGGCATCGGCATAGCCATAGGCGCCAAAGAGGCGATTCAGATTCCAGCGGCACACCAGCGGCCCGGGCCACAAGGCACGCAACGTGGGCAGCTGCTCTTCGATGGGAGGCATCTTGCCGTGCAGCCCCAGGCAGTAGGTCGCGCCATGGAGCTTGAGTGTCTGGGGCAGTGCCGAGGTCAGCAGTTCAGGGTCTCTGACCTCGACGGCAACGACGACATGCGGATGTGCTTTCAGCGCCTGTTTCACGGCGGCCAGCAGAAGGCCCAGCTTGTCCATCAACAGACCGGGGCGGCTGAGCAGACTCCAGGGCAGGGGGCTGAGCTGAAAGACCAGCACGCCCAGTTTGCTGCCCAGCCCTTCGAGAGTGGGCTCCACAAAATGCTCTATGGCCAGGTGAGGGTCCAGAAACGCGGGGTTGGCTTCGCGTGGCTTGCCTTGCTCGCTGCGTACCTGGGCATCGGTAATGCCGGCCGGGCATTTGACGACAAAGCGAAAGTCGGCATCGACCTGAGCGGCAAAAGCGGCATATTGGCTGGCCGTCAGCGGCCTCCAGAAGGTGCGGTCTACGCAGACGGTGCGCAGCAACGGGTGCTGGTGATACGCTGTGAGGCCTTTTTTGGCCAGCACGCTGCTGTCATAGGCTCCGTCCCAGACCAAGCCGTCCCAGCCCGGATAGGACCAGGTCGAGACGCCCATGCGCAGCAGGGGGGGCAGTTGTGCGGCCAGCTCCTGGTACTGCGCGGCTGCCGGGGCCAGGGCAATCGCGCCGCGTCTGGGTTTGCGTTCACCTGGGCCATCGGCCTGCGGCGCCTTTTCAGACAGTGCTTTGCCGGTGCCGTCTCTGGGGGGAGGCTGCTCATCGGCAAAAAAATCGTCCTGGAAGGTATCAGTCATGTCGCAATAATTTTAATGAAATTGGCCTTCCACGCTTTCTCATCAATGGAAAGCAGCTATGGAAAGCATAGTTTTAAGGTTTGCTTGCACTTCTGCCGGATATCAAGCGCAGTCTGGCGGCATGCCTATGGCAAACTCATTGGCTTCCTGTGTTGAACGCCGTGGGGGCGAATATCGAATGCAAAAAATCATTGGTCAGATTGCTCAAGAACTGAATGTCAAGCCGCAGCAGGTGAGCGCGGCAGTGGAGTTGCTCGATGGTGGCGCCACGGTTCCGTTTGTGGCCCGCTACCGCAAGGAAGCCACGGGCGGTTTGGACGATACGCAGCTGCGCACGCTGGACGAGCGCCTGACCTATCTGCGCGAGCTGGACGACCGCCGCGAGACGGTGCTCAAGGCCATTGACGAGCAGGGCAAGCTGACCGATGCGCTGCGCCTGGCGATTGCCAGTGCACCGACCAAGCAGGAACTGGAGGACATTTATCTGCCCTTCAAGCAAAAGCGCCGCACCAAGGGCCAGATTGCCAAGGAATTCGGCATCGAGCCGCTGGCCGACAAGCTGTTTGCCGACCCCACGCTGGACCCGCACAAGGAAGCCGAGGCTTTCTGCAAGCCCGCGACGACACTGGACGACGGCAAGCCCGGTCCCGACTTCAGCACCACCTTTGCCGTGCTGGACGGCGTACGCGACATCCTGTCCGAGCGCTGGGCCGAGGACCCGGCGCTGGTACAGAAGCTGCGCGAATGGTTGTGGGATGAAGGCCTGCTCAAGTCCAAGAAGGTCGAGAGCAAGAACGAAAACGACCCCGAGGTTGCCAAGTTTCGTGACTACTTCGAATACGATGAGCCCATTGGCCGCGTGCCCTCGCACCGTGCCCTGGCGGTGTTCCGCGGTCGTGCACTGGAGGTTCTCGAAGCCAAGCTGGTGCAACCGGTCGAGCCTGAACCGGGCCAACCCAGCCTCGCCGAGGGCAAGATCGCGCTGCACCTGGGCTGGAGCCATGCCAAGCGCGCCGCTGACGATCTGATTCGCAAATGCGTTGCCTGGACATGGCGTGTGAAGCTGAGCCTGTCCACCGAGCGCGACCTGTTCAGCCGCCTGCGCGAAGACGCCGAGAAGGTGGCTATCAAGGTGTTTGGCGACAATCTGCGTGACCTGCTGCTGGCGGCACCCGCCGGCCAGCGTGCCGTGATCGGCCTGGACCCCGGCATTCGTACCGGCGTCAAGGTGGCCGTGGTGGACAGCACCGGCAAGCTGGTGGATACGACCACCATCTACCCGCATGAGCCGCGCCGCGACTGGGATGGCTCGCTGGCCGTGCTCGCCCGTCTGGTGGAAAAGCACGATATCAATCTGATTGCCATCGGCAACGGCACAGCCAGCCGCGAAACCGACAAGCTGGCGGCAGACCTGATCAAGATCGCATCCAGGGCCGACAAGAAGATCGAGAAGGTAGTGGTGAGCGAGGCCGGTGCCTCGGTCTATTCGGCCAGCGAGTTTGCGGCGCAGGAAATGCCCGATATCGACGTGAGCCTGCGTGGTGCGGCATCGATTGCCCGTCGCCTGCAGGATCCGCTGGCCGAGCTGGTCAAGATCGACCCCAAGAGCATTGGCGTGGGCCAGTACCAGCACGACGTGAACCAGAGCGAGCTGGCCCGCCAGCTGGATGCCGTGGTCGAGGATTGCGTGAACTCCGTGGGTGTGGACCTGAACACCGCGTCTGCCCCGCTGCTAACGCGCGTTTCCGGCCTGTCGGGCTCGGTCGCCAAGTCGGTGGTGCGCTGGCGTGATGCCAATGGTTCGTTCAAGAACCGCAAGCAACTGATGGAAGTAGCCGGTCTGGGAGCCAAGACTTTCGAGCAGGCCGCAGGCTTTCTGCGCATTCGCGGTGGCGACAATCCGTTGGATGTCACCGGCGTTCACCCCGAAACCTATCCGGTGGTCGAACAGATCATCCTGGCCACGGGCAAGCCTGTGGATCAGATCATGGGTCGTGGCGAAGTGCTCAAGTCCCTGAAGCCGGAGCAGTTTGCCAACGACAACTTCGGTGCTGTGACCATCAAGGATATTCTCGGCGAGTTGGAGAAACCCGGCCGTGATCCGCGTCCTGACTTTGTGGTCGCCCGCTTCAATGATGGCGTGGAAGACATCAAGGACCTGAAGGAGGGCATGACGCTGGAGGGCACGGTCAGCAACGTGGCCCAGTTTGGCGCATTCGTGGATCTCGGCGTGCATCAGGACGGACTGGTGCACGTGAGCCAGATGAGCCACAAGTTCATCGAGGATGCGCGCGAAGTGGTCAAGACCGGGCAGATCGTCAAGGTCAAGGTGCTGGAAGTCGATGTGGACCGCAAGCGCATCAGCCTGACCATGAAGCTCGATGCGGCTCCCGCACGTCGCGACGGCCCGCGCGACAACCGCTTTGAAGGTGCAGGCCGCGGCAACAGCTATGGCGGCGGCAGCCGCGGTGGCTATGCGCAACCCCAGCGTGGTAACCAGCCCACACAGCAAAATGCAATGGCATCAGCTTTTGCGAAGTTGCAGGGACTGAAGAAATAATCTCCCACCAGGCCGCCATCGAATCCAGATTACAGGCGGCCTTTTTGGTGGGAGCAGAACAATGCGCAAAGCGAGGGGGCGGGTGATATTGCCGGCCATAGGCGTGGCGTTGCTGGTGGTCTTTATCGGCGCCAAGATGACATCACGCGGCTGGATATCGCTGGACAGGGTCAAGCAGAAGGCCCAGGCCCAGGTGCCGGCGCCCGTGGTTTGGCCGCCGGCCCTGGCGCCAGAGGGCGATGGCTTGTGCCATACCGTCAAGCTCAATCTTGCACAGGTCGACAAGGCCCAGGAAGAGGGCATCGACATAGATCAGCAGCGGCGCTGCATCACGCGCGCTGCGATGGCCGAGCATGAGATGGCCAAAGTGCGTCACGCTGCCGCTGGCAAGCAGCACGAGAGCCAGCGCGTGGAGCAGGCGCGGATCGAGCAGGTCGTTGAGCAACAGATCGCATCGGGTGAAATCACTCTGCAGAATCTGATGCAGGCGCGCGCCGGCAAGGCAACCCGGATCGCGACTGCCCTGTTGCCGGCAGCGCATATGCCCGTCAGGTCTATGCCCAAGCCGCCGTCGCGGTTGTTTGTTCCCATGAGCTATCAGAGCGGCGACCTGAAGCTCAAGGCCTTTGTCACGCCGGATCCCGGTGATGGCAGGAAGCAGCCTTTGATGGTCTGGTTGACGGGGGGGGATACCAATAGCCTGGACGATTTCTGGAGTGAAGGCCCTGCTACCAATGATCAAAGTGCCAGCGCGTTTCGCAAGGCCGGCATGGCGATGCTGTTTCCCACGCTGCGCGGCGGCAATGACAATCCTGGCCAGCGTGAGTATTTCTGGGGAGAAGTGCAGGATGTGGCCGCAGCCATCCTGCAGGCCGCGCAACTGCCTTATGTCGATCCGGCCCGCATCTATCTGGGCGGGCACAGCACCGGAGCCACGCTGGCGCTGCTGACGGCAACGGCAGGTTTGCCGGTGCAGGGGGTGTTCGCTTTTGGTCCGGTGGACGAGGTCAGTGGCTATGGCTGGCCTGTGAAATGGGACCTGATCTCGCCGGATGAAAGGCGCTTGCGCTCCCCCATGCACTGGCTGCATGCCATCAAGAGCCCGACATGGATTATTGAGGGCAGCAAAAGCCCAGGCAATATCAATAGCCTCGACAATATGTGTGCGGCACGAAAGTCGAATCAGCTGCATTGCGTCTCGGTTCAGGGGGCTGATCACTTTTCCGTGTTACAACCTTTGACTCGCAAGCTTGCTGGTCAGTTGGTCATGGGCCTGCCCGTGCAGCTGAAAAGAGATGAACAGCTCTGATATTCCCATGAGCCTTCTTTTGTTCACTTCGGGGGGGCGACAACCCGGTCGTCGCTTTTGATCCAGATGAGTCGCGTCAAACCCTTGAGCCTGTCAACTCTGCTGGAGCAGCATGTATTGCTGCCCAGCCAGCCGCGCGCTGTTGCGCTGCTGTCGAGTGAGCTGCGCAAGCCGGAGCCCGGCATGCGCAGTCTGGTGCAATTGTTTTCCACCGATCCGGTCCTGACGGCACGCCTGCTGGCTGCGGCCAACGGGCCGGCGCACCTGCTGGGCCAGCGTGTGCACAGCATTCCCGAAGCGCTGGTGCTTCTGGCGCCGGCTCAGTTGCGGCAGATGGTGCAGAAGGCGACCCCTGTCAGCGCGTCTCATGTCTCGGCGGGCTGGAGTCTGGCTGGCTTCTGGCGCTATAGCCTGGACACGGCACGCATGGCACGCGCGCTTGCCATGTCGGTTCAGGCCAATGCCTCGCAGGCCTACGCATTGGGGCTGTTGCATGGTTTGGGGGAGCTGCTGCTGCAGGCCGCTGATCCAGATACATTCCTCAGGCTTTCCGAGCTCCTGGAGCCCATGCATCCCAGGCGTGCGCAGGTGGAAATGCAGCTGATGGGCTATTGCTCGGGCCAGATCACGGCCCATCTGGCGCGGCAGTGGAATTGTCCGGACCTCATTAGCGACGCGTTCCAGTTCATGCATGCGCCTATGGAGCAGCCTGTTTTCGAGCCTTTGACGGGAGTGTTGCATCTGGCCATCTGGAGGGCATCGACCCGCGCGCTCAACTGGGGTGAGCGCCAGCTGGCAGTGACATTTCCTGCAGAAACCGGACTGGCTCTGGGCATGGACATCGATATGGTGCTGCGTCAGGCATCCATAGACTGGCATGCAGGCTCACTGGATGTTCAGTTTTAGGCCCCAATGCCGCCTGCGACGAGGTTGTTGACGTGTTCAGGGCAGATCTCGTCAGAAATCCGTGGTTATCCAAATTGCTGTTTTTCTTACGCTGAGTTGCAGTTTTAATTGCTAAAAACTATCTAATGATGAATTGGGGAGTTTTTCTCTATGTGGTGTCTTGGGCACCCTCTGGAGCTCTCTGCAAGCAACTCTGGTCAGGAGCGCAAAATGGACCCGAACAGTGCAAACAACTCCGGCGAAGCCTTGATGCTCCGACCCATGGCCGTGGAACTGGGCAGCCCTTCCATGTGGCCTGATCACATGGTGGGACAGCCCGACAACCCGGTCAGGGTGCTGTTGGTAGACGACGATGCTCACTTGCGCATGGTGATCGCGCAGGAAATCATGAACGACCGTCGCACCATGGTGGTGGCTCAGGCGGACAACATCAAGGATGCAAGAAAAGCCATTCGTCAGCATGAATTTGACGTGATGCTGCTGGATCTGAAGCTGGGGGCAGATAATGGTCTCGAGTTGATCGAAGTGATGAAAAGCCACCGTCCGCAGGCCGAAGTCATCGTGGTTTCGGTGGTGGAAACTGAGGAGCAGGTGCTGCACGCTTTCGAACTGGGGGCCACCGGTTATCTGGTCAAGAACTCCTGGTTTGGCAATTACCCCCAGGCAGTGCTGCAGGTCGTCAACGGCGGAGCCTCCATCACCCCCAGTCTGGCCAGGCGTCTGCTGCAGCGGTGCGACAAGCGACCGGCTTCCGGAGCCGTTCCGGGCTCCGACATGTCCGACAGGCTGTCCAGCCGTGAATGCGAGGTTTTGCGCATGGTTGCCAGTGGCAATACCAGCGCAGAGATCGGAGCCAGCCTGGAGATCAGCACCATGACGGTCAACACCCATATCAAGAATATCTACCGCAAGCTCCAGGTGCGCAGCCGAGCACAGGCCGTGCGCTTTGCCTATCTGCGCGGCTGGTTCTAGGCCGCGGCGCTGTCTGCAAACGCGTTCGCCATGTTCTACGCCTGGCATTTGCTTCTGTGGAGTGTGCAGCTGCTGCTGTGGCTGCCCTGGCTTTTGCCGGTGGGTGCGGCGTTTCATTCCGGTCCTTGGTGGACCGCTGTGCTGGGCATGGGGATCAGTATGGCGGTTGTCGTCTGGTTGCTGCCCCAGGCCTATCGCAGCGCGCTGTGGCGCAGACGTAAAAGTGTGCGTCCGTCGCAAGAGGTGCAGCGGGAGCGCAGACGCATAGCGCAAGCCTTGCATGATGATGTCGGCAGCCAGTTGGTGCAGCTGATAAGCCTGACCGAGCGCAGCATGGATCCGGCTATTCGCAGTGCCGCAGAACAATGCTTGCTCGATCTGCGGCTGATTGTTGATTCCATGGATAGCCGCAATGAGCCTTTGGGCCTCCTGCTGGCGCGCTTCAGGCACAGGCTTCAGCCGGTGCTGGACCATCGGGGCATGAGTCTGCACTGGGATGTCTGGGTCCCGGAGGTCTACGGCGGCACCGCCAGTCTGCCGTGCGGTGTCATGGCCGAGGAGATCATGGCCGTGGTGAAGGAGGCGGTCAGCAATGTGCTGCAACACACGGATGCGCGTGAACTCTGGGTCACGCTGGCCGCCGTTGAGCAGTGGGAAAAGTCTCCTGATGCCCCGGCGGCCTATGTGCATGCCAGATTGAGCATTGAGGATGCAGGCCCCAGCAGGCCGGCCGATGGCAGGCAAAGCCCGGACACCGCTGCTGTCACCGGCATGGGATTGAGCAATATGCGTCGCAGAGCACTCGCCATGGGGGCAAAGCTGAGCATCTCGGCCCGGCCGGGTGGCGGCACCTCTGTCACGCTCAACTGGTGAAGTCGCGGACCCGATGGCGAGCTATGGGGCTTGCAAGCACAATGTCCGCATGAGGTCATCCACAAGAGCATTGCGAATCTATGCCGGCATCAAGGCGCGGCTGTCCATGGCGCAGCGGGGCTTGCAGCCGGATATGGTCAGAGTCATACCTGCGGCGGCAGGTGGCCCGAAGGGGCTGATTCTCGGACCTCTGGATCGTTTCGTCTTTGGACAATGGTTGCAGGCCAGCGCGCAGCCGGTGGATCTGGTCGGAGCTTCCATCGGTGCCTGGCGCATGGCAACGGCCTGCCTGGATGCGCCGGTGGCGGCTTTCGAACGGCTGGAGCGCGACTATATTGCCCAGCGCTTTGATCCTCCCGAAGGCCACAAGCGCACGCCTTCTTCACTGGTCAGCGAGCGGTTTGCGCAGTCGCTGCAGGATTTTTATGGCGGGCGTGTGAGCGAGGTTCTGGCGAATCCGCGCTACCGGCTGCATGTGATTGCCGCCCGCGGCCGCGGCCTGCTGTCACGCGCATCACCCTGGCGGACTCCTTTGGGCTATGCGGCCGCGTTTGCCAGCAATGCGTTGCACCGGCCTGCTTTGGGCTGCCTGCTGGAGCGTGTGGTCTTTTCCACGTCTGCTAGCGATGTCCTGCATGCTCTTCCCTTCGGTGTTGCGGACATCCGTTCTGCACAGACACAGCTGACGCAGAGCAATTTCATGCAGGCCTTGCGCGCAAGCTGCTCCATCCCTTTTGTGCTGGATGCCGTGCAGGATATTGCAGAGGCTCCCAAGGGTGCATATTGGGATGGGGGCATTACCGACTATCACATGCATCTGGATTACCTGGCCTCTCGCAGCGGCGATGGGGTGGTGCTTTATCCTCATTTCCAGAAGACGGTGATTCCCGGCTGGCTGGACAAGGGACTGAAATGGCGTCATGGCCCCAGCTCCTACCTGGACTCGATGGTGGTACTGGCACCCGACCCCGCATGGGTGGCCAGCCTGCCCAATGGCAAGTTGCCGGACCGGCATGACTTTCTGAGTTACGGCACCGACCATGATGCGCGTGCCAGGGCCTGGAGCGCGGCGACGTCGGCCAGTCAGCAGCTGGCCGATGAGTTTGCCGAGTGGCTGCATGCAGCCGACCCGAGTCGGGTCGAGGCGCTGTAGCTTTCTTGCAAATTGAGACAAAGCCTGACAGCAGAAGGAGGCAGAGCCAGCTGCAATTCCAGATGAGCACACTTTGACTCCGAAAATCACAGACCGTAGTCCACCAACGATGTCCATGTCCGAGAACCGAAACGAGAAGTCTCCGTCCGAAGAGTCGTCTCCCTCCCCCGAGGTCAACTTTGGTGCGGTTGCGCCCACCAAGCCCTATGCGGGGGCGCCGGTCGAAGTCGAGACCCTCTCGCGAGAGGCGGGTTCGGCTGCAGAGGGCAGGCAGCCTGCGCCCGGTTTGCGGGAGGGTATGGACAGACGTGCCAGGGCCAACATGGCTCCGGGGCTGGTGCATCTGGCCGAAATGCTGCCGGCCCTGCGCTTGCTCATCGGATTGATGATTGCTTCCATCGTGATCCTTGCTCTGTACTTCGGACGGGACCTGTTGATTCCTCTGGCCCTGGCAATGCTGTTCGGCTTTCTGCTCGACCCTGCTGTCAGCAGGCTCAAGCGCTGGGGGTTGCCGCGAATGGCTTCGGCCATCGTGGTAGTGGCTTTTGCCCTGGCTGCTCTCGGGGGGCTGGGCATGTATCTGGGAAGTCAGGTGCAGCAACTCAGCGCCGACTTGCCGACCTATCAATCGACAATCCGCGACAAATTGCGCAGCCTGCGCAAGAGCGCCAACATGCCCAGCGCCTGGGATGGCGTTTTCAAGACCTACAACACGGTCGAGAAGGAGATCGCCAGCGTGGATAGCGCCAGGGCGCGGGTGCAGAAGGTGGAAGTGCAGACCCCCGATTCCAAGCCCACCACGCGGATGCTGCAATGGCTGGGACGTATTGCCGAGCCGGTGACGACTGCCGGTATCGTGCTGCTGTTTGTCATATTGATCTTGCTGGATAGAGACGATCTGCGCGATCGTTTGCTGCGCTTGGTGGGGGGCAACCTCAATCTGGCGACCGATGCGCTGGATGAGGCCTCGCAGCGCATCGGTAAATATCTGCGCATGCAGTTCATCGTCAATGTCAGCTATGGCGTGCCACTCGCCATGGGCTTGTTGCTCATTGGCGTGCCAGGGGCGATTCTCTGGGGGGTACTGGGCGCCATCATGCGATTTGTGCCCTATGTGGGCCCGATGATGTCTGCGGTGTTTCCGCTGGCGCTGGCCTTTGCGGTCGATCCCGGCTGGAATATGTTCTTGCTGACTCTGGGACTGATTCTGCTGCTGGAGTTGATCAGCAACAATGTGATCGAGCCGTGGCTGTATGGCTCCAGTACCGGCCTGTCGACCTTGTCCATCATTGTGGCAGCGACCTTCTGGACGGCGCTCTGGGGGCCGATCGGCCTGATTCTCTCCACACCTTTGACAGTGTGCCTGCTGGTGCTGGGGCGCTACATTCCCTCTCTCAAATTCATGGAGGTATTGCTGGGCAGCGAGCCTGTTCTCGGGCCGCAGCAACGGCTGTACCAGCGTCTGCTGGCTGATGACGCTGATGATGCCATCAGCATGGCCGTGCAGTCGGTGGAGGAGCGCCTGCCCTCGAAACCCGGCCAGGATGACAGAGCCAGTGCCGTCAGGGGGTTCTATGATGAGGTTGCCATTCCTGCTTTGCGTATTGCAACCCAGCAACATCTGGAGTCGGCGACGGCCGAGCATCGCTTGCGGCTGTCCAATGGCATGGCAGCCCTGCTTGAGGAACTTCAGGATCAATATGCATTCAGAAGCCGTGGCGAGCATGCCCGGGCTGCTTCCGGTGAAGATGATCAGCGTCGATGCCTGCGTATCCATTGCGCGGGTGTGCGTTGGGAGGTGGATGCCCTGGGCGCAGCCATGGTGGCCCATGCAGAGAGCTTGCATGGTCATGAGGTCAGCTGCTCCGAATGGGCACTTGCCCCGGACTCCAAGTCCTTGCAGTTCGACGTCAATGGCTTGTTGGCGGATCGCGAGTGGACTCGGGCCGTGAAGCAATCGGATCTATTGGTACTGTCGATTTTCAATCACCAGCCACAAAGCATGGCGAGACGCATTGTGCGGCGCATTCGTCGCCACTGGCCCGGTGCGCGAGTGGTGCTTTGCCTGTGGAATGCGCCAGCCGTGGCGGCTGATCCCGACTTTGCCCGGCAGACAGGAGCGCAGGCCTGTGTGACCAGTCTTCGTGAGTTGCACCTATGGGTGGAGGCCATGCAGGTTGGTGATCCCGGAGAGAGTGTGATTGCAGCTCCGATTCCCGATGACGATGAGCAGCGCGTCAGAATGCTGCATGAAAGCGGAGTGCTGGCACCGGCATTGACCGCGCTATATCGCGACACAGCCAAGAAAGCCGTCAACGCTTTCAACACCAAATGGGCTCAAGTTTCCTGGGTGGATGCTGAGCGTGTCTTTGCACCGGGCAGTCTGCTGCCGCTGTCGGCGCAAGAGGTCCCTCAGCACGGCTTTCCTCGTGATAGCTCGGTGTGCTCGTATGTCGTGTATGAAGAAGAGGCCATTGTGGTCGGAGACTTGGCACGAGACCCCCGATTTGCCAACGACTCGATGGTGCACAGTCTCAAGCTGCGCTTTTACGCGGGCGTGCCATTGACGGACAAAAGAGGCAATGTGCTGGGCTGTCTGTCCATCCTGGATGACGAGCCACGCAATCTGTCCGACGATGAGCTGGAGGTGCTCGGCGGCATGGCGCGGCAACTGATGGATGATGTGCGTGAAGCGCTCAGGCAAGGTCCTGTTGTTGACGCCTGAGCCGGTTGCGCCATCTGTCAGAGTGAGGTTCCGAGCATCTGCTCATAGTCCTGCGCTGAGGCCAGTCGCGGATTGGTGGCATGGCAGTGGTCCTTGAGCGCACCGTTGATGATGGCATCAAACTGGGTGCGTTCCACCCCCATGGCGGCCAGACCCGATGGCAGACCGAGACGGGCATTCATGTCGCGAACAGCTTCAGGGATATCGCTTCCGCTGCTGAGACCCATGGCATGGGCCATGCGATTGAGGCGGTCCTCGCGCTGCACGCTTTCGGCTTCGGCATTGAAGCGTACGACAGCGGGCAGAAACATGGCGTTGAGCGTGCCGTGGTGCAGGCGTGGGTTGATGCCACCCAGGCTGTGGCTCAGGCTGTGCACGCAGCCAAGGCCCTTCTGAAAAGCCATGGCCCCCTGCATGCTTGCACTCATCAGTTGGCGGCGCGCCTCAGCGTCGTTTCCATTGCGAGTGGCCCGCTCGATATGGGCCCATCCCCGGGCCAGCCCGTCGAGGCCGATGCCGTCGGCCGGTGGGTTGAATGTCGACGCCATAAAGGCTTCCATACAGTGCGCTATGGCATCCATGCCGGTCGCAGCCGTCAGCATGGGGGGCAGACCAAAGGTCAGTTCGGGATCGCAGATGGCAGCCTTGGGCACCAGGTGCCAACTGTGAAAGCCCAGTTTGCGATGGTCGTTGACAATGATGATGGCTCCGCGCGCCACTTCGCTGCCGGTACCGCTGGTGGTGGGCACGGCAATCAGCGGTGCAACGCGTTCGGTGATACGAGGAGAGCCGCCTTCAATGGTCGCGTAGTGTGAGAGCGGCCCTTCATGCGTGGCCGCAATCGCCACGCCTTTGGCGCAATCAATGGCGCTGCCGCCGCCCACGGCGATCAGACCATCGCAGCGCTGGGCTTTGTAGATCTCAGCCGCCGCGCACACTGCTGCCTCGGTGGGGTTGGAGGGAGTCTGGTCAAACACGGCATAGGGCAGGTCGCCTAACGCATCTAAGGATTTTTGCAGAACCCCTGCTGCCTTGACACCGGGGTCGGTCACGATCAGCGGCTTGCTGATACCCACACGTTCACATTCCTGGCGCAGCAGGCGCACGGCGCCAAAGTCAAACTGGATCTGGGTTACGAAATTGATAAAGGCCATGGTTCGCTTGCTTGATCGAAAGGATTTCCTGCAATCTAAAAGCGAGATGCTGCAGCGCAAAGACAGCAAACCCTAGGTGACGGTGAAAAGTCGTCTCCCACGGGACAGGATTATTATTTTTGGGTAAATAAAGTCGCAAACTCGAAAATGAAGTCGTAAACAGGGACCCCGCATGCATGCCGGTTTGCAGGGGATGCTGGCGCAGAACTAAAGTCGTAGATTCGTTTCTGACGAGCCTTCTTCGTATACGGAGAAGCCGTGGATTGGAGATTTCCCCGGGTCAATGGCGTGCCGTGGTCCCGTGGCCGCAGGACGCGTACTGAGATGGCTGAAGCCGAGTTTGCCAACGGTGAGCACCACGATGCCGTGACCGCTTCAGTCCGTCCCCATGCTTCACCAGCCAGCAGCAAGGGTGATGTCTAATTTGCGGCATGTGTCACCGAAATTGGCGCTGACCGAGAGCCAAGACTTGTGTGCCACGACGACACCTGGATTTATCCAGGCCCAGCTCTCTGCTATGTGGGATGGCCCACCCTTGAGGGGTGAGGATGTGATGAGACATCAGAGAGCCGCCAATTCAAGCCACTCGAAGCAGGTGCCTTAACGCTCCAGGCAGTTCAGGATATCGCCAAGAAAATCCAGCATCCTGCGCGCGCTGCGGAACCAGGCGTTGACCTCCCAGCAACAGAACGGACATTTCCCCCAGTGCGAGTCGCAACGCCCATGCTGGTAGGTGCAACAGGGCCGGTTTGCCTAACTCCCTAGCGAGGATCTGCGTGAAGTCAATATTGCGCACCACCCCAGGTGCACAGGCGTTGTAAGGCCCGCTGCAGCTCTCGTCCTTCAGAAGGTAGTCGATGAGAGCGACTTGGTCATCGATGTGTATCCATGGCATCCACTGCTGGCCGCTGCCCAGCCTGCAACCAAGCCCTCGTTTGAATGACGGCAGCAGCCGCGCCAGCATTCCCCCGGCAGCCGTCAAGACGGGGGCTGTGCGCAGCAATACAACGCGAACTCCCAATTGCTGGCGCGCGCGTGCGGCCTCCTGCTCCCAGGCCACGCATAGGCGGCTTCCGAAATCGATGTTGCCCGGGGAACTGTCTTCTGATAGCCACTGTTCTTCGCCGTCACCGTACCAGCCGACAGCAGAGCCGGAGATCAACACTTGCGGTATCGAAACTTGCCTGCCCATCCAATCCACTAAGGTTCGCGTCAGGTCAATTCGGCTGTTCCACAAAAGCTCGCAGCGCTCTGCAGACCAACGGTGAGTTGCAATGGGCGCTCCTACTAAGTTGATGACAGCATCGAATGGAGCACTACCATCGAGTGAATCAAGATGCGCTATACCCTTGGAGCCCTGGCACAATTTCTCCACCTGCTGAGGAGTTCGGCTCCACACCCAGAGGTCATGACCTTGGCTCCGCCAGAGTCGACAGAGAGCCTGTCCAATGAGTCCGGTGCCGCCGGTCAACAGGATGCGCATGGGGTTCTCCTTTTTGGGAAATGACCAAAACACTCACCAGGGTAGGCGTTGTCCATCGTATGCCCAGAAGCCGCCGCTGTCCTGCGGCTGCAGGCCGTCTAATACCGTCAACAAATCCCGCGCAGCATCGGTGGGACGGCGACCTATCTGAGCACCGCGAAACGGAGCCGACAAAGCCGAGTCAACTGTGCCGGGATGCAAGGCTGCCAGGACCGCTTTTGGATGGGTGCGAGCCATTTCAATAGAAGCCGTCTTGAGCAGCATGTTCAGTGCTGCCTTCGAGGCTCGGTAGCTATACCAGCCACCCAGACGGTTGTCGCCGATACTGCCAACCTTGGCCGACAGAACCGCAAGCACGCCGGGCTCGTTCTTTGGAAGCAACTGTGAGAAGTGTGCCAAGGCCAAGGCCGGGCCGATGGTGTTGATGGTAAAACTGGCTGCCATGTGTGCTGCGTTCAGGTCAGTCAGTCGCTTTTCGGGAGCGCCGGTTGGGCCGCTGAGCATTCCCGTGGCAATCACAACCAGGTGCCAGGAACCTTGCTGACGCAGCGAGTCGGCGGCAACTGCGATGGAGTCAAGGGCTCGGAAGTCGACGGCGGGACTGCTGCTTCGGCTCAGAGCGGCGACCGCGGCACAGCGTGGATCTGCCTCCAGCTGCGCGGCCATGGCTGAGCCTATAGCGCCGGAGGCCCCAAGAATCAGAGCACGGTAACCAGTGGGCAGTGATTGCATGGTAGGCCTCAATGATGTCGTTGCTACAGGTGGTCGAGCTGGTCACGCAGTTGCTGAGCATGCGTGCGCAACGCTGATTGCTGCCCAGGCGGGAATTTCTGCCACTGTCGGTACACCAGTGCCAACCGGTGGTTGCTGCCAAGAACATCGACGTGACGCGCAAAAAAGTCCCAGTAAAGAGCGTTGAAAGGGCAGGCACTCGGGCCGGTTTTCTGCTTTTGGGTGTACGCGCAACCCTGGCAATAGTCGCCCATGCGCTGCAGATAGGCCCCGCTGCTGACATAGGGTTTGGTGGCAATCAGGCCGCCATCGGCGCGCTGGCTCATACCCAGTGTGTTGGGCAGCTCTACCCACTCAAAAGCGTCAATGTAGATGCCCAGGTACCAGCGGTGCAGCTCCACCGGATCCAGCCCCGCCAGCAAGGCAAAGTTGCCGATCACCATCAGCCGCTGGATATGGTGGGCATGTGCGGTTTGTAGCGACTGCTTGATGGACTGCTGCAAACAGCGCATATGGGTGTCCCCAGTCCAGAACCAGCGCGGAAGCGACAAGTGGTGGTCCAGCGCATTGCGACTTTCGTAGCCTGGCATATGTGCCCAATAGATGCCGCGGATGTACTCACGCCAGCCGAGGAGCTGACGCACAAAGCCTTCCACAGCAGCTAGCGGCGCGTGGCCTGAGCGCCAAGCGGCTTCGGCACACTGCAGCACCTCCAGAGGGTGCAGCATCTTCACGTTCAACGCGAACGAAAGCAAAGAGTGGAATAAGCGCGGCGCTTGGCTTGACATTGCGTCTTCATAGTCACCAAAGTGCGGCAGTGCATGGGTGACAAATGCCTCTAAACAGCGCATTGCCTCTTGCCGGTTCAATGGCCAACGCAGTGCGTCCGCCTGCGCGTCACCGAAGCTTTGAACATTGCTGCGCTGCACGATTTCCCAGAGCGTGCTGTGGTCGTGGAGGGGACGCCAGTCCTCAGGCTCGGCAGGGGTTCCTGGCCAGGGTTTGCGGTTGTCGCGGTCAAAGTTCCACTGTCCGCCAACGGGCTGTTCATGTTCATCCAGCAGCAGTCGGTAACGGCGGCGCATGGTGCGGTAGAAATGCTCCATCAACCATTGGCGGCGCCCACGCATCTGGGTAGCCAGGTCATCGCGTGCCGTCAGGAAGTGTTCGCTGTCTACTGCTTTGCAGGTCAACTGCTGGCTGCTAGCCCAGGCCTGCAGTTGGGCGTCCAGCCGCCACTCGTCGGGCTGCTGCCATTGCACCGTGTGGGCGCCGTAGTGCACAGCAAGCGCCGCCAGGTTGCCGGGTATGGACTGGCGGTTACTGGCATCGTCGATCGACACATAACGAACCCGGTGGCCGTCGGCACGCAGTTGGCGCGCAAAGTCGCGCATGGCAGCAAAAATGGCCAGAATTTTCTGTGCATGGTGCAGCACGTAGTCGGTCTCCTGCCGCACCTCCATCAGCACATACACCACCTGCAGATCAACCTTCCGAAACCAGCTGTGTTCCGGATTGAGCTGATCACCCAGTACTAGACGCAGGGTATGGGCGCTGTGGGTGGCGGCCGTACTATCGCTCATGCTTTACCCCAGAGACGCTGGTAGGCTCCATCAGCGTCGTAGGTGGCGGCTTGTTTGACAGGATCAAAGCGACGCCCTCCTTGCGGATCTGTACCCCGACCGGCAATGTAAAGCCAGTTGCCCTGGTTGCTATAGACGTCGTAGTCCAGCAACTGTGACTCAAACCAGGCAGCGCCGGCGCGCCAGTCACAGCCCAGGTCATGGATCAGATAGCTGGCCGCCACCTGGCGCAAACGGTTGCCTAGGTAGCCCGTGGCAGCCAACTCGCGCATGGCTGCATCCACTAGCGTCTGGCCGGTCTGCCCTGAGCACCAGGCTGCAAAGTTCTGATCATCATGTGGCGTGGCCAGCTCCGGACCCAGACCCCGTGCACGGTAGAGCGCGCGACCGTGCTGCATATGCAGAAAACGAAAATAGTCGCGCCACAGCAGCTCGAACCAGAGCCAGTAGCTGCTTTCGGTCGCGCCGCGCGTAGCTTCAAATTGTCGAAGTTCAGCGTAGGCTTGCCGTGGCGACAACGCGCCTGTAGCTAGCCAGAGCGACCATTTGCTTGAGTAGTCCAATCCCACCAGACCGTTACGCGTACGCTTGTAACTGTGGGGAAGACCGCGTGCGAGGTACTGCCGGAGGTGGGCAAGGGCCGCAGACTCGCCGCCTTGCAGGAAGGCGATGGCACTTCGGGCATCAAGCGAATTAGAGGCATCGGCAAATGCATCCAGAGCTAGTACCTGCTCTTGACGGTACTTGCTGGGTATATTCGGCGGAACTCTGGGCAGAGCCTCCAGTACTGGCAGAGGCGGGTAGGGTTGTAGCTTGGCCTGCTCAACAGCCTGGCGAAACGGTGTGAATATGTCTGGCAGCTGCCGCACCGGCCAAGGCAATTGGTCCGGATGGAGCAGGCTGCTGTGCCACACGGTGTGCACCTGCAGGCCTGCTGCTCGCAGAGCTTGAACCTCGGCTTGCTCATCCGGCGCGGCGATGTCTTCACAGACAATGATGCCGGCCCCTAAGGCCTGCGCCAGCGCAGGCAGGGCCACGGCGGCAGGCGCATCCAAAATCAATAGCTGAGAGCGCAGTTCGTGAAAACTCTGGGCCAGGTTCTGGATCGTGTTGGCCAGCCAGGCGCGACGGTGCGGACCGATGCGGGCAAAGCCCCAATGGGTTCTGGCTTGAATGTCCGGCAGGCACAGCACCGGCAATATGTACTGCGCCCCCATCCTGCACGCGGCGTGAAGCACGGGTTGGTCGTGCAGGCGCAGGTCGTTGCGTAACCAGAGCAGCACCGTGCTCATGTCTGTTCCCCAGACGGAGGTGACTGCTTGCGCTGCCGTCGGCAGCGTTCAGAGCAGTATTTGACCTCGTCCCACACCTGAGCCCACTTTTTGCGCCAGGCAAATGGGCGCCCGCAGCAAAGGCATGACTTTTCAGGCAGATGCGGTTTGCGGTGCACGGCATGCCTTCTTCGGTCTCAGCTCGCGTGGGCGTGCAGCGCGGTGTGGACATGCCGGGCCAGGCGCCTGCCGCTCAGCCAGGCACCCTCCACACTGCCGCTGTGAAGCCAATCTCCACACATTCCCAAACCGGCTGCAGCGTCCCACCAGGCGCCTGCGTTCAAGGGGTTGGCGGTGTCGGCATAGCGCCAGCGATGGGCGGTAGCCTGAACGCTGGCGGGGTCGGGACCTCCCAGTTGCGCAAATGCATGCAGCAGTGCGGTCGTGACAGTTGCGGCATCGTCTTCCAGATGCGCCTCGCTCCAACTATGTCCGGCATGTAGCAGCCAGGTTTCGGTGCCGCCTCGGCTAGGCTTGCTGCTGTCGCGTGCGATCCAACGCAATGGGCTGTGCTCGACAAAGCAACCGTCTACCGGCAGTGACAACGGTTGATGGCAGCGCACCATGAGTGCCCAGCAGGGCAGCATCCTGGCATTGCTTGCAAGGGCAGCGGCTTCAGGAGCAACACCTGCCAGCAGCGGCGCGGCCTGCGGTGCTGGAACGGCAAGCACAACGGCTTGGTAGCGATGTGGCTCGGTGCCATGTTCCTGGCTTTGCAGAATCCATCCGAACGCCGAACGCGGCTGCAACGGCTGGATGGTGGCTTGCCACTGAAAACGCACAGATTGCGATATGGCATGCATGCCGCGCACCATATGTGCAGCCGGAGAGGTCATGCGTGGGGTGCCGACAAAGCGCTCCAAAGGGCGGTCTTGCAGGACAAAGTCATGACCATCGTGCTT
Organism: Comamonas sp. Z3; assembly: GCF_008121565.1. Lineage (NCBI taxonomy): Bacteria > Pseudomonadati > Pseudomonadota > Betaproteobacteria > Burkholderiales > Comamonadaceae > Comamonas > Comamonas sp. Z3. Next base: position 471,345 of record NZ_VOQU01000001.1, read on the forward strand.
GCCGATGCGGCCCTGCCAAACCTGCGCAGCGCCGGCCTGCTCCCAGGCGGAGACTTGGCTGCGGAATTCGGTATTGCTTGCCGTGAAATACTGAGCACCGTGGTCACACTGCCAATCCATGTCTCCATCGCTGCTGCGGCGGGTGCTCATACGGCCGGAAGGGCCCCGACTTTTGTCGAATACATGGACGCAGTGGCCCACTTCGACCAAGGCCTGGGCGCAGGCAAGCCCAGATAGGCCTGCGCCAATGATTGCGATGGTTTTTTTGCTGCTGCTCTCTGTAGGGCTGGGGGTGATCATGGCAATTGAAGGCCTGTAAGCACAAGATCCATCTGCGCGAACTCAAGGTCGCGGGGAAATGACTTTTCTGAAGTCAAGGCTGGTTCGATTGAGGGACCTTCGTGACACGGCTCAGGTCTATGCCCAGGGTTTTGGCCTTCTGTAGCAACAGATTGAACTGTTGTTCGGGAATGCTCTTATTGCGTGACAGAAGCCAGAAGTAATCCATGCTGCTGCCAATCACCAAAGAGGTCTGATAGTCCTCATCCAGGCTCACCACGTTGTAGCCGCCATAGAAGGGGCCGAAGAAAGATACCTTCAGAGCCGCCACATCTGACGACCCCAGGAATCGAGCCTTGCCCTCGGCTTCACGCCATTCCTGCTTGACCGAGTCAAATCCACGGTTCAGTACCGTAACGCTTCCGTCGTCTTTGAGGCTGTAGCTAGCCGAGACCTGGGTCAAGTCCTTCTCGAAGCTGTGATCGATGCGTGCCAGTTCGTACCACGTCCCCATGTAGCGCTTGGCATCAAAACCGGTGACCGGCTTCACCCCACTGGGTACATCAACGGCACAACCCGATAGAACAACATTGACCCCCACAAGGGCCACCGCAAGCGCTGTCGCGCGCATCAATGAGCTTCTCGAGATATGCATAAAGGTCCTTTTGTTTGTGTGCAATACAGAGGCAACGACCTGCGGCAGTTCTCTGCCTGAGCCAGCATGGTTCGCAGTTTGGATTCAGGCCGAATTTCACAAACGCTTCTCGAACGAGCCTGAAGGTAAGTCAAGCCGCCTGTTCGTCATATTCCGGTAGGGCGGCGCAGGGACCTGAGGTTCAGCTGTGTACCAGGCCGCGCATGACACTCACCCTGCGGAAAGGTCTGGCCACGATACGCCGACGTCGCGCTCTGCCGTTTTTGCAGGCAAGGCACTGATAGAGCTTGCGTGTCTTAGGCGCTGTCAGGTGCAGGATCTCCGCTCTGGCTCTCCCAGTGAGCAGCCGACTTGCCGTCGGCGTTCGGAGGTGCATATCCAGTTCTGTGTGCTCCTGGACAGTGATGAACGACCCCCACTAAAGCTGATCGAGGCATGGAAGCTTCCTTGACAAGTGAAAGACACTCATTGATACCAATAAGATCAAATTTTGAACTAATAAGTTCAAGTTGTAAACTTAAAGTGCCAATTTTGAACTGAAGGGTATTGAAAATGATCTTTTGTTTCGCGAACAAACTGTAAAAAGGGCGTGACCCTCAATCCAGGAGGAATCCAGCCCGTGCGCAGAAATGCTGGAGCACCGAGCCATCTCTCTGTCGCTCATCGGAGAAAATGAGATGTTTGGGCTTGTTGCAAAAGCTAGGTCCAGCCGTAGCGGGCTTGAGTTGACTGCCCGGGCGGGTGGCTTGGGATGTGGCAGTTGCCAATACCGTTCATTCATAGGCGGTTGGCTCGCATAGTTGGACCAAGGTTGCGCGAGCTGACGGCAGACTCGCTGCGGGCGTTTCCCGGCAAGGGCGTGATGAAGCCCGAGCAGGCCGAGATAGAGCGGCTGCGCAAGGAGGTTGCCAAGCTCAAGATGAAGCGCGATATCCTGAAAATAGCCGCGGTCTTCTTCGCCAAGGAGTCGATGTGAAGTTCGGCTTCGTTGCGAAACACCGAGGGGCCTGGCCGGTGAATCTGATGTGCGAGGCGCTCGGTGTCTCGCGAAGTGGCTTGCTGGATCGCCAGTTCAAGCCGATACACCGAACCGCAAATGGGTGGCCGACTTTACCTATATCTGGACGGCTGAAGGCTGGCTGTATGTGGCGGTGGTGCTGGACCTGTACTCGCGACGCATCGTGGGTTGGTCGATGCAGTCCAGCATGACCAGCCAACTCGTGGCTGATGCGCTGATGATGGCTGTTTGGCGTCGTGGGCGGCCGCGGGAATTGCTGCATCACTCTGACCGGCCGCCAGTACACCGGCGGGCACTTCCAGCGTCTGCTGAATGCGCAAGGCATCGTGTGCAGCATGAGCCGTGCTGGCGAAGTCTGGGACAACTCGGCAATGGAAAGCTTCTTCAGTAGCCTGAAGACGGAGCGCACGGCTCGCAAGATCTACTGCTCGCTCAAGCAAGCGAGGTCAGATGTGTTCGACTACATCGAGCGGTTCTACAACCCGACGCGTCGGCACTCGACACTTGGGTACATCAGTCCGATAGAGTTCGAGGAAGCTCGAGAAGCTTAGGCTGGTGTCGACGAAACCGGCAGCAGCCCAGACCACCTTATTTGCCCAGAATCCCTTCAACTGATGTTCTAAAGTTTTCCATCACTTCATCAACTGGTTGTCCCATCTGCGCATGAACGATGGCGCCATCTATCAGCAGCGATAGCCTCATTCCAGCAGACACCGCATCGCCAGCAAAGATACTGTCCAAAACAGATGACATTTTTTGCTTGTGTCGACGGACCGTTTCTAAAATTTCTGGTTCGGACGAACCGAGCTCGGCAGCAGCATTGAGAAAAGCGCAGCCCCTAAAGTCGGGCTGGCTGAACCAAGCTCCAAGAGTGGCAACTAGAGCTTCCGACGCAGAAGAACCGCGACCGGTTGCTTGCGCCAAGCAAGTCTGGAACCAAGAAATCCACTTCTCGTGCCGGTAATCGAGGTACGCCCGAATCAGGTCGTCTTTACTTGCGTATTGACGGTAGAAGGTGACTTTGCTGACAGACGACTGGTCAATGATTTTGTCTACGCCAGTCGCTCTGATGCCTTCTCTGTAAAAGAGGATGTGGGCCGCGACCAGGATTCGCTCCCGCGGAGGCAGCGACTCAGAAGGTTTTTCATCAGATTTCATGCAGTTATTGTAGACAGAGCGTTCTACTATCGCTAGCATTGATCATGTAGACAGATCGTTCTACTTGTTTTGAAGAGGTCATATCATGGAAAGTCGTCCACCCCTGCCCCCATTCACACAGGAAACTGCCATTAGAAAAGTCCGATTGGCCGAAGACGGCTGGAATACGCGCGATGCTGCCAAGGTCGCGATGGCATACACCGCTGACACCCAGTGGCGCAACCGCACAGAATTCGCCAACAGCCGAGCTGAAGCTCAAGCCTTCCTTGAGAGAAAGTGGAGCAAGGAGCTTGACTACAGACTCATCAAAGAGCTTTGGTTGCATGAAGGTAACCGGATCGCCGTTCGTTACGCATATGAGTGGCACGACGACGCGGGACATTGGTACCGCTCGTACGGGAACGAGAACTGGGAATTCGAGGCTGACGGCCTCATGCGCCGTCGCTATGCATGCATCAATGACATGCCTATCAAAGAATCGGAGCGGAAGTTCCACTGGCCGCTGGGTCGACGGCCCGACGATCATCCCGGACTGTCTGACCTCGGTCTGTAAGGGAAGCCTCGGATTACAGTGAGGAGAGCTGGCCGGGGGGACGACTGCTCACCAGCGGCATTCGTAGCACAGGCTTCACCGGTACAGCCAAAGCGGACGGCCCGCATTCGGACCAACCTCTCCCGACAGGTGCGCGTACTTTCCGTAGCGTCTAAGTGTGACTGATCTAGCGGTGCAAGCGGCGTGCCAGTTGCCAAATATCAAGCCTTTTTCGGCTGACCGCTCATCGTCGAATAGCGAATTACATTACTGCCAGCAGCAGTCATGCGCCTATCGGTACATGGCTGATGCTGGCGATGTTCCGGGACCTTGAACTCTGATAGTTTCAGGTGAACGGCTTAAGTAACGCTCATTGCAGTGGGAGTTGTCTGAAAGGCAATCTGACGCCACTGACCCTCGTGTTGGGTCCAGACTTGAAGAACTTGAGAGTCAATCCGAACGGTGCCGTTTCCATCTTTTCTGACTGCGACCAGTAACTGTCGGCCAGTCATCACGGCAGTTTCTCCCAGCACCTGGACGCGAAGGTTGGAACGATCGATCTGCTCATAGTTGACGTGCGTTCCGCCAGAGCGGAAATAGCTTTCGTAGCTATCCACTTGGCCTTTCGCGTGGACATGTGTGAGGTCCGGGTGTAGCAACTGTTTGAGCCGATCAAAGTCGCCCCTTTTCATGGCATCGCATCGTTGCTTTTCACGCTCCAGAATCTGAGCTTCGACTTGGGGTAATTCGGCTTTGGTATCAGTCATATCTTGGATTGGCACAAGGAAATCTCGGACTTGGCGGCAGTCGAGCTGCCTGTTCAGGCACAGGTGTAGGAGGTTTTGACAACAGTGAAAAATTCCTGGGAGTAGCGACCTTGTTCGCGCGGTCCGTAGCTCGAACCCTTGCGTCCACCGAAAGGAACGTGGTAGTCAACTCCTGCGGTGGGCAGATTGACCATCACCATCCCTGCCTGGCTATGGCGCTTGAAATGTGTTGCGTGCTTCAAAGAGGTCGTGGCAATTCCGGCTGAAAGACCGAAAGCCGTATCGTTGGCGGTGGCCAGTGCTTCCTCATAGTTCTTCACGCGGATCACGCTGGCCACAGGGCCAAAAATTTCCTCGTTATTGATGCGCATTTCGGAGGATGATTCGCTGAACAAGGCTGGCGACATGTAGTAGCCATCGTTGTCGCGCTTCAATCGCTCACCTCCTGTTGCCAGAGTGGCGCCTTCGCTCTTGCCGATCTCGACATAAGCGAGGTTCTGCTCCAACTGGGACAGAGACGAAACCGGTCCGATGTCAGTACCTGGGTCAAGTGCATCACCAATCCTGATATGTGCCATGCGGGCCTTCATCGCCTCGATGAAGCGTGGGTAGATGCCATCCGTCACGATCAAACGGCTCGAAGCGGTACAGCGCTGGCCGGTCGAGTAAAAGGAACTTTGCACGCATAGTTCAACGGCCTGGCCGAGGTCGGCATCATCCAGCACAACTTGCGGATTCTTGCCTCCCAGCTCCAACTGCACTTTCTTGTGTGTGGCAACGCATTGAGCTGCGATATGACGGCCGACACCCGCCGAGCCCGTGAAGCTGATGGCATGAATGGCTGGGTGCTCAACCAATGCGCTGCCAATCACGCTGCCGCGGCCCATGACAAGATTGAACACGCCCGCAGGTACGCCGGAGCGGTGGATGATGTCCGCCAGGGCCCAGGCGCTGGCAGGTACCAGTTCGGCTGGTTTCAGAACCACACAGTTCCCGAAGGCCAACGCAGGTGCAATCTTCCATGCAGGAATCGCCATCGGAAAGTTCCAGGGGGTGATGAGGCCGACCACGCCCACAGGTTCGCGCGTGATCTCTATCCCGACACCCGGACGTACCGAAGGCAGCACCTCTCCAGAAAGCCGAAGGCACTCGCCAGCAAAGAACTTGAAGATCTGGGCTGCCCGGGTCACTTCGCTCACGCCTTCGGCCTTGGTTTTGCCTTCTTCACGTGAAAGCAGCGTTCCAAGCTCCTCCTTGCGTGCAAGAAGTTCATTGCCGATCTTGTCCAGTGCATCCGAGCGCACTTGGATGTTGCTGGCGGCCCAGGCTGGAAAGGCTTGTGTAGCAGCAGCAACGGCGATGTCGACATCCGCTGCACCGCCTTGCGCATATACAGCGATGGCGTCTTCCAGGTTCGAGGGGTTGATGTCTGGTGCATAGCTCGCCCCTCTTGTCCATTCGCCGTTTATCAATAGATCGTGCTGATTCACAGATATCTCCGTTCGGGTTGTGAAAGACCAAGACGCCGATGCGCGAAGTCTGAATGCCTGTGCTCGACTGCCGAGACAAGGCTGAAAACAAGCCATTGCGTAACACGCTGCCGCCTGCTCATAGATCAAGAGGTCAGCGTGCGTACTCAGTGTTTTGTGCGTAAATTGTATTTTATGCACAAAATAATTTTCGGCAAAAGCTCTTTCCAGGTTGGCAAACCTGCATGGCGTCTCCTGGCTTTAGGATGAGAGAATCAGCGGAGAGCTCGTAGGTCCAGCGAGCTGACCTCTGCGTGCCTTAAGGGCTTGGGCGCGTCAAGCCTCCAGGCTGCGACAAACATTCACCGCGAGGACGGCGAGAGTCCGATATCTGGGCGTTCTGCATCGCCGGACGACAGGATTGCCTGGCACCGGCAATGCATGAATAGGAGGGCCCCTTTGACAAACGCCGAACAGCGTTCAAATTGGCCCCCGTAGGCGAAGCTGAATCAGTTCTGCTTGGTCCGTGCAGTTTGCCAGTGGATCTCATTGATCAGGTCGTCCAAGCCTGTCTTGATGAAGTTCAGGGTCGGCTCGTCCACCAGCCTTCCATCCTGAATACGGTTTGCGGCATTGGCAATGGCGATTTGCTGGCGCACCAATGGACGAGCAAGCGTCGCGGATAGGGCGTCTCGGATCTGGGCCTGGGCTCGAACGCCTCCAGCAGTACCAGGCGATGCGGTCATGATGAGTGCGAGCTTGTCCTTGAGCGGCGATGCAAACCCAGGGCGCGATGCCCAATCGATCGCATTCTTGAGCACACCAGGGATGCCGTAGTTGTACTCGGGCGAGCAGATCACCAAGCCATCCGCTTCTGCAATCGCAGTCTTGAGCCTTTTTACTGCTGGCGGTGGCGTGTCCCCGTCGAGGTCACCGTTGTATAGCGGGACGTCATCCAGGGGCAACAACTCCATGGTGACCGTTGGTGGAAGCAGTGGGGTGAGGCTGCGAAGTACTGCTGTGCAGTGGGATGCACTGCGAATACTGCCTGAAATCGCAACGAGGCGAACCGGGGTGTTGATGTCTACTTTCACTGAGGTTTACTCCTTCTTTCAATCTCCCAAGTTTATGCATAAAATTAAAAACATGTATAAAAAAGACGCCCCCACCAAAGCCCCGACCTTGATCGATCAGGCATTTGCGCAACTGCGTCAGGATGTGCTCAACGGCACGTACGGTGCCGGAGTGAAGCTCAAGCTCGATGAGTTGCAGACAGCCTACGGTTTTTCAAGCAGTCCGTTGCGCGAGGCTCTGAGCCGTTTGGCCCAAGAGGGATTGATACGCGCTGATGAGCGCCGAGGCTTTCGAGTTACCGCCATTTCTGCCGACGATCTGGCCGATATCACGCGCATGCGCATCATGTTGGATTCGCAAGCGCTTCGTGAATCCATTGCCTATGGCGATGACGCATGGGAGGCGTCGGTTGTGGGTGCTTTTCACCGCTTGGAAAAAGTGGAAAGCCGACTTAGCGACGGCCCCGTGGTGCTGGACCAGGGGTGGACTGACATGCACACGGCGTTCCACATGGCGCTGCTTTCGGCCACTCCTTCCGAGCGGCTGCGCACATTGAGTGCCAGCCTGTTCGATCAGGCTGAAAGATATCGCCGCTATTCAGCTCGCTTTCGCAAGACCTTCAAGCACAAATCAAATGAGCACCGCAAGCTCATGGATGCCACGCTGCGAAGGGACGCAGACACAGCGTGCGCGCTACTGGAGGAGCATATTCTCAGTACACAACGGAATGTGATGGAGGTTCTGGAAAAGGTGGAGAAGCAGCCAAGCTGATTCCATACCTCAGCGAAGTGCCCGCCGAGCTATCTCCTGACGTAGAGGCCGTTCTCTTAGCTAGCCGGTGCCAGGATAACGCTGTTGAAGCCATCCTCATACTGATCATGTCGGCATGGCAACCCCCTGCTGTTCCCCCAATGTGGACGTCTAGCTGCTAACCGGCTGCATCTTAAAAATTCCTCCTCGAATCAATGCTCACGCTCACGGGTCGTGAGCATTTTTTTTTGTGCATTTTTTAGCACCTTGGGCAAACCCTATGCATTAAAACTATTTTATGCACAAAAATAAGTTCATGCATGAAGTGGCTTTGGCGCAAAATTGCACGCAAGCCACATCCTTTTCACCACTCCTTATCGCTTGAAGGAAACCCATGAAACTGATGTCTTATTCGCTCGCCGGCCGTGAAACCTGGGGCGTCGTGATTGCCGATGGTGTCGCTGAGCTTGCTGCTCTTACGGGCTATGCCACGCTTGCCGATTTCATCGCCAGCCCTGACTTCGCGCGCCGCGATGCGTTGACAGATGGCCTGGCTGCCGATGCAAAGTTGGCCGACTTGACGTTCCTGCCGGTCATTCCTCGTCCGGAGAAGATCGTTTGCGCAGTGCGCAACTACATGGATCACCACCAGGAAGTGCTGGCCGCAGGAATGCAGCGAGAACTCTCCGAGGAGCCCCCGATTTTTCTGCGCGTGTGGCGTTCTCAGACTGCACACCAAGGCCCGATCGTGCGTCCCCATGTCTCCGACTCGTTGGACTGGGAGGGAGAGCTTGCCGTCATCATTGGCCAGGGTGGCCGCGACATCGCCGAGGCGGATGCCTGGGAGCACATTGCTGGCTATAGCTGCTACAACGATGCGAGCGTGCGGGAATGGCAGTTCCATGCCAAACAGATTGCATCGGGCAAGAATTTCGAGTCCACCGGCGCCTTCGGTCCCTGGATGGTGACAGCCGATGAAATCTCGCCAGGCCGTGAATTGAAGCTCGAGACACGCCTGAATGGTGCCGTGGTGCAGTCTAGCCACACAGGACACATGATCTTCTCGATCCCGCGCTTGATCGCCTATGCCTCCACCATCTTCACGCTGGTCCCGGGCGATGTGATCATCACAGGCACTCCAGCTGGCGTGGGCTGGAGCAAAAAGCCTCAGCAGTTCATGAAAGCAGGTGACGTCGTGGAAGTGGAGATCGAAGCCATCGGTCTGCTGCGCAACCCAGTGATAGCGCAGTCCTAATCCCTCCCTTCAGACTTCATCCACTTCACACGGGTAGAGCCAGGCCCAAAGAGGCCGCCGCCCATGGAGACAAACATGCACAGAAGACACTTCCTTGCCGCCAGCAGTGCGACGGCCTTGTCCTGGTCAACACTTCCGGTTATGGCTCAGACCTATCCGGATCGGGCGATCAAGCTGTATCAGGGCTTTGCCGCTGGCGGAAATGCTGATTCCATCGCCCGCGCCGTAGGTACGGAGATTGGAAAGGCCCTGGGACAACCCGTGATAGTGGAGGCCCAAACCGGGGCCGGTGGGACCATTGCGGCAACCACGGTGGCTCGCGCCAAGCCTGACGGCTACACCTTGTTGATGGCGACTGGCGGTCATGCGGTGGCCGGTGCTTTGTACAACAAGCTCCCTTACAACTCGGTAAGTGATTTTGAGATGATCTCGACGGTCACTTTCTTTCCGTTCCTGTTGGTGGTCAATGCAAAGTCCAAGTTTCAAAGCTTGCGCGAGGTGCTTGCCAGGGCCCAGGCTGAACCGGGTACCTTGGCATATGGCACGGCTGGAGTGGGCTCCACCCATCATTTAGCTGGAGAGCTGCTGGCCAAGTTGGGACGCGTGAGCTTGATGCATGTGCCTTATCGAGGCGACGCCGCAGCCGTCACCGCCCTGCTGGGGGATGAAGTGCCCTTCATCATCGCTCCGCCAACAGCCGTTCTTTCCAACATCCAGGCTGGCAAGCTGCGTGCGATTGCAACCAGTGGTGCACAGCGCTGGCCAGGTTTGCCCAATGTCCCCACAGTGTCTGAGCAAGGTGTGGCTGGGTACGACGTGCGCTCCTGGGCAGGGCTGATGGCACCTGCCGGCACTGCGCGCGCGGTGGTCGAGCGTCTGAATGCCGAGACGCAGCGGGCGCTTCAACTGGCCTCTGTGCGCAAACGTCTGGAAGACATCGGCGGTGAAGCGCGAGGCAGCACGCCTGAAGAAATGAAAGCCATGGTTGGTCATGAGCTTGAGAAGTGGCGCCAGGTTGTAGCCGACGCCAAGATTCCTAAACAATAAATGCACTCACCGAAAGTTCAGTCATGACTTTGATAGCAATTCGCAAACGCAGCCTCAATATCGAGACGATCTACCATGAAGGCGGCCCACCGGCTGAGCAACCTCTACGCGTAGCATCGGCCTGTGCTGTGGTTCGCAACCCCTATGCTGGACGCTACGAACCCGACCTGTTGCCTTTCATGGCAGAGCTGCGCAGCCTGGGCACCTTGCTCGCAGAGGAACTGGTGGTCACTTTGGGCAAAGAAAATGTCCAGGCCTACAGCAAGGCGGCCATTGTGGGCGTTAACGGAGAGCTGGAGCACGGTGCAGTTTGGCACGAGGCCGGTGGTTGGGCGATGCGCCATGTTCTGGGCGAGCCCAAGGCCATCGTTCCATCGGCAAAAGCTGTGGCTGCCACGGGCTACCGCCTGATGGTTCCTCTGCACTACATCCATGCCGCTTACGTGCGCAGCCATTACAACAGCGCGGAAGTCGGCATCCAGGACGCCCCGCGTCCTGACGAAATCCTCTTTGCCCTGGTGATGGCCGACGGTGGCCGTATTCATTCGCGCCTGGGTGGACTGACCCGCGAGCAAGTCTCGGTGCATGACGGGCAGCGCTGACCATGGAGACGAACACTATGACGATGAAAGCCGTGCAACTGCAAACCACTGGCGGCCCAGAAGTGTTGTCTCTGGTCGACTTGCCTCTGCCCCAGCCAGGTGCTGGTCAGGTGCGCGTGAAGGCTCATGCCATCGGAGCAGGCGGCCCCGATGTGTTGATTCGCAACGGCACGTATAAGTGGATGCCGCCATTGCCCGCTATTCCTGGCAACGAACTGGCAGGTATCGTGGATGCGGTGGGTCCGGGCGTGAGTCGCCTCGCTATCGGTGATCGGGTACTGGTCAGTGCACGTGAGCTGCCTCAGCGCGGGGGCTGCTATGCGCAGGCCATCTGCGTTGCGGAGTCCGTTCCGTTTGTACTTCCAGACACCATTGCCTTTGATGACGCGGTAAGCCTTGGCAATTTCCAACTCGCGTTGGCTTTGCTGGCCAGCAATGGCAATTTGCCGGCGCAATCCATTCTGGTGCCCGGTGCCGCAGGTGGAGTGGCGACGGCCCTGGCACAGGTGGCCAGATCTCGTGGCTTGCGTGTCATTGGCACAGCTTCCACCGCTGAAAAACAGGCATTTGCAGTAGAAAACGGCGTCACAGATTTGGTGAACGGCGATGTGAAGACGCTGCCTCTGCAGGTGATGGCACTTACTGATGGGCGAGGCGTTGATTTGGCATTTGACCATGTGGGGGCCGATCTCTTTATCGCCTGTCTGCGTTCTCTGGCACCGTCAGGCATGGCTGTGTCGTACAACATTCTGGCAGGCCCCCCGTCTGCTGATGTGTTCGACGAGTTGCGCAAATTACTAGCCAGAAGCTTGGCCATTCGCACTTTCTCTATCCATGCGGTAGATGCAGACATCACGCAACGCCGAGGATTGATGGAGGAAGCCATCAGGCTCATGGCGAGCGGCTTGGTCCGTGCACCACGTGCCATGCGTATGCAGCTGGCACAAGCTCGACAGGCTCACGAGCTGCTCGATAGTGGTGGCACTCTGGGCAAGCTCGTACTCATTCCCTGATTCCGTGGAGCTTGTTAGCATGAACCAACCCTATACCGCCAACCTGTCCCACTTCGGTATCTTTTGCCGCGATCTGGAAGTGATGAAGTCCTTCTACACAGGCGTTTTTGATATGCAGGAAACCGACCGTGGTGAGGGCGTGACCTTTCGCTTCGAGATCGTGTTTCTGAGCGGACGAAATGATCAACATCATCAATTGGTGTTGGCCGGAGGGCGCGGTGCCGATTCGCCGAGCACAGTGATGCAACTGTCTTTCAAGGTCCAGTCCATTGACCAGTTGCGCGAAGCGCGGCGTCGGGCACTGGCTTTGGGGGCGACGAAAATGCGCGGTCTCAATCATGGCAATGCGCTTTCGATCTACTGCATGGACCCTGAGGACAACACCGTGGAGGTTTACCTGGACACGCCTTGGTATGTGAGTCAGCCCCACGGAGACCCGTTAGATCTGGAGCAGAGTGATGAAGTCATTTGGGCGCAGACCGAGCGGGTCGTGCGCACAGACCCGAGCTTTATGCCTGTGGCCGAGTGGGCAGCCCAGTTTGAGCAGCGTCGTCAGGCGACTGGGAACGCATAGTAGGCAGTGCTTCACCACGAGTTGCGACACCTGAAGCTCAGGTGGGCCAGCACTTGGAAAAGCGGCAAGCCATCTGCATTGAGCAATGTCCTCAATGCTGTATTGGCTTGTCCCTTCCCATGGCGGAAAGTTGTGCCGCTGCAGTCGATAAGCAGCTGTATGTTTTGCTTGCTCCTTGGCGTCAGGTGCCCGCATCCCAATCACTTAGGCTCTTAGCAAGACCTTCCCTTTGCGGCCCGGCTGCAAGCTTGCGGCTGCTGCTTGAGCAGCATCATTGAGATCGAAAATGGCCTCTGCCGGAAGTTTGAGCTCACCCGACAATACCCGCTGCAGCAGTTCGCCAATCAAGCGCCGCTTGTTGTCAGGCGTCATGGCTTGACTGACCTTGCTACCCCAGAAGCCCTTTACCGTTGCTTGCTTGAAGATCAGAGATCCGGAGTCTATCTGCATGGGCTCACCGGCCATGGTGCCAAAGGAAACTAAGGTGCCTTCCTCACCCAATAGACTCAGTAGGGATGCACTGGCGGAGCCTCCAATGGAGTCCACGGCCGCACGAGCCAGCGAGCCGCCAAGAATGGAGCGAGCGCGTTCCTGCCAGTCTGGTTGTGCAGTGGACAAGGCATTGCCGATGCCCAGGGCGGCAAGCTCCTGTACACCTGCATCGCGCCGAACCAGGTTCAAGACGTGCACACCGCGTGCTTTTGCCAACATTGCCAAAGTCTTTCCGACCGCGCCATTCGCTGTGTTCTGCACGATCCATTGTCCCGGCTCGACATTGAGAAACTCCAGCAGCATCAGTGCGCTCAGTGGCATGGCAATGATTTGCGCTGCGGCTTCATCGGGAATAGCTGGCGGCATCGGCACCAGCACATTGGCAGGGGCAAGAAAGTACTCCGCCCAGGTGTTGTGGACTCCCGCTACGGCGACCCGCTGTCCCACTGTCGGGCCTACGACACCTTCACCCAGCGCATCGACGATGCCCACGGCCTCGCTGCCGCCAATCGCGGGAAGCTCAGGCCTGTAGCCGTAGCTGCCGCGGATCGTCCAGAGGTCATGGTTGTGGATTGGCGCCAGCAAGGTCTTGATGCGCACTTCACCGGGACCCGGTTGTGGGATGGGACGATCTATGAGCTCGAGAACCTCGGAAGGTTCGCCAAAAGTGGTATGGATAGCACTGCGCATGACTTATTTCTCCTGATGAGCGAGCATGGACAACAAGGCATGGGCCACGCCCTCGGAGCTGGCTGGATTCTGTCCCGTGATTAGACGTCCATCCGTGACGACATGCACCTGCCAATCCGGCGCTTTTTCATAGTGAGCACCCAAGCGCATGAACTCGTCTTCGATAAGAAAGGGTACGACGGTGGTTAGGTCGACTGCTGCTTCTTCGCTGTTTGTAAAGCCTGTGACATGACGACCGGCAACCAATGGTTGTCCATCAGCAGCCCGGACATTGATCAGAGCACTCGGCGCATGGCAGACGAGGGCGAGTGGCTTGCCGGCACGCGCGAAGGCCTCCAGCAGGGCAATGGAGTTGGGATCGTTGGCCAGGTCCCACAAGGGGCCATGGCCGCCAGGGTAGAACACGGCATCGAAATCGGTGGCGCTGACCTGATTCAGAGGTACTGTCGAAGCCAGAGCTGCCTGCGCTTCGGTGTCCTGGCGAAACCGCTCGGTGGCAGAGGTCTGGGCTGCAGGCTCATCGCTTTTCGGGTCCAAAGGCGGTTGACCTCCAGCAGGCGAGGCCAGCGTAATCATGGCTCCCGCATCTTTCAATGCGTAGTAGGGGGCCGCGAATTCCTCCAACCAGAACCCGGTCTTGTGACCGGTGTCGCCCAGCTTGTCGTGGGACGTGAGTACAAACAGAACTTTCATCAATGACTCCTTAGGTGTCGGAAATACAGTGGCTCTTTGCTTCCATGATTCAGGATGCAGAAGTGCAAGTGAGCAACCGCTCGGTGGTGTCACGAGCCTCCAGCAACGGCAATTTGTTCTGACTCAACTTGGCCAGAAGCGCTGCCCCTAGCCACATTTGATACAGCGCGCGGGCAAGCGCAGGAGACGGCTTCCCAGCGGGCAAGGACCCATCTTCACGGGCTTCGTCGATCAGGGAGGCTATTCTCGCCAGCAGGCGCTGCACGCCGGCGTCGAGCACCAGGCGCATGTCTTCGGAGAGGTCAGCCACTTCGGCAGCGAGCTTTACCACTAGGCATTCTTCGGCCCATCCAAGCGTGGGATTGCTGGGTGCTGAAATCCAGGCATCCCAGTACCGCATCAGTCGCTCACGACCATTGCCGGTTTCGCCGAGCAAGTCATTGAGCTTGTGTCCGTAGCTTTCCACATACTGCTGTAGCAGCGCGCAGCCAAAGGCTTCCTTTGACGAGAAGTAGTGGTAGAACGAACCCTTGGGCACGTTGCAGGCTTTAAGAATTTCGAGCAGGCCCAGACCTGCAAAGCCTTTGTGCAGCACCAATCGATACCCGGTATCGAGAATGTGCTGACGAGTCGCTTCGGCCTTTTTGCTGCGTATCATGTGCGTGATTATAAAAATAGACCGGTCGTCTATAAATGTTTCCAGCATGACCCATGCTGGCCACATGGCTTTGTCGGAGGCTGTTGAAGGCCACGGAGGATTGGATCCGAGAGCTGATCCAGGCATTGGATAGATCTGAGACTGCTGCTCAGTCGCCATGAAATGCCCAGGAGCTACCCGAGCTCATGCGGTTGGATCTATCGCATCATGGGTCGCCTCGATCTGGATTTCATTAGCCACATTCAAATTGACTCGCACTATGGCGGCGCTGGTCTAGCTGATCCTTTAAAGCGGTGTCTAGTGCAATGACCTCAAACTCATGCTCGCGCTAAGATCGACCTCTCTCATGACTGTTTGAGTGAATCCCTCATGGCGGTTCCCGATACGACACAACTTGATTCCCGTCGCTGGCGTAGCGCTGAACGAGCGTTTCAAGACGAACCGCTTGAAGCGGTGCCTCCCGAGCAAGTTCAATGCTCCAGCCTAGGCTTACCCTGGCATGGCATCTCGGTCTGGCATCAGCTCGCCAATGCAGAGGATCTTTATATCCCGCCAGCGGGTAAGCATTGCGTTATCGTGCGTCGAGGGCCAACCACGGGCCTGATTCAGAAGCATGGCGGCGAAATGCACAGCAGCCGGTGGAAAACCGGCGAGGCTTTGCTTCTGCCTGCACATACGCCCAGCTTCTGGCGTACAGAGTTGCCGAGAGACAACCTGCATCTGGACCTCTCGCCCCAATGGCTTCAGACGGTTAGTGGCCAGGACTGCTCTGCCGTTGCCCTGCGCAGCAGCTTTGGACGACATGACCCGGTGCTGGTTCAGTTGGTGCAGGTACTGCTGCAAGCCTTGGGCGACAACTCTGCGCTCAATCCTGCCTTCGCGGATGGAATCGCCATGAGTGTGGCGATTCATCTGCTTGAACACTATCGGGCTCCCCTCAGCGGTCCATCCAGCACAGCACTTTTGTCGGCCAAGCAATTGAAGCGCGTGCAGGCACTGGTGATCGAAAACATGGAGCAGCCTCTACCCATAGCTGTTCTAGCGGCCGAGGTGCAGTTGAGCTCCTATCACTTTGCCCGCAGCTTCAAAGCCACATGCGGTCTGACGCCCCATCAGTTCGTGCTGCAGCAGCGTATGAAGCGGGCACGCAAGCTCATGCTGGAGTCCAGTGATTCCATCGCAGACATTGCGCTGCGGGTCGGTTTCGGCACCGCCTCCCATTTTTCTCAGGCGTTCAGCAAATACTGGGGCACCACGCCCTCGAAATTTAGACAACAGCACTGAGCGGCATCCGAACGCTGGTGCTTACCTGCGTCAATGACGGCCGGGGCTTGCGCAATCCATCGACGATTTGCGCAAGAAATCGACATTCGGGGGCAGCGCGCTCTCCATACTCAATGACAACGGCCTTTCCTCTTCGGACTTAGGCCGGTTCAACGATATGGAGACATCATGATTTCAAGGCGTTCCCTGGTTTTGGCTGGCACATCGCTGCCGCTGGTGGCAGCTGCACCTTTTGCATTCGCGCAACCAACGACCTTCCCGCGTCGTCCCGTCCTCTGGGTGGTTCCCTATCCTGCTGGCGGCTTCGGCGATGCGGTATCGCGTGTACTGGCCCAGCACATGGCGTCTACGCTCAAGCAGCCGGTGGTGGTGGAGAACAAGCCAGGAGCCGGGGGACAAATTGCGGCAGCCCATGTCAAGCAGCAGCCCGCGGATGGTCATACCCTGCTGTACGGCGATATCGGCCCGTTTGCCATGAATGCAGCGCTGTATCCGAAGCTCAACTACAACACGCTCAAGGACTTCACACCGATTACTCGTCTGCTTACCTCCAGCTTGCTCTTGGTCGTGCCTCCCGGTAGCCCGTACAAGTCCGTGGACGATTTGATCAAGGACGCGAAGAGCAGGAAGGACGATCGCGCCATTACCTACGGCTCTTATGGCATAGGCAGCCAGCCGCATATCTGGATGGAGATGCTCAAGCGCGAGACCAGAGCCAGCCTTCAGCATGTGGCCTACAAGGGGGCCGCCCCTGCCGTTCAAGATCTGATGGGCGCTCACATCGAGGTGATGCTGGATGTGGCGGCCAACAGTCTGCCGTATGTTCAAGAGGGGAAGCTGCGCGCCTTGGCTGTCGTGGGGGCGGAAAAACGTCTCGAACGCCTTCCTCAAGTTCCAACTCTTTCCGAGCTGGGCTATCCAAACCTGAACGCTCCAGGTTGGACTGGTGTGGTGGTCAAGGCTGGAACTCCGCCAGACATCGCTGCGCAACTCCGCTCCGCGGTGGTTCAGGCGGTGGAGTCAGAGGAGATCCGCCGCCGGTTTGGTGATCTGGGCGTCACCCCGGCGCCTCAGACACCGCAGGATTTCGCTCGCTTTATTGAATCCGAGACCAAGCGATGGGGTTCGGTCATTCGTAGTGCCGGTGTGGTCCTGGAGTAAGAATGCCTTCAGAGTTGTTCGACCTGCACGGCAAAGTGGCATTGGTCACCGGAGCTACCGGTGGACTTGGTGCCGCGATATGCCGAGTTCTCGCAGCACAAGGCGCTTCGATACTGGCTTGCGACCGCGACAGCGATGCATGCCAGCGTATGGCCGAGGAGCTCCGCAATGGACAGGGGCAGGCGCTTGCGCTACCCGCTGATTTAGCGGACATCCCCGGCATTACCACGCTGGTTCAGAAGGCTCTGGCCTGGAAAGGGCAAGTAGACATCCTCGTGTGCAACGCCGGAATCCAAGGGCCAGCCGGCTCTTTGTCCGATATCGGAGATATCGATTGGCAGCAAGTCATGGATATCAACCTCCGGGCGTCTGTGGAGCTATCGCGGCATTTGTTGCCGGCCATGGCTCTTGCTGGCGGCGGAAGTGTGATCCTGATGTCCAGCATTGCCGGGATCCGCGGTAACAAAGCCATTGGTCTTTATGGCTTGTCCAAAGCTGCCCTGGCTCAACTTGCCCGCAATCTTGCGGTGGAGTGGGGTCCTCAGGCTATACGGGTGAATGCTGTATCGCCTGGTCTGATACGCACACCCTTGGCGCAACCACTGCTGAACCACGCTGAATTTATGCAGCGGCGCCTGTCGCTCACGCCGCTTCGCAGGGTTGGAGAACCGCAGGAAATTGCAGGGGCGGTTGCCATGCTGGCCAGCGCGGCTGGCGCCTTCATCACTGGACACAATCTCGTCGTCGATGGTGGAACCACCATCAGTGACGGCAACTGAAATTTTGCAAAAGCAGCATATGAAACTTGCCACGCTTTACACCGAACATCCAGACGGGCGTCTCGTTGTCGTCTCGCGCGACCTGTCGCTCATGGCGGATGCCTCGGGCATCGCACCAAATCTCAGGACAGCTGTTGAGGAGTGGGAGCGGACCGAATCTGCTCTGCAGGCTCTATATGTCGAACTCAATGAAGGTCGCTGCAAGAAGGCCCTGCCTTTCGAGCCCAAGCAGTGCAATGCGCCGTTACCGCGCGCGCCCCAGTGGTGCGATGGGTCAGCCTTTCTCAACCATGGCCAGTTGATGGAAAAGGCATTCAATACCCCGCCACAACCTGATGCGCAGACAGTCCCCCTGATGTACCAGGGAGCTAGCGACGATTTCCTCGGGCCCTATGCAGATGTGCCCCTGCCCAGTGAGGACGACGGGATTGATTTCGAGGGCGAGTTCGGCGTGATCCTGGGGGCAGTGCCCATGGGTGCGACACCGGATCAAGGTTTGTCAGCCGTGCGCTTGCTGGTTCAGATCAACGATTGGAGCCTTCGTACGCTGGGCCCGCGCGAGATGCGCACGGGCTTTGGCTTTCTGCAAGCCAAGCCGTCCACGAGCTTCGCACCCATCGCGCTCACGCCGGATGAGCTGGGACCTCACTGGAGTGACGGTCGGGTGTATCTGCGGCTGCATGTGGAGTGGAATGACGAACGTTTTGGAGAGCCGCATGGCCAGGAAATGAGCTTCAGCTTTGGCGACTTGATTGCCCACGCCGCGCGCACACGCCGTCTTTCGGCAGGTACGGTTATTGGTTCGGGCACGGTTTCCAACGTTAACCGGGCGGCAGGCTCGGCATGCATCGCAGAAAAGCGTGTCCTGGAGATCCTGGATCAAAGCAAGCCGACTACCTCGTTCATGCGCTTTGGAGACCGAGTCCGGATGCAGGCACGGCTGGAGGATGGAAGCGATGCGCCTTTCGGCACCATAGAGCAATGCGTTGTGAGGCCGCAGGTATGAGCCGTGTGCTTGTCACCGGTGCCGCCGGATTTGTTGGGCAAGCTCTGGTCGGGCGCCTGCTGGACGATGGCATCCAGGGCCGTCCTGTGCACCAACTGGTTCTATCGGACTTGTCCTTGGCTGGAGTCCGCAGGGATCCACGACTGGTGCTGGAGGAGGGCAGTGTGGCTGACAGAGCAGTCCAGCAGCGACTTCTGCGGCATCAACCCCAGGCAATCTTTCATCTGGCCAGCGTGCCTGGTGGCGCAGCTGAACGCGATCCTGTGCTGGGCCGCGGTGTGAACCTCGAGGCAACGCTGAATCTGCTGGAGACTTGCCAGGAGCTTGAGCAGGCGCCACGCTTTATCTATGCGAGTTCCATCGCTGTTTACGGGGATACTGGTACATCGAGCGTGAGCGAGGATATGACGCCTTCGCCCGCTATCACCTACGGCGCTCACAAGCTGGCTTGCGAGACCCTGTTGGCCGATGCCAGCCGTCGAGGCTGGGTGGACGGTTGCTCCCTGCGGCTGCCGGGAATTGTGGCTCGGCGCGACGAGAACCCTGGCTTGGCATCCGCCTTCATGAGCCAGCTCTTTTGGAAGATTGCAGAGCGGAAAGCTATTACATTGCCCATCTCTTCCGAGGGAAGATGCTGGTGGATGTCAGTGAAGACATGTGTGAAGAATCTGGTCCATATGGCCGCCATGGACTCGGGACCTTGGTCTGCTCGGCGCAGCTACCAAATGCCGGTCTTGCACCTGGGTATCGATGAGGTCGTCCAAGCATTGGCAAGGTGCCTGGGTGTAGACGCGGCGGCGCTTGTTCGTTACGAGCCGCACCCTTTCACCGACAAAAATTTCGCACGCTATCCGCAGTTGTCGACACCTCGTGCAATAGCGATCGGTCTACGCAATGATGGCTGCGCCGATGAGCTTGTGCGAAATGTATTCGACCACCCGTGACAACACGCTCGATCCCAGGCCTGTTCTCGACCACGTAACCAACCGGTCAGCTCAGGCCGTGCGTGTAATGCAGGGATGTATATGGGTATGACCTGAGCAGATTTGAATATCCGCTGCTTCTGGCTCAACGCAGAAGCAGCGTGCTGGTGGAGTCGTACCGAAGTCCTGATTGAATCGCCGCAGCCCAGAAGGACTCAGGCAGATAGAGTGGCACTGCCTCTTCGTTTTCCAGGCCGAGAGGCTGCATCACTCGAGCAATGAGGCAATCGCAGGGTGATAGGCACCGTCGACGAGCACAAACAGCATGCGGCAGGGCCGGCTCGAACGGTTGGCCCAGGCGTGGTTGGTGCCGCGCTGCACAACAACATTGCCCGGGCGTAGCAGCACCTCTGCGCCGCTGTCGAGTACCAGGGTCAGTTCGCCTTCGATGACGACGCCATAGTCAACCGACTGAGTGCGATGCATCAACGGGTGCGGCGAATCCGCCTGCACGGTCGATGCGGCTGCATCGCCGATCTGTGTAAAGGCGTTCAGCATCTCGCTTCTGTCTTGCGCGAGGAGCTCTGCGGTATCGGGCGGGATGTCGACGAATCGGATGCGTGTGCCGTTCTGAGGTGGCGGCAGCATCAGCTCGGCAAGTGTTGGGTCGGTGCCGTTATCCACCGGCGCTGGCGTGGCATGGGTGGCCCAAACTTCGTGGAATACCGTGCCAGGAATGGCCGCTATCTCGACTGCTGTGGGAAGTGGGCCGTGCGATGTGATGATGGCGCGACCTTGGTCGTCGTGGCCAGTGACAATGCGTTCAATGGGCGGCAAGCTCATGGTGCGATGTTTTCATCTTCAAAAATGGCGACTGCGCGTGTCCAGCCTGCAGATGCGCCACGGATCTTGTGCGGAAAGCAGCTGATGAGGAAGCCCGTGGGTGGTAAGGCTTCGAGGTTGTGCAGCTTCTCGAGATGGCAGTAGCCGATGTCGCGGCCGGCCTTGTGACCTTCCCAGATCAGGGCCTTGTTGCCAGTCTCCGCAACCTTGGCAGCGGTGTATGAAAAAGGCGCATCCCAGCTCCAGGCGTCCGTACCCGTAAGGCGCACGCCACGCTCGAGCAGGTACATCGTCGCTTCATAGCCCATGCCGCAACCAGCGCCCAGGTAGTCGGCATTGCCGTAGCGGCTACCGGCACGCGTGTTGACGACTACGATATCCAGTGGCTGTATCTCATGGCCAATGCGCTTGAGTTCGGCTTCCACGTCCGCCGCAGTAGCGACATAGCCATCGGGAAAGTAGCGAAAGTCAAGCTTCACGCCTGGCTGAAAACACCACTCAAGCGGCACTTCGTCGATCGTGATCGATGGCCGAGAACCGCCCAGCTTGGCGTCCTGGGTTGAATGGAAGTGCCAGGGGGCATCCAGGTGTGTGCCGCTGTGCGTGGTCAACGTGACCCACTCGGCAGCAGCTGCTTCGCCATCGGGGTAGTCCTCAGGCGTCGTGCCGGGAATCATCGCCATGAACTCTGGCAGCGTATCTTGATGCTTCTGGTAGGTGATCTTGGGTGCTAGCGGTGGCGGGTCAGAGAGAACGTCGTTTTCCAAGTAGATAGAGAGATCGACAAATCGGCGGCATGGCTTTTTCATATAAACACCTTTATTCGGGCACCACGCCCACGGCGCGCGACAGCGCCTGATGGATCTGGATCTCGGATTGATAGAACTTGTCGAGCGCTTCCAAGCTCATAGGTGCTTGTGGGTCAGTACCTTGGCTGCGCAAGAAATCCTGGACGTCAGCGTCGCCCATCGCAGCGTCGAAGGCTGCATGCAGGCGCTTGATCGCGGCGTCGGGAACCCCGCGCGGCACCAGCAGTGCACCCCACGCGGTATGCACAAATGTGCGTAGTTCAGGGGCTTGATTCTTGAGCGGCTCTACCTTTGGCAGCAGTGCGGGAGACTGGTCTGCCGTGCTGCCGAACGCGCGCAACTTGCCTGTCTTTATCAGATCGAACGCCAAGCCCCCCAGCGGCACGAACGACAGATCGATCTGAGAGCCTGCGAGGTCCTGCACTGCAGGCGGGACACCGCGGTAGGGAATATGGGACAGCTGAACGCCGCACAGGCGCGCCCATTGTGCGCCCATCAGGTGAATCATCGACCCCTGGCCGATATGGCCGAATCTCAGCGGGTTGCCCGCTTTATCCGCTTGGCGTGCCAACGACAGCAGCTCAGCAAGACTTTTTGCCGGCAGATCAGGTCTACCGGCCAGCACATAGCTTGTGCGGCCCAGCAGACCCACTGGCCGCATCTGTTCTGGCTTGTAACGCACGCTGGCCAGCGTCGCTGGCGTGAGAATGGGCTCGGTCTGCGAGACCATGACTGCGGTCATTGCATCGGCAGGCAAATTAAGCATGCGCTGTACGCCAATCGCACCGCCAGCACCAGGAAGGTTCTCGACAATGACGGTCTGACCCAATGCGCGTTGCATCGAACCCTGAAGCTTGCGTGCGAAAACGTCGCTGGGATTTCCAGCTGGCTGGGGAACGATTATGGATACATGTCGCCCTGACTGTGCCAGTGCCATAGGCCCGGCGGTGGCCGCGGCCAATATCACCAGCAGGGATCTCCGATTCATTCCCAACGGTGCGGCTTGTTGATATTTTTCGTTCATTGCATTTCTCCTTGTATTCCTGTGGCCGTGTCAGAACCGATGGCGCACGCCCAAAGCGACGCTCGTTCCCCGTGATTCGAGTACCTGAGATGGAGCCCCTGTCGTTTGGGTGCGTGTCTGATCACGCATCAGCACCAGATAGGCGTCGGTGCGCTTGGACAACTGATGGTCATAGCCCACGGTCAGTACTTTGCGCACGAGATTTCCACCAGCGGCAGTAGCGGGCACTGGCACCACGGCGTCACCGGTTCGGCGCGAAGCCCATCCGGCCAGCAACTGGCCTGAACCCACGGGAACGGCAGCGCTCAGCTCCCAGAGCCGATAGGAGATATCCAGTGGTTGCATAGCCGTGCCACGATTGCGTATGCCGCCAAGATGGGCAAAGAATTTGACGGCGTTGAAGTTGTAGGAGGCGGCGAGTTGCCAGGTCCGTGTGTTGTTGGGCGATGTTCCATCGGCAAACGTGAGCGGGTCGCGTTTGACGCTTTGCATTGCAAGAGAAACCGCTGCAGGGCCCTGTGCATAGGCCACACGGAGCGCATTGTTGCTACCGCCTTGTCCCTCCGAGAAGCCGTGGGCCAGAGAAGCGCTGACGCCTCTCCAGACCGGGCTGTCATAGACCAGTGAATTCGCCCAGCCTGTGCCGCCGGTCATCGGGCTGCCGATCATGGTGGTGAGGTTGAGTGGGCTAATCACGGTGGAGTCGCCAAAGGCGTTGGAGGACACGCTGTTGATGAACATCAGCGAAGTCACGTTACCGAGGCGCACGCGCCCCCACGTGGCATGCGCGAGACCGATCCATGCGGCACGGGAGAACATCGGATCGGCAGCAACATTGACCGGCGCTGGAATCGCGTCGTTGCGCCCGAAAGCTCCCGTATCGTTGCGTACGAAGGCAGACAGATCGAATGATGCGGTAAGCCCGCTTCCCAAATCCTCGGTGCCGCGGATACCCCAGTGGCTTGTCGACATGACGCCGCCGTCCACTTTCGCAGTACCGCGATCGCGTGCATTGACTCCAGCTGCTGCACCTTCGAAGCGTCCAACTGCTGCATCTATCAAGCCATAAAACTGCAGACTGGGTCCTGGTACACCTTGCGCATACACATTGGAAAGGGCCACCGCTGCAAGCGTGGCGACCAGTGTCAGCATGGTTGCGGGGGCATGGTTGCGCATGGGCGCTGTCAAGTCGTGCAGCTCAGCACTGTTTTGCATGTTTGTCTCCGTTGATGTTTTTGTATGTCGCCCGGTTCGGAACAGGCGCGACGGAGCGGATTCTGGATATTTAGCTTGTATTCCTGAAATGGATTCTTTAGATTCCAGGAATCCATTTGGTGAATATCAATGCAAACCCGGGGTGGCGAGCTGCTGGAACCGCAGCCTTGCGCTTGTGCCCAAACTTCAAGACATGCGTTTCAACAAACTCGATCTGAATCTGCTCGTTGCCCTGGATGCGCTGCTTGCTGAACGCAACATCAGCCGTGCGGGAGAACGCCTACATCTGAGCCAGCCCGCGATGAGCAATGCGCTGGCTAGGCTGCGAAATTTCTTTGGTGATGAATTGCTTGCCTCGCAAGGTCGACAGATGGTGCTCACACCGCGCGCGTTGGGGCTCATAGAGCCGGTGCGAGAGGTTCTGATGCGCATAGACAGCACGATCACCACACCACCGCTGTTTGATCCCACGGAGTCCACGCGCACCTTTGTGCTGCTGCTCTCTGACTTCACGACTGCGGTATTCATTCCTCCCCTGCTTGAGGCGCTCTACCAACAGGCACGTGGAATCGGTCTGGAGCTGCGCTCGCTCAATGACAAGCCTGCCGAGCAACTCGAGCAAGGGGACGCCGATCTGCTGATCATTCCTGAGCAGTTCGCGGCCGTGGACCATCCTCGCGCACCACTGTTCGAGGAACAGTACTTGTGCGTGACCTGGGCGAACCACAGCCGCATCAGAGAGGAACTCACGTTCAATGACTACCTCGAATGCGGACACGTCGTCGCGAACTACGCGACGGGCCAACAGCGCGCTGCGTTCGATGGCTGGTTTCTCGACCGCTTCGGCATCAATCGCAAGGTCGAGGTGTCCGCGCCCAGCATGGCGGCCCTGCCTCAGATGGTCGTCGGAACCGATCGCATCGCCACGGTGCATAGGCGGCTGGCACTGCAGGCGGAAAAAGTACTGCCAATCAAGCTCTGGCCACCGCCTCTCGAGGTACCCATGCTGGTACAGACATTGCAATGGCATCGACACCGCGATGCCGACCCCGCGCTTCAGTGGATGCGTGAACTTGCTTTTCGCGTTGGCCGTCTCATCTAAGCCGGCGATGGACGAATGTGCCGACCGAGCATCGTGACGATCGGGCGGCAGGCTGCAACATGGCCGCATCTGGGCTCCGATGCAGCGCGTCAGACGCAAGAGGTCAAGACGACATTTGCTGCACGCCCCTGAGAAGGAATGTCCGACCTCGGAGCGAGCAGAAAATGATGGGGCACGGGCCAAGTCCATCGACACCTTTGCGCACATCGTCGAGGCCCTGGTCATGTCAGGGGCCTGTCCCGATGATTCGCCACTTGCCGACGAAATCTTGGCTGTGTGTCGGGACAAGATCCTTGGTGCGTTGGCGGAGCAAGAAGGCGTACCGCCTCCCGCAGCGGCTCACGCTACTCAATCTGATGTGGCCTGAGCTTTAACGTTCAGCGCTTTACCGCAACCCCAAACGTCACCATCGCCATCAGCAAGCTGGTGGCGATGACAGCGCTGAATGCCAGGTAGGGTGAAAGCGGCAGTGCGGAGGTGATCGCGATGGAGATCGCCGCACAGCCCATTTGGAGGAAGCCCAGCAAAGCAGAGGCTGCCCCAGCATTTTGGCCAAACGGCTGCAGGGTCACGGCAGTTCCCAAGGGATTGATCAGGCCCATTCCAATCAGAAACACTGTCAACGCCGCCGAGAAGTAGTACACCTGCTCCGGGGCTGCCAGCAGGGTCGCACCACCGGCAAAGGCGACGGCGATGCCTGCACGGGCAGCGCGCATTGCGCCAAAGCGATGCGCAAGTCGAGGGGCGAGCAGACCAGCGCCAAAGACAACAAAGACGGTCGACGCGAAAAAAAGAGCGAGTTGCAAGGGTGAAAAACCGAACCCTTCCATCAAGATGGCCGGTGCCATTGCAAAAAACAGATACAGCGAGCCCAAGACCAAGCTGACAGACATTGCTGGTGCAATGAAACGGCGGTCAGTCAGGAGTGCTTTGTAGGTCGCAGTTACAGCACTGAGTGCCAACGGGCGGCGTAAGTCGGAACTATGCGTCTCGCCAAGCCGCGACACATAGTGGATACCTAGCAGGATGGCAAGCACCCCGACAACGCCAAAGGTTGCGCGCCAGCCCAAAACGCTATTGAAGACACCGCCAAGTAGCGGAGAAAAACCGGGTGCAGCTGCCATGGCGACCATGACCAGCGACAGCGCACGAGCGAGGGCATCGCCTTCAAACAGGTCTCGGGCAATCGCACGCGATAGGACGGACGTAGCACAAACGCCTAGGGCTTGAATCACTCGGCCGACGATGAGCTGAGGAAGGCTTGTCGCAAAGGCACATACCGCGCTACCGACCACAAACACGCACAAACCGCATACCACCAGGGGTGTGCGTCCAAAGCGATCCGACAACGGTCCCACGAAAAGCTGACCCAACGCGAAAGCCACAAAGAAGGTGCTCAGAGTGGCGCTAAGGTCTTTGACAGATGTCCCAAGCTCGGCCCCCATGGAAGGGAAGGCTGGCAGGATGATGTTGGTGGCCAACGATCCCAGCGCTGCCAGGCCCGCGAGCATCAGCAGCAACTCGCCGGACAGGGATTTCGTGGACTCAATCGGCTTGTGCATCGTCGCTCCCTTCATCGCCGTCAAGGCATTCAATGCAGGAGTCGATCAGGTCATGCAGCGCCGCCACACGTTCCGTCCCCAGCTGCGCGTTCAAAGCAAGCTGTGCAGCCTTCCAAGCCTGTTGTGCTTGTGTCTGTTTAGACACGCCGGTTTCTGTTGCGGTGACCAAACGGCTGCGTGCGTCGGCTCCAGCGCCAATCGTCAGCAAGCCCATTGCTGCCAGCGGCTGAAGATTGCGCGTCAATGTCGAGGCGTCCATCTGCATGCGCTTTGCCAGATCCACCGGCCGTATCGGCCCCAGTTTGACGACGTGGGAGAGTAGGGAGTATTGCGTGATCTTCAAGCCCACCTCCGCAAAAAAGTGGTCGTAGTGCCGCGTCACGATACGACTGAGCTGGCGCAACTTCAGGTTGGTGCAACCCTGGGGCTTGATGCTGTTCTTCATTTGATATATTGTAATTACAATTATTGCAATTACAAGTTTTAAAAAATGAAGGAGGCTGAAATGACTGTGGATCAGGTTATTGAGAGATGGCGGGCGGATGAAGTTGCGGTGCGTGCTCGTCTAAGAGCTGTGGATACTGGGCTGCACGGCAGTGTCGCTGGTCGTTCTGGCATGGAAATGTTCGAGGCCATCTTCGCGGGGGAGCTGTCCCCGGCTCCAATTGGCGAAACGCTCGACTTTGTTCCCATTCGCATGGAACCAGGGGAGGCGGTGTTTCAGGGCAGCCCAAAGCGTCGTCACTACAACCCGCTGGGCACGGTGCATGGAGGCTGGTTTGCGACCTTGCTCGACTCTGCAGTGGGTTGCGCCATTCACACGACCTTGCCGGCGGGCAAAGCCTACACCACCCTGGAGCTGAAAGTGAACATGGTGCGTGCGTTGACCGAAGGGGTGCCGTTGGTGCGTGCAGAGGGAAGGGTGATCCACGCCGGCCGACAGGTAGCTACAGCGGAGGGGCGTATCGTTGGTCCCGATGGGAAGCTGTATGCCCATGCAACCACAACCTGCTTGATCTTCGATCAGCCCATTGGCGCGAAGCCATCTTGAGTAAAGCTGACATTTTGGCATCCAAAACGACGAACGGTGAACCTTGCATAGCGGTCGGCGCCTGCCGAATCGCGACGGGCAGCAATGGGTCGCTAGCACCAATTCGACCCAGGTAAAAGCGGTCACCACGAAATGCATGGCAGTCCAGCGACTGCCTTGAGGTTTGGAGCGGACTTCCGTGAAGTCGCGCTCCAACGACTGCTTTGGGCACTGGCACTCACCGGTATCCGTGAGTTGAGCGACTGCAGGCAGCCTTTGACAGGCACTCCGCTTTGGGTAACGAATGACAAATCACCTCAATCGGTTGAAGATGAGACCGGCTTTGGCTGACCCTGAGGTCAGGTGAATTGGGGCGCTGCTGCACAAATCAAGTTTGAAGCGAGCTACCCCAAACCCTAGCGGTGGCTATACCACGGCTGCCGTCTGAGGACGGCCCAGTTCTGTAGATCGATTCAATATGGCCGCCCGGATATGCAGCTCGTTAAGAGCCGCTAACGCCACTTTCCTTTGAGATCAGCCAGAAGCATTTATGCTTTTGGCCCTCATGGCAAGACAACCCGTTAGCAAAGAACTGTGGCGACAGCTGCAGCCCCTGATCCTCGCCTTCACACCTTCCGTCAAAGGTGGCGCACGCAAGCTCACCGTGAGCGATGAAGCAGCGCTCAATGGCATTCTGTTCGTGCAGCAAACAGGCATCCCATGGGAAGACTTGCCCCAGTCCTTGAATTACGGCAGTGGTATGACCTGCTGGCGGCGCTTGCGTGACTGGAATGCCAATGGCGTTTGGCCGCGTTTGGTAGCGTTTGCACCAAGCCATGCTGGTACGTCTGCGCGAGCATGACCAGATTGATTGGAGCCGAGCCAGCATAGATGGCTCCTCGGTGCCAAGCCCCCGGGGGGGCCAGGAAACGGGCCCCAACCCCACCGACAGAGGCAAGCTCGGCTCCAAACGACATATCGTCGTAGATGCCAGAGGCATCCCACTGTTGATCCTCGTCAGTGGAGCCAACAGGCATGATTCCATGATGTTCGAGAAGTGCATGGATGCGATTGCAGCCATTGCGGGCTTGCCGGGGCGGGCACGCAAGCGGCCGGCGAAGCTGCATGCGGACAAAGGCTACGATTACAAGCGCTGCCGCGCCTATCTCAGGCGACGAGGCATTACCAGCCGGATTGCCAGGAGAGGTGTCGAGAGCAGCGAAAAGCTAGGCAAGCATCGCTGGGTTGTAGAGCGCACACATGGCTGGTTTGCAGGTTTTGGCAAGCTGCGCATCCGCTTTGAAAGGCGGCTGGATATCCACGAAGCGTTGCTGAAACTGGCCGCTGCGATCATCTGTGCGCGCTTCGTGGATCGGTGGTGTTTGCCGCTCTAAGGATGGCCCCAATTCACTGCGTTTGCTGATAATCATCGCAGTGGTGCATCGCGTGCGATATTGCTGATCTGCTCAAAATCCAAATCATCCAGGGCTTGTCTGACCGCCTTGATCAAAACCTGATAGTCCGTGCCGTTATCCATGGCATCAATCCAGCAGTGCAGATCGCTCCAGTTTCCTTGGTCTGCAAGCCGAGCCAATTCGCTCTTGTGCTCTCTTGGAAGAGCTTCGAGTTTATGCATGGTCTTCAGCTGATTGTATTTTTCCGATGTGGTTTGAGTTAACAAAGCCTGGAAGAGAGGGCTATCCGATACCTGCTTCACCATGAGAAAGAAAACCGCATTGGTGCCGCGCCCTGGTTGGCTGTCTATCGATAGATGGCCGTTCATTTTCTCAATGATGCGCTGCGCTATCAGAAGCCCCAGTCCTCGCTTGCTGTGGGTGCGATTCGCTGCCAGCGATTTCTGAATTCCGGCAAGGACTTTTGCATCTATGCCGGAACCGCTATCGCTAACCTCAAAGCGTAGATGCCATTGTTCTCTGCCACGGTATTGGGCGTGCAGCTTGAGGTCAATGTTTCCGTCGAATGTGAATTTCGCAGCGTTGGACAGGAGATTGAGCACCGCCTGCTGCAGGCGCTTTCCGTCCAGATAGATATGTGTGGGCAGCAGGCTCTGGATTTGCAGTGAAAAGGTATTGCGCTGGCGATGGGCCAGGGCCTGGGCGTACTTGGTCAGATCGCTCAGCAAAGAACTCAGATCCACTGATTGCTCATTCAATGCCAATGGAGGCTGCAGCTCATCTTTGGCATAGTCCACCAGCTCGTCTATCAATGCCAATTGGTAGGCTGCGCTTCTTTCAATGGCTGCCAGTTTGTCCGTGTCAACCTTGTTCGGGGACTGGTGCATCAGCTGCAGATAGGCAATGATCGCAGAGACAGGCGCTCGCAAATCATGACTGACATAGGCGAGCAGTTCTTTTTGTTCCAGCGAACGTTGCTCTGCTTGTTCTAGAGCCTCTTTGAGCGCGCTGGTTTTGTGCTCGACCTCTTGTTCCAGGCGCTCTTGCTGCTGGCTTTGCCATTGCAGCAATGTGAGCTGCGCCTGATGCCTTTGATGGGAATATTGATAGGCCGAGCTGGTGATAATGAAAAGGCCGATCGTCAGGGCGGGCAGCACAAGCACATATTGCTCGAGAAGCTGAACCACTGAGATATTGGGCACAAGCAGTGCGGCGGCGCGTAGCAATGCACCGAATGCCAGGACAGAGACCAGCAGCAAGGCAGTCATGCCCCCTGGCCCCCCATTGCGATAGTAGATATATGTGCAAGCCAGAATCGTGAGCAGACTAAACAGTGCGACGATGATGCCGGTAAGTGCGAACCACTCATAAGGTCCAAATAGTGCACCGACCAGAACAACGCTTTCCAGGACAGCGATGAGCTTGAGCAGGAGTATTCCGGATGAGGGCAGATAGTTTTGCGCTTTTTCCAGGCGCGCCCGCAGATACAGCAATAGGCTCAGTACGATGCCAGCCACCAGAACATGATGGGAGCGGTAACCCCACTCTGTGCTGCTGGGCCAAAGTATGATTTGTGCATAGCCGCGATAGGTCGCTTCGTAGAGTGCAGCCAGCAGCAGCCCCAATGTTTGCCATCCCATCATGGGGGTGCGCAGAATTCTCCACAGTGCTGCGGAATACACTACGAAAACAAGGATGCTCCCGATCAGCAGTCCACTGAATAGCGCATAGTCCCGCTCCATCATGTGCCATTGATCCACGGTATGCAGTGCGACGTCCAGCTTGCTGGATGCGTAACTATTGACGTGAACCAGTACGCGTACGGTCTCTCCTGGAGCGAGATTGATGGCAATCTGAGGTACTCGGGTCAGCGATTGGTTGGGGTCGCTGATTCCAGCCAGCATTCGACTTGCGCGAACCTGGCCCTCCCGCATGCGCAGGACATAAAAATTCACATGTTGCAGCCAACATGCCCCCAAAGCCAGTTGCACTGCTTGAGGGCTTTCTAGATCGTTGTGCAGTGTCATCCTGAGCCACAGATGACGCATATCGAATCGCCCATCAAGCGTCTTGGCTGTGACAGTGCGAAATCCATCAATCTCACCATTAGGAAGGGCTGCCACGTTCAGCGGCGCTTCGTTTGGTGAACCTCGTTCCCAGACTTCAACCGTGTTATCCAGGACTTTGAGGCCGAGAATCACATCGCTGATCTGAATGCTTGGCGGGGAGGACACTTCAATCGCCTTCGCATCAATCGCCCAGCACAGCAGCATGCTGCACAGCAGATGGATGCAGCCAGATACGCATCGCCTCATGGCTTCTGACCCAGGCAGGAGCGCCGAAAAGCGGATGGGGTGCAGCCAAAGTAGGCATGAAAAGCGGAGGAGAAATTCGCTGCGCTGGAGAATCCTATGGCTGCGGCCACTTCTTCTATATGCATGGCGGAGCTGGCAAGCATGCGTTTGGCCTCGTGAAGGCGAGCCTCGCGAATGAATTTGTAAACCGTGTTGCCCGTGTGAGTCTGAAAGACCCTTGTCAAGCGCTTTTCATTGGTGCCTAGTTGGGTTGCCAATTCAGGCAGGGGCGGAACCTTGGACAAGTCGGAAAGGACCAACTGCTGCGCAGCCCGCAGCAAGGTCAGATTGTGAACAGCGCTCAGTGTGCTCGATAGTCTTGCTGGCTCAGAATCCTGCGCTGGAGGTTCTGGTGAAGTGCATGCATCTTGGTCTGGTTTTCCTTGGCGTTGCGTCAAAGCCAGATGGATTTCCACACGCGCAAGAACCTCATTGATGTCGAACGGCTTTTGGATGTAGTCCACGGCGCCCAGCTGCAATCCCTTGAGACGCTCCTGGGGTGAAGCGCAAGAAGTCACAAAAATCACAGGGATGTCTGCCGTGGAAGGGTCAGCCTTCAGTAGCCTGCAGGCGGTAAATCCATCGACATCGCCCATGTTTACGTCCAGAAGGATTAATTCAAATTGCTGAGTGGTGGCGCGGCGATAGCCTTGCATGCCGTCCATGGCGACGGAAAGACGATAGCCATTGCTTTTGAGCAATTCCAGCAGGATCTTGAGTTCAGCCACGTTGTCGTCGATGACGAGAATTCTTTCCCCGGAGGGGCCTGCAGGCGACCAGTAAGACACAGCAACAATCCGAGGTTAGATGGTTATGTTGAAAACCTCGGGATTGTGAAGTTGATCTTTAACGAGGTGTTACGTTTCGAGGGTTTGGATGACGCAGATGCACAGAATCTGACGTTTGTTTACAAGTTTTTCCGGAATACAAAAGCAATTTCCTGTTTTTAAAAATTGGCGCGATGCGGCGAATCTCTGTCATCAGAAAAATTGACATTTTTTTGAGTGTTTGTCTGGTGGGAAGACGGAATGTTCGCTTTTTCAAAAGCGTTCCAGATCGCTAGCTCCTAGCATTCGCAGGCGTTTGGCATTGAGCACCCCGGAGTAGAGGGTTCAGAGTTTTGCCAAGGTCAGGAATCAAGGAGCAGTTCATGGAAGCCGTATATAAATCGGGTGGAAAAATCGTCCTTGCGCAGCAAGGACTGGTCTTAGACAAGCCTTCTGCAGTCATCCTCAAAGTTGCACCGGAACAGATCGCCAAATCAGTGCGTGTCGGTAATGATCTGGTGTTGACGCTGGTCGATGGAGAGCAAATCCATGTGAACGGATTCTTCACGGCATATGCAGAGGATGGGCGCAATGATCTGGTCTTGGAAGACCAGCACGGGGTGCTCTGGTGGGGACAATATGGAAAGGCCTGGGAAGGCTTCGAGTTCACCGAGATCGAATCGGATGAGCCTGCCGCACCGTGGTTGCCTTGGCTTCTGGGGCTGGCCTTGGGTGGGCTGGCTGCGTCGAGCGGTGGGGGCGGCGGCAAGAATATCGACCATCCTCCTGAGGCTGCCGATCCCCATGTGGGTTTGCGTCACCTTGCCTCAGACCCTGTGCCCGGGCAGGAATTCAGCAATGGCGGCAACACGGTTTCGGTACGTGAAGATCAGCCGTTCAACGGCAAGATCACCGGTCAGGACAAGGACGGTGACCCACTGACCTACGAGCTGGGCACTCCGCCCGCTCATGGCACCGTGACTATCGACAAGCACACCGGCAAGTACCTCTACACGCCCCACCAGGACTGGAGCGGCCCGGGCACGGACGAGTTCACGGTGATCGTGGACGACGGCAAGGGCGGCAAGACCACGACCACGGTGACCGTGAACGTCACGCCCGAGCAGGATGCGTTCGACGACCGGGCGAGCACGGGCTTTGAGAAGTCCGTCACCATCGATGTGCTGGGCAACGACGACTTCGAAGGCAGCAACGTCAAGATCACGCATGTCAACGGCAGCGCCATTGCCGAAGGCCAGACCGTGACCGTGGCCGATGGCAGCGTCAAGCTGGAGGGCGGCCAACTGGTGTTCACGCCCGATGCGGGCTTCAACGGCGACGCCCGGTTCAGCTACACGGCGCAGACCGACGGCGGCACGCCCGAGACGGCGGATGTCATCGTCACGGTGGCAGCCAACCAGTTGCCCGAGACGACCGATCCCAACGAAGGCCTTAACCCCGGCGACCCTGGCTACCTCCCCGGCCAGAGCTTCACGCCTGGCGGCGGCTACACCGTCACCGTGGGCGAGGACACCCCGTTCCACGGCAAGATCACCGGTCAGGACAAGGACGGTGACCCACTGACCTACGAGCTGGGCACTCCGCCCGCTCACGGAACCGTGGTCGTGACACCGGACGGCAAGTACACCTACATCCCCAACAAGGACTGGAGCGGCCCGGGCACGGACGAGTTCACGGTGATCGTGGACGACGGCAAGGGCGGCAAGACCACGACCACGGTGACCGTGAACGTCACGCCCGAGCAGGATGCGTTCGACGACCGGGCGAGCACGGGCTTTGAGAAG
Source organism: Comamonas sp. Z3 (assembly GCF_008121565.1). Taxonomy (NCBI): domain Bacteria; kingdom Pseudomonadati; phylum Pseudomonadota; class Betaproteobacteria; order Burkholderiales; family Comamonadaceae; genus Comamonas; species Comamonas sp. Z3. Next base: position 505,150 of record NZ_VOQU01000001.1, read on the forward strand.
TCCGTCACCATCGATGTGCTGGGCAACGACGACTTCGAAGGCAGCAACGTCAAGATCACCCATGTCAACGGCAGCGCCATTGCCGAAGGCCAGACCGTGACCGTGGCCGATGGCAGCGTCAAGCTGGTGGCCGGCCAACTGGTGTTCACGCCCGATGCGGGCTTCAACGGCGACGCCCGGTTCAGCTACACGGCGCAGACCGACGGCGGCACGCCCGAGACGGCGGATGTCATCGTGACGGTGAGCCAGCCACCGGTGTTTGTCGATCCAAGCGATCCGGGCGAACCGCCGGTGACCAGCTATGCCTTTGAATACGAAGAGAACAGCCCCGTTGGCAAGTGGCTGGGTCAGGTAAAGGCCAATGATGCCGACAGCACATCGGTGACCTACAGCATCGATCCGGACAGCGATCCCGATGGCTGGTATGCGATTGATGCTACGACTGGGGAGATCACGCTGACGGCGGCTGGAGCGGCGTCGCAAGCCAATGATTTCGAGCAAGGCAGCAATAGCCAGACGATCACGGTGGTGGCGACCGATAGCGAGGGAGGCAAGACCGAGGTCGCTGTCACGCTCAATGAAAAGGACCTGAACGACAACGCCCCTGTGTTGGTGATGGACCCCGAAGACAAGGTGTTGCATGTTGCGGAGGAGGCCCTGGTCGGAGGCATCAAGGATGACCCGGGCAGCACGACCACAGCCACGGGCAAGATCAGCTTTACCGATGCGGATCAGACACCGGACATCAACACCTTTTCGCTGGAGATGCAAGGCCCTGCGGACGGCAGCATCACTTCGGGCGGCGTGGCGGTGACCTGGAGCTGGGATGCTGGCAGCAGCACGCTGACCGGCAGGGCCGGTGCCAAGGAGGTCATGACCGTCAAGGTCGGAGCCCTGACCGAGGTTGGTGGCCGGTACGAGGCAAGTTATACGGTCACTCTCAAGGGCCCCGTGGATCATGCAGTCGGCCGTGGTGCAAACACGCTGGACCTGGACTTCAAGGCCATCGTTCACGATGGCAAGCAGAGCAGCGAAATCGGGTTTGTCGTGGAGGTCAAGGATGATGTCCCGGCACTTGCCGATGATGCCGAGCTGGTGATCAACCTCGCCAAGCTGCAGACCAATGTGATGATCGTGCTGGACCTGTCGGGCAGCATGGCCTGGGATAGCAACGGCAAGGTACTGCCTGGCGGTGGCTCCAACGCGAACAGTCGACTGAGCCTAGCCAAGAAAGCGCTTGAAGCCCTGATCAACAAGTACGAAGAGTACGGCGATGTGGCGGTCAAGCTGGTGACTTTCAACGGCTCCTCCGCCAATGCCCATGCCACCTGGATGAGTGCCGCGACGGCCATCGCTATCATCAATGGCCTGACAGCGACTGGCGGTACGCCCTATAAAGCCGCCCTCAACGCGGCGATGGGTACCAATGGCTTTGCCGACAATGTAGGCAAGCTGACCGGGGAGGGAGTGCAGAATGTTTCGTACTTCATCACCGATGGTGTGCCTACCTTGGGCCAAGGCGTCAACCCAAGACTGCAGGCTCAGTGGGAAGACTTTCTGACGACTCATCACATCAACTCCGTGGGGGTGGGCTTTGGCGGTATCAAGACGGGCGATATCCCGAATATTGACCCGATCGCCTACAACGGCCCAGCTGGAGTGGAGAACGCCGTGGTCCTGGCCAATTCGGCGGCGGAGCTCAACTCCACGCTGCAGGACCTGATCCAGTTGCCCAGGCTGGAGGGCTCGTTGCGCGGCGCACTCGACAGCGCCGTGGAAGGCTATGGTGCAGACGGTGGCTTTATCAATGTGCTGGAGGTCGACGGCGTCTCCTATACCTACCTGCCCGGGCAGGCGCTGCAGGTGACGGGCAGCCCGGCTTCGGGAACCTACACCTATGACGCCGCCAAGCACCTCATCACCATCAAGACAGCTGCAGGTGGCTCGTTGACCGTGGAGTTCGATACGGGCAAGTTCATCTATGAGGGCAAGGCGCTGGCTTCCTACTGGGATCGCTTTGGCTACACCATCCAGGACGGAGATGGCGACCAGGCATCGACCGTCAAGGATGTGAAGGTGGTCTACGACGGTGGCGATCCCGGCCCCAAGCCTGCGTATGCGTCGCCGTTGCTGGCCATGAGCCTCGACCCGGAGCAGCTCGATGCCCTGCATGAGGGGGCGGAGGAGCCTGCTGCTACGGCGTTGCCTGCGCTGCACGATGTGCTGCAGTCCAAGGATGAGGCCGCCGGCGACATCGACGGACTGGGTTCGGTGCAAGCTCCTGCAGCCGCTGTTGCTCCTGTCGCTGCGTCACAGGATCTTGCCTTGTATATGCCAGATCCTTTGCCAGAGGAAGAGCTGCACCAGCCGGTGCATGCCTGATGCTCTTCAAACTTGATAGCTGTTAACGCATGAAGCACGGCGTTTTTAGTATTAAACATGCTAGAAGTGCCGTGTCTAATGAAAAGTAAGCTATTTAAGTAAGAGCAAGCAAGAAAAAACAAATAAGCTGTGTCGCTGGCTGGAGGCCGCGATGCAGAACGGTGGTCGCGCCATGGAGCTGCGATGCCAAGCTGTGAAATGGCGATGGATATGTCGATCAAGTCCAAACTTCCTCTGGTTTTCGTGCAGCAGGTTGCCGCAGCGGTCGCACTTGCCTGTGCCGTGGGAGGCGCCCATGCAGCTGCCGCTGGAGGCCAAGCCATGGATATGCGTGCAGCGGTGCAAGCTGCTGTGGCATGGCACCCCGCCGTGCGCACGGCGCAGAGGCAACTGCAGGGAGCAGATGAGGGCGTGGCTTCGGCCCACGCCGGTTATTACCCGCAGGTCAAGGGCGGGGTGGGGGCGCAGGTAAACAACCGCGATGTCTACCCCTATACCTCGCGTCGCGTGTATGACGCCAGCGTTTCGGTGTCGCAGATGCTGTATGACTTCGGCAAGGTGGACAGCGCCGTGAAGCAGGCTGAGGCCGGCATTGAGCTTGCCCAGGCGCAGGTGTATCTGTCCACCGACGATGTGGCGCGCGAGGCTGCGCAAGCCTGGGTGGAGCTGCGTCGCCAGAAGGCCATGGTGGCGATTGCCAAAAGTCAGCTCGAAGGCGTGGGGGCGCTGGCGGAGCTGGCCTGGGAGCGACAGGTCAAAGGTGCCAGCACCCGTTCCGACTTTATGCAGGCGCAATCGCGCAGGGATGGTGCACGCGGCCAGTTGATCAATTACGAGGCGCAGGCACGCCGCTGGCAGGCGCGGCTGATGACTCTGACCGGGATGCAGACGCCCCCCACCCTGAGTGCAGGAAGGGGAGGTATGCCGGATGCCCTGCCCCAGGCCTGCACTGCTGCGCAGCTGCTGCCCACGGCGACGGTGCGCCGAGCTCAGGGGCAGCGGGCGTTGGCCCTGGCCGAGTTGAAGGCCGCTGACGCACAACTGATGCCCACGCTATCGGTGGATGGATCGGCCTCGCGCGGGCTTACCGCAGCATCGCGCCCGGCCGGCTACCCGGATCTGGATATGCGCGTGATGTTCAATGTATCGGCGCCGCTGTTCGAGGGAGGGCGCAACCAGGCCCGCCAGCGCGCAGCAGGGCACGCGCTGGAGGCTGCGGACGCGGCTGTGGCCAATGCCGAGTTCCAGGCTCGGCAGTCGCTGCGTGATGCACAGGACCAGAGCCAGGGTTTAGGGGAGCGCCAGCCGGTGGTGGACGAGCGTATCGCCAGCATCCGCATCACGCGTGACCTGTACCGTGAGCAATACCTGCAATTGGGCACGCGCTCGCTGCTGGATCTGCTCAATGCCGAGCAGGAATACCACGGCGCACGTTTCGAGCAGGTGGACAACGCTCATGACCTGCTGCGGCTGGCTGTGGAGTGCTGGTACCAGAGCGGACGGTTGGCGGATGAGTTCTCGCTCGATACGCGGCTCCGGGATGTGAGCCAAGGAGTGATGCGATGAACGGGACGAAGAATCAGGGCCATCGGAAGCAGGCAGGTTCCGGGCCGCTGCCGCTATTCATGCAGGGTTGGATGGAAGCGATACTGGCAGTGGCCGCGAACTATCAGATCGACACCTCGCGTGAACGCCTGCGCGTGGATGCGGCCTGGGCGGCTGGTGGCGATCTGTCGGCCGACGATCTACGTCAATGCATACGTCAGATGGCCAGGCAGGCGGGGTTGATCGTGACCGAGGTGGCTCCAGATCTGAAACGGCTCACGGCCTGGCGTCTGCCCCTGGTCTTGCAGCTGCGCGGCGGGCAGGTGGCTGTCATCACGGCACTGGCCGATGATGGCCTGCGCCTGCTGCTGAGCGGCGATGAGGGCGGTGAGAGCACTTACACGCTGGCCGAGTTGCAGCCCGAATTGGAGGTGATGGCGGTGCTGCGCCCGCTGCGGTCGACCCCCGATTCGCGCGTGGACGGCTACCTGCGCCCGGTGGAGAGCCATTGGTTGCGCGACATTGTGTTTGCCGACCTGAGACCCTACGGCCACATTCTGTTGGCCTCGTTCATCACCAATCTGATGGCCTTGGGCGGCATTCTGTTTTCCATGCAGGTTTATGACCGCGTGGTGCCGTCCCAGTCCGAGCCTACGCTGTACGTGCTGTTCGGCGGAGTGTTGCTGTCCATCGTATTTGCCTGGGCCATGCGCGCTGCGCGCATGCACATTACCGACATGCTGGGCAAGCGTGCAGATCTGCGCATTTCGGACCGCGTCTTCGGACATGCGCTGCGAGTGAGGAACAGCGCCCGTCCACGTGCCACGGGCACTTTCGTGGCTCAGATCCGTGAACTGGAGCCAGTGCGCGAGATGCTGACCTCCACCACGGCTGCTGCGGTGGCCGACCTGCCTTTCTTTGTGCTGTTCTGCCTCATCTTCTGGATGATCGCAGGCGCATTGGTCTGGGTGCCGTTGGCGGCGTTCGTCCTGCTGCTGGCGCCCAGCCTGTTGGCGCAGAAGCGCCTGCGCAACCTGGCCCAGGCCAGCATGCGCGAATCGGCGCTACGCAACGCGATGCTGGTGGAGACCGTGCAGGGCATCGAGGACATCAAGCTGCTGCAGGCCGAGCCGCGCTTTCAGAATCAGTGGAACCACTTCAACGCAGTGAATGCGGAGGCAGGACTGAAGCTGCGAGCGCTTCTGCATGGTCTGAGCAACTGGATGCAGACGGTGCAGGGCAGCGCTTTCGCTTTTGTGGTGTTCTTTGGCGCACCCCAGGTGATGCGCGGCGAGATAAGCACCGGCGTGCTGGTTGCATCCTCCATCCTGGTCAGCCGCATGCTGGCTCCCTTGTCCAGCGTGACCGGCGTGCTCAACCGCTGGCAGCAGGCCAGGATGGCCAGCGACGGACTGGATCAGCTCATGCGCCTGCCCGTGGATCACGCGGAGGACGGCAGCCGCATCCACCGCCCCGTCATTGAAGGGCGATACGATTTCAGCGACGCCGTGTTCAGCTATGACGGCAAGACCCCCGCGCTTCAGGTCAGGCAACTGCAGATCGCGGCCGGTGAGCGCATCGCCATCCTGGGGCGCAACGGCGCGGGCAAGTCGACGCTGCTGCAGGCTCTGTCGGGTCTGATTGAACCGATGGCCGGACGGGTGCTGCTGGACGGCGTGGCCTTGGCTCACATTGACCCGGCCGACCTGCGCCGTGACTTGAGCTTGCTGACGCAGAATGCGCGTCTGTTCTATGGTTCCCTGCGCGAGAACCTGCTGCTGGGCGCGCCCCATGCAAGCGATGGGGAGCTGATGACCGCGCTGCTGGATGCGGGCGCCTGGTCCTTTGTACAGACCTTGCCCACCGGCTTGGATCACATGGTGATGGAGGGGGGGTTGGGCCTTTCGGGAGGGCAGCGTCAGGGTCTGTTGCTGGCACGCCTGCTGTTGCGCCAGCCGCGGGTGCTGTTGCTGGATGAGCCTACGGCCGCGCTGGACGATGTGGCCGAGCGCGATGTGATCGCGCGGTTACGCAAGCTTGCGCCGGGGCGCACCCTGGTTGTGGCAACGCACCGGCCTGCTGTGCTGCAGGTGGTGGACAAGATCATCGTGGTCGATAAAGGCCAGGTGGTGCTGCAGGGCGCGCGAGATGAAGTTCTCGGGCGCCTGAATGGCTCAGCCCAGCCGGCAGCCTCGCCGCAGAGTGTTCGCGTCGTGCAGAGCGCACGCATGAAGGTGGCCGTGCAGCCGCAGACAAGGCTGTCCTCTGTGGAGGAGGGGCAGAAATGACACAGACAAGCAATTCCGTCGGGGCATTCGCGACAGCCGCCGAAGCTGCTCCAGTGCGCACGCCATCACCCGAGCTTTCGGCCGCGCCAGCGCGTCTGCGTGGCGCCATGCCGGACATAGGCGACTTTGACGAGGTGCGCGCAAGCCGCTCGGATCGCGTGGTGTGGTGGGTCACAGCCTTCGTGCTGGCCTTTCTGGCCTGGGCTTGGTTCTTCGAGATCGACGAGGTATCCAACGGCGGCGGCAAGGTGATTCCATCCTCGCGCGAGCAGCGCATCCAGTCTCTTGAGGGCGGCATTCTGGCCGAGCTTCTGGTGCGAGAGGGAGACATCGTGGAAAAGGGCCAGGTGCTGGCCAAGCTGGAGCCTACACGCGGAGAATCCAGCGTGGAGGAAACGGCTGCCCGCTACCGAGCCGCCCTGGCTGCCAGCGTACGCTTGCGTGCCGAGGTCGAGGGGCAGGGCAGCCTGCAGTTTCCGCAGGAGCTGCAGGCCCATGAGCAGCTCAAAGCGTCGGAGAGCGCGCTGTTCCGTTCGCGCCGTGCGGCGCTGAACGACACCGTGGCAGGCCTGAGTCAGGCACTGGCGTTGGTGCGCAAGGAGCTGGGCATCACCCAGTCGCTGCAGGCCAGCGGTGCGGCCAGCAGCGTCGAGCTCATCCGCCTGCAGCGCCAGGGAGCGGAGCTGGAGCTGAAGATTGCCGAGGCGCGCTCCGGCTATATGGTGCGCAGCCGCGAGGAGTTGGCCAAGGCGGATGCAGAGGCGAAGTCCCTGTCCTCGGTGGTGCGAGGGCGTGCGGATTCGCTGGAGCGCCTGACACTGCAGTCGCCAGTGCGGGGCGTGGTCAAGAGCCTGCAGGTCACGACCATTGGCGGCGTGGTACCTCCCAACGGTCTGCTGATGGCGTTGGTGCCTCTGGATGACCAGTTGCTGGTGGAGGCCCATATCTCGCCGCGCGATATCGCCTTCATTCGTCCCGGGCAGGAGGCGCTGGTCAAGGTCACCGCATACGACTACGCGGTCTATGGCGGCCTCAAAGGGCAGGTGGTGACGATTGCCCCGGATACCCAACGTGACGAGGTCAAGCCCGAAATCGTCTATTACCCGGTCCTGGTGCGCACCGACTCGGACGTTCTGGTGAACAAGGCCGGCCAGCGCATGCCGATTGTGCCGGGCATGGTGGCAGCTACCGATATCCGCACGGGCCGCAAAACCGTCTGGGACTATTTGACCAAGCCGCTGAACAAGGCGCGCGAGGCCTTGCGCGAGCGCTGAAGCCCCGCAATGCGGGATTCTATTTTGATGAAAGAGGATGCCATGAGCATGATTGAATCTACCTTCCGCCTTTCCACTCTGGTGCTGGCAGCAGCTTGCATCGCCTTGCCTGCAGCGGCACGTGGCAACCCGGAGGATGCCGTCAGCAATCCCGACAAGCTGCAGTATTCCGACGTCAAGGTGGGTTACGCAGACATGAAGCCGGACTTTGCCCGCGATGGCGTGCTGGCTGAGCAGTTGGGCGGCATCCGCTCTATTCAGCCCGGAATGGCTCAGGAGAAGGTGCTGCAGACGCTGGGAGAGCCCTTGGCGCGAACAGCCGGATCCAAGGGGCAGGAGTGGGACTACAACTTCAAGCTGCGTCAACCGCAATCGGGCAACCTGCTGGTGTGTCAGTACAAGGTCGTGTTCGACGAGGTCAAGGAGGTACGCGAGTCTGTCTGGCGTCGCCAGCAGTGCCAGCAACTGGCGCAGCGCTGAGGCGCTGCTGGAGCGTCTTCAGCTCGGCCGGCACCTGGGCAATGGCTGTTCGGCAGGTGGGCATATGCCCAGGTATTCGATCCGTACAACGCTCCATCGGGCCAGGCCTGCAGGAGTGGAGTGCCTTGCTGCTTTGAAGACGTCATGAGCGATGGGCGCATGATCGTTGGCAACGTTTGCACGTGAATCGCGTTTTGCCGGTTGCCGAGCATCAGCCGGCGCAGCCTTGCTTCAGTCCTGTGAGGACTGGCTGCGCTGGCACGGCACACCGCAGAAGGCCTGGGAGTCATGGTTCTGGCAGCCCACAGAACCAGGATGAAGTCAGGGTCGCCATTGTCCATCCGCTGCATTGGAAAAGCCGTTTCGCTGCACATGGTGGACCAGAAAATCAAGAAATATCCGGGTCTTGAGAGGCAGGTGCGTGCGGTGCGGGTAATAGGCATAAAAGCCCGGAAAGCTGGCCCAATAGGGCTTCAGCACCTCAACCAGCTGGCCGGCATGGAAGGCGCCGCGCATGGATTCGCGCCAGCCGGTAATCAGACCGACGCCATCAAGGGCCGCGCGCATGGCCGTGTCGCCATGATTGACGGTCAGCGGTCCGCTCAGGGCACGTTCGCACAGTTTGCCGTCGATATTGAATTCCCATTTGTAGACGGCGCCGCTGCTGCTCATGCGGTAGTTGATGCATTGATGATGCTCCAAATCATCAGGGTGTTGCGGAACGCCATGTGCCTGGAGGTAGGCAGGGGACGCGCCAAAGCTCATGGTCAGGTCCTGCGTGAGCGGCATGGCCACCATATCGCCCTCCAGCGATTCGCCATTGCGTATGCCAATGTCGAAGCCTTCGCGCACGATGTCCACAAAGCCATCGTCATAGACCAGCTCGACATGAATGTGCGGATGGTGTGCAAAGAATTCTGCGAGCATGGGTTCGACCAGCACCTTGCCTGCAGGGTGGGAGATGGTAAGGCGCAAGGTGCCGCCTTCTACGCCGGCCTGGAGTTGAAGGTCCTCGGTCGCCTCGCGCAGGTTGGCGAGAGCCGGTGAGATGCGCTCCAGATAGATTCTTCCTGCCTCCGTCAGATTGACGCTGCGCGTTGTCCGATCGAACAAGCGCACATCCAGGCGGGTTTCCAGCTTTTTGATGGTTTGGGACAGGGCGGCAGGCGTGACTCCGATGGCATGGGCTGCATAGGTCAGGCTGCGATGCTGGGCCACCTGCTCAAAGGCTGCCAGATAGGCAAGTATTTCGGGCTTCATGCCATCTATTTTTAAGTAAAGCTTAATAACATAGATAGATTGCTTGGCTTTTTCTTTTGCATTGACTGACGCACACTGCCTCTGCTTCGCGCGACTCCCACAAGCTCGCGCGGTAGCTTCCGTGTTGAAAAGCAAGAAAGAAAGCACCCCATGCCTGTCAAATTCACTCTCAACGGCAAGCCAGTATCGGCCGATGTGGATCCTTCAACGCCCATCCTCTGGACCTTGCGTGACACGCTGGGCATGACCGGGACCAAGTTTGGTTGCGGCATGGCCATGTGCGGCGCTTGCACCGTGCATCTGAACGGCCAGGCCATACGATCGTGCATCACGCCCGTCTCGGCGGCGCAGGGGCAGAAGATCACCACCATCGAAGCGCAGGCCGCAGACAAGGTGGGCAAGGCTGTTGAGGATGCATGGGTGCGCCACGACGTGGCTCAATGCGGCTATTGCCAAAGTGGGCAGATCATGAGTGCCACCGCGCTGCTCAGCAGCAATCGCCGACCCAGCGATGCTGATATCGATGCTGCCATGGCGGGCAATATCTGCCGTTGCGGAACCTATGCACGCATCCGTGCAGCCATCCACGATGCGGCCAAAGACCTGTCGGCCTGAAGAATAAGGAGTACATCCCATGCCTATTCCTCAGCATTTTTTTGCAGATCTGCCCAAAGGTCTGCGCGCGCTCGCAGCTGACACGCTGGATACTGGCTCGAAGCTTGAGCGGCGCGAGTTTCTCAAGTTGGCGACGGCCTCGGGTTTTGCGCTGGGCATATTTCCCGCCGCTGCAACGGCCCAGACGAGGGGCGATGAGCAGGTTGCTGCCAGCGCGCTCAAACCCACCCAGCAGCCCTCGGCTTTCGTGAAGATCGGTCGTGATGGTGTGGTGACGATCACGATCAACCGACTGGAATTTGGCCAGGGCGTGCAAACCGGCCTGCCCATGGTGCTGGCCGAAGAGCTGGACGCCGACTGGTCCAAGGTGCAGGGCGTGCACGGCAATGCCGATCCCGCCTATGTGGACCCGGTCATGGGGATGCACTTGACGGGCGGCTCCACCGCCATCAAGAACTCCTATGTCCAGTACCGGGAGCTGGGCGCGCGCACCCGCGCCATGCTGCTTGCCACGGCGGCCAGGCGTTGGGGCGTGGACCCACAGTCCTTGCGCACGCAGGCAGGGCAGGTGATCGGCCCCAAGGGCAGGAAACTGGGCTACGGCGAGCTGGCCGATGAAGCCATGAAGATGCCGGTCCCGCAGCAGGTGGTGCTCAAGGACGCCAAGGACTTTCGCATCATCGGCCGAGCCACGGGACGGCTCGATGCACGCGCCAAGTCCAGCGGCAGGCAGTCCTACGGCATTGACATGCATCTGCCTGGAATGCTGACTGCGGTGGTGGCGCATCCGCCGGTGTATGGCAGCAAGATCCAGTCGGTGGACGATGCGGCAGCCAAGGCCATCAAGGGCGTGCGCGCGGTACTGCGTGTGCCCAGCGTGTGGGGCGGCGAGCTGGTTGCGGTGCTGGCCGATGGCTACTGGCCTGCCAAGCAAGGACGCGATGCCTTGAAAGTCCAGTGGGACAGCAGCGCTGTAGGCAAAGTCGATTCGGTGCAGCAACTGGCCCAGTATCGTGAACTTGCCAAGCGGCCGGGCGCGCCGAAGTTTGATGCCGATGTTTCGGCGCTGGGCGGCGCAGCGCACAAAATCAGCGCTGAATATGTGTTTCCCTATCTTGCCCACGCTCCGATGGAGCCGCTGAACTGCACGGTACGTGTGACAGGAGCCGGAAAGGACGCCAGGGTCGAGCTTTGGCTGGGTACGCAGGCTCCGGGCTGGGAAGTGGCAACGGCTGCGCGCGTGCTCGGCGTGGCCCCTCAGAATGTCCGCGTCAATGTGCAGATGGCGGGCGGTGGCTTCGGACGCCGTGCCAATCCGCGCAGCGACTATGTGGCCGAAGCCTGCGAGATTGCCAAGGCCGCCCGAGCTTCTGGTATCGACGCGCCGGTGCGCATGATCTGGAGCCGCGAGGACGATGTCAAGGGAGGCTATTACAGGCCCATGCATGTACATCGTGCCGAGATAGGTTTTGACGAGAAGGGGCGGGTGCTTGCCTGGGACCATGTGATCGTGGGCCAGTCGCTTGCCAAGGGCACGGCGTTTGAAGGTTTCATGCTCAAGAACGGCGTGGATACCACCACGGTTGAAGGCATGAAGGAGCCCTATGACCTGCCGATGCGACTGTCGGTTCATCATCCCGAGCTCAATGCGCCGGTGCTCTGGTGGCGTAGCGTGGGATCTACCCACACTGCCTATGTGATGGAGACCCTGATTGACGAGATTGCCCGGGCAGTCAAAAAGGATCCTGTCGCGTATAGGCTGGAGCAGTTTGGCGACCGCCATCCGCGCCATAAGGCTGCACTGCAGCTGGCGGTGGAAAAGTCGGGCTACGGAAAGCGGCAGCTGGCCGAGGGCAGGGCCTGGGGTGTTGCCGTGCATCAGTCTTTCGAATCGGTGGTCGCCTATGTGGTGGAGGCATCCGTGACTGAGGGCGCTCCCAAGCTGCATGCAGTCACCGCAGGCGTGCACTGCAATCTTGCGGTCAACCCTCGCAGCGTGGAGGCTCAGGTGCAGGGCGGAGCCTTGATGGGCCTTGGCATGTGCTTGCCTGGCGCTGCGATCACATTCAAGGATGGTCAGGTGGAGCAGGGCAACTTCAATGATTACACCGTTGCCCGCCTGACGGACATGCCTGCGATCACTGTGCATATCGTGCCCAGTGCCGATGCACCAACCGGCATGGGCGAGCCAGGTGTGCCGCCGCTGGCGCCGGCCTTCGCCAATGCCATTGCCAAGCTGAGCGGCCAAACACCACGCGAGCTTCCGTTTCCTAGGGCCTAGGAGCGTCGAGGCAAGGGCCGGTATCACTCAAAAAGCTCTCGCTGAGGGGATGTCAGGGTGGTGAAGTCTTCGCCCAGAGGCAACAGGATCGAGTCGGCGATCGGCTTGATCTGTTTCGCCAGATAGTGCTCGTAATCGATGCGTGAGCGGCGGACTTCCAAAGGCTCGGGGCCATTCTGGGTCATGAGGTACTGGATCCAGCCGCCGTTCTGGTATTGCCGGGGCCTGCCCATGCGGTCGTTGTACTCGTCCGCTATGCGAGCGGCACGCACCTGCGGCGGCACGTTGCTCACATAGGCGTCCAGGCGGTGCCGCAGGCGTTTGCGGTAGATGAGCAGCTCATCCTTCCTGCCCGCCAGCGTCGCCCGGGCGTACTCGATGACGAACTCGCGGTAAGGGGCGGCCTGGAAGACGCGGGAGAGCAAGCCCTCCTGGAACTGTCTTGCCAGCGGTGTCCAGTCGCTGCGTGCCATCTCCAGGCCCCGATAGATCATTGCCTCCTTGCCGTCCAGGTCGGTGCTCAGGCCGGCGTAGCGCTTCTTGCTGCCAACGTCCGAGCCCCGGATGGTGGGCATGAAGAACTTCTTGTAGTGCGTGTCGAACTCGATTTCGAGAAAGCTCTCCAGGTCTTGTTCCTGCCGCAAGGTTTGCGTCCACCAGGCGTTGATGTCTCTGGCCAGCTCCGCCGCGACGGCGTGTGCCTCCTCGTTGGTATGGGTGCGCCTGAGCCAGATGAAAATGGAGTCCGTATCCCCGTAGATGACTTCGTACCCGCGTTGCTCGACCAGATCCCGGGTGAGTTTCACCATCTCATGCCCACGCAAGGTAATTGCCGAAATCAGCTTGGGATTGAAGAAGCGGCACTCCGAAGCGCCCAGCACTCCCGCAAACGAATTCATCACCAGCTTGAGGGCCTGGGACAAGGGTTCGTTCTTGGCGCGTTTGGCCTCGTCGCGGGCTCGCCACAGCCGGGTCACGATTTCCGGCAGAGCATGCTTCTCGCGCGAGAAGAGCGTGCCCAAGGGGCCCTTGATGAGTCCTTGGGAATCGCGGGCATGCAAGCCTTCGGCCAGGCCCACGGGATCCACGAGAAAGGTTCGGATGATGGAGGGATAGAGGCTTTTGTAGTCCAGAACCACCACGGAGTCGTAGAAGCCGGGCCTGGAGTCCAGCACATAGCCGCCTGGTGAGGACTTGCCCTGGATATCGCCCACATTGGGGGCCACGTAGCCGAGGCGGTGCATGCGCGGCAGATAGTGGTGGCTGAACGAGGCGATGGAGCCGCCGAAGTGATCGAGCGGCAGGCCTGTGGCGTGGGCTCGCTCCATGGCAAACTGCAGCAGCTTCGCCTTTTCGAAGATCCGCAGAACCAGCTCGCAGTCGCGCAGGTTGTAGCTGGCGAGCGCAGGCTTGTCCTGCTGGTAGCGCCGCTCTATCTCTGCCATCTTGTCGTACTCGTCCCCGATCTCCTTTCCCTCGCCCAGGAGCTCCTGCGAGACATTCTCGAGGCTGAAGGAGGAAAAGCTCCAGACGGCGGCCCTGAGGGCCTCGATGCCGTCTATCACCGCCCGGCCCGGCATGGGAGCGAAAAGATAGCCTTGCTTGCCGGGATGGGTGCGCCACGCGATGGGCGTTCGTTCCCGCCCCGGCAGCAAAGGGATTCCGCAGTCGTCTGCCGTCTTTTGCAACACGCGCAGGTCGAACTGGATGACGTTCCAGCCAACGATGACATCCGGGTCGTTGCGCGCAAACCAGTCATTGAGCTGCTTGATCATCTCCTGGCGGCTGGAGCAATACACCAGTGCAAAGCCCGTCGTCTGCCCAGGCTCGGAAGAGGGCTGCCCGAGCATGAACACCATGCGCTCGGCCATGCCGTCCAGTGCGATCGAATACAGATCCTGGTGCTGGCTTGTCTCGATGTCCAGCGACACCACTTTGAGTGCGGGCCTGAAATCCGGTGCGGGAGCCAGCCTGCAGTCCAGCAGCGCGGCATTTTCTGTGCGTCCACCCTGCACAGTGACGCCAGCAGTGATGAAGCGCTCCATCAAATGGCGTTCATGTGGCCGGACATCGGCCTCCAGAAGAGGAATGCCTTGTTGCTGGAGAGTGCGTTCAAGCCGCCGCAATTGGCGGAAGTTTCTCGCATAGATACCCAGTACCGGCTCTTGCTGAAAACTTCTCAGTGAGAGGTTTCGCAGCTCGACTCCAGGCAGGGTTGAAAGCTGTGCATCCACCGCGGCTCTGTGCCGGGACTCGACAAAAGCCACTGAAGTCTGGGCGGTCAAAAGCACCTTCAGTGGGCCGTCATCCGTGGCCAGCCAGTATTCAAACTCGGCGCCCGCAGGTGTATCCCGCCAATTGCGGGTAAGAATGAATCCCTGGCGTTCTGGAGATGACACGAAAGATGAAGTAAGGCGAGTGTGACTGCCTTGAACCGGAATTCAAGGCCCTGATCGGGGGCGGCTGCATGAGCTTGCCGAGCAAGTCATCTGCTTTGCAGAGGCACCGGCGAAATGATACTCAGCAATCAGGGCCAGGTCTTGCAACAGCGCTGCGTTGGCCGCTGCAATTCGGACAAGTCGTTCTGTCTGAGAAGCCGACAGACCCCGAAGCCACCGAATCATGCATCCATGCATGGTCGGCAGGTATCCGGAAACCGGCTTCATCCGGAGTTTAGGAACGTCGTTAATCCATATGCTCATCCAGGTCCAGCAGGGTGGCGGCCAGCACCTGGGTGCCGGCCAAGACCTGACCGGGGGAAGCCCACTCTACAGCGCTATGGCTGCGCCCTTCAAGACAGGGGATGAAGATCATCCCCGAGTGACCCGTGCGGGCAAGGTACATGGCATCGTGGCCGGCTCCGCTCGGCATGCGCCGACAGCCCAGACCCAGCCGTCGCGCTGATCGCTCCACCGCAGCCGTAATCTGCGGCGCGCAAGGGACTGGGTCCACATGGGTGCGAGGCTCCACCCGCCAGTGCACGCCCAGTCGCTCGATAGCCGGGCCGCAGCGCCGCGCCAGTATTTCCCAGAACTCCAGCAGCAGGGGGGCATGGTTGCTGCGCACTTCCAGCGTCAGGTCCACCTGGCCAGGCACGGTGTTGCTGGCGTTGGGCGATACGTTCAAGCGACCTACCGTGGCAACCACATAGTGAGTGGTGTTGCGGCTCCACTGCAGTGCCAGGCGCTGGGCCTGGCGAATCACTATTGCCGCTGCCACGAGGGCATCGCTACGTTCATGCATGGGTGTGGTCCCCGCATGATCGGGCCGACCGTCGAAGAACAGCTGGGCACGGCGTATGCCCACGATGTCCGTCACTGCACCTATGGCCAGGCCCTCACGTTCCAGCATGGGCCCTTGTTCAATGTGCAGCTCTACAAAGGCGGCAAAGCCTTGCTGGCGGCGGTCGGCTTCGGCCAGAGCTGCAGGGCGGGCACCCAGGCGCTGCAGGGCCTGGCCCAGGGTGTCGCCCTGGCCGTCGCTGGCAGCGAGCATGTCTGCACTGAGCTGGCCGGCCATGGCGCGGCTGCCGACACAGGAGATGCCGTAGTCGCTGGGCTCTTCGCAGAGGAAGTCGATCACCTCGAAGGGGTGTTTCAGCGTGATGTCCGCCTCCTGCAGTGCATGCGCCACTTCCAGGCCCGCCAGCACACCCAGGATGCCGTCGAAGCGTCCGCCGGCGTTCACGGTGTCGGTGTGCGAGCCCGTGGCCAGGGGCTTCAGGTCATCGCAGCGGCCGGGGCGGCGGCCGATGAGGTTGCCGGCCGCATCCAGGCGGACCTGCAGGCCTGCGGCCTCGAAAGCTTCACGTAGCCAGTCACGTGCGGCCTGGTACTCCGGGCTGAAGGCGCGGCGGGTCCAGGGCATATCAGGGCGGGTGAATCCGGCAAGGTCTTCGAGCCGGCGCCACAGGCGGTCGCCGTCAATCGGTGGCAGGGCCGGGGCAAGGTGAGGGGAGGAGGTAGAAGCGTTCTGCATGCAGTAATCTTCGCCCGGGATTTACCAACAAGGAATCTTTTGATGTTTATGCAAGGTATTAGTGAAACTTTGGCTAATGCCCCTGGTTTGATGCTGCTGAGAAGCTTTTGCCTGGTCGTTCAGGAGCGCAGCTTTTCGCAGGCGGCAGAGCTGTTGCAGCTGTCCCAGCCGGCGGTCAGCCTGCAAGTGCGGCAACTGGAGCGTCAACTCGGTACACGTCTCATCGAACGCGTGGGGCGGCGTGCTGTACCGACGGCGGCGGGGCAGACCTTGCTTGAGCAGCTGCCTGCCGTGACCGTGGCGCTGGAGGGACTGGCACATGCGCTGAGTGCGCATGCGCGAGAGGTCAGCGGGCAGGTGCGTATAGGCACGGGCCTGACGGTGTGTCTCTATCTGCTTCCCTCCGTGCTGCGCCAGATACGGGCCAGCCATCCAGGCATCGATATCGTGGTGGTCACGGGCAATACCGAAGAGTGCGTAAAGCGCGTGGAGGACAACAGCCTGGATCTTGCCCTGGTCACCTTGCCGGTCAGTCGCCGGGCCTTGCTGGCCACACCTGTGCTGCAGGATGACCTGGTAGCCGTAGCTCGCCCGGAGATGCTGATGTCGAGTGATGCGGTTGCTGCGCGGGAGTTGAGGTCCCTGCCTCAGCTCGCCCTGCAGAAGTCAGCCAGCACGCGCGGGGTGGTCGATGCCTGGCTGCGCCGTGCTGGCGAACTCCCGCATCCTCAGATGGAGCTGGACAGTGTCGAAGCGCTCAAGGAGATGGCAGCCATAGGTCTGGGTTATGCCGTGATTCCGCGCATGGCCATGCAGGGTCGGGGAGCTCGCGATGACCTGGTGTCACGCCCTCTGACGCCCAGATTGCAACGAACACTGGCGATGGTGTTGCGCAAGGACAAGCCGCTGAGTCGTCCCCTGTCCATGGTGTGCCAGAGTATTCAGGAGCATTGTGCGCAGTGGCTGAAGCAAGCCAAGACGTGTGGCTAGCTCAAGCGGCACCACAATGGTCGAGTCTGCCCTGGCTGCAAAGCGTGGCCGAGTGCGGATCTGCGCTGTCGCGCCTGCATGGATGCCGTCGATTCGGTAGCGAGTCATGACCCATGGACGGGGTTCAAGCGCCGGGCAGCCACATGCGTGCCTTGAGGTTCTCGAATACCTGGCGTGTGATCGGATTGACTACATGGCTGCGTATATAGAGCTTGTAGACCAGATCCGGCAGCCGTGGCATGCCGTCGCCACTGCCTAGTACGCGCAGTCCGGGGTCCAGTTGTTCCACTCCGCGTGCGGTGACTCCCAGATCGGCGCGCAAGGCTGCGCGTATGCCCACCAGGCTGGTACAGGTATGGCGCGGTGTCCAGCCGATATCGGCGGCATCCAGTGCATCGCAGGCCAGGCGGCGAAAAATGCTGGGCCCGCTCGCCAGTACCAGCGGCACCGGCTTTCCGGGATCGTGCACATAGTTCGCGCCACACAACCAGACCGTGGGGCTGGAGCGGAGTGCGAAGCTCTCGAAGGTGGTGTCGTCGCGATTGGAGATCACCAGATCCAGTTCCCCTTGCTTCAGGGACTCCATCAGGAAGGGACTGCGTTCCATGTGGATGTCGATCTGCACACCGGGAAACTTCAGGGCAATCTCTTTCAACACCGGAGGAAGCATGGTGTCTGCAACGTCATGCGGCGCGCCTATCCGCACCAGACCCTCCAGATGGTGATGCCTGAGGCTGCTGATCGCTTCGTCATGGATGGCCAACATGCGTTGGGCATAGCCGAGCAGACGCTGGCCGTGTTCGGTCAAACGTTTCTGGCGCCCCTGCTTTTCAAAGAGTGTGTGTCCAACCTTGTCTTCCAGGCGCTGCATTTGCTGGGTGATTGCCGATTGCGTGCATCCCAGCTGCACGGCAGCGGCAGCGAAGCTCTGCTGACGGGCGATGGTTGCCAGCGTGCGCAGCTGGTCCAGATCCAGTGTGTAAATATATAAGATTCTCTTAAGTATATGGTTGAGTTTATGGGATTGTTTACGTTAGAGTGGCCCGCTACATTGGTTGTCATTCAACCAAGGAGTCTGCTTTGTCCACGATGAAAGAACAACGTAACAGTGCTGTCCAGACGGCAATTTTGGCAATGAAGAGCGCTATCGGCAATGATTCTGCATCGCGTCAAAGTCTTGAGGAAGTTCTTGCGCAGCTAATGGAATTGGCCGGGCAAAAGCAGCTCTGGGGGGGGGAGGATTTTCCTGCTCCCGAAGAAGGTGAACATCAGGCCCGCTACCTGATTGCCGAAGATGCAGACCAGAGCTACGCGCTGTACCTGAACGTGATGCGTCCAGGCAAGCGCATCGTGCCGCACAACCATACGACCTGGGCCTGTATTGCAGCGGTGGAGGGCACGGAGCACAACCGTGTCTACGAACGTACCGACGATGGATCGGTTCAGGGCAAGGCCACGCTTGAGGAAGTCGATCTGGTGGTCGTGCAGCCCGGCCACGGCATTGCCCTGATGCCCGAGGACATTCACTCCGTGGAAATCCAGGGCGAGCAGGTCATCCGTCATCTGCATATGTATGGCAGGGCGCTGGAGACCCTGAATGCCAGAACCAGCTACGACCTGCAGGCAGGCACCTGCCAGACCATGTCCATCGGTGTTCAGACGCGCCGCTGATGCGCTGCTAGGCCGCTAGGCCTTATCCCTCTTTGCCTTGCAACGCGCTCCCTGAAGCGCGTGGGCGCAGCTTTGCCTGAAATTCGCGAACTCAACTGTTATGACTCAATTCGCCAACGCCTCAACCCTCAAGTCCTGGCTCCACGACGGCCAGGAAATCGCCGTACTGGATGTTCGTGAGCATGGCCAGTACGGCGAAGCACATTTGTTCTACGGTACACCCTTGCCTTTCAGCCGCCTTGAGACCGATGCGCCGCGCCTGGTGCCACGCAAGACCGTGCGCGTGGTGGTTTATGACGGTGGAGAAATCGATACGGAAAGCGTCGCCCTGCGAGCGGCGCAGCGCTTGCAGGATCTGGGCTATACCGATGTCCATGTGCTGGAAGGCGGCACGAAAGCCTGGCAGGCTGCGGGCTATGTGCTGTTCGCCGGTGTGAACCTCCCCTCCAAAACCTTCGGTGAGCTGGTGGAGCACGCCTATGGAACGCCGCGCATCACGGCGCAGCAGCTGGCTGCCAAGCAGGCCTCGCGAGAGCCGCTCGTCATTCTCGATGGTCGGCCGGTGTCCGAGTTTCACAAGATGAACATACCCGGTGCCATATGCTGCCCCAACGGCGAACTGGCCTACCGTATCCGTTCCCTGGTGCCTGACGACAGCACGCCAGTCATCATCAACTGTGCCGGGCGTACGCGCTCTATCCTGGGTGCCCAGACCTTGATCAATCTGGGGATCTCCAACCCTGTCTATGCCCTGGAAAACGGCACTCAAGGCTGGTATCTGAACGATCTGCCACTGGAGCATGGTGGCAAAAGCCGCTACGCCGACGATTCTGGCAGCGGCATTCTGCAATCCCAGGCACAAGAGCTGGCGCAGCGTTTTGAAGTGCCTTTCGTGAGCGCACAGAAGGTTGCGCAATGGGCTGCGGATGGCGACAGAAGCCTGTTTCTCTGCGATGTACGTACGCCGGAGGAGTTTGCCGCCGGAAGTCTGCCAGGCGCGCAGCACACTCCCGGGGGGCAACTGGTCCAGGCCGGCGACCAGTTCATCGGTGTACGCGGAGCCCGGCTGGTGCTTTTCGATAGCGATGGCATACGCGCTGCAGTGATCGCCAGCTGGCTGCGCCAGATGGGGCAAGACGCGTGCGTGCTGATCGATGGCCTGCATAGTGGCCTGAGGCTGGAGAGCGCCTCCGGTCTTGCCGCACCGGAACTGCCCTTGGTGACGGTCGCCGAGCTGCGGTCCCTCCTGGAGCGCGACGAAGTCCTGCTGGTTGACCTGCGGCCAAGCATGAAATATCGCGCGGCACATATCCCGGGTGCGCTCTGGTCGATTCGTTCGCGCCTGGCCCGGAACTTGCGTGATGAAACGCGTGCCATCGTGCTGGTGGCGGATGAGCCGGCGCTGGCGCAATGGGCTTCGCTGGAGCTGCCGAAGCCCGCAGCACTGCTGCAAGGCGGAATGGCCGCGTGGCAGCAAGCCGGCTTGCCGCTGGAAGCCAGTGCCGACATTCCCCCGGACCATGATTGCATTGACTACCTGTTCTTCGTACATGACCGTCATGACGGAAACAAGGATGCCGCTCGTCGTTACCTGGCATGGGAAACCGGACTGGTTCAGCAACTCGATGCACAGGAACTGGCCGCATTTCATCTGCCCGTTCCTGCTGCCCCGCTTTCCAGCGCCGTCTGATTGCTCCGTCTGATTGCGCCAACCGCTTCACCCTACGAAAGAAAATCATGCTTGCTATTCGTTCTCTGGCTGTTGTTCTCATGGGCACCGTGCTTGTTGCGCAGGTGCATGCGCAAACCTTGGCGCAGCGCAATGGCTTTCCCAGCCAGCCGATCCGCTTTGTCTCGCCGTTTCCTCCCGGCGGTGGCAACGATGCAACCACACGCTGGGTCACCACTCGTCTGCCAGAACTCACCGGACAGCCGGCGGTTGTCGAAAACAAGGGGGGAGCGGGCGGCAATATAGGTGCCAAAGCCGTGACCGAAGCCAAGGCCGACGGATACACGCTGCTGACGGGGCAGGTTTCGCTGATGGCAGTGAACCCCACGCTGTACAGAGCGCCGGGCTTTGATCCGCTCAAGAACTTCATTCCTGTCACTCAGGTCAATGCGGCGCCTCTTGCGATCGTGGTTGCCGCTGGATCGCCTCTCAAAAGCTTTGCCGATCTGGCGGCAAAGTCCAAGGCCGAACCCGGCAAGATCACCTATGCCACGCCAGGCAACGGCACTTTGTCGCACCTGGTTGGCGTGGTTCTGGGCAAGGAAAGCAATGTGTCCATGACGCATGTGCCCTATAAGGGCGCTGGTCCGGCCATCAATGACTTGCTGGGCCAGCAGGTCGATGTGCTGATCACCTCGACCTCCTCGGTGGCGGGCATGATTCAGGGGGGTCAGATACGTGCCCTGGCAGTGACCAGCGCGCGTAGGGTAGGTGTATTCGGCAAGGTGCCGACGCTGGAGGAGTTGGGCTACAAGAACACCACCTTTGAAGACTGGTACGGCTTTTTTGCACCCGCAGGAACTCCGCCCGAGCGTGTTGCCTATCTGAACGAAGCGATTGTCAAGACGCTGCACAAACCGGAGGTCAGCAAATTGGTCACCGATGGCGGCAGTGAAGTGGTTGCGAGCACTCCCGAGGCTTTTGCTGCTCAGCTCAATAGCGACATCAAGCGCTGGAGCTACGTGGTCAAACTGTCCGGCGCCAAGCTGGATTGATGAGGAGTTCAGGGCATCACCATGACGACCAAAGACCGGCAAGCTTCGAGTGAAGGCCTGGGCACGCGGCTGGCCCACATGGGCAGGTCACCTGCCTATGAGGGTGGCTCGGCCATCAATCCGCCCATTGTTCGGGCCAGTACGGTGGTGTTTGAGAACACCCATCAGCAACGTGAAATGCGTACCCGGCGCGGGCAAGAGCGCATCTTCAGCTACGGTGCGCGCGGCACTCCCACCAGCTTTGCCCTGGAAGATGCGGTCAGTGAGCTTGAGGGAGCCTATCGCACGCGCCTTCTGCCCACGGGGCTCGCCGCAGCAGGCATGGCCTTGCTCAGCTACCTCAAGCCGGGCGATCACGTCCTCATCACTGACAGTGCCTATCAGCCTGTGCGGCACCTGACCGAGCAGTTCCTGCAACCCTACGGCATCGAATACAGTTTTTTTGCTGCCGATGGCAGCGACGCAGCCGCCCAAATGCGGCCAAACACTCGAATGCTGTATGCCGAGTGCCCAGGCTCGCTGGTGTACGAAATGTGCGACCTGCCTGCGCTTGCTGCCATGGCCCACGCGCACGGCGCGCTGGTGGCGGTCGATAACACCTGGGGATCCGGGGTGCAGTATCGCCCTCTGACGCTGGGAGCAGATATCTCGATCATGGCTGCAACCAAATATCTGTCAGGACATTCGGACGTCATGATGGGTACGGTTGCCACCACGCAGGCTGCCTGGGAGCCATTGGCCAGTCGATGCGACGCCTTCGGCATGAGTGTCAGCCCCGATGATGCATGGCTGGTTCTGCGCGGCTTGCGCACCTTGTCGGCAAGATTGCGCATGCATGAAGAACATGCTTTGACGGTGGTCCGCTGGCTGCAACAGCTGCCGGCAGTGCAAACCGTTTTCTGCCCGGCACTTCCTGCTCACCAGGGACATGAGCTGTGGCTGAGGGATTGCTCAGGTACCAACGGCCTGATCTCCTTCGAGCTCCAACCCTGCATTCCCGCCGAAGCCGTGGACCGTTTCATCGACAATCTGCAGCTGTTTGGGCTGGGGGCTTCATGGGGAGGCTATGAAAGCCTGGTCATCGCCGCAAACATGACACAGGCACGCAGCGTAACGGACTGGAGCCAGCGTGGTTCGGTGGTACGGCTGCATATCGGCCTGGAAGACCCGCAGGATCTCATCGCGGATCTGGCCCAGGCGATGGAGGGCTCGGGAATCAACGGGCTGGTCACGAAGCCTCGGATCTCGTGCTGAGTCCATGAAGGCTCTGCGGAGAGCCTTCATGCAAGTCTGGTGCCGGATTGGGGCGGACAAGCAGGATGTCGCGTTCCCAAAAAGGCTGTGCCTGGAGCCACGAGCCAAGCCAGCTCCCGAATGGAGCATGCGGCCGGATACTGGGCATCTTCAAGAAGCATGGCAGCGGTGAACACAGCGCACATGAATGCCCACTCCGGCTCAACATGCTCAAAGGCAAGAATCTCTAGGGGCCGTCGCAGCATCGGTTCAATGCGAGACCGAGACCGAGACCGAGACCGAGACCGCTAAACCAGAGTTCCTGCAAGACACCCAGCTTCTCCCCCGCCGAGATGTTCAGCGCATGTATTGCATTGAGCAACTGAAACAGCGCGGGCAGCCTCAGAGCACAGAGGCGGTGGCTGACCATGGCCGTCACAAGGCAAGGTGGCAGGGGTCGCCATCGGCGATGCAGCTGACGTCCAGTCTCGGGAAATCTGGCCTTCCTCACCCATTGCCCAGAGGTGGAGAGCCCGGATCAACACTGTTGAAACGCACCTTCCTGGTGCAAAGAAAGCAGGGCCTGGAAACAGCGCATCTGTAGGACGAAATACCTGATTTCAGTGATTGCTGTTGTGATTTTTGCTGGGTAGTATCGTGGACACATTTTTTGACAATTAAGACTTATGCATACTTTTTTAAGTTTTGCGCATGAGTTTTGCTTGGGTCTTGTTGTCAAACCGTCTTTGCCATCACCTCCTTGCAGATATGAACGCCCTTGCTCACCGCCGGCCCGAGAATCATTTTCGTGGCCGTGTCCGGCTCACGGCCTTGCTAGGCTCGGCCATCTGGCTCACCGGTTGCGCCAATCTGACCGGCCAGGCACTTTCCACGGAAGAAATTCAGTCGCAGGTTCGGGCCGATCGGCAGAGTCTTGGCAAGGACGTGGCTGCAGTGACCGGGCCGGTGAGCCTTGAAGAGGCCATTGCGCGGGCCATCAAATACAACGCGGCCCAGCGCCTGCGCGGCATGGAAGAGGCAGTGGCCCAGGGCACGGCCAATGTTGCCAGGTTCGACATGCTGCCCAAGCTGGTGGCTTCGGCCGGCTACCGCTATCGCGACAAGGACCTGATCAGCCGCAGCACGGACTCGGTCACGGGCGCGCCTTCCCTGGCCCATCCCTATATCTCCTCGGATCGTGAATCGACACTGACATCGCTGAGCTTCTCCTGGAGCCTGCTGGACTTCGGTCAAAGCTATTACGCCGCACGCCAGCATGCCGACCGCGCCCAGATCGCTGCCGAGCGCCGCCGCAAGGCCATACACACGCTGATCCAGGATGTGCGCATCGCCTACTGGCGTGTGGCTGCGGCCCAGGCGCTGGAGTCTTCTCTGCAGACCGCAGGCCAGGATGCAGACAAAGCCCTGGAAGACTCACGCAAGGTCGAGGCGGAAAAACTGCGATCCCCCATGGAGCCGCTGCGCTATCAGCGCCAGTTGCTGGAGAACATCCGCCTGCTGGAGGCCATTCAGCAGGAGCTGTCCTCCTCGCGCATCGAACTGGCTTCGTTGATGGGCGTGTCTCCTGCCGAGCTGAACCAGCCGCTGCGCGTGATCGAGCCTGCAGCCTCGAATGCCCAGCGCTGGCTGGAGCAGCCCGTGGACAAGCTGGAAGACCGGGCCCTGCTGCTGAACCCGGATCTGCGCGAGAGCCTGTACAACGCCCGTATCGCCAATGAAGAGACCAAGCGCGTCATGCTGCGCATGTTCCCCGGCCTTTCCTTCAACTACGGTGTCAACAAGAGCAGCGACAGCTATCTGATCAACGACCGCTGGCAGGATGCCGGCCTGCAGATCTCCTTCAATCTGCTGGGACTGCTGTCCCTGCCTGCACAGCGTCAGCTGGCCGATGCGGGTGTCCAGCTGGCCGATCAGCGTCGTCTGGCTACCCAGATGGCGGTATTGACACAGCTGCATGTAGCCCGTCTGCAATTTGCGAACGCCGTGCGCCAGTATGAAAGAGCACAGACCATTGCCTCCGTGGACCAGCGCCTGTCCGAGCATGTGAACAACCAGGTGCAGGCCGACAAGCTCAACGCCCTCGAGCGCGTCTCCCAGCAGACCACCACCATTCTTTCCGTGCTGCGCCGCTATCAGGCCCAGTCCAATATGCAGGCCGCCAGCTCACGTCTGCAAGCGACCCTGGGCATGGAGCCCGTGATCGAAGGCTCGGACAGCATGCCCTTGCCTGAACTCACGCAGGCGGTGGGCAAATCGCTGCAAAGCTGGGACGCAGGTCAATTCCAATGAAGTCTTGCGTGTCTCCCTTGATGTTGGGTCTGGCGCTGGGCCTGCCTCTGGGCGCTTGGGCCCAGACCGGCCCGGCAGCCCACAGTCTTCCCAGGACTCAGACCTCCCTGCCCAGCGTGCTGGATCAGCGCGAGATCCGTGCCCAGCTCGCACCGCGCCGCTACACCACCTTGGCGGCCGAAATCGGCGCCAAGGTGCAGCGCCTGCCCGTGGTGGAGGGCGGGGCCTTTCGCCAGGGCCAACTGCTGGTGCAGTTTGACTGCAGCCTGCCGCAAGCCCAGCTGAACAAGGCCCAGGCGGGTGTGGATGCCACCGAGAAGACCTGGAAGGCCAACCAGCGCCTGGCGGAGCTGAACTCTGTTGGCAAGGTGGAACTGGATATCTCCCAGGCTGAATGGAACAAGGCCAGGGCCGAAGTGGCCGCCAACCGCAGCCTGCTGAGCAAATGCCAGATCACTGCGCCCTATGCCGGTCGTGTGGCCGAACAGAAGATCCGCGAGCAGCAATATGCGCAACCGGGTCAGGCGCTGCTGGACATTCTGGACGACTCCGCGCTGGAGCTGGAGTTTCTGGTGCCCTCGCGCTGGCTGAGCTGGCTGCATTCGGGCTCGGAATTCCAGGTGCGCATTGACGAAACCGGCAAAACCTACCCTGCCAAGGTACAGCGCCTGGCCGCGCGGGTGGACCCGGTGAGCCAGTCCGTGAAGGTCAATGCGGCCATCCACGGAAAGTTCAACGAGCTGATCGCCGGCATGAGCGGGCAGGTGCTGCTGGTGCAGCCGGCAGCGCCGCAGTAGGAGCGCGTTGGCCTGGGTCTTCTGGGCCCAGCAGATGCTTTGGCGAGGCTGCATAGGTACGAGCATCAATGTATTAGAAAGTTTTCAGGTTTGAGGTACAGGAATCCGCAACCGTTATTCGCTTTGAAAGTCAACACCATGAGCACTTCTTTTCTAGCGTGTCCTTCTCTTCGCCCATCCGCCCTGTGGGCCGCAGCTTTGTTGGCCCTGGCCACACAGAACAGCATAGCGGCGGATTTCCGCTTGGCCAGTGGCGATGGTGAGCAAGCCTGCCCCGCCGGAAGCTATGCGCTGTCCATCGGCGCGGCGATGACCTATGAGGAGCAGGCATGCAAAGCCCTTGGCAGCACGGCCAGCGCCAGGCTGGCAGGAGGTGGTGTCATCAGCACTGCGGGGGGCTGGTGCCACGTTAAGCACAAGGACAGCAGCAAGCAATCCGCCACGCTGTGCTACAGCCAGCCGCTCCAGCTCCACAACAAAGACAATAGCTGCCCGGCGGGTAGCCGCTTGCTGACGGTGCCCGAGGCTGCACTGTTCAACGCCGCCGCTTGCAAGGCGCTGGAAGGCAACCAGTGGTACGTCGCTCGGTTAGCGGATGGCGGCTCCATGGGAGGCTCTGGCTACAGCTGTGGCATCAAGGACAAAGAGCCTAATGCCTTGGGCCATTCACTGTGCACCGCCGCGCCGCCGATGGATGCAGGCCGTTGATTGCAGCGTCTTCCACTTTAAACCTGAAACACACCATGAAAATTCGTTCCTTTTTGCCGCTTGATACTTGGGCAACGCGAGCCGCAGCGCTCGCCATTTTGGGTGCAGCCCCCATGGGTGATGTACTGGCCTGTGGTACGGAAGACTATACGGGTTCAGTCTGTGTGGTGGCATTCAGTTGGTGCCCTGCGGGAACTGAGCGCATGGACGGCAGAGTACTTCAAATTAATAATTATCAGGCTTTGTACAGCTTGATTGGCGTCACCTACGGTGGAGATGGCAAAAGCACATTTCAGCTGCCGGATATGCGTGGTCGTGTGTCGGCTGGATATACGTCGACAGCCGAATCGGGGTTTCCAGTCCTGCCCTTGGGTAAAAAGGACGGTAATGAATCGGTGCTATTGAAGAATACCGATATGCCTACGATTACGGGCAATATGAAAGGAACTGCATCTGGCCAAATCAGTGTGCCATTGACGGGGGCCACAGTCACTGGGCAAAGTATTTCGGGGAATGTCACCGTTAATGCATTGAATGGAAATGCAAGCCCCACTGGGGGCGTAGCAATACCGACGAATACAAATAACACAGTTGGAAAAACGGGGTCGCTTTCCAATTTTTATCCCTCAGGAAGCACCCCAATCGCGGTGCCCTCATCGCATAACCTGACGGTTTCCGGCGGAAGTGTCACCGGCCAAGCTGCCGGCGCAGTGACCATGGAAGTAACCGGCACAGTAGCGGTTGGACCAGGGCCCACAACCGCAGTGCCCACTGTTCCACCTCGGCTGGCATTGAATTACTGCATGGTCGTCAATGGTCTTTATCCGCAGCGACCTTGAATGACTGCATTGCAGCCGATGGCAGTGGCGTTTCTTTTTTTTGCAGCGTGGCATGAGTGACTTTGCGAATGGCCCAGATTGTTGCTGCAACTTCTTTGGTTATTTAAGGATTGGTGAACCATCATGAAGCTTTTCAGCATTTTCAATCGTGGTAGTTCCCGTGTGGCCAGCCGCAATACTCATCCCGCCGGCCCTGCAACCATGGTCTCCACGGTGCGGCCGTTGGCGCTGGAGCAGCGTTTCATGTTCGATGGAGCTGCCGCAACCGATGCTGCGCATGTGGCCTCTGCAGCCATGGTGGTGGATGCCGCACATGATGGTGCGCCCCTGTGGGTGCCGCTGGCCGTCGAAGTGCGGGCCGGCCTCCCGGCGCAAGATGGTGGCAAAAAAGAAGTAGTGTTGGTCGACACCTCACTGGCCAACTACCAATCGCTGGAAGCGGTGGTGCGCGACGGTGTTGCGATTGTCGAGTTCGATGGTTCAGCCGATGGCCTTGCGCAGATTGCCGCCTGGGCGGCCGGTCAAAGCGGGCTGGATGCAATTCACATCTTCTCGCATGGCAGTGATGGGCAACTGTACCTTGGTAGCACCTTGTTGACCAATGCCAGCCTACCGGATGTGCGGGTGCAGGCCGCGCTGTCCCAATTGGGCAGCGCGCTCCAAGTCAATGGCGATTTGCTGCTCTATGGATGCGATCTGGCCCATAGTTTTGTGGGGCAGAACTTCCTCCAGCAACTATCCCAGGCCACGGGGGCAGATGTGGCAGCTTCCAGTGATACGACTGGCAGTGCCTTGCTGGGAGGCAACTGGGCACTGGAATACAGCGCCGGCAGCATTGAGGCCAATGTCCTTGCCGCCAGCAGCTACCAAGGTCTGCTGGCCACGACCACATTTGATTTTGAGAATGTACCGGATCTCACGGTATCTCGAGCTATAAGTCAAACCATTGGTGCAGATACGTTGGTGATTACGGCCAAAGATGCCAATTTAATGGTGTCAACAGAGATAAATATTTTCGGAGTAGATGCAAGCAATGCCTCGGGTCTGATGCTGGCGACCGGTGAGGGTGGCAATGATTTGGAAACGCAACTCACGCTATCTGTGAGCGGTGGAAAAATATTTGATCTCACCGGTTTCACGCTGGCCACGATTGATGGACAAAATCTCGTACTTAAATTGACTACCAGCAAGGGTTCTGAAACTTTTACCTTCAGCTGGGCTAATAATAGCTGGTCATTTTCATTGGTAAATGCCACACACCCTGAGTATTTCACTGGTGTGACTGAGGTCGTGATTACAGAGGCCACAGGAGCGCAGTTTATTTGGGGGCTAGACAATATTGCCTTGAGCAATATTGGTGGAAACACAAATGCTCCTCCCACCACCACAGTCAGCACAGCCGGGCTGTCGGCCGACACTGGTACCAGCAGCAGCGACTTCATCACCAATACCGCCAGCCAGACCATCACCGGGACGCTGTCAGCGGTATTGGCAGTCGGCGAGAAAGTGCAGGTGTCGTATGACAACGGAAGCACCTGGAGCGATGCCTCCACATACAGCGTCGGCTCGAACAGCTGGACCGCTACCACCACTCTCTCCGGCAGCAATACTTTTCAGGCCCGTGTCGCCAACGCCAGCGGCTTCAGCGTCGCTTACACACACAGCTACGCGCTGGACACGACGGCGCCCACGATCACCTTTAGCAATCTATCGCTGCAGACCGATACCGGCTCCAGCAACTCGGACTTCATCACTAACATCGCCAGCCAAAACATCAATGCCACCCTCAGCAGCACACCGGGTGCTGGCGATGTGGTAACAGGCTCGCTCGATGGGGGCGCCACCTGGACCGATATCACTAGCAAGGTCAGCGGTGTGACGCTGAGCTGGAATGGTGTGACCATTAGTGGCAGCAATACCCTGATGCTGAAGGTGGTCGATGCTGCAGGTAACGACGGGTCGATCAGTAGCCATGCCTACACCCTGGACACCATGGCGCCGACCACAACTGTAGCCAGCGTCAGCTTCTCCAACGATACGGGCATCTCCGGAAGCGACTTCATCACCAATACCGCATCACAGACCATAAGCGGCACTCTGTCGGCCAATCTGCAATTGGGCGAGACGGTATGGGTCTCCATCAATGGCGGCACCACTTGGACTGCTGCCACAGCTACCGTCGGCCAGAACACTTGGTCGCTGGCCGGCGTCACGTTGGCCTCCAGCAGCACCCTGTGCGTCAAGGTCACCGACACCGCCGGCAACGACGGCACCACATTGGTGCGGTCGTATACCTACGACACCACCGCGCCCACCATTACCTTTAGCGGCCTGGGCTTCTCCAGCGATAGCGGCGCCGCCGGCGATTTCATCACCAACACCCCCAGCCAGACCATCACCGGCACGCTGAGCACCAGCCTGGCCGTCGGTGATGTGCTCTGGGGTTCACTGGATGGTGGTGCCACCTGGACCGACATCACCAGCAAGGCCAGTGGCACTGCCTTCAGCTGGAACGGAGTCACGCTGGCCGGCAGCAATACCCTGCAGCTCAGGGTGGCGGATGCCGCTGGCAACTATGGCACGGCGCACAGTCAGGCCTATGTGCTGGACACCGGCGCACCTGCCGCACCCTCGACACCTGTACTGAGCAGTGTCAGCGATACGGGTACGTCCAGCAGCGACCAGATTACCAACGACACCACTCCGACCTTTACCGGCACTGCGGAAAGTGGCAGCACCGTCAATGTCTACGACGGTGGGATCCTCATCGGCAGCGTGGTGGCCACTGGCGGCGTCTGGAGCTGTACCGCCAGCACGCTTGGCGAAGGTGGCCACAGCATCACTGCTACCGCAACGGATGCGGCGGGCAATGTTTCTGCCGTATCCATTGGTCTAGTGATCAAGATCGACACGACGCCATCCGCAGTCACCATGACCGCAGTGCCGGCCAGCGGCACTTACTACAGTGGCGATGAGCTCACCTTCAGCGTCAATTTCGATGAAGCCGTCATGGTCGACACCACAGGCGGCGTGCCGCGCATCGCCATGGTGATAGGCAGCACCACGCGCTATGCCACTTACGTTTCCGGCTCCGGCACCAATGTGCTGCGGTTCAGCTACACAGTGACCAGCGGCGATGCCGATGTCAACGGTATCACCGTCAGCAGCCTGTCCGCCAATGGCGCCACCCTGCGTGACACTGCCGGCAACAATGCCACGCTCACGCTGAACAGCGTCGGCAACACCGCTAACGTGCTGGTCGACGGCACCCAGGCCAGCGTCACCAGCGTCAGTTCCAGCACATCCGACGGCAGCTACAAAAGCGGCAACACCATCACCATCACCGTCGATTTCAGCCGCGCGGTGGCTGTCGATACCTTTGGCGGCGTGCCAACCCTGAGCCTGAGCTCCGGCGGCACCGCGACTTATTCCGGTGGAAGTGGAACCAGCACCTTGACCTTTACCTACATCGTGGGTGCCGGCCAAAACAGCGGCGACCTGGATTACGCCAGCATCAATGCCCTAGTGCTCAATGGCGCGGTCATCTCCGATGCCTTCGACGGTCGCAATGCCTCGCTGGCACTGGCAGCGCCTGGCAGCGCCGGTTCGCTGGGGGCCAACAAAGACATCGTGGTCGACACCATCGCGCCGACCACGACAGGCAACGCGGTGATCTTCTCGTCCGACACCGGTAGCTCCAGCTTTGACCTGGTCACTAAGACAGCGGCACAAACCATCAGTGGCACGCTGACGGCCAATTTGGTCACTGGTGAATCGGTACAAGTTTCACTGGACAACGGCTTCACCTGGGCCACCGCTTCTGCTTCCCCGGGCTCTCCCAACTGGTCGCTGGCTGGTCAGACGCTGATCGCCAGCGACACTCTGAAAGTGCGAGTCGTAGATGCCGCGGGTAACGTCGGCACGGCTGCCTCTTTCTCTTATGTGTTGGACACCACAGTGCCCACCGTCGTAATCACCAGCAGCGCCACGGCGCTCAAAGCGGGCGAGTCGGCAACCCTCACATTCACCTTTAGCGAAGCGCCAAGCGGTTTCACTTTGGGCGCCGTGAACGTATCGAACGGCACCTTGAGCAATTTCACTGCTACCTCCAATCCGCTGGTCTATACAGCAGTTTTCACACCAACTGCAGGACTTACGGGCTCCAGCGGCGCTGTGTCGTTGGGGGCTGGCACTTACACCGATATGGCTGGCAATGCGGGTGTTGGAGGGATATCAGCCCCCATTGCGATCGACACTGCTGCACCATCGGCCGTGATCTCTAGCAGTGCAGCCAGCCTGAAGGCGGGTGAGACTGCTGTGATTACTTTCACTTTCAGTGAAGCCCCCCAGGGCTTTGACTTGACCGATGTCACCGTGATGGGTGGAGCGTTGAGTGGCTTCGCAGTCACAGCCAATCCGCTGGTCTATACGGCAATATTCACACCTGCGGCGAATGTAAATTCAGGCTTGGCAGAGGTGTCGATAAACGCCGGCAGTTACACGGACGCTGCTGGCAATTTGGGGCAGAGCACAAGCAGTGCAACTATCCATTACGAGACTGGTGTGCCGACCACCACGGTGTATAGCGTTCAGTTTTCCGATGACACGGGGGCAAGTGCTTCCGACCTGATTACCAATATTTCCGCGCAAACCATCAGCGGCACGCTGTCGACCAATCTGGTCACTGGTGAATCGGTACAAGTTTCACTGGATAGCGGCGCGACCTGGGCCGCAGCCACTGTGGTGGGCAGTGATTGGACCTTGAGCGGCCAAACTTTGTTCGGCAGCGGGGTCTTGCAGGTGCGCGTGGCCGATAGCACTGGCAACTCAGGGCCGGTTTACTCAGCGGCTTATATATTGGATCAATCAGCCCCTACAGTCGTTATCTCCAGCGATGTGGCGACGGTAAATGGTGTGACGCCAGCGCTGATCACTTTCACATTCTCGGAAGCGCCTGTGGGATTCAGTGCCGCCGCTATTTCTGTGGCCGGGGGAACCTTGGGCGCGTTGACGGCCACCAGCGACCCCAAGGTGTTTACCGCCACATTCACGCCGAACAGCGGTGTCGCCAATGGTTCTGCCGTCATCTCGGTCAATACAGGCTCTTATACGGATGCGGCCGGGAATGCGGGCACTGCGGGGATGCTTTCCTCACTGCAGATTGATATGGTGGCGCCGACAGCGACACCGGGAGGAATTCACTTCTCCAACGACAGCGGTGTGCGAGGCGATTTCATCACCAATGTGGGTGCGCAGACCATCAGTGGGAGTTTGTCGGCGCCGTTGGCGCAAGGCGATAAGGTGCTGATTTCGCTGGATGGCGGTGCCAGTTGGATAACCGCTTCTGCTTCGGGTACCAACTGGTCCGCAAGTGCAACTCTTCATCTAGGCAGTAATACGCTACAGGTGAAGGTGAGTGATTCCGCGGGCAATGAAGGTGCCATTCTGCCGCAGGCTTATGTCTATGACACCACAGCGCCGAGTGTGGTCCATGTCGATTTGCCTGTGGATGGAGCGTACGGAGTAGGGCAGAGGCTGGATTTCACGGTCCACTTCAGCGAGGCAGTCATTGTCGATACCAGTGGCGGCACGCCGCGCATTGAGGTGACACTCGACACCGGTGGTATCGCCCATGCCGAGTATCTCTCCGGCAGCGGCACCAGCGCCTTGGTGTTCCGCCTGGTAGTCGCCAGCGGGCAGCAGGATAACAACGGCATCACCGTGGGCAACAGCATTCAGCTCAACCGTGGCAGCTTGCGCGACCTGGCCGGCAACGATGGTGCCATTGCGCTGACGCCTGGCAGCAGCAGCGGAGTCTTGGTGGACGGCGTGGTGCCGACGGTGGCCGACGTTATTGTCCCTGCCAATGGTGGTTACAAGGCCGGCGACGTACTGAGCTTCACCGTCAATGCCAGCGAAGCGGTGTTCACCAGCGGCTCGCCGCGCCTGGCCGTGGATATCGGCGGCACTACCCGTTATGCCAACTTTTTGGCGAGCAGCAGCGGTGGCTCGACCCTTGTGTTCCAGTACACAGTCCAGGCCGGTGACAACGATGCAGACGGCATCAGCGTCGCCAGCAGCCTCGATCTCAATGGCGGCAGCGTCAAGGATGCGGCCGGCAACGACCTGAACTTGACCCTGAACAGCGTCGGCAGCACCGCCGAGGTGGTGGTGGATACCGTGGCGCCGAGCGTCACCAGCATCGTCCGCGCGGGCGGCTCGCCGTCCAACAGCGGCTCGGTCAGCTACACCGTGACCTTCAGCGAGGATGTCAGCGGCGTCGATGCAAGCGACTTTGACGTCACCTTTGGCGGAACCGTCACCGGCACCCTGGCCAGTGTCATCCAGGTGAACGGGCATACCTACACCGTGGTGATCGACAACCTCAGCGGTGCGGGCAACGTCACCCTGTCCCTGAACGGCAGCGGTACCGGCATCGTCGATGCGGTCGACAACGCGGTGACCGGTGGCCTGACCGGCGAGACCTACGCCATCGACCGCGTGGCGCCAGCGGTGACCAGCGTCAACGTGCCAGCCAACGGCAGCTACATCGCCGGGCAAAACCTCGATTTCACGGTGAATTTCAGCGAGAACGTCATCGTCGACACCAGCGGCGGCACGCCCCGTATCGCTGTGACCCTGGACATTGGCGGCACCGTCTATGCCCAGTACCTCAGCGGCAGCGGTGGTAGCGCCCTGGTGTTCCGCCTAGTGGCGGCTAGCGGTCAGCTGGACACCAATGGCATCACCCTGGGCTCGTCCATCCAGGCCAACGGCGGCACCCTGCGTGATACGGTCGGCAACAACATCATCACCGGCCTGAACAGCGTGGCGAGCACCACCGGTGTGCTGGTCGATGCCGTGGTGCCCACGGTCAGCAATGTCAGCGTGCCGGCCGGCGCTGCCTACAATGCCGGCGACACCCTGACCTTCACGGTCAACATCAGCGAAACAGTACTGGTCAACGGCGTCCCGAGGCTGCTCCTGGATATCGGCGGCAGCACGGTATTCGCCAATCTGGTGTCCGGTTCCGGCACTTCGACCCTGGTCTTCCAGTACACCGTCCAGGCGGGTGACAACGACGCCGACGGCATCAGCGTCAGCGCCAGTCTTGACCTCAATGGTGGCAGCGTCCGTGATGCCGCTGGCAACAACCTCGTTCTGACCCTTAACGGCCTGGGCGCGACGTCTGGCGTGATTGTCGACACTGTGCGCCCGACGGCGACTATTGTCGTGGCGGACACCAGCCTTGCGGTCGGTGAGACCTCGCTGGTGACCATCACCTTCAGCGAAGCGGTGGACGGGTTTGACAACAGCGATCTGAGCGTTAATGGCGGCACCTTGAGCGCTGTCAGCAGCAGCGACGGCGGCGTCACCTGGACGGCGACCTTTACGCCAACCGCCAACATCACGGCCACCAGCAACCTGATCACGCTGAACAATGCAGGCGTGACAGACAAGGCAGGCAATGCCGGCAGCGGCGCCACCGACTCCAACAGCTACGCCATCGACACCCTGCGTCCAACGGCGACCATTGTCGTGGCGGACACCAGCCTTGCGGTCGGTGAGACCTCGCTGGTGACCATCACCTTCAGCGAAGCGGTGAACGACTTCACCAACGCCGACCTGACGGTGGCCAATGGCACGCTGAGCAACATCAGCAGCAGCGACGGCGGCATCACCTGGACGGCGACCTTTACGCCGACCGCCAACATCACGGCCACCAGCAACCTGATCACGCTGAACAATGCAGGCGTGACAGACAAGGCAGGCAATGCCGGCAGCGGCGCCACCGACTCCAACAGCTACGCCATCGACACCCTGCGTCCAACGGCGACCATTGTCGTGGCGGACACCAGCCTTGCGGTCGGTGAGACCTCGCTGGTGACCATCACCTTCAGTGAAGCGGTGGACGGGTTTGACAACAGCGATCTGAGCGTTAATGGCGGCACCTTGAGCGCTGTTAGCAGCAGCGACGGCGGCACCACCTGGACTGCCACCTTCACGCCCACGGCCAACCTGGAGAGCACGGTCAACCGGATCACGCTGAACAACGCTGGTGTGGCAGACAAGGCGGGCAATGCCGGAGTGGGAGCCACCGACTCGAACAACTACGCCATCGATACGCTGCGCCCAACGGCGACCATTGTCGTGGCGGACACCAGCCTTGCGGTCGGTGAGACCTCGCTGGTGACCATCATCTTCAGCGAAGCGGTGAACGACTTCACCAATGCCGACCTGAGCGTCAGCGGCGGCACCTTGAGCACGGTCAGCAGCAGCGACGGCGGCATCACCTGGACAGCGACCTTCACGCCCACGGCCAACCTGGAGAGCACGGTCAACCTGATCACGCTGAACAACGCCGGAGTGACAGACAAGGCGGGCAATGCGGGAGTGGGCACCACCGACTCGAACAACTACGCTGTCGACACCCTGCGACCTATGGCCACCATCGCCGTAGCGGATGCGGCGCTGCAAGTCGGAGAGACCACCACGGTCACTATCACCTTCAGCGAAGCGGTGAACGACTTCACCAATGCCGACCTGACGGTGGCCAATGGCACGCTGAGCAACATCAGCAGCAGCGACGGCGGCATCACCTGGACGGCGACGTTCACGCCAACCGCCAACATCACCGATGCCACCAACCTCATCACCCTGGACAATTCCGGGGTCACCGACGCAGCGGGCAACGTTGGCAGCGGCACCACCGACTCGAACAACTACGCCATTGATACCCAGCGTCCGACCGCGACCATTGCGATGGCGGATACCGCGCTGAAAGTCGGTGAGACCTCGCTGGTGACCATTACCTTCAGTGAAGCGGTAAGCGGTTTCAGCAACGCCGATCTGACCATTGCCAACGGCACCCTGAGCGCGGTCAGCAGCAGCGACGGCGGCATCACGTGGACGGCGACGTTCACGCCAACCGCCAACACCAGTGACGCCACCAACCTGATCACCCTGGACAATTCCAGGGTCACCGACGCAGCGGGCAACGTTGGCAGCGGCACCACCGACTCCAACAACTACGCCATCGACACCCAGCGTCCGACAGCCACCATTGTCGTGGCGGACACCAGCCTTGCGGTCGGTGAGACCTCGCTGGTGACCATCACCTTCAGCGAAGCGGTGAACGACTTCACCAATGCCGATCTGAGCGTCAGCGGCGGCACCTTGAGCGCTGTTAGCAGCAGCGACGGCGGCGTCACCTGGACGGCGATCTTTACGCCCACGGTCAACCTGGAGAGCACGGGCAACCTGATCACCTTGGACAATTCCGGGGTCGCCGACGCAGCGGGCAACGTTGGCAGCGGCACCACCGACTCCAACAACTACGCCATCGACACCCAGCGTCCGACCGCGACCATTGCGGTGGCGGATACCGCGCTGAAAGTCGGTGAGACCTCGCTGGTGACCATTACCTTCAGTGAAGCGGTAAGCGGTTTCAGCAACGCCGATCTGACCATTGCCAACGGCACCCTGAGCGCGGTCAGCAGCAGCGACGGCGGCATCACGTGGACGGCGACGTTCACGCCAACCGCCAACACCAGTGACGCCACCAACCTGATCACCCTGGACAATTCCAGGGTCACCGACGCAGCGGGCAACGTTGGCAGCGGCACCACCGACTCCAACAACTACGCCATCGACACCCAGCGTCCGACAGCCACCATTGTGGTGAACGACACGGCGCTGGCGGTGGGCGAGAGCACCACGGTCATCATTACCTTCAGCGAAGCGGTGACGGGGCTGGATGTTGGTGACTTCATTGTGGAGAACGGCAGTCTGAGCAACCTCAGCAGCAGCGACGGCGGCCTCACCTGGACGGCGACCCTGACGCCAACGGCCGGCATCACCAATGCTAGCAATCTAATCACGCTGAACAACACCGGCTATGTGGATGCGGCGGGCAACGCAGGCACCGGCGCAACGGACTCGAACAGCTACGCCATCGACACCCAGCGCCCGACAGCCACCATCGTGGTGAGCGACACTGCACTGGCAGCGGGCGAGACGACGCTGGTGACTATCACCTTCAGTGAAGCGGTCAGCGGGTTTGACAACAGCGATCTGACGGTGAGCAGCGGAACGCTGAGCACCGTCAGCAGCAGCGATGGAGGCATCACCTGGACAGCCACCTTCACTCCTGCGGCAGGCATCACCAGCACTGCCAATGTCATCATGCTGAACAACACCGGCTATGTGGATGCGGCAGGCAACGCAGGCACCGGCACGACGGACTCGAACCACTACGCCATCGACACCCAGCGCCCGACAGCCACCATTGTGGTGAACGACACGGCGCTGGCGGTGGGCGAGAGCTCCACGGTCATCATTACCTTCAGCGAAGCGGTGACGGGGCTGGATGTTGGCGACTTCAGCGTTGAGCACGGAGCACTGAGCAATCTGACGTCCAGCGATGGTGGCATCACCTGGACGGTGACCCTGACGCCAACGGCTGGTATCACCAATGCCAGCAATCTGATCACGCTGAACAACACCGGCTATGTGGACGCGGCTGGCAATAGCGGAACGGGCACTACGGCATCCAATGTCTATGCCATCGATACCCTGGATCCGGTTGCGCCGGAAATTACTCTCGACCAAGCCACGCTGGTGGAGGGACGACAAGTTTCTCCAACAGGCTTGGTCATCATCTCCGGTCTGGAAGCGGGGGGAAGCTGGCAGTATTCCCTGGACAATGGTGCCTCCTGGCTTGAGGGCAGCGGCAATTCCGTCCAGCTACCGGGTCTCGGGGCATTCAGTCTCTGGGTCCAGCAAAAGGACGCGGCGGGCAATGCATCTCGGGTGACCTCACTCAACGGAATTGTTGAACCCCTGGTTCCTCCGGCAGTGCAGCCTCCGGGCCTACCCGTCATGAATGATCTGCCTGCAGGGTCTGGTCTCGCACCATTTCAAGCTTCAGAGGTGTCAGAGCCGAATGCAGATTTTCTGCGGTCCACCTCGGCGGCGCTCAACACGTCGTCTCAACGCGGTGGGATGCAGGGTTCTGAACATTGGTCCGGATACGGAGTTCCGCAGTCAATTGCAGGCGTCAATGACTGGATGGGGGTGTCTCTTTTCACACCCACAGAAGTCATCCGCTCCGGATCTGATCCGGTGCCGGAGCAGTTCTCCGTTTCGACGGGAGCCAGCATTCTGGACCTGAAGCCCGTCCTCCTGGCGTCGGATAGTCCGTGGGATATCGCATCACTCCGGTTCAGCTTCGCCGACCGGCAGGAGCTGCCCGCATGGGTGCGCCTGGACCGTCATACAGGCCAGCTGACCATCAACGCTCCCAAGGACCTCAGCACCACGCTGGTGCTGCAGATCAAGGTCAGCGACGGAAAAGGGCATGAGTCGGTGCGTACGGTCAAGCTGGTAGTCGGCGATGCACGGGCCACCTCGGCTGTGCCGGCAGGGCGGGCGGGTCTCAGTGAAAAGATGGCCCATGCGGCTCATCAGCAGGCCGGGAAAAGGATGTCCATGTATGTTCATGGTTGATGGAATCATGAGTGCTGCATATCAGGTGCCGATGCAATGAATGCAGCCGTTTCTCCTCAGAGCGCGAACCCGGCAATGCTGCTGCTCGAGCTTGGGCATCGAGCCAGGGCCGCACGCAGCAGCGCCGAACTGCGCTTTTTGCTGGTCAACGACAGCCGTTTGCTCGTGCCTTATCGTCAAGCATGTTTGTGGCTGGACAACGATGGTGTGACAGCGCTGTCCGGCGTGGTCGAGACCGACAGGAACACTCCTTATGCGCAGTGGCTGCACGGGGTTGGTCAGTTTCTCCAGGCGCAGCCATCCGTTCAGGTTCGGCGCATTGAGCCGGCCCAGCTTCCTCCCGAGCTGGCCAGTTCCTGGAACGAATGGCTGGGCGCCTATGCGATTTGGGTGCCTCTTGTGCAGGATGCCCAGACACCTGTTTGTTGCGGCGGGCTGTTGCTTTCAGGGGCGCAGCCTATTGAAGAGCAGCGTTTTCCGCTGCTCGCCGAATGGTGTCATATCTGGTTCCATGCTTACTCCGCATTGCAGGCAGGCCAATCCAGGTTCTGGCGAAAGCCTGCGGTATCAGTAGCTGCGGCCAGGAGCTGGTGGCAGAAAAAGCCTGTCTGGATCATTGGCGGGCTTATTGCGATTGGTGCTGTCCCCGTGCATATGAGCGTTCTTGCTCCGGGTGAACTGGTAGCGGCCCAGCCTGTGGTGTTGAGAGCACCTCTGGATGGCGTCATCGATCAGATTCATGTCCAGCCCAACCAAGTGGTCCGTAAAGGTGAACGCTTGTTTGGACTGGATGAGGCGCAGATCGGCAGCCGATTGGAAGTTGCCCAGCAAGCCTTGCTGACCGCTGAGGCCGAGTACCGGCAATCGGCCCAGCTGGCCTTGGGCGATGCTCGTTCCAAGGCGCAGCTGGCCGTGCTCGTCGGGCGTATAGGCGAGAAGCGCGCCGAGGTGCAATACCTGAGCGATCAGCGTGAGCGCAGCCGGGTGCTGGCACCTGAAGATGGCATGGTCCTGTTTGACTCCCCCACGGAATGGTTGGGCAAGCCGGTGCAGACGGGCGAGCGCGTGATGCGCATTGCCCGGCCTGATGAGGTGGAAATCGAGGCCTGGATCCCCATCGGGGATGCCATTCCATTGGAGCAGGGGTCTATGGTGAAGCTGTATCTGGCTGCCAATCCTATGGCTGGTCTGGAGGGCAAGCTCCGGTACATGGCATACGACGCCAGTGCCAGGCCGGATGGCAGCTACGCCTACCGGGTGCGAGCCACCATGCCGCCCAATAGGGCGGAAGCCCGTATTGGCCTCAAAGGTACCGCCAAACTGCAAGGCGATTGGGTGCCCCTGGTCTATTGGGTTTTGCGCAAGCCCTGGGCCGTCCTGCGGCAGTTCCTTGCCTGGTAAGTCGGCATGAGTACCGAATGGCCTGCATTGCGTGAAGAGCTGGATTTGCTTGCCGGTCCTGTGCTGCCCGATGGCCAGCCCAGCTGGACCCTGCATGATCCCGTGCGTAATCTGTTTTTCCAGCTGGACTGGGCCAGCTTTGAGGTGTTCAAGCGCTGGCATTTTGGTGCCGCTGACGCGATCGTGCAGGATGTGAATGCTCAAACGACATTGACGCTGCATCAGGAGGACGTGAACGCGCTTTTCCAGTTTGCGCAGCGCAATGATCTGCTGGAACCACTTCCCCATAGTGCTGGCACGCTGGCCGAGCGCTGGCAGTCCAGGCGTTCAAGCTGGATGCAATGGCTTTTGCATAACTACCTCTTTTTTCGGGTCCCTCTGATCAAGCCCGATCGATGGCTGACACGATGGGCGCCGCGGCTGGACTTTCTTTTCAGTCGAACTTTTGCCTGGATTACCTTGCTGGCTCTGTGCGCTGGACTTTGGGGCGTTTCCCGCGCGTGGGGTGTGTTTACCGCGACCTTGGTTGATTCGCTGACCTGGCAAGGCCTGGTGGCCTATGGCTTGACTCTGGGGTTTGTCAAGGTATTGCATGAACTGGGGCACGGCTTGACCGCCAAGCGATTTGGATGCCGCGTTCCCACCATGGGCGTCGCCTTTCTGGTGCTGTGGCCGGTGGCATACACAGACACCAATGAGGTCTGGAAGTTGACACGGCGTGACCAGCGCCTCAAGGTGGCAGGAGCTGGAATCGTAACGGAGCTGATCATTGCCGCATGGGCCTTGCTGGCCTGGGTCTGGTTACCAGAAGGTGCACCCCGATCCATGGCCTTCTTGCTGGCCACCACGACATGGGTCAGCACCCTGGCCATCAATGCAAGCCCATTCATGCGCTTTGATGGGTATTTTCTGCTGTCCGATTTTCTGCAAATGCCCAATTTGCACTCACGTGCCTTTGCCCTGGCGCGCTGGGATATGAGGGAGAGATTGTTCAAGCTCGGAGAACCTCCGCCAGAGTTTTTCTCCAATGCCAAACGCCGCGGGCTGATCCTGTTTGCCTGGGCTACCTGGATTTATCGACTGGTTCTTTTCTTGGGTATTGCGGCCTTGGTCTATCACTTCTTCATCAAGGCGTTGGGCATTTTGCTGTTTCTGGTGGAAATTGTGTGGTTCATTGCCAAGCCTGTCTGGTCAGAGATTTCAGCGTGGTCTTCACGCTGGCCTCAAATCCTGCGTAGTCGAAGAGCTCGTTGGAGCGCTGTCGGTGCCTTTGTCCTTGTTGCGCTGTGCTGGCTTCCGATG
Source organism: Comamonas sp. Z3 (assembly GCF_008121565.1). Taxonomy (NCBI): domain Bacteria; kingdom Pseudomonadati; phylum Pseudomonadota; class Betaproteobacteria; order Burkholderiales; family Comamonadaceae; genus Comamonas; species Comamonas sp. Z3. Next base: position 546,736 of record NZ_VOQU01000001.1, read on the forward strand.
CCTGCCCCGATTCGCACGGAGGGCATGCTGCAATCCAGTGATATTTGGCCTTTGCATGCACTTGACGCATCGCAGCTGCAACAGCAAATACTTGGCAACGCAGATACGATCGCACTGGATGCGCCTGTCTTTGTGCTGGATTCCCCGGCGCTCAAGGCTGCCCAGGCGCAGAACGATGCCCAGAGAATCCAGTATTCACAGCAAATAGCTGCGGCAGGTTTCGACTCGGAGCTGCGCCGAGATTGGCAGGTTCTGCAGGAGCGCCAGCTGCAGGCGGCCACCCAACAGCAGGCGGTGGAAACCGAAGCCAGCCGATACCGGCTGAATGCCTCGGGCGCCGGAGTGCTGCGAGATGTGGATCCTGATCTGCGGTCGGGGGACTGGCTCGCCCGCAACGAGCTGCTGGGCAGGGTCGTGGGCCGTGATCGCTTGGAGGTTCTTGCCTATGTGCAGGAAGAAGATGTCCAGCGCATCAGCACCGGCGACAGCGCAATTTTCATCGCTGACGCTGGTGTGGGGCCGGTGCTGGATCTGAGGGTGCGCAGCGTCGATCAGGATGCGAGTCGTACTCTCTCGGAGGCGGCGCTGTCTTCGGCGGCTGGCGGCATGATTCAGGTTCGAAGCATGCAATCGACCCTGTACCCGGAGCGCCCGGTCTACAGAGTGGTGCTGGATGTGGTGACACCGCTGGAGGCAGACACCGGTTTTCAGCACCGCTGGCGTGGCAAAGTCGCCATTCGCGGTCGTTGGGAAGCCGCTGCAGCGCAGTTTGTGAAAACTGCGACAAGTGTCTTCTGGCGAGAAGCCGGTTTTTAGCCTCTGGTAGCTGTGTTCTGTTCGTCAGCAAACCGGATCGTTTCCAGCGGCTGCTCATTCCAGGGCTGAATGACAGCGATGAGAACCTTGCTGCAGCACTGAAGCCTCAGGTCATCGGTTTCCAATTCTGGAGTGTGGCCGAAGAGCGGCATGGCATTGACCGATGCACGGCTTTGCACAGCATGCGGTGGCTGTACAGCGGGTGGGCATGCACGGACTGCAGCGCGGCAAACTCAAGGCGCTCATCGCGGTGAGGACACCGCGTGTGAGATAACACGTGCCCGAGATAACAGCGCTGCCTGCGTCGGCTTCGGGTGTTGGCAATGGCTGGCTGAGCTGCGGCAACGGATACTGGAGTCGGTGGATTGGGCCCCATACCCCGCTCAGATGCTGATGGCGGCTGCTATTTATGCATCCAGTCGGACAGCTCGTCAGCGTGCTCCTGCTCCTGCTCAAGGATCTGCTCAATCAGACGGCGAGTCGTGTGGTCTTTATCTCCGATGAGGGCAATCATCTGTGTGTAGGCCTCGATAGCCACACGTTCCGCAACGAGGTTGGCCCGAATCATGGAATGCAGATCCAGTTGCTCATCGTAGTCAGCGTGACTGCGGTCAACAAGCGTGGCCGGATTGAAGTCGGGCTCACCGCCCAGTTGGACAATGCGCGCAGCTATTCGATCGGCATGGGATTGCTCCTCGTTGGCATGTACGAGAAATTCACCAGCTATGGCTGGAGAGGACAGGCCGGTAGCGGTGAAGTGGTGCCGTTTGTATCGCAGAATGCAGACCAGTTCGGTGGCCAGGGAGTCATTCAGCAGCTGGATGATGTCCTCGCGCCAGGGGCTTTTTTCTTCAACGACAGCTCCGTCATCCAGGCTGCGCTTGGCTCTTTCCAGAGCTTGGGTATCAATCTTCAGTCGCGCGTGAGCGTTTTTCCTTTGTGCAATTTGGGACATACGTGGGTCTCTGAGTGATGGGGTGAACACAAGGCTGGCAGCTCCTGCCGGAGTCAGGCCAGCCGCGTATGTCCAAACTTAGATGGCATCGCCATGCATGTCTGTGAGACAACTTCGCATAAGTCTCGCTGAAGCGCAGTCCGATTTTTGAAGTTGCTCCATGTCAGGCCGGGCCTGGGAGCCTCGTGCATTCCTGGCTGCAGCGGGTTCCGGGCCCTGAACCGATGAGCGCCTGTGGATGGCCAGCGTAGGCTCAGGCCCACCCTCATTTTTAGGTATGCCTGACGCTGTGCCAGGCATATGAGTCCTAGAGTCAAAGTTCGCCCTGCACAACAGAGGCGCACGCTCAGGCAGCGCCGCCGTTGGGCGGGTTAACGATCCATTGCGTACGTCTAAAGGCATCGTGATAACAACCTGAAAAGGAAAGTGTCATGAAGTTCAACCCTAAGCTGGCCATCGTTTACGCCGCAACCGCATTAACCACATCGGCTTTCGCTTTGACTCCCGCGGAACACACAGCAGAGAAGCAACGTATCAGCGCGGAGTACAAGGCCGCCAAAGAGCAATGCAAAACACTGAAGGGCAATGCCAAGGACGTCTGTGAAGAGCAGGCGGAAGGCGCTGAGAAGGTGTCGTCAGCGGAGCTGAAATACAAAGCCGAGCCCAACGAAAAAAACCAGTATGCGGTCGCCAGAGCGAAGGCTGATGCCGATTACGGAGTGGCCAAGGAAAAGTGCGACGACTTCTCTGGCAATTCGAAAGATGTGTGTCAAAAAGATGCAAAGGCCGCGCATGTAAAGGCACTGGAGTCCGCGAAAGTTTCCGAATTTCGAAATGATCCGTCTGCAAAGCCAGGTGATATTGCCAACGCAAGAAAGGACGCCAGCGAGAAAACCAGGGAAGCGGATTACAAGGCTGCCAAAGAGCGCTGTGATCCGTTGTCCGGCGATGTCAAAGAGGCCTGTATAGCGGATGCCAAGAGACGTTTCGGTCAATAAGCTCAGTACTCTGAAGACGTAGGGGCGGAGTTTCATGCTCCGCCTTTTTTCATGTATGCCTCAGATCTGCATGGATATCGATACATCCGGATGTGTGCCTGAGGACCTGTGAAATATGAGGAAGTCAGTACGGGTCGAGATTGTGTATTGCGTGACGCACTGCCCATCGGCTTCAGGAGCTTGATTTTCTTCGGAATGAGGCCTGGGGTACCTGTTCTTTGGCTCATGCCGCCGCCATCTGAATGAGGAATATCTGGCGATCAACTTGACGGAGATCGATCTGGGAGGCGCTGAAGAACAGCATTTGAGAAACACGAAAACTCAAGGCTGGTGCTGTGTGAATCTTGTTACTTTGGGTAAAACCGTTTAGAGCTAGGGATGACTTCGCGTAAGTTGAAGGATCATTCTTACAAACGGGAGGAACATGCCAATTCCAGGAACGCCTGCGCCATTTGATTTAAAGCTGCATGACTGGCTGAGCAAGATTGAAGCCGCAAAGCCATGTCATTGTCAGCAGGACGCGCATGATCTGATCATGAGTTTGTGGGCGCAAACTCATCTTGAGGGCGGTGCTCCTGAAGTGCTTGTACAGGCTTTGCTGAACAGAAAGCTCTGTATCGAAGATGGTTGGCAGGGTCTGGACTCCGATGTCGCGTTTACCGATATTGACGCGAATGTTTCGGTACGAGTCCATCTGCATATGGATGGAAGTGTCGTCATTCAATCGATCGAAGAAGATGCGCCCCAGATTCTGGGTGTGCTGCCAGCTGCGCCACAAGACCAGTTGGTGTCGGTAAGAGTTGGATGAACCCATAAAAGTGCCCGCCGAAGCGGGCAAATTTCAGGGTCGTATCAAGCAGTCCTTCAGCGTGGACAGTCAATGCATTTGAATACTAGGCGATGGCTTTGTTTCCTCGCCGAGTTGCCGCTTATTGCATTTGCACTGCTGCTGATTGAAATTCGGACTCTTGATAGGTTGCCCCATCTGTAGCGGCCAGTAAAGGCTTCGATACTGCTTGTTTGTCAAAGGGTGGCAAACATCTTCACGCCCACTGGTCGCGTTATCACGTCCTATTTTGCCTGTTGCTGCTTCTGCTGACCCTGCTGCTGCCCAGGCTGTTGCTGCTTTGGGGCTTGCTGCTGTTGCTGCTTTTTTTGCTGATCCGCCGCGTTTTGACCTTGTTGATTCACGTTGTTCTGCTGGTTGTTTTGCTGTTGCATAACTCTAGTCCTTCAGTTGAGGTGAACAACAAGCGGTTGCTTGCTGTGGTTCAAGCATGACGCTTCATCAAAAACCACTTTGTAGGAAGTCGGAGACCAAACCTGTCTTTTGTAACGATGAGCGGCATCGACCAGGCTCTGCCATTTACTTGCTTCAGCAGCGACAGTAAGGTGGGATGAAGTCCAAGGAGACAGGTCATGAAAATTCTGAATTCGACCGGCCCCGATGCCCCCAATCTCCCCCCGCTTGAGGATCCGAATCGGCCTCCAGGTATTCCTCCCTCCAAGCCCAAGCCGATCGATCCTCCCCAGGATGTTCCTCCGGTGCAGCTTCCGCCAGAACCTGCGCCCCAGCCCTGAAGGAGGCCGCAGATGCCAAGAGGGGACAAGTCCAAATACACGGACAAGCAGAAGCGCCAGGCTGCACATATCGAAGAGAGCTATGAGGAGCGGGGAGTGAGCGAAAAAAGAGCCCAAGAGATCGCCTGGGCCACGGTGAACAAAGAGTCCGGGGGCGGGAAAAAGTCCGGCTCGGGCAGAGCCAAGCCCCAATCCAAGCCATAGCGACGTCGGCTCAGATCAGCGTCTCATCAGACGGAGTTGCAGAGATGGCTCACAGTCTGCGGCACACTTTTGCAGGCATCTGCACAGGCTTGACGTAAGCGGGCGGGTGCTGTTTGCATTCATTGGCACATGCCTGGCCATCTCGCTGTTGCGAGCCATGGAGAACGCAGCGAGACATCAGATTGCTGCACAGTCAACATCCAGCATGAGGCAGCAGGTCATCATCTGCACATCGCTTTCCTTGAGGCAGGCATGCAAAGCATGAATCGCAAGCGGCGGTACAGCCGTTGCATTCATCAATGCAGGCCTGGTAGGGGGTGGTTGAAATCAAGGCAGACTCTTTCCAAAGCAGCGAAGAAAGAGACTCAGTGAGCCTTGATGAAATCGATCAGCGCCCGATTGAACTCCCGGGCATGCGAGAGATTGCAGCCGTGCGGCCCGTTCTTGATGATATGGATGTGACTGCCTCTCACTGCATCGTGGGTTCTGGCCCCGCTGACCTCCAGAGGAACAATGCGGTCGCTGTCGCCATGAATGATGAGCGTAGGCACATCAATTTTCTGCAGATCGTCGCGGAAGTCGGTTCTCGAGAAGGAACCGATGCAGGCATGGGTTGCCTTCGCCGAGGCAAATGCCGCAATCGTCCTGGCGTACTCGCGCTGTGCCTCGCTGACCAGCAAGCTGCCTGGCGCATTCGAGAAGAATTTCTGCGTGAATTCATCCAGAAAACTCAGACGATCCTGGAGAACGGCCTGCTCCTTCTTCGCAACGTCCGCTTCGGAGACCGCTCCTTGCGGGTTCGTCTCGCACTTGAGCAGGAACGGTGGAACAGCCGCTGCGAACACCGCACATCGGATAAAGGCGGTGCCGTAGGTCCCGATGTAGCGAGCCACTTCGCCGCCGCCCATGGAGAAGCCCACCAAGCAGACTTTCTCCAGTTCAAGCTCCGTGATCAGCTCATTGAGGTCTCTGGCCAGCGAGTCGTAGTCGTAGCCACCCCAGGGTTGGGAGGAGGCGCCAAAGCCTCGTCGGTCATAGGCAATCACCCTGAATCCGGCGTCAACCAGATCGGCAATCTGAGGCTCCCAGGTGCGTCCGCTCAGAGGCCAGCCATGAATGAGCACAACGGGCGGACCACTCCCAAAGTCTTGATAGTGCAGTTTTAGGGGCCTGGAATTGGATTGGGAAATATCAAGGTATGGCATCGGATCTCCTGTGTAGTGACGGTCATGCAAGACGTGAGCCGGACTAGGTCGTTCTTCGGCTACCCAAGGGGCGTCCATCGCTGGCCCTGGCATCGGTATCGACCAGACCTCTTTTGAGGTCGTTGTGGGCTTGCTCCATCTCCGGGTGAACATTGCCGCCGGTTGCATGCAATGACTGATCCCGCTCGTGCGGCAGCTGGGACTCGTTGCCATGTGCCCGCGAGTCGCCCTTTTTCCTGAGATTCACCTTGGCTTCGTCAGGGCTTGCCACCGTCAAATGGTCTTTCGGTTTCATAAGCGCCTCCTTTCGAAACCTCAGTCTGGTGTAGTGACCAGGAGTGCCGTGTAGTCCATGCGACAAGACATGTTCGAAGCTGTGAATGACGTGTCCAGATGCTATGGGTCGATTCACGGATTCAGCGTCGAGAGGTTCGAAGTCGCTTGCCATGACAAACACCGCATACCCCGCACCGACCGGGCATGCGCGGGGCCGGCCTGTTCACGAGGAGGGTTCTGATCCTCAGTTCGAGTGATGAGGACATCGTTGCCTCAGGTCACATTTCAGATTGCCAGGCCCGGGCTCGGCCTACAGCAACTCCAAGCTTGTGTGCTTACTCTGAACCTCACATGTTCACGAAAGGAGCTCACATGAGATTTCGAAAAGCGAATACCGCTGACCTCGCCAACGACCTGAGCCAGTTGCTGGATGACTTGAAGGAAGTCCTCGCCTCCAAGGGGCGCGATGCGGATCCGGCAGCGTCGCTGCTGTTCAGCAAGGCAGCATCAACGCTGGAGAAAGTGAGAACCGCCTCGTCCAATGCAGTTTGCGAATCCAAGGCCGCAGCGCAGGCTGCGGATGCCTATGTACACGACTCACCCTGGCGTGCAGTGGGCGGGGCATTGGCGGTTGGCGCACTGATTGGATTGGTGCTCAGCCGGCGTTAAGCAGTCGAAATTCTCAATAGCCACCGGGCTTCCCGGTGGTCGGTTCAAACAAGGAGTTCACATGATCACCACATCCGCTCTCATTTCATCGTCCAAGGTGGACGGCACCAAGGTATATAACCCGGCTGGCGAAAAGCTGGGCTCGATCGAGTCCTTGATGATCGACAAGATATCCGGCCAGGTTCGCTACGCCGTCATGGCGTTTGGCGGTTTCCTGGGGATGGGTACTGATCGTCATCCATTGCCATGGAGCACTCTGAAATACGACGTGAATCAGGAGGGCTACGTTGTTTCCCTGTCCAAGGAACAACTGCGTGAAGGACCTCGATATCCCGTGGACACCGTGCCCGAATACACCGATGAGTACGGAAGGCGTGTCCATGACTACTACGGCGTGCCGTGGATCTGAATCAGCCCGGCACTGCAGCGCTCATTGTCGTGAGCGCTTCACACCAGCCGCCTCTGCCGATGCGGCTCTTTCAAGGAGTTTGTTATGAACGGCAATCAGCATTCCGCAGCCAGTACCACGGAATATCGCGCAAACGACAAGCCCTCAGAGAACAAGGCATCTGAGCCGACCGTCATTGCCGAACAGCATAGAAGTGAGTCCGCGACCCCCAAGAACATGGCTGGGAATGCAGTTGCCAGCACGCCGCCTGCTGTGCCTGAGCAGCCAGCCAATCCCCATCCATCGCAGCAGCCACAATATCCTGCGGATCCGATGGACCCCTCCGATCCCAATAGCCCGAATCCGATCGAAGGCGGAAGGGAGGAGCTGTTCCCCAGGGAACCTGCCAAGCAGCCTCCCAACGAGTAGTTCTTGCGTGCGCTGAAGATCGATGGCTGTTGGACAGAGAAGATAAGGCGGCGGCAACCGCTTGCACGTGCAGCATGCCGGACCGAGTGCAGCGGCTGCACGGGGGCAATGCTTGGAGCCCGCCAGTATGGCAGGCCCCGGGGAACCGGGACGGAAACTCCTGTTGCCGGCCCGAGCTGCTCGCTCAATAGCGATAGCTGGCAGTCAGCAGGAAGTTGCGGCGTTCGCCGTAGAAGCAGTCGCCACGCGACAGACATTGGGTGATCACCACCTTGTCGCCGATATTGTTGGCATGCAGGGCCAGGCGCCAGTCGCCAGCGTCATAGGCCACCATCGCGTCGGCCAGCAGGGCAGAGGGCGTGTCGATGGCAGAGGTGCCGCTCCACTGCGGCCCGATATAGCGCAGGCCCGCGCCAACGCTCCAGCCGCCGCGGCCCTGGGCCGCAAAGCGGTGCATTAGCCAGCTCGATGCCATATGGCGTGATACCGCTGCTACACGCTGGCCCTGGTCGCCAGCGTTGCTGCGGCTGATCTTGGCGTCGGTATAGGCGTAGGCCAGTGTCCAGTCCCAGTTTCTGGCCAGGCTGGCGATCAGCTCGGCTTCAAAGCCCTGGGTTTTGACCTCGCCCAGCTGCAGGCTGTTGAGTGGGTTGGCTGGGTCATTGGTCTTGCGATTCTGTTCGCGCAGTCCATAGACCGCGGCATAGCCAGACAGACCTTTGCCCTCCGGAATCCATTTGACGCCGGCTTCCAGCTGTTTGCCGCGTTGGGGCTTGAACGGCGTGCCATAGAAATCCACACCGCCCAGTGGCTGGAAGGATTCCGTATAGCTGACATACGGTGCCCAGCCGCCGCCGGCCTGGTAGGTCACGCCCAGGCGCTTGGTGGTGGCAGAGTCGTCGGCAGCCGCAGCCGGGCGACCTTCGGTCTCGGTTTTGGCCTTGTCGTGACGCAGGCCCACCGTCGCGGTCCAGGGGCCCCAGCGCAACTGATCTTGCAGATAGAAACCGAGCTGGCGCTGTGCCACGTTGGGCGCACGTACCAGCTGGGAGGCCGAGGGCGGCATGAACGTGCCATACACGGGGTTGTAGACATCCAGGGCTGTGCCTGGCCCGCGCCAGTTGGACTGGTTGCTGGTGTTGCGCTGCCAGTCCATGCCGGCCAGCAACTGGTGTTGTACCTCGCCGGTCTGCAGCAGGCCTTCGAGCTGCGTGTCGACCAGCAGCATGCGTCCGCCGTTGATCTGCCATACGGCATCGCGCTGTACGGTGCGGCCATTGGCGTCAAACACCGGGCGAGCAGGGCGGCCGGTGGCTGCATTGGCGGCAAAGCTGGTGTAGAGCGTACGGTAGTCCACTTCGCTGATGGTGCGGCGCAGGTTCTGGCGCAGTGTCCATTGCGAGTTCAGGCGGTGGCTGAACAGATAGCCAAAGGATTTGTTTTCGGAGTCGTACTTGTCCCAGCCTGGTTCGCTGATAAAGGTGCGGGTAGGAATCTGTCCGTAGGGGCTGGGCAGGCGCGTGCCCTGCCAGGGAAAGAACTGGGTGATGGAGCCGCTCTTGTCCTTCTGGTACAGGGCTTGCAGCGTGAGCGAGGTATCGGTGCTGGGACGATAGGTCAGGGAGGGCGCAATCACCACGCGGTCGTCCTTGACGTGGTCGACCTGGGTGTTGCTGTCGCGGCCCACGGCCACCAGGCGATAAAGCCACTTGCCTTCCTCGTCTATGGCGCCGGTCATGTCGCTGGCAATCTGCTTGCGACCGTGGCTTCCAAGCTGAATCTGCACCTCATTCAGCCGCTCGGCCTGCGGGCGCTTGCTGGTCAGGTTGAGCACGCCGCCCACGCTGCCCTGGCCGTAGAGCACGGAGGAAGGGCCGCGCAGAAACTCCACGCGCTCCAGCGTGTAGGGCTCGACCTTGATGTTGTTGTAGGTGCCGTAAGTGCGCAGCAATCCGTCCTGGTACTGGCTGACATCGCCGCCGCGCGCCTTGAAGGAGTCCACGCGGTTGTCGAAATAGCTGGAGTTGATGCCCGCCGTATAACGTGTGGTTTCACGCAGGGTAGTCACCCCCTGGGCCTCGAACTGGTCGCGCGTGACCACGCTGATCGATTGCGGCGTTTCGATCAGGGGCGTATCTGTCTTGGTGGCCGAAATCGCCCGTCGTGCGACAAAGCCGGTGACCGGGCCTGTGGCGGTTTCGCCGGCCAGATTGTCTTGCACGGTAACAGGAGCGAGCGTGACTTCTGCATTGCTGTTGGTGCTGGTGGTGGAAGGCGGGGTCTGAGCCTGTGTGCCCAGGCTCAGACAGGCCAGGGTACTGAGCAAGGCCAGTGATCGTCGGTTGGTTACGCCGGGAAATGGGGAGTTCATGGTGCGGTTGTCAAATGGCTGCTGCGGAGAAGGACCGTCAGGGTTGGAGGGTTTGCTGGCGCGGCATGTGCTTGCATGTCAGGGCTTGGCGGCTGCAGGCAGGGCGGGTGATGGCATGCCGTCTTCGACGCTGAAGCTCAACGTGGTCACATAGCTGGCCTCGCCATAGCTCTTGCCTTGCGCCTCGCCGCCTTGCTTGTGGCTGTGGTGCACCTCGGCCACATACAGTCCCTTCCAGGGCAGGGCAAAGTTGACGCGGCCTTGCTCGTCGCTTTGTGCCTCGCGCGACCAGCCTGACGGTGCGACGATCTGCACCTTGGTCTTGGGCAGTGCCATTCCATTGAAGCTCACCATGAGCTGCCCCGGCGTGCCTGTGGGCACCAGATCAAGGGCCTGGGCATTGGCGGCCACGGCCTGTGCCGGCGTTGCCACCCAGCGGGCCGCAGGCACCCATAGCAGGGCTGGCTCATTGCGCTTGCTGCGGTCGATCAGGGGATAGGCGGCGCTGGCAAAAAGGGTTTGGGCCTGACTTGCGGCGTTGTAGCTGAAGCCTGTGGCATTTCGTTGGCCGCTCAGTTGCTGTGTACCGCTGGCTGTTTGCTGGGCCAGCGTGGGCGTGGCCAGAAATTTGTCCAGCGCACCGGGCGAAGTCTCGCGCAGGTTGTCGTTGAACTCGCCAAAGAACAGCTGGGCCTGGCCGCCATTGTTCTCCAGCCAGACCTGATGGGCCTGGGCCGTGCCAAGGCTGGCAAGCACAAAGGTGGCGAGGCCTAGGGCATGATGAAAGTGGCGCATGAAAATCTCCTTGGATGCTGGTAGTTGAATGAAGGGCTATGCTTGAGCGAAGACTGTCGGGCCGGTGTCCACACGCGAGTGCCGAGCCGAGGCGTGACCCTGCGCTTTCCTCGTGCTTGCGGGTCATCGATGGGCGGCGGCTGGCCCGGGCGGGTCCGGCTCGGTGTCTCAATGACCGAAGCGGCTGAAGCAAAAAACCAGTAATGCCAGGCCCAGCGCTGCCAGGCCGAGCACGGGCAGGCGCGGCGCTTGCCAGGTGGCCAGGGCGGTGGCGGCCAGAGCCGACAGGCACAGAGCTGCGGTCCAGGCCGTCGCCGACAGGGCGACGCTGCTCGCAGCCGGAAAGCACAGGGCAATGCCCAGGGACAAGCCCAGCAGGGCCCAGCCACTCTTGAACAGGCGCTGGCGCAGCAGTGCGGCTGCAGGGGCTTCACTTTCCACCCCGGGCCAGGCGTCTTCGTGATGTCGGTCCATGGCCAAGGCCAAGGCCGTCCAGGCGGCAAAGCACAACAGAAAGTCGAGCAGCATCTGCTAAGCCTCCTGCGCCGTGCTGTCGCCGGGAATCCGCGCGGCGTTGGGTTTGCGCTCGGACTTGGCAGGGCCTGCATGTCTGGCTACGGGCAGGGGCTTGTGCCTGAGCAGATGCCGGGTGAGGGCGGCAAGCATCAGTCCCGTGGCCGCAAAACTCAGGTCCATGCCGGCCCAGCTCCAGTCCAGGGCTGGCAGGCTGATGCCCAGATGGGTGGAGGTGGTCAGGGCATTGACCAAGGGCAAAAGCAGATAGGCGAGGGCGGCCAGGCCCAGGACCAGTGCCCAGCCCTGGCGTGAAGGCCGGATCAGGCCCAGCAGCAAGGCCAGTATCCAGATGCCGAAAAAGCAGGACAGCTCGGCATCGGGTCGGCCTGGCATTTCCAGGGGCAGCAGCCGGTTGGCCAGCAGATAGGCCGCGATCGCCAGCGGCAGGCCGCCCATGAGGCCGATATTGAAACTTGCCACCAGCCATTCGCCAAAGGGCAGGGGGGCGGCAGGCGTCTTGCGCAGGGCCTGGGCGCGGCGCTTGACGGACCACAGTATCAGTCCCGAGGCAATCATCAGCGAACCCAGGACGCCAAAGCCAAACAGCACCCAGCGCATCCCGGTATCGGCGAAGCGCCCCAGATGCAGGCCATAGAGCACGCCATAGGTCTTGATGGCCGGGCCTTGCGGATCGACCTGGGTCTGCAGCTGGCCGCTGCGGCCGTCGAAACGCAGCCGCGCCGGCCCATATTGCAGTCTGTCGCCGTCATGGCGGGTGATCTCCACCAGCGGGCCCTGGCTGTCGCTGCGCACCGTGATGCTGCCGACACGGCCGCCTTGCCATAACAGACTCGCCTGGCTCAGCATGGGGGCCAGATCCAGCATGGGCAGGGGCTCGGCCTGCGCGTTGCCGCCGCGCCTGGCGCTGCGTGCACCGGGAACATCGCCCTGCAGCTCGGAGAAATAGCTTTGCGTGTCCGTTCCTTTGGCGCCAGGGTAGGCGGCGGCTATGCCGGACGGCATATACATGGCGTGAAAAATCATCAGACCGCTGAAGGTGATCATCAGATAAAAGGGCAGCACCAGCACCCCCGAGACGTTGTGTGCGTCCAGCCAGGCGCGCTGTCCGCCCTTGCGCGGGCGAAAGGTGAAGAAGTCCTTGAAGATGCGGCGATGCGTGACCACGCCGGTCAGCAAGGCAATGAACATCATCAGCGTGGCTACGCCCACGATCCAGCGCCCCTGGATCGTCCAGCGCCCTTTGTGGGCGGTGCGAAGTTCGAAATGGAAGCGGTAGTAGAATTCTCCGCCAGCGGTTTCGCGGGCCTGCAGTGCTGCACCGGTCTGCGGGTGCAGCAGCAAGGTCTCGAAGCGGCGGTTGGGCTTGTCGCGCCACAGTACATTCACGGCCGGCGTGCGTTCATCGGGCAGGCGCATGATGAAGTTGCTGACGCCCGGCGCATGCTCGTGCAGCGCCACCTGGGCGCGTTGTGCGACGTCGCTGTCGGACGCGGGCAGACCATGCAACTCGGGCCGCATCCACAGATTGAATTCGTTCTTGAAGAAGCTCAGCGTGCCGGTGACGAAAATCGCAAACAGAAGCCAGCCCAGAATCAGACCTGACCAGGTGTGCAACCAGGACATGGCCTGGCGAAAACCTTCCTGCTCGGGCTGGTGCGTGGTTCGAGAGCCGGTCATGCCTGCACTCCCCACCACGATGTCCCGTAAATCACTGTCCCCAAGAGCAGCGTAGGAAGAAGCACTCCGGCCCAGGCAAGCCAGGCTGTGCGCGCATAGAAGGTCCAGCCAATCGCCATGGCGTAGACGACCCAGGACAGCAGGGTGGCCGTCATCACCGCCTCCACGCGACTCATCAGCAAACTCAGCAGCAGACTCAGGGCGGCGGTACTGGCGGCTGCGAGCGCATAGCCGCCGAGGGCGGCAGCCAGGCTGCGCGAGGCAACGGCAAGCCGGTAATACGCAAGGGGGGCGCTGGCTTTCATGCCGCCTCCTGATGCGCTGGCGGGCGGCAAGGATTGCGGCATTCAGAAGCCGCAAGGACAAAGCGCGGGCGAAACGCCCGTGGCAAGGGAACGCAGTTAGACGGGAAGCTCAGCATGACAGACAGACAAACGGTGCGGCTGGTTCGCTGGCTGGCTTGTGTCAAGAAATCATGCTGGCGCGCGAAGAAATGTAAAGCCGAGTATAGACTTTATTGAGAATGATTTTTATTTGTTTCTTGATTCGGCTTGCAAGGCCTAGGAAGGCGGTATACGCAGGTTTCCGATCACTGGCCGGTGTCTGTCGGGCAGGCCCTTCCCGGAGCGTTGGGCTATTCATGACTGGGGATCAGCTCTGCATTCCCCTGAGCTATTCAAGGATAAGCATGGTATGTGTTTCAAATGAATACAATTGAGAATGATTCTCAGTAATTAAATTTGAGCCGTACGGAAATCATGAGCCATGGTTGGTGTGCAAGCTAGTTCTTCTTCTCTTTTACACACGCTTTATTGCGACCACCACGGATGGCTGGTGAACTGGCTGAGGCGGCGAGTGCATTGTGTGCAGGACGCGTCAGACCTGGCGCAGGATACCTATATGCGTCTGCTCAGGCAGTGCCCGGAGGAGTTGCAGGAGCCGCGGGCCTTTCTCGCCACGGTGGCACGCAGCGTGCTGATCGATCATTGCCGGCGCATGTCTCTGGAGCGGGCCTATCTTGAGACCTTGGCCCAGATGCCGGAGCCCGTATGTCCTTCGCCCGAGGAGCGGGCCATTGTGCTGCAGGCACTGGAGCAGATAGATCGCATGCTGGACGGGCTGGGTGCCCGCGCGCGCAGTGCCTTTTTGCTGGCGCAGCTCGATGGGCTGACCTACAAGGAAGTGGCTGCGCGTCTGGGTGTGTCCCTGAGCTCGGTCGAGAAATACATGGCGGCGGCCTTTGCGCACTGCTACCGCATCGTTTATCTGGATGCCGCGGCATGAGCGCAGCTCCGAACGAGCCATCGCCGGAGGTGGTGCAGAAGGCCATCGCATGGCTGGTGCGTCTTCAGGGGGGCAGTGCCTCCGCAGCCGTCTGGGATGAGTGCAGGCTCTGGAGAGAGGCCGCGCCCGAGCATGCCCTGGCCTGGGAGCGATTGCAGGGCATTCAAAGTCGTTTTGCCGCCATGCCGGCGGTACCGGCCGCTCTGGCGCAACAGACCCTGAATGGCGCGAGCAAGCATATGGGGCGGCGCAAGGCCATGGGCCTGATGGCCATTGCGATGGGGACCGGGTGTAGCGTACTGATCGCGAATCGGCATTGGCGCGACAGTGCCTTGCTGGCCGATCTTCGTACCGGAGTGGGTGAAGTGCGCCGCATGGTGCTCGCCGACGGCTCCGTCATGCTGATGGACACTTCGACGGCCGTGAACCTGCGCTTCGATGAGGGCGAGAGACGCCTGGTTCTGATCAAGGGGCGCATTGCGCTGACCTCGGGGTCCGACAGCGAGGCGCAGCGCTATCGTCCTTTGTTCGTGCAGACGCCACACGGTCAGGTGCGAGCGCTTGGCACCCGCTTTCAGACGCAGGTGCGGGAGGACGGCACCCAGGTGCAGGTATTGAGCGATGCCGTCGAGCTCAGACCTCAAGCGACGTCACAAGTCCAGCTTCTGCGTCAGGGCGAGCAGGCCTGGTTCGATGCTTCGGGAGTTCATGAGCTGAAGGCCGGCGACGGTGACGGCGACGCGTGGACGGATGGGCTGCTGGTGGCCCGAAGCATGCCGCTGTCGGTCCTCGTGGCGCAGCTCGGCCGATACCGGGCCGGCTATCTGGCTTGCGACGAGCGTGTGGCGCAACTGCCTATCTCCGGAGTGTTCAGTCTGAGGGACACCGAGCGCAGCCTGGATCTACTGCAGAAAACATGGCCTCTGGAGTTGCGTCGACGCACGCGTTACTGGGTCACGCTGGTGCCGCGCGGCTGAAATTTTCTGACTGGTCGCACAGGCACAAAAAAATTCAAAAAAACATTACGGGTTTGGCGAGCTGCTTCGTCCTTGTTAACAGTAGCGCCTTGAAAAAGACCGCCGTTTGGCAGGTCTGACATGGCGGCTTTCAGAAAGGACTTATTCATGCTCCCCCGTCGCCTGCCACGCATGCGTGCATCCGCGCCTAGGCACCCCGCCGCACTTGCCCTGACCGCTGCCGCAGTCAGCCTTGCCTGGGGCACGCTGGCGCCGGTGGCTGCCCATGCGCAAATCGCGTCCCAGGCGAGCAATCAGGCGTTGCGTTCGTATTCAATTCCCGCAGCTCCTGTGGAAGCGGTGCTGAATCAACTGGCCCGTGAGGCTCAGGTCATGATCGCGTTTGATCCGGCCCTGGTGCAAGGCAAGCAGAGCCGAGGATTCAAGGGCATGGCAACGGTTCAAGCCGCGCTGGATTCGCTGCTGGAGGATCATCCGCTGCAGGCGCAAAGCGAAGGGCCGGGCGCATGGCGTGTTCGGCCGGCAACTGCCCGTTCCCCGAAAGCGGCACAAGGCGCACGGGCCGGTGTGCAGGAACGCAATCTGGGCGAGGTGCTGGTCGTCGCGAAAAAGGATGCGCGCCAGCAGGTGTTCGAGACGGCAGCCTCGGTGGCCGTGGTCACGCGCGAGGAGATCGACCGTTTGCCACCGCGCAATACTGCCGATGTTCTTGCAGAGGTGCCGGGTGTCTACACCTCGCAAAGCCGCAGGGATCCGGGGGTGTCGGTGAATATTCGCGGCATGCAGGATTTTGGCCGGGTCAACGTGATGATCGACGGCACACGCCAGAACTACCAGCAAAGCGGACATGGCTCCAACGGCTCGGTGTATCTCGATCCGGAAATGCTGGGCGGTGTGGATATCTCCAAAGGACCAACCTCCACAGTGGGCGGCGCAGGGATGATTGCGGGGGTTGTCAACTTCCGCACCCTCGAAGCAGACGACCTGATAATGGACGGCAGCACCCGCGGCGCCCGGCTGAATCTTTCGAGTGGCAACAACGGCTATCACTTTGCCGGCAGTGCGGCTCTGGGCCTCAAGCCCCGTGAGGACCTTGATCTGGTAATGCTGGTCAGTCGCAAGAAAGTCGGCGAATTTGAAAAGGGCCGCCGCGGCTCCATGACGGACGATGTGGATGGTCAGGTTCATGGCGTGAGCCAGCTGACCTCGCAGGATCAGACTTCGGTATTGCTCAAGAGCACCTGGCGTTTCGCGCCTGAACAGCAGCTCAAGTTCAGCTATATCGGCATGGATGCGAAGTTCGGCGAGAAGCCGCAGTCGGCCAGTGGCGGTGGCATTCTCAACCATGTCCGTACCGATACCTTGCTCGCCAACTACGCGTGGAACCCGTCCGCAAGCGCTCTGGTGGATCTCAAGTCCAGCCTCTACTACACCCGTACCCGCAATCAGGCGCATCGCTACGCGGGCGGCACGCTGGACCCCTATGCCTATGACCTGCAGTACCAGACCAGTACCGTGGGGGGGACGCTCGAGAACACCTCCCGCCTTCAGTGGGGAGCCAGGGATGCAGCGCTGCTCAAGACCGGAGCGGAGTTCTTCCACGACTGGACCGACCCGCAGGCACAAGCGCTCTCGGTGGGGGCGGATGCCGGCACGACGGCGCTGTATGCGGGCTCGACCCCGAAAGGCAAGCGCACCGTTGCCAGCTTGTTCGGGGAACTCAACTGGATGCACAGCGACTGGCTGGAACTAACAGGTGGCCTGCGCTATGACTGGTACGGCATGCAGGGGGATGGACGCATGCGCGTCGGCTCGCTCATCAACCCTCCGGGCGTGCGCCCCCCGTCGACGGCGCTGTACACCCGCTTCAAGGCTGATCGCAACGACGGCGCTTTCGCACCCCGCTTGGCGCTGGCCGTCAAACCGGTGGAGCCCATACAGCTGTTTGCCAGCGTGGGCCGGGGCATGCGTCCGCCAGCACTGACGGAGGCGTTGATGTGGGGCCAGCATACGGGCAGCCTCTTTCCCTACTACCCCAACCCGGATCTGCGCGCAGAGCGCTCGCGCAACTGGGAGGTCGGGGCCAATGGCATGTTTGACGATGTGCTGAGCAAGGGCGACAAGCTGCGAGTGAAAGTGGCCTGGTTCAACAACAAGGTCAACGACTATGTGACGCTCGCGCGCATCATGTCGCCCATCGATACCGCCGGGGGCGGCTTGCTGGGGCCCTATGCCTACGTGAATCTGCAGGACCCTTTTCGCAGCAAGGGCCTGGAGCTGCAGGGCGACTATGACAACGGTCGCGTCTTCGGCAGCCTCAACTACACCCACATGCTCGTCAACATCGGCAAGGGTGGTTATGACTCCTTCCCTCTGGGCAGTCTGACGGGCTACCCCAACAACAATCTGGGTCAGTCGGGCGACGCCAACATCTGGTATGTGCTGCCGCCCAGAAAGACCGCCAGCCTGAGCGCCGGTGTGCGTCTGCTCGACAAGAAGCTGACGCTGGGCGGCCGCATGCGCTTTCAGTCTCCCAGCACCAACAGCAGCGTCTGGACCACGCAGGGCGAGCGCTACAACCAGAAATCCTGGCGTCTGTTCGACCTCTGGGCAAGCTACGAAATCACTCCCAACGCCACCTTGCGTGTGTCCATCAACAACCTGCGCGATCTGAACTACTCCGAGATGCAGGGCGGCAGCTATTTCATCGGCCCTGGCCGTACCGCCATCGCCACCTTGTCCATTCAGTTCTGAGCCGCGGCCCGGGCCCGCGCCTTGCCGCTGCTTCCATCCGTCCGTCTTTTCCCAAAGGTCCCTGTGATGTCCTTTTCCGCTCTTCATGGCAGGCCGCTGCATTGGCCCGCTGCAGCCTGCATCGCCGCGGCGCTTTGTGCCGCCATGCCATCCGCAGCGCAGACCAAGGTCAGCGATGCCCGGCTGACCATGCTCACCGCATTGCGGCCCGCCGGCGACGATGTCACCACGCCCGACGGAACCATTGGCTGGCCCGGGGCGCGCTTCCCTACCTCTCCCCCACTGTATGCGGTGCGTCCCGGATCCAGCGCAGGCTATCTGTTCGGAGGCTTCAACGGTGGCGGCCCCAACGTGCTGTCTTCGCAGATGTATACCTCGCTGGGCATGTACACCATGCGCGCCGGAGTCTCGGTCTACGAGCGCGTGGCCTACAACCCCGTCAATGACCTTCACGGCCGTATTTCGAGCACACCGGTGAAGGCCTCCGATGGCAGCCTCTATGCAGTAATGAGCAACACCTATGGCGAGAGGTACGCGGGCAAGAACCAGCCCAGCGACATCGTCTACTCGCCCGCAGTGGGCCTGGGTGTGATCGTGCGTACCGACTACGACGGTGCCAATTCAGGCGTCCTGCAGGGAACGAAGGGGCAGCTGTATTCGCCCAACGGTGCACTGGTCATTGATGCGCAGGACAACTTGTATGGCGTGGACAAGGGGCCCAAGGGACAGGGGCGGGTTTTCAAGATTGATATCGCCTCCGGCAAGGTAAGCACGCTGCATGAGTTTTCGGCCGGACCCTCGGGCATGCGCCAGTCTGTGAACGACCTGATTCTGGGGCAGGACGGCCTGCTGTATGGCGTGACTGCCTACAACCGCGGCCTCCCACTGGCTGCGTCGACGCCGACGGCAGCGAGCACCCCCACGGGAACGCTCTACCGTATCAACCCGGTCGACGGGAGCGGCTTTACCGTGCTCCATACCTTTACGCTGGCCGAGGGTGAAATCAATGTCCAGGACAACGTCACCAACGAGGGCTTTGTGCTTTACCCCAGTGGCATTGCCTATGAAGCAGGGGTGACGGCAGGCGGTGACGTCACCAACCGCACCTTGGGGGCAGGGCAGGAGCATGGTCTGTCGTCGCTGATCGATGGTGGCGACGGCTATCTGTATGGCGCAACCTCGGTCGGAGACTGCTATGTGTACGCGAACAGCACGCTCACCGGCACCTTCATCAAGAGCATCACGCGCGACAACCCTTCTTGCGGATCGCGCAAGTGGGCTCCAAGCGCGACGCTGAGTTACGGCAGGGATCTGCCCTACTACGATGGTCCCAGGCCCTATGGTGCGCTGTATCGCATTGCCAAGAGAGGCGGGCCTTTGCAGATCCTGCATACCTTCAGCGATACCGACGGGGCAACGCCACGCGGGCCCCTGGCGCGAGCTGCGGACGGCGCTATCTACGGCACAACCCTGTCCGGCGGCGCCAATATGTGCACGCCGTCCAGTGCAGCGGCCAATTCCGAAGTGGGTTGCGGCACCGTCTACCGCATCCGGCCGGCAAATATTGTGGTGAATGGCGAAGGACTGGTCACGCAAGGCGGCTTCGAGCTGGTGCATTCCTTTTCGGGCACGGATGGACGCAAGCCTGTGGGCCTGCGCGCGGGCGGTGACGGGCGCCTCTATGGCGCAACCGCCATGGGAGGCCATTATCTGAACAGTGCCGGACAGGTCGTTCCCACGGATTTCGGCACGGTTTTCCAGCTCGCCGTGGATTCGGCCGAAACCCCGCGTGCCGATGCCAGTCTGGTGGCTAGCGCCGGTGAGATCAAGGCCGGTGAAACCGTCTCATTGACCTGGATCACCAATAACGCCAAGCAATGTTCTGCGGCATCGACAGCAGGCGACTGGGTGGGCTCGGTGGCCACACAGGGCAGCGTCGAGCTACGTCCGGCCCGGGGCACCTATCGCTACACCCTGACCTGTGATGTAGCAAGCGGTGCTGCAGGTGCCCAGGTCTCAGCTTCCACCGTGGTCTATGTCAGCACTCCGGCGACCGCCGAGGACGGCAACCAGGTCTCCTACGGCAATGGCGGCGGCGGGCCTCTGGCTTTGTGGCTTTTGGCTCCCTTGGCGGGCCTGGCGGTGTACCGCCGTCGCGAACGCCACTCCCAGACGCTCGGCTGAGCGTGTCCTTTTCACATCGTTTTTTACACCAGGAAAGTCAATGGCAATGAATTCAATCCAACCCGCTCTGCGGCGTGTTGCACGTGTCGCATTTCCCGCTCTGGCACTGGCTCTGCCCTTGGCGCATGCCGTGGCTCAGACGCTGCCAGCCGCCTTCAAGCCCACGGTGTTGCACAAGTTTGGCGGCACCAACAACGGTGGTGCCAAGCCGGCCGTGCCACCGGTGCTGGCTGCTGACGGCCGCCTCTATGGTCACACTTTCCTGGGCGCGACGGCCGTTGCGCCGGCCTTCTGGGGCCAGGGGACGGTCTATGGCCTCGACACCACGGGTGCCAACCACCGCTTCGAACTGCTGGGCAGCATCTACCAGGGGTCGACCCCGCTGGTTCCTACGGCCGATGGTGGCTTTCTTGTTGCTGGCAATGGTGCCGTGCCACCGGGTGGCTTTCCCTGGGAAACTGCAGGCGCAGTCTTCAGTATCAAGGGCGGCAAGGCTGTGGCGCTGCCCGCACCCAGCTTCAAGCCACTGGGAACCATGGCCCTCGACACCGCAGGCAATCTCTATATGGGCTCGGGTGAATCGGCATCGGCTTGCGGCGTGAGTACCACGGCCAATATTCTGTGGCGCATGAATGCCGATCAGAGCTACTCCAAGGTGTTGAATTTCTGCGATTACGAGGAGCAACAGGGCAACAAGCAGTTGCATCCCAAGGGAGGTGCGCCGGTGGCCAGTCTGTGGAGCAGCAAGGACCAGGCCTTGTATGTGCTGACCGGGGTTTCGGCCGATGGGGTGGTGGACAGTACGCTTGCCTCGGACTACCAGGGGCGCTCGGTGGGAACGCTGGTCAAGTTGAGTAAGGCTGCCATCGAGGAAGGCGTTGCCGGAAAGGGCGCGCTGGATTCGTCCAAGGTCGAACTGCTGCACACCTTTATGCGAGCCCGCGATGGTGAGCCAACGGCCAAGGGCGCGCGTGTGTTGGGCATGGTCGAGGTCGGTGAATGGTTGTACGGCACGACGCAATTCAATGCGCCCACGGCGGGCAATGCAATGGACAACCGTTACGGCGGCACGATCTGGCGTGTGAAGAAATCGGACCCCAAGAGCTTTGCCGTCGTGCACTATTTCCGCGGCGCTGGCACTGTGGCACTCGATGGCACGGCGCAGGCCGACGGTAGCGCTCCATCCGGTCCGCTGGTTCTGGCCGCAGACGGCAATATCTACGGAACGACGGCCACCGATGGTTCGACCATGAACACGCCCAAAACCGGCCTGGCCACGCCGTATGGCGCGGGAACTCTGTACCGCATCAAGGTTGGAGCCACCGCCGATCACGCGGACGACAGCTACGAAGTCCTGCATCGTTTCGATATGGGCAGCGAAGGCGGAAGCTTGACCGGCCTGAGCGCCGGTGCGGTCGCGGGTGGTGTGCAAAAGCTCTATGGTGCGGCCAACGTCGGTGGTGACGGCCAGCCGGTGACGACGACGGCTGCCGCGCCCGGCAACGGCACGATCTTCTCCTTTGACGTACCCCTGCCTACAGCGTCATTCAGCGAAGCGCTGACCGCCTCTGTGGCCACGGCTGCTGTCGGATCCACCATTCACCTGAGTTGGGCCACCAACCAGGCCAGCAGCTGCACGGCCAGCGGTGCCTGGAGCGGCGCGCAGCAGACCAGCGGCAGCAAGGTGCCCGTGGTACTGGCGGTTGAGGGAGAGAACAGCTTCAGTCTGACTTGCAGCAGCCAGAACGATGGCCAGCCCGTGACCAGCAAGGTCACGGTGCAGGCCACCGCAGTCACGCAGCCCGGAACGGGTAGCGGCGGCGGCACAGAGACGGGCAACAGCAGCAATGGCGGCGGCGGAGGAGGTCCTTTGAGCGCCTGGTTGCTGGCGCCGCTGGCGGCACTGGCCTGGGCACGCCGTCGCAGCTTGAAGTCCTCGCCGAACTGATGCGAAACCTGGAGCAGGGTGACTCCGGGCTGGACCAGCCCGGAGCTGCTTCGCCATCGAATTGAAGTCAGGAAATACCATGAATCTGCAAACCAGCCCCTCGAGCGGGGCCCGACTTTCCCAGCGTCTCAAGACGGAGACCGCGCAGCAGCATGAGCGCATGCATGAGCTCATGGAGCAAGGCAATCCATTTGCCGATCGCGGCAGCTATGCGCGCTTTGTCGCCGCCCAATACCTGTTCCAGCGCGACGTGGAGCATCTGTTTCAGGATGCCGCCGTCAAGGCAGCGGTCCCTGACCTGGAAGCGCGCGGGCGTCAGGAGGCTTCGCTGGCGGATCTGGCCGATCTAGGGGCAGAGCTTCCGCAAGGTGCACTGGGCAGCGAGGCCGTAGGGATGCCCGAGGCCCTGGGGTGGCTGTATGTGTCGGAGGGCTCGACCCTCGGGGCAGCCTTCCTGTTCAAGGAAGCCAGGGATCGTCTGGGTTTGTCGGAAACCTTCGGGGCCCGTAATCTGGCGGCCTATCCGCAGGGACGGGCCCTCGCCTGGCGTGCGTTTGTGGCTTCGCTCGACGCGCCGGAGCTAGCCGATGTCGCAATCCAGGACAAGGTGATTGCCGGTGCCAATGCTGCCTATGACCGCTTTGGCAGCTTGCTGGAGCGCTATTTTCCGCAGCCTGCAGCCATCGACGCCTGAGCACTGTTGCATACCGTGGTAGCTGGAACGCATTGGCGCAGAAGCGGCCGTTCAAGGCCTTCAACGGCTGGCTCGCCATGGCACTGGGGCATGGCGGGAGGGCTGCTCGGCGGCGTGCTGTGCCTGCTGGCCTTTTTTCCCGCGCACTGGCTTGCGGCCCAGGTCGCCATGGCGAGTGGTCAGCGCATCGCGCTGCAGGACGTGCGAGGCTCCGTCTGGAAGGGGTCCGCAGTGCTGATGCTGGCGGGCGGAGCGGGCAGCCATGATGCGCAAGCCTTGCCGGGGAGGTTGAGTTGGAGTCTGCATCCGACCCGCAGCAGTGAGGCGCAGGGCCTGAGCCTGCAGGACTGGGGTGTTGGCGTCGCCGTTGAGCATGCTTGCTGTCAGCGACAAGCGGTGCAACTGCGCTGGCTGCCTTTGAGACGGGTGTTTCAGCTGTCAGGGCTGGACTGGCAACTGCCGGCCCAGCTGCTTGCAGGCCTGGGTACTCCCTGGAACACGCTGGGCCTGGAAGGCCAGCTTCAGCTGTCCTCGTCCTTTCTCCAATGGCCCGAGAGCATGGAGACTGATTCCATGCAGGGGCGTCTGGAGTTGAAGGCCTTGTCGCTGTCTTCCCGACTCTCCACGCTGCGCCCGCTGGGAAGCTATCGCATGGCACTTGTCGCTCAGCGCACAGGTGCGGGCCCGGGCTTTGAGCTGCAGACGCTGCAAGGTGCGCTGCAACTGAGCGGGAAAGGCCAGCAGCTTGCGGGTCGCTGGCGCTTTCAAGGACTGGCCGGGGCCGAGCCCGGACAGGACGCGGCGCTGGCCAATATATTGAACCTGATAGGAAATCGCGGCGGCGATATCGCATGGAGCATCGTGCGTTCTCCGCCTCCCTGATCCATGACAGAACCATCCTCATCCGCCGACTTCCCGACCCCAAGGCCAGAAGACTTGCATAAGCGTCTTTCCCTGCCCCTGCGTTGTCTTTTGATGGTCTTCGCTGTTCTCTGCGTGATATTGGGCTTGATCGGTGCCGTGGTGCCCGGCATGCCGACGACCGTGTTTATCCTGATGGCCGCCTGGGCGGCGGTACGCAGCTCGCCCAGGCTTCACGGCTGGCTCTATGCCCATTCCCTGTTCGGCCCCATGTTGCGCAACTGGGATGATGGCGGGCAGGTAAGCCGTCGCGTCAAATGGATGGCCAGTGCCAGCATGGTGTTCAGCTCTGCGCTGATCTTTCATGTCGCCGAGAACCCGTGGCTGAGCGCATCGGCTGTGGCAGTCATGGCTTGCGTGCAGATCTGGCTGTGGCTCAGGCCCGAGCCCCAGGCATGAAGTCCGGCCCGCGAGCTCTCTCACCGAGGCAGTGTGCGCTGCTGATGTGCATGCTGATGGCCTTGCTGCAGGCTCTTCCTGCTGCATGGCGAGTACTGCTGCGCTATGAGACCGCGGCACTTGCCGATGGGCAATGGTGGAGGCTGCTGTCGGCGCACTGGGTGCACCTGAGCTGGGCTCATGCCGCAATCAATGCCTGCGGCTTGCTGCTGTGCTGCTCTTTCGCGGATGCCAGCTGGACGGCAAGGCGTCTGCTTGCCTGCATGGGCTCTCTGGCCGTTCTGGTCTCTTTGCTGTTGTGGCTCACCTCGCCTCAGGTGAGCGACTATGTCGGCATGTCGGGCCTGCTCTACGGACTGATAGTCTGGATTCTCCTGTCGTCGGTTCTGCTTCGTCGGGATCTTCCGGCCGCCACCGTGCTGCTGCTTGTCATGGGCTGGCTGGCCTGGCAGTCCTGGGCCGGCCCCGATCCGCGCGAACAGAAATTGATCGGTGGCTATATTGTCACCCAGGCGCACTGGTTCGGACTACTGGGCGGAATCCTTGGCGCATTGAATAGCTGCCGCAGCCAGTTGGTTCAGCGATGGACCGCTGCCGCGACCTGCCAGCCGCCGAGATGCGATGCAGGCGACCTTGGCCGATTGCCTTGAGCCTGCTACCAGCAGGGGTGGCTCCCTGAAGCGTCTGCGACGGTATCGATTCCGAACAATTGTCAGTATTGGCCTGCAGACTTCGGAGTTGCAACGCACAATGCCATCCTGTGTTTTTTATCGTCGTGATCATGTCCGATTCCTCTGCGGCTTTGCCAGCCAGTCTGACACCATCCATGCGCGATGTGCTGCGTCGCATGGAGCGGGCCGCGCGCACTCCCATGCACGAGCTCGGCGCGGAAGCTGCCAAAGCGGCCTATGAGGCTGGCGCCGGCGTGCTTGAAATCCCCAGGCAGGCCTTGCCTCGCGTGGAGGAGTTGCAGATTCCTGCACGCGACGGCACGCAGTTGCCGGCCCGCCTCTATGCACCTGTGAGTCGCGATGAAGCCCCCGCTGCGGGCCTGCCTGTGCTGCTGTATCTGCACGGCGGCGGCTTTACCGTAGGCAGCGTGTCCACGCATGATGCGCTTTGCCGTCAGCTCGCGCACCTGGCGGGTTGCATGGTCGTGTCGCTGGACTATCGCCTGGCGCCACAGTTCCGGTTTCCCGTCGCACATGACGATGCCTGGGACGCGCTGCAGTGGCTGGCAGCCCATGCGCAAAGCCTGGGGGCAGACGGCAGCCGCCTGGCTGTCGGCGGCGACAGCGCCGGCGGTACGCTGGCGGCAGCCTGTGCCATCGAAGCACGCAACACCGGCCTCAAGCTGGCCTTGCAGCTGCTGATCTATCCCGGCACCACGGCGCACCAGGACACCGACTCCCATCGCCGCTTTGCCCATGGACTGGTGCTTGAAGAGGCTTCCATCACCTGGTTTTTTGCGCAATATATCGCCAAGCGCCAGGACCGTGAGGATTGGCGCTTCGCGCCCTTGCTGGCGCCCGATGTCGACCACGTCGCACCTGCCTGGATCGGTCTGGCAGAGTGCGACCCCCTGGTGGACGAAGGCGTGGAATATGCTGACAAGTTGCGCATGGCGGGCGTGGCCGTGGATCTGGAAATCTACAAGGGCGTGACCCATGAGTTCGTCAAGATGGGGCGCGTGATTGCCGAGGCGCGTCAGGCGCACCGGGACATGGCGCAAGCCTTGCGCGGTGCGTTTGGATTGAATTGAAACCAGAGTAAGAACTATGAATCGACAGGACTTTCGCAGCTTTACGCGTATCGAGGTGCGCTGGGCCGAGGTGGACGCGCAGAAGATTGTTTTCAACGCTCACTATCTGATGTATGCCGATGTGGCCATCACCAACTACTGGCGCCAGCTGGCCATTCCCTATGAGGCCGGCTTTGCATCGCTCGGCGGCGAGCTGTTTGTGAAAAAGGCCAGCACGGTCTATCACGGCTCGGCCACTTTGGGCGATGTGCTGGATGTCGGCATCCGCTGCGTCAAACAGGGCAATACCTCGCTGCAGTTCGAGGCAGGCATCTTCCGGGGCATGGAGCTGCTCAACACCGTGGAGCTGATCTATGTGTTTGCCGACGCGGCGACGCAGACCCCCAGGCCCGTGCCTCAGGCCATGCGGGATTTGCTCACGGCCTATGAGGCAGGGCAGGAGGTCGTCACGCTGCGCTCGGGCAGCTGGAACGACCTCGGGCGCGACGCCGAGCGCCTGCGCCTGGCCGTGTTTGTGCGCGAGCAGGGCGTACCGCGCGAGATCGAGATTGACGAGCTAGACCCCGTGGCGCGTCATGTGGTGCTGTTCAATGGCCTGAACCAGCCCGTGGCCACGGGCAGGCTGGTCAGCGATGCGCCGGGCGTGGGGCGTATCGGCCGCATGGCTGTGGATCGCAGCGTGCGCGGCGGTCGCTGGGGACGCATGGTGCTCGAGAGCCTGATGGATGCGGCGCGCGATCGCGGCGACAAGGAAATCGTGCTGCACGCGCAGCGCCATGCCGAAGTCTTCTATCTGCGCGCAGGCTTTACGCCGGTCGGCGAGCCTTATGAGGAGGCCGGCATTCCCCACATCACGATGCGCAGAGTGCTTTGATACATCTTTTTTGATAGCTTGCAACGCTTTATCTGCAAGCGTTAAAGCCCGATTTTATGCTTGATGCGAAGGAACGCCCATGGCAAGAATCATGACCGTCCTCTGTCTGATCGGGGTGGCGGCGGCCGCCTATGTGGCTTATCGCTACGGGGTTTTCTGAGCTCGATCGGGCGAGGCCCGGGACAGGGGGCGAGCGGCTGAAGGAGAGCGCCATCCGCTGGCGGGAGCGCTCTGCGGCGGCCTGCTTCGCAGGCCTTGCCGCACGCAGGCTCGAACGCAGTTCTTTCTCACCTGCGTGCCGGGGGCATTACTGCAACTGATCCTTCAGCGCGGTGATGGCCTTCTGGGCGCAGGCTTCGTCCAGATGGCCGCCAGGCGCACCGGCTACGCCAATGGCACCAATGGTTTCATTGCCGGTCTTCAGGGGTACGCCGCCACCCAGTACCAGGAAGCCGGGGATATTCGCCATGCCGGCTGCATCGGGATTGGACTGAATGGCCTTGGCGATGCCGCTGGTGGGGTTGCGCGACGACGCCGAGGTGAAGGCCTTGGCGCGCGAGGCTTCGACGGTATGAGGGCCGGCGCCGTCGGCACGCACCATGGCCAGCAGCACGCCCGAGCGGTCCAGCACCGAGGCGCTGACGTTATAGCCGTCGGCGCTGCAGGCCGCCACGGTCTGCTGGGCCAGCTGCAAGGCAGTGGCGCTGGCGATGCTGCGGGTGGAAACGGTGGCTGCGGAAGCGGCGGCAGCGGCCAGGGTCAGGGTGCAGAAGGCGATGTTGCGCAGGCGTTGGTTCATGTCAAAGCTCCTTGTGGATGGGGGTGAACAAGCGATGACAGAACTGTAAGCAGGGCTGCTTTCGGCGCCCATTCGCAAGGCAACGGATGGCCATCGGTAATCCTACCGAGTCGGGCCGCTCACAAGGCTGCAGTCAGCAGCAGTCTTGTCTGTTCTGCGACCGAGCCAGTACCCAGCTTTTCGGCCAGCCTGGCGCGGTGCGTGTCAACGGTGCGCACCGATATATCGAGCGCCGCCGCGATCTCCTTGCTGCCCAGGCCCTTGGTGATCAGCTCCAGCACCTCACGCTCGCGCTCGGTCAGGCCGCGCAGGCTTTGGCGGGCCTCGTTGCGCTCGGCCTGCTGGTCCAGCCGTGTCTGCGCCGACTCGATGGCCTGCAGCAGAGTCTGCTCTTCGATGGGCTTGGTCAGAAAGTCGGTGACCCCTGCCTTGAAGGCACGGCGGCAGGCATGCAGATCGCCGTGGCCGGTGATCACGATCGTGGGCCAGTCCACGCCCTGTGCCATGAGCTGCTCGTGCAGCTGCAGGCCCGACATCATGGGCATGCGCAGGTCGGTGATCAGGATGCCGGGCTGGCTGCGATCCAGATGGGCCAGGCAGTCGGCAGGAGATTCAAAGCAGGTCACGGGCAGCTCATAGGTCTGCAGCAGCAGATGCAGGGCGTTGCGCACCGACGGGTCATCATCGATCAGATAAATCATGCAGGCAAATCGGTTCCATCCAGCGGCAGATGCATGACAAAGCGGGCGCCATGCGGGCCGGATACATATTCCAGACGGCCGCCCATGCGCTCCATCAAGGTGGCGCACAGCGGCAGACCCAGCCCCATGCCGTCGGACTTGGTGGTGAAAAACGGCTCGAAGATGCGCTCTGCCGTGGCCGCAGTCATGCCCGGGCCGTTGTCCTGCACCACGAGCAGGGCCTCGCCACCGCTTTGTTCCAGCGTGATGCTGATGGCTGCCTGCGCGTCCTGCGCCTGGCCAAGCGCATCGAGCGCATTGCGCACCAGATTGTGCAGCACCTGCTCCAGCGCCACCGGGTCGGCCCAGGCGCTGCAGGGCTGCAGCGGTGCCTGCCAGTGCAGCGCCACCTTGGCCTGGCGTGCCGGGCCTTCCAGCAGCAGCAGGGCCTGATCGACGACTTGGGCCAGATCCAGTCTCTGTGGCTGGCTTGGGGCATTGCTCACATAGCTGCGCATGCGCTCCAGGATGGCGCCTGCGCGCCTGGCCTCGCGCACATTGGCCTGAAGGGCAGTCGCCAGCAGTTCGGTCTTGCCCAGCTCGTGGGCGCGCAACGCTGCCTGGCTCTGGCTGAGCAGGGCGGTGACAGGCTGGGCCAGCTCATGTGCGATGCCCGAGGCCATCTCTCCCATGCCGTTGACGCGCGAGGCATGGGCCAGCTGCGCTTCATTGGCCAGCAGCTGGGCGCGCTGCTGGTGGCGTCTGGCCTGCTGGCGGCTTTGCCAGATCAGGTGAACCGCACCGACCAGCGTGGCGCTGATCAGGGCACTGATCAGCGCCATGCCCCAGCTCACCAGGCTGCGGGGGCGGCTGAGCAGTTGCACCTGCAGAGGCTGGTCATAGCCGGCGAGTGTGAATTCGCCGAATTTGTGGCTTTGCTGCAGCTGCGCAGCTGGCTCCAGCAAGATGTGGTCATGAAGGCGGATGCGCAGCCCGCTGTCATCGGGCAGGACCTTGTCGTCCAGCAAGTGGGAGGAGTCAATGCGAACGCAGAGCCAGCCTTCGGGGTCTGCTATCTTTTTGAGGAAAAGATATTGACCCGAGTGCAGGGCGTCAGGCAGGCTGGCGCTGGCTCGCGGCGCCAGCGGAGCGGCAGTCTGCGCCACGGCCGGGTCCCGGCAACTGCCGGTGGCGGGCGTGACCGCAGTGACCAGCTGGATTTCCTGGATGCGCGGGTAAATGGTCTGCACCGACTGCGCAATATGCTGCAGAGCCGATGACTCCTTGGCTGCATCCAGCGGCGCCACGGCAGTCAGGGCGGTAAGGTGGGCCTTGTGCTGGGCCACCTTCTCCAGCATCTGGCGTTGTACGGTCTGGGTTAGCTGCAACTGCTCCTGCTCCTGGCGGGCATGGGCCTGCCACCACTGCAGGGCCAGGATCAAGGCGCAGAGCAGCCCCCAGGCCAGGGCCAGCAGCCAGCGGTGGCGGTAGTCCGGGGAAGAGTTGCTCATGCGCCGAAGTGTAGCGGTGGCCTGGCTGGCAATGCCGGGCCAGCGGCAGTGCGGGGCCGGGGACGCTTAGATATCCGCCAGCAGCTCGTAGGGCAGGGGCAGGACCTGCAGCCCGATGCCCTTGCCTGCATCGGCGCTCTGGCCATCGGCCAGCGCCGCATGGGCAAACAGATCGTCGCGGGTGGAAGAGGCAATCTGCATGGAGACGATGGCATCCCAGCCGCCTTGCGCAGCTGCTGCTGCCTGCACCACGGTGCCGGTTGCCTGCTCCAGGTCTTCGGCGCTGAAGACTTCCTGGCCCACGCTCAGAGCCTGCTCGGCATGAACCAGATAGGCGCGGCGCTTGAGCGTGCCGCGGAACTGGCTGCGGGCCACCACTTCCTGGCCGGGGTAGCAGCCCTTTTTGAAGTTGACGCCGCCCAGGGACTCGTAGTTCAGCATCTGGGGCACGAAGGCATCAACCACCGGAGCCGATAGCGTGGCCACGCCGCTCTGGACTTCGGACCATTGCCAGAGGTCCTCGCTCAGCAGCTGTCCTTCGGGGGCCTGACCCGCAGGGCCGATCCACAGCGCACGCTGGTTGCCTGCAGCGGGGTAGAGAGCCAGAACATGGGCATCGCCTTGCTGGCTCAGAGTCCAGGGGGCGGCTGCCGCGCCCGCATGGTGCTGGGCGGCCTGGCCGGTCAGTCCGTAAAGAGCAAAGTCGGCTGTCGCATCGCTGAGCTTGCACTGGGCTCGCAGCACAAACATGGACAGGCGCTTGAGCGTGGGAGCCAGCAGGCTGCGGTCACAGATCAGCACGATTTCATCGGCGCTGCGCCTGAAGCCGATGAAGCTGGCCAGCATGCGGCCCTTGGCCGTGCAAAAGGCTGCGAGGCGGGCCTGATCGAACTTGAGCAGTGCGAAATCGTTGCTCAACTGGCCATGGAGAAAGCTGGCTGCGTCGGCGCCAACGGCGCGGATGACACCAAGGTGGGAAATGGGGGTAATGCCGTTCAGGGGCAGCGTCTTGGGCTGGGTCATGGCTGAATTATGATCGTCGCTCTGTGTACTGATGGATCTAGCTTGTGCGTGCCCTTATTCGAGCACTGATATTTTTGCTGCTGCTGGCCGCCCTGGCGGCAGGCGGCGCCTGGTGGTGGCTGAACCAGCCGCTGCAGCTGTCCGAGCCCAATCTGGAGCTGGAGATCGAGCCCGGCACCACGCCGCGTGGCGTGGCGCAGAACGTGGTCAAGGCCGGGGTGCAAACCGATGCGCGTCTGCTCTATGCGTGGTTTCGCTTCTCGGGCAAGGACCGCGCCATCAAGGCCGGCAACTATGAACTGAGCACGGGTCTCACACCTTATGTGCTGTTGCAAAAGCTGGCGCGCGGCGAGGAAAGCCTGCGTGCGCTGACTCTTGTCGAAGGCTGGAACTGGCGCCAGGTGCGAGCGGCGCTGGCGCGTGAGGAATTCCTCAAGCAAGACAGCGCAGGGCTCAGCGACGAAGCCGTGATGACGGCCCTGGGCCGGGTGGGCGTGCCGCCCGAAGGCCGCTTCTTTCCCGACACCTATACCTATGCCAAGGGCAGCTCGGACATGGCCGTGCTGCGCCGTGCGCTGCACGCCATGGATCGCCGTCTGGCCGATGCCTGGGCCATGCGGGCGGCCAATACCCCGCTCAAATCTGCCGATGAAGCCCTGACCCTGGCCAGCATCGTGGAAAAGGAAACCGGCCGCGCTGCAGACCGGGCGCAGATTGCCGGCGTTTTCTCCAACCGCCTGCGCATAGGCATGCGCCTGCAGACCGATCCTTCGGTCATCTATGGCGTGGGGGCGAGCTTCGACGGCAATCTGCGCAAGCGCGATCTGCTGGAGGACACGCCCTGGAACACCTATACCCGTGCAGGTCTGCCCGTCACGCCGATCGCCATGCCCGGCAAGGCGGCGCTGATGGCGGCGGTGCAGCCTGATCAGACCAAGGCGCTGTACTTCGTGGCCAGGGGCGATGGCACCAGCCATTTCAGCGCCTCGCTGGACGAGCACAATAGGGCCGTCAACCGCTACCAGCGCGGTCAGTAAGCAATCTTTGAGGGTGCAAGGCCGTGGTCTGTGCCCTGTGTCGAATCAAACAACTGGTGCCGCCATGCGCTGCACTAGAGGAAATATCAGTGAGTACAGCTTTACCCAAGGGTCTGTTCATCAGTTTTGAGGGCATCGACGGTGCGGGCAAGTCCTCGCATATCGAGGCGCTGGCCCAGGCTTTTCACGATCAGGGCCGAGTGGTCACGCTCACGCGCGAGCCCGGTGGCACGCCGCTGGCCGAAAAGCTGCGCGCCTTGATGCTGCATGACGCCATGGACCCGCTGACCGAGGCGCTGATCGCCTTCGCGGCCCGGCGGGACCATCTGGTGCAGGTCATAGAGCCGGCGCTGGCGCGCGGCGAGGTGGTCATCAGCGACCGCTTTACCGATGCCACTTTTGCCTACCAGGGCGCGGGCCGTGGCTTCAGCTGGGAGCAGCTGTCGGTTCTGGAGCGCATGGCGCAGACCGGCACGGCGCTGCAGGCAGAGTCATCCCCGGATTTCATGCGCGAGCCTGACATGACGCTGTGGTTTGACCTGCCCGCCGAAGTGGCGGCCGAGCGCCTGGCCACGGCCCGTGTTCCCGACCGCTTCGAAGCCCAGCCCGGCGAGTTCTTTGCCCGCGTGGCCCAAGGCTATGCCGAGCGCGCCAGGACGGCACCTCAGCGTTTTGTGCGTATTGACGCCCATGCCAGCCGCCATGCCGTGTGGCAGCAGATCACCCAGGCCGTGGTGCGCAAGGGCTGGCTGGCCATCATGGTAGGCAGCAAGCCATGAGTGCCTCCGATCTCGAAGCGCCCTGGATCGCCGCGCAGCGTGGCCGCTTGCTGGCCCAGCGTGGTCATGCCTGGCTGCTGCAAGGGCCTTCGGGTCTGGGCCAGTACGCACTGGGACTGTCGCTGGTGCGCGCCTGGCTCTGCGAGCAGCCGTCTGCACAAGGCGCTTGCGGCCACTGCACCAGCTGCCATGCCATCGAGGTGCGTGCGCATGCCGATCTGTGCGTGCTCATGCCCGAGGTGCAGATGATGGAGCTGGGCTGGCCGCTGCCGGAAAAAGCCCAGGCCGACATCGACGACAAAAAGCGCAAGCCCAGCAAGGAAATCCGCGTGGAAGCCATGCGCGATGCCGTGGAGTTCTGCCAGCGCACCAGCGCGCGCGGACGCGGCAAGGCCGTGCTGGTCTACCCGGCCGAGCAAATGAATGCGATTACCGCCAACGCCCTGCTCAAGACGCTGGAGGAGCCGCCCGGAGACACCCGCTTTGTGCTGGCCAGCGAGGCTGCGCACCAGTTGCTGCCCACCATTCGCAGCCGCTGCCTGACGCACACCATGACCTGGCCTGCCGCGGCCGAGGCCGCGCAGTGGCTGCAGGCGCAAGGCCTGAACGAGCCCGATGCCGCAGCGGCGCTGCAGGCTGCAGGCGGTCGACCCGGCGATGCGCTGCGCATGGCGGCGGACGCAGGCAAGGCCGCTGCCTGGGCGCAGTTGCCAAGGCAGCTGGCCAAGGGAGATGTGGCAGCGCTGGCGGCTTTTGCGCCGGTGGATGCCGTGCAGGCGCTGCAGAAGATCTGCCACGACCTGATGGCCCTGGCCGGTGGCGGCGAGCCCCGGTATTTCTCGCCTGCCGATCTGCCGGGCAAGCCGCTGCCCATGGCGCTGCTGGCCGAATGGTCGCGCGAGCTGGTGCAGGCGGCGCGCACGGCCGATCACCCCTTCAATGCTGGGCTGATGATGGAGGCTCTGGCCTCCAGGGCGCGGGCGGTGCTGATCTCGGGCAAAGCCGCCAGAGCCGTGCGCTAGGTCATGAAGCACGGTTTGGTCAAAATATTCCCGGGTGTTAACCTCGCCACTACCGCCGCCCGGCTGCCACAAGAATTCCGCTACCCACTATGAACGCAACTACCACCCCTCGTCCCAGCGTGATGCAGCTGGCGATCAAGGAAAAGGCGGCGCTGTATGCCGCCTATATTCCGTTGTTCGCCGAAGGGGGGATTTTTGTGCCCACGCAGCGTGACTATCGTTTGGGCGATGATGTCTATGTTCTGCTCACCCTGCCCGACGATCCGCAGCGCTATCCGGTCGCGGGCCGGGTGGCCTGGGTGACGCCGGAGCGCGCTTCCGGCAACCGGACCCAGGGCGTGGGCATCCAGTTTCCCAAGGACGCCAAGTCCGCCGAGCTCAAGGCAAAGATCGAGCAGATTCTGGGCACGGCCCTGAGCTCCGAGAAGCCGACCCAGACAATCTGATTATTAATACTGGCGCGTTCTCACACCAGAGGCGCCGAGCAAGAGCCGTCTCGCAGCGATGGCGTCGTCCCCTGGGGGAAGCGGCGCAGCCGCTCAGGAGCGGTCCAATCTCTATGTTTACCGATTCCCACTGCCACCTGAATTTCCCCGAGCTGAGCGCCAATATCGCGCAGATCCGCGCAGCCATGGCTGCCGCCAAGGTCACGCGCGCGCTGTGCATCAGCACGACGATGGAAGAGTTTCCCGAGGTGCACCAGCTGGCGCTGGACTACGACAACTTCTGGGCCACCGTGGGCGTGCACCCCGATACCGAAGACATGACCGAGCCCAGCGTGCAGGATCTGGTGGAGCGCGCCGCGCTGCCGCGCGTGGTGGCGATCGGCGAGACCGGGCTCGATTACTACGGCATGGAAGACCGCAAGGGCGGTCGCACGATTGCCGATCTGGAATGGCAGCGCGAGCGTTTTCGCACGCATATCAGGGCGGCGCAGATCACGCAAAAGCCGCTGGTCATCCACACCCGCAGCAGCTCCGACGACACCCTGGGCATTTTGCGCGAGTGCGGCGAGGCCGATTCCGGCACCCAGGCCGGCGGTGTCTTTCACTGTTTCACCGAAACCGCCGAAGTGGCGCGCGCGGGCCTGGACATGGGTTACTACATCTCCCTGTCGGGCATCGTGACCTTCAAGAATGCCCAGCATCTGCGCGATGTGGCGGCGTTCGTGCCGCTGGACCGGCTGTTGATAGAAACCGACAGTCCCTATCTCGCGCCCGTGCCCTACCGAGGCAAGACCAATAATCCTTCCTACGTGCCTTTTGTGGCCAGGCAGATTGCCGAGGTGCGCGGCATTTCCATCGAGGAGGTGGCTGCCGCCACCAGTGCCAACTTTGACCGCCTGTTCAAGGGCGTGACCTTGTCCGTGAACTCTGGAGCGAGTGCATGAGTCTTTTTGCTGCCCCATCGATTGCATCGTCATTGAACCGCCGCCAGAGCCTGCGCTGGGCGGGGGCTGCTGTCGTCGGGGTGGCGGGCCTGCCAGGGCTGGCCCAGGCCAATGACTACGAGGACTATTCGCGGGCGCTGGTCAGCGACAACTCCAGTGCCATGGTGAATCTGATCTTTCGCGGCTTCAACGCCAACACCCTGGATTCGCGCGGGCGGCCGGGGCTGGTGGCGGCCCTGCATCAGGACTCGCTCAAGGTCTTTGACGTGCTGCTCAAGGCGCCGCGGATCGATGTCAATCTGGCCTCGCGCCAGAACGAGACGCCGCTGATGATGGCCTGCATCAAGGGCCACCTCGATATCGTGCGCGAGCTGATCAAGCGCGGCGCCGACGTGAATCGAGAGGGCTGGGCGCCGCTGCACTATGCAGCCTCCGCCGACACGCCGCAGACGCTGGACATCATCAAGCTGCTGCTCGAAGAAAGCGCCTATATCGATGCAGCATCGCCGAACGGCAGCACGCCGCTGATGCTGGCTGCCCAGTACAGCAGCGAAGCCGTGGTCAGGCTGCTGCTGCAGGAGGGGGCGGACATCACGCTGCGCAACCAGCGCAATATGACGGCAGCGGACTTCGCCAGGCTGGTGGACCGGCAGTACATGGTCGATCTGCTGGGCAAGGCGCTGCAGCATGAGCGCCGTACCCAGCCCCCGCGCGGGAGCTGGTAGCGGACGGTTTCAGTATCGGACTAGCTATTTTGATAGCTGCTAGCGCCCAATGAAAAAGGACTTCAGGTTCATTTGACCCTGAAGTCCTTTATTTATATGCGGTAGCAGCTCTTAAATTTGAGGCTCGCCAGGGGTCGAGCTGCGCACCTGGTTGTGCAGGCGGGCGTAGAGGCCGCCCAGTTCCATCAGTTGCTCATGCGAGCCTTGTTCGGCAATCTGGCCGCGCTCCATGACGACCACGCGGTCCGCATGCTCGATGGTGGACAGGCGGTGGGCAATCACCAGCGTGGTGCGGCCCTGCATCAGACGGTTCAGCGCCTGCTGGACCAGTCGCTCGGACTCGTTGTCCAGTGCCGAAGTGGCTTCGTCCAGGATCAGGATGGGCGCGTCCTTGTAGAGCGCGCGGGCAATGGCCAGGCGCTGGCGCTGGCCGCCCGAGAACTGGCTGGCATTGTGGCCCACCAGGGTGTGCAGGCCCTGGGGCAGATTGCGCACGAAGTCGCCCAGATTGGCGGCCTCCAGAGCGGACCAGACGCGTGTCTCGTCAATATCTCTGCCCAGGGCCACATTGGCCGCGACGCTGTCGTTGAGCATGACCACGTCCTGGCTGACCATGGCGAACTGCTGGCGCAGCGTGTTCAGGTCCCAGTCGGCCACGGGAACCCCTTCCAGCATGATCTGGCCGCTGGTGGGCGAAAAAAAGCGGGGCAGCAGATTGACCAGCGTGGTCTTGCCAGCACCGGACGGGCCGACCAGGGCCACGACTTCGCCGGCCTTGACGTCCAGGCTCAGGTGCGAGAGGGCCGGAGCCTTGTCCGGGCCGAACTGCACGCTCACATCGCTCAGCTGCAGTGCGCCGCTGACCTTGGCGCAGGGCTTGAAACTGCCGCCTTGCTCGTCGGTGGAGCCTTCGAGCAGGGCCAGGCCACGCTCCAGTGCGGCCACGCCGCGCGTGATGGGGTTGGCCACATCGGCCATGCGGCGAATGGGCGCAATCAGCATCAGCATGGCCGAGATGAAGGCGGCAAAGCCGCCCACGGTCACATCCTGCACGCTGGCCGAGCCGATGGCGGCGCCACCTTCGCGGCTTTGCCACAGGGCGATGCAGAGAATCACCGACAGCGCAATCGCCGCCAGCACCTG
Organism: Comamonas sp. Z3; assembly: GCF_008121565.1. Taxonomy (NCBI): domain Bacteria; kingdom Pseudomonadati; phylum Pseudomonadota; class Betaproteobacteria; order Burkholderiales; family Comamonadaceae; genus Comamonas; species Comamonas sp. Z3. The sequence goes on from NZ_VOQU01000001.1 coordinate 583,543, forward strand.
GGTCAGTGGCGTCATGGCGGCCGAGGCGATGGTGGCCTTGGTGTTCAGGCCGCGCAGCTGGCGGCTCAGCTCGCCAAAACGCGACTGCTGCGAAGCCTGGGCGCCATGCAGGCGCACCATGCGGTGGGCCAGCACGTTCTCCTCCACCACATAGGCCAGTTCGTCGGTGGCCGTCTGACTGGACTTGGTGATGCGGTACAGGCGGCGCGACAGCGTTTTCATGACCCAGGCCACGCCCGGCACCATGAAGGCCACGATCAGCGTGAGCTGCCAGTTCAGATAGATCAGATAGCCGAGCAGGGCGATCAGCGTGAAGCCGTCGCGAGAGATGCTCATCATCGCCTGCACCAGCTGCTGGGCACCGGTCTGCACCTCGTAGACGATGGTGTTGGAAAGCGCCGAGGCCGATTGCCTGGAAAACAGGCTCATGTCGGCGGCCAGCAGGCGCTCGAAGAGTTTCTGGCGCAGACCCAGCATGCCGTCATTGGTGATGCGGGCCAGCGCGTACTGCCCCGTGAACTGGGCCAGGCCGCGAATCACGAACAGGCCGATCAGAAACACGGGCACCGTCCACAGCGGCAGCGACCCTGCCGTAAAACCGCTGTCGAGCAGGGGCTTGAGCAGCGCCGGCATGGCAGGCTCGGTCGCCGCACCCACCAGCGTGGCAAAAATGGCCAGACCCCAGGCCCAGCGCTGGCCCGAGAAATAAGGCGTCAGGCGCTTGAGGCGCTGCATCAGCGGCAGCTCGGATGGATGGGCGGGGACAGCTGGAGCGGGAGCGGCCTTGGGGGGCTCGCTCGGCGATGGTGACGGTGTGGCTTGCATAAGCGCGTGATTTTAGGGCTTGTGCTTTTGGAGTCCGCACGGATCTCAATAGATGAAATTCGGGATGAAGTTGTAACCAACTATGCCTGTTTGAATATAAAGCGCAAGCCTGCGGCAGAATTGGTCCGGGGCTTGTCTCTGCACTCATGCAGACTCTGGCATGCTCCCGATCTGAAAATTTTGGGACACTTGCGTTTGATCACCCTACTGAGCACGTTCTTACATCAGGAATCCGTCAGTGTGTGTAACATTCGCGCTTGTGTTTGTACCGGGCAATTCCGGAAATTTTGATGGCTGCCAATGACTATTGACCGACTTCCATCCCTGACAACCTGGGCGGCAGGGCCGCGCGCTTCCCGTAGAGCCATGCTGGCAACGCTAGCCGCCACGCCGGCCCTTCCGGCACTGGCCCAGTTCAGGGTTGAGGTAACAGGCGTGGGCCTGACACAGCTGCCGATCGCAATCGCCCCGTTCAAGGGGGAAGGTTCGGCCCCGCAGAAGATTTCCGCCATCATCCAGGCCGACCTGGAGCGCAGTGGCCAGTTCCGCGGCGTGGACGCTTCCGGCGTCGCGCTGGACGAGACCTCGCGCCCCGACGTGGCGCAGTGGCGCCAGAAGGGTGCCGATTCGCTGGCCACCGGCAGCATCACCCGCCTGGCCGATGGCCGCTGGGATGTGCGCTTCCGCCTGTGGGATGTGGTCAAGGGCCAGGATCTGGGCGGCCAGGGCTTTGCCGTGACCACCGGCGATCTGCGTCTGGTGGCGCACCGCATTGCCGACTACATCTATGAAAAGCTCACGGGCGAGAAAGGCATTTTCTCCACCCGCATTGCCTATGTGACCAAGGCCGGCGCCCAATACCGCCTGTGGATTGCCGATGCCGACGGCGAGAATGCCCAATCGGCGCTGTCCAGCCCAGAGCCCATCATTTCCCCCGCCTGGGCACCCAACGGCACCCAGCTGGCCTATGTGTCCTTCGAGTCACGCAAGCCCGTGGTCTATGTGCACGATGTGGCCAGCGGCCACCGTCGTCTGCTGGCCAATTTCCGCGGCTCCAACAGCGCTCCTGCCTGGTCGCCCGACGGCAGCCGTCTGGCCGTGACGCTGAGCCGCGACGGCGGCTCGCAGCTGTATCTGCTCAGCGCCCAGGGCGGCGAGCCGCGCCGCCTCATGCAAAGCAGTGGCATCGATACCGAGCCCTGCTTCTCCAGCGACGGTCGCACCATCTATTTCGTCAGCGACCGTGGCGGCGCCCCTCAGGTTTACAAGGTTTCGTCCTCGGGCGGCAGTGCCGAGCGCGTGACCTTCAGCGGCACCTACAACATCTCGCCCGCCATCAGCCCCGACGGCAAGTGGCTGGCCTATGTCTCCCGCGTGGGCGGTGGCTTCAAGCTCCAGGTCATGGATCTGGCGACAGGCACCGTGAACTCCGTCACGGACACCACGGCGGACGAAAGCCCGAGTTTTGCGCCCAACAGCCGTCTGATTGTTTACGCCACCATTCAGGGAGGCCGTGAGGCGCTCATGACCACCACGCTGGACGGCAAGATCAAGGCGCGTCTGGCAGGTCCAAGTGGAGACATACGTGAGCCCGACTGGGGCCCGTTCCAGAAACACTGATCTGAAGTTTGCTTTCCCTCTTTCTTTCTAGTGATGAAGTCCGTTGTGGACTGTTCGGAGAAATCTCATGTTGACTATCAAACGTCTTTCCCTGGCTTTGGCTGTGACCGCGCTGGTCGCAGGTTGCAGCTCTGGCGTCAAGCTGGACGACAAGCCCGTTGACGGTTCGCTGTCGAGCCAGGGTGCTGGCACCAGCGGCCAGGGCCAGAGCGGCGTGTCCGGTGTGGACCTGACCGGTTCGGCCGCCTCCAAGGCCGGCCCTCAGGGCGTCAGCCGCATCGTGTATTTCGACTTTGACAGCTACTCTGTCAAGGCCGATGCACAGCCCCAGATCGAAGCCCATGCCAAGTTCATCAAGGCCAATCCTGCGGCCAAGGTGCAGCTGGAAGGCCATACCGACGAGCGCGGCGGTCGTGAATACAACCTGGCTCTGGGTCAGAAGCGTGCCGAAGCCGTGCGCCGCTCCCTGGGTCTGCTGGGTGTCAACGACGCTCAGGTCGAAGCGGTGAGCTACGGCAAGGAAAAGCCTGCTGCCGAAGGCCATAGCGAAGACGCTTACGCCCAGAACCGTCGCGTTGAAATCAACTACCGTTAATGATGAAGCAGGCCTTGTTGACTCTCCGTCACGCAACGCTGCCGCGCCTGGTGGTGGCCGGCCTGCTGGCCGGCTCTGCCATCAGCGCCCATGCAGCCCTGTTTGGTGATGACGAGGCGCGCCGCGCCATCATCGAACTGCGCCAGCGCGTTGACAGCCTGCAGCAGTCGCAGGAGCAAACCCGTCGCAGCCTGCTGGATCTGCAGTCGCAGATCGAGTCGCTCAAGTCCGACCAGGCCAAGCTGCGTGGTCAGAACGAGCAGCTGACACGCGACGCTGCCGAGTTGCAGCGCGGTCAGAAAGATCTGGCCAAGGGCTTTGACGAGCGTCTGCGCCAGTTCGAACCAGTCAGCGTGACCGTGGACGGTGTGGAATTCACTGCCGATCGCAACGAGCAACAGGACTTCGAGCAGGCTCTGGGCATGTTCCGTTCGGGCAAGTTCCCCGAGGCTGGTCAGGCGTTTGCCGCTTTTCTGCGCCAGTGGCCCAAGAGCGGCTATACACCGTCGGTGCGCTTCTGGCTGGGCAACTCGCAGTACGCCACACGCGACTATAAGAACGCCATTGCCAATTTCCGCTCGGTCATGACCACGACTCCCATGCATGCCCGCTCGCCCGAAGCGGCCTTGTCCATCGCCAACTGTCAGGTGGAACTCAAGGACACCAAGGCGGCGCGCAAGACTCTGGAAGAGCTGCTGCAGGCCTATCCGAACTCGGAAGCCGCAGGGATTGCCAAGTCCAAGCTGGCGACGCTCAAGTAATGGCCGGATATTCACAGCCTCAAGCGGAAACAGCGCCCCCATACGGCGCTGTTTTTTCTATGGAAGAAGCAGATGTGCAGCGCCGCTTTGGCGGTTTGGAGCGCCTTTACGGCGTACCGGGCGCAGCCCGGATTCGTGCCGCCCATGTGGTGGTGGTCGGTGTCGGCGGAGTCGGCTCGTGGACGGCCGAGGCCCTGGCGCGCAGCGGTGTGAGCCGCCTGACCCTGATCGATATGGACCATGTGGCCGAGTCCAATATCAATCGCCAGATCCATGCGCTGACCAGCACGGTGGGTCAGGCCAAGATCGAAGCCATGCGTGATCGCATCGCCGAGATCAATCCCGCTTGCGTGGTCAATTGCATTGACGAGTTTGTCGACCCGGACAACTGGCAGCAACTCTTGCCGGTCGATGCCGATGCGGTGATCGATGCCTGCGATCAGATCAAGGCCAAGGCCGAAATGGCTGCGCACGCGCGCAAGACCCGGCAGTGCTTCATTTCCGTCGGCGCTGCGGGCGGAAAGCGCATGGCCCATCTGGTGGATATTGCCGACCTTGCTGCGACGACTCATGATCCGCTTCTGTCGCAGCTGCGGTACCGGCTGCGCAAGCAGCATGGCGCCCCCAAGGATGGCAAGCGCATGGGCGTGACCTGCGTGTTCAGCCGGGAGGCGGTAGCTCCTCCCGATGCATCTTGCTCCATCGAGGGCGGTGATGGCAGCCTCAACTGCCATGGCTACGGCTCGGTCGTGGCCGTGACGGCAACCTTTGGTCAGTGCGCTGCAGGCTGGGTGCTCGATCAATTGGCCCGGCAGTCGAACTAACCCTAACCGCGAACTGATCCAACTAATTCGCGTTTTCGGCAGCGGGCCTGGAAAAATAGATTACAATAACGTTATTCCACTGATTAGGCAACTACTGCTTTTAAGGTGTGGCAGGGTCTTTAGCTCAGTCGGTAGAGCAGCGGACTTTTAATCCGTTGGTCGCGAGTTCGAATCTCGCAGGACCCACCAAAGATAGCAAGGCCCCGTAGCAATACGGGGCCTTTTCTTTTGCTATCAATTAGGCAGCAAGAGCCAGATTCAAGCTGCTTTTTCTTGGCATGTGTGCGGACGAAGCAGCGCCTTGCAGGAGCTGCGCAGTCAATGGGCTACGGCGGATGGAGTCCAATGCCAATCAGCATTGGTATCTGGGCTCACTGCTTTTTCGAGTCCAAGGACTTTGTTCCTCAGTGTGGTGCCGGCTTTGGGGAGTGGCCTGCAGTACTTGCACTCGGGATCATTGAAGCGGGGGAGTAGGCCCAAGCTTGCAGTGTGCGTCGCCATTTGTTCATTCCCCAAAGCGGGCTCCCGCTTGTTTCGGCGGTGACAGGGTTTGTGCTGCCGTTCGGGCCGGATCTGCTGCTACGGGGTTTTACTTCTTCCTCGGTAGTTCAGGTCGGTGGCCGAGTAGTTCTCGCGCTTGCGCCAGTCCATCTGAATCGGGCCGGCATGGTTGGCAGGATAGGTGATGCGCTCTTTTTCGCGATTGAGTTCCCACTGCTTTGCATCCACGATGTGATGGACGGTGGACTCTTTGGATTTACTCATGGGGCAGGCGGCCTTCAATCAAGTTGCTGAACCAAAAGACGACGGTACAGCTGCCGCGATGGCGCGTCCAGTGAATTCGCAGGGTGGCCAATGGTTCGCTTGAATTGCGTTGGAATCACGACTACATCAAGTATTTTTAGGGTAGATGTGGATAGTTGCAGCAGGAGACATATGTTCGCCTGTGCGTCTTTGGGGCAAAGTGGCGGCGGCCTTTGCTCGCCCGTCAAAGCTGCCCCCAGCTGTCTTGCACCCTGGCTTCCCAGAACGATAAAAGCCCGCTTTGCAGGGCGGGCAGGAGCATGAATGGTTGAATGAGGCTTTCAACTTCGGGAACAACCATGCGTTTTTCGAGAAGTTCGTCGATTCGTTGTGCTGGTTTGACGGCGGTTGCGGCGGGAGTTGCCGCTGCATTCTGGGGTTGCGCAGTCTCGGTCCCTCAAGGCGTGCAGCCTGTGAGTGGCTTCGATGTCACGCGCTATAAGGGCACCTGGTACGAGCTTGCGCGGATAGAGCACCGTTTTGAAAAAGGACTCAGCCAAGTCTCCGCGCAATACAGTCTGAACGAAGATGGGACCGTGACCGTCATCAACCGGGGCTATGACCCTGCGAAGCAGGAATGGCGGCAGGCCCGGGGCAGGGCGCGCTTTCTGGGCCGCCCTGATGTGGCAGCACTCAAGGTTTCCTTCTTTGGTCCTTTTTATGGCGGCTACAACGTGGTGAGTCTGGATGACGAATATCAGACGGCCCTGGTGATAGGCGACAGCCTTGATTATTTCTGGCTGCTGTCGCGCAGCAAGACCATTCCCGAGCAGCAGTTCAGGCGCCTGCTTGAAAAAGCCAACTCACTTGGGGTCGACCTGAGCCGCGTGCAGGTGGTCGCTCAGTAGTGCTCTCATACGCAAAGTCATCTGCAAAGCAGCAGAGCGCTCAGAAAGTTCTGTCATGGACGGGCTGGAGTGACCAGGGCAGGGGGTGCCATATGCGCGCTCACTGCCGCAGGTAAGGCCTTACGAGGTCCCAGCGGGACAACTCAGTGCAGCATCGAGTGGTTGAGTGCGAGACATGCTGCTCTGACGCTGATCGTGGTGGCACCGGGAAAGCGCTTCATTGCGTCTTCAAGAGCGGCGCACGTGCTGGGGAAGAGCGCCGTGTAATAGGCTCCCGCCACTTTGATGATGCACCGTCTCATTGATCTCTCCTCGAACCCAAACAGTAATTAACTGGATATCGGGCTATTTGTATCAAACTGAAACATAATTTTGTAAAGTCCGTCGACCTTGATGCAGTCATTGGTTCGGCCCAGACTTTTACCCGCAGATGCATCATGCGGAGCCGGACGTGGCTCCAGTTCGATTGCTGTCCGTTGTCGCTGTGATGGAGAGGTCTGTAGGCGGGCGTTTGGCAGACGCCACGTGACAGGGCGATCAGGCCCGGTTTGGCGGAAAAGCGTGGTTGCAGCGGCGGCTGAAATCGAGACAGATTGCGGAACCTACTGGGTTGATTGACATTTTTTCCACGCTCGCTGCTGAGAAACTGGCTGCGCATCGAGGCTTATCGCTTCACATTGAATGCTGTTTTGTATTAAAAAGTGACAAAAGTCATGTGAGTCGACTGTATGTAAGAGGGGGGCATGCAGATGAACGATCTGGAGCTTGAAGGAAATCGCCATCTCAATCACTTGATGAGATCAGGTGTGTGTGCCGAAGGTGTTGATCGCATACTTCGTGCGGTTCGCAAGCACCTTGGAATGGATATCGCCTTTGTCTCGCACTTCGGAGCCGCTGATCGGGTGCTCAAGCATTTGGACAGTGTTTCGGGTGGACCGCTTTATCAAGGTCAGAGCATTCCCATGCAGGAGGGATATTGCCTGAAGGTGGTCCACGGCGAGTTGCCCGAATGCATTCCGGACACCAGTCGGGTGCCGGCTGCTCAGCAGATTTCCGCAACCCATGCCATTCCAATCGGCTCCCATCTGAGTGTTCCCGTCCGGCTCACGGACGGGCATGTCTATGGCACGCTTTGCTGCTTCAGCTTTCTCCCGAATCCCACGCTGGGCGAGCGTGACATGCAGTTGCTGCGGGCATTCGCCGAGATCCTGGCTGACCGCATCGAAGAGCAGGCCGCAGAGGAGCGGATCAAGGCACAGCTGGTTGGCGAAGTGCGTTCCGCTTTGGCGCACGGCGATCCGAGAATGGTGTTCCAGCCGATCTGCAGTCTGCGCGACAAGGCCATCTGCGGCTTTGAGAGCCTTTCGCGTTTTGATGTCGAGCCCAGACATGCGCCGGATTACTGGTTCGACGTGGCAGACAAGGCAGGGCTCGGCGTTGATCTGGAGTTGTGCGCGATTGCCAAGGCACTTCCTGCGCTGCAGCGACTGCCTGCCAGCAGCAGCGTCAGTGTCAACTGCTCGCCACAATTGCTGCTGAGCAGCAAGTTCCACCAACTGCTGGATGGCATCGATGATCTCTCCCGCCTGGTCCTGGAGATTACCGAGCATGCAGCGGTCAAGGATTACAAGGCACTTGCCGTTGGACTGGAGCCCTATCGTCGCCGGGGCGCGAAACTGGCGGTTGATGATGCCGGCGCGGGCTATTCCAGCATGCGGCACATCCTCAATCTTGAGCCGGAAATCATCAAGCTGGATATGAGTCTTACCCACTCGATCGACACCGACGAGAAGCGGCGTGCGCTGGCCAGAGGCCTGATCAGCTTCGCGCATGAGATCGGAAGCCTCGTGATTGCCGAGGGCGTGGAGCGACCTGAAGAGCTGGAAATGCTCCAGAGGCTTGGGGTGGATTGTGCTCAAGGGTATCTGCTTTCCAGGCCGCTTGAGATTGAGGCAGCGGCTGTGTTTTCACTGCACTGACAGGCAGCGGCGGCGGCATCGACTGCCACACCGTCTGAGTGCCGATGAACTTGCCAGTGGCTTGTTGGATCAGCTGGCCCAGTGCACCGGCATTGAGCCATATTGACCCCGCCTCATGCCCCTCTTGGCGAGGCCAGGGGAGTTTCGGAGCCCAGGTGCGACGAAGCCGACCTGGCCTGCAACAGGGCTAGCGTAAACATCTATTCAGCGTTATCAGCTGGTGCACTCATACTGTTAAAAAGTGTAAATCACAGGGGTGCAACTATGAAATGGCTGCTTGTCAGTTTCGCGTTCGTGGCGCTCACACTCTGTATGAGTTTTTTTGCATCAATCGTGGACGATCTGAGGAAGGCCAGCGACCAGAATTGATCGGGAGGCTGTTTTTGACAGCTCCCATGCAAAAGCATTTCTATCGGTCGACCGTGACCATCGCATTCATGGTGTTGGGTCAATGTCCATAGGTGCTCCCGCTATCGCATTGGGTTTTCCAAAGGTGTCTTGATTCTCTGACAGCCGTTTGATGAGGCCGAGGTGAACGTTGTGGAGGGACTTGCAGCGCGTCTGAGTAGGCTGCTGTGACGGGCATGGCGGGGCAGGACCTTCGACCCGCAGCCGACAGTTGACCCCTGTAAATGCGTTCGACTATGCTTGTTGCATTTGGTCACATTGCATGGGGAGGGCGCTTTGCCAAGCATTGAAGTTTTCGAAAAACTCACTGGCCGCAAATTTTCCAATGCGGAACTCTTGCACACCAAAGTGCTTGCTTTTCCTGAGGAAGGGAAAAGGAGGGTTGTCTATGGGCTGCTGGCTGAGGCCATAGACATTGACTACTCCCAGAAGTCGCTTTCCGCGCTGAGTGAGCAAATCAAGCTGGCACTGTGCAATATCGAGCGTGTTGTGCCCAGAGCTTTCGTGGGGCAGAACATTCGTGTGTACGAGGGCGGCAACCACCTGGACATCATCAATGATGGTGTGGGGAGTATGGGATGGTTGATTGTGGAGGAGTATTCAATCTGATCGGCCAGCGCTTTCGGGAGTCTGAGAGGCCCAGGCTGGAGGGGCGCAGGTCCTATTTTCAGTCAGCGTGATCCATGCCGCTTTTTCGCCTCCGCTTCAGTCGGCGAGCTTTGGGGTCTCGAAGGAATCAGGCCACCACGCCATACCTGAGCTGTGGGGATAAAGACCAGGAGGGCGTGAGCAGCCAGATGCGTAGCTGGTAAAATCCAGCAGTTCACCTGTTTGGGTCCGCGTCTATGTTTGACGCAGACACGGGCTTTTGATTTGTTGGTACGCGAGTACGCATCTCGCAGGACCCACCAGAATACAGGCGCTACAGCCATGGAAACTGTAGCGCCTTTTTCGTTTACCGGTTTTCTCATCGTGCGCGCAGCGGGCTCGAGCCACAGAGTCGAGTCTGCTGATCTGGCCTTTGAAATAAAATTGCTGCTTGGCGCGTAGACGCTGCGCTGCTGGAAAAATCAAATGAAATCAATCGACTCCGATAGCCCCACGCAAACCGCTATCCCCAAGGTAGGCTTTGTTTCGCTGGGCTGCCCCAAGGCCTTGACTGATAGCGAGCTGATTCTCACGCAGCTCAGCGCCGAGGGTTACCAGACCTCCAAGACCTTTGAAGGCGCTGACCTGGTCATCGTCAATACCTGCGGCTTCATCGACGATGCCGTCAAGGAAAGCCTGGACACCATTGGCGAGGCTCTGGCTGCCAACGGCAAGGTGATCGTGACCGGCTGCCTGGGCGCCAAGGCCGGCAAGGATGGCGGCTCCACCATGGTGGCCGAAGTTCACCCCAGTGTGCTGGCCGTCACCGGCCCCCATGCCACCCAAGAGGTGATGGACGCTGTGCACACCCACCTGCCCAAGCCGCACGATCCATTCGTGGATCTGGTGCCCGGCAGCTTTGGCGATGCGGGCATCAAGCTCACGCCAAAGCACTACGCCTATCTGAAGATTTCCGAAGGCTGCAACCACCGCTGCACTTTCTGCATCATTCCCAGCATGCGCGGCGATCTGGTCTCGCGTCCGATCGGTGATGTGCTCAAGGAGGCCAAGGCACTGTTCGAAGGAGGCGTCAAGGAACTGCTGGTGATCAGCCAGGATACCTCGGCCTATGGCGTGGATGTGAAGTACCGCACCGGTTTCTGGGACGGCAAGCCGGTCAAGACCCGCATGCTGGAACTTGCTGACGAGCTGGGCAAGCTGGCACAGCAGCACGGCGCCTGGGTGCGTCTGCACTATGTCTACCCCTATCCCACCGTGGATACGGTCTTGCCCCTGATGGCCGAGGGCAAGATCCTGCCTTACCTGGACGTGCCCCTGCAGCACAGCCATCCCGATGTGCTCAAGCGCATGAAGCGACCCGCGTCGGGCGAAAAGAACCTGGACCGTATCCGTGAGTGGCGCAAGATCTGCCCCGAGCTGGTGATTCGTTCCACCTTCATTGCCGGTTTTCCCGGCGAGACCGAGGAAGAGTTTGAGCATCTGCTTAACTTCATTCGCGAAGCCGAGATCGACCGTGCCGGCTGCTTTGCCTACAGCCCCGTCGAAGGCGCCACCGCCAACGAACTTCCCGGCATGCTGCCCGAAGAGGTGCGTGAGGCGCGCCGTGCGCGCTTCATGGAAGTGGCCGAAGAAGTCTCCACCCAGCGTCTGCAGCGCCGCGTGGGCCAGGTCATGAAGGTGTTGGTGGACAAGGCCGTCAGTCTGGGCAAAAAAGGCGGTGTGGGCCGCACCTATGCCGATGCTCCCGAGATTGACGGCGTGGTTCACATCCAGCCGCCCGAGAAGGCCAGCAAGACCTACAAGGTGGGTGAGTTGATCAGCGTGCGCATTGTGGGCACGCAGGGGCATGATCTGGTGGGCGTTCCGGTTTGAGCTTCCATGGTGTCCCTGCACGGCGCCATGTCAATCCGGTAAAAATAGAAAGGTCGCAATTGCGGCCTTTTTTGCATCCGATTTCTTGGTTGCCGCTTTTGTCTGCCGCAGGCCTGCAGGAGACCTTGAAGCAATGGCGGGCTCAGGTTCGGCTCTGAACGGTGCCGCCTTCCCAGGCATGGGAGGTCGATGCGAAACACTTATCCTGGACAAAGCGCCGCAGCATGGTGTTGTTCATGGTGAAGAATGGCCTTTCCCGGAAGACAGCCTCTTGTCTGTAAAAGAGGTTTCCATCGAAAGGTGACGAGCCTGATCTCGGCACTGTATCCACAGTTAGGGCTGCTTGGTTCCCCACCTGACCCGGTTGGCTGCTTCCCCATGCGAGGAGGCCCGTCACTCTCGATTATAGATGCAAAACCGACACAGTTCCGCGAGCTGTGAAATGAGATTCCAGGAGCAGGCTTGTTGGCATGTCCCGGCCCCGTAGAATCAGAGGCTATGTCTTATTTAGTGCTTGCTCGCAAATACCGGCCCCGTACCTTCACTGAAATGGTGGGGCAGGAGCACGTGGTTCAGGCTCTGACCAATGCGTTGACCCAGCAGCGCCTGCATCACGCCTATCTGTTCACGGGCACACGTGGCGTGGGCAAGACCACGGTGTCGCGCATTCTGGCCAAGTCGCTGAATTGCCAGGGCCTGGATGGCAATGGTGGAATCACCGCAACCCCTTGCGGGGTATGCGCAGCATGCACTGAAATAGATAGCGGTCGTTTCCCCGACTACACCGAACTGGATGCTGCATCCAACCGCGGTGTGGATGAGGTGCAGAGCCTGCTGGAGCAGGCGGTGTACAAACCGGTGCAGGGGCGCTTCAAGGTCTTCATGATCGACGAGGTGCACATGCTGACGAACACCGCGTTCAACGCCATGCTCAAGACGCTGGAGGAGCCTCCCGAGTATCTGAAGTTCGTGCTGGCCACGACCGATCCGCAGAAAGTACCGGTCACTGTGCTCTCGCGCTGCCTGCAGTTCAATCTGCGCCCGATGGCGCCCGAAACGGTTCTGGAGCACCTGACTCATGTGCTGGACAAGGAAAGCGTGCCGGCAGAGCCTCAGGCGCTGCGATTGCTGTCGCGCGCAGCGCGCGGCTCCATGCGCGATGCGCTGAGCCTGACCGACCAGGCGATTGCCTTTGGCAGCGGGCAGTTGCAGGAGGCGACGGTGCGCCAGATGCTGGGCAGCGTGGATCGAAGCCATGTCTTTCGCCTGATCGATGCCCTGGCGCAGGGGCACGGGCGCACGGTGGTTGAAGTCTCCGAAGAGCTGCGCCACAACGGTCTGTCTGCTGCATCGACACTGGAGGAAATGTGCGCCGTTCTGCAGCGCATGGCCGTGTTGCAGGCCGTGCCGGATATGCCGCTGGATGCCAGCGACCCGGAGGCTGCCGAAGTAGACCGACTGGCCAGTCTGATGCCCCGCGACGAGACGCAGCTGCTCTACAGCATCTGCCTGCACGGCCGCGTCGAGCTGGGACTGGCCCCGGATGAGTATGCGGCGCTGACCATGGCGCTGCTGCGGCTGCTGGCCTTCAAGCCGGCACATGCCGAAGCCGGCACGGCTGAAAAAAAAACTCCGGCGCTGAGGCCTAGCCGGCCTGTTGTCCAGGCTCCGGCGCCGATTCAGCAGCCTCCGGCTTCACCGCCGGTGGCGAAGGAGGTGCCAGCGACCGAGGTCCAGTCCTTGCCGTCTGTGCAGCAGCCTGTTGTGCAAGCCGTACCGGAGTCGGCACCAGCGCAAGAGCCTGAGTCAGTCGTCGCCATGGCCGAGCCTGAACAGATTCAAGCGGTTGCCGATCGCTCGGATTCAGCTGTGTATTCCGCTGCAAGGCCTGTGATGCAGGCAGCCCCGGATTCGGCCCGGTCGCCAGCGCCTGCCGTGACGCCTGAGCCTGCTGCGGTTCAGCAAAACATGGCTGCTGCGAATCAGGAAGCCGCCGCCGAGGCAGACCATATGCCTGCCGACGATGCGTCCGAGAGCGCCGAGGCCGTCGATATGGTTGATGCTCCCGAAGAGCAGGATGCCGGCGAAGCGGCCTGGGCAGGCATGCCCGATGAGGGCTGGTCTGACGATGGGCGCTGGGGCGATGATGCCGACCTCGATGTCGGCCAGCCCCTGCATGCCATGCCGCCCATGGAGTCGGATGAGCCGCCAGCCCAGAGCGCAGGCGGCGGCTATGCCAGCACGGCCCAGGATGCAGCCCCCGTGGAACGCACCCCCGAGGGCGATCTGTGGTTTGACGTGGTGCAGCAGTTGTTGCAGAGCGAAGCCGTGGTGGCAGTGGCGCGGCAACTGGCGCTGCAGTCGCAACTGCTGGGTCGTGAAGGCGATCTGTGGCGACTGCGCGTGGAGTCCAGCTCGCTGAATCAGGCTGGCACGCGTGATCGTTTGCGTGCTGCGCTGGAAGCGGCCGGTCATGCGCGACAATTGCAGGTCGAGCAAGGGCCGGTGACGGACAGTCCTGCCCGCCGACTGGCCCTGGAAAGACAAGCCAGCCAGTTGCTGGCCGAGGACATTGTCAAAAGCAATCCGCAGGTGCAAACCTTGATGCGAGACTTTGGCGCGAAAATCGTGCCCGGTAGCATCAAGCCCATATCTATTCAGCCTGAATAAGGCGTTTCAACAAAAGAAGGAATTCTCATGTTCAACAAAGGACAACTCGCCGGTTTGATGAAGCAAGCTCAGGCCATGCAGGACAACCTGAAGAAGGCTCAGGATGAGCTGGGCAATATCGAAGTCGAAGGCGAATCCGGTGCCGGTCTGGTCAAGGTGGTGATGACCTGCAAGCATGACGTCAAGCGCATCACCATCGACCCCAGCCTGCTGGCCGAAGACAAGGACATGCTGGAAGACCTGGTGGCTGCCGCCTTCAACGCTGCTGTGCGCAAGGCCGAAGAGACCTCCAACGAGAAGATGGGCAAGATCACTGCCGGTATGCCCGGCCTGCCCGGCGGGATGAAGTTCCCGTTCTGACGGATTTCCCCCTGAGCGGCCCTGCCGCTTCCCCGGCCAAGGGATGGCTGCGATGCCGCGACGCGGCTCCTGCTTGCTGTCCCTGGCCGGGGTGTGAGGGGAGTGAATGGCGATCTGCGCAGTGGCAGATCGCCTTTTTTCTGGTGACTGAAAGGACAAACCCGTGTCTGATGTGCAATCTCTGGATGCCTTGATCGAGGCCTTGCGCCGGCTGCCGGGCGTGGGCATCAAGTCGGCACAGCGCATGGCGTTTCATTTGCTGCAGCGTGACCAGGCCGGGGCGCTGCAACTGGCGCGGGCGTTGGACTCTGCGGTGAACTCGGTGCATCACTGTGAGCGCTGCCACACGTTTACCGAAGGCGCCATCTGCAGCATCTGTGATGACGCCGGGCGCGATGGCGCGCGGCTGTGCGTGGTCGAGGCGCCGGCCGATCTGGCGGCCATGGAGCGCACGGAGGCCTATCAGGGCTACTACTATGTGCTGATGGGGCGGCTGTCGCCGCTCGATGGCGTGGGCCCCAAGGAAATCGGCATGAAGCAGTTGCTGGAGCGTGCCTGTGACGGTGTGGTGCAGGAGGTGATTCTGGCAACCAGCTTCACGGCCGAGGGCGAGGCCACGGCCCATGCCATCAGCGAGGCGCTCAAGTCGCGTGGCATCCTGGTCACGCGGCTGGCGCGCGGCGTGCCCATAGGCAGCGAACTTGAATATGTGGATCTGGGCACGATTGCCCACGCGCTGGTGGATAGGCGCTGAAAAATATTGCTTGAATTGGCTTTAATCGCCCATCTATAAAGCGTCTTCTGCTTTCTTTTTTTTGAAAGAGCAGAGATGGAAAAGCCCGCTGGTTCTGCGAACAGCGGGCTTTTTTTGCGGATGATGAGGCCTATTTGCGCTTCTTGGCAGGTGTACCGCCACGAGCCTTGGGTTCGCTCTTGCCGCCACGGGGAGCTGGCGCGCTGCTGCTCCTGGCGTTCTTGCTGGCGGCTGCCACCTTGCTGCCGCCACGGGTGTTGCGGGCCGAGCTGTCATTGCTTTCGGCGCGGGCGCTGCGGGCTGCGCGGCTGGGCAGGTAGGCAATCAGCGACTGGCCGGGGCGCAGGGATGCCGTCGACTTGAGGTCGTTCCAGTCCGCGAGGTTGGAGACGCTGATGCCATAGCGGCTGGCCACGCTGACCAGGGTATCGCGCTTTCGCGCCTTGACCGTGGTGCGCACGGTCACGACTTCAGGGGCGAAGGAGATCTGACCGTTGTCTGCCACATGGCCGGGCACATCAGTCTTGACATTGGCATCGCGCGGCACCATCAGTGTCGAGCCGGCCTTGATCAGCATGCGCGGCGGGATGTTGTTGATGGCGCGCAGATCGGCTTCGCCCAGGCCTGCGCGCTGGGCGGCTTCGGCTACGGTGATGGTGGTGGGCACGGTCCATACCGTCCAGCTGGCAAACTGGCCTTCGCTATAGGCCTGCAGATTGCGGCGGAAAACCTTGGCATTGTCCCAGGGAAGCAGCACCTGCGGCGTGGCACGCGCAAAGATCACCGGCTTGTGAAAGCTGGGGTTGAGCGCCTTGAAGTCATTCACGCTGACATCGGCCAGCTTGGCCACCAGCTCCACGTCGATATCGTGCGGCAGATCCACGGCCTGGAAATAGGGGTGGTTTTCGATGATGGGAAGCTCGGTGTTGAACTTCTCGGGCTCGGCCACGATGTTCTTGACGGCTTGCAGCTTGGGCACGTAGTTGCGGGTTTCGGCCGGCATCTGCAGGTCAAGGTAGCCCGCGGGCTGGCCCAGCTTTTCATTGCGCTTGATGGCGCGGCCCACGCTCCCCTCGCCCCAGTTATAGGCGGCCAGGGCCAGATGCCAGTCGCCGAACATGTTGTAGAGCTTTTGCAGATAGTCGAGCGCGGCGCGGGTCGAGGCCAGCACATCGCGGCGATCATCGCGGAAGACGTTCTGCTTGAGGTCGAAATAGGTGCCGGTGGCCGGCATGAACTGCCACATGCCTGCAGCCTTGGCGCTGGAGACGGCCTGAGGGTTGAAGGCGCTTTCGATGAACGGCAACAGCGCCAGCTCTGTCGGCATGTTGCGGCGCTCCAGTTCCTCGACGATGTGGAACAGATACTTGCTCGATCGCTCCGTCATGCGCTGGATATAGTCGGGGCGGGTGGCATACCACTGCTCCTGGTTCTGGACCAGATCCTGCTCCAGGTTGGGCATGGCAAAGCCCTTGCGGATGCGAACCCAGAGGTCGCCCGTGGCTTCCAGTTCAGCGACTTCGGAGCTACCGACTTTGCCCTGGCCCAGGGGTTTGAGCGGGCCGTTCGGATACATGGGGTCGACGCTGCTGGTGGTGGCGCAGCCGGTCAAGATCAGTGCGCTTGTCAGCAGCAGGGTGGATAGCAGCTTCATCAGAAAACGTTTTTCCATTGGCGCAGGGTGGCCAGCACGCTGGCGGGGTCCTCGGGCCTGGTTTGAGGATCATGGTGCACGGCGGCTGCGATCACATCGGCAGCGCGGCTTCGCATGAACGGGTTGATGGCCAGCTCGGTCTGCAATGTGGAGGGCAGCGTCGGCTGCCCGCTCTTGCGCAGTTGCTGGCAATGTTCCAGATACTGAGCCAGTTCTGGATTGTTTGGTTCCACGGCCTGCGCAAATCGCAGGTTGGAAATTGTGTACTCATGTGCGCAGCACACCAGCGTGCTGCCGGGCAGGGCGGCCAGTGCGTCCAGCGAGGCCTGCATCTGCGCTGCCGTGCCTTCGAAAAGGCGGCCGCAGCCGCCCGAGAAAAGCGTGTCACCGCAGAACAGCAGGGGCTCGCTTTGCGCCCGGGTGCTGAAGAAGGCAATATGACCGCTGGTGTGTCCGGGCACATCGATGACTTGCCAGGGGCCGCCGAGCAGCTCGATGCTGTCGCCGCCCTGCACGCGCGTGACGGGCTCGGGCAGGGACTCGTAGGCTGGGCCCCAGACGGGAGCGCCGGTGGCCGCGCGAATGGCATCGATGCCGCCCACATGGTCGGCATGATGATGGGTGACTAAAATGCCCTGCAGTTTCAGACCCCGCTGTGCCAATGTGCTCAGCACAGGCTCGGCCTGACCCGGATCGACGACCACGGCGTGTTCCGCATCGTGGAGCATCCAGATGTAGTTGTCGGAAAAAGCGGGAATGGGCAACAGGTTCATGAGCTGCAAAATTATAGAGATGCATCACTGGACGGATTCAGCCCTAGGGCACTACCTCCTGGAATGGGAGCAGCAGCGCTTTGACGAGGCGGTGGCCGATATCTTTGGCTACCACGCCCTGCAACTGGGCTTGCCGCAGCTGCAAGGCCTGCGCGGCAACCGCATGCCCCATCGCTGGCTGGCGCTGGAGGGGCTCGATCCCGTTCCGGATGCAAAAGCAGGCACTGTAGCGCAAGCGGCGGCGGTCCGAGTGTCGCAGGCGCAGCCGCCCGCCGAAGAAACGCAGAATTTTGCCCCGTTGATGCCGGCGCTCAGGACCGCTCCGGAAGCCCTGCCTTTTGCCGAGGCCAGCCTCGACCTGCTGCTGATGCCGCATACGCTGGAGGCCTCCAACGACCCGCATGCCGCGCTGCGCGAGGCTGCGCGCGTGCTGGTGCCGGAAGGTCGGCTGGTGATCAGCGGGCTGAATCCCTCCAGTCTGCTGGGTCTGCAGCGACGGGTGGAGCGCAGCGCGGGCTATTTGCCGGACCTGAGCCTGGGCGTGGGCTACTGGCGTTTGCGCGATTGGCTGCGATTGCTGAGCTTCGAGATCGAAGCCGTGCAATTTGGCTGTTATCGTCCTGCCACTCAAAGTGAGAAGTGGCTGAGCCGCTGGCAGTTCATGGAAGGCCTGGGCCACCGCTGCTGGCCGGTGATGGGGGGCGTCTATTGCGTGGTCGCCGTCAAGCGCGTGCAGGGCATGCGAATGATGAGCCCGAGCTGGCGCAAGAGCAGCGTGCCGGTTGGCATGAAGGCGCCCGTTACCCAGAAGCAGCCGCCGGACATGTTCTGGCGTAACAAGGAAGAAAATTGAATCAAGTTGTGATCTATACCGATGGCGCCTGCAAGGGCAATCCCGGGCCTGGGGGCTGGGGCGCATTGCTGCAGGCCGGATCGGCGCAGAAGGAACTCTTCGGTGGTGAACTGGGAACCACCAATAACCGCATGGAGCTCAAGGCCGTGATCGAGGCTCTGTCCGCGCTCAAGCGCCCCTGCGATGTGGTGCTGTATCTGGACAGCCAGTACGTGCGCAAAGGCATTACCGAGTGGATACAGGGCTGGAAGGCCAAGGGCTGGGTCACCGCTTCCAAGGAACCAGTCAAGAATGTCGAGCTATGGAAGCAGCTGGACGCGCTGGTTCAGGGCAGCGGTCACCGTATCGACTGGCGCTGGGTCAAGGGCCATGCCGGGGACCCCGGCAACGAGCGCGCCGATGCGCTGGCCAACAAGGGCGTGGAGCTGGCCCTCAAAAACGGCTGAGCCAGCCGCTGCGCTGGCTCAGTTCGTGATCTGCGCCAGTGCTTCTTGGATCTGCTGCTCGGATTCGGGACGCACGATGCGTGCCATTTCCTTGCCGTCACGCAGAAAAATCAGCGTGGGCCAGAGCTTGACGCGATAGCTGCGCCCCAGCGGCCGGCCGGGGCCGTCTTCCACCTTGATGTGCGCCACTTCGGGCTGGTCAGCCAGCGCGGACTGCAGCAGCGGCTGGGCGCGCTGGCAGTGGCCGCACCAGGGGGTGCCGAATTCCAGCAAGTCCGCGCCCTTGAGCGCATCGATGGCCTGCCGTGTGGGTTCTGTGGCCCAGTGGGTGGCTTGGTATGGCATGCAATATTTCCCAGAATGGATCGAGGGTCGAGGATCAGACGGCAAGTCTGTCTTCAGATCAGACCCTGCAGCAGCAGGATGTTGACGGATTCTCCGGGCTGGACATCGCCGCGCGCATCGTCCAGCACGATGATGCAGTCGGCTGCGACCATGGAGCTGAGCACGCCCGAGCCTTGCGGGCCCGTGGTGCGCACGGCGGCCTGGCCCTTCTTGTCGAGTTCGAGCACGCCGCGCAGATATTCGGTACGGCCCGGGCGTTTGCGCAGGCGCTCGCCGCTGATCGCCTGCAGCAATGGCACGGGGGCGACGCGTTCGCCTGCCAGCATGGCCAGGGCCGGACGCACAAACATCAGAAAGCTCACCATGGCGGCCACCGGGTTGCCGGGCAGCCCCAGCAGCACCGCCGGGCGTTGGGTAGGTGGTGTATTGCTCTGACTGTGGGAGACGCCTGCGCTTGTCTTGATCGGGATGCCTGCCGATCTGGTCAAGGAGATTCCGCCTGCGGGAGCGAGCAGACCCACCGCCAGTGGCCGACCGGGGCGCATGGCCACACGCCAGAACTGCACGGTGCCCAGACGTTGCAGCATCGCGCGGGTGTGATCGGCCTCGCCGGTGCTGATGCCGCCACTGGTCAGCACCACATCGGCCAGGGTGGCTGCTTCGCGCAGGCGGTCTTCCAGCGCGGTCGGCTCATCGGGCACGGCCCCCAGGTCCAGCACATGGGCGCCCAGGCGGTGCAGCAGCGCCTGCAGGCTGAAGCGGTTGCTGTCGTAGATGGCTCCCTCGCGCGGCTCGGCGCCGGGGCTCAGCAGCTCGTCGCCGGTGGAGAAGTAAGCCACGCTGAGCCTGCGCCGCACGCTGACCTGGCCCAGTCCCAGGCTGGCCAGCAGGCCCAGGGCGGCTGGGGTGAGACGCTGGCCGGCCTGCAGCGCCACAGAGCCTTGCTCCAGGTCTTCGCCGCGCAGGCGACGATTGGTGCCTGCCTGCAGGGCACAGCCGTCAAACCGAATGCACTCCTGGTCAGCGCTGGCCTGCTCATGGGCTACTACCGTATCCGCACCCACAGGCATGACCGCACCCGTCATGATCTTCACGCATTGGCCCGCGCCAAGCTGGCCTTGCCACGGCCCTCCGGCCAGAGCCGTCCCCACCACACGCAGCATCAGTGGCTGGCCGGGCTGTGCATGCTCCAGTTCACTGCTGGCAAAGGCATAGCCATCCATGGCGCTGTTGTCATGGGGAGGGACATTGACGGGGCAGATCACATCGGCTGCCAGCACACGATCCAGAGCATCGGGCAGGGCGACGGTTTCCACCTCGGCAACCGCACCCAGCGGCTGCAGCAGGGCCTGTAGCTGTTGCAGTACCTGGTCAGTGGTCAGCGTCTGGGCGCTGGTGGAGGCGGCAGGTTGAAAAGTCGCAGTCATAACGGCAAAAAAATAAAAAACCTCATGACGGGATGCGGCCATGGGGCTGCGTGGCACTTTACGCTTCTGGCTTGACGTGCCGGTGAATCAGGGTTGGCGCTCGGTGGCGATTTGCTCCAGATCAAGCAACTGGGCCAGCGTATTGGCGTTGCTGAAGGCCTGCTCGTCCCCAGGGCGGTCAAATAGGGCCTGGGCGCTGCGATGCTGGCCGGTCCAGGCGTCTATCTTGCGGCCGCCGCCGATGATGAAGCACTCCAGGCTGGAGGCGAGCTGGGCCCGCAGCAGGCAGAACACGGGCTGGGCGCGCAGCTGCGGCGGCTGGCCCGGCTTGGCATGCTCGGTATCCCAGCCGTGAGCGATGACGATATCGGCATCGCCGCGCGACGCCAGCATTCGCGCCGCCAGATCGAGGGGCAGCAGCGGCGTATCGCAGGGCACGCACAGCAGCCATGGCGTGCGGCAATGCGCGAGGCCGGCCATGAAGCCCGCCAACGGGCCGGGGTAGTCGGGCAGGCTGTCGGCGCAGACCTCGGCAGCCAGTGGCTGGCCCAGCTCGGCATAGGCCGCTGCATTGCGATTGGCATTGATGAGCAGGGGGCCGACCTGCGGGGCCAGGCGCTGCAATGCATGCAGTGCCAGTGGCAAGCCCTGAAAGCGCTGCAGGCCTTTGTCCACGCCGCCCATGCGCGCGCCGCGCCCCCCGGCCAGCACGCAGCCGGTGATCTGCTCAGGGGGGATGCGTGAGTCAGCCACCGATATAGCTCATCTCGATGCGCCGGCCTTGCCGCTGCGGCGCCATATCGGGCGGCATTTCGCTGCGCAGCTGCGAGTAGCGATCGTCGCGCTGCTGCCAGATGGGGGCGATGGCAGCAGCAATCTCGGCATCGCTGGCACCGGTGCGCAGCAGGCTGCGCAAGTCCCAGCCCTGGCTGGCGAACAGGCACAGATAGAGCTGGCCCTCGGTGGACAGGCGTGCGCGGTTGCAGTCGCCGCAGAAAGCGTGGGTCACGCTGCTGATGACGCCCACCTCGCCCAGCTGCGGGTCATATTGACCGCTGGCATCGGCATAGCCCCAGCGCACGGCGGTCTCGCCCGGGGCGCTGGGCGCCAGCGGGATCAGCGGCAGCTCGGCGCGCAGACGCGCTATGACCTCGTCCGAGGGCAGTACCTCGTCCATGCGCCAGCCGTTGGTGGCACCCACGTCCATGTATTCGATGAAGCGCAGGGTGATTCCCGTGCCGCGGAAGTAGCGGGCCATGGGCAGGATCTGGTCGTCATTGGTGCCGCGCTTGACCACCATATTCACCTTGATGTGCGACAGACCTGTGGCCTGCGCAGCCTCGATGCCGGCCAGCACATCGGTCACGGGGAAATCCACATCGTTCATGCGCCGGAACACGGCGTCGTCCAGCCCGTCGAGGCTGACGGTCACGCGGTTCAGGCCGGCTTCCTTCAGGGCACGGGCCTTGCGTGCCAGCAGCGAGGCGTTGGTGGTCAGTGTCAGGTCCAGCGGCAGGCCATCGGGCGTGCGCAGCTCGGCCAGCTGGGCGATCAGGGCTTCGATGTTCTTGCGCAGCAGCGGCTCGCCGCCGGTCAGGCGCAGCTTGCGCACGCCATGGGCGACAAACAATCTGGCCAGGCGCGTAATTTCCTCGAAGCTCAGCAGCGAGCTATGGGGCAGATATTGGTAGTTCTTGTCAAAAACTTCCTTGGGCATGCAGTAGTTGCAGCGGAAGTTGCAGCGGTCGGTGACGCTGATGCGCAGGTCGCGCAAAGGCCGTCCCCATTGATCCTGCAGCAGCCCGGTAGGGGCCTGCAGGGGGCTGGGGACGATTGCGCTGCGGGATGCCGCACGCTCATCGACCAAGGGGATCACACGTTCTGCCATGGGCTCGATTGTGCCGCAAGAGCGAAGTCCGGGCCGGCTGCGGGCTTGTTGTGGGCTATCAAAATTGATAGCTGGTAGCACTTGTCGGTATTGTGAATCAGGCTTGTGTGGTGGTTTCCCTGAGTTGCTGCTGAGCCTGCGGCTTCCAGTCCTTGAACTCGGGGTAGAACTCTGCCACGCCGGGGCCGTTGAAGTCCCAGCCCAGACACTGGCCCAGGTGGCGTGGCGGCAGGCCCGAGCCATTGGTGCCGAACTGGTTGAGCACGGTGTGAAATGCGGGCGTTGCCATATTGAACAGCAACTCGCGCAGATGCGTGCAGCCCACCACCCCGCCCAGATTGTCGGCAATCGCGCGGCGCCAGCCGCGAGCTATGCAGCAGCCCACCATCTTCTGCATGGACTTTGTGGCCTGGGGGCAGTGGCCCAGAGGGTGGTCGTCCATGGCAGCCTCTATGCCGTGCACCACCATGTCGGCATCGATGGTCAGGCGGATCCACATATGGTGAATCGGCTTGCCTGCCGGCACTTTGCGGCGGCCGTGCAGCTCGATGTCATAGGTTTTCTGGTCGATCAGCTCGGCTTCCACGTCCCACATGCCGTCATCACGGGCATAGCCCCGGTATTTGACGTCGCGCATGTGGATGGGGGCTGGCGTGCGGCTGGCACTGGGAGGCAGGGGCATGGGGTATCCGTTGTTATGGCGGGCGACGACGGCATGTCGGAACCTGGCTGGATCGCCCGCGATGATCTTGAAGCGGGTCTGGTGCGCCAGACCCGATTTCATTATCAAAGAGATAGCAGGCTTGTCCAGCACCAAGCCGACAGCGGGGCGACTCCGAGCCAGGCGGCGAGCGCCTAGCTGCTCGCGGGTATCTGCCCGGTGAGTGCTGCGGCCTTGAGTGCGGCCAGGTCCAGAACCTCCAGCTTGCCGCGCCGCAGCTGCAGCCAGCCGGCCTGCTGCAGCTCCTGCAGGATCTGGTTGGTGGTCTGGCGGGACAGGCCCAGCATGCGTGCGATCTGCTCCTGCGAGACGGCCAGCTCGCGGTGGGTGCGCATGCGGTCGGCCCATTGCTCGTGGCCCATGGCCATCTGCACCAGACGGCACATCACGCGCTGCGGTGCAGGCAGCACGGTCTGCTCCTCCAGGGCAATCAGGCTGGCACGCAGCTTGTGCGTCAGCAGCAGGGCCATGTGGCGCCAGCAATGCGGATTGGCATCCAGCCACTCGCGCAGCGGCGGTATCGGGATGTGCAGCAGGGCGCAGGCGGTGTTGGCGCAGGCGTCGTGGGTGCGGGGCTCGCCGTCGAAGAGGGCGATCTCGCCCAGCCAGCTCGGCGGCTCGATCAAGGTCAGCAAGGCCGTGCGGGTGTTTTCCTGAAGCGCTGCCGTGCCGGAGATGCTGAGCGAGCCCCTGGCCACTGCATACAGGCCGCAAGGGGCATCGCCGCGGCGAAACAGCCACTCGCCGGCGGCCAGCAGCCTTGGCTGGGCCAGTTGCTGCATCTGGGCGGTCAATTCTGGCGGCAGCGAGCGGAACCAGCGACCGGCCTGCACGATGGCCCAGAGGTCATTGGAGTTGACATGCTCGAAGCTGCCGCGCTTGCGTGCAGGGGGCACGGAGGCCAGTGCAGGCCTGGGTGAGGGTATTAGCGCTTGTGTCGGTGGCATGACAGACGGCAAGGTTGATGCTGCGCCACCATGCTCTGACAAGCGACCAGGAGATACAGCGATGAAAACCCTAATCGATCAACTGTCCAACTACGCCGACTACCACCGCGACCCGCGCAATATCGTCACGCACTACATTGGCGTGCCCCTCATCATGCAGGCGGTGGTCATTCTGCTGGCCAGGCTGCAATGGGGTGCGCTGGGTGGTATGCCGATCTCGCTGGCCCTGCTGGCAGCGCTTGCCGCCGCGGTGTATTACTGGCGGCTGGACGGGCGCTACGGCCTGTTCATGAGCGTGGTGCTGGCCGTCATGCTGGCGCTGGCGGCGCCCATTGCCGCGCAGCCCATGGGCAGCTGGCTGGCCTGGGGGCTGGGCCTGTTCGCGCTCGGATGGGTGATTCAGTTCGTGGGCCACTACTGGGAGGGACGCAAGCCAGCGTTTTTTGACGATGTGATGGGCCTGGTGATTGGTCCGCTGTTTGTGGTGGCCGAACTGGGCTTTGCGCTCGGGCTGCGCAAGGAGGTGCAGGCGGCAGTGGAGCAGCGCGGCGGTCCCGTGCGCCGTCGCCAGCCTGTGAATGCATGATGCTCGGTTGCTGAGAGCTAAAAGCATTGTCGGGTAAAGGGTAAATCGCCTTTTTATGGATATTCCGGCCACTGCCAGTCGCCTGTAATGCATCGCTGAGGACCCAGCTTTCAAACATGTAATGCCAGCGTTAGGGTCATGCGCCTAAAATCGCGGGCTGACCCTCAGGTGCCGATGCCTTGTCGGCTCTGGCGGGCTTTTTGTATTACTTCTCCCAACCATCATGTCTCTGAACAATGTGACCCCCGGCTCCAAGACGCCTGAAGTCTTCAACGTCGTCATCGAAATCTCGGCCAACTCGGCTCCCGTGAAGTACGAAGTGGACAAGGAATCCGGCTGCCTGTTCGTGGATCGTTTCCTGGGCACTGCCATGCACTACCCCGTGAACTACGGCTATGTGCCCCAGACCCTGTCTGGCGACGGCGACCCCGTGGACGTGCTGGTGATGACTCCCTTCCCCCTGCCCAGCGGCGTGGTGGTGCCCTGCCGTGCCATCGGCATTCTGGAGATGGAAGACGAGTCCGGCGTCGACGGCAAGGTTCTGGCTGTTCCCACACAGAAGCTGCTGCCTTCCTACGACAAGATCAACCACCTCAGCGATATCCATGAGCTGACCCTGCAGCAGATCGCCCACTTCTTCGAGCACTACAAGGATCTGGAAAAGGGCAAGTGGGTCAAGGTTCTGGGCTGGAAGGGCGTGGACGCGGCACACAAGGAAATCGTGGACGGTATCGCCAACTACAAGGGCTGATCCAAACTAGTAAAGGGTCTCTAACCTTTACTTGCAGAGAAGCCTCGCCATCTGCATCTATACAATTTGAAACGCACCCGGCGGACCTCGCTTGGTGCGTTTTTTATTGCCTGCATCGATATATACGAGGGGATGCGCATGAGTTGGAAGATTTCGGACTGGCGCGTGGGGACCAAGTTGGGCATCAGCTTCACGGCGCTGGTGCTGTTGTCTGCATTGCTCGGGCTGGTGGCCTGGCTGCAGCTGTCCAGCATTCATGCAGCGGGCCGCGAGGTATCCGAGGTGGCGCTGCCCAGCGTCTACAACGCGGCTTCCATGCGCTCCGAGTACAACCGGCTGCGCCGCCATGAGGCAGGCATCGCCACCGCACGCACTCTGGTCGAGATCGAAGGCTACGAGCAGCAGATCCAGCAGCGCCTGAAGACCATTGCCGAGCAGGAGAAGGTGGTCCATGAGCTGATTGCCAGCCAGCCGCTGCGCGAGGCCTATGAGGGCTATCAGGCCAACAAGGCGAATTTCCTGAAGCTGCATCAGCAGTTGCTGGCACGGGCCCGCGACGGCGACTACAACACTGTGGACAGCCAGGCCGGCATGGCCGATGAACTGGGCCTGTTCTTTGCCGGCCTGTCCGAGCAGGCCTTCAGCCAGCTGGCGGAAAGCACGGGCAAGCTGATGACGCTGCAGCTCGAGAACGCGGCCCAGGCCCAGCAAGCCGAAAAATCCAGCTTCGAGCTGGCTCGCTACTGGCTGCTCGGTACGCTGGCGCTGGTGGTGCTGTTTGCCGCCGTGGTCGGGATTGCGATGACACGCGCCATCACGGCGCCCGTGGCCAAGGCCGTCGAGCTGGCGCAGGCCGTGGCGGCCGGCAGGCTGGGCATGGTGGTGAAGAACCAGCGCCGCGACGAGATGGGCTTGCTGCTCAACGCGCTGGAGGACATGCGTCGCCAGCTGTCCTCCGTGGTTCAGGATGTGCGCGGCAATGCCCACGGCGTGGCCCTGGCGTCCAGCGAAATAGCGCAGGGCAATGCCGATCTTTCATCGCGCACCGAAAGCCAGGCCAGCGCCCTGGAGGAAACGGCGGCATCCATGGAGCAGCTGGGCTCGACCGTGCGTCAGAACGCCGACAATGCCCAGAGCGCCAACCAGATGGCCAGGAACGCCTCCGATGTCGCGGGTCGCGGCGGCGCCGTGGTGGCCCAGGTGGTGGATACCATGAAGGGCATCAACGACAGCAGCCGCCAGATTGCCGACATCATCGGCGTGATCGACTCCATCGCCTTCCAGACCAATATCCTGGCCCTGAACGCAGCCGTGGAGGCCGCGCGAGCGGGCGAGCAGGGCCGTGGCTTTGCCGTGGTGGCAGGGGAGGTCCGTACGCTGGCCCAGCGCAGCGCCGAAGCCGCCAAGGAAATCAAGCAGCTCATCCATGCCAGCGTGGAGCGCGTGGAGCAAGGCTCGCAGCTGGTGGACAAGGCCGGGGCCACCATGGCCGAAATCGTGACGGCCATCGGCCGCGTGACGGACATCATGGGCGAGATCAGCGCCGCCAGCAGCGAGCAGAGCCAGGGTGTGGCCCAGGTCGGCGAAGCCATCACCCAGATGGATCAGGCCACGCAGCAGAACGCGGCCCTGGTGGAGGAAAGTGCCGCGGCGGCCGACTCCCTGCAGCGCCAGGCCAAGGCCTTGGTCGATTCGGTGGCAATCTTTCAGCTCGGCAATCAGGCGCAGGGCTTTGCCAAGGCGGCTCTGCACAACCGGACAGAACCCACAGTGGCCAAGGTCGCAAAGAGCGCAGGCCCGCAAGTCGCTGCGTTGGCCGGCCAGGGGCAGGTCAAGGCGGTTCCCGCGGCTCAGCCCGCTCTGGGAAGCGACCAGGACTGGGAGCAGTTCTGAGGATTTTCCGGTTTCAATGACCTTTGTCTCAAAACCCCGATAGCGAAAGCTGTCGGGGTTTTTTGCAAGCTTTCTCCAAACTGTCTTGATATTGATCAAGAAGAGGGGTGGCTTGGTGCTTTTTCAAAGCTATGTAACTTGTGGCGGCATCGAAAATTCCCCGTCACGGCCATTGGTAACTACTAGTAACTAATGGGGTGATGTAAGTGGTTGCCTACGTATTTGTAGGCTCTTGAAGATAGGCAAGGATTATGAAACTGGAAACAATTGAAAATATATAAGCCGGTATCCGGTTCATTCCATCTCTTGTGTGCCATTCAGAGAGATATTTCCCGATCGAGCAGAAAAAAGTGAATTCGTGCGCTTCGCAGGCCTGGATTCAACAGAAGTATTTATAAAAAACTAATTGGTAATAGAGGGAGGTGCAATCAATGAAAAGCATCAAAATCTCCACGCGGATTCTCGGCACGTTCGGGATTCTGGTCGTGTTGCTGGTCGTGGTGGTCGCCATGGCTTTGCTGCAGCTGCGCTCCATGCGCTCCAGTGCCGAGACCATCACCGGCAACGCCCTGCCCAGTGTGGAAGTGATCAATACCCTCAATACCGACCTGGCGCGCACCCGCTTGCTCGAGTTGCGGCATGTCAATAATGAGGAGCCCGGTTATTTGGCTCAGGTGGAAAGCCAGTTCGATCAATTGCAGAAACATCTGGCCGAGGCCAAAAAGCTCTACGAGCCTTTGATTCTCACGGCCGAGGAGCGCGAGCTCTACACGCAGTTCCTGCACGAGCGGGAGCGTTATGTCGAGGTGAACAAGCGGTTGTTCGAGGTCTCGCGCAGCGGCGACAAGGAACAGGCCAAGCAATTGCTGGGAGGCGAGTCTCTCAAGCTCTACGACGCGTCTTCGGCGACCCTGCAAAAGCTGATCAAGTTCAACAGTGATGTGGCAAGAAGCGAGACGCGGGCTTCGGAGCAGGTTTACGACCGCGCCGTGAGCTTGCTGGTCGTGGCTGCAGCAATTGCGGTGCTGGTGGCCCTGGGCGCAGGCATCTGGCTGGTGCGCTCCATCCGTGCGCCGCTGGAGCAGGCGGTACAGGCTGCGGACCGCGTGGCCAATGGGGATCTGAGCGGCGTCATTCGTGTGGAGGGAGAGGATGAAACCGGTCGCCTGCTGGGCGCCCTGGAGCGTATGCAAAGCAGTCTGGTGCAGACCGTGCGCACGGTACGCCAGAACGCGGAAGGCGTGGCCTCGGCCAGTTCGCAGATTGCCTCGGGCAATGCCGATCTCTCCAGCCGCACCGAGGAGCAGGCCAGTGCACTGGAGCAGACCGCCGCTTCCATGGAGCAGCTGGGCTCCACCGTGCGCCAGAACGCCGACAACGCCCGTGCCGCCAATCAGATGGCCGTGAACGCTTCCCAGGTGGCAGCGCAGGGCGGAGCCGTGGTGGCCGAAGTGGTGGAGACCATGAAAGGCATCAACAACAGCAGCCAGCAGATTGCCGACATCATCACCGTCATCGACTCCATCGCCTTCCAGACCAATATCCTGGCGCTGAATGCGGCCGTGGAAGCGGCGCGTGCCGGCGAGCAGGGCCGTGGTTTTGCCGTGGTGGCGGGCGAGGTGCGCACCCTGGCCCAGCGCAGCGCCGAAGCTGCCAAGGAAATCAAGGCCTTGATCAACACCAGCGTGCAACGTGTGGAGCAGGGCACGCAACTGGTGGACAAGGCCGGAGCCACCATGGCCGACATCGTGTCGGCGATCAGCCGGGTGACGGACCTGATGACCGAAATCAGTGCCGCCAGCCAGGAGCAGAGCCAGGGTGTGGCCCAGGTGGGCGAGGCGGTGACGCAGATGGATCAGACGACGCAGCAGAATGCGGCGCTGGTCGAAGAAAGCGCCGCCGCCGCCGGTGCGCTGCGCAAGCAGGCACAGGATCTGGTCCAGGCCGTGGCGGTGTTTCAGCTGCCTGGCGCAGCGGCTTACGAGCCGTCGCCAAAGACTGTCTCCCGTGCCGCCGCCCCAGTCAAGGCCGCTGCTGCCGCACCAGCGCGCCAGGCACCTGCCGGCCGTGTGGCCGCCCAGCCGGCACCCAGGCAGGCGGCTCCGCGCTCCTTGATGGGCGGGTCCATGGCGGGCGAATCCGCGCCTGCCCGCAATGCGCCAAAGTCCTCGCTGAACGAGGATGACTGGGAAACCTTCTGAATGTCTCCAAGGGTACGGGATTCAAGGCCGCTGCAAAGCGGCCTTTTTTGTCTCCGCCTTCAGGCCCTGCGCAGCGGGTTATGGGACTGCAGCTCTTGCACATACTGGGCCATGCCTTCGCCTTCGCGCTGCAAAAAGCGCTCGATGGCATCGGCAAAAGCCGGGTGGGCCACCCAGTGGGCGCTGGGGGTCTCCACGGGCAGCAGCGCACGGGCCATCTTGTGCTCTCCCTGGGCGCCGCCTTCGAAACGGTCAAAGCCGTTGGCAATGCACCATTCGATGGGCTGGTAGTAGCAGGCTTCGAAATGCAGGCTGTCGACCCGCTCCAGAGCGCCCCAGTAGCGACCATAGGCAACTTTGTTATTGATAGCGTCTTGCGCTTGTCTGTCCTCAAAAAATAATAGATTTGATGATGAAACTGTTTCCTGAAAAGCGGTAATAGCTATCAAACTTGATGCAATCGGTTGCCCGTTGCGCTCGGCGATGAACATCACCCAGTTCTCGGGCATGGCCGAGGCCATGGCGGCAAAGAACTCTGGTGTCAGATAAGGCGGGTTGCCATGCTCCAGGTAGGTGCGCTCATAGCAGCGGTAGAAGAAGGACCAGTCCTGCGCACCGATATCGCAGCCCTTGATGGCTCTGAAGCTCACGCCGGCTTCGCGAACCTTGCGCCGCTCCTGGCGGATCTTCTTGCGCTTTTCCTGGTTCAGCGAGCCCAGAAAGTCGTCGAAGTCCTTCCAGCGGGACGTTGTCGCCGCAGTGCCGGCGCAGGCCTGCAGGCTGGCGGGCTCTGCCTCTGCAGGCAGAGTGGCGCCCGCAACGGGGAGTGCGGGCGGCGTGTTCGTCCAGTGAAACTGCACCGTGCTGCGCTGCATCCAGCCGGCCGCAGCGCAGGCGGCAAGATCGTCGGCATCACCGAACAGCAGGTGCAGCGATGACAGCTGCTGCTCGGCTGCCCAGGCCTGGATGGCCTGCACCAGCGCCACGCGCAGCGCCTGGCTGCGCGCCAGCAGGCGGGAGCCGGGCACGGGCGTGAAGGGGACGGCCAGCAAACCCTTGGGGTAGTAAGGCAGGCCATGCTGCTGATAGGCACGCGCCCAGGCCCAGTCAAACACATATTCTCCGTAGGAGTGGGTCTTGATATAGAGGGGGCAGGCCGCCAGCAGCTCATCGCCGTCCCAGACGGTGATGACCCGGGCGATCCAGCCCGTATCGGGCGTGGCGCTGCCGCTTTGCTCCATGGCAGCCAGGTATTCGTGGCGCATGAAGGGCGTGGGCGTGGATTGAGAGGCCAGCAGCACATTCCAGGTTTGTGCGTCCAGCTGCTGCACGCTGGCAAGCACGCGAGTGATAATCTTGTTTTCGGCCATGCCCTGATTGTCGCGGGGGCTGGTGGCCTCACCGCCTAGCTTGCATTTCATGACGCTTTCCATCTGCTGTGCCCAACGCAATTTTGTTGTGGGAGACCTCTCTGGCAATGTCCAGAAAATCATTGCCGCTGCCGAACAAGCTTATGCCAACGGTGCCCGCCTGCTGCTCACGCCCGAGCTGGCCCTGTGTGGCTATGCGGCCGAAGACCTTTATCTGCGTCCGGCTTTTCTGGATGCCTGCGACGAGGCCTTGAAGCAGCTGCAGCAGGCCAGCAGCCAATGGCCGGGGCTGGCCCTGGTCATCGGTCACCCGCAGCGCGATGCCCAGACCGGGACATTGTTCAACGCTGCCAGCGTGCTGCGCGACGGCCAGTTGGTGGCACGCTATTACAAGCAGTTGCTGCCCAATTTTGGCGTGTTTGACGAACAGCGCTACTTTGCGGCCGGTGAGCAAAGCTGTGTCTTCGAGCTTGATGGTATCCGTATCGGTCTGCTGATTTGCGAAGACGCCTGGCATGCCGGCCCGGCCCGTGCCGCCGTGGCCGCAGGCGCCCAGTTGCTGCTCGTCATCAATGCCTCGCCATTCCATAGCGGCAAACCCCTGGAGCGCGAGGCGGTGATTGCGCAGCGCGCCGTGGAAAACGCGGTTCCTCTGGTCTATGCCCATCTGGTGGGTGGCCAGGACGAAGTGGTGTTCGACGGCTG
Organism: Comamonas sp. Z3; assembly: GCF_008121565.1. Lineage (NCBI taxonomy): Bacteria > Pseudomonadati > Pseudomonadota > Betaproteobacteria > Burkholderiales > Comamonadaceae > Comamonas > Comamonas sp. Z3. Next base: position 615,032 of record NZ_VOQU01000001.1, read on the forward strand.
CTCGTTCGCGGTGCAGGCCGACGGCCAGGTGGCGGCGCGTGCGGCGGCCTTCGAGGAAGATCTGCCCATGATGGCCGCGCATCCGGGCGATGGCGGCGTGACGCTGATGGGCGAAGTCAGGCCTCTGCCGGGCCACCATCAGGCGCTCTGGTCTGCGCTGGTGCTGTCCGTGCGCGACTATGTGGGCAAGAACCGCTTCCCGGGCGCGCTCATCGGCCTGTCGGGCGGCATGGACTCGGCCCTGGTGCTGGCCATTGCCGTGGACGCTCTGGGTGCGGACAAGGTGCGCACGGTCATGATGCCTTCGCCCTATACGGCCGATATCAGCTGGCTGGACGCGCGCGAAATGTCCGAGCGCGTGGGCGTACAGCACGAAGAGATCGATATCGCGCCGCAGTTCGAGGCCTTCAAGGCGGCGCTGGCTGGCACGTTTGCGGGGCGTGCCGAAGACACGACCGAGGAAAATCTGCAGGCCCGTATTCGCGGCACCCTGCTGATGGCCATGAGCAACAAGTTTGGCTCCATCGTGCTGACCACGGGCAACAAGAGCGAGATGTCCACCGGCTACTGCACGCTGTACGGCGACATGGCCGGCGGCTTTGCGGTCATCAAGGATGTGTTCAAGACCGAGGTGTTCGCGCTGGCGCGCTGGCGCAATGCCAACGACCTCTTCGGCACCGGGCTCGACCCCATCCCCGAGCGCATCATCACGCGCCCGCCCAGCGCCGAGCTGCGCCCCGATCAGAAGGATCAGGACAGCCTGCCGGACTACGAGGTGCTGGATGCCATCGTGTCCCGCTACATGGAAAACAACGAGAGCATAAGTTCCATCGTTGCCGAGGGTTTTGCACCGGCGGACGTGGAACGGGTCACGCGTCTGATACAAATCAACGAGTACAAGCGCCGCCAGGCTCCGGTCGGTCCGCGCCTGACGATGCGCAGCTTCGGCAAGGACTGGCGCTATCCCATCACCAACAAATTTCGCGCCTGAGTCTTTGCCTCCGGTGTTTTGCCGATTTCAATCCATTGAGGAACTAGCCCCATGAAAATGATTACCGCCGTCATCAAGCCCTTCAAGCTCGAGGAAGTGCGCGAGGCCCTGGCCGAGTGTGGGGTGAACGGTCTGACCGTGACCGAAGTCAAGGGTTTCGGCCGCCAGAAAGGCCATACCGAGCTCTACCGTGGCGCCGAATACGTGGTCGATTTCCTGCCCAAGGTGAAGATCGAAGTGGTGGTGCGCGACGAAGACGTGGATCGCTGCGTGGACGCCGTCGTCAATGTCGCGCGCACCGGCAAGATTGGCGATGGCAAGATCTTCATCACTCCCGTGGAGCGCGTGGTGCGTATCCGCACGGGCGAGTTGGACGATACCGCTGTCTGAGCGGGCATGCCGTGCCCCAGGCATGTGCCCCAATCAAAAAGCCAGACCCTGAGTCTGGCTTTTTTCATGGCCCGGAGCCGGGTCTGTGGCTTGCCCGAAGGACGGCCGTCCGGTGGATGCCGTCCAGGGTTCAGATCACGGAGCGCAGAGGCGGCGTATCCAGCTGGCTGCCGGCATTCTGGACGAGATTTTGCAGCAGGGCCGGGGTGTCGCTGCTGCTTTCGACCAGTCCCATCTGCCACTCACCCATGAAGCCGCTGCCCACGCAGGATTGAAGAAACTGCAGCATGGCATCGTAATAGCCATCCACATTGAGAATGCCGATGGGCTTGTCGTGGTAGCCCAGCTGGCGCCAGGTCCAGACTTCGAACAGCTCCTCAAACGTGCCGATGCCGCCGGGCAGGGCCACGAAGGCATCGCTGCGCTCGGCCATCATGGCCTTGCGTTCGTGCATGTTCTTGACGATGTGCAGCTCGTCGCAGGCCTGGTTGGCCAGTTCCTTGTCGACCAGTGCCTGGGGGATGATGCCGACGACACGGCCGCCAGCTTCGCGCGTGGCTTCGGCCACCACACCCATCAGGCCGCTGCGTCCGCCGCCATAGACCAGCTGGCCGCCGCGCGAGCCTATCCACTGGCCAACGGCCTTGGCGACTTCGGTGAATTGAGGGTTGGTGCCGGGGCGTGAGCCGCAGTACACGCAGATGGAAAAAGCGGGTTGAGTCATACGATGAAACGGTGATAAAGAGCGGCAGCCCAGACGGCGCCGCACAGGCACAGGGCCAGGAATACAGCGGCGCTGCCCATGTCCTTGGCTTTCTTGGACAGCTCATGCCATTCGGGGCCGATACGGTCTATGGCGGCCTCGATGCCGGTATTGAGCAGTTCCACAATGAGAACCAGGATGACGCTGCCGGCCAGCAGCGCTGCCTGCTCCCAGCTCTGCCCCAGCCAGAGCGCCAGCGGGATCATGACAAATGCGCAGACGGCTTCTTGCTGAAAGGCCTTTTCATGCCAGCCGGCCCTGAGGCCGGCCAGCGAATAGCCGCCGGCATGCAGCACCCGGGACAGTCCGGTGCGGCTTTTTTGCGGATTGACGGGATCGGGTGATGAGGTGCTCATTGAAAAGTTGGGTCAGCGGATGCGTTTGGGTGCAGGGGCCTGATGTATCAGCTGGGTGCCGGCCCAGGCGTCGTGCCAGAACTGCTTTCGGGGATGAAAACGGCTCAGCAGCGCCCAGATCAGAATCCAGCCCGTGAGCAGCACCAGTACCTCCAGCGGCGGCAGGCCCAGCGGGTAGAGCAGGGCCAGCGGCGGCAGCCACCACATCCAGCTGGCAGCGTAGCGCAGCAGGGCGCGGGTTTGCGTCAGGGGACGGCCCTGGGTGTCGACCACGCGGATATGCCAGGTCTTCATGGCCAGCGTCTGTCCCTTGCTCCAGAACCAGACAAAGTAAATGCCCAGCACCACCAGCATGAAGGCCTGCAGCAGATGACGGTTGTCGAGTGCGTTGCGCGTCTGCGACAGCGTGCCGAACAGATAGCCGGCGATAAACACCACGCCAAACAAAAGCATGCCTTCATAAAGCCAGCAAGCCATGCGGCGGCGCAGGCTTGGAGCTATGAAATCAGAAGCGGATGAAAGTGCTGCACTGCCTTCGCGGATCGGGGTGTCTTGCTGCATGAGGGCATTGTAGGGCTCAGGTCAGCAGGCTTGGCGCTCGGTTGCCGCAGCGACACTGTCATTGGTGCGCGTCTTGACCTGGAGCATCCAGCGGCGGCAGGGTGATGGGGGTGGCGCGTGGAATGTCCACGGGTGCGGTTTCCACAATCACCGAAGGCGTGCGGACCGGGTGGGTTTCCACCATGGCCGGCGTGGAAGGCACGGGTGGTGGTGGGTGGTGAATGGTCGCGGGCGGAATCTTGGGCAGATTGGGCACCGTATTGGGAGAGGCCGTGGCCGCGGGAATGCGGGCCAGCTTCTTGGTGGGCACGGGCTTGATGGCGGGTGCGGCAGTCACCACCTTGGGGGTGGCGCGGGCTGCCAGCAGTCGCTTTTCCTCATCGCTCAGGGCCTGATAGGCCTCCCACTGGGCCTGCTTGTCTGTCGCGAGCTTGTTGGTGATGGCAAAGTTCAGGCGTGCCTGATTGCGCTGGGCAGCGCTCAGGCCGGACCAGTCTTCCATGCGGTCGTGAAGCTTTTGCTGTTCGCGCTCGCTCAGTTTGTCAAAGCCATCGGCCAGGGCAATCCAGCGGCGCTTCTGCACCGAACCTATCATGGCCCAGCGCTCTTGCAGGGGCTGCAGGATTTCGCGCTGGTGGCTGCTGAGCTCGCCCCAGCGCGGGCCCGAGGCCTGGGCCGTGGCTCTCTGGCGTGTCGAGGGGTCGGCATGCACGGACCTGGAGGATGCGACCGTGGCCGGCGGCACGGAGCTGGGTGCCAGCCTGACTTGCTGTACGACATTCCACCCCGTCCAGCCCAAGGCCACCAACAACAGCGCCGCCATGACGGCGGCGGTGTTCTCGGGTTTCAGGAGGGAGCGCTTCTCAGTGGGCATCAATGCAGGGCGGCAGGCTGTTTAGTGTTCTGATGGGGCGGCGGCCGAGGTCTTGAGGTACTGGATGAAGCCAGGGTCAGAGTAAGCGGCAGGGGGCAGATCGTCGGTCAGCAAGGCGGTATCGACCTCGGTGACTTCGCTCAGCATACTTTGTTCGGTGTCGGAGTTGTAGATCACCAGGCCCGCAATGAGTGCAAAAACCGGAATCGCCGAGACCAGGGTGCGCCACCAGCCATTGCCCTCGTCGGGGCTGCCCAGCGTCAGGGTATTGCCCTGGGCCGATGCAGCGGTGCTGGTCTGAACGCGCTGAACGGCGGCTTCGCGGCGGCGTATGGACACAGCTTGCTCGCGGGAGGCGCGCAGGCGCTCGGTGACTTCGTAGGGGAGCAAGGCTTCGCCCTCACTCAGTCGGGCAGTGATTTGACGGGCGATGCGGTCGACGGCCTGTTCTTGCCGGAGGGTGGGCACGGTTTTCATAACTCGATTCCTTTGGCCTTGAGTGCCTTGCTCAGTGTTTGGATGGCGCGAAAGCAATGGGTTTTGACGCTGCCTTCTGAACAACCCATGGCGGCAGCGGTTTCCGCAACATCCATCTCTTCCCAATAACGCATGAGAAAGGCCTCGCGTTGACGCGCCGGCAGCTCCTGTATCTCTTTTTCTATGCTTTGCAAGGTCTGCTTGCGCTCGGTCAGGCTTTCGGCGTTGCTGGAGGCTGATGCGTCGCTGTTGGTGGCATAGGTTTCCAGCCAGTCGAAGTCGCTGTCTGAGTCTACGGAGGACTCCAGGTCGCTGAAGTGGGTGAAAACCGCCTTCTGGGTCTTCTGGCGGCGAAACCAGTCCAGCGTGCTGTTCGACAGGATGCGCTGGAACAGCATGGGCAGCTCGTTGGCGGGCTTGTCCCCGTAATGCTGGGCCAGCTTGAGCATGCTGTCCTGCACGATATCCAGGGCGGCCTCCTCGTCGCGGACATGGAAAACACTGCGCTTGAAGGCGCGCTTTTCAACGTCTTTGAGGAATGCAGACAGTTCTTGTTCTGTGGCCAAGAGAGAGTAACCCTGGAAAAAGCGGGAGTTGTTTGGTGATGAAAGCCGCAGATTATCGCATTCGATGATGTTTTTTTGTGTACTGCAATTGAAGGTCTTGTTGCAGTGCGATAATGATCTTCAACTTATAGAAGCAAACGGATCACGGTCCGGCGTACACACAAACGTCCATGGCATGTGGTCTTAAGTCCTAAACCGGCCTCACAAGGGCTTCAGGCTAAGGGCACCGAAGGTTTTTCGTTAGAGAAATTCACAAAGGTTGATCATGGAAATCTCCAAAGCCGAGCTGGCCTCTGCAGCCGCCGCATCGTCCCCCAAGGGCGCCCAGGAACTGATGGGCTCCGAAATCCTCATCAAGTCGCTTCAGGCCGAAGGTGTCAAGCACCTGTGGGGTTATCCTGGCGGGGCAGTTCTCTATATTTACGACGCGCTCTACAAGCAAGACAGCATTCAGCATGTGCTGGTGCGCCACGAGCAGGCGGCCGTGCATGCTGCCGATGGTTTTGCGCGTGCCACCGGTGAGGTGGGCGTGGCGCTGGTGACCTCCGGCCCCGGCCTGACCAATGCGGTGACGGGCATTGCCACCGCCTATACCGACTCCATCCCCATGGTGGTGATTGCGGGCCAGACATCGACCAATTACATCGGTACCGACGCATTTCAAGAATGCGACACCGTGGGCATCACTCGTCCCATCGTCAAGCACAACTTCCTGGTCAAGGATGTGCGCGAACTGGCCGAGACCATGAAAAAAGCTTTCCACATTGCCCGCACCGGCCGTCCCGGCCCTGTGGTGGTGGATATTCCCAAGGACGTGTCCTTCAAGAAGGCGCTGTACACGGGCTATCCTGAAAAAGTGGAAATGCGCTCCTACAACCCCGTCAAGAAGGGTCATGCGGGCCAGATTCGCAAGGCCTTGCAGCTGCTGCTGACGGCCAAGCGTCCCTATATCTATACCGGCGGCGGCGTGCTGCTGGGCAATGCCTGCAACGAGCTGCGTCAGCTGGTGGACATGCTGGGCTACCCCGTCACGCATACGCTGATGGGCCTGGGCGCCTATCCAGCCAGCGACAGGAAGTTCCTGGGCATGCTGGGCATGCACGGCACCATCGAGGCCAACAATGCCATGCAGAACTGCGATGTGCTGCTGGCCGTGGGGGCGCGCTTTGACGACCGCGTGATCGGCAATCCCAAGCATTTCATGTCGGTGGAGCGCAAGATCATCCATATCGACATCGATCCTTCCTCCATCTCCAAGCGCGTCAAGGTGGACGTGCCCATCGTGGGCGATGTCAAGGACGTGCTCAATGAGCTGATCGCCATGCTGCGCGAGTCGGCACAGCGTCCCGATGAGGCAGCTCTGGGCCAATGGTGGAGCACCATCGAAGGCTGGCGCAGCCGTGACTGCCTGAGCTACGACAAGTCCAACGCCGAAGTCATCAAGCCCCAGTACGTGGTCGACACGCTGTGGAACATGACCAAGGATGCCGATGCCTACATCACCTCCGATGTGGGTCAGCACCAGATGTGGGCGGCGCAGTACTACCGCTTTGATGAACCCCGTCGCTGGATCAATTCCGGCGGTCTGGGCACCATGGGTGTGGGCCTGCCTTATGCCATGGGCATCAAGCTGGCCAAGCCCGACTCCGAAGTCTTCTGCATCACGGGCGAAGGCTCGATCCAGATGAATATCCAGGAGTTGGCCACCTGCAAGCAGTACAACACCCCGGTGGTCATCTGCGCGCTGAACAACCGCTTCCTGGGTATGGTGCGCCAGTGGCAGGAAATTGAATACTCGGGTCGCTACTCGAGCAGCTACATGGATTCGCTGCCCGACTTCGTGAAGCTGGCCGAGGCCTTCGGCCACCGCGGCCTGCTGATCGAAAAACCTGCCGATGTCGAGGCTGCGCTGCGCGAAGCGCGCCGTATCGTGCGCGAGGAAAGCAAGACCGTCTTCCTGGACTTCCGCACCGATCCGACCGAGAACGTGTTCCCCATGGTGCAGGCCGGCCGTGGCATCACGGAAATGCTGCTGGGCGCTGACGACCTGTGATGCGTAGAGCGCCGGTTTTCTAGTGAATTCGGCTCAAAGCACTTACATGTCAAGCGCAAGTGGCTATATTTTAAATAGCATTTTTTGACGAATCTATTGTCCGCCGAGCCTGGCACTTACCGGTGTCAGGGGAGGGCGGCGAAAAGAGGAATCTCCCAATGAAACACATTATTGCCGTGCTGCTCGAGAACGAGCCTGGAGCACTGTCGCGCGTCGTGGGTCTGTTTTCTGCCCGTGGCTACAACATTGAATCCCTGACTGTCGCGCCAACCGAGGATCCCTCGCTGTCGCGCATGACCATCCTCACCACAGGTTCGGACGATGTGATCGAGCAAATCACAAAGCACCTGAACCGACTGATTGAAGTGGTTAAAGTGGTGGACCTGACCGAAGGTGCTTACACCGAGCGCGAGCTGATGATGGTCAAGGTGCGTGCCGTGGGCAAGGAGCGCGAGGAAATGAAGCGCATGGCGGACATCTTCCGCGGCCGCATCATCGACGTGACCGAAAAGAGCTACACCGTGGAGCTGACCGGCGACCAGTCCAAGAACGACGCCTTCCTGCAAGCCATTGATCGCACTGCCATCCTTGAGACCGTTCGCACGGGCGCCTCGGGTATTGGCCGTGGCGAACGCATTCTGCGTGTCTAATGGCTGTTTGCACCACTTTTGAATCTGAACAAACCTTTTTAACCCCCTCAAGATAAGAGACCTGGAGCCATCATGAAAGTTTTCTACGACAAGGACTGTGACCTGAGCCTGATCAAGGGCAAGACTGTTGCCATCATCGGCTACGGCAGCCAAGGCCACGCACATGCTCAAAACCTGAACGACAGCGGCGTGAAGGTTGTGGTCGGTCTGCGCAAGGGCGGCTCTTCCTGGGACAAGGTCGGCAAGGCCGGCCTGACCGTGATGGAAGTCAACGACGCGGTCAAGGCTGCCGACGTGGTCATGATCCTGCTGCCCGACGAGAACATCCCCGAGGTGTACAAGAACAACGTCGAGCCCAACATCAAGTCCGGCGCAACCCTGGCTTTCGCCCACGGCTTCAACGTGCACTACAACCAGGTCGTGCCCCGCGCCGATCTGGACGTGATTATGGTCGCCCCCAAGGGCCCCGGCCACACCGTGCGCTCCGAATACCTGAAGGGCGGCGGCGTGCCTTCCCTGATCGCCATCTACCAGGACAAGTCCGGCAAGGCCCGTGACGTGGCCCTGTCCTATGCCTCCGCCAACGGCGGCGGCAAGGGTGGCATCATCGAAACCAACTTCAAGGAAGAAACCGAGACCGATCTGTTCGGCGAGCAGGCCGTGCTGTGTGGCGGTGCCGTGGAACTGGTGAAGATGGGCTTCGAGACTTTGACTGAAGCTGGCTACGCTCCCGAAATGGCTTACTTCGAGTGCCTGCACGAGCTCAAGCTGATCGTTGACCTGATGTATGAAGGCGGCATCGCCAACATGAACTACTCCATCTCCAACAACGCGGAGTATGGCGAGTACGTGACCGGCCCTGAAGTCATCAACGAAGAATCCCGCAAGGCCATGCGCAATGCCCTCAAGCGCATCCAGAGCGGTGAATACGCCAAGATGTTCATCAGCGAAGGCCGTCTGAACTATCCTTCGATGACTGCCCGTCGTCGCCAGAACGCCGATCACGCCATCGAGCAAGTGGGCGGCCAGCTGCGCTCCATGATGCCCTGGATCTCCAAGAACAAGCTGGTCGACCAGACCCGCAACTAATGCAGGCAAGTCATTCGGCGCGAGCCGGATGACTGCGCCCGAGCAAGAGGCCACCTTCGAGGTGGCCTTTTTTCATTCCGGATGCGATCTGTGTGGCGGGTACACTGGTGGCAGGGACATGGCCGTGATGACCATGCTTTAAATACTATCGTTTTAATAGCTGCATGCATTTGACATGCAAGCACTGGAGGTCTGTTTGATGCAAAACAGCAATGATTCTGCCGATCTGAGTGGAATGCCGCGCAAGCCGCGCAAAGGCATTTATGTGCTGCCCAATCTGTTCACGCTGGCAGCGCTGTTTGGCGGTTTCTACGCCATCGTCATGGCCATGAACAACAAGTTCGAGCTGGCGGCCGTGGGCGTTTTCTGCGCCATGGTGCTCGATAGCCTGGACGGGCGCGTGGCGCGCATGACGCACACGCAAAGCGCGTTCGGCGAGCAGATGGACTCGCTCTCGGACATGGTGTCCTTCGGTGCCGCGCCCGCGTTGATTGCTTATGAATGGGCCCTGCGTCCCCTGGGGCGCTGGGGCTGGATTGCCGCTTTTGTCTATTGCGCCTGCGCGGCATTGCGCCTGGCTCGCTTCAACGTGAATACGGCCGTGGTGGACAAGCGCTATTTCCAGGGCATGCCTTCACCTGCGGCAGCGGCCCTGGTGGCGGGCTTTATCTGGCTGACCAGTGCGCTGATGGTTTCCCATCGCGATGTGCCCATCTTCGGCGATGTGATTTCCTGGTTCGGCGGCTATCCCACGGACAGGGCAGATCTGTCCTGGATCATGTTCGCCATCACGCTGTTCGCGGGCCTGACCATGGTCACGAATATTCCCTATTACAGCTTCAAGGACATCGGTGGCGCCAAGAGCATGCCCTTTGTCTCGCTGGTGGTGGTGGCGCTGCTGATGGCCGTGGTCAGCATCGAGCCTGCAACCATGCTGTTCCTGGTGTTTGTCGGCTACTCGGTCTCGGGCTATGTGATCTATGTCTGGCGCCGTGCCAAGGGCGAGCAGGTGAGCATCGTCGCCACCTCCAAGGACGAGCCCGACGAGCGGGGCCTGCACGACGATTGAAATCGTCGCCGAAAAAATCCTGGCCCTGTCAACTTTTCTTGTGTTAAAGTGAGCCGCATGCAAAACCTGTCGCTAGCTCTACTACTAATGTCCAACGGGCAGAGAAAGTAGCGCGCGCGTACAAACACACCCTACTTGGCGGCCCGTAGCATCAGCGACGGGCCGTTTTTGCTTTTGGGCGTCGCTGGAGCTGGGTTCAATTTCCTCTAATTTCGACTAAAGAGACTCACCATGTTGCAAAACCCTTCCACCAAATACCGCGCTTTCGCCCCCGTGCGTCTGACCGATCGCACCTGGCCCGACGCGGTCATCACCAAGCCTCCGGTCTGGTGCAGCGTGGATCTGCGTGACGGCAACCAGGCCCTGATCGAGCCCATGGACATCGAGCGCAAGGTGCGCATGTTCGAGCAACTGGTGAAGATCGGTTTCAAGGAAATCGAAGTCGGCTTTCCTTCGGCCTCGCAGATCGAGTTCGACTTCATGCGCAAGCTCATCGAGGAAAACCGCATTCCCGACGACGTGACCGTGCAGGTGCTGACCCAGGCGCGTGAGCATCTGATTCGCCGCACTTTCGAAGCGCTCGAAGGTGTGCCCCGCGCGATTGTCCATCTCTACAACGCCACGGCTCCGGTGATGCGCCGTGTGGTGCTGAACATGAGTGAAGACGAGATTGTGGAGCTGGCGGTGACCAATGCGCAGATGTTCAAGGACATTGCGGCCCAGCACCCCCAGACCAAATGGACCTTCCAGTACTCGCCCGAAATGTATTCGGACACCGAACTGGAGTTCTCCAAGCGCGTGATCGACGCCGTCACCGATGTCTGGCAGCCCACGCCCGAGAACAAGTGCATCATCAATCTGCCCACCACCGTGGAGCATTCCACGCCCAATATCTTTGCCGACATGGTGGAATGGACGCATCGCAACATCAAGCGCCGCGACAGCGTGGTGATCTCGGTCCATCCGCATAACGACCGCGGCACGGGAACGGCGGCTGCCGAGTTGTCCCTGATGGCCGGCGCGGACCGTCTGGAAGGCTGTCTGTTCGGCAACGGCGAGCGCACCGGCAATCTGGACGTAGTGAACGTGGCGCTCAATATGTACATCCAGGGCGTGAACCCGGGCCTGGATTTCTCCGACATCGACGATATCCGCGCAACGGTCGAGCATTGCAACCAGTTGCCCGTGCATCCTCGTCATCCTTACGTGGGTGACTTGGTCTACACCTCCTTCTCCGGCTCTCACCAGGATGCCATCAAGAAGGCTTTCGCCGCCCACAAGGAAGGCGATATCTGGGATATGCCCTATCTGCCCATCGATCCCAAGGACCTGGGTCGCAGCTATGAGGCAGTGATTCGCGTGAACAGCCAGTCGGGCAAGGGCGGCATTGCCTATCTGCTCGAGAGCGAGTACGGGCTTCAGCTGCCTCGCCGCCTGCAGATCGAGTTCAGCCAGGTCGTGCAGCGCGAGATGGATGCCAGCGGCAAGGAATTGTCGGCTGCGGATCTGTGGGAGCTGTTCCAGCGCGAATATGGCGTCAACACCGTCAAGCCGCCTCAATATCGTCTGAGCGAGGCCGATGGTGTGGTCAACATGACGTCCGAAATCGAAATCGCCGGAGAGAAGGTTTTTCTGGAAGGCGAAGGTACGGGCCCCATTGATGCCTTCGTGCAGGCGCTGTCGGCTGAACTCGGCCGCAATGTGCGCGTGCTCAACTATGCCGAGCATGCGATTGGCGAGGGTGCGAATGCCAAGGCGATTGCCTATGTGGAATTGCGCGTGGATGACGCTCAGGTCTGCTACGGCGTAGGGGTGGATGCCAATATCGTTTCCGCCTCGTTGCGCGCCATCATCTCAGGAGTGCAGCGCGTTACCGCTGTCGTTGAAGAGGCGGTAGCTGCTTAAAAGGTTCAAAGCCGGTGTCGCCAAAAGCGCACCGGCTTTTTTGTCGGCAATCCTCCAGTCAAAACAGGCGTCTACCGGCGCCATCACATAGAGAGTCCCCACCATGTCCGATCAGCTCATTATTTTCGACACCACCTTGCGTGACGGCGAGCAATCGCCCGGCGCTTCCATGACGCGCGATGAAAAGCTGCGCATTGCCCGTCAGTTGGAGCGTCTGAAAGTCGATGTGATCGAGGCCGGGTTTGCTGCAGCATCCAATGGAGACTTCGAGTCCATCCAGACCATTGCACGAGCCATCAAGGACTCCACGGTCTGCTCGCTCTCCCGCGCCAACGACCGCGACATCGCGCGTGCGGCTGAGTCGTTGAAGGGGGCCAACCGCGCTCGCATTCACACCTTCATCGCCACCAGTCCGCTGCACATGGAGAAAAAGCTGCGCATGACACCCGAACAGGTGCTGGAGCAGGCCAAGCAGGCGGTGCGCTTCGGGCGCAATCTCATCGAAGACATCGAGTTCAGCGCGGAGGATGGCTATCGCAGCGAACCCGATTTTCTGGCGCGTGTGATCGAGGCGGTCATCAAGGAAGGCGCAACCACCATCAACGTGCCCGACACCGTGGGCTATGCGATTCCCGAGCTCTATGGTGAATTCATTCGCAACCTGCGCGAGCGCGTGCCCAACAGCGACAAGGCTGTCTGGTCCGTGCATTGCCACAACGACCTGGGCATGGCGGTTGCCAATTCGCTGGCGGGCGTGAAGATCGGCGGCGCGCGGCAGATTGAGTGCACCATCAACGGTCTGGGCGAGCGCGCGGGTAACTGCTCACTTGAAGAAGTGGTCATGGCCATCAAGACGCGCAAGGACTATTTCGGGCTGGAGGTGAATATCGACACCCAGCACATCGTGGCCGCCAGCCGCCTGGTCAGCCAGACCACGGGCTTTGTGGTGCAGCCCAACAAGGCGGTGGTGGGAGCCAATGCCTTTGCCCATGCCTCCGGCATTCATCAGGATGGCGTGCTCAAGGCGCGTGATACCTACGAAATCATGCGTGCCGAGGATGTGGGCTGGGCGGCCAACAAGATCGTGCTGGGCAAACTCAGCGGTCGCAATGCCTTCAAGCAGCGCCTGCAGGAGCTGGGGGTGGAGCTGGACAGCGAAGCGGCCATCAACCAGGCTTTCACGCGCTTCAAGGAACTCGCGGATCGCAAGAGCGAGATTTTTGACGAGGACATTCTGGCGCTGGTGAATGCTGAAGGCGCGGAGCATCAGGGCAATCAGTTCCAGTTCATTTCGCTGGCCCAGCAGAGTGAAACAGGTGAGCGCCCACATGCCAGCGTGGTCTTCAGCAATGCAGGCCGGGAAATCAAGGCCAGTTCAGAGGGCAATGGTCCGGTCGATGCCTCGTTCAAGGCCATCGAGTCCGAAGTCAAGAGCGGTGCCGAAATGGTGCTGTATTCCGTCAATGCCATCAGCGGCTCAACCGAGAGTCAGGGCGAGGTGACGGTGCGCCTGCAACGCAGTGGTCGCGTCGTCAACGGAGTGGGTGCTGACCCCGATATTGTGGTCGCATCGGCCAAGGCTTACCTGAGCGCTTTGAACAAATTGCATAGCAATCAGGAAGTTGTTGCAGCACAAGGTTGACTGCTGGATTTATAATTTCACTCAGATTATCGAGAAGGTTGTGCAAGTGCTTGTCACTGCACAACTTTTTTGATTGAATTAAATCCTTACACCTTGTTGTCTGGAGTATCGCATGCAGCTGCTGCGTCCATTTCGCCTTGCAAAACTCACCCAGGTGGTGTCTTTGGCTCTGTTGAGCTGCGCTCTGGCTGCTCCGGCAGCGCATGCGGCGGCGCCCAAAAAAGACTCCAAAAAGCCAGTGGCTGCTGCGGCTGCGACCAAGAAGGCAGCCAAGGAGCCCGCTGGCAAGGTTCGTGCTGCAGCGCAGCCCAAGGGCGCAAAGGTCGCCAAGGGCAAGCCCGAAAAGGCGGACGCCAAGCTTGCAAGCAGGAAGGGCGGCAAGTCTGTTCTAGCGGCCAAGGCCGAGAGAGAAGAGAAGACTGGCGGCAAGAAGCGTCTGGCCAGGGCAGGAGCTGCCGGCGTTGCGGTTGCGGCAGCTGCCACGGCAGTCGAGCCCGCGCGCCTGTCCTATGGGCAGATGGCGGGTCTTCACTCCGTCTCGGACCCTCTGGATCTGCAAAGCAGCGTGGCTTATGTGATCGACCAGGACACGCATGAGGTGCTGCTGAGCAAGAACGATCAGGCCGTGTTGCCGATTGCTTCGCTGACCAAGCTCATGACCGGTCTGCTGATCTCCCAGGCTCGTCTGCCCATGGACGAGATGATCACCATCACGCAGGACGATGTGGATACCGAAAAGCACAGCAGCTCCCGTCTGCGTGTCGGCACCACCTTGACGCGTGCCGAGATGATGCATCTGGCGCTGATGTCCAGCGAGAACCGTGCTGCCCATGCCCTGGGACGCACCTATCCTGGCGGTCTGTCCCAGTTTGTGCAGCTGATGAACTCCAAGGCGCTGCAGCTGGGGATGAAGGACACGCGCTATGTGGAGCCCACCGGCCTGTCCAGCAGCAACCAGTCCAGCGCACGCGATCTGGCACGTCTGGTGGCAGTGGCACATGCGGATCCGCTGATGCGCGAATACTCCACATCGCCGGGTTACGAAGTGGCCGTGGGTCGTCGCACGCTGCAGTTCAACAATACCAACCGCCTGGTCAAGAGCGACAACTGGGATATCGGCCTGCAAAAGACCGGCTATATTTCCGAAGCCGGACGCTGCCTCGTGATGCAAGCCCATGTGGCCGGCCGCAAGCTGATCATGGTGTTCCTGGATTCGGCAGGCAAGTTCAGTCGTCTGGCCGATGCCGAGCGCGTGCGCCACTGGATGGAAAGCAAGGGTCCCACGGCCAGCAACACGATTGCCAGCCGTATCAGGGGATAAGCTGGCGCAAACCCAGCCTGTCACCGTCAAAAAGCGCTACCGAGGTAGCGCTTTTTTTATGGGACACGAACACAGTGGCCTGTCTTGTCTTTTACCGGCGGTGCAATGTGCTGCGGCTGCTGGAGCGGGAAGATTCAGCTGTGCTGGCTGCGGCTATAGGGATTGGGGGCGGTCTGAGCGGTGGCAGGGCGGGTGCCGCTGAAACCCAGTGCCACGGAAATTTCCTGCACCGTGGCCTGCAGCCTGGGCGCCCAGCTTTCGTCAAGCCGGTCAGCAGGCGCCGATATCGACAGCCCGGCGATCAGCTTGTTCTGGTCGTCGTAAATGCCGGCGGCCATGCAGCGCACGCCCAGTTCCAGCTCTTCGTTGTCGCGGGCAATACCGTATTGGCGCACCTTGGCCAGCTCATGTTCCAGGTCGCCCAGCTGGGTGATGCTGAAATGGGTCTTGCCAGGCAGGCCGGTGCGCATGGCGTAGGCGCGTACCTGCTGGGAATCGTCGGCCGCCAGAAACAGCTTGCCGTTGGAGGTCAGATGCAAGGGAGCATGGCCGCCAATGGCGCGTACCACCTGCATGCCGGAGCGCTCGCTGTAGGCGCGCTCGACATAGACAATCTCGTCGCCCTGACGCACGGACAGGCTGATGGGCTGCTGAATCTGCTTGTAGAGCTGTCGCATCGGCGAAAGCGCCACTTCGCGCACGTTCAGGCGGGCCTTGACCAGATTGCCCAGCTCCAGAAAACGCATGCCCAGGCGGTAGCTGCCCGATTCGGGGCGGTCCACAAAGCGGCCCAGTGCAAGATCATTGAGGATGCGGTGCGTGGTCGATGGATGCAGGCCCGTGCGTTCGCTGATCTCCTTCAAAGAAACCGCTTCCTCACGCGATGCCAGCACGTCGATCAACGTGAACATGCGTTCCAGAACCTGGACGCTGGGCTTTGCGGAGGCCGAGAGGTCGTCTTTTTTCATGCGTTGGAGATACTTTGCGGGATGAGGGCATTCTAGCGGTGCTGCAGCCGCGCAACCATCTCATCCGCTCATATATCCATGTGCTGCTTTTGGCGGCATCACTCTTCAATTTGCGAGCGCACAATGCTTTGCCTGTCTATGCGTCGCCAAAGCTCACCCTGGCGGATCTCGTGGGGCAAAAAGCTGGCCTTGTAGCGCATCTTCTGGCTCTCGGAGATCCAGTAGCCCAGATAGACATAGGGCAGGTTCATGGCCTTGGCCTGCTGGATCTGCCACAGCACATTGAAGGTGCCGTAGCTGGCTTGGTCTTCGGGAGCGTAGAAGGTGTAGACCGCCGAGAGCCCGTCTTCCAGCACATCGAGAATTGAGAGCATCTTGAGTGTGCCCGGCTGTCCGTCCGCGCCGGGCTCGCGAAACTCCACTAGCCGTGAGTTGACCCTGCTTTGCAGCAGAAACTGCGTGTACTGGTCGACGCTGTCGTTGTCCATGCCGCCGCCGCTGTGGCGATGCTGCTGGTAGCGCAGATAGAGCTGATAGTGCTCGTCGGAATAGTGCAGGCGCTGAATGGAGGCCACCAGCTGCCCGTGCTGTTTGGCAGCGCGTCTCTGGCTGCGGCTGGGCCGGAACTCCTGCGCAAGAATTCGCAGCGGAACGCAGGCCTGGCAGCCGTCGCAATAGGGGCGATAGGTGAACATGCCACTGCGCCGGAAGCCCAGCGTGACCAGTTCCGAGTAGGTGGTGTTCTGGATCAGGTGGCTGGGCGTGGCGACCTGGGAGCGTGCCAGCCGGCCCGGCAGATAGCTGCAGGGATAGGCTGCCGTGGCGTAGAACTGCAGGGCATGTAGCGGGAGGTCGTTCGGGTGCGTCATGATCGGACTCGGCTGCAGAGGCGGTGCATCAAGCCTCAGTATGGCTCAGCAACTGCTCCCAGTATATGGGTCTGAATTGCCACTGCATATCGGGCAGCTGCGACTGGGCTTGAACAGTCCGGGCAAATTGTGCCCTGGTGATCTCTCGTGCGCCCATGAAGGAAAGGTGCGCCGTTGCCTGCTGGCAGTCGATCTGCGGCACCTGATGAGCCCTGCACAGGGCCACCAGTGCCGACAGCGCAATCTTGGAGGCATCGGTCTGCAGTGCGAACATGGATTCGCCAAACACCGCCCTGCCCAGCGCTACGCAGTAAAGCCCGCCGACCAGCTGGCCGTCGATCCAGGTTTCCACGCTGTGTGCAGCCCCCTGCTGATGCAGTTCGGTATAGGCATCGATGATGCTCTGCACGATCCAGGTGCCGTTCTGTCCGTCGCGGGGGGTCTGGGCGCAATGCTGCATCACTGTGGCAAAAGCGCTGTCGATGCGGATTTCGCAGCCTGGATCGTCGCGAAACTTCTGCAGTCTCTTGCGCAGGCTGCGGTGCAGGCGGAACTCCTCGGGATGCAGAGCCATGCGTGGATTGGGGGACCACCAGAGCACGGGCTGGCCCTCGCTGAACCAGGGGAAGATTCCCTGGCTGTAAGCGGTACGAAGGCGGGCAGCATCCAGGGTGTTGCCGGCGGCCAGCAGCCCGGGAATGGGATCCCGCTCGCCCCAGGTCTGATCGATGGGAGGGAATTCTTGTTCGGGCTGCAGCCAGGGCAGGGAGTGCGTCATTGGCGGTGGAAATGGATGGACTGCCCCAAGTCTTGCACAGACTGAAGCGGTTTTGCATGTCGCGGCACAAGGCCGGTGCTGGCGTAATCCCGTTGTCGGCGGCAGAAATGAAAAAAGGCTTCCACAGGGAAGCCTTTTTGTCGGGGAGCAGCTGCGGCAGCTGCAGCCACCTTACACGCGCTTGCGGTATTCGCCGGTACGGGTGTCGATTTCGATCTTGTCTTCTTGGGACACGAACAGGGGCACGGCCACTTCGAAGCCGGTAGCGATCTTGGCGGGCTTCAGAACCTTGCCGGAGGTATCGCCCTTGACGGCGGGCTCGGTCCAGGTGATTTCGCGCACGATGGTGGTGGGCAGTTCGACGGAGATGGCCTTGCCGTCATAGAACACCACTTCGGCAGTCATGCCGTCTTCCAGGTAGTTCAGTGCGTCAGCCATGTTTTCGGCTTCGACTTCGTACTGGTTGAACTCTTCGTCCATCCACACGTACATGGGGTCGGCGAAGTAGGAGTAGGTGCAATCCTTCTTGTCCAGGATCACGTTGTCGATCTTGTCGTCGGCCTTGAACACGTTTTCCGTGCCGAAGTTGCCGATCAGGCTCTTGAGCTTCATGCGCACGGTAGCAGCGCCACGGCCGCCACGAGCGTATTCGGTCTTCAGAACGATCATGGGGTCCTTGCCGAACATGATCACATTGCCTGCGCGGATTTCTTGAGCGATTTTCATGGCTTGCTTGCGTTTGAAAGGTTGGAGCCGCTCTACACGGCAGGCAAGCTGTTCGCAATGGTCGCTGGAGAAAGCAACGCATCAAAGGTGCGGCGGCGGGGCCTGCCGCATGTACCGCGGCGGGGCGCGACCCCGAAAGCAAGATCGCTCGGCATACCGGCTGCGACTGCCCTCAGAGAGGCAAAACGTGGATTTTAGCTTTTTTCGGCG
Source organism: Comamonas sp. Z3 (assembly GCF_008121565.1). Lineage (NCBI taxonomy): Bacteria > Pseudomonadati > Pseudomonadota > Betaproteobacteria > Burkholderiales > Comamonadaceae > Comamonas > Comamonas sp. Z3. The sequence goes on from NZ_VOQU01000001.1 coordinate 633,290, forward strand.
ACAAAAGCTTGAAGCTGCGCAATCAGCTCGGTTTGTTCCATCAATCTGGCTCGCGCAGCCCTGATGCAGCAGGCCCATTCGTCCAGCATCTGCCCACCGAGCAAAGGCAATGTTTGCGGTGCGGTCATGCCATTCCAGGTGTGGTGAAAGCGCCTGAGGCTGTCCGGGGCCTGGAGCCAGTCGAGAAAGGCATTCAGCTTGTCGTGGTGGGCGTTGTCATGCTGGGGGTAGATCTGCCAGACCATGGGCTGGCCCGCCCAGAGCGCGCGGACCAGCGAGTCCTCGCCGCGCACCAGATTCAGGTCGCAGCCCCAGAGCATTTCGTCGAACCGGGCCTGAGGGCGGGCTGGCAGATAGACCGGCTGCATCTGCTGCGCTTCGGGCAGCGCCTGCACGGCCGTCGTGGCGCGTCCGGGGGTCACCAGCAGCCTGGCGTTGAGCAACTGCTTGTTCGAGAGCTGGGCAAGCAACTGGGGCAGGGCGGCAGGCTCGTAGCAAAACAGCGAGACGGCGCATTCGTCAGGCTGAATGCCTTCTGCGCGGCGCCACGAGTCGCGTTGGGCCGTGAAGGCCTGCTGGCGCTGCGCCAGGCTCTGCTCGCGTACCAGCGAGCCGGTGGCTGCCGTAAAGCCGGGGTAGAAGAACCAGCGTGTCAGCCCGGCAGCAGGGCCGCTCATGATGCGGGAGGGCAGGCGATGGCAGCGCTCCACATAGTCTTCGGCCGAGAGATATTCGAGATTGATCCAGATCGCAGGCTTGCTCTTCGACGCCTTGTCTGCAATGGCGCTCACGAATGCCGCGGGAATCTCGCAGCCGAAGGCCTCGATGACCACATCGCCAATCGATGCCGGAACGTCCGCGGCTTGCGCGGGCCAGGCATGCACGCTCAGGCCGGGCGGCCAGGGCTGGGGCGCCATCCATTGCAGTGCGCTGGCATCGTCCATCCACAGGCGTACCTGCTGGCCGCGGGCGGCCAGTTCCGCTGCCGTGCGCCAGCACACGCCCACGTCGCCAAAGTTGTCAATCACCTGGCAGAAGATGTCCCAGCACAGCGAAGGATGGGGTGCCCCGGGGGCTGGCAAAGGCATGGGTGAAAAATCGGGCATGGATTCAGTCTTTATCGGTTGAGGCGCTCTGACACAGGTGTTCGACCAGCAATTGCGCGACGGGCGAGAGTGCGTCCTGGGAGCGTACGCAGAGCATGAGCTGGCGCTCGGCCCAGACTTCGTCCAGGCGGATGCAGCGCAAGGGCAGGGCGCCCATGTAGATATGGGCGCTGCCCTCGGGAAGAATGCCAACGCCCAGGCCGGCGGCCACCATCAGGCACAGGGCGTCATAGCCGGTCACCTTCATGCGCAGGCGCGGCTGCAGGCCCTGGTCGGCGGCAGAGCGGGTGATGAGATGGTTGAGCGCACTGTCGGCATGCATGCCGATCAGATCATGCTCGAGGACTTGTTCCAGGCGCAGTCTGTTCTCGCCGGCCAGCGGATGGGATTGGGGCATGACCACGGCCAGCCGGTCCCGGCGATAGGGGCGCAGGCTGATCTTGCTGCCGTAGCTGCCGTTGTTGAGCAGGCCGATGTCGGCCTCGTTGTCGGCTACGGCGCGCGCGATATCGGTGCTTACGCGCTCCTGCAGCCGCACGTCCACCAGCGGGTGCCGGCTCAGAAAGCTCTGCAGCTGGGCCGGCAGAAACTGGGTGATGCTGGAAATATTGGCCATCACCCGAACATGGCCGCGCAGGCCTTGTTCGCCGCCCTGGGCATAGTCCTTCATCTGCGTGGCGATACCGTCCAGCTCGTTGAGCACGCCGCGCGCCATGTTCAGCAGGGCGTAGGCGGCGGCCGTGGGCTGGCTGCCCCGGTTGCTGCGTGTGAACAGCTCAAGCTGCAGCTGATCCTCCAGTTCGGCCAGGCGGCGGCTGGCGGCCGAGGGGGCGATGTGCTCGCGTGCCGCGGCACGCGCGATGGCGTTTTCCTCCATCACGGCCACAAACAGGCGCAGGGTGATCGGGTCCAGTTTCATGAGGACTGCATTATCTCGCCTGGCTATGCCCAAATGCGATGGCAGCTTCGCATTTCAGCGTTTTGCAGGACTGATCTTCAAGGGCAAGATGATTGAAAAGCCGTTTTGCCTGGTATTGGTCAACGCAAAGCGGCACAGCAAGACAACCATCAAGAGACCAACGGATGACGACGATGAATATCCAAGACCCCGCCACGCAGACCGCCACGCCGCGCGCGCTGGAAGGGGTGAAAGTGGTGGAAATGGGCCAGCTGATTGCCGGTCCCTTCTGTGGCAAGACCCTGGGCGAGTTTGGCGCCGATGTCATCAAGATCGAGGCGCCCGGTGCGGGCGACCCGCTGCGCAACTGGCGCCTGATCAAGGAAGGCACCTCCGTCTGGTGGCAGGTGCAGTCGCGCAACAAGCGCTCGGTCGCGCTTGATCTGCGCCAGCAGGAGGCGCAGGCCGTGGCGCGTCAGCTCATTGCCGAAGCCGACGTGCTGGTCGAGAACTTCCGTCCCGGCACGCTGGAGGGCTGGGGCATGTCGCCCGAGGAGTTGCACGCCATCAACCCCGGGCTGGTGATTCTGCGCATCTCTGGCTACGGTCAGACCGGCCCCTATCGCGATCTGCCGGGCTTTGGCGTGATCGGCGAAGCCATGGGCGGGCTGCGCCATCTGACGGCCGAGCCGGGCCGGGTGCCGGTACGCGTGGGCGTGTCGATAGGTGATACGCTGGCGGCCCTGCACGGCGTGATTGGCGTGATGATGGCTCTGTACCACCGCAAGGTTAACGGCGGCCCGGGCCAGGTGATCGACGTGGCCCTGCATGAGGCCGTGTTCAACATCATGGAAAGTCTGATCCCCGAGTACAGCGCCTTTGGCGCCGTGCGCGAGGCCGCAGGCAGTGCGCTGCCGGGCATTGCGCCCTCGAATGCCTACCCCTGCCAGGATGGCTGGGTGCTGGTGGCGGGCAATGGCGACTCGATCTTCAAGCGGCTCATGACGGCCATCGGCCGCCAGGATCTGGCCGATGCGCCCGATCTGGCCGACAACGCGGGCCGCGTCCAGCGCGTGGCCGAGATCGATGCCGCGATTGGCACCTGGACGCAGGCACGCAGCGTGCAGACCGTGATGGATGAGCTGGGCGCGGCACGCGTGCCGGCCGGCAAGGTCTACACGGCCAAGGATATTGCCGAAGATCCGCATTACCGGGCGCGCGAGATGATTCTGACCCAGCGCACCCGCGATGGTTTCGAGCTTCAGGTGCCCGGCGTGGTGCCCAAGCTCTCGCTGACGCCGGGCACGGTGCGCAGCAGTGCCCCCCATGTGGGCGACGATACCGATGCCGTGCTGGCCGAGATCGGCCTGAGCGCCGAGCAGGTCGCCCAGCTGCGCGAGAAAGGCATCATCCAATGATCACGCCAAATGTCTGGAATGGTGCGGGTCGCCGCATTTTCATGAACGAAGTCGGCACGCGCGACGGTCTGCAGATGGAGCAGGCCTTTGTGCCCACCGAGGACAAGATCGCGCTGGTCAACGCACTGTCCGAGGCGGGCCTGTCCAAGATCGAAGTCACGGCCTTTGTCTCGCCCAAGGCCATTCCGGCCCTGCGCGACGGCGAGATCGTGATGCGCGAGATCGCGCGCCGGCCGGGCACGGTCTACACGGCGCTGGTGCCCAATGTGCGTGGCGCGGAGCGTGCTATCGATGCACAGACCGACGAGCTCAATCTGGTGATGTCGGTCAGCGAGACGCACAACCTTTGCAATCTGCGCATGCAGCGCAGCCAGTCCTTCGAGGCACTCAGGCAGGTGATCGCCACGGCGCAGCAGGCGGCAACGCCCGTCAACGTGTCGCTTTCCTGCTGCTTTGGCTGCCCCATGGAGGGCGATGTGTCCGAGGCCGAAGTGCTGGCCTGGGTGCAGCGCTTTGCCGATCTGGGCGTGCAGGGCATCACGCTGTGCGATACCACGGGCATGGCCTATCCCAACCAGGTGCATGCCACGGTCCTGGCCTTCAGGGCGCGCTGGCCGCAGCTGGGTCTGACCCTGCATTTCCACAACACGCGCGGCATGGCGCTGGCCAATGTGCTGGCCTCCATAGCTGCGGGTGCGGATCGCTTCGACGCCTCGATTGGCGGTCTGGGCGGCTGTCCCTATGCGCCGGGCGCCTCGGGCAATGCCTGCACCGAAGAGATCGTGCATGCGCTGCAACTCATGGGCTATGACACCGGCACGGATCTGGCCCGGATTGTGGCGGCTGCTCGCAGCCTGCCGGCGCTGATCGGCCACGAGACGCCCGGCCAGATCGTCAAGGCCGGTGCGCGCTGGGACCTGCACCAGCCGCCAGCGGATTTTGCCGAGATCAAGGAACGCGCCCAGGCCAGAGCCTGAGACTGTTTTCGCCACCGCTGCATCGGCTCTTTCGGGGGAAGGAGCGGGTGCGGTTCAACATTCCAACAAGGAGACAAACATGACTGTTCAACGTCAACGCCTTCATTTCCTGCTCGCGACGGTCGCTGCCGCGACCGGCCTTGCCAGCGCCCCGGCCATGGCCCAGGGCAGCTATCCCAGCAAAACCGTGCTGATGATCGTGCCCGCAGCCGCGGGTGGCACCACCGATCTGGCCGGCCGCATGGCCGCACAGGCGCTGGCGCCGGTGATCGGGCAATCGGTGGTGGTGGACAACAAGGGCGGCGGCAACGGCGCCATCGCCGCCAATCTGGTCAAGCGTGCGGATGCCGACGGCTACACGCTGCTGATGCAGTACTCCGGCTACCACGTCATCTCCCCGCATCTGACCAAGGCCAGAAGCTGGGAGCAAGGCGACTTTGCCCCCGTGGCCAATGTGCTGTCGGCGCCGCAGATCATCGTGGTGCGCTCCGAGCTGCCGGTGAAGACGCTGGCCGAGCTGGTGAGCTACACCAAGGCCAACCCCGGCAAGCTCAACTATGCCTCGTCGGGCAACGGCTCGCTGCAGCATGTGACGGGTGCCATGCTGGAGCAGCAGGCCGGCGTGAAGATGGTGCACGTGCCCTACAAGGGCACCGGCCCGGCGCTGCAGGACCTGCTGGGCGGCCAGGTGGACCTGACCTTCGGCACCGCGCCTCCCTTCATGCCCCATGTGCAAAGCGGCAAGCTGCGCGTTCTGGCCGTGACGGGCAAGCAGCGCCTGCCCAGCCTGCCCAATGTGCCCACCACGGCGGAAGCCGGCTACCCGGGCGTGAACGCCACGTCCTGGTTTGCCGTGTTTGCGCCCAAGGCCACGCCGCAGCCCGTGATCGACAGGCTGGCTGCCGACATCAAGAAGGTGGTGGAGGACCCCGCCTTCAGGAAAAAGGCCGAAGAGCAGGGCGCCACGGCAGACTATATGAACCCGCAGCAACTGGCGGCCATGGTCAAGACCGAATATGGCAACTGGGCGCAGGTGGTGAAGTCGTCCAGGATCGAAGCCGAGTAAGCTGCAGGGCGCAGGGATTGCCCCGAATCCATTGGTCCTAAAAAAGGAGCTGCTATCGCTTGATTGGTAAGGATTTCAGATTGAAAACTATCTGAAATTCAATCTGATAAAGCGCTGGCAGCTCCTTTTATTGATGTGCAATGCGCTGCCGCTCGTTTGCACCGCTTGCTGCAGGATTCGTCCACATGCGCAGACAATAGCGCCCATGTCTTCCACGCATTCCGCCGAACTGCTGGCCCAGGTGGCCGCGCTGCCGCCATTGCCCGGCGTTTATCGCTATTTCGATGCTGCCGGTGTCCTGCTCTACGTGGGCAAGGCCATCAACCTCAAGCGTCGCGTTTCCAGCTACTTCCAGAAGGAGCATGGCGGCACGCGCATAGGCCATATGGTCAGCAAGATCGTGAGGCTGGAGACCACGGTGGTGCGCTCCGAAGCCGAGGCGCTGCTGCTGGAAAACAACCTCATCAAGACGCTGTACCCCAAGTACAACATCCTGTTCAGGGACGACAAAAGCTACCCCTATCTCAAGATCACCGGCGTGGCCCACCGTGACGGCAAGGAGGGCGAGCCTGCGTTTCAGGAGTTCCCGCGCATTGCCTACTACCGTGGTGCCGTGGACAAGAAGCACCGCTACTTTGGCCCCTACCCAAGTGCCTGGGCAGTCAAGGAAAGCATTCAGCTGCTGCAGAAAGTCTTTAGGCTGCGCACCTGCGAGGACACGGTGTTTGCCAACCGCAGCCGCCCCTGTCTGCTCTATCAGATCAAGCGCTGCACCGGCCCCTGCGTGGATCTGATATCGCCCGAGGCCTATGCGCTGGATGTGCGCAATGCCGAGGCCATGCTGCGCGGCGAAACCAGCGAGCTGCTGCAGCAGCTCGAAGCGCGCATGATGGCGCACTCCGACAAGCTGGAGTTCGAGCAGGCGGCCGAGGTGCGCAACCAGCTCACGGCCCTGTCGCGCGTGCTGCACCAGCAGGCGATCGAAACCACGGACGACAAGGATGTGGACATCCTGGCCGTGCGCGTGCAGGGCGGCCGCGCCTGCGTCAACCTGGCCATGGTGCGCGGCGGCCGCCACCTGGGCGACAGGCCTTACTTCCCGGCGAATCTGGGCGATGCCGCATCGGTCTACTCCAGCGAGGAAGAGGTGGACGCTGCAGCCGAGGCGCGACCCGTGGAGGAGCTGGTGCTGGAGGCCTTTATCGCCCAGCACTATGTCGGCGTGGCGGTGCCGCCCACGCTCATCGTCAGCCATCCCGTGGAGAAGCGGCTGGTGGAGCTGCTGACCGAGCAGACCGGCGTGCGCATCACCGTGGTCCAGCAGCCGCGCGAGCAGCGCCGCATCTGGCTGGAGATGGCGCAGAAGAATGCGGACATCCAGCTGGCCCGGCTGCTGGCCGAAGAGGGCTCGCAACAGGCGCGCACGCGTGCCCTGGCCGAGGCGCTGGATCTGCCGGTCGAAAATCTCGACGAGCTGACCATCGAATGCTTCGATATCTCGCACACCAGCGGCGAAAGCACCAAGGCCTCTTGCGTGGTGTTCCATCACCACAAGATGCAGAGCAGCGATTACCGTCGTTTCAATATCGAAGGCATCACCGGCGGCGACGACTATGCGGCCATGCGCCAGGTGCTCACGCGCCGCTACAAGCCCGTGGCCGAGGCGCAGCGCGAGGCAGGCGGCGCCGAGCTGACCGGCAAGCAGCCGCATCTGCCCGATCTGGTGCTGGTCGACGGCGGCAAGGGCCAGGTCAGCATGGCGCGGGAGGTCTTCACGGAACTGGGTCTCGACCTGTCGCGCATCGTGGGCGTGGAAAAAGGCGAGGGCCGCAAGGTCGGCCTGGAGGAGCTGGTGTTTGCCGACGGGCGCGACAAGGTCTATCTGGGCCATGATTCGGCGGCCCTGATGCTGGTGGCGCAGATCCGCGACGAGGCGCACCGCTTCGCCATCACCGGCATGCGCGCGGCCCGCGCCAAGGTGCGCACGGGCAGCAGCAGCCTGGAAGATATTGCGGGAGTGGGGCCCAAGAAGCGGGCGCGATTGCTGCAGCGCTTTGGCGGCGTGCGCGGCGTGGCCGATGCCAGCGTGGACGATCTGATGACCGTGGAGGGCATTTCCGCAACGCTGGCCGAAGAAATCTACAAGGCACTGCATTGATGCAGGCTGCGCGAGCGCGAATCCGCGCTGGCGCAGCCCGCTCGTGACACAATGACACCCATGTTCTTCACCATCCCTACTGTGCTGACCCTTACGCGGATCGTGGCGATTCCGCTCATCGTGGGGGTGTTTTACGCGCCGCTGGATCAGGCGACCCGCAACCTCATCGCCACGGTGATGTTCGTCGTGTTTGCCGCCACCGACTGGTTTGACGGCTATCTGGCCCGCAAGCTCAACCAGACGTCGGCATTCGGGGCTTTTCTAGATCCTGTGGCCGACAAATTCCTGGTCTGTGCCTCGCTGCTGGTGCTGGTTCATCTGCAACGCGCCGACGTGTTTGTGGCGTTGATCATCATCGGGCGCGAGATTGCCATCTCGGCACTGCGTGAATGGATGGCTCAGATCGGCGCCAGCAAGAGCGTGGCCGTGCACATGATCGGCAAGGCCAAGACCATGGCCCAGATGGTGGCCATCCCCTTTTTGCTCTATGACGGAGTGGCGTTCGGAGTGATCGATACCGGTGTCTGGGGACAGTGGCTGATCTGGATTGCCGCAGTGCTGACCGTCTGGTCCATGGTCTACTACCTGCAAAAGGCATTGCCCGAAATTCGTGCCAGGCTCTGAAGTCCACAACGAACCTCTCTGAAAGCGCTTGTTCATCAAGCGCTTTTTGCTGTCTGGCAGGTTGTTTTCGGAGCGGCAAAAAAGATTTGCCGCAACACATCGCGCGACTTGATCGGACTGCAGATTTTGTCAATTGTTGTCAATTGGTGAAGCCGACACGGAAGAAGCTTGAAAAAAGCCGCTTTGGATGGCCGAACCCGCTCAAAAACCGCATAGAATCTGGTCCTGTCGCTGGAATGCGCAGCGCGAGTTGGCGTCAAAAATGTCAGCGGCTTCAGGAAAAAATGGGCTTGCCCATACGCAAAAACTGATAGGCTGGCTTCCGTCTTTATCGCGACTGGTTTCTTGCTGCGCAAGGTTTGCGTTTGCAGAGACATTCCATTCACTTATTTCTCGAGAGGCATCTTGTGAATAAAACCGAACTGATTGAGCACATCGCTAACAACGCCGATATTTCCAAGGCCGCAGCTGCGCGTGCACTGGACTCCACGATCGACGCAGTGAAGAAAACACTGAAAAAAGGTGGTACAGTATCGCTTGTTGGTTTTGGCACATTTGCTGTTGGCAAGCGTGCAGCTCGCACCGGTCGTAATCCCCGTACCGGCGATTCCATCAAGATCAAGGCGGCCAAGGTGCCTAAATTCCGTCCGGGCAAAGCATTGAAAGATGCTCTGAACTGACACCCAGTTTCAGTGGGTCCTTAGCTCAGTTGGTAGAGCGGCTCCTTTACACGGAGTAGGTCGGCGGTTCGAGACCGTCAGGACCCACCAAAGAAAACTAAAGAAATCAAGGGCTTAGAGCGATCTAAGCCCTTTTTCTTTGCCCTCTCCACCAGCTCGAATAGCCGCCACCAGCCGCCTCTACCAACTGAAAATCGTTGCTTGCCAACTCTGCAGGGTATTAGTATGACGCTCCTTTTTGGAGGGCTAGAAGGCAGGCAAGAAGCAGTTCGCAAATGGATCGTGACAGTACGTCTTCAGGAAGAAGGGCGTTCTGGATAAGCCGCTGTATCTCAGGTTTTCCACAGAGGCCGAAGGCGATGAATATGCGGCCAAGTTGGAGGCGCTGCTGGCGCGTGGCATCGTTCCTCTTGAGCACCAAAAGACCGAACAGGTTTTTGACCATCGCTGACCTCGTTGGCGATTACGAGCGCGAGGCCCATCCCTCGCCCCAAGATATTGCGTCGCTGAAAACCATCCTGCCTATCCACGGCACGGTGCGCTTGAATGAAATCAATGCCGCCTGGGTGGAGCACTGGATCGCTCAGATGAAGCGCATTGATAAGGTAGCGCCCACTACGATTCACGCGAAGGTCGGTGCACTCGCTCGCGCCACGGACTGGGGCATGCGCAAAGGCTTGCTCACGATGCCTGACCATGCGCTTCGTTCGCTGCCAAGCGGCTACGCCCAATACACCAAGGCTGACGCGGCCATCGCGGGAGTGCAACGAAAAGACAACGAACGGGACCGGCGCCTTGAGCCCGGCGAGTGGGGAAAAATCTTGGGGGTGATCGCCACGGGTGTGCTGCCCCGCACGCGGCGGCCCCTCGTGCTTGAGGGGCGGCGGAACTAAGGGGCGTTGAAGTGCATCACAGTGCTGGCCGTAGAGACTGCGATGCGGATGCGCGAAATGTACACACTGCGCTGGAGCCAGGTGGACCTGTCCCAAAAGACGGTGTTCCTGGACAAGACCAAGAACGGGGACAAGCGGCAAGACCCGCTTTCGTCGGTGGCACTGGCGGAACTGCGCGCGTTCCAGCCAGGCGATGCCGACCCTGCTGATTGGGTGTTCCCCTTCCTGCAAGCGGAGGAGTCACCGAAAGTGCTGAATGACACGACTGATTTCCTGTCGCGGCTCTTCGTGGATATTTTTGAGCTCGCTGGCGCAAAGGGGTTGCTGTTCCATGATCTGCGTCATGAGGCGACGAGTCGGTTGTCTGAGCGCACCAAGCTCAGCGAAACGCAGATCATGAAAATTACTGGCCACAAGAGCCACAGAATGCCCATGCGATACGCAAACTTGCGCGGATCGACCTTGGCCGATGACCTGTGGTGAGCCGCTCTGAAGTCTGGTCAGGGATGACTTTTTCTGCATAGCGGTGCACATCGCTGGTTCGCATCACGTAGGCACGGCCGATTCGGCCAGCCGGCAGAACGCCGCTGGCAATGAGTTTTTCAACGGTGGAACTATGCACCTGAAGAATCTCGGCCGCTCCTGTGACGGAGCAGGTGAAATTGTTTGTGGCTTTGGTCATAGTGCTATCAAAAGTTAAGCCCCTTTCGGGGCTTTCTGTTTATTTGGGGGTGAGGTTCAGGGCTTGGAATGCCTGCAGGTAAAGGTCCCATAGGCGCTGGCCAGCTGGGCATCGCGCCTGCTTGCCGCCGGATAGCCCGGCAGCGCAGCAGGTAGGGCAGTTGAAGTGGTGGGCTATGTAGGCCTTGTCTTCTGGCAGGCCCACGGTGCTGGCGCTGGTCATCGCGGTTTCTCGATGCGCTTGAAGTCGATCAGCCATACCCAGGGGGTTTGCCGCCCATTCGCCGACGGTGGACTGCCACACCTCGGCAAACCATTCCCGCGGGTCTGCTCCTTCGGCCATGTTGGGGAACGGGCATCCTTCTGCCATGGCATCCCCTCGGCTGATGGACTGCAGGCGCTCCACGCGCACGCCTGTGATTTCCAGCCAGATGCGGGCAAGCTTCCTGGGCATGTGGATTGCCGGTGCCCATTTGGGAATCCAGAGAGCCGTCGCTATCTTCAAATTCCTCGCCTTCAGCTCGATAGGCCAAGTCTGCAAACCGCGGATGCTGCGCAAACCTCTCGCGCACATAGATGCGGTCGCCGGGCTGGCCAACCGGAGAGAACTGCTGCACATACGCAAGGTCGTTGGGTTGCAAGCGCCCTTCATCCAAAAAGTGCGATACCTCACCCATGGCAGCTGCTGCACGCATCTGCTTCACCATATGCTCGCTGAACACACGGCGTGTCTGTATCTTGCTGCCGTCAAGGATGGCGCGCACCAAGGGCGCCTTGAACATCAGGCCGGTTTCTTTCATTCGTTGGCTCCAAAAGCAAAACCCCGCTCAGATGGCGGGGTTCTTGTGACTTGAATAGTAATTAAGCAGAGCTTTGCATGCTTTCGCGCTTTATCGCAGAGGTACTTTTAGAAAATGCCATATTGATATGCAAAGTAAAGCGCTGCCAATACGCCTAACACTGAAAGTATGGTCATCACATTTACCATATCGACTCCTTTAACAATTGCTGGTGAGCAAGAAAAAGGTCGCTAGATGCGTCCTAACACTACCATGACTAGCAATACGACCACTAGAAGGCCGATGATGCCGCTTGGAGCGTAGCCCCAACTGCGACTGTGTGGCCAGGATGGCAATACCCCAAGTAATAGCAGTATGAGGATGATCAACAGGATGGTGCCGATACTCATGGTCTGCTCCTTCGTTTCGGTTCATAAACCGTATTTCAATTTATGAGATATTTATTGAACTATTAACGCATTCTGGTAGCTACCATTTGCGCTGATGCTGGCTGTCGTTTGTGTCGACTTGATTTCCAATGAAGCCACCGACAGCTGCGCCACCAACTGTTCCAAGGCCGCTGCCTCCGGTCAATACAGCACCTCCGACGGCACCGACTCCCGCACCGACCGCGGTATTCCGATCTCTTGCTGACATGCCGCTACAGGCACCTAAGCTCAATAGCGATGCGCATACCAGCGAGGCGAGAGTGATTGATTTGAGGGTTTTCATTTGAGAGCCTCTTTTAATGGCGTGAGCGATGGCTCATGCTTTATTGGATGTCTCAAGATGAATTTTGGCTCGTAAAACATCCTAAGCGAGCCACCACGTCGAAAAAAGCATCTCAGAGTCTCTTTGGAGTGGCTTTTTTGTTATCCCGGAAATCGTCTTGGCCACACCGGAATACCGGCGTGGCGAGTTGAAAAATGATTACGTACTCCTGTCACACTGCGAAAACGCACGATTACGCAAAATTGTCACTTTGTGCAAGCTTGGGAGGTTAAATTAGTGTTGAGTGAACTAGTCCATATCTCAAGCAGGCGCGATGTGTTAGCGATGCTGCTCAGGTTTTTTTGTTGTCTGTTCAGCTTGAACAGGCTTGGCATTTTGCGGAGGGTTGGGTGAAGACTTTTCACCACTTTGTGGTGTAGGCTTTGTGCCTGGGGGAAAGGTAGATCCGCTACTTTGCTGCTGCTGAGGGTTTTGGGGGTTTTGTGGATTGTTAGGTTGTTGGCTCATTGAAATCTCCAGGTTGCTTATCGGTAAACGAATTGCTTACCGAAACTTCATATTGATCCCATTCTTGCAAAATGTCTGTTGTTTAAATGGTTTATTGCAATTTCATTGAAATAGAGTGTATTAATGCGGGATTCGAATTTACATCAGCAGCCTATTTTTTGATGTTTTTTCGACTCAATGGTGGTTGCAAAATGAAAGAAGCCGCCTGCGGCGCGGCTTTGGTGGTTCCCTGGTTCGCGCCATCTGTCGCGCTTGTCGCCTCGGTCGCGGGCTCGGTGCCTCATGCTGGACCTCCCTGCTGGGCTGCCTGGGCGGCGATGGCGGGCTCATAGACAGGCCGCACCCACTCGCTTCGTGCCACCTTGATGCAGTCATATGAGTCCAGCATGTAATCTCCTGCGTCACACAGTGATCGTCCTCGGCTTTGATGGCTGCGCAGATGTCTTCGCGCTCTGCCAGTCGGCCTTGCTCATACATCCAGCGGACGCGGCTTGTAGCTGGCGGCGTCATGTCAACCATGGGCGTAGCTGCTTCCGGGTTGGGGGAAAGCGCGGCGCGAGGCCAGATTTCGTCACGATAGGCCCAATGCGTGCAGGATCGGGTTACCTCAGTGCCAAAGCCTTCCGGATCAGCAGGATCATCCGGGTCGCAGCGGTGGAAGTCGCTGGCCGGCACGTCATGAAGCTGAACGCCTCCGAAGTCTTCGTCCGCAGTAACAACGATCACGCGAATGGAGCTGTCGTCTGTCTATTCCGGCATTCCATTGCCGATTTCGCGCCATGGCGTCGCAGGCACTGCCACGGCGGCGGGCGCTGCCTGTGCCCGCCCTTCGTCAAGGCCTGCGTGTCATACAGCTTGTTCTGCTGCGGTGATTACTTGCTTGTCTTGCATATAGGTGGCTCCCAGAATGAGAAAAGCCCGCGGCTGCGGGCTGGGGTGTTGGAGGTCAGGTGACTTTTCGGAGCTGGCCTGCTTCGCTGTAGTTCGCGGCCACGATGGCGCGAGAGAGGGGCGGGCATACGCTGTTGCCGCACATGCGGACCTGGGCGGTCTTGGTGATGGCCTCGCCGGCGCCGCCGCGGTCGATGATGTAGCTCTCAGGGAAGCCTTGGGCACGGTACAGCTCACGCGGCGTGAGCATTCGCAGCCCGATATCCACGATGGCATAGGGCTCGCCGTGGACCATGACCATGCCCATGCGGTCCTTGGTGGGGATCGTGTGCATGGGATCTGCGCAGCTGGCGTCCTGGCCACGCCCGTGTAGTGCTTGGCCAGGAAGGCCTGCACCAAGGCATGCTTTGGGCTGCCCACCACGGTGCCCAGCGGCTTATCCAGCCCGGGCACGCGCGGCGCCTGGCCGGCACGCTCTCCATAGCCGGTTTGCACCAGCGTCGGCACGGCCAGGGCAAAGTGCCCGCCCTTGATCTGGGCCACTTGGGTGCGCAGTGGTTCGTCAGCGCGGAAGGTGCGCTGTGTGCTGGCGTTGGCGTGCTCGGTCAGGAATGGCGCGCAATCCCCCACGATGAACGGCTTTGCCGTCTTCACCACATAGCGGTCGATGCCCTTGGCAATGCGCCTGCAGGTGGCATCCGCCAGGGGGCGCTCACGCTCGAAGATGGACGGTGCGGCAATGCTCCAGTCGATGCACTCGGCCGCAGTGCGCCAGGGCTTTAATCCCTTGGCAACCTTGCCGCTCTCGTCGGGCTGGGCATGGGTGGGCTGCGGCCAGCTGATGGGCAGGCCATCGCGGCGGGCCACCAGGAATAGACGCTTGCGAATGGTCGGCGCCCCGAAGTCGCAGGCGCGCAGCTCCTTCCATTCCACCTTGTAGCCCAGGTTGCGTAGCTGGCTCACCCAGCGCTGGAAGGTCTGGCCTTAGCGCTCGGGGCACGGCCGCGAGTCCACGCCCAGCGGCCCCCAGGTCTGGAATTCCTCGTCGTTCTCCAGGCAGATGACGCGAGGGCGGGTCAACCTGGCCCACTTGATCACCACCCAGGCCGCGAATCTTCTTGCTGACAGGCTTGCCACCCTTGGCCTTGCTGAAGTGCTTGCAATCCGGGCTTGCCCAGAGCAGGCCCACCGGCTGTCCGTCCGTGACTGCCAGCGGATCCACCTCAAACACATCGCTGCAGAAGTGGCGCGTTGGCGGATGGTTGGCAGTGTGCAGGCTGACGGCTTCGGGGTCGTGGTTGACGGCGATATCGACATGGCGGCCGATGGCCTGCTCGATACCGGTGGAGGCTCCACCGCCACCGGCAAACAGATCCACGACCAGCTCGGTGTGGACGGGCAGCACGAATTGAGGGGTAAGCATAGGGCTCCAGAAAGCAAAAAGCCCGCTCAGTGGCGGGCTTAGGTGTTGTAGTGAAATTTGCCCGCCGTGCGTTTGTTGACGCGGGTGCTTTACTTCATGTGCGCTGCACTTGTCTTAGGAGAAGAAGATGGGCAATCGAGAAGTAGATGGCTTTCATATATGGGCTGAAGCCAGTCAGCAGGGTAGCGAGGAGGCTGGTGCGTTTGTCTTGACTAGGGCTATCAATGGCGAAGCGCTTCAGAGTGATCACTGTGCATACCCATACGTCCCTGGAGACCGCGCAAGCAGCAGCATTCCAGGTCGCACAAGCGATCACATCAGTTTCAGACTCCGGTGTGCCTAGCCCACTTGTTTACTGAAAAGTGAATTGAATTTCCCTTGATATCCGGGATTTCTAAGCGCTAGGCCTGTTTCCTTGTTGATGAATATCTAAAGATTTATCTTGATAGCAAACGCCAGATACATGAACCCGATCACGCCCCGCATTCTTGGCCTGATAGAGGAGTTGATCGGCTTCCTTCATGGCTTGCTCAAACTGGGATGGCTTGGTGATCAATGAAACTCCAAAGCTCATGGTCAATTTTGGGGCATTCGGAAGAACGGTATTTTTTGACCCGAGGTCACTCCGGATCCGTTGTGCAATGAATTCTGCTTCTTGCAGCGTTATGCCGGCCAATAGCAGTACAAACTCTTCACCACCAAACCGGGCAACTAGGTCATGCTCTCGCACATTGTTTTGCAGAGTTGTGGCAACCAGTTGCAGCACCATATCGCCACGTTCGTGTCCCCAGGTGTCGTTGATGCGTTTGAAGTGGTCTATGTCGCAGGCCAGCATTGCCATGGGGTAGCTTCTCATGTCGGTGAGATGCCTTTGGGCATGTTCTTGAAAAGAGCGGCGATTCAGTAGCTTGGTCAATGCATCAAAGTCACGTTCTTTGCGAAGCTTATCTACCGTTTCTTTCACGGCAATAGCAGTCATTACCACTGTGAAGAGGAATGAAAATCCCAATACGCTATACAGCGTTAATATCCAATATGGTGAGCTTGGTAGATATCGCAGGTCCGTGTAACCCAGTAGCCAGATCAACGCCGGTCGAGTTAAGTTGTACACAGTGAAGATGATGCTTAGCCAAAGCAGCGATTTATCGAGCAAGTCGAATGAGATTTTTTTTGAATGGACCTGCAAAATTGGCAGGGCTAAAACAAGACTGGAGGCAAGGCTAAAAATGCTCACTCTTGCCCAGGCGTTGGGTTCCACCCAACTGAATTGATAAATCGCCGTCAATGTGACAATCGCGATGAGTAGTGCAACTTTGGGTTGAGTCGATACGCGCCACCTCTGTGCCCAGCTTTTGGCCAGGCACCATGCGCTCAGCAGATAGCAAGTGCTGATCAGTAGCGCGTAGCTATTGAGTTTCTCAAGAGGTATTACTGTCTGAGCGACCAGCACTAGAGCTGTGAGTGAATAGGCATAAAACTGCCAAAGCAGAAAGCGCTGAGATCTTTGACCAAGCCAAGCAACGATCAGTATTGCTGCAAGAATGAGTATCCCCGCCGATGGGGCTAGCACCAGGATTTCGTCGTTCTTCGTGTGCATTTGTCCATCGCCTCCTCGATCAAAGATCGAAACGGAGCAGCATTGACTATTCCTTGAGTAGAAAGCGACAACTTTTGTCAGCATTGATGCAGCTTTCCAATTTCTCACAAATTATTACAAATGCTTTGGCCTGTGGTGTAGGGGATAGTCGCTTTTGGATTGAGAAACTGATCTACATTGATTTTTTTGAAGCGAGTAGAGGTCGTTCCTGGCCTGTGCAAAGAGCTCTTCCATTGATGCACAAGGTGGTACTTCGCCTGTGATCTCAGGCAACCACTTTCCTCACCTCTTGGATCTGAACGTCAAGCCATCCAGCCTTGATGGCCAGCTCTTTGCATTGCAAGGCGGCTTCCTGAAGGATGTAGGGCTTGCTGCGCACAGCAGTGCGCAGCCACGCGGTTTCGTCAAAGGGTTCCGGCGGCTTGCCGCCAGCCTTCTGCGCCATTTGGCAAAGCCGCCCGTGCGCCTGCTTTGCCTCTTCCAGCAGGCCAGGCTTGATGCCCGAAACGCGCCAGCCCTTGTGCACGGACACCGAATCCGCCTTGGCTGCCAGGCGGCCTGGCGGCGCTGGCGCTCGAGCTCCATTCCTTGAGCTCGCATGGCGGCCATGCGGGAATCGGTGATGGGGTCGCCGTTGTGATTCACGAAAGTCAGGCTCATGGGAGCCTCCAAAGAAAAAAGCCCGCGGTATGGCGGGCAGGGGATTGAAGAGTGAGTGGCTAGAACGGGCTTTCGCCTGGAGATGTGTCGGCTGGTGCGGCCTTCGGGCCGGTTGTGCTGGCGCTGGTAGCCAGCGAGGCGGGCAGATCGCCTAGGCGTGTGCGGCCTTCGCCGCCCAGGCCCTCGATCAGATCGGGAATCAGGCGCGACAGCTCGCCGTTGGCAATCGTCACATCGGTATCAAAGCCGCTGTCGTCCTGGCTGTTGCCGTCCATGACCGCATCCAGCAGCGCGATGTTCTTGATCTGCAGGCCTTCGGTCAGCACAAAGCTCACGCGGTCGTCCCAGGTCATGGCCAGCTTGGTGGGCAGCTTGCCGTGCTCGATGTGCTGGCGAACCTCATCGATGTCCAGCGGGTGGCGTGCATAGCGCACCACGGCCTTGGACTCGTCGGCGGCTTTCAGCTCCGTTTCGCGGTCGGCGGTGAAGCCGGCAGGCGGCTCCTGCGTCATCAGCCAATGCGCCATGGCCGCCTGTGGGCTGGTCTGGGTATCCAGTAGGGCCAGGGCAAAGCCGGGCAGGCCTTCGACCAGCAGCGTGACCACCTCGTCGGCGCGGCCCTGGGCGCTGGTGTCGAGCACCAGGGTGCGCGCCTGCGGATCGATCCAGACCCACATGCTGCCCTGCCTGGTGAAGGCCATGGGCAGCAGGTCCAGCCTGGCCTCGTCCTTGAGGTCGCGCTTTTCCTTCTTGCCGGGCTTGCGGCCTTCGGTCTTCTCGATGTGCTCGGCCTTCTCGTCGACCTTGCGATTGAGCAAGCTGGCCGGCAGCGCCTTGGCCTCGGTCATGAAGCCCATCACCCACTGCCCGGCCACGGATTCGACCAGCGGGCCGTGCTGCTCGCCGCGCGACGGCACCCAGCCCACGGAGCGCTCCTGTGTGGCGCCGCACTCCTTAAAGACTGTCCTTAGCAGGGCATCCTCCAGCGCCTGCAGATCGCCTTGCCAGTCCTCGGCAATGCGGTAAATGGTCATGTTCTTGAACATTGGGACTCCAGAAATAGAAAAAGCCCATGTAAACGGGCTTGTGAAGAATGCAATGTTTTTCTGCGGTCATTGCCCTAGAGATTCCGGTCAAGCGGGATTCTTATAGAGCGATTAGAAATTTGGGATCGAGTCTGCTAACCGGAGTCAAACTGTGGCAATAGTTGTAGCAAGCAACTGACAGCAGTTTTCCAGTCAACCTCCCACATTTTTGATAGTGGGTCTGCTTCAATGTCTGATACGTAAGCTAATTCCCAGTTGGTAAAGAAGCGTTGAATGATGCCATTGGCCTGATGTAAAGGACTGAACTTTGTATGTCTGGGATCAAGCGCTATTTTTCTGATCAGTGAAAGCAGATGTTCCTGAGGACCCTCCATATACTGGACGAATCGCTGACCATCAAAAATAAGGATGCCAGTTATATCATGTGCCTTGTTGAAATTCCGGGAAAATTTCGCAATGTGGGAGATGCAACTTGGATTCTCGTTGATAGAGATTTCACTTCGGAAAAGAAAACATCCATTTATTGACAATGCGCACTCCGAGCCAGTTGAAGGAATACAGGTGACGCCTGCTTCTTCTAGTTAAATAATACTGAGATACTGCCAGAAAGGATCTGAGACCCCTCTCTTGGCCGTCACATATAAATCAAGATATCTCTTTCAGACATTGCACAGTCCTATCTTCCAGCCACTCAGCATGTGCGCCTGGGCAAGCGAAATCATCGCGCAGTGTATTTATTTGGAATGCTGGCACATCTGCTTGTACGGGAGTACTGACCAGCCATGCCAGTCCCGCGCAGAAGGCGATGATAAGGATTAGTCCTTCAACGAGATTTTTCATGAACTACTCCGGGGCGATTATCTGACGAGCGCAGGCAGCTATCAGAATTGAGTCGATCGCATTCACATAGGCCAAGCATCAACTGTGAGGGCCATCACAACGGCAGCTCCGATTAGGCAGAAGATACTGAAGCCGATGAGCGCCCATTGTGCTGCTACTAGCAGCTTTGTCTTTTTGGGTAGTAGGTGGCGAATGCACTGAATCTCCTTGGCGTAAAAATCTGGCGGCAGTTGCAGCGAGATTGAAGAAAGAGCCGGTGACGTTTTGTCGTCACGCCTGGGAAGAGGCATAGAGAGGGTGATATGAGTCCCGGGCCCGGCTGAAAAGGTTAGAGGGCGCAGCGGCTCGCCAGACTTGAGGGCCCAGCGTTAAGTTGCGTACTCGGGTTTAAGAAAGATGCTTAGCCATCTGGCGTGGCCACTGTCGCCACGACGCGCAGGCCACGCCAAGTCATCAATCAGCGCAAGTCGAGTTGACCTCTTGGGTAGTTGTACCCGCATGGGTGACTGCAGCTGATGGTTACCGCCTGCGTTGGCACGTCCTAATGCTTGCGAGAGGCATGAGTGTTTTGCATGCCAACCCAATATTTCGTGTGGTTGTGCTACGGGGCCTTGCCTACGTCGGCTGATTTCAACATGCAGCCCTTGTGCACTGCGTACGCCGTCATTTGAGCGGGCAGGGCTTAATACCTGCTTCTTCGCCTAGCCAGTCCTTGCGTGTATTTCGTTCGACTGAAGGTCAAGGGCTAGTACTTCCGGCGTGTCCATCAACGCTGCCGCCTCCATAATTTCCCTTGGAGATGTTATGCAGGGACGGCGCATTCATGACTTATATTGGCTATTCGGTTACATCTCGATTTCAATGCGCGAAAACCGACGCCACGCTTATGCGTTGATGTAGCGCACTCTTGCTACCAATGTCGATAGCTTTGGCGCATAAGCGCTTGTTTCTCCTCTTGCCTTCTTTTATCTTTCTCCGGCGGCCCACACTGCTCAATGTTGGATGGAGTGGGATAATCCTTTCCCCTGGCGAAAATTCGTGTGACTGTTATCCAGTCTTTCAGTCGGGGCGATGGGGTTCGGCTTGTTGACATATATACCTACGGTCCATCACTGCGAGCTGCGGTAACTCGATAGGTCACTGTGTGCGACCTCATCAGGTACCTTTGTTGTCAGGAGCTACCCTGGGGCTAGGCTGCTGAACTTCTGGCTTTGGTGAGGAGGGCTGACCTAGAGTGGCAGGGGCGCGCTGAACCTCTGAGGTGGGCTCTAGAAAAATAGAAAACATATCGCGCCAGAATTCGTTTTGTCGTTTGTGATTAAGCAGTGAAAACATCTAGCCCTCCGGGCGGATAATTTCTCAAGTGACCGAGCTATTTCGAGAAGCCCTTGTAGTGATTTGCTGTTCTTTTCTTTGCAAAATCTTCTCCGACGCTTCATCTTGCAACGCCGTATCTGTCTCGAATGTCATGTGGAAAAATAGTCGTCATCGGATGCTTTTTGACTATCAATATCTTTATTTTGGATAGGATTACTATCGAGATATTTAGAATTTTTCTATCGTCGAAAGACATATAGACCTCCTGTCTAAAGTGGTTGTAGAGATTGATCAATTCAATTCACCGTACTCTCTTTAATAACCTTAAACAATACCTATCAAAATCGACGTCAGGATTGATGGTTGAAGCTCCAAGCCAAAAATCTGTGTGTAAGACTCTTGTTTGCAGCTCTGATGTTGATCAGATGCTGGCGCTGCTTGGCATGTCTTTTGCCTGTGGTCTGATTGATCTAGCGTAAGAGAGTGGACGGTTGCATCCTTTTTTTCAAGCCTGTGACTCCTGCAAAACTTGCAGACATCTCTAGCTGATGGCATCTGGAGTGTGCGGCGTGATTTGGGTATAGCACCTAATTTGTGTCATTGTGTTGTGTGGCGCTCTCCAAGCGACTCTCATGGCACCACGCTGCGCTTCGAGCAAGTGCTTTTGCTGGCAAAGAAAAAGCCCGCGAGCGTTTGCTGCGGGCTTGAATAAAGAGCCGGTGACCCTTTCGGGTCCTGCCTGGGGAGAGGTCAGTAAGGGAGGGAGGAGGGATCCCAGGCCCGGCATAACAGGTAGATGGCATCGAATTCTGCACAATGCTTTTAGGGCGATCAATAGGAGCTCGTCTTACACGAAACGGGGTAGATCCCCGTTTGCTCATGAGGCTTTGGCAGTGCGACTTTAGGCACCTGATTTGCGCGATGAGCGTCCTGTTCTGTACATTGAACTGCCTGTGGCAAAAGAAAAAGCCCGCAAGCAGTTGCTGCGGGCGCGAATAAAAAGCCGGTGACCTATTTGGTCATGCCTGGGCAAGTTGAGGAAGTGAAAGGAGTCTGCGACCCCAGGCCCGGCAAAACAGGTACGTGACGCAAATTTTGCCCAAAGAGAGTCACGGAATCAATATGTACGTGGGTTCACAAACGAGCTCTGCGCCATCTGGCGTGACCACTCTCGCCACGACGCACAGGCCGCGCCGTGCTCTTGATCGACGGAAGCTCAGGCCCATTCCTGAGTTGCCGCACCTGCTCGGGGAGTCACGCCGGATGGCCCCCGCTACTTTCCCGGGGTGGTCATGATGGGCACCTGTGGCCGGTGCGATTACCCTCTTGCAGTATTCCAGCCGGGCCTTGCAGGCCTGGCTTGTAAGAACCGGGGAGCCGACCCCCGGCACCATCAAGAAAAAGAGCGGATCACCCGGCTTGCGGTCTGTCGGTGGCGGCATCTCGGATTGCCCGACGCCACGCCCGGTTGCAGTTTTTCAGCGCCGCGCTCTTTCTTGATGGCCCCGCTATAGCCCTGCGGGAGAGGGCACATGCATGCCACATGCTGGCTAAACGCTCACATTTCAACTCTCCGGGCGCAAAAAAACCACCTCATGGGTGGCTGGTGAAAGAAACCGTATTTCTCGGGGCGTTGATCGCTGTTTAGCTGTTACTGCTTTCGCTGCCGCTGCTGCTCATCCCTGTTCTGCTTTTGGGGAACAAGGGGGTGTCCTTGTTGCTCCGGAGCTGCGACCCCGTCCGTGAAAAAGAACATCAGCTTCAAGGTGTCCCAAAAAGATGGTGTTGAAATGGGGATCGGGTTACCTGACAAATAGACCTCCGGTCTAAGGTGGCTGGTCAAGATTGACTGCCTTGTCCCACGGTACTCTTTTAAATGACCTTAAACGGTGCCCTTGAAAAATAGACGCCAGCCATGTCGGCGCAGCTGTGGTCGCGATCAGTCGATGAAGCCAAGGTCGCGCAGTGCTTCAGTCTCTTGGGTGTACTCGGCATCCTCAATCAGCAGAGTGCCGTCAGGGCCATAGATATTGCGCTGTGGCGCGCCCATGACCTGCTCAATGCGTTCGACTCTGTAGCCGTGTCGCTCCCAAATTTCGGTGGTGTTAATGCGTGTCATGGATTCACTTTACCCAAACCGAAGCCCTGCAAGCAATGCTTTGGTTTGCGCCCTGATGTCGCTCAGGAGCTGGCGCCGATTGCTCGGTGGGCCTTTCTGTTCTTGGCGTCCCGTCTGCCTCACCCCGTACCGACCCAGGGGCTGGACTCTCAGCGTCGGCACCTTCTTCTGCTGGTGCCACATCTCGTTCGCGTTGCCTGATCCCGTCCGGGGGCAGAGCGCTACTAGCCTTGCGACTTCCTTTGTGATCGCCCGTTTGCCGCACGCGCCGCAAACGAGCTCGTCGTTGATGTTCGGTTTCGGGAAATGGATGAGATTGTTGCTGCCGCATTTCGTGCAGCGAAGAAGCGTCTTTTCCGGCGCGGCACTGGTCATGGAGGCTCCTATGCGAAGTGAAGTTTTGGCGAATCAATCTTCGCATGGGGTGCCATCCATCACGATGAGCGGCCGCGACATTGCAGAGCTGACCGGCAAGGATCACTTTCATGTGATGCGTGACCTGCGCGCCTTGCATGGACAGCCGGGTGCTTTGTTTGGTGGGGCTATCCAACCTTGGATAGGCGCAGAGCGCGCTCCCCGCATTGCGGTGCATTACGTGCGCCGTGTCGAAGAGAAGTTCATCTGCGATCAGCTGCATCCCGCGAGCCTGCTGCTGCGCGATGCCCAGAAGTGGGCCACCCAGCAGCAGACCGGTGCGAGCACACCGTCCCCATCCCTGTCCCCGGCCGCAAGCCACAGGTTCGCTGGCGCCGGCAAAGCCATTTTGACGGGATCGAGCCATGAACCGCAGCTACGAGATTGCAGACCTGGCACAGCCTGCCCTGCAGGGCGGCGAGCAGCAGGGCCATGCCCAACGGGGTCTACAAGATTGAAAAGGGCGATGAGGTGATGACGCTGGTGCCAGCCGAGGCGCGCCAGTTGGCGCCCATGCTGGCGGGTAAGGCGCTGGAGGCTTCAGCGTTGGCGCGTGTGCAAGGAGATGGAGGCACGGATGGTGGAGATGCCGCAGCAACTCAGGGAGATTGATCGTCGTTACAAAGCGCTGAAGGCATCGAGAGTGGAGAATCTGGCGCAGCGGAGTCTTGAATTGATCCAGTAGCGAGACGAATCAGTGTGCTTCTCGGACGACCTCCGAGGAATGGGAATTCAGCGCACGATAAGCACTGGAGCTTTTGTCAAATGAAGAACTTTGCAGGTGACGGAACCCAATAGAACAGACTCGGCAGCAGTCAGTCCGTGTGAGCCGATGCAAATAGCGAGGCTGCCAAGCTCCCCGGCCAGGTTCACGATAGAGGCCGCATCCTCGCCCATCACGGCATAGGTGCTGCAGGGGATTCAGCTACGCTGATCAAGCTGCGTGCTTGGGCTGTTGCAGCCCAAGCATTTCGTCCTAGCTCTGTCTCTGCAGCTTCTTTGCTCATCCAAGGCTGGACATTAACCAGGTCGACTGCATCCCCTTGGCCTATTCCTATCAAGCGTGCAATCGCGCCAACTGCTCGCAATGAGCATTCCGAACCATCAACTGCAGCCAGCCAGCGCGCGCCGCTAGCTTTCTTTGCACTTAACTCTGAGTTCCAAGCAATTAATCTGAGCCTGCCAAAGCTATCGCGCCGCTGAAGAGAAGGCGAAGGAGCCAGATCTGTCAATTTTCCATCGCTCATAAAGCTCTCCTGGATGGCTTGCGTGACGAGAGCTTCACGCTAAGCAACACGGAAATCAGAACAATGGAGCCAACAATGAGCAGCGACCAATGCACCGGCATATGAAACCAGGGCATCGCAACCATCTTTGCTCCAATGTAGATCAACACCAGAGCAAGGCCGTACTTAAGCAGATAGAAACGTTCCGCCATATCGGCCAGCAAAAAGTACAGCGCCCTCAAGCCCAATATCGCAAAAATGTTGGATGTAAAGACGATGAAGGGGTCAGTGGTTACTGCGAAGATGGCCGGGATGCTATCGACAGCGAAGACCAGATCACTGGCCTCGATCATCAACAGCACAAGAAACATCGGTGTTGCATAGAGCAATCCATCGATCCGCACAAAAAAGGATTGCCCATGAAACCCAGGTGCGATACGCATGTGGCCGCGTAACCAGCGTAGCAGTGGATTTTTTTCTAAGTCGGGCTTTTGGTCAGCCATGATTAGCATCTTGCAGCCTGTCACAACCAAGAGCAGCCCAAATACATAGAGCACCCAGGCAAACTCGGAAACCAGCCAGATACCCCCAAGAATCATTGCCGCGCGCATCACTATGGCACCAAGGACTCCATATAGCAGTACACGACGCTGTAGTTCCGGTGGAACCGCGAAGTACGTGAAGATCATCACGAACACAAACATGTTGTCCACTGAAAGCGCTTGCTCGATGAGATAGCCGGTGAAAAACTCCAGGGCCTTGTGGTTGGCAACTTCGCGACCGGCTGTGGTGTCCAGATACCACCACAGCAAAGCACCAAATGACGTGGCCAGAGTCATCCATGCCACTGTCCAGCCAGCAGCCTCCCTGACCGAAACGCGGTGAGCCTTGTTGCCGCCAAGCACAAACAGGTCCAAGGCCAGCATTAGCATTACAAAGGCGACGAAGCCTATCCACATGGGTCCTGTGGCAAGCGTTTCGATGTTGTTCATGGGAAGGCTCCGGGTACGGTTCCCCGATGCAGCCCGTCAGTTCGATGCCATCCACAAAGCAACGATGCCTGCGCCGGCGCCGACTCCGGCGGGAATGCCAATGCGCTCGAGCTTCGACGCAGCCTCCCCAGGAATAACCTCTACGGGGACACTTGCTTTCTCTAGCACCTGATTGGTTACAGAGTTCTCAATCAGCCGTACCAGTGAGCTCTTGCGCGCCGTGCTCATCACAATTAGGTCGCAGTGGAGCCTACGTGCAGCGTCCACAATACAGTCCACTTTGTTGCCAACTTCTGAGTGAACGGTGTACGGGATTCCCGCGGCATCCAGCATCCGGCGCGTTTCAATGAGCGCAGCGTCAGCCTGTTCTTGGTGGAACTCCATTCGAGCGCTCTT
Source organism: Comamonas sp. Z3 (assembly GCF_008121565.1). Taxonomy (NCBI): domain Bacteria; kingdom Pseudomonadati; phylum Pseudomonadota; class Betaproteobacteria; order Burkholderiales; family Comamonadaceae; genus Comamonas; species Comamonas sp. Z3. The sequence continues at coordinate 658,730 of NZ_VOQU01000001.1, forward strand.
GCTTGAGTAGTCGGTGATGAGTTTCGAGAACGGCGGCTGTACGTTCAAAAGATGAATTTCAAGCCCTTGGCCTTTATTGAATTCATCGATAACGTGACGTATGGCATACAGAGAATTGGATGAACCGTCTGATGGGACAAGTACTTTCAGCATGGTCTGCTCCTTGAAGTTGCGCTGCGCAGCGCTATCACTCGACGTTGGTTGACCCGTAATTTAGAGGCCGCATACACCTTCAGCTGCGAAGGCTTTCTGCATGGCACGTCTCCCTGCATTGCATGACATCAACAATAGCGATGCAGCCAATTAATAAAAGCAGATAATTCAGAAGCAATAGCTCTGAAAAGCCGAACAATGAACCCAGGCTTCAGTTACCGGCACCTTTACTATTTTTGGGTTGTCGCCAAAGAAGGTGGCATGGCTCGCGCTGCAGAACGTTTGGGCATGGCCGTGCAAACTGTGAGCACGCAAGTTCGTGAGTTGGAGCGGTCTCTGGGGTATGTTCTGCTCAAACCCTCAGGTCGAGGAGTGGTGCTGACGGATGCGGGACTTGCCGCCATGCGGCAGGCAGAGCAAATATTTCAACTCGGAGAGCAGCTTCCTGCGGTAGTGCGCGATGCAGTAGGCGCGCCTACGGTGCGTCTGATTGTCGGAATCTCCGACGAATTGCCCAAGCTGGCGGTTCAGAGCTTGATGCAGTCAGTGATGCAGGAGAGGAACCTCCGGCTACTGTGTATGGTCGACGAGTTTGAGGACTTGTTGGGTGACCTTGCGTTGCATCGATTAGATGTTGTTCTTGCAGACCGAGCCGCGCCGCTCAACCCGAACTTGAAAGTCTATAGTCACTCCCTGGGTTCATCTCCGTTGGCCTGGTATGCGCCATCATCGCTGTATGTAGCGGCTAAGCACAATTTTCCTCATTCTCTGTCCAAGGTGCCCGTGCTACTGCCAACCACGCATGCTGCCGTGCGTCCAAGGCTCGATCAGTGGTTTGAGCGCAACTCCATCAGACCACACCTCGTCGGAGAATTTGAAGACAGTGCCTTGCTCAAGACATTTGGCGCTGCCGGCATGGGTGTATTTCCCATGGCCAGCCTCGTTCACGAGGAGTTGACCAGCCGATATGCAGTGAAACGTCTCGGTGCCTGCGAGGGTGTTGAAGAACATTTTTTTGCGATTGCAGCAAGTCGCAAAGTGTTGCATCCGCTGGTGCAGCAGTTGTTCCCATCACAAGAATAGCGGATCGACGGTTTCTCGTTGAAGACTGGGTAGCAAGGCCTGCACTTTGCCGCGCTAGTGACCCGGCTAGGGTTCGACGCTCTATACCTGGCGCCCCATTATCCGGTGCATGGCATGCAATGAGGCAGTATCCAAACCCCAAAAGAGTACCCAGTCGGCTCCTGGCGCAAAGGGGGCTGGCAAAGCCGCGCCTGCGGATTGGGAGCGCATCGAGCTTGACTATCGCGCTGGAATAAAAACGCTGCGTCAGATCGCAGACGAGAACGGCATTACGCACGGCGCTATCAACAAGAGAGCGAAGCGCGACGGATGGGAGCGCGATCTGTCCGAAAGAATCCAGCGCAAGGCGGATGCGCTGTTATCCAAAGCGGCAGTATCCAGCGAGGTATCCAAGGAAACCAGAGCTGCGGAGCGCGCTGTAGTCGATGCCAATGCACAGGCCATTGCCGATGTGCGCCTGGCCCACCGCCGTGACATTCACCGAGCCCGGCGCATCACCAATGCGCTGCTGGACGAGCTGGAGCAGCAGGCCGACGCCGACACCGTAGCCCTGCTGGAGCAGTTGGGCGAGAACATGCGCAACCCCGACGAGAACGGGATTGATCGGCTCAACGACTTGTACCACAAGGTCATCAGCCTGCCCGAGCGCTCCAAGACCATGAAGACGCTGTCCGAGAGCCTGCGCATGCTGGTGGACATGGAGCGCACGGCCTTTGGCATGGATGACAAGGAAAAGGACGAGGCCGCACCTGGTACCGCCGGCTATGTGCCGCCCGCCATCCAGATCGTGCATGTGAAAGCGCCGGTGCATGCGCCCGACGAGGACGAGCAGGAATGAAGCTCGCTCCTGTCCCCTCTACCGCGCAGGGCATGCCCGAGGTGCCGGTGCTGGCCATCCCTGAGAAGCTGGCCGGCATCTGGGATTCCAGGCGCTACAAGGTCATGCACGGCGGGCGCGGCGGCGGTAAGTCGTGGACTGTGGCGGCCGTGCTGTTGGTGATGGCCGCCAGCCGGCCCCTGCGTGTGCTCTGCACCCGGGAGATTCAGAAGTCCATCAAGCAGTCTGTGCACCAGTTGCTCAAAGATGTGATCGCGCGGCTGAACTTGCACGCCTTCTTCGAGGTGCTGGAAACCGAGGTGCGCGGCATCAATGGCTCGCTGTTTCTGTTTTCGGGCCTGCAGAGCCACACCGTGGACTCCATCAAGTCCTTCGAGGGCTGCGACATCGTGTGGGTGGAAGAAGCCCATGGCGTAAGCAAGAAGTCCTGGGACACTCTGATCCCGACGATTCGGAAGGAAGGCAGCGAGATATGGCTGACCCTGAATCCGGACATGGAGACGGATGAAACCTACCAGCGCTTCATCGCCGCGCCCAGCGCCGATACCTGGGTGGTCGAGATCAACTGGCGCGACAACCCCTGGTTTCCGCGCGTGCTGGATGAGGAGCGGCGCAAGGCCAAGCGCACCATGCTGGCCGACGACTACGCCCATATCTGGGAAGGCAAGGCGCGGCGTGTGGCGGCCGGCGCGATCTACCGCCATGAGATGGAGTCGGTCTATCTGGACAACCGGGCGCGCGATGTTCCCTATGACCCGACGCTGCCTGTGCACACGGTCTGGGACCTGGGCTGGAACGATGCCATGAGCATCGCCCTGATGCAGCGCGGCCCCCAGGATGTGCGAATCATCGGCCACATCGAGGACAGCCACCGCACGCTGGATTGGTACGTGGCCAAGCTGGAGAAGCTGCCTTATCGCTGGGGCACGGACTATCTGCCGCATGACGGCAAAACCAGGAATTTCCAGACTGGCAAGAGCATAGAGCAGCTGCTGCGCGAGTTGGGCCGGCGCTCGGTCATGGTGCAGCCGCGCGCCACGGATGTGGAAGAGGGCATCAAGCAAGTCCGCATGCTGATGCCGCGCTGCTACTTCGACGCGACCAAGACCGCGCGACTGCTGGAGTGCCTGAAGCGCTACCAGCGGCGCATTCATGCCGTCACTAATGAGCCCCTGGCTGGAGCTATAGCGGTTCGCTCGATCATTGATGATGGGCTTGAAACGACCCAAAGAAGACTCTGGGCAGAACATCACGCGCTTCGCTGGAGCGAAACTTGTCCGCCGATGCTCTCAAGGGCGTGACACATCCCATACGCATAACAGTCATCGGCAAGGAACACTTCAAAGATTTCCCGGGCGGCAATTTTCTTCACCACGTTCTTCGCTTCTGCGTGGGACATGGGAGTGCTCAGTTGTAGTGATCGCATGAACAGTTTTTCCACGTAGCCTCCCATGCCGGGAAACCATGCAGTGGTTTGATCCCATCCCATGACTACCAACGTGCATGAACATGAATGAATTTTTTTGGAAGTAGTCATTTGGAAGCCTGGTTGCAACTGATCCGCGACTGTCGCTGAGCGACCAATGAGCGACATTCAAGCGCATGGACTGGCCGCCCGGAAGCGGTCCTTCATTCGATGAGGACGAATGGGAGCGCTATCGCTGGCGCCGGGGTCGGCCTGTGAGAGTCCTGACCGAGCTCACCTTCCTGCTCAGCAGTGGCGGGCGCTTTTGTTCCTCCATGGCTGGTCGACGCGGCACGAAATCGGGTCAAGCCCTGGGGATCAGATAGCGCCCTCAGTGAGGCCGCGGATGTCCAGGATTCAACACGCAAACTGTGGTGCGGCGCCGGGCTTGCCGGCCTCGACCCATGCCAGCTTCTCGGTCAGGAAGGTCAGGGCTGCATCGAGTTCCGTGCGCTGCGACTGCAACTTGCCGATCTGGTCTCGCAGCACCTGAGCTGTACGCACCGCTGACTTCGCCCCCTGCCGATATTCGCGGTTGAGCGCGGCGATCTCGCTCAGCGAATAGCCCAGCGACTTCTGGAGCTGGATCATCCGGACCGCCGTCACATCGTCGGCCGAGAACACCTGGTAGGGATTGCTGCCGCCGAGCACGCCGCGCCGGGGCTTCAGCAGGCCCTTGCCCACGTAGAAGCGGACCGTTTCGGGCGACAGCCCCGTCTCTTTCGCGAATTCCGACAACAGCATGCGGCCTCCTTGACCCCGTAGTGCACTACGTCCTTATAACAGCGTCTTCTTCTATCTGGAATCAACGACATGCCATCTCCTCTCTCACCACTGCCGCGTGTTCCTCTGGGTGTGGACGGTCCCCTGGTGGGCATCCAGGGCCTCGGATGCATGGGCATGAGCGAGTTCTACGGTGCCACGGACACGTCAGAAGCAAGCGCGACCCTGGAGCAGGCCCTGGCCTTGGGGGTCACGCTGTTCGATACCGCGGACATGTACGGTCTGGGCGCCAATGAATCGTTCCTCGCGCCTTTCGTGAAGGCGAATCGGCGGCGCGTGGTGATCGCCACCAAGTTCGGCTACACACGCTCCGTGGAGCAACCCGATGACTGGAGTCTGAGCAATCGCCCCGAGTACATCCGGCAGGCTGTCGACCAATCGCTTCTGCGCCTCGGAATCGAGACGATCGACCTCTACTACATGCACCGCCGCACGCCGGATGTGCCGTTGGAGGACTCGATCGGCGCCATGGAAGAGCTGGTGAAGGCCGGCAAGGTGCGTGCGCTCGGCCTGTGCGAGGCCAGCGCCGATGAGCTGCGCGCTGCGCATGCGATCCACCCCATCGCTGCGCTGCAGTCCGAGTGGTCGGTGTTCAGTCGGCAGATCGAGCAGGAGATCGTGCCCCTGGCATCGTCACTGGGTGTCACGATCGTGCCCTACGCGCCCTTGAGTCGGGGCCTGCTGACGGGGGCCGCTTTCGGTCAGGGGCTGGGTGCCGACGATTTCCGCCGAAACTTCCCGAGGTTCCAACCGGAAAACCAGGCGGCGAATGCACAACTGGTGGCGACGCTGGACGAATTGGCGCAGGCGCGGGGCATCTCCACAGCCCAACTTGCACTCGCCTGGCTCCAAACGCGCGCCAGGCAGTTGGACGTGACCGCCGTGCCTATCCCCGGAACGCGTCGCAGGACACGCCTACTGGAAAACGTGGAGGCGGCCACCATGGCGCTCGACGACCAGGAGATGGCAGCGATCGAACCGCTGGCGGTAGCCGTCCAGGGTATTTCGCTCTGAGTCTGTAAGGCAATGCGCGCCTCGTCCGCCTTGACGGCCATCGTATTAAAGAGTTAATATCCATCCGGTCGGAAATAAAAGGACAGGCATGGGACGAACGCGCGTGATTGACCCGGACAAACTGCTGGACGCCGCAGAAGCGGTCGTTGCCCGGGACGGTCCGTCGAAGCTGACGCTCGAGTCCGTGGCCGCCGAGGCTGGCGTCAGCAAGGCCAGCGTGGTGTACGACCACAAGACCAAGCAGGCACTGATCGAGGCACTGGTTCGACGCGCACTGGCGCGCGACAACGACTTCAACGCCGCGGCGGCCGAGCGCCTTGGCGATACCGATGCCCGAGTGGTTCGCGGGCGCATCGCTGCGGCTGCCGATCCTCTGCCCCCCGCACAACGGGCGGTGGCGCTGAGCCTGTGCGCCGCGCTCGCCCAGGACGCGGGCCTGCGCGAGTGCATGCAGGCCAATCAAGCCGCTGTCATCGAGGCGGTTCAGCGCGACGCGGCGCAACCGCGAAGCGCGCTGATCGCCTACTTGGCCCTGGAGGGGCTCAAACTGCTTGAGAGCCTGGACTTTCACACCTTCCCGACGGCGCAGCGCGATCGGCTGCTGCGCGAGATCGAAGCCTTGGTCGATCCGCCCGCTCTGCTCGATCCAGCGACGGCATCTCGCCGTCGTCGCTGACCTTCCTCTGCACTCGCTGACCGTCATTCCTGCGGGCCGACGCACGGGCCTGCTGACTTTTCACGCCTATACGAACCATACCAAGCCATGACTACACCTGTTTCTGGATTACCCGCGACCCTGTCCACGCCGTTGCCAACCCGCCTGTTCCTGACGGGCGGCAGTGGCTATGTCGGTAGAAACCTGATCCGGCACTTCGTCGGTCTGCAGGTCGAGGTGGTCGCTCTCGTGCGCAGCCCGGGGGCGCGTCGTACCGTGCAGGCCCTGGGTGCGACACCCTTCGAAGGAGACCTGTTCGCTTCAAATCTGGCAGAAGGCATGCAAGGATGCCAGGCGCTCATTCACGCGGCGGCGAACACCGACCATGGCCCGGCCCACGCTGCCCAGCGTCGCACCAACGTCGATGGCACTCGCGCAGTCTTCGCCGCTGCCGCTCAGGCGGGCGTGCGGCGGGCCGTGCATCTCAGCACGGAGTCCGTACTGCTGGATGGTCGGCCCCTGGTCAACGCAGATGAGCGTCGGCCCTACCCGAATCGTCCTGTTGGGGGCTATTCGGCTACCAAGGCGGAGGCGGAGCAGGTGGCCTTGGGCGCGCTCGCCCAGGGTATCGATGTCACCATCGTGCGACCCCGCTTCATCTGGGGACGTGATGACACCACGGCATTGCCTCAGCTGCTCCGGGCGGTCGATTCCGGGCAGTTTGCCTGGATCGATGGCGGTCACTACCAGACTTCGACCACCCACATCGCCAACCTAGCCCACGGTATCGAACGGGCATTGCTCAAGGGCCAAGCTGGGGCCTGTTACTTCATTTCCGACGCTGAACCGGTGGAGTTCCGCAGCTTCATCAGCGCGCTGCTGCAGACCCAGGGGCGTAGCGCTCCGGACAAGGCCATTCCCGGTTGGGTGGTGCATGCCGTGGCACGTGTCGGTGAGTGTTTGGCTTCACTGACCGGGAACCGTTGGCGTCCGCCAGTGACCCGGCAATCGCTGGCACCGTCGGCTGTCGAAGTCACGCTGAACATCGACAAGGCTCGTCATGAGTTGGGCTACGAGCCTCCATTGAGTCGAGCCCAGGGACTTGCTGAGCTCATGAATTACGACCAAAGGTGAGTCGGCGAACTCGGCCATTTCGACCCTGCCTGTGGCTCCAGCGCCCGCTGCAGCAGCGACTGCGGCACTAGCGTCTACCATCGCGGCTCAATCATTGGCTTGAACAGTCGAACTGTCGAGGGTATTTGCAGTGCAAGCGCATGCGTCTTCATATACCTGCCACTCGCGAACGGCAGCAAATGGCCGAAACCGGGCCTAGCTACCTGTGGGCGCAGCACCGTAAAGCTGACATTCGGGGCTGCGCCTTGAGAGTCCGGTTGAGGATAGGCAGCCAATGGGTGCGGGCCGTCGTCAGTCTGTCAGAAGCTGTCGTCCGGCGCGTGGCCGCGAACGGCAGGTCCACGCTGAGAGCCGTCATCGACTTCTGGCTGTTTGATGTCGGCCGATGCAGACACCAACTTAGCGAGGCGCTTTGCCTGAATTCCAACTGTGCAAATTGCCACGCCAAACCAAACCTCTCGCTGAGGTACTAGTTGGCTGCCCCCGAGGGTAAATTCAAAGGCTAGGAAGAATCGATCATGAAGAAATTTCTTCGATTTCGAGTATCTCGCAGTCTGGTGCGGATTCTGCAATGCTCGAGCAAACGTCGTTCGCGTCGAGCCCCCATCGTTTCTGTTCACTCATGAGGCCCACTCGATGGTTCACCAACATTAAACGGAACAGTGCCAAACGGCCGAGGTTCTTACGTGGCACCGCACAGAGCGTAGTGTGGGCGTCGGAGTCTGGTAGTACCAAGCAGCTATCGCCTGCTTCGATTACTTGCAGCTGGCTACCTTTAGCGAAAAATCTTCCCTCTACCTGTATGTCCCTTAGGACTTGCATCATGGAGTGCATTGTTTTTTATGCGTTTCTATTGCATCCGCACTACGACTTTGCCTTTGGCGCGTCCTTGGGACAAGTACTCAAGGGCCTGCTTCGCTTGATCGAACGGAAACACTTTGTCTACAACCGGATGGATATGACCGGCGTCAAGAAGCGCGCCAATTGCGTCCAACTGCTCGCCGTCAGGTCGCACGAATAGAAACGAGTAGTCCACGTCCTTCTTTGCTGCCATGCGGATGATCTTTCTGCTCATGAGGCCAAAGATCAGTCTGAGAGCGAAGTTCAACTTGCGGGCTTGTGCAAATGCAGCGTCCAGCGGACCAATCAGCGAAATTATCTTGCCGCCGGATTTGAGGATGCCAATCGACTTCTCCAATGCATCCCCGCGGATCGTTCCCAATACCACGTTGTATCCTCGCAGTACCTCTTCAAACTCCTGCTTTTTGTAGTCAATCACATCTTCCGCGCCCAGGCTCTTGACCAGCGCAACGTTGGCGGTACTTGTGGTCGTTGCTACATAGGCACCGAGGTGCTTGGCCAACTGAATTGCAAACGTGCCGATACCGCCCGAGCCTGCAGGGATAAATACTCTGTGGCCTGTTTGCACGTTGGCACGTTCTTTCAGAGCTTGCCAGGAAGTCAACCCAACCATAGGCACAGACGCTGCCTGCACGAAGTCGAGATTGGCAGGTTTGCGTGCAGCCAGATGTTGGGGAACTACTGCAAACTCGGCGAGTGATCCAGTGCCTTGATCAAAGATGCTGGCAAAGACCTCGTCGCCCGGCTTGAAGCGGGTAACACTGCTGCCCACTTCAACCACCACTCCGGCCAGGTCGCTGCCCATGACGGCGGGAAGCTGGAACTTCAGCACGGGCTTGAACATTCCCGTCGTGATCATATTGTCGATAGGGTTTAAGCCTGCTGCATGCACCTCAACCAGCATTTCATCGGGTCGAAGCGTTGGGCGAGGCACCTCGGTGATGCCGATCTCTGGGGTCTTGCCGTAGCGATTAAATGTGAGGGCTTTCATGATGCTCCTGCTTGTGTGTTACGAAGGCGGCCATGCGCAAGTGCCTTGTGTCGCCCCATAGTCAGCCCCTGCTTTGTTGTGTCGCTCCGGAGCCGTTGTTCAGCTATTACTGTGACTGTGCGAGGAAGGCAAGAGCCTTGGACACAAAGTCCTCGTGATACTGGAATACACCACCGTGACCCGCATCGGGATAAATGACCAGCTCACTGTTGCGCAGGCGTTTGGCCAAGTCGTAGGTGTTGCTGGTGGGTACCATCCGGTCGTGATCACCGTTTGCCACAAGCACTGGCTGCTTGATCACCGACAGGTCGACTGCTGGTTTTTCGCCCCAAGCCTTGAGCGCCTGCAGCTGCGCCATATACGCGCCAAAGCTGATAGCCCTGTCGCGATTCTCTGAGCGCTCCTGCAATCGTTGAAGGAAGGCCTTGCCAGCCGCAATGCCGTTCGGCGTGCGTGTGAAGAACAGGAACTGCTTGGGGTCTTGGCCGCTGAAGATCGCACGCAAGAGGTCATAGTTCGCAACGCCTGCCACCGAACTGATGCCTGGGCCACCTGCAGGACCTGTGCCCGCCAGAATCAGCTTGCGCACCAGCTGTGGCTGCTTGAGGACGATCTCCTGGGCGATCATCCCGCCCATGGAGAAGCCCAAAAGATCGACCTGTTGAAACCCCTTGGCCTTGATAAAGGTAGTAGCGTCATCGGCCATCTGCTCAATCGAGTTGGCAGCTGACCCCGTGGATGCGCCTACCCCCCGATTGTCGAACGCGATGACGTGATGCTTTGCGGCAAGGCCGTCTACGACACGGGGGTCCCAGTTGTCCAGGACCGCAGCTAGATGCACGAGGAGTATTACAGGCGTTCCGCCGTTCTCCCGGCCCAGCTCGCGGTAGGCGTAGTCCACGTCGTCCGCGGAAACCACTTGGGTCGGAACATTCTTCCACTGCGTTGCAGGAGTGCCGTTGCTCTTGATCTCCATATTGCTTGATGTGGCCAAATCTGCGGCCGATGCGTATGGCAGAAACAGCGTTGCAAGCGCTGCGAGCCAGTACGCTCGCACTTTGGACTCGTAGAACATATCGTCTCCGTTAGATGGTCAAAACGCTCAGGCCTGCGGCAGGTAGCGCTCAGCGGCATGCGCTTGACGGATTTCGGACATCAGTCCTTGTCGCGCCTGCTCCAGCTCGTCCCAACGCTCTGCGACATGTAGGGGCGGAATCGTCACCAGCTCCTTGCGATCAAAGCCTACGAGTGCAGCATCAACCAGTTCGTTGACATCCATCACCTCTGGCAGAGAGTTGATATCCATGCCAGCGCGGCTCCAAATTTCCGTGCGGGTTGCAGCAGGCAGTACGGCTTGCACATAGATTCCCTTGGACCCTAGTTCCAAATTCAGGCCTTGTGAGAGAAACAGTACAAATGCCTTGGTCGCACCATAAATAGTCATGCCTAGCTCGGGAGCAAAGCCAACAACCGAGCCGATGTTGACGATGGAGCCCTTGCCTTCCTGAGCAAAGCGCGCAGCGACTGCTGCAGCGAGGCGCGTGGGCGCCGTGGTGTTGAGCATTACCAGACGGTCAATGCTCTGCGCGTTCTGTTGGATGAAGGCTCCGGACTGGCCCATGCCAGCGTTGTTGATCAGAATCCCGATCGACGTGTCTTCGCGCAGACGAGACTCGATCTCAGCCAGGTCTTCCTGCTGTGTAAGGTCGGCTTGAATCACGTCTATGGTGACCTTGGTCTCTTCGCGCAAGCGGGAGGCTAGGAGGTCCATGCGAGCTTTATCGCGGGCAACCATGACGAGGTTGTGGCCACGGCGGGCAAAGCGTTCAGCGTAGGTGGCCCCGATCCCGGAAGATGCACCGGTGATCAAGGCTGTAGGCAGATTAGTCATAGTTTTATATTCAGAAGTGGTTTGGAAAGATCAAGGGGTAGACGCGCGGTCCGGTGGTCTGTTGTCCATCGAGGAACAGAGCGGTCTCCTGTTGGAGGCACTGGTGATCAGGCAGCGAGCGGGGGATAGTCGGTGTAGCCTGCGGCGCCACCGCCGTAGAGCGTGGCCATATCCATTTGAGCCAGAGACGCATCGGCCTTCAAGCGCTCGACCAAGTCTGGGTTGGCAATGAAGGCGTGACCAAAGGCGACCAAATCGAGCTTTCCTTCCTGCAGTCGAGCTTCTGCTAACTTGCGGGTGTAGCCGTTGTTGGCGATGTAGGTTTGCTTGAAGCGAGCACGCAGCGCGTCATAGTCAAAATGAGCGACATCGCGAGGCCCCCCTGTCGCGCCTTCGACGACATGCAGATAGACAATGCCAAGGGCACTGAGTTGCTCCGCGATGTAGTTGTACTGAGGCTGCGGCTCGCTGATAGAGATGCCATTGGCGGGCGAGACCGGGGAAATGCGTACGCCGGTGCGCTCAGGTCCAATTTCCTGGGCAACGGCAGCGGTCACCTCTAGCAACAGTCGTGCACGGTTTTCCACTGAGCCGCCGTATGCGTCCGCGCGTTGGTTGGCTCCATCCTTGATGAATTGCTCCAGCAGGTAGCCGTTGGCACCATGCACCTCCACGCCATCGAAGCCGGCACTCATGGCATTGGCGGCAGCTTGGCGGAAGCTCTCCACGATGCCTGGGATCTCATCTAGGCCAAGAGCGCGGGGCTCAGATACTTCCGCAAAGCCATTGTTCACGAAGGTCTTGGTTTGTGCTCGGATGGCAGAGGGGGCTACAGGCGCTGCGCCATCCGGCTGCACGGACACATGGGACACGCGACCCACATGCCACAGTTGCACAAAGATCTTTCCGCCCTTGGCGTGTACCGCTTCGGTGACCTTGCGCCATCCAGCGACCTGCTCGGCTGTGTAGAGACCGGGGGTGTCTTGGTAGCCCTGCGCCTGTGCGGAGACCTGAGTCGCTTCCGAAATGATCAAGCCAGCCGAGGCGCGCTGTGCATAGTAGGTGGCCGCAAGTTCATTAGGCACCAAGCCAGAACCGGCGCGGTTGCGGGTTAGCGGTCCCATCACAACGCGATTGGCAAGTACCAGATCACCCAAGACATAGGGTTGAAAAAGCGTCTTCTCAGTCATTTTGCATCCACAGCAATGTTCTAGAAGACTCAATGATGATGGTTGTAATCTAAAAAGTCAACACTTTAATTACGATCGTAATCAATATATAGTAGAGGCTCCGCAGGCACAGAGACACTCCACGGTAGAAAAATGAAGCTCACCAAAGCACAGGCACAGGCAAACCGAGCACATGTCGTGAAAACGGCATCAGCGCTGTTTCGCGAGCGTGGATACGATGGCGTGGGTGTGGTCGACTTGATGGCGGCAGCGGGGTTTACGCAAGGCGGCTTCTACAAGCAATTCCGCTCCAAGACGGACTTGATGGCTGAATCTGCTGCTTGCGGAATAGAGCAGACCGTAGAGTTGACGAAAGGCATTGACCTGCCGACTTTTGTGCGCAGCTATCTGTCTCGCGAGCATCGTGACAATCGGGCGGCAGGCTGCACTATGGCCGCTCTGGGCTCCGATGCAGCGCGTCAGACGCAAGAGGTCAAGACGACATTTGCTGCAGGCATCGAAAGCTTGCTGCACGCCCTTGAGAAGGAATGTCCGACCTCGGAGCGAGCAGAAAATGATGGGGCACGGGCCAGGTCCATCGACACCTTTGCGCATATCGTCGGGGCCCTGGTCATGTCAAGGGCCTGTCCCGATGATTCGCCACTTGCCGACGAAATCTTGACTGTGTGTCGGGACAAGATCCTTGGCGCGTTGGCGGAGCAAGAAGGCGTACCGCCTCCCGCAGCGGCTCACGCTACTCAATCTGATGTGGCCTGAGCTTTAACGTTCAGCGCTTTACTGCGGCCCCAAACGTCACCATCGCCATCAGCAAGCTGGTGGCGATGACAGCGCTGAATGCCAAGTAGGGCGAAAGCGGCAGTGCGGAGGTGATCGCGATGGAGATAGCAGCGCAGCCCATTTGGAGGAAGCCCAGCAAAGCAGAGGCTGCCCCAGCATTTTGGCCAAACGGCTGCAGGGTCACGGCAGTTCCCAAGGGATTGATCAGGCCCATTCCAATCAGAAACACTGTCAAGGCCGCCGAAAAGTAGTACACCTGCTCTGGGGCTACCAGCAGGGCCGCACCAGCGGCAAATGCAGTGATGATGCCTGCACGGGCAGCGCGCATTGCGCCAAAGCGATGCGCAAGCCTAGAGCGTGTTATGAACTTCCAGCTGAAACCAGCACCTGAGCAGCGGCCGGTAGCATGAGCACGGCAAAGACCAGAAAGTGCAGCCCGCTCAGCACCTTGGGCAGCCGCTCATAGTCCCGCGAGAGCCGGCGGAACCTCGCCAGCCAGCCAAAGCTGCGCTCCACCACCCAGCGTCTGGGCAACAGCACAAAGCCTTTCTTGGCCTCGGGCAGCTTCACGATCTGTAGATCCATCCCGTTGTCCTGGGCTGCTTCGCGGGCTTGCTTGCCCGTATAGCCCTGGTCTGCCCAGGCCACCTCTACCGTGTGGCCCGTGGCCTGCTGCACTTGCTTGCACAGGGTGCGTACCTGCGCCCGTTCCTGCTCGTCGGCTGGCGTGGCATGCACGGCAAGCAGATGGCCCAGGGTATCCACGGCCATCTGCACCTTGCTGCCGCGGCGGCGCTTGCAGCCGTCGTAGCCCGCCCTCGGGCCACTCTCGCAGCTGGACTGCAATGTGCGCCCATCCATCACCACGGCACTGGGCTACCCTTGGCGCCCTTGGGTCACACGGATGATGGCGCGCAAGTCTGACACCATCGCCTCAAAACCGCCCGCATCCAGCCAGCGCCGGCTTTGCTGGTAGACCGCCTCCCATGGCGGCAGGTCATTGGGCAGCAGCCGCCAAGGCGCTCCTGCACGTATCAGCCAACGCAGCGCATTGAAGACCTCGCGCAGGTCATGCTCGCGCTGCGGCGCTTGCGGGTCCATGAGCGTCAGATAAGAGGCAGCAAAGCTCCATTCTTCATCGCTGACCTCTGTTGGGTAGGATTTGCGGGGCACTGCAGCACTCTACCTCAGCTACCGCCTGCCTTGAACGCAAGTTCATGACATGCTCTAAGCCGTTTTTGCGTTTTGGCGCTGCTGCTGCCGGCAGATGACGATTGTTCAGGGTATTTCTGCGCAAGATGCACTGGCTCTACAGCGGCAATGGAAAAGCTGGCAGTTAGAATGGACAGGATTAGCCTAACCCTGTTGGTGGAGGTTGGATGGCAGTTCTGTAGAGCATCAGTGCCCTGTAGAGGCCCGGTCGGTGGCGCAAGCGGGTCGCACGGCTTTCACCATTGTTAATGAGGCGAACGCAAGTTCGCCTTTATTTTTGCTGCCGCAGAAAGATTGACCATGTTCGAATCCATCCGCAAGCATTCCAAGTTCGTGATGATCTTGTTGTTCTTGCTGATCATTCCCTCTTTCATTTTTGTCGGGGTCAACCAGAACTACTTCACCGAGTCCAGCCAGACTGTGGCTCGTGTGGATGGGCATGACATCACCCAGCAGGACTGGGACAACGCTCACCGGGCTGAAAGTGATCGCCTGCGTGCGCAGAACCCGTCCATGGATGCCAAGTTGCTCGATTCTCCGGAGGCGCGCTATGCCACGCTGGAGAAGCTGGTGCGTGATCGCGTGCTGGCGGCTGCTGCCACCAAGATGCACCTGACAACGCCCGATGCACAACTGGTGCGCACCTTGCGTGAAATTCCCGCGATTGCCTCCCTGCAAAAGCCCGATGGCTCGCTGGATGCCGAAGCCTACAAGGCTCTGGTGGGCTCGCAGGGCATGACTCCCGAAGGATTTGAAGCCAATCTGCGCCGCGAACTGGCTCTGAATCAGGTGCTGGGTGCCGTGTCCTCGACCAGCTTCACGACTGCTGCACAGCTGCAGCAGGCCATGGACGCGCTGTATCAGCGCCGCGAAATTCAGGTTGCCCGTTTTGATGCCAGCGCCTTCGCGGGCAAGGTGCAGCCCACGGAAGCCGAACTCAAGGCTTTCTATGAATCGCACACCAGCCAGTTCAAGCAGCCAGAGGCCGCCACCGTGGAATATGTGCAACTGGACCTGGCGACGGTAGAGAAGAGCATTGTTCTGAGCGAAGACGATCTGCGCACCTATTACAAGGAAAATGCGGCCCGTCTTGCCGGCCCAGAAGAGCGTCGCGCCAGCCACATCCTGATCAATGCGGCCAAGGATCTTCCCGCCGCAGAGCGTGAAAAGGCCAAGGCCAAGGCAGAGCAGCTGCTGGCCCAGGTGCGCAAGGATCCCAAGAGCTTTGCCCAGGTGGCCAAGGCCAATTCGCAGGACCCAGGCTCTGCTGCCAATGGTGGTGATCTGGGCTACTTCGGCCGCGATGCCATGGTCAAGCCCTTTGAAGAAGCCGTTTTCAAGATGAAGCAGGGCGACATCAGCGATGTGGTCGAGTCCGACTTTGGCTTTCACATCATCGAGCTGACCGGCATCAAGCAGCCCAAGGTGCCCACGTTCGAGGAAATGCGCCCCAAGCTGGAAGCAGACCTCAAGCAACAGCAGGCCCAGCGCAAGTTTGCGGAGGTGGCCGAGGCCTTCTCCAACGCTGTCTACGAGCAGTCTGAAAGCCTGCAGCCGGTGGCCGAGAAGTTCAAGCTGAGCATTCAAAAGGCCGAGAACGTGACGCGCGAGCCTGCCCCCGGTGCGCAAGGTCCTCTGGCCAGCAAGCGTTTCCTGGAGGCACTGTTCTCCGCTGACTCTCTGGAAAACAAGCGCAATACCGATGCGGTGGAGCTGGCTCCCAGCAATCTGGTGGCCGGCCGGGTGCTGAGCTACGCTCCTGCCCACATTCAGTCCATGGATGAGGTGGGCGCCAAGCTCAAGCAGCTCTACGTCGCACATCAATCTGCAGAGCTGGCCAAGCAAGAGGGCCAGGCCAAGATGGCCGAGTGGAAGGCCAAGCCCGGAACCGCCCAGCTGCCTGCGGCGGTCGAAGTGGGCCGCGATCAGGCCAAGGACTTGCCGCGTGAAGTGCTGGATGCGGCACTGCGTGCTCCCACCAACGCCCTGCCTGCATGGGAAGGTGTCGATCTTGGCAATGCCGGTTATGCCGTGATCAAGGTCAATCGCATTGCCCAGCGTCCTGCGCAAGATGCCCAGGTTCTGGAGCAGCAGAAGGCGCAGTTCACGCAGTGGGCTTCCATGGCCGAAGTCATGGCCTACTATGATCAGCTGAAGAAGATCTTCAAGGTCCAGATCAAGGTGCCGCGTCCTCAGTAAGGCATTTAAATCAGGCGCAAGTTCATTTGCTGCCTGATTTATGCATTACAATAGATGCTTCTACGGTGGCTGTAGCTCAGTTGGTAGAGTCCAGGATTGTGATTCCTGTTGTCGTGGGTTCGAGTCCCATCAGCCACCCCAGATTTGAAAAAACGCTCTGCAGCGCAGAGCGTTTTTATTTGATGAGAGGCATATGCCTTGAAATCATTGCTAGTTCAGCGTTTGATGCTCACAAATTTGATTTGAGGCTCAAAATCTGAAGTACAATAGAGACTTCTACGGTGGCTGTAGCTCAGTTGGTAGAGTCCAGGATTGTGATTCCTGTTGTCGTGGGTTCGAGTCCCATCAGCCACCCCAGTTTAAAAAATGCCTCACAGGTTTTCTTGTGAGGCATTTTTGTTTTTGGGCCCGGTATGAGCGCGGAGAGTGCTGGCTGGCTTGAAGCACCATTTCCGCCGCCCTCCATGGAGGCCTGCTTCTCAAGTCCTGCAATCGCAATCGCAATCGCGCCAGACTGTCCGTACTGATTTGTTTGAATGCATGCCATGCCATGCCATGCCGTGGCGGGAAGCTGTCTCCGGGGTCGCCGCAGATCGCTTGGTTCCGTGTAAACCACAGGCATTGGCATCAATGCAGTGCCGAATGCAGACTCTCTCGTGTGCATCACGCAAGCCGTGGCTGTGGCTGATCGCGTGGCTGCGGGCGATCTAAGCAGCGATATCGCTGTGAACTCCAAGGACGAGATGTGGCAGTTGCTGGGCACGCTCAAGCGCATGCAGCAAAGCCTGGTCAAGACGCGGTGATCGTCGTGCGTAACAATGCCCAGGGCGTGGCATCGGCAAGCGCCCAGATCGCTGCCGGAAATCACGATCTGTCGGATCGCCCCGAAGAGCAGGCCGGTGCGCTGGAGGAAACGGCAGCGTCCATGGAGCAATTGAGCTCGACGGTCAAACAGAACGCAGACAATGCGCGCCAGGCCAACCAGGTGGCGGTGAGCGCATCCGCCGTGGTAGCCCAAGGCGGCGAGGCAGTCGTCGAAGTGGGGAGCATCAATGAAAGCAGCCGCAGGATGGCAGATATCATCGATGGCATTGCCTTCCAGGCCAATATCCTGGTCTTGAGTGCGGTAGTGGAGGCTGCTCGTGCAGGCGAGCAAGGCCGTGGCTTTGCCGTGGTGGCGAGCGAAGTCAGAGCGCTGGCGGGGCGCTCGGCCGAAGCGGCCAAGGAAATCAAGGCCTTGATTACGAGCAGCGTGGAGCATGTGGAGCACAGTGCGCACCTGGTGGACAAGGTAGGTAGCACGATGACCGAAGTGGTGGCGGCCATCCGCTGCGTGACCGATATCATGGGCGAGATCAGTGCAGCCGGCCCCGAGCAGAGCTCGGGTGTGTCGCAGATCGGTGAGGCCGTTACGCCGATGGACCAGACCACGCGACAGAACGCAGCACTGGTGGTGGAAATGGCTGCGGCCGCCGGCAGTCTGAGCAATCAGGTGCAGTCCTTGCCGTATTCAAATTGTCTGATCTTGAGTCAATGACCCAGCTTCAGGTCGCAAGCAGGGTGCCGGCGACGCAGGCGGGCGGCAGGGTGTCTTCGAGGATGCCCGGACCTGCGGAGAAGCCTGCACCCCAGGCGACTGCTGTCACTGCTTTGCGCTGCCCCGGCAGCCTCGCTGGAACCCAGCAAAGCAAGCGGCGGCTGCAATGGAGGGGTGTGACTGGGAAGCCTTCTGAGGCGCAGCGGCGCTGGCTGCGATGGCTGGCCGGGGTGATCGGCCGCTGATCGACGCAGGCCTGCCGCTGGGGGCAATCTGCTTGTGGTCTCGGGATTGTCCTGCCGAGCCCTTGCCCGAGGCGCTGACATGCGTGCGCACGGGTGTGGATGTGCCCATGCAGCGAATATCTTCATACCGCTGAATCCGGGGGGGGGCAGGAGATTGTGTGTTTCGATTCGGAGCCGGAAAGACAAAAGGCCTTGGATTTTTCAATCCAAGGCCTTGTATCGTTTGGTCGGAGCGGCGGGATTCGAACTCGCGACCCTCTGCTCCCAAAGCAGATGCGCTACCAGGCTGCGCTACGCTCCGAAGCCTCTATTCTAACTACAAAAAAATGCTCTTTTTTTGAAAGTGTCGAATTTTTGATGGCGAGGCGCCATTTATTTGGAGCGAGGTGTGGTGGGAGCCGGGCCGCGGTTGGCCAGGTGGCGGAAGGTGATGCGGCCCTTGGTCAGGTCATAGGGCGACATTTCCAGCGACACCTTGTCGCCGGCCAGAATGCGGATGTGGTGCTTGCGCATCTTGCCGCCGGTGTAGGCAATCAGTTGGTGACCGTTGTCCAGCGTGACGCGAAAACGCGAGTCAGGCAGGACT
This sequence comes from Comamonas sp. Z3, assembly GCF_008121565.1. Lineage (NCBI taxonomy): Bacteria > Pseudomonadati > Pseudomonadota > Betaproteobacteria > Burkholderiales > Comamonadaceae > Comamonas > Comamonas sp. Z3. The sequence continues at coordinate 677,344 of NZ_VOQU01000001.1, forward strand.
TCCGTCACGGAGCCTTGCATTTCAATCAGTTCTTCCTTGGCCATTTGTTCAATCTCTCAGAAAAGGTCAGTTGCGGCGCTTGCTCGTCATCACCACGGAAAAGGCCTGAGCAGTACAAGTGCTCAGGCCTCAGTGTGGCAAGGGCGCTGCGCTGTTTGCGCAGACCGAACAAAAGGCCGATATCCAATCAAGCCATGCTGTGAAACAGCATTCAGCTAAACATTGGAATTGTAGCGTCTCGCCTTCGCTGATGCCCTGATAAAGGGGTAAAGCGTCGCAGCGATGAGACGGCTGCATGGGTCTTTGTCATGATGCCTGCATCATTGAGATGCAGCGCCCGGGCAGTGGCCTGGATGGGGGAAAACGTCTGTAGCCCTCAAAGACAGCCGCCGCTGCCGTGGTCTTGGCTAGAATCCTGTTCGACAGCTCTATAACTTTGATAGCAAAATTCCATTGTGTCTGATCGACTTGCCGTACTTTCCCAATATTTCTTGCCCAAGCAGGCGCTGACCGCGCTGATGGGAAAACTGGCGCAAGCCGAGGCCGGCGGCTTGACGACGGCGGTCATTCGTCGCTTTATCCAGCGCTACCAGGTGAACATGGCCGAAGCGGCCAATCCCGACCCCGCTGCCTACAAGACCTTCAATGCGTTTTTCACACGTGCACTCAAGGACGGTGTTCGTCCTCTGGCGCAGGCGGACTGGATTTGCCCGGTAGATGGTGCCATCAGCCAGTTCGGCAGGATCGAAGGCGAGCAGATCTTTCAAGCCAAGGGGCATCAATACAGTGCGACTGCCCTGGTGGGAGGGGATGCGACCCTGGCGCGCCAGTTTGACAACGGCAGCTTTGCCACGATCTATCTGAGTCCGCGCGACTATCACCGCATTCATATGCCTTGTGCCGGCAAGCTGCGCAGCATGACCTATGTGCCAGGGGATCTGTTCTCGGTGAACCCGGTGACTGCCCGTGGCGTACCCGGCCTGTTTGCGCGCAACGAGCGCGTGGTCTGCGTGTTCGATACCGATCATGGGCCCTTCGTGCTGGTGCTGGTGGGCGCGACGATCGTGGGCAGCATGGCCACGGTGTGGCATGGCCTGATCAATCCTCCGCGTCCAGGCCATATCAAGACCTGGAATTACGAAGGTGCCGAAGCGGTGACGCTGGCCAGCGGCGAGGAGATGGGCCGCTTTCAGCTTGGCTCCACGGTGGTCATGCTGTTTCCGCAAGCGGCAGGCCTGCAGTTCAATCCGCAGTGGCAGCCGGCGGCGCCGGTGCAGCTGGGCCAGGTCATGGCCAATGCGCAGGCCAAGCTGGGCTGACAGCCGGGTTCCATAGAAAAAGCCGCTGATGCCATGAGCTCAGCGGCTTTCTTGCTTTGACGGGTCAAAGAAACCAGGTCAGCGGTTCGGGCCGGCGTTCGGTGGTGAACACCGTGGGGGCAAGGCTCAGGCGATCCGGCTTGACCGGGTCGTCGTGACCTCGGAGGTAGACCATCAGTTCGCGTCTGCGCAAGATGACATGGCTGACGATTTCGCGTCGGCCATTCTGAGTGACCTCGGTGCCGGGCCGAAACAACGGCATATGAAACAGGCCACTGCGTGTGGTGGGCGGCGATGCCGCAACTTCATTGGAGGCGAGCTGCATGGGCTTTCCGTAGTAGTGGTGACTGCTTATCGGCAGCGAATCATCAAACTAAAGCCCGAATTGCCGGGCCTGGTTCAACCGGGCTGGGCCAGGGCCTTGAGCAGCTCGGTCTCCATGCGCAACTGGCTGCTGTTGTCCTGCAGTTCAGGGCCTTCGATGAGGAAGGTGTCTTCCACGCGCTCGCCCAGGGTGCTGATCTTGGCCAGATGCACGCTGATATGGTGTTGGGCCAGGATGCGGGCAATGATGTAGAGCAGGCCGGCGCGGTCTGACGCGGAGATGGACAGCAGCCAGTGCTGGGCTTTTTCATCGGGGCGCAGGATGACGCGCGGAGCGAATGGAAAGCTCTTGACGCGGCGCGACAGCCGTCTTTGCGACGGCGTGGGCAGCGGGCCGCCCTGCAGCAGTGTCTGGGTCAGATCGCTTTCCACCATGTGCATGAGCTCGCGGTACTGCTCCTGCATGGTGGGGGCGATGACCTGGAAGGTGTCCAGTGCGTAATCGTTGTTGGCCGTGTGCACGCGCGCATCGAGGATGGAAAATCCGGCCCGGTCGAAGTAGCTGCAGATGCGGGCAAACAGATCGGGCTGGTCGGGTGCATAGACCAGCACTTGCAGGCCTTCGCCGGCCAGCGACCGCCGGGCGCGCACCACAGGCTTGCCCAGGCCCACATGGCGTGAGAGATGGCGGGTATGCCAGGCGATGTCGGCCGCCTCGTGGCGCATGAAGTAGCTCACATCCAGCGTCTCCCAGAGTTTCTTGTGGGACTCGAAGGGTTGGGCGGACAGGGCCAGCTGCACCAGCGCCTCACGCTTGCGGGCTTCGATCTCGGCGGCGGCATCCGGGGCGCGGCCACCCAGCACGCGCAGGGTCAGGCGGTAGGTGTCTTCCAGCAGCTTGCCTTTCCAGGCGCTCCAGACCTTGGGGCTGGTGCCGCGAATGTCGGCCACCGTCAGCAGGTACAAGGCGGTGAGCTTGCGCTCGTTGCCGACGCGTTCGGCAAAGGCGCGAATCACATCGGGGTCGGACAGATCCTGCTTCTGGGCCACCTGGCTCATGGTCAGGTGCTCGCGCACCAGAAACTCGACCAGCTCCGCATCGGCCTTGTCGATCTGGTGGGCACGGCAAAAACGCTTGACTTCGACGGCACCGATCACGGAGTGATCGCCGCCACGGCCTTTGCCGATGTCGTGGAAGATAGCGGCCAGATACAGAATCCAGGGCTTGTCCCAGCCTGCGGCAAGCTGGGAGCAGAACGGATACTCATGGGCATGCTCGGCCATGAAGAAGCGTCGCACATTGCGCAGCACCATCAGGATATGCTGGTCCACGGTGTAGACGTGGAACAGATCATGCTGCATCTGTCCCACGATGCGTCGGAAGGGCCAGAGATAGCGGCCCAGTACCGAGGTCTGATTCATCAACCGGATGGCGTGGGTGATACCGCGCGGCTGCTGCAGGATTTTCATGAAGGTGGCGCGATTGACCGGGTCGCGACGGAAAGCACTGTCCATCACATCGCGGCTGGCATACAGCGCTCTCAGGGTGCGCGTCGACAGACCCGTCAATCCTTCATGTTGCTCGTACATGAGAAAGGTTTCGAGAATGGCATGCGGATCGCGCTCGTACAGATCGTCGCTGACCACTTCGATGGTGCCGGCCTTCTCGCAAAACCGATCATTGAGCGGAATCAGTTCGTGTGAGCCGGGGTTCAGGCGCTCCTCGATGCTCATGCGCACGATCTGGCACAGCTGGGTCACCGCCTTGGCGGCCCAGTAATAGTGGCGCATCAGGGTCTCGCCAGCGCGCATGGCCAGCTTGCGCCCCTCCGGCGTGGTGGAGCGATAGCCGAAGGCTTCGGCCACGGCGGTCTGCAGGTCAAAGACCAGCCGGTCCTCATGGCGACCGGCGGTGGCGTGCAGGCGGGCACGGATCAGGCTGAGCAGGGATTCGTTGGATTCGAGCTGCTGGACCTCGAAATGGGTGATCAGGTCTTGCTCGGCCAGCTCATGCCAGCTGTTGCCGAAGCCTGCGGCCTTGGCCAGCCAGAGCATGGTGTGCAGATCGCGCAGCCCGCCGGGCGATTCCTTGCAGTTGGGCTCCAGCGAATAGGGCGTGAAGTCGTATTTGGCGTGGCGCTGGCGCATTTCCAGCAGCTTGCCTTCGACAAAAGCCTTGGGATCAAGTTGCGCGCGAAACGCCTGCTCGAAGTCGGCAAACAAGGCCTTGCTGCCGGTGATGCGGCGTGACTCCAGCATGGCGGTCTGTACCGTCAGGTCCTGCGCGGCCTCCTGCAGGCATTCGGCAATGCTGCGCACGCTGGAGCCGATTTCCAGGCCGACATCCCAGCAACTGCTGATGAACTGCTCGATGCTGGCCGCCAGTTCCGCAGCCGGCTGTGCACTGCTTTGGGGCAGCAGCACCAGCACATCGATGTCCGAGTAGGGAAAGAGCTGGGCTCGCCCATACCCCCCCACGGCCAGCAGCGCCGCGCCTTGCGGCATCTGCGCACGCTGCCAGAGGGTGCGCAGAAGACCGTCGGCGAGTTCACTGAAATGGTGCAGCACTCCGCGCACGCTGCGTCTGCCCAGCGTAGGGTTGCGCAGCAAGTCCATCTGCCGGGCCTTGGCCTCGCGGTATTGCTCGCGTAGGCCCTGTAGCGAGGAGAGGTCGGAGACGTCGGCAGAGTTGGCGTAGGAGTGGGCAGAGGAGGTCATGCGCAGTAGAAAAAAGCGTTTCAACAGGGCAAGTGCTTGAGCGTCACCTTAACCCAACTGACTTGGGCTTGAGGCCTGTGATGGCAAAAAGATGAGCGCATGGCGCTTGCAGCACAAGGTCTACAAGCAAAAAATATGCCGCATCCAGCATTGGCCGGATGCGGCATGCAGGTCAGCGGCAGCAGCGCGCTCAGGTGCGGATGGCCGTGATGAAGTCGGGCGGGGTGGGCGAGCCATCGGACCAGGTCAGCACGTCATAGCCGGTCTTGGTGACGGCCAGCATCAACTCCCATTGGGCAGTCAGGCTGCGGTCCTTGGTGACGACGGTCCAGCCGTCGGGCATGGCCTTGATGTCGCGCTTGCCCAGATTCAGCATGGGCTCGATGGTGAAGACCATGCCTTCTTCCAGCACCACGCCTTCGCCGGGGCGGCCATAGTGCAGCACCTGGGGCTCGTCGTGGAACACCTTGCCGATGCCGTGGCCGCAGTACTCACGCACCACGGACAGGTTGTTGCTCTCCGCGTAGGTCTGGATGGCGTGGCCGATATCGCCCAACGTGGCACCGGGCCTGACCTGGGCGATGCCCTTCCACATGGCTTCGAACGTGAGCCTGGACAGGCGCTTGGCGGCAATCGTGCCTTCGCCAATGATGAACATGCGGCTGTTGTCGCCGAACCAGCCGTCTTCGGTGATGATGGTCACGTCGACATTGACGATGTCGCCCTTCTTCAAAGGCTTGTCGTTGGGGATGCCGTGGCACACCACATGGTTGACAGAGGTGCAGACATAGGCCGGGTAGGGCGTCATGCCCGGGGGCTGATAGCCCAGGCAGGCCGTCTTGGTGCCTTGCTCGGCCATGCGCTTGGCACACAGATCGTCGATCTGCTGGGTGGTGATGCCGGGCTTGATGTGGGGGGTGATGTAGTCCAGCACATCCGAAGCAAAGCGGCCTGCAACGCGCATGCGCTCGATGTCTTCGGGAGTCTTCAGTGTGATGCTCATGGCCGCAATTATCCCATTGCGCGCTTGAACATGCAGGGCTTGTGGGTGTGAGCATTCGGACTAACCCCGAGGCACGGTAAAATCCGAGGCTCACCGAATTCAGCGCTTTGGCCCGGTCCTCTCAGGCAGAGGATTGGCCAGGACGCTTTTCAACAGCCTTCACATAAACAGGCCGCCACGTGACATTGCATCTGACACAGTTTGAGGGTGGAAACGCCCTGAGCTCGTTCCGCGCCCAACAGCTTCTGACCGATCTGGTCGCCATCCACCCCAAGATCACCGGCGTATCTGCACGCTTTGTGCACCTGGTTGCCACCGAGGGCGCAGTTGCGCCCGCATTGCAAGAGCGCCTTTCGGCGCTCTTGACTTATGGAGATCCCTACAAGGGCAGCACTGAAGGCCTGGCCTTCATCGTCACCCCCCGTCTGGGCACCATCTCGCCCTGGGCTTCCAAGGCCACCGATATCGCCCGCAACTGCGGCCTGAATGTGTTCCGTGTGGAACGCATGACCGAGTATCGCGTGGACATGAAGTCCGGCCTGCTGGGCGGCAAGCCCGAGCTGTCGACAGAGCAGACCGCTCAGATCGCCGCTTTGCTGCACGACCGCATGACCGAGTCCGTGTTTGCGACACGCGCAGAGGCCGAGCAACTGTTCACTACCCTGGCGGCACAGCCCATGGAGTTTGTGGATGTGCTGGGCGGTGGCCGCGCAGCGCTGGAAACCGCGAACAAGCAATGGGGACTGGCCCTGGCTGAAGACGAGATCGAGTACCTGGTCAACGCTTTCAACGACCTCAAGCGCAATCCCACGGACGTGGAGCTGATGATGTTTGCGCAGGCCAACTCCGAACACTGCCGCCACAAGATCTTCAACGCCAAGTTCACCATCGATGGCGTGGAGCAGGAAAAGTCGCTGTTCGGCATGATCCGCAATACCGAAGCCTGCTCGCCCCAGCACACCGTGGTGGCCTATGCCGACAACGCTTCCATCATGGAAGGCCATGAGGTCGAGCGATTTGTCGCCAAGTTCGATGCCAAGGCAGACGCAATCAGCGCGCCCAGCTATCAGAAGCAGGCGGCTACCAACCATGTGCTGATGAAGGTGGAAACACATAACCACCCCACGGCGATTTCGCCCTTCCCCGGCGCATCGACCGGCAACGGCGGCGAAATCCGTGACGAAGGCGCAACCGGCCGTGGCTCCAAGCCCAAGGCCGGCCTGACCGGCTTCACCGTCTCCAAGCTCTGGGGCAGCGAAGTGGGCAAGCCCGAGCACATCGCCAGCCCGCTGCAGATCATGATCGAAGGCCCTCTGGGCGGTGCGGCGTTCAACAACGAGTTCGGTCGTCCCAATCTGACCGGCTATTTCCGCGAGTACGAGCTGCAGGTCGGCGACATCACCCGTGGCTACCACAAGCCCATCATGATCGCCGGCGGCCTGGGCGTGATCGATTCCGAGCTGACCAAGAAGATCGAGTTCCCGGCGGGCACGCTGCTGATCCAGCTGGGCGGCCCCGGCATGCGCATCGGCATGGGCGGCGGTGCGGCAAGCTCCATGGCTTCGGGCACCAATGCCGCGGAACTGGACTTTGACTCGGTGCAGCGTGGCAATCCCGAGATCGAGCGCCGTGCGCAGGAAGTCATCAACCATTGCTGGCAGCAGGGCGCCGAGAACCCCATCCTGGCCATCCACGACGTAGGTGCCGGCGGTATCTCCAATGCCTTCCCCGAGCTGACCAACGATGCCGGGCGCGGTGCACGCTTTGACCTGCGTGCCGTCAAGCTCGAAGAGTCCGGCCTGTCGCCCAAGGAAATCTGGTCCAACGAATCGCAGGAGCGCTATGTGCTGGCCATCGCTCCCGAATCGCTGGAGCAGTTCACGGCCTTCTGCGAGCGCGAGCGCTGTCCGTTTGCCGTCATCGGCACGGCCACCGAAGAGCGCCAACTGGTGCTGGAGGACACGGCGGTCGAGTCCGGCGATCAGAAGTTCCCCGTGGACATGCCCATGAACGTGCTGCTGGGCAAGCCGCCCAAGGTGCACAAGGACGTGGCCAGCGTGGAGCGCGAGCTGCCCGCCATGGACCTGACCGGCGTGCCGCTGGAAAAGGCCGTGATCGAAGTGCTGGCCCACCCCACGGTGGCTTCCAAGCGCTTCCTGATCACCATCGGCGACCGCGCCGTCGGTGGCCTGACGCATCGTGACCAGATGGTCGGTCCCTGGCAGGTGCCTGTGGCCGACGTGGCCGTGACCCTGGCTGACTACAAGGGCTTCAAGGGTGAAGCCATGGCCATGGGCGAGCGCACACCGCTGGCCGCCATCAATGCGCCCGCCTCGGGCCGCATGGCCGTGGCCGAAGCCATCACCAATATGCTGGCTGCGCCCATCGAGCTGTCCAAGGTGAAGATGTCGGCCAACTGGATGGCCGCCTGCGGCGAAGCCGGTGAAGACGCTGCGCTGTACGCCACCGTCAAGGCCGTGGGCATGGAACTGTGCCCCGCGCTGAACATCTCGATTCCCGTGGGCAAGGACTCCCTGTCCATGCGCACCCAGTGGAGCGAGAACGGCCAGACCAAGAAGGTCACCTCGCCCGTGAGCCTGATCATCACCGGCTTTGCCGCTATCGACGATGTGCGCACCACGCTCACGCCCCAGCTCAACGCCGAGGTGGAAGACAGCACCCTGGTGCTGATCGACCTGGGCCGCGGCAAGATGCGCATGGGCGGCTCCATCATCGGTCAGGTGCTCAATCAGTCGGGCAACGAAGTGCCGGACCTGGACGAACCCAAGGATCTGATCGCCATGGTGGATGCAGTGAATGCACTGCGCGCCAAGGGACTGATCCTGGCCTACCACGACAGGGGCGACGGCGGCCTGCTGGCCACGGCCGCCGAAATGGCCTTTGCCGGCCATGTGGGTGTGGCCCTGAATGTGGACATGCTGATCACCGAAGGTGATGGCATCTCCGACAGCCGCATGGACAGCGGTGAAGGCAAGAACTGGGGCAAGCAGGTCTCCGGCCGTCGCGAAGACCTGACCTTGCGCGCGCTGTTCAATGAAGAGCTGGGCGCCGTGCTGCAGATCAGGACGCAAGACCGTGCCCAAGTGCTGCAGGTGCTGCGCGAACATGGCCTGATCCAGTGCAGCCATGTCATCGGCAAGACCCGTCCTGCCTCGTCCCCTGTGGACGCTGGCAAGGGCGAGCTGCAGGTGTGGCGCGATGCGAACAAGGTGTTCGGCGCAACCCTGTCCGATCTGCACCAGGTCTGGGATGCCGTGAGCTGGAAGATCACCCAGCAACGCGACAACCCCGTGTGCGCCGACAGCGAGCATGCGGCGGCGGGCGAACCCACCGACCCCGGCATGCATGTGCATCTGACGTTCGACCCCAAGGAGAACGTGGCAGCGCCCTTCATCAACGTGGCTGCCAAGCCTCGCGTGGCGGTGCTGCGCGAGCAGGGCGTGAACTCCCATGTGGAAATGGCCTACGCCTTCACCGAAGCCGGCTTTGATGCGGTGGACGTGCACATGAGCGACCTGCAGTCCGGCCGTGCGCAGCTCAAGGACTTCGCCGGTGTGGTGGCCTGCGGCGGCTTCAGCTATGGCGATACCCTGGGTGCGGGCATTGGCTGGGCGCGCTCCATCACCTTCAACGACCGTCTGTCCGAGCAGTTCCAGGCCTTCTTCGGTCGCAGCGACACCTTCGGCCTGGGCGTTTGCAACGGCTGCCAGATGTTCGCCGAGCTGGCCGACATCATCCCCGGTGCGCAGGATTGGCCGCGCTTCACGCAGAACCAGAGCAACCGCTTCGAGGCGCGTTTGAGCATGGTGGAAGTGCTGGAGTCGCCCAGCCTGTTCCTGCAAGGCATGGCCGGCTCCCGTCTGCCCATCGCGGTGGCGCACGGCGAGGGCTTTGCCAACTTCCAGTTCCGTGGCAATGCCCAGCAGGTGGTCAAGTCCATGCGCTATGTGGACAACCACGGCCAGCCTACCGAGCAGTATCCGTTCAACCCCAACGGCTCGGCTGGTGGCCTGACCGCAGTGACGACCGCCGATGGGCGTTTCACCGCGATGATGCCTCACCCCGAGCGCGTGTTCCGCAACGTGCAGATGAGCTGGACCTCGGGCGACAAGTCCGAATTCAGCCCCTGGATGCGCGTCTGGCGCAACGCCCGCAAGTGGCTGGGCTGATTCCCTGGCACTGCTAGTGCAATCAAAAGGCTCTGCATTCTGCAGAGCCTTTTTTCATGGAAGTTCGGGCGGGCTCCTGCGTGGCGCCGAGGCGCTGCCCGGTATGAGCGCTGGCAGGGCCTGCATCTGGATACAATCTAAATGATAATCACTATTGATTGAGTCCTTCCAAGGAATCTCGAAAGAGAGCTGAAACCCGCCATGCCAACTAGCACCAGTCCCCTGCACCAGGAGGTTGCCCGTCTCTATACCGAGCACCACGGCTGGTTGCACGGCTGGCTGCGAAGAAGACTCGGCGACGTGCATCAGGCGGGCGATCTGGCGCATGACACGTTCCTGCGCTTGCTGGCGCGTCAGGAGCCGGTATCGGCTCGCGAGCCCAAGGCCTTCCTGACCACGGTGGCGCAGCGCGTGCTCGCCAATCATTACCGTCGCCAGCAACTGGAGCGCGCCTATCTCGAGGCATTGGCTCAGTTGCCGCCGGTTCTGGCGCCATCCCCCGAGGAGCGGGCTTTGCTGCTCGAAGCGCTGGACGAAATCGATCGCATGCTTGATGGCCTTGCTGTGCCGGTACGCCAGGCTTTTCTGCTGTCCCAGCTCGACGGCATGAAGCAGGCCGAGATTGCCCAGGAACTGGGGATCTCGATCACCACGGTCAAGCGCTACCTGATGCAGGCCGGCATGCGCTGCTTTGCGGCGGTAGCCGCATGAATGAGCAGCGGCTTTCCTCTGCCGAAACGGAGATCTCTGCACAAGGCTTGCCGGCAACGGCGCCAGACGTCCCAGCAGACCTGGCCAGGCAGGCCGTCGAGTGGTGGCTTCAGTTGCAGGAGGAGCCGGACAGCGCCCTGCTGCAGTCGCAGTGGCATGCCTGGCGTGCTCAGGACCCCTTGCACGAGCAGGCCTGGCAGCGCATCCAGGCTGTGCAGCAGCGCCTGCAAGGTCTGGGTGACACGCCGCTTGCGGCGCTGGCGCGCTCCGCGCTGGTATCCAGGCGTGGCGGGGATCGACGTCGTGCGGTGCAGGCCCTGCTGCTGCTGGTGCTTGGCGGTGGCGCGGCCTGGCAGATGGAGGCACACCTGCCTTGGCGCAATTGGGTCGCCGATGTGCGTACGGCGCGTGGTGAGCGCCGCCGTTTGACCCTGCCAGACGGCACGCGACTGGTGCTGAACGGTGGCAGCGCGCTGGATATTGCCTTTGGCGCTACCGAGCGGCGGTTGCTGCTGCGGGCAGGTGATATCCATGTGGTGACTGCAGCAGATTCGCAGCAGCCAGCAAGGCCTCTGGTCGTGCAGACCGAGGCGGGCGAGATGTGGCCTCTGGGTACCCGCTTTACCGTGAATGTCGCCGAAGGACAGCGCAGTCTGGTCGCCGTCTATGAAGGGGCGGTGCGGCTGCGGCCACGGCTGCAGCCGCAGCAAGAGCGCGTGCTGCCGGCCGGGCAGCAGGCCTGGCTCGATATGCAAGGAGTGGCTGCTGCCGTGCCGGCATACGAGGAGCAGTCGGCCTGGATTGACGGCATGCTGGTGGCGCGCAATATGCGCCTGGATGCCGTGCTGCAGGCACTGCAGCCCGCCACCACTGTTTCCCTGGTTTGCCATCCTGCGGTAGCGGGTCTCAAAGTCTCCGGTACCTACCCCCTGGATGACGTGCCGCGCATCATGGCCACTCTGGGCACCTTGCTGCAGCTGCAAGTGCGCTCCATGCGCCGCTGGTGGGGAGGGCAGGAGCTGGCCATCGGCCCCATGGGGGCACTTTAGGCTGGTTGCCGAGGCTGGCTTGCACGGATTCATGCCTTTTCAAAATAAATAGCGCATTCCGCTTTATATGCCTGCATTTCAGATTGAAAAGGTATTGAAATCTACACAGAACAGGCGGTATGTGCTATTTATTTTGTTATTTCACTGCCTGGAGCATTCAATGAGGGCCGGAGCCTGACCCCTGGTCTTTCAAATTTTTTGGTTCCAACGTGGTCTGTTTTCCCGCTTCGCGGGACATGCAGGAAGAGGGCGGTTTCGCATCGCCCGGGCTGATCTGTTTCGTTGCCGGAACGGGTTGTGTATTCCTTGCTTCTTGGGGCTGCGGCCCTTGATCTCCATGGCCTTTACTACGCCGACTTCCCTGGTATCTTTTGCTTCCTTGTCCTGTGTTTCAGGCGCCTCAGAGGGCGCAGGACTGGCTCCCACGGCCTCGGCTCGTGCCGTCCGCCTGCTGGCATGCACTCTGGCTGCTGCAGCATGGACGGGCATGCCGTCCCTGGCCATCGCCCAGAGCGGCGTGTCTGCAGGAGTTGCAGCCGAGGCCGGTAACGATGAGGTTCGTGACTATCGCATTCCCTCAGGCTCACTGGATGAGGTGCTGAATCGCTTTGGTCGTGAATCAGGCCTGTTGCTGTCGTTCACGCAGGACCAGGTCCAGGGCTTGAGCAGCCCTGGCTTGCACGAGCGTGCCACGGCGCAGCAGGCCCTCAATCGCCTGCTCGCCGGCACCGGTCTGGTGGCTCAGCGTTCGCCGCAAGGTGCCTTGCTGCTGCGCAAGATGGGGCAGCCTGTATCGGACGGTGCAGCGGCGTTGTCCGAAGTGACCGTGACCTCGAAATACGATGCGGCCATGAGCGGCTATGCGGCCAACGACCGCCCGATGGCCACCAAGCTGGGCAGCACGCTGATGGAAACACCGCGTTCCGTCTCCATCGTGAGCCAGGAACAGATCAAGAACCAGGCGCCCAAGAGCATCGAGCAGGCACTGTCGTATACGGCCGGCGTCACCACGGAGGTGACGGGAGCCGACCTGCGCATGACGGGTGCCATCATTCGGGGATTCAGCGACGGCAGCTCCTACTACAAGGACGGGCTGCGCCAGTTTTCGGCCGGCACCTACGGGTCGTGGAATGATGAGATCGACGAACTCGAGAGCATCGAGGTCATCAAGGGACCGGCCTCGGTGCTCTTTGGGCAGGGGCGGCCCGGCGGCGTGATCAATGTGGTGTCCAAGAAGCCCGAAGCCGATCATGTCAACAGCGTCGGCATCTCCTACGGCCGATACCAGCGTGCCCAGCTGACGGCCGACCTGGGCGGCGCCCTGAGTGAAAGCGGTGATGTGCTTTATCGGCTCAACCTCAAGGGGCGCGACAGCAATAGTCGTACCGTGGGTTCGCGTGACGACCGCATCTCCATCGCTCCTTCGCTGCGCTGGAACCTGTCCGCCCAGACGCATCTGACTCTGCTCGGAAGCTACTCACGCGAGCGGGGCACGCCCAAGTCCTGGTGGCCCAGTCTGTTCACCTACCCCCAGATCAAGAACCTGTCATCCAGGCTGACCGCTGGTGATCCGGCATTTGACCGTTTCGACCGCAACACCAAGTCGATAGGCTATGAGTTCGGACACCTGATGGACAGCGGCTGGCAGCTCTCGCAGAACCTGCGCTATTCCACCATCGATATCGACTACCGTCACATCTATGCCATGGACGTGCTGGCCGACGGCCACAGCATCTCGCGCGCCAATCTGGCCCAGCGCACCAAGGGCAAGACTCTGGCCATGGACAGCCGCGTGCAGAAAGACTTGCGCTGGGGTGAGTTGCAGCACCGCCTGGCTTTCGGTCTGGACCATACGCGGTACAGGGAACGTGGCGGCCTGGGTTTTGGCTGGGATGTACCCGATCTGGATCTGAATGCCCCGCTATACGGCCAGTCCATCGCCATGCCCGAGCTGGAGGACAGCCACTCCAACCTGCGCCAGACCGGCATCTACACGCTCAACCAGCTGCAGTACGGGCGCTGGATTGCCAATCTGAGTCTGCGCCACGATACGGCCCGCACCACGCAGAACAGCATCACGCAGCCGCGTATCAGCGATAGCGACACAACGGGCAGCGCCGGCCTGCTCTACCAGTTCGAAAGCGGCTGGGCACCCTATGCGAGCTATGCCACCTCGTTCGATCCGACCACCGGCCTGGCTTATGACGGCAGCGCGTTTGTCCCGCGTCGCGGCAAGCAGTACGAGGTGGGCGTGAAGTACCAGCCCGCAGGCAGCAGCACGCTGATCACCGCTTCGGTCTTCGATCTGCGCCAGAGCAATGTGATCACGCAGGACCCGGCCCATCCGCGCTTCAGCATCCAGACCGGCGAAGTGCGCTCCACCGGCCTGGAGCTGGAAGCGCGCATCGGCCTGACGCGAGAACTCAGCAGCCTGTTGAGCTACACCTGGCTGGACCCTCGGACCACGCAAAGCACCCGCGCCGCCGAAGTGGGACGCCAGACCCTGCAGACCACGCGCCATGCGGCCAGCATCTGGCTGGACTACCGCCCGCGCGCTTTCCCCGGTCTGATGCTGGCCGGCGGTGTGCGCTACAAAGGTCGTTCGCCCTACAACGTGGCATCGGATGGCCGTCTGAACTTCAACGACGCGGTCACCGTGGCCGACCTGGCCGTGGCCTACGACACGCCCAGATACCGCATTGCGCTGAACATCAACAACCTGTTCAACAAGACCTATTTCGCGGGCATCTTCCGCGGTGTCGACCGCGAGGCCAATCTGAGCGTCAAATACTATTGGTAAGCAAAAGTAGCAAGCATGTCATGGCTTGGCTGCTGCGGAGTCGGTACTTGCATCTGCAGCAGCGTCGGCGGATTGAATGATTGCCGGGAACAGCAGCGCCGTAGCTTGGCGGGGAGGCCGGTTGATGCATGTCACCCGGCTTCTTGATGATCTGATTTTTTGCACGTTTTCATCGGCACAGCGCCATGGCGATGATAGGCTGACGCATTGCGCGCAACGGTTTGCGCGGTCTGTCAAACCACAGTTTTGCCGCGCTGAAAGCACCGTTTCAGCAAAGTGCGGACGAGGTTTTCCGAGGGTAGTCTCGCACTCGCCCTTGGTGTGTAAGCGCCTCGAACTATCAAGATATTGCGTCGATTCGGGACGGGAGACATTGGTGTCGCGTGTATTAGCAACGGAAGCGGAAGTTTTGGCACTGTCGCCGGATGCTGCGTCATCCAAGGCGGCCAAGGGACTGCAGTCCCTGAGCAAATGGCCGAACACAGGCTGCAATGATGCTGCGGTCTGGGGGGAATGCCAGGGCAGCGGCAGCAAGCCGTATCAGACTCAGGTCGATCTGAGCGGGCCGGCCTTCAAGTGCTCCTGCCCCAGCCGCAAGTTCCCCTGCAAGCACGGGCTGGCGCTGATGCTGCTGCGCGCAGGCGGCCAGGTGCCGGAGGGCGGCGAGCCCCCGGAATGGGTCAGCAACTGGCTGGGTGGTCGTCTGCAAAAAGCCGAGCAGAAAGAGGCCAAGGCGGCCGCCATTGCCGCTGCGCCAGTTGCGGATCAGGAGGCTCTGGCCAGACAGCAGGCCAAGCGCGAGGACAAGCGCTGGGACAAGGTTGCTGGTGGCATGCAGGAACTGTCGCTATGGATGCAGGACATGGTGCGCACCGGCCTGGCCAATCAGGCCGGCGACAGCCAGACGCGCCAGCACTGGAACACCATGGCGGCACGCATGGTGGATGCCCAGGCCACGGGCATGGCAGCGCGTATCAGGGAAGCCTGGGAGCTGGTGGACAGCCACCCGACCTGGCCGCGTGACCTGCTGGTGCAGCTTGGCCATTGGCAGCTGCTGGTGGACGCGGTGCAGCGGCGTGACTCGCTGAGCCCCGAGGTGAAGGCCGACGTCATGGCTGCCCTGGGCTGGCCCATGGACAAGGCCGAAGTACAGGCCCGTGGCGAGACCATCAGCGACGATTGGCGGGTGCTGGGTCAGCGCCTGATCGAGCGCGAGGGGCGCCTGCTGGAGCGTCGCGTCTGGTTGCAGGGCCTCAATACCGGCCGCACGGCACTGATGCTGGACTATGCCCAGGGCGGGCGCGGGTTCGAGACGGCCTGGGTTAGCGGCGGCACTTACCGTACAGCCTTGAGCTTCTACCCTGGCAGGGCGAGCCTGCGGGCGGTCGCCGCCAATGGGGTTGAAGCACTTGACAGCTGCGATGATGCAGCCCTGACGGTCAAGGCTTTGGGCGAACCGTTGCTGAAACTGGGCGAGCGCATTGCCGCCAATGCGCTGCAGCCGGTGCAGCCGCTGTGGTGTGCGAATGCCCAGCTGCTGTATGTAGAGGGGCAATGGCTGGTGGGCTGGCCCACAGGACAGAGCCAGCCGGCGCCGGTGCCTGCGGTGATTGCCGATGACGAAGCCTGGCGGCTGCTGGCGCTGAGCGGCGGCACACCTCTGGCCCTGTTTGGCGAGTGGGAGTCCGGGCCGCAACTGGGGCGCTGGCGCTTGCTCAGTGCCTGGCAGCAGGCTGCTGACAGCCAGGCCTTGTCCCCCATCTGGCAGAACCAAGGAGAGATGCGATGAGCAGCGCCAATTTATGGGCTGCGCTGCAGCAGTCCAGTCTGGTCGGCGCGGACAGGCTGGCCGTGCCTGCGGTGTTGACCGCACAGGTCGATTCCGCAGCCAGCCCCGGTTTTCAGGCCATGCAAGCCGCCTGGCAGCAGCCGGCTGCATCAACGGCTGCACAGTTGCTGAGGGCCAGCGCCGTCGCCGCCGTCTTGGAGCGGGCGGGCTGGCAACCCGGTGCGCAGGTTCGGCTCGGCGCACCTTTGAGCTTCCCGGCATTGCCTGCCGACGAGTCTCGCCGCGGGCCCGAGGATGAGCGCTTGCATGGCCTGATGCGTGATGTGCTGCAGCATGGGCCCGAGAACATGCTGGCTCCCATGTTTCATGCCCTCGATCAGGCTGGACAGCGCTTGCCTTATGCGCTCCTGGTCGAAGCTTTGAACGAAGGCCGCCGCTCTGTGGAGCTGCGCACCTGGCTGACGCCGGTGCTGGGGGAGCGAGGCCGCTGGCTGGCCGGGCTCAACCCGCAATGGAGCTATGCCAGCGGCGTGCAGGAGACGGCCAATGCCGAGCTGATCTGGCAGGAGGGCTCCATCGAGCAGCGCGTGGCGCTGCTGCACAGCGAACGTGAGACCGGTGCCGACCAGGCGCGCGCCAGACTGGAAGCCAGCTTGAAGGAGCTCAATGCCAAGGAGCGTGCGCCCATGGTGCTGGCCCTGGGCGTGGGACTGTCCATGGCGGACGAGCCGCTGCTGGAAAAGCTGCTGACCGATCGCAGCAAGGAGGTGCGCGAGAACGCGGCCCGTCTGCTGTCGCGTCTGCCGCAAAGCGCGCACAGCCTGCGCATCACGGGCTGGCTGCAGTCCATGCTGAGCCGCAATGCCAAGGGCGAGTGGCAGATCGAGCCGCCCGAGGAGGGCAGCAAGGACTGGGAGCGCGACGGCATTGCGCTGCAGCCGCCAGCCTATATCAAGGGCATGAAAGCCTGGTGGCTGCAGCAGATGGTGGAGCTTGCGCCCCTCGATTTCTGGCTGCAGACCCTGGAGATGACGCCCGAGCAGCTCTGGGACTGGAGCCGCCGCAGCGACTGGAAGACCGCTTTGCGCCAGGGCTGGCTGGCGGCCCTGCGCGATCAGCCCGATGTGCGCTGGATTGCGCTGCTGCAGACCATGGAGCGCGATTCACGAGCCCAGGCGTTGCTGTCGGCCCTGCTGGACCGGCTGAGCCAGCAGGAGCGCGAGGCGCTGTGGCAGACGCAGTTGCAGCAGGCCAAGGGCAGCCTGGTGGACCGCATCAACACCATCGAGAGCAGCATGCCCGTGGTTGGCGTGTTTTCTCAATCCATGTCTGAGCCCTTGATGGACGCACTGGACAAGGCGCTGGGCGGCAAGCAGGCCACAGGCAGCTGGCATAGCTGGCAGGCCGATCAGGCCGTGCTGGCCTGCGCGCGCCGCCTGCATCCGGCCGTTCTGCCGCGCTTTGTGCGGCTCTGGCGTCAGCCTCCACAGGCTGAGGAACTTGCCGTGCCGCAGCCCGAGGCAGCAGCCCCGTCAGGGCTGACCGGGCTCTGGAAAAAGCTGGTATCCAAGGTGGCCGATGCGACCGAAGAGGTCGCCGCAGTGGCTGCGCAAAGCACCCTGACGCCCGAACAGCAGGCGCGGCTGGAGCGCGCCCGTCTGCGCCCCTGGGATGACGAGCGCGTGCTCGAGCAACTCAACCGTATCGTCGATCTGCGCCTGGCCCTGCATGCCGCACTGGGCGCCTAAGCCTTCGAATTTTTCTGCATTCAACCCGAAAGTCATCATGAGCCAAGTACTACGTCAGCACGCCGAGGTGCAATTTGCCGAAGAACTCGATGCCCTGCAGAAGGTGGACGACCGTCCGCGCCCGCCCAACTGGAAGCTCTCGCCCTGGGCCGTGCTCCAGTATCTGATGGGTGGCAAGCTCAGCAACGGGTTTGAGCTCAGCCCCAAGTACATCGGCAATCCGCGCCTGATGGAGATTGCCGTTTCCACGCTGGCCACCGACCGAGCCTTGCTGCTGTACGGCGTGCCCGGCACGGCCAAGTCCTGGGTCTCCGAGCATCTGTCGGCGGCCGTGAGCGGCGATTCGACCATGCTGATCCAGGGCACGGCCGGCACCAGCGAGGAGCAGCTGCGCTATGGCTGGAACTATGCCCAGTTGCTGGCCCATGGCCCGTCCGAGAAAGCGCTGATTCCCAGCCCGCTGGTCAACGCCATGAAGCTGGGCAAGATCGCGCGCATCGAGGAGCTCACACGTATTCCCGCCGATGTGCAGGACACGCTGATCACCGTGCTGTCCGAAAAGACGCTGCCCGTGCCGGAGCTGTCCATGGAGTTCCTGGCCGTGCAGGGCTTTTCGGTCATTGCCACGGCCAATAACCGCGACAAGGGCGTCAACGAGTTGTCGAGCGCACTGAAGCGCCGCTTCAACACCGTGGTGCTGCCTGTACCTGCCTCGCAGGACGAGGAGGTGCAGATCGTCACCAAGCGCGTGGCCGAGCAGGGGCGGGCGCTGCAGCTGCCGACCGAGCCGCCCGCGCTGCAAGAGGTGCGCCGCGTGGTGCAGATCTTCCGCGAGTTGCGCCACGGCCAGACCGAGGACGGCAAGACCGTGCGCGTGAAGTCGCCCAGCTCCACGCTGTCCACGGCGGAGGCCATCTCGGTCATCAACAGCGGCATGGCGCTGGCCGGCCATTTCGGCGATGGCGTGCTGCGCGCGGCCGATGTGGCCTCGGGCCTGCTGGGAGCCGTGATCAAGGACCCGGTGCAGGACACGGTGGTGTGGAAGGAATATCTGGAGACCGTGGTCAAGGAGCGTAGCGACTGGAAGGATCTGTACCGCGCCTGCCGCGAGCAACTGTGAGTTGTGCTGCAGCGAATACAGCTCTTGATACGTCGTTGCATCACCTCGCCTTAGCGTTGCTACTGTCTTCGGTGATGACGCCTCGTCTCAACCGCCCATCTGTGATGGGCTGAGCTGTCTTCACAGCCAGAGACCTTGCTATCCCTTTCTTGAGCCCTCTGACAAGCCCATGGCCACTTCCGCTGATTCTGTTCATTTCTTTGGCATACGCCATCACGGCCCGGGCTGCGCTCGCAGTCTGCTGCAGGCGCTTGAGGCCCTGCAGCCCGATTGCCTGCTGGTGGAAGGCCCGCCCGAGGGGGAGGCGCTGCTGCCGATGCTGCAAAGTGCCGAGCTGCGCCCGCCCGTGGCCATGCTGGTCTATATGCAGGACGAGCCCAGCCAGGCCGCGTTTTATCCGTTTGCCGAGTTTTCACCCGAATGGCAGGCATTGCAGTGGGCCATTCGCCAGGGTGTTGCCACGCGTTTTATCGACCTGCCGCAGACCCATGGCATGGCCATCGAGTTTGCGCGCCGCGAGGCGCTCAAAAAGGCGGCGCAAGAGGCTGAGGATGCCGATGAAGCAGCGCAGCCAGCGGATGCCGAGGACGGAGCAAACGATGCGGGGCAGGAGCCGGATGCGGCACCGGCCGAGGCGCTTGCCGATATGCAGGATGGCGACGGGCATGAGCAGCCTCAAGAGGTCCCGGCAAACGCTGCCTGGCATCTGCACCGCGATCCGCTGGACTGGCTGGCCCATGCCGCAGGCTTTGACGACGGCGAGAGCTGGTGGAACCGTCTGGTCGAGGAGCGCGGCGACAGCGAAGCACTGTTTGAAAGCATTGGCGAGGTGATGGCGGCAGCTCGCGAAGAACTGTCCAAGGACGGCGAACATTGGCGCGGCGAGGAATACATGAAGCGCGAGGCACTGCGCGAAGCCCATATGCGCCAGTGCATCCGCGAGGCGAGCAAGGCTGGCCACCAGCGCATTGCCGTGGTCTGCGGTGCCTGGCATGTGCCGGCCCTCAGGGCCAGCGTGACGGCCAAGGCCGACAGCGCCCTGCTCAAGGGCCTGCCCAAGGCCAAGGTGCTGGCGACCTGGGCCCCCTGGACTTATCGAAACCTGGCCAGCAGCAGCGGCTATGGTGCGGGTGTGACTTCGCCGGGCTGGTACCAGCATCTGTGGCAGTGCTATCAGTCGTCCTCGGATTTGGAGTCAAATCAGCCTCAAACACTTGATGGTAAAGCGCAAGCCGCTATCCAAAACGTGGTTTCTCCGGCCACGCTGCGTACAGCTGGCTGGCTGACGCGCGTGGCCCATCTGCTGCGCGACAAGGACCTGGACTGCTCCAGCGCCCACATCATCGAGGCGACGCGGCTGTCCGAGAGTCTGGCGGCGCTGCGCGGCCAGCCCGTGCCCGGCCTGGACGAAATCAACGAGGCCATCGTCACCGTGATCTGCATGGGCGAGGACGCACCGCTCAGGTTGATCGACGAGGAACTGACCGTCGGTCATGTGCTGGGCCAGGTGCCTGCCGATGTTCCCCAGGTGCCGCTGCAGCGTGATATCGAGCAGCAGCAGAAGTCGCTGCGTCTCAAGCCCGAGGCGGCAAGCAAGCTGCTGGCGCTGGATTTGCGCAAGGACACGGATCTTGCACGCAGCCATTTTCTGCACCGTCTGCGCCTGCTCGGCATTGAATGGGGAGTGCGCGCCACCGATGCCCAGCGCAACCGGGGCACCTTCCGCGAAAGCTGGCAACTGCAGTGGGAGCCTGAGCTGGCGGTGCGCATCATCGAGGCCAGCGTGCATGGCGCGACCGTGGCCCAGGCCGCCACGGCCAGGCTGCGCTCCAGCCTGACGCCCGAGACCTCGCTGCCCGAAATCGCGCAGGCCATCGATGATGCACTGCTGGCCGATTTACCGCAGCTGGTCGAGGCCCTGATCGTCACGCTGGCACAGCGTGCAGCCACCACGGGCGATGTGGCCCAGCTGCTGCAGGCCTTGCCGCCGCTGGCCAATGTCTATCGCTACGGCAGCGTGCGCCAGACCGATACCGCCTTGCTGGCCGGCGTGATCGATTCGCTGGTGCTGCGCGCCGCCATCGGCCTGCCTGTTGCCTGCATGGCCATGGATGAGGATGCTGCGGCCGCCATGAAGACCAAGGTGCTGGCGGCGCATGAGGCACTGCGGCTGCGCACCAGCAACGGCGAGGCGCAGCAGGCGGTGGATGCCTGGCGCCTGGCACTGCGCAGCCTGGCCATGGGGGATGCCGCAGCGGCACTGCTGCGCGGCATGGCCTGTCGTTTGCTGCTGGACGAGCAGTTGCTGGAAAGCGCTGAAATCGTGCGTCAGTTCAACCGCAATCTTTCGCTGGGCGCGGCGCCCATGGATGTGGCCGCCTGGCTGGACGGTTTCCTGAACCAGCAGGCGCTGGTGCTGCTGCATGACGAGTCCATCTGGGGTGCTGTCGATGCCTGGCTCAGCGGTCTGGGCGAGGTGCAGTTTGCACAGATTCTGCCGTTGGTGCGACGCAGCTTCTCGACCTTCAGCAATCACGAGCGGCAAAGCCTGGGTGACAAGGTCAAGCGAACGCCTGTGGGGGGCGCTGCGGCACCTAGCCCTGCCGTGGGCGCTGCGGACGATGCTGCGCCCTGGGATGAGTCGCGTGCCTTGCTGGCCTTGCCCATGCTCAATGAGTTGCTGGGCTTGAATCTGCCTCAGGCGCTGATGGGACAAGCCCAAACAGCTACCGATTTTGATGCGGCTGCGGCCAAGGTGTGACGATGAAGCAAACAGCAAATTTGGCGACCGAGCCGCAACAGGAGTCCGAAGAGCTGCAGCCCACTACGCGGCTGCAGCGCTGGCGCATGGTGCTGGGTAGCCCCGCTGACGCCAGTTGCGGCGGTGTGACGGGCCGCTTGCAGGAGATGGACCAGGCGCTGGCCGCCTTGTATGAGGAAGACAGCAAGCTGGCATCGCGCAAGGGCGGACGCGGCAACTCCTCGCCCTCGGTATCGCGCTGGCTGGGGGATATCCGCAAATACTTTCCGAGCCAGGTCGTGCAGGTCATGCAGCGCGATGCCATGGAGCGCCTGAATCTGCGCGAGCTGCTGCTGCAGCCCGAGATGCTGGAGAACGTGCAGCCCGATGTGCATCTGGTGGCGGACCTTATTTCGCTGGGCTCGGTGATTCCGCAGAACACCAAGGCCACGGCGCGGCTGGTGGTGCGCAAGGTGGTGGACGAGCTGATGAAAAAGCTCGAGGAGCCCATGCGCAGTGCCGTGGCCGGGGCGCTGGATCGCAGCCAGCGCAACCGACGCCCGCGCCATGCCGAGATCGATTGGAATCGCACCATACGCGCCAACCTGCGCCATTGGCAGCCCGAATACAAGACCATTGTTCCGGAGACGCTGATTGGCTATGGGCGCAAGGCGCGCCGCCCGCAGCGCGAGGTGATCCTGTGCATTGACCAGAGCGGCTCCATGGCCAACTCGGTGGTCTATTCCAGCATCTTTGGTGCGGTGATGGCCAGTCTGCCGGCGGTGGCCACCAAGCTGGTGGTGTTTGATACGGCCGTGGTCGACCTGACGGAAAAACTCGACGATCCCGTCGATGTGCTGTTTGGTGTGCAACTGGGCGGTGGCACAGATATCAATGGTGCGGTCGGCTATTGTCAGGGGCTGATCAGCGAGCCGCGCAACAGCATTCTGGTGCTGATCTCCGACCTCTACGAAGGCGGTGTGGAGTCGGGCCTGCTGCGCCGCGCCAACGAGCTGGTGGAAGCCGGCGTGCAGTTCATCACGCTGCTGGCGCTCAGCGACGAGGGAGCTCCGGCCTATGACGCGGAACTGGCGGCCAAGCTGGCGGCATTGGGCGTGCCCTCGTTTGCCTGCACCCCCGATGCCTTTCCGCAGCTCATGGCAGCGGCCATCCGCCGCGACGATGTGGCCGCCTGGGCGGCGACGCAGGGCTTCAAGACCAGCAAATAGGAAGACTGCCGGAAGAAGACTGCTTGTTGGGGCTCAGTCCGGCAGAACGACGCCGAGCTTGGCCAGCCTGGCGGCCATCACATCACGGCGGCGCGCGGCCTTGGCAGCGGTTTCGCTGACCGTTGCAATGGTTTTGGGGCCTTTGCCTGCAGCGGCCTTGACCAGTTCCGCCTTCTTGGCGGCCTCTGCGGCAAGTTTGCGGTAGCTGGCAATCAGTTCGGCATGGGCGATGGCTTGAGTCACAGGGTTTCCGTTCGATAAGGGCGCTCATTGTCGCTGCAAAGCCAGGGCCGTGGCGAACGCGCAGCTGATTGGCAATTTCCTGTCGCAATCTTGGCACGGTTTGCAGGCATGATGGCGATTTTGCAAACACCGGGAGAAACGATGGCAGGTGCCGGCCTTTTGATGTTGCTAGACGATATTGCTAGCTTGCTCGACGACGTGGCCTTGATGACCAAGACTGCGGCAGGCAAGAGCACGGCAATTCTGGACGATGTGGCTACCCAGACCAAGGTGGCGGTGCAGAAGACGGCCGGCGTGCTGGGCGACGATCTGGCACTCAATGCCGAGCAGGTCACGGGAGTGAAGGCCAACCGGGAGCTGCCCGTGGTCTGGGCTGTGGCCAAGGGCTCGCTGCTGAACAAGGCCATCTTGGTGCCCGCGGCGTTGTTGATCAGCGCCTTTGTGCCCTGGTTGATCACGCCCTTGCTGATGGTGGGGGGGGCGTTTCTCTGCTTTGAAGGCGTGGAGAAGATCCTGGAGCTGTTTCACAAGCATCAAAAGCATGATGTGCATGATGCCGTCGTCGATGCCGAGGAGGCCGTTCACAAGGGTGTGGCGCCCTCATCGGTGCGTGCCGCACGTGAAAAGCAGATGGACCCGATGGATTATGAAAAGCAGAAGGTCAAGGGCGCCGTGCGCACGGACTTCATTCTGTCGGCCGAAATCATGGCGATTGCGCTGGGCACCGTGGCGACCAAGCCCATTTGGGAGCAGGCGGCGGTGCTGATCGCCGTGGCTCTTGGCATCACCGTGTTCGTCTACGGACTGGTGGCCGGCATTGTGCGCATGGACGATGTGGGCGGCTGGCTGATGGACAGGAGCGGCAGCGTCGCCAAGGCAGCAGGCCGTGGTCTGATCGCCTTCACCCCCTGGCTGATGCGCGGGCTGTCGATTGTCGGCACTGCGGCCATGTTCCTCGTTGGCGGCAGCCTGCTGGTGCATGGCATCACGCCCGTCGAGCACTGGATACAGCAGGTGATTGCACCCATGGGCGGCGTGGCGGCAGCGCTGGGGCCGTTGCTGATACATGTGGTGGTGGGCGCCGCCATAGGCAGTGCCGTAGTCATCTGCGTGACGCTCTGGCACAAGCTGCGTCCGGCCAGGGCCGCACATTGATAACTCCAGGGTGCAGCTAGCACTGCGGGCGGCGCGGGGCTTTGCGCTGAATCAGGATATGGGGCTGGCGTGGCCGAAGGGCAACGCCGGCCTTTTTCTTTGGCATCTTGGTGTGCGGGTTGATGTGGGACAAAGCCGCAAACGAGTGGCTTTGTTTCAATCACTATCAAGGAAGGCAAACAAGCTTTCTGCCATCTCTTCAAGGAAAAGCCCATGAAAAAGACTCTGATCGCAATCGCCGCCGTTGCCAGCGCCCTGACTGCCGGTGCCGCTTTTGCACAATCCTCGTTTGACGGCACAAGCCCCTGGATGGTGCGTGCGCGTGCCGTGCATCTGGACAGCGACAACGGTGGCGCTGCTGGTGACGCAGGCGTCAGCATCAACAACAAGTGGATGCCCGAGCTGGATGTGTCTTACTTCTTCACGCCCAATATCGCTGCCGAGCTGATTCTGACCTTCCCCCAAAAGCATGATGTGCGCCTGAATGGCGACAAGATCGGCACGCTCAAGCATCTGCCTCCCACCTTGCTGGCGCAGTACCACTTCACCAACTTCGGCGCCTTCAAGCCTTATGTGGGTGCAGGCGTGAACTACACACGCTTCTCGAACGTGAGCATTCTCGACGGTGCCGTGACCGTGAAGAAGAACAGCTTCGGCGGTGCGCTGCAGATCGGCTTCGACTATGCGCTGGACAAGAACTGGTCGCTGAACTTTGACGTCAAGAAGGTCTATCTGGGCACCAAGGTGACCGGTGCAGGCGTGTTCCAGGACACCAAGTTCAAGGTTGACCCATGGCTGGTGGGCGTGGGCGTGGGCTATCGCTTCTGATAGCTTCACGGCAAAGAGTGTTCTCGTCGGTGGCCTTCTTCCCGCAGGCGAGGCACGCACCACAGGCTCTGTGGTGCAACGGGGTCAATGGGCCGGCATGGCCCGGAGGCTCCGGAGGCTAGGGTGTATGTTTGATCGGTATTCCGCCAGTGCGGGATACCGATTTTTTTTGGTGAGTTCCAGGATCAGTATTGGCTTTGTCAGCATTGCTGCATGCACATGCAGTAAAAGTATCGCTGGCTTCAGTCCTACTTGCGCCTGTTGTCGACAGCGCTAGGCTTTAGGACCCAAAGCAGTCTTGGCAGTGATGGCGCGGGCAATGGCTGTATCGCGCGATCGGCTCATCAGGAGAATCAGCATGCGCGCGATACCGGACAGGCAGGCAGCATCCATCGAGTCTTTGTCTCGCGCAGGGCGCATTCCATTGCCTCTGGCCTCCATGCTCAAGGCTGCAGAGCCTTGCACAGCCCCGCAGATGCCACTGTGTGAAGAGCTGGCACAAGGGCTGATGCAGCGGCAGGCACAGATTTCCCCCAAATTCCTGTATGACGCGCGCGGCTGCGCCCTGTTCGAGCAGATAACCGAGCTACCCGAGTACTACCCCACAAGAACCGAGGCTGCCATCATGGCCCGGTACGACCTGCAGATCGCCCAGGCCATGGCAGGCTGCCAGGTGCTGATAGAGCTGGGCGCGGGCAATTGCGAAAAGGTGCGACGCCTGTGCCGCAGCGTGGGGCCGCAGCAATTTCTGGGGGTGGATATTGCGGTCGAGTTCCTGCAGGCCGCGGTGGCCAGACTGGAGCAGGACTTTCCTCGACTGAGGGCGAGTGCGGTTGCGGCGGATTTCACGGGGGACTGGCATTTGCCGCCGGGCGTGCCGAAGGCGCGGCGTGAGCTGTTCTATCCGGGCTCCTCGATCGGCAACTTCGATACCCAGCAGGCGCTGCATATGCTGCGCCACATGCATTCGCTGGTTGCGGGCGACGGCGGGCTGCTGATCGGTATCGACCTACCCAAACCGGTTCCGGTCTTGCTGGCTGCCTACGATGATGAACAGGGCGTTACCGCCGAGTTCAACCTGAATGTGCTCAATCATGCAAACCGTCTGCTGGGCAGTGATTTCAATCTTCGGGACTGGGCGCACGAGGCGCGCTTCGACAGCCGGAACTCTCGCATAGAGATGCATTTGCGCGCCCGTTGCCCCGTCATGGTGTGCTGGCCTCAAGGTGTGCGCCACTTTGCCCAGGGCGAGACCATCCACACGGAGAGCAGCTACAAATACCCTCTGTCTGATTTTCTCTCCATGCTGGCGCATGCGGGCTTTTCCGCTCCCCAGGTCTGGACCGATGAGCAGCAATGGTTTGCCGTCATCCATGCACATGCC
Organism: Comamonas sp. Z3; assembly: GCF_008121565.1. Lineage (NCBI taxonomy): Bacteria > Pseudomonadati > Pseudomonadota > Betaproteobacteria > Burkholderiales > Comamonadaceae > Comamonas > Comamonas sp. Z3. The sequence continues at coordinate 703,694 of NZ_VOQU01000001.1, forward strand.
TGAAGCTATGGTTCAGCCCCTTTCCGTCTCGTCCGAGGCATGGGACTGGATGGTGCTGGCGCTGCAGTTCGAACGGGTGAGAGCCTGTACGCAAAAGCTGGCAGCGCCACTGTCCGCCGAAGATGCCTGCGTGCAATCCATGCCCGATGCCAGTCCTGCCAAATGGCATCTGGCCCATACCAGCTGGTTTTTTGAAACCTTTGTACTGGCTGTGCATCAGCAGGGACATCAGGTTTTCGATGCCAGCTATCGCATGCTGTTCAACTCCTACTACCAGCAGGTGGGGGCACGGCATCCGCGAGCCCAGCGGGGCTTGTTGACGAGGCCATCCCTGGCACAGATCATGACTTATCGCGCCGTGGTGGATGAGCAGATGCTGGCGCTGATGGCGGCCATGAAAGAGAGAAAGCCGACAACGCAGCAGGCGGTGGCCCAGCTCATCACATTGGGTCTGCAGCACGAGCAGCAGCATCAGGAGCTGCTGCTCACCGACATCAAGCATTTGCTTTCCTGCCACCCGCTTTGGCCTGCTTATGCAGCGGACTCGCTGGCCGAGACGGACTCCGGGCCGGCCCATGCAGACCTCACATGGCGGCCGGTGGAGGCCGGCATCTACCGCATAGGCCACGGCGGTGGCGATTTCGCCTTTGACAATGAGATGCCCATGCACAGTGTCTATGTGCAGGCCGCACAGATTGCATCGAGGCCGGTAAACAATGGCGAGTTTCTGCGCTTTGTGCTGGATGGCGGCTACCGCCAGCCGCAATGGTGGCTGGCCGAGGGCTGGGACTGGTGCCAGGCCCAGCAACTGAGCCACCCCTGCTACTGGAGGGATGCCGAAGGCCATGCAGGTGACGGGGGCTGGCAGGAGTTCAGCCTCTATGGTGTGAGGGCTCTGCACGCGCTGCGGCCTGTCTGTCATATCTCCTATTTCGAGGCCGATGCCTATGCACGCTGGGCTGGTGCACGCCTGCCGACGGAGATGGAGTGGGAGGTGGCCATGGGCCTGCATGACTGGCCTGCGTCCCGGTCCAGCCTGCATCCCGAGGCGGCGGCCGGCTGTCAGGGTGCGGCAATCGGCCAGGTCTGGGAGTGGACGCATTCGTCCTATGCCGCCTACCCGGGCTTTCGCGTGGCCGAGGGGGCTGTGGGTGAGTACAACGGCAAGTTCATGGTCAACCAGTACGTGCTGCGCGGCGGCTCCTGCCTCACGCCTGCCGGCCATGCGCGGCTGACCTATCGCAATTTCTTTCCTGCAACGGCTCGCTGGCAGATGACGGGACTGCGCCTGGCGCGCGATGTGTGAAGTCGCGCGCCAGAGTGGGAAGCTGCTTCAGACCTGTTCGAGTGCCTGGTTCAGGTCGGCCAGCAGGTCGTCAATATGCTCGATGCCCACGGACAGGCGCACCATGCCTTCGGTGACGCCGGCCTTGGCCAGCTCGTCGGCGTCGAGCTGGCGATGCGTTGTGGAGGCGGGGTGGGTGGCCAGCGACTTGGCATCGCCGATATTGACCAGGCGCGTGAACAGCTGCAGCGCATCCAGGAAACGCGCTCCTGCAGCACGGCCTTCGCTGCCCTTGAGGCTGAAGGAGAGAATGCCGGAGGCGCGGCCGCCAGACTGCTTTTGCACGATGGCGTGGTCGGGGTGGTCCTTGAGTCCGGCATAGCGCACCCATTCCACTTTGGGGTGTTGCTGCAGGGTTTCGGCAATCTTCTGCGTGTTTTCGCAGATGCGGTCCATCCGCAGGGCCAGGGTTTCAATGCCTTGCAGGATCTGGAAGGCGTTCTGCGGTGAGATGGCGGCGCCCATATTGCGCAGCGGAACGACGCGGGCGCGGCCGATGAAGGCGGCGGGGCCAAGCGCTTCGGTGTAGACCACGCCGTGATAGCTGACGTCGGGCTCGTTCAGGCGCTTGAAGCGCGCCTTGTGCTCGGCCCAGGGGAACTTGCCGCTGTCCACGATCGCCCCGCCCACGCTGGTGCCGTGGCCGCCCAGGTACTTGGTCAGCGAATGCACCACGATGTCTGCGCCATGTTCGAACGGCCGCAGCAGATAGGGAGAGGGCACGGTGTTGTCGACAATCAGTGGTACGCCATGTTGGTGTGCCACATCGGCCAGAGCACGGATATCGGTCACATTGCCAAGCGGGTTGCCTATAGATTCGATGAATACCGCCTTGGTCCTGGCGTCGATCAGCTTTCCGAAGCTGGCCGGATCGCGTGCATCGGCAAAACGCACCTCGATGCCCTGCTGCGGAAAGGTGTGGGCAAACAGGTTGTAGGTGCCGCCATAGAGTGTGCTGGCCGACACGATGTTGTCACCCGCTTCGGCCAGAGTCTGGATTGCGGCGGTGATGGCCGCCATGCCCGAGGCCAGGGCCAGTGCGGCAATGCCGCCTTCGAGTGCCGCGACGCGCTTTTCCAGCACGTCGGTGGTGGGGTTCATGATGCGTGTGTAGATATTGCCAGGGACCTTCAGATCAAACAGGTCGGCACCATGCTGGGCACTGTCAAACGCATAGGCTACTGTCTGGTAGATGGGTACGGCCACAGCCTTGGTGGTGGGATCGGGGGAATAGCCGGCATGTACGGCCAGTGTCTCTAAGCGCATATATGTGTCTCTTTGGCAAGTTATTCGAAGGCCGCAGCGCGGGCTTTGGCATCATTGATTATGGGCAGGTCGTCGACGCAGGAGAACGACCTAATGGCTATGTGCTTATGCCGCAGTGAAAGCCGGGGATACTTCTCGCCGGAGAATGGATGACGTTGAATTCACAGTTTCCTGCGCGGAGAACCTCAATTGGGCCAGCCTGCAGATTTGTACTTTGCCTTGATCGCACCGGCTTGCGTGATGTTGTTCGGGCTTGCCTTGCTGGCGTGCTGGTATGTGCAGCGCCGACAGCCGCGTGCCATGTTTCTGCTCTGGCTGGTGGGCGGCTATGTGCTGCTCGCGACGGCTCTGGCTGCGCAAAGCCTGATGAGCAATGCGCAGCTGAGCCAGTTTGCCATGGCCACGGCATGTCTGTATCTGCTCGGAACCTGGTCGCTGGCGCAAGGGGTTTCCCTCAGGCAGGGGTCTGCAGGGGCGAGTGTGCCCGGCGGAATTCTGATCGCTGTCGTCGCCCTGTCCGTGCTGTTCTACTTTTCCCGGATCGAGAATAACTTGTGGGTCCGCGTGCAGTGTCTGGCGATGGCGATGGCGCTGCAGCTGACCCTGGCCATACCGGCCTTTCTCAGGGCCGGCTCCTCAAAGGACTGGCTGGAGCGCGGAGTGCGCTGGGCCTATGGGCTCAATGTCTGCAATGCCTTGTTCCGGCCTGCGGCCGTCAGTCTGTTGCCTGTGTACGAAGTGCAGGAACTGACCCGGTCCGGATACTGGCTGCTCACCCAGGCCATAGCGCTTCTGTTTGCAATGTGGTTTGCTGTAGGACTGCTGGCCTGTTCGGTCAGGGATGTGATGACGACATTGCGCGAAGAGCGTAACCGGGACTCTTTGACGCGCCTGCTCAATCGTCGTGCTTTCATGGAGGCCGCAGAGTCGCGCTTGGCCGATCAGCGGCTGGTGCCCTGGGCCGTGGTCGCTGTGGACATCGATCATTTCAAGTACATCAACGACAACTGGGGCCATGCAGCTGGCGATCAGGTGCTGCAGCAACTGGCACAGCTGCTGACTCAGCAGGTCAGAGACTGTGATCTTGTTGCCCGCTTTGGCGGAGAGGAGTTCGTCTTGTTGCTATCGCGAGTGAAGCTGTTCGAAGCGCAAGCCATCGTGGAGCGTGTGCGTGAGCGCTTGCAAAGCCATGAGTTCGGAGCTTTGCCTGCGAAACTGAGGGTGACAGCCAGTTTTGGCATTGCTGCACTCAGTTCCGCGCAGGATTTCGAGCAGGCACTGGCCCAGGCCGATGCGCTGCTCTACCAGGCCAAGAAGGCGGGGCGGGATTGCGTCATGAGCTCTGCGCAAGACGAGAGCCAGCTGCAATGGAGAATGATTGCCTGAGTCCCGTCATCAGGCCCAGATCCCATGGCGCCTTGCCTTCAGGATTCAGCTCGCGATCGGAGGCCCGATACTTCAGGACCTCGGACTTCTGGGGGCGCGCCGTGGAAGGACGGGAAGGGCGCTTTCCCAGGCGGGCAGGTGCGCATAGATCACGGCCGGGGCATGGGCGTCATTGGCGGCGTAGCGCCGCTGGGCTGAACTGAGTTCTGCGGCGGCCCAGTTGGAGGTGGTGGTGCGCTTGGATTTGCGAAAGCTCTGCTGGAGTACCAGCGCTGCGGCGGCACGCACACCCACCGATGGGCCGTATCCGAGCCGCTTGAATCGGCTGTCCAGGTCCTGAATATTGATCAGCGGCGCTCCCAGCCTGCGGGGCAGGGAGTGTTTATCGTTATCGAGCCCGAAGCCGACCTTGCAGATATGTTCTGCAGCCAGCACCATGCGCGACACTTCCAGAGCCATGGGCCTGTGCAGCTGCAGCAGCCAGACCTGGCTGGCCGTGGCGAGCTGCACCAGATGAGGGCCGTTGTCCTGCTGGCCGATATTGAAGATGGGTTTGCTTTCCGTGTCAAAGCCGAGCACCGGCTCTGCATTCATGGCCTGGAAGGCGGCTTCAAATTCGTCTTCGGACTGCGGAAGGTGGATTGCATGTTCGGGCAATTCCAGAAATGGAGGGAGCAGGGCACTTTCGTCCTTGCTGGGAGCTATCAATCGTGGCATGCGGGTGATTACACAACAGCTTGGCTTGTCCCCAGATCATGTGGGCCGGTCTGTGGGTAATTCCGGGGAAATGTCTGCAAAGCCTTGCTCACAAAGGTTTTGCATGTGTTGCTTAAATAAAAGGCAGTGTCAGCGGCGTGAAAAAGCTGGAGTGCGCTTTTCCAGAAAGGCGCTCACGCCCTCACTGCTGTTGGCATGGCTGGCGCAGTCGATGATGGCCAGGCGTTCGGCCTCAAGGTGGGCGGCCAGATCATGGCTGTGGGCGCTGTCGCAGAGCCTTTTGATATGGGCCAGAGAAGGGGTGGCGCCTGCAGCCAGCTCTTCGGCTAGTTGAAGGGCCTGGGCAGCCAGAGCATCCGGCTCATGCAGCTCGTCAAAGATGCCCATGCGCAAGCAGTCCTGGGCAGAGGCAGGACGGTTGCTCATCAGCAGGTACTTGGCCTTGGCCGCACCGGCCCTGCGGCTGAGGTAATAGGAGGAGCCCAGATCCGGGCTCAACCCTATGGCCGAGTAACCACCGCGCAGGAACACCTTGGTGGAAGCCAGCACGATGTCAGCACACAGACCCAGCCCAATGCCGCCACCGCCAAGCGCACCCTGAATGGCGCTGATGACCGGCACGGGCATGGTGACCAGTGCGTGCATGGTGGGGTTGAGCAGGGCCAGGATTTCCGTGATCTGGCGGGGCAGGTGATTGCGGTTTTGCACGAACTCACGGATATCCCCACCCACGCAAAATTGCTTGCCTGCAGCAGAGATCAACACAGCGCCAATATCTGCCCTGCAAGCCTGTTGCACCACAGCGGCCAGGGCATGGGCCATGGGGGTGCTGATGACATTGCCCTGGTCGGGCTGGTTCAGCACGATATGGCCGACGCCATTGCGCTGCTCCCATAGAACGAGTTCGGACATCAGGCGACCTTTCTTTCCTGGTTGGCCCAGAAGGGGGCGCGTAGTGTGGTCTTCAAGATCTTGCCCGCGCCAGATAGCGGCATGGCGTCGATGAAGGAAACCTCACGCGGGCATTTGTAGTGGGCAATGCGATTCTTGCAGAACTGGATTAGCTCATCGGCCTCGAGCATGGCACCGGTTTTGCGCACGATGAAGACATGCACCAGCTCGCCCCATTGCTCGCTGGGCACGCCAATGACGGCGCAGGATGCGACGCCTGGATGGGTGGTGATGACGCTTTCCACTTCCACGCTGTAGACGTTCTCGCCGCCAGTCACGATCATGTCTTTGAGGCGATCGACGATGAAGACATAGCCCTCGTCATCCATGCGACCGCCATCGCCCGTGTGCATCCAGCCGTTGCGAATGGCTGCGGCAGTCTCGGCAGGCTTGTTCCAGTAGCCCAGCATGACGCCGGGGCCGCGAACAACCACTTCTCCTACCTCGCCCCGTGCCACTTCCTGCCCGTCGGGGTCCACGATACGGACTTCGGTGCAGACCGTGGCGCGCCCGGCGCTGCGATGGCGGCCTTGGGCCCATCCCTCCTGTCTGTGCATTTCGGGGCTCAGAACCGTGGCGACCGGGGCCAGCTCCGTCATGCCATAGGCCTGGGTGAAGCCGACGCTGGGAATGGTCTTCATGGCCCGATCCAGCAGACCTTCGGAAATGGGCGACGCCCCATACAACATGTTCTGCAGCGAACTCAGGTCATATTGATGGACATCCGGGTGGTCCACCAACATCTGAATCATGGTGGGTACCAGCAGCAGGTCGGTGACCGATTCTGTGGAAATGGCCTGAAGAACGGCAACAGGATCAAAGCGCGGCACCATGACATGGCAGCCACCAGCGGCCAGCAGCGCATTCATGAAGGCACCGTCTGCCAGATGAAACATGGGCGCAGCATGCAGCCCGACGCTGCTGCGACGTGCCGTGTTCTCGCAGACGCCGGAGATGGCGTTTGTGTAGAGATTGCGATGGCAGAGCATCACGCCCTTGGGCGTGCCGGTGGTGCCACCGGTATAGAACACACCGGCCAGATCCTCTCCGCCACGCAAGGCGTCTTCCACCGGCTCGGTATTGGCAATCAGTGCCTCATAGGAAAGCATGCCTTCGGGAGCCGGGCCGTCACCGATGTGGATCAGAGTCTGCAGAGCTTGTGCACTCTTCCGGATTTCAGGAATCAGGGGCAGAAAGCTGTCATCCACCAGCAGGACATGGGTGTCGCAGTCGTCCAGTGAATAGGCGATCTCTGCAGCACTCCATCGGATATTGATGGGGTTGACGGCAGCGCCCGCCCAGTAGGTGGCAAGGTAGTACTCCAGATACCAGTCGGAGTTCAGGCCGAGGATGGCCACGCGGTCGCCCGCTTGCACACCCAGTGCGCGCAAGGCACCAGCAAAGCGGGCCACACGGTCGCCCAACTGCACAAAACTGCGTCTGCGACCGTTGTAGATCGTGGCAGTGGCGTGGGGCTGCTGTTGTATGGAGCGGCGCAGATTTTGCGTGAGATACATGACAGGCCTTCCAAGGTCAGTGTGTTGGAGAAAGAGCGGGTCTTGAGCCCCGCTTATGAAAACAGGCGTCTGGCGATCAGGTCCTTCATGATTTCGTTGGCGCCGCCGTAGATCTTCTGGATGCGTGCATCGGCATACATCCGGCCAATCGGGTACTCCTCCATATAGCCATAGCCGCCAAAGAGCTGCAGGCACTCATCCATCACCTTGCACTGCTGCTCGCTGCACCACCACTTGGCCATATAGGCGGCCTCGTTATCCAGCGTGCCATCCAGCAGACGCTGAATACAGTCGTTGACAAAGCTGCGAACCACATGGGCGGTGGTTGCGCATTCAGCCAGCTTGAATCGTGTGTTCTGAAAGTCGGCAATCGTCTGGCCGAATGCCTTGCGTTGCTGGGTGTAGTCCACGGTCAGTGCGACGGCCATCTCGATAGCTGCAGCGGCACTGACCCCTAGTAGCATGCGTTCATAGGGCAGTTGGCTCATCAGCTGCTTGAAGCCCTGGCCCTCGATGCCGCCCAGCAAGTGGCTGGCGGGTATGTTCAGGTCTTCAAAGAACAGCTCGGCGGTGTCCGAAATATGCTGGCCGATCTTGCCAAGCCTGCGGCCCACGCGAAAGCCGGGCAGGTTTTCCGTCTCCAGCACCACCAGCGATACGCCTGCGCTGCCAGCTTCTCCGGTGCGTACCGCCACCACCAGCAAATTTGCGGTGCAGCCATTGGTGATGAAGGTCTTGGAGCCATTGATGACGTAGTGGTCACCATCGCGCTGGGCGCGTGTGCGCATGGCCTTGAGGTCGGAGCCCACGCTGGGCTCGGTCATCGCAATGCCGGCCAGCAACTCGCCGCTGCACAGCTTGGGCAGCCAGCGCTGCTTCTGCTCGGGCGTGCCATAGGTGTCTAGGTAATGGGCAGTGATGGTGTGCACGCTGGTGATGGCGTGAATCTCGGCCTTGGTCAGCTCCTCCTGCACCACTAGCTGATAGGCCAGGTTGCCACCGCCGCCGCCCCATTGTTCGTCCATCTCGGGCAGCAGAAAGCCATGTGCGCCAAAGCCGCGCCAGGTCTCGCGTGGCACATAGCCCTGGGCGCGCCAGTTGGGTACATGCGGGCTGAGTTCGCGCTCGATATAGCGGCGCACCTGCTCCCGGAAGGCGTCGATCTCGGCATCCATCCAGTCATGTTGAAATGGTTTGGGCAGCAGCATGTTCAGACCCCTGTCAGGCCGCCGGTACACATCAAGGTCTGGCCGCTGATGTAGTCCGACTCGGGTTGGCAAAAGAGGTAGACCGCACCCGCCGCTTCGTCGGGCGTGCCGGCGCGACCCAGGGGAATCGTCTGCTCCATGGCGGTCATCAGGCCGGGGTTCACGCCTACCTTGATATCGCGGCCTTCGATGTGGGCCGTCTCGCCATTGGCGGCGGAGTTGGTCAGCCGGGTCTTGATCAGGCCAAAGGCCACGCAGTTCACATTGACGTTCAGCCGTCCCCACTCCTTGGCCAGTGTCATGGTCAGGCCGGTGATGCCGGCCTTGGCTGTGGAGTAGTTGCTTTGCCCCGCATTGCCGAACAGGCCGGCCACGGAGGAGATATTGACCACCTTGCGCATCGTGCGGCGACCGGCTTCCATCTCGGCTTTGGACAGGGCCTTGATCACGGGCTGGGCAGCACGCAGTATGCGAAACGGGGCTGTCAGGTGGCAGTCCAAAATGGCATACCACTGTTCGTCCGTCATCTTCTGGATCACGTTGTCCCAGGTGTAGCCGGCGTTGTTGATGATGATGTCCAGGCCCTTGAACTCCTGGACTGCGGTGCCCACAAAGCGCTCGGCAAAGTCGGTGTGGGTGACATTGCCCACACAGGCCACAGCTTCGCCACCCATTTCCCGGATCAGGGCAATCGTTTCATCGGCAGGCTCCTGATCCAGGTCGTTGATGACCAGACGCGCCCCTTCACTGGCCAGCTTCATTGCGATGCTGCGGCCAATACCACGGCCCGATCCTGAGACCAGGGCAACTTTGCCTTCGAGTTTTCTTGTCATTGCGGCTTCCTTTGCAAATTCAGGGCAGGCTGATCCAGGCATCGCCTGCGACCTTGGTCTGATCATGCTGGTTGGTGCTCTGTACTTCGATGCGAACGCTGCGGTCGGCATCACGCTTCTCGGCAATGCGGCCGCTGCATGAGATGGCATTGGCCAGATGGGTGATGCCCATAAAGCGGACATCAAAGCGGCGAAGCCGCGACTGCGGAGCCCAGTCGGTCAGCAAGCGGCCCAGCCAGGCCATGCTCAGCATGCCGTGGGCAAACACATCGGGCATACCGGCCTTGCGTGCAAAGTCGGTGTCGATATGAATGGGGTTGTGGTCACCCGACGCTCCGGCAAACAGTGCGAGGGTGGTGCGGTCAATGGCGGGCAACTGAAGCGTGGGCAGGGCATCGCCCACCTGCACGCTGTCATAGCGGGGTGTGTTCATTGGCCGGCCTTTCCTAGTTGCGCACAACGATGACGGAGCGCATCTCGGCCACCAGATCGTTGTTCTGGTTGGTGGCTCGCGAGGTTTTCACAACGAATTCCAGAGCTCCGTTCTTTTTGACATAGATATCGTCGACCCTGGAGCGCACGGTGATGCTGTCGCCCGCACAGACCGTCTGGTGGTAGCAAAAGCTTTGCTCGCCGTGCAGGATCTTGGCGATCGGAATCTCCAGTGTCTGCAAAAGCAGATCCGAAGCCCTGCTGTCCATTTCAGCCGCAAACAGAAACGTGGGCGGTGCGGGCAGGTCGGCATAGCCGGCTGCACGAGCGGCCTCCACATCGGTGTAGATAGCGCTGGTCTCGCCAATGGACTTGGCGAAAAAGCGCAGACGGCTGCGCTCCAGGCTCAGCTCGGACGGTGGCGACTCGTAGCCAATCCATTTCTTGTCTATCATGGGTTGCTCCTCAGACGCGCTCATACAGAGTGACCACGCAGGCACCGCCCAGTCCCAGGTTGTGCTGCAGGGCCAGGCGTGCGTTCTCGACCTGGCGCTGCTCGGCGCGGCCACGCAACTGCTGTACAAGTTCTGTGCACTGGGCAAGACCTGTGGCACCCAGAGGGTGTCCCTTGGACAGCAGGCCACCCGAAGGGTTGGTGACGAACTTGCCGCCATAGGTGTTGTCGCCATCAAGCACAAACTTCTCTGCCCCGCCGACGGGGCACAGCCCCAGCGCCTCGTAGGTCAGCAGCTCGTTGTGGGCAAAGCAGTCGTGCAGTTCGACCACATCCAGGTCGGAAGGGCTGATGCCAGCCTGCTTATAGACTTGCTGCGCCGCGTTGCGGGCCATGCTGAAGCCGACCACTTCACGCATATCGTGTGCATCAAAAGTCTCGGGGCCATCGGTGGTCATGGCCTGGGCGAGAATGCGCACGCTATGGTCCAGACCATGCCTGCGAGCATAGGTTTCAGACACCACCAAAGCAGCCGCTGCGCCGCAGGTGGGCGGGCAGGCCATGAGCCGGGTCATCACGCCCGGCCACATCACGGGAGAGGCCATGACCTCCTCCTCTGACACCTCGGTGCGAAACAGCGCCAGGGGGTTGCGCGCCGCATGGCGGCTGGCCTTGGCGCGAATCTTGGCAAAGGTGGACAGCTTGGTGCCGTACTGATCCATATGGGCTTTGCCTGCGCCGCCGAAGTAGCGCAGTGCCAGTGGCACGCCGTTGTCGCCCACCAGCGCGTCGGTTTCTGCTTCAAACCGGTCAAAGGGGTTGGGACGGTCGGTGTAGACAGAGCCCAGAGCGCCGGGGTTCATCTGCTCGAAACCCAGAGCCAGCACGCAGTCCGCCGTACCGCTGGCCACGGCTTGACGGGCCAGATACAGGGCGGTGGAGCCTGTGGAGCAGTTGTTGTTGACGTTGATGATGGGAATGCCCGTCATGCCCACCTCATACAACGCACGCTGACCGGCTGTGGAGTCGCCGTAGACATAGCCCACATAGGCTTGCTGCACTGCGTCATACGGCACGCCGGCATCGGCCAGCGCCAGGCCTGCAGCGGTGGAGCCCATCTGGAAGTAGGACTCGCTCTTTCCGGGTTTGGCGAAGGGAATCATGCCAACGCCAGCAACAAATACATCACGACTCATGGAAGACTCCTCGAAACAGGTGGCAAGCAAGTGGACTGTGTGCAATAGGGTTGTGAGTTGCATCGTAGAAATTACCGATGCGTAAACCCATTGCGGAGTGCATCGTTCATATGTCAGAAGACCTCAATCTGCGCTGTTCATGCCCGCCGCTTCCAACATTCCTTTCACCATCTCCATGGCCTTGGTTCGGGGTATTACCAATGGCGTGCGTCGACGTGGTCAGGACTATGAGCAGTTGCTGCTGCGCGCAGGTATCGCTCCCATGCTGCTGGACGAAGAAGGCGCGCGTGTCACCACCGATCAATACGTGGCGCTGATGTGGCGGGTGGTGGAGACTCTGGGCGATGAGGCCATGTGCCAGTTCTCGCGCCCGCTCAGGCGGGGCAGCCTGGAGTTGATTGCGCGCTATGCGCTGGTCGGGCGCGACATGGAGGATGCGCTGCAGCGCATGTGCCAAGTACATGCTCTGCTGCAGGACGATGTGCAGGTGCAACTGGTGCGCGATGGTGCGCTGGCCGGCATTGTGCTGCGGCCTGTCACGTCAACGCCGCTGCCCAATTTTCTGTATGAATTCTCTCTGCGTGTGCTGTGGCGGCTGACGGCCTGGCTGATGGGCGGAACACTCAGGGTGCAGCGTTTCGACTTTGCCTTCGAACGGCCTGATTACGCCAATGACTATGGCGACACTTTTCCGGCATCGCTGCACTTCGGCTTGCCGGCTTCGGCTTTCTGGTTTGATGCGCGCAAGCTGGCGCGTGTGTGCAGCCGTGACGAGCAGACGCTGCAGAGCTTTGTGGCCAGCTGGCCGGCGGCAGCCATCATGCCCCCGCGTGTGAGCGAGGGCATTGATGCCCTGGTTCAGGCCCATCTGCTTCAGTCGCGCCCGCAGTGGGCAAGCCTGGAATCTGCGGCCCGTGAGATGCACATGTCTGCACCCACCTTGCAGCGCAAGCTGGCGGCGGCGGGTACCTCGTTTCAGGCCATCAAGGACGAGCTGCGTAGGGACATTGCAGTCTCGCGCCTGGGCACCAGCCGAGTCAGTTTTGCCGAGCTGGCTTCGGATCTGGGCTTTGCGGATGCGGCCGCGTTCCAGCGCGCCTTCAAAGGCTGGACCGGGAGCCCGCCGGGTCTTTACCGGGTCAGAGCGGCCTAGAAATCAGTCTTCGGGTGCACTCGGGGTGGCTCGTTCGGGCTGCGGAAAACCCTTGCGTGAAAGTCCCAAATATTTTTGCCAATCAAGTGATTGGTAAAAATAAAAGACACCGATATGCTGCATCTCATGCAAGCAGTTCATGAAGAAATTCCGATCGTCAAACGCGGACGCGGCAGGCCGCCCAAGTCCACCGAGGAACGCAATGAGAGCACGCGCCGCAGCGAACTGGTGCGTGTCGCCGCCAGGCAGTTCCGCCTGCGCGGCTTTCACGGCAGCAGCACCCGCGACATTGCCGCTGCAGCAGGCATGCAGCCTGGGTCCATCTTTTACTTTTTTGAGAGCAAGGAAGCAATGCTGCACGCGGTGATGCAGGATGGAATGGCCCAGGCTGCAGAGAGCCAGAACGCCGCGCTGCAAGCGCTGGGGGCACGCGCCAATGGCGTTGAACGATTGCGCGCTCTGGTGCGCAACCACCTGCAGATCATGGTGGGCAGCGAGAGCGACTTCATCCCCGTGATGCTCTACGAATGGCGCTTGCTCAGCGATGCGCAGCGCATGGAGGTCAGCGCGCAAAAGGATGCCTACGAAGCGCAATGGATGCCCGTGCTGCAGGCACTGCATCGCACGGGCAAGCTCAAGGCCCGTCCCGAGATCGCGCGATTGCTGATCTTCGGCGCACTGAACTGGACCGCACAGTGGTTTTCCGAGGGCGGCAGCCTGAGCCTGGATGCGCTGACCGATCAATCTCTGGCCTTGTTCATTGGAGAGAGCTGATGTACCAATCCGTTTTTCGCCCTGCGCTGTTTGCCGGGCAAGTGGTTGTGGTTACCGGTGGCGGCTCTGGCATAGGCCGCTGCATAGCGCATGAGCTGGCTGCGCTGGGCGCACTTGTGGCCCTGGTGGGGCGCAATGCGCAAAAGCTGCGCAGCGTGCAGGACGAACTGGCGCAGCTGGGAGCGCAAGCCAGCAGTCACAGCTGCGATATCCGCGACGAGGCGGCAGTCAAGGCCGTGGTCGAAGAGATACTGACCCAGCACGGGCGTATCGACGCCTTGGTCAACAACGCGGGCGGACAGTATCTCTCGCCGCTTGCGTCCATTAGCGCCAAGGGCTGGCAGGCGGTGCTGGACACCAATCTCACCGGCGGCTTTCTCATGGCGCGCGAATGCTATGCACAGCACATGGCGCGGCAGGGTGGCTCCATCGTCAACATGGTGGCCGATATGTGGGGCTCCATGCCGGGCATGGGACATAGCGGCGCTGCGCGGGCGGGCATGGTCAGCTTCACCGAAACCGCCGCCGTGGAATGGGCCGCCCAGGGTGTGCGCGTCAACGCCATCGCGCCGGGCTACATCGCCTCCAGCGGCATGGACCACTACCCGCCCGAGGCTGCAGCCATGTTGCGCAAGATGCCGGCAACCGTGCCAGCAGGGCGCTTTGGCAACGAGGCCGAAGTCTCCGCTGCCGTGGTCTTTCTGCTCAGTCCGGCGGCCAGCTTCATCAGCGGCACGGTTCTGCGGGTCGACGGCGCCCGTCCTCAGGTGCGCATGGGCATGGGACCGGTGGCTGCCAGCGCCGAAGCGCAGCAGCGCGGCGCAGTGCGTGCATTTGACGGATTTTCTCTCTACCAGACTCCCAAGGTGTTTCAGTCATGAGCGTCTTTGCATCCCAATGGAATGCCGGTGGCGAGCTGGCGCAGCAGCGCCGGGCAGCCACGCTGGGGCGTATCGCCGCATTGCGTGAGCTTGAGCAGCGGGCGGCTCTGGCATCTCAGCGGGCCAAGCCGCAGTTTGAAAAACGTGGCCAGTTGCTGCCGCGAGAGAGAGTGGCGCTGCTGCTGGATGCTGGCAGGCCATGGCTGCCGCTGTGCACGCTGGCGGGCTTCATGCTGGACCAGGACGACCCGGCCCAGTCGGTTCCCGGAGGCGGAATGCTGGCGGGCATCGGTTTTGTCAGCGGCGTGCGCTGCATGGTGGTGGCCAGCGACTCGGGCATAGAGGCCGGGGCCATCCAGGAAAAAGGCCTGGACAAGATGCTGCGCGTGCAGGAGATCGCACTGCAGAACAAGCTGCCCTTCATCCATCTGGTGGAGAGCGCGGGCGCCAATCTCATGCGCTACCGCGTCGAGGGCTTTGTGATGGGGGGCGCCTTGTTTCGCAACCTGGCGCGGTTGTCCGCGGCAGGTCTGCCGGTCATCACCGTGCAGCACGGCTCGGGCACGGCCGGCGGCGCCTATATGCCAGGCCTGTCGGACGTGGTCATCATGGTGCGCGGTCGCTCGCGTGCCTTTCTGGCCGGGCCGCCCCTGCTCAAGGCGGCGACCGGCGAGATCGCGACCGAGGAAGAACTGGGCGGCGGCGAAATGCACACCAGTATCTCGGGGCTGGGCGAGTATCTGGCGGAGGACGACCGCCATGCCCTGGGCCTGGCACGTGCCGTGGTGTCTCAGCTATCTTTATGGAACACGCCTGAAACGGCTGATGCATATGCAAAGACTGCTATTGATTCAGGAGTTTTGGAGCCGTGTTATGACGCCGATGAACTGCTGGGGTTGATGCCGGCACACCACCGCGAGCCGGTGGATATGCATGAGGTCATGGCGCGGCTGGTGGACGGCTCCGAGCTGCTGCTGTTCAAGTCCGGCTACGGTGCGGCCACGCTCTGTGCGCAGGCGCACATCGGCGGTCATGCCGTGGGCCTGATCTCCAACAACGGCCCCATCGATGTGGCAGGTGCCAGCAAGGCCGCGCACTTCATTCAATGGATGTGCCAGCTCGGTCATCCCATCATCTATCTGCAGAACACCACGGGCTACATGGTGGGCAAGGACAGCGAGCAGGCCGGCATGATCAAGCACGGCAGCAAGATGATTCAGGCCGTGACCAATGCCACCGTGCCACAGATCACCATCCAGTGCGGCGCCAGCTTCGGTGCGGGCAATTACGGCATGTGCGGCCGAGGCTATGCGCCGCGCTTTCTTTTCAGCTGGCCCGGCGCCAAGACGGCGGTGATGGGCGGCGAACAGGCAGCCAGCACCATGCGCCAGGTCACCGAGGCCGCCATGGCACGCAAGGGTTTGCCGATCGATGCCGAGCTGATGCAAAAGCAGTACGACCAGATCGTGGCCATCTTCGAGGCCCAGGCCGATGCGTTCGTCACCAGCGGATTGCTGCTGGACGACGGCGTGATCGATCCGCGCGACACCCGCGCGGTGCTTTCGTTGTGCCTGCAGACCTTGCACGAAGCGCAGCAGCGCGCGGTGCGCCCCATGCAGTTCGGGGTCGCGCGCATGTAGTGCCGCATTTTTTCATTTCCTTCCAAACAGGACCGACGGAGACAAGCCATGCAGTGGACCCACGAACATCTGGAAGTGCGCAAGACCCTCAAGCGCTATATCGACGAGAAGATCAATCCCTATGTCGACGGCTGGGAGGAAGAGGAAATCTTTCCCGCACACCAGGTCTTCAAGGGTCTGGGCGATCTGGGCTTGCTGGGCCTGACCAAGCCCGAAGCCTATGGTGGCTCGGGTCTGGACTATTCCTATAGCCTGATGATGGCCGAGACTCTGGGGCATATCCGCTGCGGCGGCGTGCCCATGGCCATTGGCGTGCAGACCGATATGTGCACGCCCGCACTGGCACGCTTTGGCAGCGATGGATTGCGCGAGCAGTTCCTGGCTCCCGCCATTGCGGGGGAGATGGTGGGCTGCATAGGCGTGAGCGAGCCCGGTGCGGGCAGCGATGTCTCGGGCATCAGAAGCCATGCTCGCAAGGATGGCGACGACTACGTCATCAGCGGCCAGAAGATGTGGATCACCAACAGCATTCAGGCGGACTGGATGTGCATGCTGGTCAACACCAGCGAGGGGCCGGTGCACAAGAACAAGAGTCTCATCATGGTGCCGCTGCGCGAGGGGCCACGCGGCAAGCTGACCAAGGGAGTCGAAGTGGCGCAGAAGCTGCGCAAGATCGGCATGAACTCCTCGGACACGGGCCTGCTGTTCTTTGACGAGGTGCGCGTGCCGCAGCGCTACCTGGTGGGACAGGAGGGCCAGGGCTTCATCTATCAGATGCAGCAGTTTCAGGAGGAGCGGCTCTGGGCCTCGGCCAGCGGCCTGCTCGCCATGGAGGACTGCATTCAGCAGACCATCGAGTGGGCACAGCAGCGGCAGATGTTCGGCAGCACTCTGATCGATCAGCAATGGGTGCAGTTCAAGCTGGCCGAGCTGCAGACCGAGGTCGAGGCTTTGCGCGCACTGACCTATCGTGCCGCACAGATCTATATGGCGGGACAGGATGCGCTGCAACTGGCCAGCATGGCCAAGCTCAAGTCGGGCCGGCTGACGCGCGAAGTGGCCGATACCTGTCTGCAGTTCTGGGGCGGCATGGGCTTCACCTGGGACAACCGTGTCTCGCGCCTGTACCGCGACGGGCGTCTGGGCTCTATAGGCGGCGGTGCCGACGAGGTCATGCTGGGCATCATCGGCAAGACCATGGGGCTGATCAAGCGCCAGGCGCACTGAGGAGCGGCGCATGACTCAGGTGCTTGAAATCGAACGCCTGCCCTTGGGCAACGGCTTTGTGGAATGGTGGCGTCTGAACTCGCCTGAAACCCGCAATGCGCTGAGCGACGAGCTGGTGCGGGCCTTGCGAGATCACGCCGCCAGAGCGCAGAGGGATTCACAGCTGCGCGTGGTGGTGCTGTGCGGTAACGGCGGGCATTTCTGTGCGGGCGGCAGCCTGGGCGGCTTCGCCAGCAGCATAGGCTCGCCGCTGCCTGCGGGGGCGCAGGACCCGCTGGTTCAGGTCAACCGCGAGTTTGGTCAGCTGCTGCAGCAACTGGCAGAGCTGCCCCAGCTGCTGATCGCTGCCGTGCAGGGGGCGGCCATGGGCGGCGGTGTGGGGCTGGTCTGCGTGGCCGACCGGGTGGTAGCGGATCAGCAGGCCGTCTTTGCCACGCCCGAGGTGACGCTGGGCATTGTGCCCGCGCAGATTGCGCCTTTTGTGCTGCGCCGGCTGGGCGACGGCTTGGCGCGTCAATGGCTGCTGGGCGGCCAGCGCTGGACCGCAAGTCAGGCACAGCGGGCAGGCCTGGTTCAGGCCGTGATCCAGGCCACAGACGCTGTCCACTGGCAGAGCCAGCTGCAGCAGCAGCTCGAGATCTGCGCCCAGGCCGCACCACAGGCGGTGGCCGCCACCAAAAAGCTGCTGGCAGCCATTGGGGGGCAAAGTCTGGATGCATCGCTTAACCAGGGCGCGCAGGCCTTTGCCAGTGCGCTGCGCAGCGCTGAAGCGGGGGCAGGGCTCAAGGCCTTTTCCAGCAAGCAGCCCGCTCCCTGGACCTGCAAGGCAGGAGGCACATCATGAAGCGCATTTTGATTGCCAATCGTGGCGAGATTGCGCTGCGCATCATGGCCACGGCGAGGCGCATGGGCATAGAGACCGTGGCGGTGTACTCGGATGCGGATGCGCAAAGCCTCCATGTGCAACAGTCCACGCAGGCCTATGCACTGGGTGGGCTGACATCGGCACAGAGCTATCTGGACGTGAACAAGCTGCTGGCAGCCGCCAAGGCGACAGGGGCCGATGCCGTACACCCTGGCTACGGATTTCTCAGCGAGGATGCCGGCTTTGCCGAGGCCGTTCAGCAAGCGGGCCTGATCTGGATTGGCCCGCCGCCGGCCGCGATCCGCCAGCTCGGCAGCAAGGCCGCTGCCAAGCAACTGGCCAAGGCCCATGGCGTGCCCTGTCTGTCGGGCTACGAAGGCGATGACCAGAGCGATGCGCGCTTTGCCGACGAAGCAGCCATGATTGGCTACCCCGTCATGGTCAAGGCCGTGGCCGGTGGCGGTGGGCGCGGCATGCGGCTGGTGGAAAGTGCCCAGCAGCTGCATGCCGCTCTGAACAGCGCACGTTCCGAAGCCCTGGCTGGCTTCGGCAATGGTGACTTGCTGGTGGAGCGTGCCGTCATGCACCCGCGTCATGTGGAAGTGCAGGTGTTTGCCGACGGGCACGGCCATGTGATTCATCTGGGGGAGCGCGATTGCTCGGTTCAGCGCCGCCACCAGAAGATCATCGAGGAAGCCCCCAGTCCGGCCGTCAATGCGGAGCAGCGCGAGCACATGGGCAACTGCGCCGTGGCCCTGGCCAAGGCCGCAGGTTATGTGGGGGCAGGTACGGTGGAATTCCTGGTCGAAGGCCGGCAGTTCTATCTGATGGAGATGAATACCAGACTGCAGGTCGAGCATCCTGTGACCGAGGCACTGACGGGCCTTGATCTGGTCGAATGGCAGATTCGCGTGGCGTGCGGCGAAGCCTTGCCGCTGACGCAGCAGCAGGTTCGTCTCGACGGCCATGCCATCGAAGTGCGGCTGTGCGCCGAAGACGAAAGCTTTCAACCCCATACCGGCGTGGTGCGGCATTTCTCGGCACCCGAGGCCGCCGTCTTCAGCAGCGCGCCGCTGCGCTTTGACCATGCGTTGCACACCGGCAGCGAGGTCACTCCTTATTACGACGCCATGCTGGGCAAGCTGATCGTCCATGCGCCAACGCGAGAGCAAGCCATCGACCGGCTGATTCATGCGCTGGGCAGCCTCTCGGTGCTGGGCTTGCCGACCAATCGCGCCTTTCTGATTGAGTGCCTGAACGACGAGGTGTTCAGGCGGGGCCAGGCACTGATCTCCTATCTGGCGAGCGATGCGCCACGCTTGCAGCAGCTGCTGCGGGACAAGGAAGTCCTGGCACACCAGCACTGGGGAGCGTTGTGCGCCGTGGGCCAAAGGCCTGGGCCGCTGGCCTGCAGCTATGCCCAGTTGCGCAAGCTGCAGCACCGGGGGCGGACGCAGGAGCTGGTGCTGAGGCCCGAGACCGAAGACAGCTGGTTGCTGCAGCGGCACGGCGCCGAGCCTGCGTTGTTGCAGGTCGACGCGTTGCTGGCCCATGGCTGGCGAGCGAGATCGGTGGGCCTGAGCCAGACCGTGCAGGCCGTGGAGCTGCCCGCCGGGCAGGGCGGGGCGCGCTGGCATCTGCAGGCAGGCGACGTGGACTGGTGGGTCGAAGATGCAAGCTATGCTCCACCGGAGAATGCAGCGGAAGTGGGCCAGACCGCAGAGCTGCGCGCCCCGTTCAACGGCCGGGTGGTGCAACTGGGCGTGCAGGACGGGCAGGTGCTGAAGGCCGGCGATGTGGTCGTGGTCATTGAGTCCATGAAGCTGGAGCACAGCCTGAGCGTGAGGGCCGACTGCCGGGTGGAGGCCGTGCTGGTCCATGCCGGCCAGCAGGTGGCGCCGGGCCAGGTTCTGCTGAAACTGCTGCCCATGCCTGGAGGACCCACATGACGGATGCCGCCGAACGCGAAATGCTCTATGACCTCGTGCGCCGCTTCGCGCGCGAGCACATCGCTCCCCATGTCACGGCCTGGGACGAGGCCGGCGAGTTCCCGCGCCAGCTCTATCGCCAGGCCGCCGAGCTGGGGCTGCTGGGCATCGGCTACCCCGAGGAGCTCGGCGGTACCGCGGCCACGCACAGCCTGCGCGCCGCCCTGTGGCTGGCACTGTGCCGCCACGGCGGCAGCGGCGGCGTGCTGGCCAGCTTGTTGTCGCACAACATCGGCCTGCCGCCCGTGGTGGCTCTGGGCAGCGATGTGCTCAAGCAGCAGGTGGTGCCCGAGGTGCTGGCAGGCCGCAAGATCGCGGCGCTGGCGATTACCGAACCCGGCGGTGGATCGGACGTGGCGGCGCTGCGCACCAGGGCCAGGCGCGAGGGCGACGAGTATGTGATCGAGGGCGAGAAGACCTTCATTACCTCGGGCATGCGTGCCGACTGGATCACGGTCGCGGTGCGCACGGGCGAGGAGAGAGGTGCTTGCGGCATCTCCCTGATCCTGGTGCCCGGGGACAGCGCAGGGCTCAGACGCAGCCCGCTGCACAAGATGGGCTGGCAATGCTCGGACACGGCCCATCTGTTCTTTGAAGGCGTGCGCGTGCCAGCCAGTCATCTGCTCGGGGTCGAGGGCGAGGGCTTTCGCGCCATCATGCACAACTTCAACGGCGAGCGCCTGGGCATTGCCTGCGCTGCGCTGGGCTTTGCCCAGGCCTGCTATGACGAGGCGCTGGCCTGGGCGCAGCAGCGCCAGACTTTTGGCGTGACGCTCAATCAGCATCAGGTCATACGGCACAAGCTGGTGGACATGCAGCAGCGCCTGCGCAGCACCGAAGCCTGGATCAACGCAGTCTGCGCAGGTGCCGACGGCGGCGATAGCGGGGCGGACTGGGTGGGCGAGGTCTGTGTGCTCAAGAACCACGCCACCCAGACCATGCAGTTCTGCGCCGACACGGCGGTGCAGATTCTGGGCGGCATGGGCTTTATGCGCGGCACGCTGAGCGAGCGCATTTACCGCGAAGTCAAGGTGCTGACGATTGGCGGCGGCACCGAGGAAATCATGAAAGAGCTTGCCGCGCGCCAGTGGCGTATCTAGCGCGGCTGTCGCAGCGGCAGTCGTCGTTGTCGGGGAATTTGAGCGAAATCAGCCTGAAACGCTTATTTCTAAGGCGTTTTCAGCTTCTATTTAAGGAGCAATATGTCCGATAAAGCCATTATTACCTGTTCCATTACCGGGGTGCTGACCGACCCGAATCAGCATCATGTGCCGGTGACGCCAGAGCAGCTGGCGCAGGAAGCACGCCGAGCCTATGACGCTGGCGCGTCCGTGGTGCATGTGCACTTCAGGCGCCAGGAAGAGGGCAAGGGGCATCTGCCCAGCTGGGACCCGGCAGTGGCCAGGGCCTGCGTGGATGCCATGCGTGCAGCCTGCCCTGAGCTGATCATCAATCAGACCACCGGCGTGGTTGGCCCCGATTACCAGGGGCCGCTGGACTGTCTGCGTGCCACGCGACCCGAGATGGCGGCCTGCAATGCGGGCTCGCTCAACTATCTCAAAACCCGCAGCGACGGAAGCTGGGCCTGGCCGCCCATGCTGTTCGACAATCAGCCCGCCAAGGTGCAGGACTTTCTGGATGTGATGGCCGAGACCCACACACTGCCCGAGTTCGAGTGCTTTGACGTGGGCATCGTGCGCTGCGTGGGCATGTATGTGGAAACCGGCATGTATCAGGGCCTGCCCGAATACAACTTCGTGATGGGGGTGGAGTCGGGCATGCCGGCCGATCCCGATCTGCTGCCCATTCTGCTCAAGCTCAAGATCAAGGATGCGCCCTGGCAGACCACGCTGATCGGGCGCAGCGAAATCTGGCCCACCCATCTGCGCACGGCCGAGCTCGGCGGACATCTGCGCAGCGGGCTGGAGGACACTTTCTATCTGCCGGACGGCAGCAAGGTAGCATCCAACGCTCCGCTGATCGAGCAGCTGGCGCACTATGCGCGTGATGTGGGGCGTGAAGTCGCCACTCCCAGGGAAGCCAGGCAGATGCTGCATCTTGCAGCATGAATCGTGGAGAGCTTGCAGATGAACGCTTGTACTCCTCCCCGGACCGTGGCCCAGGCAGTGGCGCAGACCGTGGCCGCGCACCCAGACAGGACCGCCTACATCGACCAGGGGCGCAGCTACTGCTGGCAGCAGGTGGATGTGATGGTCGGCGCCTGGGCTGCTCATCTGTCCTCGCTGGGTCTGCGGCACGGTGATCGCATCGGCATCATTCTGCCCAATGGTCTGCCCTGGGTGCTGAGCTATCTGGCTGCGGCGAAGACGGGGCTGGTCGTGGTGGGCCTCAGCGTCCGATACCGCGATGCCGAGCTGGACTTCATGCTGCAGGACAGCCAGGTCAAGGCCGTGCTTGCACCGCGCGAGTTTGCCGGCTTCGACTACCAGAGCTATCTGGCGCAGGCCCGTCAGCGTCTTGCGGTGCTGGAGCATCTGCTGTGGGTGGATGAAGGATTCGAGCAGCCGCTGCAGTCCGGCGCAAAAGTCCCGCCTGCAGGCCCCGGCCCTGCACCGGATGACCTGCTGATGATCATCTACACCTCGGGCACCACGGGCAGGCCCAAGGCCGCAGGGCTGACGCACCGCTCCCAGCTGGGCTCGGCGCTGGCGCAGCATGCGCATGTGAGGGCTGCGGCGGACGATGTGGTGCAGCTGGCCATGCCGCTCAACCATGTGGGCGGCATTACCTGCGGGGTACTGACCATGCTGCTGGCGGGCGGCTGCTGCGAGCTGGTGCCCATGTTCAGCCCCGAAGCCTTGCTGAGGATGGCGCAAAAGCACCCTCCGACCTGGCTGGTGGGCGTGCCGACCATGCTGACGCTGCTGCTCATGCATCCGCTTCTGGCCGAGGTGGACATGAGCCGGCTGCGCCTGATCGTGGTGGGCGGCTCGAATGTGGAGCCAGTGCTGCTGCAGCGGCTGCAGCAGCAGTTTGCGGGCGTGAGCATCATGAATCTCTACGGTCTGTCCGAGACTTCGGGGGCCATTGCGATGACGCCCTGGCAGGCAGATCAGCAAGCCCTGCTTCACAGCATAGGCAAGCCGCTGCAAGGGGCACAGCTGCGCGTGGCCGGGGCCGATGGCGAGGAGCTGCGGGCCGGAGAGGTGGGTGAGCTTTGGTTTCGCGGTGCTGGCGTGATTCCGGCCTATGTGGGGCAGCAGCAGGACGAAGAGGTATTTGCCGGCGGCTGGCTGCATTCGGGTGATCTGGGACTGGTCGACGAGCAGGGCCTGATCCACCTCAAGGGGCGGCAAAAAGACATGTTCATACAGGGCGGCTTCAACGTCTATCCCAGCGAAGTGGAGGGCGTGATTGCCAGTCATGCAGGCGTGTTGATGGTGGCCGGCATCGGCGTGCCGGACCCTGTGCTGGGCGAGGTGGGGCGCTATTACATCGTCACCAGGCCCGGTGCCAGCGTGAACGAGGAGGCACTGCTCGCACATTGTCGCCAGCAACTGGCGGACTACAAGCTGCCGCGCCAGCTGGTGTTTCGCACCGAGTTGCCGCTGACCCCGGCAGGAAAGATCCAGAAAGCCTTGCTGCGCGCAGAGGAGTGCCTTCCATGAATGTGCAATTCGATTTTTCGGGCCGCCACGTGATGGTGTTTGGCGGCACTACCGGCATCAACCTGGGCATTGCCCAGAACTACGCGATGGCCGGGGCCAGGGTCTCGGTCGTCAGCCGCAAGCAGGCCAATGTGGATGCAGCCCTGGCGACGCTGGGCGATCAGGCCTTCGGCGTGGTGGCCGATGTGCGCGATGAGCACGCGGTGGGCGCGGCGCTGGCGCAGGCCGTCGCTTGCCATGGGCCGGTCGACGTGCTGGTGTCTGGCGCAGCCGGCAACTTTCTCGCCCCTGCGGAGCAGATGTCGTCCAATGCCTTCAAGGTGGTGGTGGACATCGATCTGCTGGGCAGCTTCCATGTCGCGCGTCAGGCTCTGGCGCATCTGCGCCAGCCCGGGGCGAGCCTGATCTTCATCACCGCACCGCAGTCCACTGTGCCCATGATGTACCAGGCCCATGTCTGCGCCGCCAAGGCGGGAGTGGACCATCTGGCGCGTGTGTTGGCGCTGGAGTGGGGGCCCAAGGGAATTCGTGTGAATGCCATTTCGCCCGGACCCATCGAGGGCACGGAAGGCATGCGCCGCCTGGCCCCGCAAGGTGCCGAGGGGGATGCGCTGGTGCGCGCCATGGTGCCGCTGGGGCGCATGGGAACGACTGCAGATATTGCCCAACTGGCCATGTTTCTGGGAAGCGAAGCGGCCAGCTATATCTCCGGCACGGTCATTGCCTGTGACGGCGGGGCGCAGGGCCAGCTCTCGCCCATGGTTGCCGCCGCCGCCATGGCAATGCCGCAGCAGGATTAGAACGTGCCTACGATCACTACGCCGCCGCGTTGGAGTGCCATCGGGATGAGTTCGAAGCGATGGCTCGCTGCCTGCACCGGGGTGCAAGCAAGAGTCAGCGCACCGCAAATCGCCCGATTTCGCGCCAACCCTTTGGGACAGGGGCTTTGCGCCCGCCCGGTCAGGGGCGGTCTGCGGCGTTGCCTCGCCGGCCGCGCGAATCCTCGCAATAGCACGGCTATTGCTGCGGTATCGCGCGCGTGGGGGCCGCCCCCTTGCATCCCATCCCGCAAAGCCTCTGTCGGGGCGCGAGGAGATCGCAAGCACGTTCTGGGAGACACAACAAGAAAAAGCGTGGGTTATGGGTTCCGGGTTGCACA
Organism: Comamonas sp. Z3; assembly: GCF_008121565.1. Lineage (NCBI taxonomy): Bacteria > Pseudomonadati > Pseudomonadota > Betaproteobacteria > Burkholderiales > Comamonadaceae > Comamonas > Comamonas sp. Z3. The sequence continues at coordinate 728,315 of NZ_VOQU01000001.1, forward strand.
CTATCAAGGAGACAAACCATGATCGAGATGAGTCTGACGAAGGAGGCACGGCGCATCCGGCGCATTGCGCTGGGTGATCTGCTCTACCGCACGGCGCGCAAGTTCGGCGGTCGAACGGCGCTGGTCGATGGCACCGAACGCATCAGCTATGCCGAGCTGGATGCGCGAAGTTCGCGTTTCGCGCACTATCTGCTGTCAACGCTGGGGCCTGGCAAGCAGATAGGCATGCTGTGCGCCAATTCCATAGACATGGTGGTGGCCTGCAACGCCATTCACAAAGCAGGGCAGGTGTGGGTGCCCGTCAATATCAAGCTGGAGGTATCGAGCATCGACTACATCCTGCGGCATGCAGAGGTGTCGGCAGTGGTGGTCGATCAGGAGTTGCTGGCCCTGCCAGGACTGGCCGAGCTTTTGCAGCAGCTGCAACTGCCTCTCATCATTGCGCGCGTGCAACAGCCGCAAGTGCAGCAAGTGCAGCAAGGGCTGTCTGGCCTGTCTCTGGCGCAGGCCGAGGCAGGGCAGGCCAACACCCTGCCCGAGGTCGATATCGACGACAACCAGGCCGCCTTGCTCATGTATACCAGCGGCACCACGGGCAATCCCAAAGGCGTGGTGCATTCCCATCTCTCGGTGTATGCGGCGGTCAAGGGCAATATCGACGAGATGAAATATGGCGAGGCCGATGTGCTCAGCGGCTGGCTTCCCCTGTTCCACTGCGCCCAGCATGCGCTGGTGCAGACCGCGCTGGCGGCAGGCGCCTGCACCGTGCTGACGCGGCAGTTCGTGCCGGCCGAGGTGGGGCAGTTGGTCATCAAGGAGGGGGTAACGATTTTTGTCGGACTGCCCCTGATGTATGCGGCGGTCCTGGCCGATCCGGGTTTTGCGCCGACCACCATACGGCATTGCATTTATGCCATGGCGCCCATTCCAAAGCCCCTGATCGCCCAGATTGCGCAGCGCATGTGCCGCAATATCTCCCTGGCCACGGGGCAGACCGAGATCTATCCGGCCACCATGACTTTCTACCCGCTGCTCAATGCCGAATGCGATGCCAATTTCTGGGGGCGCTCGCTGAGCACCTGCGAGACCGCCGTCATGGATGACGATGGCAATCTGCTGGGTGCGGGCCAGATCGGCGAGATCGTGCATCGCGGCCCCAATGCCATGCTCGGCTATTTCAAGGACCCCAGGGCGACGGCCGAAGCGCAGAAGTTCGGCTGGCACCATACCGGCGATCTGGGCATGTGGGATGGGCAGGGCCGCATGGAGTTCATCGACCGCAAGAAGGACATGATCAAGACCGGCGGTGAAAACGTCGCCAGCGTGAAGGTCGAAGCCGTGGTGCTGGCTCACCCGGAAGTGGCGGCCGCTGCCGTGTTCGGCCTGCCGCATCCCCACTGGAGTGAGGCAGTCTGTGCCTTTGTCATGCGCAAGCCGGGCACGCAGGTGGACTCGGAGTCGATTCTGGCCCATTGCCGCCATCACCTCAGCGGCTTCGAGATGCCCAAGCTGGTGCATTTCGTGGAGGCCTTTCCGTCCACGGCCACGGGCAAGGTGCAGAAGAACGTGATGCGCCGCCAGTTCGAGCAACTGGCCAGGGAGCTCTGGGGCGGATGATCTCTGGCCTCTCACTGCATGGGCTGTCAGGGCCGGGCAAGGCCGGCCCTGGTTTCACGCGGTCTCGCGCGCCCAGCTCAGGACCGGGTCGGCGCGGGTTTCGATGAGCTTGTTGCGGGCCTTGAGCAGCGGATCCAGCATCTCGGGCTGGGGCACGATCCAGTATTCACCGCGCTCGATGGCTGCAAACACGCGCTCTGCAAACTCTTCGGTGTCCAGGCCGTTTTCATCGAGCATATGGGTCATCATGCCGTGAAACTGCGCCGAAGCTGCATCAGGTGCTTCCCGGAAGATGGCGGTCTTGACGGGGCCTGGCGCCAGCAGCGAGACCTTGATCTGCGGATTGATGGCCGCGAGTTCGCCGGCCAGGCCTTCGGTCAGCGCGACCACCGCAAACTTGGTGGCAGAGTAGGGCGTCATCATGGCGCTGGGTAGAAAGCCGCCCACGGATGCCGTGTTGATGATGCGGGCAGGCCGCTCCGCCTTGAGCAGGCGCGGCACAAAAGCGCGCAGGCCGTTGACGATGCCGTTGACATTGACCTGCCAGGCCTGCTGCCACCTGGCATCGCTGATCTCCCAGCTATTGCCGGTGCTCAGCACACCTGCGTTGTTGAACAGCAGATCGACCTGGCCGAAAGCGGCATAGGCCTTGTCGGCCAATGCATCCAGCGATGCCTGACTGGTGACATCGGTGACCACGGCCAATGCCTGATCTCCCAACTCCAGCACGACTTTCTCAAGACCCGCCTGGTCGCGGTCGGCAACCACGACCTGCATTCCAAGGGCGACGGCTTTTTTGGCAAGGCCTGCACCAATTCCACTGGCTGCGCCGGTGATGACAGCAATTTTCATGATTTCCTCATTGGCTAAATATGAGTGGATTAAAGCATTGCCGGCTTGTCGATATTTCCCGCGAATTCCCGCTTGACAGTTATTGGCAGTGTTTACAGTCCATATTGATTGGGTCACTGAAAAAACCTGCTTGACATATAAAAAGACCGGGCACAGTACGTCCAAATGGATTAATGGTTTTCACCAGGGACTGTAAACACAAACTGTTTTTGTAAAGAGGAAAATTCAGAGTGATTTGAATCTGGAAAGAACCAAGAATCTCAATCCTCATCGCCAAGTGGTGGCGGTCAGTCTGTATTGAGGCTTGAAATGAATCCATTCATCAGTGGTTTGAAAGACAAAGTGATCCTGGTCACGGGCGGTGCGTCGGGCATCGGCCTGGCCACTGCCCGGGTTCTGGCCGCCAGCGGCGCCAGGGTGGTGTGTGCCGATCTGCAGCAAAGCCAGGATCTGCCGCAGGGCTGCGAGTTTCGCAGGCTCGACGTGAGCAGCGAGAAGCTGACCCAAGAGCTGGTGGCTTCCATGCTGGACCGCTACGGACAGATTGATGGGCTGGTGACTTCGGCTGGCATCTCGCGTGTCGGCGATCTGGAGAGCATGGCGCTGCAGGAGTGGGAGCAGGTGCTGCAGGTCAATCTGACGGGGACCATGCTCAGTGCCCGTGCCGTGGCCAGCCACATGAAACAGCGACGCCAGGGCTCCATCGTCGCCATCGCCAGCATCAACGGCATGCTGGGCAACCCGAGCAATCTGGCCTATTGCACCTCCAAGGGGGCGGTGATCCAGATGGTGCGCAGTCTGGCCGCGGAGCTCGGTCCCTGCGGCGTGCGGGTCAACAGCATCAGCCCCGGCTATATCCATACGCCCATGACCATCATGCTCGATGAGCAGCCCGTGGGCCAGGCTTTCGAGGCCATGCATTTGCTCAAGCGGGCGGGCAAGTCGCAAGAGGTCGGCAATGCCGTGGCATTTTTGCTTTCCGATATGTCTTCATTTATTACCGGGGTCAATCTCCCGGTGGATGGCGGGTTTTCCGCAGCCAAGGTCATTGCTATTTAAGGATTTCCAATGAAATATGATGTCATTGTGATTGGCTGCGGAATGTCCGGTATTCTGGCAGGCATTCATCTGAAGAATAGTGGAAAGAAATTCATTATTCTGGAAAAGGCGAAAACATTGGGCGGAACCTGGAGAGATAATACCTATCCAGGTTTGACTTGCGATGTGCCATCGCACGCCTATACCTATTCTTTCGAGCCCAATCCCGAATGGTCCAGGGTGCTTCCGCCCGGAGCCGAGATTCAGCAGTATTTCGAAGGTGTTTTCCGGAAATACGGCATTGTCGATTTTTCGCAATTCGATACCGAGGTCACGCGTGCCGAATGGACGGGCGAGGCCTGGACGCTGCAGGATCAGCATGGCAAGCAATACCAGGGCAAGGTGGTGGTTGCCGCCACAGGTGTGCTGCACCACCCCAACTATCCGCAAATCAAGGGGCTGGAGGAATTTGGGGGGAACCTGATCCACAGTGCGCGCTGGGATCATTCGATACCGCTGGACGGCAAGAGGATCGCCATCATCGGCACCGGATCGACAGGCGTGCAAATCGTCTCGGCACTCGCATCGCGTGCCAAGGTACGGCATTTTCAGCGCACTGCCCAATGGATCTTCCCGGTCGAGAATCCAGCTTTCAGCGAAGAGCAGCGTGCCGAATTCCGCAGCAACCGCGATCTGCTGGTTTATCTGCAGCGCGAACCCACCTATATGGCCAATGTGGAGCGTTTTACCGAAGGGGTGCTGGATCCGGATTCGGAGCAGATCCAGGAAATCCAGAAAATCTGCCAGGACAACCTCGATGCTTCGGTGACCGATGCCGCCTTGCGGCAAAAACTGCAGCCCCATTACCGTGCTGGTTGCAAGCGTCTGATTTACTCGCCCGACTATTACCAGGCGATCCAGCAGCCGGATTCCGAGCTGATTACCGAAGCTATCGCCCAGGTCGAGAAAAGCGGCGTGCGAACCAGCGACGGGGTGTTGCACGAGGTGGACATCATCGTGCTGGCAACGGGATTCAAGACCGACCGCTATGTGCGCCCCATGCATGTGAAAGGTCTGAACGCTGCGACGCTGGAGCATGCCTGGAGCGATGTGCCCACGGCCTACAAGTCCATCTCGGTGCCTGGCTTTCCCAACTTCTACTTCATGAACGGGCCGACCTCTCCCGTGGGCAATTTCTCGCTGATCGATACCTCGGAAATGCAGTGGGGCTATATCTCGCAGCTGATAGAACGCGGCGAGCAAGCGGGTGTGGCAGGGCTATCGGCCAGGCCCGAAGCACTGGCGCAGTACGACCGTGAGCGCCTGGAGGCCGCCAAAGGCTCGGTCTTCGGCTCGGGCTGCAGCAGCTGGTACCTGGACCGAAACGGGGTGCCCAACACCTGGCCTTGGTCGCAGTCGCGCTTCAGGCAGGAAATGAGCAAGCCGGTGTGGCAGGACTACATCCATCACCAGACCGAAGAGCTGGCGGCCTGACTGCCACCTTGCGCCCGGCCAGAACCGAGCGGGCGCGCTCCATCAACTTCAAGGAGTCCCGATGCCGATACACCCCGAAATGGCAGCCGTGCTGGAGCAGTTCAAGGATGCTCCATCCATGGATTTCGTGACCACTCCGGTGCCCGAAATCCGCAAGCTCATGGACCACATGGCTTTCCCGCCTGCCGACCTGCCCATGCATGAGGTGCGCGAGATCGACATTCCCGGCGGCGATGGCCAGCCGCTGAAGCTGCGCCTGTACCGTCCCGGCTCCGCAGAGGCGGCGCCGGTCATGGTCTATTTCCACGGCGGCGGCTGGTGCATAGGCACGCTGGACACGCATGACAATCTGTGCCGCCATCTGGCGCGCCTGACCGGCATGAATCTGGTGTCGGTCGACTACCGCCTGGCTCCCGAGCATGTCTTCCCTGCCGCGCTGGACGATGCCTATGCCGCCACGCGCTGGGTGGCACTGCATGCGGCCGAGCTGCATTGCGATGCGCGGCAGTTGATGGTGGCGGGTGACAGTGCGGGGGGCAATCTGGCCGTCGCCACCTGTCTGCGCGCGAAGGAGGAGGGCTGGAAAGGCATAGCCCGGCAACTGCTGTTCTATCCGGTCTGCGATGCGCATATGAATGCGCCATCGCATGCGCTATACGGGCAGATGCCGTTTCTCACCACCGAAGCCATGGCCGCGATGTGGCAGCACTATCACCCTGCCATGCCAGCGCATCCCCTGGCCTCCATCATGCAGTACCCCGATGTCGCGGGCCTGCCTGCCGCAGTGCTGGTGACGGCGGAGCTGGACATATTGCGCGACGAGGGCGAGGCTTTTGGCCAGCGTCTGCAGCAGGCCGGCGTGCCCGTTGCCTGCTTGCGTGCGCAAGGCATGTTGCATGGGTTCGCCAGTTTCAGCACCCTGGTGCCGGCGGTGGCAAGGCTGCTCGAAGAGGCTTGTGCAAAGCTGTCCCCGGTCGAGACCTTGGCGCGTGTTCGGTCCTGATTCTTGCAACTGTTAATGCATACAGTTGTGTGTGGTGGAAGCCTCAGTTTTTATCCCCGCATCATGTGGACGCTCTTGTGGAAAACTATGCTTTCAAGCCCTGAAACCCGCGCCAGATGGTGCTTTGCACGGATTGCCTAAAAAATAGACGATTTGCTTGAAGGGATTAAACCAAGGGTTTTCACCAGTGGTTCTGCGTCTGTAAAAAAGCCCGCCAACCATTGCCGGTGGCGGGCCTTTTTGGGGTATTGGCGCGCGCTCAGGAAGGCTGCTGAGGTGTGGGGCGCGTGCGATAGAACTGCATGGGTGACTCCTTCATTTCCCTGGCATGCTGGTTGAGCACCGATTTCTTCATCTTGCCCACCACATGCATTTCGCAGGGCTTGCAGTCAAAACGTAGCGTGAGCTTTTCCTTGCCGTTGATCAGCTGCAGCGGCTCGGCCTTGATGGTGCCCTTGACGCCGATCACGCCCTTGGCCTGCTTGGGGCACAGGCTCATCGAGAAGCGCACGCAGTGCTTGGTGATCATCAGCGAGACTTCGCCTTCCTCTTCCTTGCTCTCGTAGGCGGCGTCGATGATCTTCACGCCATGTTTGACATAGAAGTCATGGGCCTTCTGGTTGTAGACATTGGCCAGATAGGTCAGCGTGTCTTCAGGGAAAGGCACGGGTGGCTCCACAGGCTTGGCGCGGGGCAGGCGCACAAAGCCGTCGGCGCGGGCCTGCTCCAATGCGGCAACGGCATCGCGGCGCAGCTGGTTGAGCACCGATGCCGGGACAAACCAGGGCTGGCCCAGGCTCAGCGAAATATCGTTCACCTCGAAAACCGTGGCGCCAAAGCGTCCCAGTTGCTCGCGCAGAGAGACCTGGGCCTTTGCGGCATCGGTAGCGCTCTGGTGTTCCTGGTCAATGACGGCCGAGCCGACAAAGCCGTCCTCATCGGTCAGCGTCAGCGCGAAGCCTGAAGCGGTTTCCTTGAACTCGGCCCACAGACCGATGCGGCGTTCGCTGGACTTCTTATCCAGTGTGCGCACCCAGTCCATATCGCGGTTGCGGTTGATTTCCAGGCCCTTGCGCAGGTCCTTGAACTCGGCAATCTCGTTCTTGGGGAAGACACGCCAGATGCCTTTTTTGGTACTCACGCATTCGGCACGGTTGATGTGCACGCCCACCAGTTCCTTTTGCAGATCGTAGTAGCACAGGCCGTCGCCGTTGTGCAGCTCGGTGGCCTTGTCGCTGGTCTCGATCTCGAACCATTTGTCGCCGACCTGGGTCACCCAGCCGATGGCACGACCCGGCGTCTTGGGCGTGTCGAAGGCGCCGATGTCATCCTTGCGGCCGTTGACGAAGTAGTCGGTGAACTCGCGGTTGAAATTCTGGTCCGGATCGGGTTCGAACGAAAAGGTGGTGCGGCCTGACGACGAGCGCGCCAGCGGCTGATCGGAGAACTCGCGCTCTTCGATGATTTCGTCGAGCAGCTTGCGGTAATGGGCCGTGATGTTCTTCACATAGCCCATGTCCTTGTAGCGGCCCTCGATCTTGAAGCTGCGCACGCCGGCATCGATCAGCGCACGCAGGTTGTCGCTCTGGTTGTTGTCCTTCATGGACAGCACATGCTTTTCATGCGCGATGATGCGGCCGCTGGCGTCCGTCACCTCATAGGGCAGGCGGCAGGCCTGGTTGCAGTCGCCGCGATTGGCGCTGCGCCCCGTATGGGCATGGCTGATGAAGCACTGGCCCGAATAGGCCACGCACAGTGCGCCATGCACAAAGTACTCGATGGTGGTGCGGCTCGGGTCTGTCGCGGCGCGCATGGCGGCAATCTGCTTGAGGTCCAGCTCGCGCGCCAGCACGATCTGCGACAGACCGGCGTCCTGCAGAAAGCGGCCCTTTTCGGGCGTGCGGATATCGGTCTGGGTGGACGCGTGCAGCTGGATGGGTGGCAGGTCCAGCTCCAGCAGACCCATGTCCTGGATGATCAGTGCATCGGCTCCGGCGTTGTAGATCTGCCAGGCCATATCGCGCGCGCCTTGCAGCTCATCGTCGCGCAAGATGGTGTTGAGCGTGATGAAGATGCGGCTGCCGAAGCGGTGGGCATGCTTGATCAGCCGCTCCAGGTCGCGGATGTCATTGCCTGCCGTCGCGCGCGCGCCAAAGGCCGGGCCGCCGATATAGACGGCGTCCGCGCCATGATTGACGGCTTCGATGCCGATATCGGCATCACGCGCCGGGGACAGGAGTTCGAGCTGGTGGGGCAGGAGAGACATAGGGGCAGGATTATCTCAGCAAGCTCCGGTTTCGGCACAGCGGTGGGTAATCGCCTCGTTCAATGGCCGCGTGGGCTGAAGGTTCGCGGGAAAACCACGGGTCCGCTGCGGTCCGCCAGCCGGTAGCCCATGGCGGGACGGTTCGATGTACCTTCCACATGTCCGGCCTCGAGCAGGAAGTTCGCTGCCAGCATGCGGGTGCGAAAGCCGCTCTTGTCCACGCTGCGTCCCAGCACGGTTTCATAGACTTGCTGCAGCTGGGGCAGGGTAAAAGGCTCGCTCAGCAAGAAAGCGGGCAGCGAGGTGTATTCGACCTTGCTGCGCAGACGTTCAACCGCCGTCTGCAAGATGCTGCCATGGTCGAACGCCAGTGCGGGCCGGTGCAGCAGCTCGTCCACCTCGAACCATGCCACATCGGCCGCATTGGCGCCTTTGGTCAGCTGCAGCTCATGGGCGGGAATCAACGCAAAGTAAACATGGGTGGCCGACCAGCCACGGGGATCGCGCAGGGCGCTGCCCCAGCTGCCGAGCTGCTCCAGATAGGGACTGTCCACACCCGTCTTCTCCTTGAGCTTGCGCGCGGCGCAGGCCTGCAGATCGGCATCCAGTTCCACGTTCACAAATCCGCCGGGCAAGGCCCAGAGGCCGGGAAATGGATCATCGTCGTGACCTGGGCGTTGTACCAGCAATACATTCAAGCGGTCTTGCGCAATCGTGAAGATCACCACATCCACCGTGGTGTAGGGGCGAGGAAAGTCCGGCGCTGGCTTGGAGTGACGCGGTGTAACGCTCATGAATCAGGCTTGACGGGATGAAGGATGGGTTGTATTGTACAACTTGCATAAGTTGCTCAATGCAACTTATGGAGAGAGAACAAGGCAGGGCCCTGGCTGTCCAGTTGGCGAAAGCACCTGTCGAGCGCCAGGCAGGCCGCCTAGAACAAAGAGAAAAAGAGAACAAGAAAATGAAAAATCAAAACACTACCGCACGCAGCAAATTCCTCAGCCTGGTGCTCAGGCATAGTCCCGAGACCATAGGGCTCACGCTCGACGAGGCGGGCTGGGCCCGGACCGATGAACTGCTGGCCTGCCTGGCGCGCTCTGGCCGGCCGACGCGTCTGGAGGAGCTGCAGCGCATCGTGGCGGACAACAACAAGCAGCGCTATTCCTTCAGCGCGGATGGCAAGCGCATACGCGCCAACCAGGGCCACTCCATCAAGGTAGAACTGGGCCTTGAGGCCAGCAGTCCTCCGGCAGTGCTCTACCACGGCACGGCCACGCGTTTTCTGGATGCGATTTTTCATGAGGGCCTTAACCGGCAGTCACGTCACCATGTCCATCTGTCCGACAGCGTGGAAGTGGCCGCTCAGGTCGGCAGTCGCCACGGCAAGCTGGCCCTGCTGCAGGTGGATGCCGCGCGCATGCAGGGCGAGGGCCATGTGTTCTACCGCTCCGACAACGGTGTCTGGCTGACCGATGTCGTCCCGGTCCGGTATCTGCTGAAGCTGCCGTCATGAAAACTTCAAGAATCATAGCTCTCGACGCAGATGGCGTGCTGCTGGACTACAACCTCGCATATGCCTCGGCCTGGGAGCGGGTATTTGGCGAGCGGCCTGTATTGAAGCAGCCTGACGCCTACTGGGCCATGGAGCGATGGGGTGTCGCCAGCCTGCAGGGCGAGGCTCTGAGCCGCTTTCGTGCCAGCCTTGATGCGCAGTTCTGGTCAAGCATTCCCTCGATTGCAGGTGCGCTCCAGGCTTGCGAGCAGCTGTGCGCTGCCGGTTATGAGCTGGTCTGCGTGTCGGCAATTCAGCCGCAGTTCGCCGAGGCAAGGCAGGTCAATCTGCGGCGGCTGGGTTTTCCGATCTCGCGTGTGATCGCCACCAGCGGCCGCGCCGCTCCAGGTCCCAGCCCCAAGGCACAAGCCCTGGCGCAGTTGCAGCCTCTGGCATTTGTCGATGACTTTCTGCCGTATTTCGACGGCGTGGATGCCCGAATTCACAAGGCGCTGGTGCTGCGCGAGCAAGGCGGGTCACCCAATACGGGGCCGGGTCTGCAGGCTGTTGACTCCACTCACGCCACTTTAGCGGACTTTTCCCGTTGGTGGCTCAACCAATATCAAGAAGAACAGACATGAACCGAGATTACGAAATTCGATCCGTAGCCGATCTGGTGGCCCAGCTCGACCAGGGCTACCGTCCCAAATACCTTTGTTTCTGGGGCCATCAGGCTGAAAGGAATGGCTCAGTGGGCAAAGGCTGTCTGAGCCAGTGGTTTTCTGCTCCATTCACTGTCGAGGGGGATCGCTTTGCCACGGCGGAGCATTTCATGATGGCAGGCAAGGCGCGGCTGTTTGGGGATGAAGAGGCGCGCGCGCAGGTGCTGGCTGCGCCGTCTCCGGCCAGTGCCAAGCAGATTGGGCGCAGCGTGCGCAATTTCGACGAGGCACGCTGGAAGGCGGAGTGCTTCGACATCGTGGTGAGTGCCAATGTCGCCAAATTCACCCAGAACCCGGCCATGGGGGAGTTTCTGCTGAGAACCGGCGAGCGTGTGCTGGTCGAGGCCAGTCCGCGCGACCGCATCTGGGGCATCGGCCTGGGCGCTACCCATCCCGACGCCGAGCAGCCGCGCAAATGGCATGGACAGAACCTGCTGGGTTTTGCGCTGATGGCCGCGCGCACGCAGTTGAGAGCCGAGCAATGAGCACGCTGAACCGTTTTGAAGGTGCTCTGCTGGGGCTGGCTTGCGGCGATGCCGTGGGCACGACACTGGAGTTTCGGGTGCGCGGCAGCTTCGCACCGCTGACCGATATGGTGGGGGGCGGGCCGTTTTCGCTGAGGGCCGGACAATGGACGGATGACACGTCCATGGCTTTGTGCCTGGCCGAGAGCCTGGTCGTCAAAAGCGATTGCGATCCCAGGGACCAGATGACGCGCTATGCCAACTGGTATCAGTGGGGCTACTGGAGTTCCACCGGTCAATGCTTTGATATCGGCATGGCAACGCGCGAGGCAATACAGCAGTACCTGCGTGCCGGCAATGCGCTCGCGGGCAGTGAGGATGCGCGCAGCGCCGGCAATGGCTCGCTGATGCGGCTGGCTCCGGTGGCCATGGCGTATGCCTACGATGAACAAAGAGTGCAGGAGATGGCGGCGCTGAGTTCTCGTACCACGCATGCCGCTGCGGAGTGCCTGGATGCCTGCCGTCTGTTTGCCGTGGCATTGAGCCGTGCCCTGCTGGGTGCCAACAAGGCGCAGGTGCTGGATCTGGCCGCGCTGCCGTTTGGCAGCCCGCGCATCGCCGAGATTGCGCAAGGCAGCTGGCGCAGCAAAAGCCGCGAGCAGATCCAGAGCTCGGGCTATGTGGTGCACAGTCTGGAGGCCGCCTTGTGGTGTTTCGACCGGCACGGGAGCTTTGAAGCCGCCGTGCTGGAGGCGGCCAATCTGGGAGACGATGCTGACACCACTGCGGCCATTGCCGGCCAGATTGCGGGAGCGTTCTGGGGCCGCAGCGGCATTCCTGCACACTGGCTGGAAAGACTGCATCAGCAGACCGAGATTCGCGCGCTGGCGCAGTCTGTTCATGCGCTCAATCAGGTGCTGGCTGGCTGAGGGCCCCTGGTGGCAAACGCTGCGGGGCCTGGTTGACGCATGCGGATCGCGAGATTCCGCGAACCGGCCCAGGCCGCCCCGGCGCAGATCGCGAAAGCGGTTCGGGGTCTGCGCGCTTTGGTGCTGCTGCCAGTCTTGGGAGGGGGATGAAAAAGCTTGTTCTGCGGCCAGGAAAATCCGGTGCGGCAGGCGCCATCCCCTTCAACGGGGCACAATCACAGCGCTGACAAAGTGGCGGTGCGCGAGCGATGCCGCCAGGTTCAGCAGCCCTATCGTCAGCAACCGGAGTCTGTGCCCAGCGCCAGCAGACCCGAGCCAGATCCAGCTCTGCAGCCTTCCCTTCCACTCCAGGGACTGCCCTTCGGTTGCACATTGACGTGGTATGCAAGGTTTGCCGACACGCATCAGGCTCCGGTCTGGCGTAGGCTTGCATGCCACAGCCTTCCGCTTCATCTAGGAGAAAGCATGTCCATGACTGATCGCTCGGCCCAGAGCCGCCGTGTTCGCACCTCGTCTGCCCTGAGCCTGGCGCTGGCCGCCGTGTCCCTGTCGTCCGCTCATGCGGCGGATGCGGAAAAGCCTCTGGTGGTGCGCATCGCCCACGGCGGCCCGGTTTCGGGTCCCATCGCAGCCCTGGGCAAGGATGAGGAGAACGGCGTGCGCATGGCGATTGACGAGCTCAATGCCCGCAAGCTGCAGCTGGGTGGTCGCCCGGTGCAGTGGAAGCTGGAGGCCGGCGACGATGCGGGCGATCCCGGCCAGGCCACGGCGCTGGCACGCCGCTTCTGCGACAAGAAGGTGGCGGCCGTAGTAGGCCATCTTCAGTCGGGTACGACCTTGCCGGCGGCCAAGATCTACAACGACTGCGGTATTCCCAATATCACCCCTGCAGCCACCAATCCCGCAATTACCGAGGCCGGCTATGACGACACCTTCCGCGTCATTGCCAATGACCGGGCCATGGTCAATGCCTTGCTGGACTATGCCGTCAAGCACCAGGGCGTCAAACGCATCGCGATCGTGGACGATCGCACGGCTTATGGGCAGGGCATCGTCAAGCTGTTTGAAGCCGCAGCGGCCGAGCGCGATGTGCAGATCGTCGACAAGCAGTACACCAGCGACAAGGCCACTCAGTTCTCGTCCATCCTCACCGCCATCAAAGGCCGCAAACCCGATGCGATCTTCTTCGGCGGGCTCGATGCACAGGCCGGACTCATGCTGCGCCAGATGTCGCAGCTGGCCATGAATCAGGTGAAGTTCCTGGGCGGCGATGCGCAATGCTCTGAGCGCCTGCCTGCCATGGCCGACAAGGTGCCGGCGCTCAAGAACGTGGTTTGCGTGATGAGCGGCAGCTCCCTGGGCAATATGCCCGGCGGTCTGCACTGGAAGCAGAAATACGACCAGCATTTTCCCGGCCAGTATCAGGTCTACAGCCCCTACGCGTATGACGCGACCATGGTGCTGGCCAAGGCCATGCTGAGCGCCGATTCGGCCCAGGCCGAGGCGTATCTGCCGCGCCTGCGCCAGACCCGTCACGACGGGGTGACGGGTACGATTGCCTTTGATTCGCAGGGCGAGTTGCAGAATCCGCGCGTCACGCTCTACGGCTATGACTCCGGCGAACGCAAGGAACTGGTGATCAGCAGCCATTGAGCGGCACTGATTTTTTTCGAGCAATTGTCATTCGGGCCTTGTCTGTCAGGCGCATAGAGCTATGAATCTTGATGCTTCCGTGCACGAACACTTCATGCGCCAGGCGCTGGAGCAGGCACGCTGCGCCGCCGCCTGCGGCGAGGTGCCGGTGGGGGCCGTGGTCGTCAAGGACGGGCAGGTCATAGGCCGTGGCCATAACAGCCCGCTTTCGGCCCAGGACCCTACGGCCCATGCCGAGGTGCTGGCCTTGCGCGAGGCGGCACGGACCCTCGGCAATTACCGGCTCGAGGGCTGCACGCTGTATGTGACGCTGGAGCCTTGCACCATGTGCAGCGGCGCCATGCTGCATGCGCGTGTGGACGCCGTGGTCTATGGTGCGGCCGAGCCCAGGACCGGTGCGGCGGGATCGGTGCTCGATGTCTTCGGTTACTCCACCATCAATCACCAGACACGGGTACTGCGCGGCGTGCTGGCCGCGCAATGCTCGGCACTGATGGCGGAGTTCTTCCAGCTGCGACGCCAGGAAAAAAAAGCTCAGCAGCCGCACCCGCTCAGGGACTGGGCACTGCGCAACGCCGATGAGGCGTTTGCCGACCTGCCCGCCTGGCCCTGGCAGCCGCAGTGGCACAGCAATCTGCTGGCGCTGCAGGGCCTGCGTCTGGCCGTGGTCGATGAAGGGCCCGAGGATGCCGCGCTGACTTGGCTGTGTCTGCATGGCAGCCCGGGCTGGGGCTATGGCTTCCGGCATCTGCTGCCCGATCTGCTGGCCGCCGGTCATCGTGTGGTGGTGCCCGATCTGCCGGGGTTCGGCCGCAGCGACCAGCCCAAGAAAGACAAGCAGCACAGCGCTCCATGGCATTGGCAGATCATCGCCGAGCTGATCGAAGCGCTCGACCTGCGGCGGCTGGTACTGGTCGGGCAGGGCGATGGCGGCCGCCTGGGTCTGGCCGCAGCGCAAGCCCTGCCCGAGCGCTTTGCTGGCGCGTGGCTTATCGATACCTGGCCGCTGAACACGCAGCCGCAGCAGCGTCAGCAATGGTTTGAGCAGGCCGCACGCAAGCCGGCCTGGGATGTGGCCAGGGCCATGGCAGGACTGGAAGGGCTGCACACAGCTGTGGATGCCGAAGGACCTGAAGAGGCGCGCGCCTGGAATGCACCGTTTGCGCAGCCCGGCCACCGGGCTGCACTCAAGGCCTGGCCGCGCCTGCAGACCGAGCTGGCGGCGCCGCCCGCCGATCTGCTGCAGCAATGGGCGCAGGCCGGCAGGCTGTGGCTGCAGCCCGTTGCCGCCCAGCAGCCCGTGTCTGCCGCGCAATGGCAGGCAGCCTGGCTGCAGGCCGTGCCGCAACTGGCGGCACAGGCCGGGGTCTGGCGGCAAACCCGGCCTGACGCTCCGGTTCCTGCAGCATGGCAGGGCGGCGGTGCAGCGGCTGTGGAATACTTTGCGCCGTAGCCTGATCGGCCAGACCGGCGGAGCAAGCATCTGAACCAGGACTTATGCAAACAAGAATGCAACAAGGGCTCGCCTTCTGAGGCGGTCGCCCGGCCTGAACCTGTTTTGCGTAAGTCGTATGAACTTCTGAATCTGCGGATTCACCCACTTTTCACGGAGCATGCGGTCGATGGCCGCATGAAAAGGCTTTGGCAACCTCGCGCAAATCCCCGGCATCCACTACCGCGACCCAGCAGCAAGATTCGCAGCACCACGCCCACGCGCACGGGCATGGGCCTGCCCACCAGGTGCATGTGCATGACGAGCACTGCGGCCATGAGCACGGCCACCACGATCATCACAACCATGTGCACAGCGCCGATGGCAGCTGCTGCGGTCATGATCACAGCCATGGCGGCAGGCATGTCTACATCTATTCGCCCTCGGGGGCGGTACGCGACAAGGCAGCCTTCAAACGCGGCATCAAGCAACTGGAGGCCCTGGGCCACGAGGTCGAGGTCGACACCGATGCGCTGGCCAGCAGCCAGCGCTTTGCGGGTGACGACGCCACCCGTCTGGCCGCTATCCATCGCGCAGCCGCCAGCGGGGCCGATGTGGCGCTGATTTCGCGCGGCGGCTACGGTCTCACGCGCATCCTGCCGGGCATCAAGTACAAGACCGTGGCCAAGGCGATTGCGGGCGGCACCAAGTTTGTCGGCCTCAGTGACTTCACGGCTTTTCAGCTGGCCATGCTGGCGCAGACCGGTTCGGTCACCTGGGCAGGTCCTGCGCTCAACGCCGACTTCGGTGTGGACAGCAAGAAGACCGGTGAGCCCGTGGACGACATCATGCTGGACTGCTTCGAGGACCTGCTCAGCGGCCAGGGCGAGGGCGCGGGCTGGCAGATGCCCAGGATTGGCGAACTGCCCAATGGAAAGCCCCAGCTCAAGGACTTCTATGTTCCCGGCGGAGCCACCTTGTGGGGCGGCAATCTGGCGGTGCTGGTGTCCCTGCTGGGCACGCCTTACTTCCCGCAGGTCGATGGCGGCATTCTGTTCATCGAAGACGTGGGCGAGCACCCCTACCGGATCGAGCGCATGCTGACGCAGCTGCTGCTGGCGGGCGTACTGCAAAAGCAAAAAGCCATCGTCTTCGGCCAGTTCACCGAATTCAAGCTCACCACGCATGACAAGGGCTTCAAGCTGCAGACCGTGATCGACTGGCTGCGCATGCAGCTCAAGCGCCCCGTGCTGCAAGGCCTGCCCTTTGGCCATGTGCCCACCAAGGTGCTGCTGCCGGTGGGGGCGCAGGTGTCGCTGTCTGTGGAAGGACGGGATGCGCTGATCTATTGGGGACATGTCTGACGCCAGACGGCCGTTGAGGCTGCAGGGGCGTAGCGAACATGGCCTGCGCCTTCTGCTGTGCCTAGGCGATCTCTGTTTTGATAGCTTTAAACGTAGTCTGCATATAGGATAAGTGCCGATCTGGCTTGTTTCTGATATCGGGAAGGACGCACGCATGGGCAAGGCTGCACTGCAGTGGACCGAAGAAATGCTGGTCCGTCTGGGCCAGGAAAAAGACTCGGTGCTGGCCGAGCGCTGGGGCACGTCGGCCAAGACGGTCAACCTCAAACGCAATGCGCTGGGCATTCCGGCTTACGGGCATTTCCAGTGGACCCCGCAAGCGCTTGCTCTGCTGGGCCAGGAGGCTGATGCCGAGGTGGCAAGGCAGCTGGGCATCAGCAAGGCCAGCGTGGTGGCCAGGCGTACCGAGCTGGGTATCGCCTCGGTGACGGGCGCTGTTGCCAGCCGTGCTTTTGACTGGTGCGACGAGGCTGTGGCTTTGCTCGGCACCGCGTCCGATGCCAGGATTGCCGAGCAACTGGGTCTGAGCCGCCTGACGGTCTACAACGCTCGCATCGCCAGAGGTATTGCCGCAGCAGGGCGGGGAGCGGGCAAGAGCCACGAGCCATGAACAGCGCTGGTGCGCCGGTGAGCGAGCCGGGGTTGCCCCGGCCGCAGACCCTGCTGCGCGCGGTATTGCTGGGCTGGCTGTGGCTGGCGGCCCTGGCCGGCTTTTCCCATCTTCTGACGCGCTTGCCGCCCTGGGGCTGGCTGCTTGCAGTCTTGCTGCTGGTGCTGCTGCCGGCCTGGGGGCATTGGCTGCGCCTGATGCTGCGCAAAAAGCTGCTGCGCTTGCAGTTCGCTCCGCAGGGGCATATCGGTCGCTGGCTTGGCGGCGGCTGGTGGCCGGCCTGCAAGGCATTGGCTCTGGCCTTGCTGCTGTGCACCAGCTCGCTCTGGCAGGCATGGTTTTTGGCGCCCTGGGAATGGGCTCTGCTGGCGCTGGCTCCCTTGCTCCATGTCTTGCTGGCCTGTGGCCTGCAGGTGGGACTGAAGCGAGAGTTTTCATCTGCGGTCTTCGCCTGGGCCTTCACCCAGCGCGCTGCCACCTGGCTGCTGCTGGTGCTGCTGGGTGGTGGCTGGCTCTATGGCATGGCCAGTCAGCAGGATATGGGGCGGGCGCTGGCGGTCGGCATGGAGCCTGACGCGCTGAATCTTGCTCTGGCCCAGATTCACGCAGCGCCCTCGGGGCTGGTGCGCTGGGGGCTGGATGCCCTGCTGGCCGTGCAGCTGGCGAGCGGGGCCATGGCCGACCTGCCTCAGTTGCCCTTGCTGCGCCTGTTTCTGCTGGCGCTGTTTGGCCCGGTCGGCGTGCTGCTGTGCCTGGGGCGCGCCATGCAGGGGGCATCGACTTCCCCGGCCCTTCTGCTGCAGGCCAGGCCTTTGGCGGCAATGCGCAATGCCGCGCCTCCGCCGGCCGCGCCTTTGCCGGCCGCACCTTTGCCGGCCGCACCTTTGCCGGCCGCACCTTTGCTGGCCCTGGTTGCCGTGCTGGTGCTGGGCATTCTGGTGCAGACCACGGCCGCCCTTGACGGCCTGGCCCGTGCCCAGGAGAGCCCGCTGGCGCTCAAGCGCCTGCCCGAGTGCGAGCGCATCGGGCAGCAACTCTACAGTCTCGGCACGCTGGACGCCACACGCCAGCAGGTTCTGCAGCTGCTGGGCCGGGCCCAGGCCGGACAGGCCCTGTGCCAGCGCATCCCGGAGATGGGCCGGCAGCTGGATGCCGCCGTCGAGCGCTATCTGGACTGGTATTTCAGCCTGGGCGCGGAGTGGGGGCGCATCCTCAGTCTGCTCACGGGCGATGTGAGCCGGTTTCTGCAGAACAAGCTCAGCGAAACCCTGGGAGCCACGCCAGGTCTGGAGGGCTGGGTACAGACTCTGCAAAAGCAGGCACTGAGCCGCGGCGCTGCTCTGGCCGAGGGCCAGCAGCGCATCGAGGAAACCCTGGCGCGCCATCATCTGGCTTTGAGTCCCGGGCAATGTCTGGTGCGTGCCGAGGTGGCCAGTCTGCCTGCGCTGGAGCTTCTGGGCGATGCACGCCAGCGTCTGACGGCCAGCGCCCTGGTGGGCACGGGGGGCGGTGCCTTTGCCGCGGCCGTCGCGGGCAAAGCCATGGCCAAGGCTTCGATGAAGGCCGCCGGCAAGGTGCTGGCCAAAGCTGCTGCCAAGCAGGGTCTTGGCAAGGCAGGGGCAGCGGCAGCCGGTGCGGCAGTGGGCTCCGTCGTTCCTGGTATCGGCACGGCCGCGGGGGCGGTGGCAGGAGCAGTCGCAGGTGTGGTGCTGGGCGTGGGTATCGACTGGGCGGCACTTTATGCCGAAGAGCTGCTCACGCGCGATGCCATGCGCGCCGATCTGCGTGCCGCGCTGGACGAGCAGCTGCAGGGGCTGAGCCGGGCCATGGGCTGTCCCTAGTCGACCTCGCAGTCGGCCCGATGCTGCGTCAGGAGCCGCGAAAACCTGTGCTGCGGGTGCTGTCTAGGGCTGCATTCCTGCGAGCGCAGGCGTAGAGTGAAGTTTCGCTGCAGGAGTTGCATATGCTCAATTACTCCCTCATGAAACCCGAAGGCATCTTGCTGCTGGAGCCCCATGGGCCCCTGACCGAGCAGGATTTCGACGGCGTCAGCCAGGACGTGGACGATTTCCTGGCCGAGCATCCCAAACTGCATGGGGTGATGATTCAGTCCAAGGACTTTCCCGGCTGGGAAAACTGGGCCGGCTTCAGCGCCCATATGGGCTTTGTCAGAAGCCACCGCCATCAGGTGGAGCAGATTGCTCTGGTGACCGACAGCCATCTGGCGGGCATGGCCGAGTTCGTCGGCAGGCATCTCACGCATGCCGAGGTCAGGCATTTCCCGTTTACCGAAGATGCCATGGCCATGCAGTGGCTGCATGCAGCCTGAGCTGCCTGTCCGAACCAGTCCGGAAACTCTGCCGCCGAGCTGCAGCCGAGTTGCCCGGATCAGCCTAGCCCTGTTTCCGGTGGCCGGCCGTCGCGCTCGCAGCGGCCGCCGCCTGCTGCGGGGCCTGTGCGTAGTGCTTGAACTCCATGGTGTAGGTGGCGCGGCCCTGAGTCATGGAGCGTAGGTGCGTGGCATAGCCGAACATTTCCGATAGCGGCACCTCGGCCCTGATGGTCTTGCCGTCGCCCGCCATGTCGTCCATGCCCTGCACGGCGCCGCGGCGCGAGGACAGATTGCCCATCACGGCGCCCGCGTATTCCTCGGGCGTTTCCACCTCGACGGCCATGATGGGCTCCAGAATCACCGGATCGGCTTTTCTGCAGGCCTCCTTGAAGCCCAGGATGGCGGCCATGCGGAAGGCCTGCTCCGAGGAGTCCACCTCGTGGTAGGAGCCGAAGGTCAGCCGCACCCGCACATCGACCACCGGGTAGCCGGCCAGAACACCCGAGTTCATGGCTTCGCGCAGGCCTTTTTCCACGGCGGGGATGAATTCGCGCGGAATCACCCCGCCCTTGATTTCGTCGACGAACTCAAAGCCCTTGCCCGATTCCAGTGGCTCAACGGTCAGCACCACATGGCCGTACTGGCCCTTGCCGCCGGACTGGCGCACGAACTTGCCGTCCACATCGCTGACTGTCTTGCGAATGGTCTCGCGGTAGGCGACCTGGGGCTTGCCCACATTGGCGGCCACATTGAATTCGCGCTTCATGCGGTCGACGATGATTTCCAGGTGCAGCTCGCCCATGCCGGCAATGATGGTCTGGCCCGACTCCTCGTCGCTGCTGACTCTGAAGGAAGGGTCCTCGGCGGCAAGGCGTGCCAGCGCCAGGCCCATTTTTTCCTGGTCGGCCTTGCTCCTGGGCTCCACGGCCTGGGCGATCACGGGTTCGGGGAAGGAGATCTTTTCCAGCACGATGGGCGCTTGCGGATCGCACAGTGTCTCGCCCGTGCTCACGTCCTTGAGACCCACGCAGGCCGCAATGTCGCCAGCGCGGATTTCGTCGATCTCCTGGCGTGCGTTGGCATGCATCTGCACGATGCGGCCTATGCGCTCCTTTTTGCCCCGGGTCGGGTTGTAGACCAGATCGCCCTTGGCCAGCACGCCCGAATAAACACGCACAAAGGTCAGCTGGCCCACGAAGGGGTCGGTCATGAGCTTGAAGGCCAGGGCGGCGAATTTCTCGTCATCGCTGGCATGGCGTATCAGCGTGGTGCTGGCGCTGTCATCCTCGCTATGCCCTTCGATAGCCGGAACATCGAGCGGCGAAGGCATGAGCTCGATGATCGCGTCGAGCAGACGCTGAACGCCGCGGTTCTTGAAGGCCGAGCCGCAGAGCATGGGCTGAATTTCGGTGGCAATGGTGCGCAGGCGCAGGCCGGTGATGATGTCCTCGGCGCCGAGGTCGCCGCTGTCCAGGTACTTCTCTGTCAGGGCTTCATTGGCCTCGGCGGCAGCCTCCACCATATTCTGGCGCCATTCCTGGGCGCTGGCCAGAAGTGCAGCGGGGATCTCCTGGTACTCGAACTTCACGCCCTGCGACTCGTCATCCCAGAAGATGGCTTTCATCCTGATGAGGTCGACGAGGCCGTGAAAATCGGCCTCGGTCCCGATGGGAATGACGATGGGGACCGGGTGGGCCTTGAGGCGGTCCACCATCATCTGGCGTACACGAAAGAAGTCGGCGCCCACGCGGTCCATCTTGTTGACGAAGGCCAGGCGCGGCACCTTGTACTTGTTGGCCTGGCGCCAGACGGTCTCCGACTGGGGCTGCACGCCGCCCACGGAGTCGTAGACCATCACCGCACCATCGAGCACGCGCATGGAGCGTTCGACCTCGATGGTGAAGTCCACGTGGCCGGGGGTGTCGATGATGTTGATGCGATGGGCCGGGAAGTTGTGCTCCATGCCCGACCAGAAGGCCGTGGTGGCCGCCGAGGTGATGGTGATGCCGCGTTCCTGCTCCTGCTCCATCCAGTCCATGGTGGCCGCGCCGTCATGGACTTCGCCGAGCTTGTGGTTGACTCCGGTATAGAACAGTATGCGCTCGGTGGTGGTGGTCTTGCCGGCATCGATATGCGCGGAGATGCCGATATTGCGATAGCGCTCTATGGGCGTATGGCGAGCCATGATGACCTCCCTGAAACACAGTTCTGAAACTGAAGCGCCGGCACCGTGGTCACGGAGCCGGCAGGCAGAGGAAACGCACAGGAAATACTAGAGAGATGGCTACAAACTCACTGCCAGAGTGGGTATGCCCCGCGGCATAAAACATGAAAAGCAGGCAGTGGCCCAAGGCCTGTAGCCTGGCAGGCATCCGGCTTTAACTTCATTCAGGAACAAGGACTTGCGAACATGACAGAGCAGAGCATTCAGACAGCCGCCCACAAGATGGTCTACATCCTGGTAGTGGAGCAAAGCTTGCGTGCCGGCGAGGCAATGAGCGAGCAAGTGCTTGCCGCCGACCTGCAAAGACACGGCATAGGCGAGGGAGAGCGCCAGTCCGCGCTGGACTGGGCCGTCGGCAGGGGCTGGCTGGAAAAAGCCGAAGGCGGCGAGGTACGCCTGACCGAAGCCGGCTTTGACATGAATTTCACGCAGTAGCGGCAGGTGTCGGGCAGCGGCCGCCGCCCTGACGTCTATTCCAGATAGACGCCTTTTTCCTTTTTGCGTGCCCGCATGCCGGTGCGCAGGAACAGCTCGCTGCCGCCTTGCACGGCCAGGGGCTGGCCGGGCTTGCCACCGTCCTGGGCCAGGTGGATATCGGCGCGCGCATTCCAGTGCTCCAGCAGGTCCTGCAGGGCAAGGCGCTCCGCTTCGTTCAGCTGCGGATGCTGCTCCAGGAACTCCTGCAGATACTGGCGTGCATCCAGCTCCAGCTGCTCGCGCGTGGTTGCCAGCGAGATATAGCTGATGTCATCGTCGCGCCCGCTGGTATGCGTGCCCAGCAGATAGCAGCCGATATAGTCGCCCCGGGGCTGACCCACGGCCGGGTCCTGGCTGAGTTTCTTGAACAGACTGAAGGGCCACATGCGTTGAATTCCTTGGGACTGACGCAAACAGGGAGGCACGGCGGGACTTTCTATCGACAAAGCACCATGCCTGACCTGAATCTTCGTAAGTCGTTTTCCTAAGAACGTGTCTACGATCTCTACGCAGCCGCGTTGGAGCGCAATCGGGATGAGTTCGAAGCGATGGCTCGCCGCTTGCACCGGGGTGCAAGCAAGAGACAGCGCGTAGCAAATCGCCCGATTTCGCTCCAACCCTTCGGGACAGTGTCTTTGCGGGCGGTCTGCGGCGTTGCGAATCCTCGCAATAGCGGGGCTATTGCTGCGGTATCGCGCCTTGCATCCCATCCCGCAAAGCCTCTGTCGCGGCGCGAGGAGATCGTAAACACGTTCTGCGGGCCGTGGCCCAAACAGGTATTGTCGCCCATGGCTGGACGCGATCAGCATGTGGATGTTGCGCACCGGACGCATGACAAGAGGCGATATGGGAGACATCACTTCGGCGGCAGAGCCCTCTGCTCATCCCTGGCTCAGGCGCACATGGCATCTGGCGGCTGCGGCCTGCGGGCTGGTTTTGCTGGCAGGGGCCGCGCTGGCGGTCTATGGCGTGCGGGCCCAGCCGCACCTGGATGGCAAGCTGGTCCTCGACGGGCTTGAGCGCAGCGTGTGGGTCAGGCGCGACGACTCCGATGTCACGCATATCAGCGCCGACTCGCCGCAGGATGCCTGGCGGGCCCTGGGCTTTGTCCATGCGCAGGAGCGCGGCTGGCAGCTGGAGTTCAACCGCCGTCTGATGCAGGGGCGGCTGTCGGAGACTCTGGGCCCGGCCACGCTGGAGATGGACAAGCTGATGCGGGCGCTGGACATTCATGGCGCGGGGCGTCGCCAGTACGCGGCGCTGCCGCCTGCCGTACAGGAAGCCTTGCAGGCCTACAGCCAGGGCATTGCGGCCTTCCATGCCAGGCCCGCTCAGGCTGCCGCGCCGGAGTTCCTGCTGCTGGGCACCCGGGCCGGCAGCTGGGAGCCGGAAGATACCGTGGGCTGGGCGCTGATGATGGCGCTGGACCTTGGCGGCAACTGGGGCAACGAGTTCGCGCGGCTGAATCTGCTGCAGGTCCTGAGCACCGAGCAGCTGTGGCAGCTGATGCCGGCCTATCCGGGCGAGCCCCCTGCGACGGCGGTGGATCTGGCCAGCCTGTACCGCCAGCTCGGTGTCTACCGGGAGGCGGATGCTCAGCCCAGGGTCTCGGCACCGGCCGGGCAGATTCAGTCGGCCTTGCAGCAATGGGCGGCCTCCACGGCGAGGGACATGGGCACGAATGACGGACTGGGCAGCAATAACTGGGTGGTGGCTGGAAGCAAGACCCGAAGTGGCAAGCCCTTGCTGGCCAACGATCCGCATCTGGGGCTGAGCGCTCCGGCCATCTGGTATTTCGCGCGCCTTCAGTCGCCGCAGGGCCGGGCCGGCGACGGCAGCGTCCTGAGCGCGCTGGATGTAACGGGGGCCACCTTGCCCGGCATGCCCTTTGTGGTGCTGGGCCGCACGGCGCAGGTGGCCTGGGGCTTCACCAACACCAACCCCGATGTGCAGGACCTGTATCTGGAGCAGATCAACCCGGCCGATGCGAGCCAGTACCGCACGCCCACGGGCTGGGAAAATTTTGCCGTGCGCGAGGAAGTCTTCAAGGTCAAGGGCCAGAGCGATGTCAGGGTGACGCTGCGCAGCACGCGCCACGGCCCCGTGATCAGCGATGCGCAGCAGCAATACGGCAAGGTCATCAACACCGATCGCTATGCGCTGGCCCTGCGCTGGGCGGCGCTGGACACGGACAACCGCACGGTGGAGGCCGGCCTCAGGGCCAACGGGGCGCAGACCGTGGCCGAACTGTTCGAGGCGTTTTCCATCTACCACTCACCCATGCAAAGCATTGTGGCGGCCGATGTGCAGGGCCATATCGGCTTCAAGGCCGCAGGCAGGGTGCCGGTGCGTGCGCCCGGCAATGACTTGCGCGGCGTGGCGCCCGCGCCCGGCTGGGATGCGCGCTATGACTGGCAGGGCTGGCTGAGCTACGAGCAGACGCCGCAGGACGATGGCGGCACGCGTGGCTTTGTGGCCACGGCCAACCAGCGCGTGACGGAAGCCGGCTATGCGCATTTCCTGACCCAGGACTGGAGCCTGCCCTACCGCCACCAGCGCATAGAGCAGTTGCTGGCGGCCGCCAACCAGCATGATGTGGCCAGCATGGCGGCGATCCAGAACGATGTGCAGTCCCTGGCCACCCGGACCTTGCTGCCTGTGCTGCGCAAGGCCCGATCGAGCCACGCCCTGGCAGCGCAGGCACAGCAACTGCTGGCGGACTTCGACGGGCAGATGGAGCGGGACAGGCCCGAGCCGCTGATCTTCTCGGTCTGGGCCGACGAGCTGACGCGCGCCCTGGTGATTGCGCGCATTGGTGAGCAGCGCTTTGCCATGAGCTACGGCAAGCGGGACTTCCGCGCCGGGCTGGAAGGAATCCTCGCGCGCAATGACGCCTGGTGGTGCGCGCCGCTGAGCTGCGAGCAACAGGCCGGGCAGGCGCTGACCCGCACGCTGGACAAGCTGCAGGCGGCCTACGGCAATGATCCGCGCCAATGGCGCTGGGGCGCTGCCCATGCGGCGCTCAGCGCGCACAAGCCGCTGGGTTCGGTGGCGGCACTGGCGGGGGTCTTCAATGTGAGCGTGGCCTCGGGCGGCGACACCTATAGCGTCAATGTCGGGCAGTACAACGCCAACCCGCCGCCCTCCGATGCCAAGGGACCGCTGGGAGGACGTTTTGTCAGCCGCCACGCGCCCTCGCTGCGCGCCATCTACGACCTGGGCGATCCGGAGTCCTCGCAGTTCATCTACCAGACCGGGCAGAGCGGGCTGGCGCTGTCGGCCCGCTATGCGGACATGAGTGCGGAGTGGGCCGACGGCCGCTACCGAAAGCTGCAAATGCAGCCGAGGCGCTGGCGCCATGTGCTGGAGCTGCAGACCGGACAGGGCGTGGATGCTATAAATAAGTGAGCTTTTAGCGCTTGTCACACATTGATTTCATATTCAAATAATTCTGAAAATCAATGATTGCATGCACTACAAGCTCCTGAAGAGATAGCAAACAGCAGTCGCAGTCTCAGCAGTTGCAGTCTTTCAGCGCAGAAAGTCCTCGATCAGTCTGGCCACGGCCTCTGGCTGGTCGTGGTGCAGCATATGGCCAGCGTCCTGCACATGGGCGATCTCGCATTGCGGGATGTGGCGAATGCGCTCGTGGTATTGCTCCAGCGTGTAGCGGCCCTGGTGCCACTGGCCCAGGCTGTCGTCCGACGCTTCGACCGACAGCGTAGGCGCGCTGATGGCGGCCAGGCAGGCCAGCGCTTCATCCACGCGGTAGAGATAGGGGTTGGCGATCTTGTGCGCGGCGTCGCCCAGAATATGCCAGCGGCCCTGGGCATCGGGGGCCGACCAATGGTGAGCCAGCCATAGCGCCTTGTCGCGGGGCAGGCGGCGATTGGTTTTCTGCAGGCGATTGGCAACGGCCTCCACGCTGTCGTAGGACGCGAGGCCCAGGCCGCCGGCACGCTGCTCGCGCAACTGGTCCATCCACTGAGCCAGACGCCCGGGGGCCTGGTCGGCCGTGGTCGGCGCCATGCCGAAGCCTTCGAGATTGACAAAGCGGCGAATGCGCTCGGGCCGCGCTCCCGCATACATGCAGGAGATATTGCCCCCCATGCTGTGGCCGACCAGGTCGATGGGCTGATCGGGCGAGATCTGCTCCAGCAACATGTCCAGATCGGCCAGGTAGTCGGTGAAGTAGTAGCTGTCGCAGGGTTTGTCGCCGCGGCTCAGGCCGAAGCCGCGCCAGTCGTGGGCCACGATGCGGCGACCCTGGACAAAGGCGTCGCTGAAGGCGTCGACCACAAACTGGTAGGAGGCGGCCACATCCATCCAGCCATGGGCCAGCACCAGAACCGGCAGATCCGGATCGAGCCGGCAGCCGGCCTCGGGCTCCCAGCTGCGCAGGTGACACTGCATATTGCGCACGGGCAGCATCTGCGACTGCCACTGGCGGCGTGGCTGATAGGGAGGGATATCGGTGATCGGGCTGGTCTGCGTGGGGTGATGCGTTGTCATGGGGTCTCCGTTGATTTGATTATTGCTGCGCTTGCGGCATGGCCCGTCGTGCGCGGGACAGCCGGGTGCGCAAAAACAGGGAGTCCGCCGTGGTCTTGGGCTCTCAGGCCCTAAACTCGGGAGCATGACTTTTGCTGCATCCAACTCACGTCTTTCCATGAATCCCGTCGCTCTGGGTCAGAGCGATCTGCGCGTCAGCCCCATCTGTCTGGGCACCATGACGTTTGGTGAGCAGGTTGACGAAGCCGAAGCCTGGCGCATCATGGACCGCGCCGTGGAACGCGGCGTGGATTTCTTCGATACGGCCGAAATGTATGCCGTGCCGGCCCGTGAGGCCACCTGTGGCGCGACGGAGTCCATCATCGGTCGCTGGCTCAAGGCCCGCCCCGGCATGCGCGAGCGGATCACGCTGGCCAGCAAGGTGGCCGGCCCCTCGCGTGGCATGCCCTGGATCCGCGAAGGCTCGGGCCTGTCGGCGCAGGACATCGTGCGCTCCTGCGACGCCAGTCTCGAGCGCCTGCAGACCGAGGTGATCGACCTCTACCAGATTCACTGGCCCGAGCGCCATGTGCCGGCCTTCGGCGGCATGTACTACGACCCGCAGAAGGAAAGCTCGCTCACGCCCATCCACGAACAGCTGCAGGCGCTGGCCGGTCTGGTCAGGCAGGG
Organism: Comamonas sp. Z3; assembly: GCF_008121565.1. Classification (NCBI taxonomy): domain Bacteria; kingdom Pseudomonadati; phylum Pseudomonadota; class Betaproteobacteria; order Burkholderiales; family Comamonadaceae; genus Comamonas; species Comamonas sp. Z3. Next base: position 755,468 of record NZ_VOQU01000001.1, read on the forward strand.
CAAGATCCGCTACATCGGCCTGTCCAACGAGACGCCTTATGGCGTGCATGAGTTCGTGCGCCTGGCCGAGCAGCACGGACTGCCGCGCGTGGCCGCGATTCAGAACCCCTATTGCCTGGTGAACCGCAGCTATGAGAACGGGCTGGACGAAACCTGCCACCGCCTCGATGTGTCGCTGCTGGCCTATTCGCCGCTGGCGTTCGGCCTGCTGACGGGCAAGTTCGACCAGTTTGCGCCGACCGAGGAGGGCGCGCCCAAGCAGGCACGCATCGCCAGGTATGAATCGGTGCAGAGACAGCGCTGGGGCCGCCCCGATGCGCTGGCCGCTGCGCGCCGCTATAACGCGCTGGCTCAGCAGCATGGCCTGACGCCGGTGCAGCTGGCGCTGGCCTTCTGCTACACCAAGTGGCAGGTGGCCAGCACCATCATCGGTGTGACTTCGGTGGCCCAGCTCGACGAGGATCTCGACGCCTGGGGCACGCAGCTGCCTGCCGAGCTGCTGGCCGCAATCGACGCCATCCGCTGGGAGATGCGCGACCCCGCGGTCTGAGGGTTTTATTGAGGGAAAATGGCTGCATGGTCCATGTGAAGCATGTGCCAGCAGCTATCAAGATTGAATCATGGCAAAAAAAGACAAGAGCGCCCATGTGAGCGAGACGCCGGCCACGCAGATGCTCAAGGCCCACAAGGTGGAGTTCACGGAGCACCCTTATGACTATGTGGAGCATGGCGGCACCGAGGAGTCGGCGCGTCAGCTGGGGCTGGACGAGCATGCGGTCGTCAAGACCCTGGTGATGCAGGATCAGGATGCCAGGCCGCTGATCGTGCTCATGCATGGCGATTGCAAGGTATCGACCAAGAACCTGGCGCGCCAGATCGGAGCCAAGAGCGTGGAGCCCTGCAAGCTCGAGGTGGCCAACCGCCACAGCGGCTATCTGGTGGGCGGCACCTCGCCGTTTGGCACCAGGCGCGACATGCCGGTCTATATCGAGGAGACCATACTCGCGCTGCCACGCATTGCCATCAATGGCGGGCGGCGCGGCTATCTGGTGCAACTGGCCCCTGAGGTTTGTACCCGTCTGCTCGATGCCCGGCCGGTGCACTGCGCGCTGGCAGAATAGGGGTCTAGCCAACCGGGGCAGACGCCGGCTGGCAAAAACGCAAACAACAAGGACTTACGCCCACCAGGATGCACAACGGGCATGACGGTCTACAAACCGCCGTGCCTGATCCGGGTTGCGCAAGTCGTGACAACAATCGGTGCCGCCGACCTTGGTTGGCGAGCCTTTGGGCCAGTCTCTGGCCGAGGAATTCCTTTGAACGCCCTCTATCCCGTTATCGCCGTCATCGCGGCCTATCTGATTGGTTCGCTGTCCTTTGCCGTCATCGTCAGCCGCGTCATGGGCTTGAACGACCCGCGCACCTATGGCAGCGGCAACCCCGGTGCCACCAATGTGCTGCGCTCGGGCAGCAAGGCGGCTGCGGCCGTCACGCTGGTGCTGGATGCACTCAAGGGTCTGATGCCCGTGGTACTGGTCAAGGCCTTCGGCGAGCCGTTCGGTCTGGGCGACAGCACGGTGGCACTGGCCGGCCTGGCGGCTTTCCTGGGCCATCTGTATCCGGTGTTCTTCGGCTTCAAGGGCGGCAAGGGCGTGGCCACGGCGCTGGGCGTGCTGCTGGGCATCAGCGGCTGGCTGGGTCTGGCGACGGCGCTGACCTGGGTCATCGTGGCCGTGTTCTTGCGCTATTCCTCCCTGGCCGCGCTGGTGGCCTCGGTGTTCGCGCCCGTGTACTACGTGCTGTGCAGCGGCATCGTCTGGGATGCGGAAGCGCCCATCACTGCCGCGATTGTGGTGATGGCGATCCTGCTGGTCTGGCGTCATCGCGAAAACATCCAGCGCCTGATCGCCGGCAAGGAGTCCAGGCTGGGCCAGAAAAAGACCGAGGGCTCCAAGCCTGCAGAGGGCGCGGCCCGCAAGAGCGGCAAGAGCAAGCATCGCTAGGGCGCGGCTGCTGCATTTCGCCGAGGCCGCCTTCAGGCCTCTTCCATCCAAGCGCAAGAAGCTCCTGATTAAATAGCAAAAAGATATGGCTTCCAGCCCATCGCAGCGCGACTACAGCGCTCCCTGTCCTGGTTGTGGCGCGCCGGTCCACTTCGCGAGTGCGCAATCGAGTTTTGCCGTCTGCGAGTTCTGCCGCAGCACCGTACTTCGCGATGGCGAGACGCTCAAGCGCATTGGCTCCATGGCCGAAGTGTTCGAGGACTACAGCCCGCTGCAGCTGGGCGCCTCGGGCATGGTCAAGCGCAACGGCAAGCCCGAACCCTTTACCGTCGTGGGCCGCGCGCAGTACAAAAGCGCGGCAGGCAGCTGGTCGGAATGGGTGGCTGCGCTCACCAACGGCGAGCTGGCCTGGCTGAGCGAGGACAACGGCAGCTTTGTCTTTGCCGTGAACTGGCAGCCGCCGGGCTGGAAGGTGACCGAGTTCCAGCAGCGCGAATGGCGCATGGGCCGCGAGCTCAAGGCAGGCACGGAATCTTTCACCGTCACCAGCATTCAGGATGCGCAGCTGATGGCGGCCCAGGGCGAGCTGCCCCAGTTGCCTCAGCTCGGCAAGAGCTTCAAGCTGGTGGAGTTGCGCAGCGAGAAGAACCAGATTCTCTCCATCGACTTCAGTCACAAGACACCGGCCTTCAGCCTGGGGGCCGCCGTGGCGCTGGAGGCGTTGCAGATGCAGGGCCTGCGCAGCAGCGCCCAGCAAAAAGCCCAGGGGCGCCACTTCAACTGTCCCAAGTGTGCTGCCGTGGTGCCCGTGCGCTTCGACACCACCAAGGCCCTGAGCTGCCCCAGCTGCGGCAGCCTGATCGACATGTCCAAGGGCATGGGGGCGGAGCTGAGCTATGCCGAGCAGCGCAGAAAGGTCAAGCCTCTGATCCCATTGGGCAGCGAAGGCACGCTCGACGGCCTGAAATGGCAGGTCGTGGGTTTTCAAAGGCGCAGCGGTCGTGGCCTGGGCGAGGATGAGGACGACAGCTTCACCTGGGACGAGTACCTGCTCTACAACAAGAAGGCGGGCTTTTCGTTCATCGTCGATTCTGAAGACGGCTGGAGCACGGCGCGTGTCATCACCGGTGCCCCCAAGCTCAGCAAGAACGGCGCCACCGCGACCTACCTGCAGCGCAAATACCAGCGCGACTATGCCTACCTGGCCGAGACTGAATATGCCGAGGGCGAGTTCTACTGGCCCGTCTTCAAGGGCGCCAAATCCAGCAATGTGGACTTCGCCAATGGCGGCAAGCAGTCCACGCTGGCGCTGGAGACCGCCAATCAGGAAACCACCTGGACCCACGGGCAGCGTGCGTCGGCAGAGACCATTGCCCAGGCCTTCGGCACCGGCAAGCTCAAGGACCGCTCCCAGGTCAGCCCGCTGTCGGGCAGCGGCTTCAGCTGGGGCACGATCCTGTTCTGGCTGTTCCTGCTGCTGTTCATCCTGCCGTTTCTGCGCGCCTGCATGTCCAGCCCCAACTGCGATCCGCGCACCGACCCCAACTGCAGCTACAGCCGCTCCAGCAGCGGCTCCTATGGTGGCTATACCTCCGGCGGAAGCCACAAATAGCGCCCCCATCTCATTCGAGGAGAGAGATCATGTTTGACTGGTTCAACCCCCAGAACTTCTTCGGCTCCATCATCTACGCCCTGGTGGGCGTGGTGGTGTTCTGGCTGTGCTTCATCATCATCGACAAGATCACGCCCGTGGACATGTGGGCCGAGATCGTGGAGAAGCACAACAAGGCGCTGGCCATGGTGGTGGCGGCCATGTGTCTGGGCATCAGCATCATTGTCGCTGCGGCGATACATTGAGGCTCCCCCTGAGGCGCTGCGCGCCTTCCCCCTCTCTCTACGCGCTGGGCGCTAGGGGAGGGAGACGACAGCTTCGCTGCGGGGCGGCCCTTGCTCGCTGTCCCTGGCAGGCAGAGGACGGCGCGCCTGTTATACGGTTAAAGGAATTAGATGACTTCGATGGTGGCCGAGGAGCATAGCGCTGGCCAGGGGCCGCGGCCCATTGATGTGGCGCTGCTGGCCAGCGTGTTCGTGATTGCGGCCTGCGGTCTGCTCTATGAGCTGGCAGCAGGGGCGCTGGCGTCCTATCTGCTCGGCGATTCGGTGCTGCAGTTCTCCACCATCATCGGCACCTATCTGTTTGCCATGGGCATAGGCTCGTGGCTGTCGCGCTATTTCGAAGACCAGCTGCCCGCGCATTTTCTGCGTGTGGAGCTGATGGTGGCGCTGGTCGGTGGTGCCTTGCCGGCCGTGCTGTTTCTGGCCAATGCCTATGCGCCGGGCGCGTTCCGCTTTCTGCTCTATGGCATGGTGATGGTGGTGGGTACGCTGGTGGGGCTGGAGATTCCGCTGGTGATGCGCATTCTCAAGCGCAATGCATCGCTCAAGGATCTGGTCTCCAAGGTGCTGACCTTCGACTATCTCGGAGCCCTGGCCGTGTCGCTGGCCTTTCCCATCGTGCTGGTGCCCAAGCTGGGGCTGGTGCGCACAGGTCTGCTGTTCGGCTTCATGAACGCAGCCATTGCGGTCTGGGCCCTGGTGCTGTTCAAGCATGAGCTGCGCAATCTGCGTGCCCATGCCTGGGCCTGCGCGCTGGTGCTGCTGGCGCTGGGCGGCGGCATCGCCGGCGCGGATCAGCTGACCCGGCTGGCCGACGACCATTTCTACCAGGATCGCATCGTGCTGAGCAGCAGCTCGCCCTACCAGCGCATTGTGGTGACACAGGGACGCCAGGGCGCGCGCCTGTATCTGAACGGCAATCTGCAGTTTGCCCAGAGCGACGAGTACCGCTATCACGAAGCGCTGGTCCACCCACCCATGGCCGCACATGGCGCACCGAAGAAGGTGGCGGTGCTGGGCGGCGGCGACGGCATGGCCGTGCGCGAGGTGCTCAAGTACCCGGGCGTGGAATCCGTCGTGCTGGTGGAGCTGGACCCGGCCATGACCGATTTGTTCAAGAGCAATGCCATGATGACGGCGCTCAATGGCAATGCGCTCAACGACGCCCGCGTGAGCATCGTCAATACCGATGCGTTTCACTGGCTGCAGCAAAGCGCGGAGACTTTCGATGTGATCGTGGTGGACTTTCCCGACCCCACCAACTTCGCCATAGGCAAGCTGTTCACCAATAGTTTCTATTCGCTGCTGGACAAGCGTCTGGCGGCCAGCGGCTATGCCGTGATCCAGACCACCTCGCCGCTGATTGCGCGCCAGAGCTTCTGGACCGTGGTGCAGACCGTGGAGTCCGTGGGCCTGGCGGCGAGGCCCTATCACGTGCATGTGCCCAGTTTTGGGGAATGGGGTTTTGTGCTGGCCAGCCACCGTCCCTGGCGCGAGCCCGAGGCCTTGCCCGCCGGCATGCGTTTTCTGACCCTGCCCACGCTGCGCCTGATGTTTGACTTCCCTCTCGATATGGCGCGCGTGCCGACCGAGGTGAATCGCCTGTCCAATCAGGTGCTGGTCAACACCTATGAGCGCGAGTGGGGCAAGGTGGAGCATTGATGCGGGCCGATCTGAAGCGGCGCAACTGGCTCGGGCTGGCGGCCGCCAGCGCTTTGGGCGCAGCAGGCCTGGCCGGCTGCAAGCAGCCAGCGCCCAGACTGGAAGATCTGCCGGGCGGCTTCAGTGGCATGGCGCTGGAGCGCGGTCATGGCCTGCGCCCTTTCTGGCAGCGCCTGGCGCAAGGGCTGGAGCTGCCTGCACCTGCCGTGGTGCACCGGGCGCCGGTCGTGATAGCGGGCGGCGGCATGGCCGGGCTGGCGGCGGCGCGCGCGCTGGAACTGGCCGGCGTTCAGGATGCAGCCTTGCTCGATACCCAGACCGCCATGGGCGGCAACAGCCAGGGCGGGCAGGTCAAGGGCATAGCCTGCCCCCTGGGTGCCCACTATCTGCCCGTGCCCGGCGACGATGCCCATGAGGTGCAGGATTGGCTGGAGGAGCTGGGCGTGCGCCAGCGTGCAGCCGGCCGCTGGCGCTATGACGAGCGCTATCTCTGCCATAGCCCGCAGGAGCGCTTGTACTGGCAGGGCGGCTGGCATGAGGGACTGCTGCCCGTGCAGGGCGTGAGCCAGCGCACGCTGGAGCAATATGCACTGTTTGAAAAGCAGGTCGAGGCAGCGTCTCGGGCCGCAGCCTTTGCCATGCCCTCGATCCGTGTCTGGCAGCGCGACGCGGGTCTGCCTGCCTCTCATGCCGTGCTCGATGCACAGCGTTTCGACCAATGGCTGGCGGCGCAGGGACTTGATGACGAACGTCTGCTCTGGTATCTGGACTACAGCTGCCGCGATGATTTCGGAGCCGGTCTGAGCCGCGTCTCGGCCTGGGCGGGGATTCATTATTTCGCCAGCCGCCATGGGTTTCATGCGCCGCGTCCGCAGCCCGAACATGAGAGCGAAGCGGACGGCGAGCAGGTGCTGACCTGGCCCCAGGGCAATGGCTGGCTGGCCCAGCAGCTGCTGACGGGACTGAAGGCCACACAGCTCCAGGCTGATTGCAGTGTGCTCGCCATCACCGAGGAGGTGGGCGGCGTGCAGATCGAGGTCTATCACCATGGCCGCCAGCAGCATGAACGCTGGCTGGCGCAGCATTGCGTGGTGGCCTTGCCCAGTTTTGTGGCCGCACGCGTGCTGCGCGATGCGCCCGATTTTCTGCGCACCGTGGCGGCGCGTCTGGACTGGGCGCCCTGGCTGGTGGCGAACATCCATATCGACCGACCGCTGGCCGACTATCCGGGGGCGGAGCCCGCCTGGGACAATGTGCTGTACCGCGATGGCAATGCGGGCGGGCTGGGCTATGTGGATGCGGGCAATCAGCGGCTGGACCGCATACGCCGCCAGCCCACGGTGCTGAGCTACTACCAGGCGCTGGGGGACTGGGCCGATGGGCGCAGGCAACTGATGCAGCAACCGTTTGCCTTCTGGCGCGACCGCATCGTGAACACGCTGAGCGAGGCGCACCCCGATCTGCTGCAGCATGCCACACGCATGGAAATCACCCGCTATGGCCATGCCATGGCGATTCCGCGCCCTGGTGATCAGCGCATATTGAGTGAAATAGCTGTCAAGTTCAATACGAGTAAGCGAAAGCTGCTATTGAACGGGGAGCGCGTACAGGGTCTGCCCACGCCTGCAACGGCGCGGCTGAGCTTTGCGCATGCGGACTGGGCTGGCTATTCGGTACTGGAAGAGGCGTTCACGCGCGGCCACCATGCAGGCTTGATGGCAGCACAGGGCATCTAGAGCGCAAAGCCTCAGCGTCTGCTGCCCGGCAGCTTGACCATGCGGTACAGCTCGGCATTGCCGCGTGCGCTGTGAATGCCCAGCTGTGCCATGGAGCGCAGATCCAGATCCAGCGTCAGCGAGGAACGCGCCAGCGCGGAGGTGATGGCCGGCCTGCGCCCGTCCAGATGCCAGATGGGCGGGTACATGCTGTGGCCATCACTGTCGATCACGCTGGCTATCTGGGGCTCCTCCAGGCTTTTGCCACGGCGCAGCACGACGGCGACTTCGCCATTGCCCAGCTGCACATAGGTGCCGGGCGGGTAGAGACCCACGACATCGATCAAGGCCTGCTTGACTTCGTCGGCGTATTGTCCGCCTTGCTGCAGCACCTGCAGCGACTCGGTGGCAGAGCGCCCGCTGCGGGTCTTGCGCGGGCTGATCAGGGCCGCATAGCGATCCACCGTGCCCAGAATGCGCACCAGGCGCTCCAGCGGCTGCAACTGTGCCAGCGGCGCGGGCTGCAGCACGACATGGTGGTATTGCACGGTATCCAGCCAGAGTTGGTCGCGCACCATCAGCCGCTCCAGCATCAGGCGGCCCTCCATGGGGTGTTGCTTGACGGCTTCGGACTGCTGGCTGTTCAGCGGCGTGCGTTGCTCGGCCAGCTGGTTTTGCAGCACGGTCATGCCGATATTCATGGTCAGCGCGGCGCGTATCAGTGTGTCGCGCTCGGACTGAGGCAGCTCAAGCTCCTTGGCAAGGATATGGCACAGCCCTGCGCAGACCACGGCATGAGAGGGACTGTAGCCCACGGTGGTCGAGCTGGCACGCTGAAACATCAGGTACAGCGCGGCGTCGCTGTCCTGGGTGATGAGGTCCTGCAACCATAGATCGAGCTGGCGCAGCTTGATGGCAAAGCCGGGAATGCGCAGCGGCTCGGTCAGCAACAGCGCCAGTGCCGCCTCCAGATCTGACCACAGGCCCAGCAGGTCTTCATAGGGGTCGTCGTAGCGTGCTTGCATGGGCGTGAGGCGGGTTCAGTTCTTTTCCAGAACCATCTCATTGCCCCTGCGGGTCATCTGAAACTGGGTCAGCAGATTGTTGCCCAGCAGCACATAGGGCATGGATTGGGGGGCGACGACGGCGTCCATGCCGTAGACCTCCATTTCGCCCAGCTTGACGCTGTCGAGCTTGATGCGCCAGCCCTGGGCAGTGCCGTTGGCGGTGCGCATCAGTACGGGGATGCCCTGTTCGTAGGGCAGGCCCATGCGATCGGCATCGGCACGGCCTATGGCAATGGTGCTGGCGCCGGTGTCCACCATGTACTGCATGGTTTTGCCATTGATATAGCCACGATCGATGAAATGGCCGCGCGAGTCGGCGATCAGGACCAGCCGGCCCGAGCGCGCGGCGCCGCCAGTGCCGCCCCGGCTGCCCACGCTGACCGGAGCATCGCCCAGGCGCACGGTCTGGCGCCGGCCCTTGATATCCACCACGGCGGTGTCGCCGCTGACCTGCAGCAGGCGCACTTCCCTGTGGCTTTCGTTGACGGCCAGTGCCTTGGGGGCGCTGCCATCAATGACCAGCAAGGCCTTGCTGCCCAGCACGCCGGTCAGTGCCACGGACTGGCCCCAGGCGCAGCCGGCGGCCAGGCCGACCGACAGCAGAAGACCCATGCGGCGCAGGCCGCAGGCCCCCGGCCAGGGCATTGGCCGGTCGCTCCGCACGGCGGCAGAGGAGCAGGCAGCGAAGCTGCGCAGCAGGGGTCTCATTCAATCGCGGAAGTTGTTGAACGACAGCGGATGGTCGGCCAGGTCCTTGCGGATCAGGGCCATGGCCGCCTGCAGATCGTCGCGCTTGGCGCCGGTGATGCGGACCTTCTCTTCCTGAATGGCGGCCTGCACCTTGAGCTTGCTTTCCTTCATCAGCTTCTGGATCTGCTTGGCCAGCTCGGACTCGATGCCGTTCTTGACCTTGATGAGCTGCTTGACCTTGTCGCCGCCAATCTTCTGTGCCTTCTGGATGTCCAGGAAGCGCACGTCCACATTGCGCTTGGTCAGCTTGTTGCGCAGCAGGTCCTCGACTTGCTGCAGCTGGAACTCGGCATCGCCGTACATGGTGATTTCCTTGTCCTTGAGCTCGACGGCGGCCGAAGTGCCCTTGAAGTCGAAGCGGGTGCCAATTTCCTTGGTGGCGTTGTCAACGGCGTTCTTCACTTCGACGAAATCGGCTTCGCAAACAGTGTCAAAAGAAGGCATGTGTAATTCCTATCAGTATCAGAGCGGTGAACAGCCACAGTGCGCCGGGCCGTGAAGTGCTGCTTGCCAGCAGCGGAGCAGGCGCAGTGCGACAATTGGGTGGATGTTAGTCGAGAAAAATGTTCCCCTGCAGCATTGCAACACCTTTGGCATTGCCGCGCGCGCCGAAACACTGGTGCGCATTCGTAGCCAGGACGATATCCGCCAGTTCCTCGCCGACCCGCTATGGGGCCGGCAGCCTGTGTTTGTCCTTGGCGGTGGCAGCAATGTGGTGCTGACGGGCGATGTGGCCCCCGTGGTGCTCAAGATGGAAATCATGGGCATGCGGCTGCTGCACGAAACCGACAGGGACTGGATTGTCGAGATCGGCGCAGGCGAGCGCTGGCACGATATGGTGGCATGGACGCTGGCCCAGGGCTATACAGGTCTTGAGAACATGGCGCTGATTCCAGGCACGGTCGGCGCGGCCCCGGTGCAGAACATCGGGGCCTATGGGATTGAGTTGCAGGATCGCTTCGATTCCCTGGATGCCATCGATCTGGTGACCGGCGAGCAGTTCAGCCTCAATGCTGCGCAATGTGCCTTCGGTTACCGTGACTCGGTGTTCAAGCATGCACCAGCCCAGCCCAAGTACTGGCCCGTGGCCGGCTCGGCGGCCGTTCCGCGCGGTCTGGGTCTCAAGGGGCGGGCGGTGATCACCCGCGTGCGCCTGGCGCTGCCCAAGAGCTGGAAGCCGGATCTGGGCTATCTCGATCTGCAGCGCAAGCAGGCCGAAAAAGGCATAGAGCAGCCGACTGCGCAGCAGGTCTTTGAATGGGTCTGCGAGATCCGCCGTGCCAAGCTGCCGGACCCAGAAGTCACCGGCAATGCAGGCAGCTTCTTCAAGAACCCCACGGTGACGACCGAGCAGTGCGCGGACATCATCGCGCGCGAGCCCAAGATTGTTCACTACCCCATGGATGACGGCTCCATCAAGCTGGCGGCCGGCTGGCTGATCGATGCCTGCGGCTGGAAGGGCAAGACCATGGGGCGCGCAGGCGTCTATGACAAGCAGGCGCTGGTGCTGGTCAACCGCGGTGACCGCCACAGCATAGACGCCAGCGTGACCGGCGGTGAGGTGATGACGCTCGCCGGGGCCATCCAGACCAGTGTCTACGAGCGCTTCGGGATTCGCCTGGAACCCGAGCCGGTGGTGATCTGAACTTGCGAGAGCCCACAAAAAATGGAGCCCAAGGGCTCCATTCTTGAGAGCGGCAACGGCTTACTTCCAGAATGCCGGACGCAGCAAGATACCGGAGATGCGGTAGGGGGCCTTGGGCTCGACCGCCAGCTCCATGGGCACGAAGCCCTTGGTGCAGCTCAGCAGCACGCTGGTGGCCAGAGGCGTGGAGCTTTCCATGCGACCGACCGTCTGGCAACTGCCTACGCCGGTGCGCACCGAGTCCAGGGCTTTCTGCACGGTGTCGATGGGAGAGTTCTTGAGGAACTCCTCGTTGAAATTGCTGGCGGCCAGCTTGGACTTGCCGTCCATGGCCGCCACTACAGCTTGCAGGCGTTTGCGCAAGGCTGCGTCAGCGGCAGCTGCATCCACATTGGCAGGGGCTGCCTGGGCTGCAGGTGCAGCCTGCGGTGCGGCGGCCTTGGCTGCATCGGCTGCTGCGGCATCGGGCTGGGCCTGAGCTGCAGTCATGAAGCCGGCAGCAGCCAGCAGGGCGGTCAGACAAACAGCATTGCGTGTTTTGGTGGAGATCATTCCGTTGAGCCTTTCGTCAAACAACGAAAGGCACTGTAAACCTTCTGCAAGCTTTATTTCGCCAGACAGCAAGCTGTTTTTGTGAATGAATGGCAAAGACCTGGTGCAGGCTGTGACGGTGGTGCGACTTTGTTGCAGAGCAGACAAGCTTGTTTGTCAGGGTTACTGCTTGCCGAGACGGCTTGCGCACTGCCTAAAATCTGTTGCACTGCAATAGCTCAATTGACGACGGGGCAGACCCCCAGAACATAAAGGACTTGCAATGCAAGAAAGCAAAGAGGGCAAAGACGGTGATGTCCAGGCGGGGAAGCAGCGAATCATCAAGAAGTACCCCAACCGTCGTCTGTACGACACCAATACCTCTTCATACATCACGCTGGCCGAAGTCAAGCAACTGGTCATGGACAGCGAGCCGGTGGTCATCAGGGATGCCAAGACCAATGAAGACCTGACGCGCTCCATTCTGTTGCAGATCATTCTGGAGGAGGAGGCCGGTGGGGCACCCATGTTCTCCGAAGCGATGCTGGCCAACATCATCCGCTTCTATGGCCATGCCATGCAGGGCTTCATGGGAAGCTATATCGAAAAGAACGTGCAGATGTTCACGGACTTCCAGAGCAAGCTGGCGGGCCAGTCCCAGGGCGCGAATCCCGAAGCCTGGAAGCAGTTCATGAGCATGCAGCCTCAGGCCATGCAGGGTTTGATGGGCAGCTATATGGAGCAGTCCCAGAACATGTTCACCCAGATGCAGGAGCAGATGCAAAAGCAGACAGAGCAGATGCTGGGTGTGTTCGGCATCAAGCGCTGAACGTTCAAATACTGTTCCAGAGCGGGCCAGCGGCCCGCTTTTTTTATGGCCGCTACGCTGGCCTGCCTGCGCTAGTCCCAATTGACGATGCCCTTGATTGTCTCCGGCCGAACAATGATTTCGTTGCTTCGCAATTGCGAGCCGGCAAGGAAGAACAACGACAAGAGAAGTTCAATGACAGGTAGATGCATGGCAATGCATCCAAGGAGACTAGGCATGAAGTTAGGAGTGGGGCCCCGTTCGCTGGCGGTCCTGGCCGCAGGCGCGTTGTTGGCGGGGGCTGTTTGGGCCAGGGCAACGCCCGATGAACTGGCCAGGTTGGGCAAGTCGTTGACATGCACGGGCGGAGAAAAAGCGGGCACGGCCAGTGGCGTGCCGGAGTTCACCGGGAAATGGCTGGGCACGCCACCCGGCATTCAATACAACCCGCATGCGGGCCTGCATCCTGTGGACCCTTATGCCAGTGAAAAGCCTTTGTTCACCATCACGGCAGAGAATCTGGCCCAGTACGCCGAGCGCCTTACAGAAGGCCAGAAGGCCATGTTTGCCAAATACCCCAGGACCTATCGCATCCCGGTCTATCAAGGGCACCGCGACTTCCGCTTCTCGGATGCCGTCTGCGCGGCTGCCAGGAAGAACGCCCAGGAGGCCGTGATGAATGCCGACGGCCAGGGCACCACGGGGGCGGTCAAGGGCGCGCTGCCCTTTCCGTTTCCCCGCAGTGGTCTGGAGCTGGCCTTCAACAACCTGCTGCCATCACGTGCCTTTACCGAACATACGCTGCGTGACAATGCCAATGTGCTGGCCGATGGCAGCATCGTCTGGGGCCGGGCCGACAACCGCGCTTTCAGCCAGGTCAACGATCCGGCCAATGCCGGGCAGCCACTGAGTAGCCCCATGTCCCAGGGCATGAATGCGGTCAGGCTGCCCGAGCGTGAGAAGGGCGGCGTCAGCGTGGTGTCCGAGCCGGTGGAGTTCGGCAAGGAAAAGCGCCTGGGCTGGAGTTATGACCCCGGCACGCGCCGGGTTCGCCAGATTCCCGAATACGGTTTCGATCAGCCTCTGTCGGGCACCGGTGGCAAGCTGACCATTGACTCCGACCGCCTGTTCAACGGCTCGCCCGAGCGCTACCACTGGAAGTCGCTGGGCAAGAAGGAAGTCTATGTGCCGGCCAATGCCTACAAGATTCACGGCAGCAGCGTGAAGTATGCAGACCTGCTCAAACCCGGCCATGAAAACCCCGACTACATGCGCTACGAGCTGCGCCGTGTCTGGGTGCTGGAGGCTTCGCTCAAGGACGGCTATCGCCACATGTTCGGCAAGCGCGTGCTGTTCCTTGACGAGGATACCGGTCAGGCACTGATGAGCGATTACTACGATGCCCGTGGTCAGCTGTGGCTGCAGGCGGTGGTCAACCATTACTACGCCTTCGACGCCAGAATCTGGCATGCGGGCACCAGCTTCTATCACGACCTGAACTCCGGTGGCTATGTGGCCTACAACCTGTTCCAGGAGCGCCCCCAGGGCCCTGTGTTGAACAAGGGCAATATGACCGCAGCCATGTTTACGCCCGAGGCGGCGCGTAACGCCGGCAACTGAAGAACATGAATCCGGCAAACAGCCTGGGGTGCACATTGGTGTGGCTGCGGGCTGTTTGCCGGCCAGGCTGGGAGGCGCTTGCGCCTCCTTTTTTGTGTGGCAGTGGCAATGCCCTGTTCAGGGCCGAGAAAAAATCACGAGGAGACAGAGGATGACAAATCGTTTGCAGGGCAAGGTGGCCCTGGTCACTGGTGGCGCCAGCGGCGTGGGGCTGGAAGTGGTGAAGCTGCTTCTTGCCGAAGGTGCCAAGGTCGCATTCAGCGATATCAATGAAGCGGCAGGTCTGCAACTGGCGGCGGAGCTGGGCAAGCACGCCATGTTCGTCCGCCATGATGTGAGCAGCGAGACGGACTGGAAGCTTGTGCTGGCGGCGGTGCAGCAGTGTCTGGGCAGGCTCGATGTGCTGGTCAACAACGCCGGCATCCTGCTGCCGGGCGACATGGAAACCGGGCGTCTGGAGGATTTCAGCCGCCTGCTCAGGATCAACACCGAGTCGGTCTTCATCGGCTGCCAGCAGGGCATTGCGGCAATGAAGCAGGGCGGCGGCTCCATCATCAACATGGCTTCGGTATCGAGCTGGCTGCCCGTGGAGCAATATGCGGGCTACAGCGCCAGCAAGGCGGCCGTGTCCGCGCTGACGCGCGCTGCTGCGCTGAACTGCCGCAAGCAAGGCTATGCGATTCGCGTCAACTCCATCCACCCCGATGGCATCTATACGCCGATGATGCAGGCTTCGCTGCCCAAGGGCGTGAGCCAGGAAATGGTCTTGCATGATCCCGAGCGCAATCGCGCCGGACGTGCCTATATGCCCGAGCGCATTGCACAGCTGGTGCTGTTTCTGGCCAGCGACGCGTCCAGCGTCATGAGCGGCAGCGAACTGCATGCCGATAACTCGATTCTGGGCATGGGGCTGTAGATGACGGCTTGAATCCGGCAGACCGTCACGAAGGCCTTGAATCATTTCAAGGCCTTCGTCGTTTTGCTGAGTAGGATGATGGCACTGAACAGCAGACAGTCGCGCGTTCAACGTTCCAATTCGCTCGAGCTTTGAGAAGGTGTTTCATGAAACTGGGCTACACAATCGTCTATGTCCCCGATGTCCCGGCATCTCTGGACTTCTTTACCCGCGCATTCGGCATGCAGCGGCGTTTTCTGCATGAATCCGGAACCTACGGCGAGCTCGAGACCGGGCAGACGACGCTGGCATTTGCCGCCCATGCGCTGGGTGGGCTGAATTTTCCGGGAGGCCATGTCGAAGCGCACAGCTCCGCCAAGCCATTGGGCTTTGAAATCGCGCTGGTCACGGAAGATGTCGAGCAGGCCCATCGAAACGCGCTGAGCGCCGGCGCTGCCGAGATGGCAGCACCGACAGCCAAGCCCTGGGGGCAGGTGGTGTCCTATCTGCGTTGCCCCGATGGCTGTGTGGTGGAGCTCTGTACGCCCATGAATGCCTGAGCCCAAGAGGTGGTTGGCCGTCGCCGGCCAATCCTGGTGCTCAGCCGCAACCGCAACCGCAACCGCAGCGAGCCGGGGAGCAGGAAAGATTTTGCGGGCCGCCAGGCGGCCCGGTGCCTGCAGTCAAGCGCGAGCTGCATCGGAAACCGTCTCCGGTTTGAGGCGGGTCGATATGTTTTTGATAGCTGGCAGCGCTTTGTGGATAAGGCGTCGCTTCTATATACTCGCCTCTTTTTTTTGCGAACAGGAGACGCAATGCTTGCGAGATGGTCTGGTGCTTTGGTTCTCTCGGCTTGGCTCTCGTTCTGGGGTTGTGCCCAGGCCCAGCCCAGCGATGCGGTCAACGCCGCAAAGACCGGCGATGTCGCGGCACAGTACGAGCTGGGAAAGGCCTATCTTTACGGCAAGGGCGTGGAAAAGAATGCCGACGATGCCTTGCGCTGGCTGAGGCTGGCCGCCGATCAGCAGCATGCGCCGTCCCAGTATCTGCTGGGCCTGGTCTATGTGCTGGGTGCCGAAGGCGTGAAGAAAGATCCTGAGGCAGGCCTGGCACGCATTCATCAGGCTGCAAACGCTGGCAATCTCGATGCGCAGAACCTGCTGGGAACTATCTATCTAAGAGGCGAAGCGGTTGAGCGGAATGCAGCAACAGGTGTCGCATGGCTGGAGCGCGCCGCGCAACAGGGCTCTGCGACAGCACAAAATAGTCTGGGCTTTGTCTACCGCAAAGGCGAGCTGCTGGCCCAGGATCTGCAGGTCTCGTTTCGCTGGTATCTGATGGCGGCGCAGCAAGCCGATGTGCTCGCGCAGTTCACGGTGGCCGAGATGTACTACCTTGGCGAAGGCGTTGAGAAGAACCATGCCGAAGCCGCGAAATGGCTGACCCCGCTGGCAGACAAAGGCGTGCAAAAAGCCCAATTGCTGCTGGGGAAGATTTGCTTCGAAGGCCAGGGTGTGGCCCCCGACCACAAGCGAGCCGTGCTGCTCCTGCATGCTGTAGCCATCCGTGGCTCGGGCGAGGCGTACTATGAACTGGGCCGCCTGTTTGAGCAGGGCGAGGGCGAGTATCGCAACGATAAGGAAGCGATCGCCTATTACACCCAGGCACTGAAGTACCAGCATGCGGCCGCCGCCGAGCGCCTGCAGCAGCTTTCTGCGGCATCCGTCGAAGCCGGTTCGTTTGCGCAGTCCATGGAGTACATGGAAAACCTGAACTCGGCGCTCAAAGGCAATGTGCTGGCCCAGTACAACGTCGGCGTCTTCCAGTACCTGGGCAAGGGTTTCGACAAGCCCGACTACGCCGAGGCTGCCAAATGGTTCGCCATGGCAGCCGAGCAAGGCTATGCCAAGGCCCAGTACAACCTGGGCACTCTGTACGAGAATGGCGATGGTGTGGGCAGGAGCCTGGCCCAGGCGCTCAAGTGGTACCGACTGGCCGCCGAGCAGCAGGATGCGCCGGCCCAATATGCCTTGGGCACCTTGTACCGGGATGGTCAGGGTGTGAAAAAGAACGCCAGGCTCGCGCGTGAATGGTTGCAGCGCGCTGCCGCCCAAGGCCATGCACCGGCAAAAAAGGCCTTGGCACAGCTCTGAGCCGACAAGCGGGGCCGTTTCGCGGGCCCCGGCTTGCCAGCGCGAGCACGGCTAGGCCGGCTCCGAGATCTCGATGAGGTTCAGGTCGGGGTCACGCACATAGATGGAGCGGATTTTCGATGTGGCACCGGTGCGCATCACGGGACCTTCGGCAATCGGAACCGACAACTGCTGCAGGCGCATGATGACTTCGTCCAGCGGCACCGAGGCCAGAAAGCACAGATCCAGGGCACCGGGCACAGGAATGTGGGCCTTGGGTTCGAACTCGCGCCCCTTCACATGCAGATTGATCTTCTGCTGGCCGAAGACAAAGGCCTTGCGCTCCACGGGCGGGTTGCCGCCGATGAAGGACTCCAGTCGCATGCCCAGGACTTCGGTGTAGAAGTGTATGCATTGGGCTTCGTTGGCCGTGGTGAGTACCAGGTGGTCGAGGTGGCTGATCATGACAAGGCTGCTCTCTAATTGTGAAAACGAGTGTGAGGGCACGCGAGCTCGCGTTGCAGGGGAACGGCATGAGCATGGTGCAGTTGCAGGCAGGCATTGCCGCCAAGGCTGCAGTCCGGGTCGATTCTGTCAGGCTGTCGCCGGCCCGTCCTGGCGCATGACGCCCTGCAAAAAAGCCTGCTCTGCGAGCTGCGCCAGCGGCGCGCGGGGGATGCGACCGCGGCGCTCGCCGTCGATGAGGGCGATCACGGTTCCCAGCCAGAGCTCGGTCAATGTTGCCGCGCTGAAATCGATGCGGAACACGCCTTCCTGCTGGCCGCGCAGGAAGAAAGCGTCGACCTTGGGCTCCCAGATCGCATTTTCCTCCATGGGCTTTTCGACCTCGTTCCAGTAATAGGTCAGAAACAGCGTGAATTCGCGGTGTTCGAGATGCTTGGCATTGAGGCGCTTGAGGGCCTCGAGCACCGGGCCTTCCTCGATGCGGGCTTCGTCCAGTGCGTCGTCCAGCGTGCGCAGGCTTTGCTCCAGCAGGCGCTTGATCAGCAGATCGCGCGTGGGGCAGAAACGGTAGAGCGTGGCCTTGCTGATGCCAATGGCCTTGGCCAGCTCCTGCAAGGTGGCGCGTGGGTGGTTGACCAGGGCCAGGGCCAATGGGGGGAGGATTGCTGTGTTGTCGTGGGGGGCTGTTGTCATTCGTAGCTCCGGTTGGGGCGGATACGGATGAACCTATTTTGATTCAATCAGCGAGTCTAAAAGCAAGAGCTGGCAACTTTACACACCAGCAAAATATCAAGAATCAATATAGGTCTTAATGAATCAAATTTGATTCAAAAAACTTTTTCATGCATCATGCGCGTCTTTCAAGATTTGACAAGACTCAAAAGCCATGAAGACGAAAAGCCAGAATGTGCGTGCCTGGCCGGCCCTGGCCGCATTGGCGGCCGCAATGATGTTGAGCGGTTGCATCCAGTCGGAAGCGGGTGGCCAGCCCCAGGAGCTGCCGCAGGTGGATGTGGTGACCGTCAAGCCCAGGGCGCTGAGCCTCAGCGCTGAACTGCCCGGGCGGATCGAGCCTGTGCGCGTGGCCGAGGTGCGTGCGCGTGTGCCGGGTATTGTGCTGAGCCGCCATTTCAAGGAGGGCGCCGATGTGAAGGCTGGCGAGGTGCTGTTCAGCATCGACCCGGCGCCGCTGCGCGCTGCGCTGTCGCGGGCCCGGGGCGAGCTGGCGCGAGCCGAGGCTGCGCTGTCGGAAGCGCAGTCCGTGGTGCGCCGCTACGAACCGCTGGTGGCGCAGGAGGCTGTGAGCCGCCAGGATTTCGACAGCGCCAAGGCTACGCTGCACAGTGCCATGGCCACGCGTCAATCGGCCCAGGCCGAAGTGGAGGCGGCACGCCTGAACCTGGAGTATGCGACGGTGAAAGCTCCGATCGCCGGCCGCATCGGCCGTGCCCTGGTGACCGAAGGTGCCCTGGTTGGCCAGGGGGAAGCGACAGCGATGGCGGTGATCCAGCAGCTGGACCCCGTCTACGCCGATTTTCGCCAGCCTGCCGCGCTGGCCACGCGCTGGCGTGCCCAGCAACTGCAGGGCCAGTCGCCACGCAGCACTCTGGTGACGCTGGTGGCTGACGGTCTGGATCAGAAACGCCAGGGACGGATGCTGTTCTCGGATGTGACGGTGGATCGCGGTACCGGCCAGCTGGCGCTGCGCGGTGAGTTCCCCAACCAGGATGGCTTGCTGCTGCCCGGCATGTATGTGCGCGTGACCTTGGGCCTGGGCGAGGATCCTGCGGCCATTCTCGTGCCTCAGCGCGCGGTGCAGCGCGGCGCCGACGGATTGGCCCATGTGCTGGTGCTCGACGAGCAGAACATGGTGCAGTCCCAGAAGGTGAGAACCGGTGCCATGTACGGCTCCGATTGGCATATCACCGAGGGCCTCAAGGAAAACGCCAGGGTGGTGGTCGGAGGCCTTGCGGCAGCCGTGCCCGGCACCAAGGTGCAGATCCGAGCGGCCGCTGCAGCTGAAGCTGGCGTCGTCAAAGACTCTGAATCTACTTCAAAAAAATGAGCAATATGCGCTGATTCTGAAAGCGCTGAATGCCAAAAAAGACAAGCCTTATTCAAGGATAGATGATGTCCCGGTTTTTTATTGATCGCCCCAAGCTGGCCTGGGTGGTTGCGATCTTCATCCTGCTGGCCGGCCTGCTGGCGATCCCGGCCTTGCCTGTGGCGCAGTTTCCCAATGTGGCGCCACCGCAGATCTCCATCTCGGCAACCTATCCGGGGGCATCAGCCACTACGGTGATGGAGTCGGTGACCAGCGTCATCGAGGAGGAACTCAACGGCACCAAGGGTCTGCTGTACTTCGACTCGTCCAGCGGCGCCACGGGCCTGGCCGAAATCACGGCCACCTTTGCGCCGGGCACCGATCCCGCACTGGCCCAGGTCGAGGTGCAGAACCGTATCAAGAAGGCCGAGGCCAGGCTGCCCGCCTCGGTGATGCAGATGGGCTTGCAGGTCGAACAGGCCAGCGCCAACTTCCTGCTGATCTATTCGCTGACCTACAAGGGCGACGACAGCGGCAAGAACGAGGTCCGCCTCTCCGACTATGCGGTGCGCAACATCAACAACGAGATCCGCCGCGTGCCCGGTGTGGGCAAGGTGCAGTACTTCGGCGCCGATGTCGCCATGCGGGTCTGGGTCGATCCGCAGAAGCTGCTGGGCTACGGCCTGTCGGTGGCGGACGTGAACGCGGCCATTGCCGCGCAGAACGCCCAGGTGCCGGCAGGCAGCTTCGGCAGCCAGCCCGGATCGTCCGAGCAGGAGCTCAGCGCCACGATTGCCGTCAAGGGCACGCTGAGTTCGCCCGAGGAGTTCGGCCAGATCGTGCTGCAGGCCAGGGACGACGGCTCGGCCGTGCACCTGGCCGATGTGGCGCGTCTCGAAGTCGGCCAGCTCGATTACAGCTTTGCCTCGCGCGAGGACGGCCACAAAGGAGTGGCGGCCGCCGTGCAACTGGCACCTGGTGCCAATGCGATGCAGACCGCCAAGGCGGTCAAGGCGAGGCTAGCCGAGCTGTCGCAGAACTTCCCGGACGATATTCAGTACGCCGTGCCCTACGACACCTCGCGCTTTGTCGAAGTCGCCATCGGCAAGGTGATCCAGACCCTGGTCGAGGCCGTGGTGCTGGTGTTCCTGGTGATGTGGCTGTTCCTGCAGAACCTGCGCTATACGCTGATTCCCACCATCGTGGTTCCGGTGTGTCTGGCCGGCACCCTGGCGGTGATGTATGCGCTGGGCTTCTCGGTCAATATGATGACCATGTTCGGCATGGTGCTGGCCATCGGCATCCTGGTCGACGATGCCATCGTGGTGGTGGAGAACGTGGAGCGTCTCATGGCCGAGGAGGGCCTCACGCCGCTGGCCGCCACCGTGAAGGCCATGCAGCAGGTCTCGGGTGCCATCGTCGGCATCACGCTGGTGCTGGTGGCCGTGTTCCTGCCCCTGGCCTTCATGAGCGGCTCGGTGGGCGTGATCTACCGTCAGTTCTCGCTGTCGCTGGCGGTCTCCATCCTGTTCTCGGGCCTGCTGGCGCTGACATTCACGCCGGCACTGTGCGCCACGCTGCTCAAGCCTGTTGCCGAGGATCACCACGAGGAGAAGAAAGGTCTCTTCGGCTGGTTCAACCGGCACTTTGCCAAGCTGACCGAGCGCTTTTCCCTTCTCAACCAGCGTCTGGTCAAGCGCACGGGCCGCTATATGCTGATCTATGCAGCCATCGTGGGCGGGCTGGGATTTGCCTACACGCGCATGCCCGAGTCCTTTGTGCCTTATGAAGACATGGGCTACTACATCGTCAGCGTGCAACTGCCCCCTGGTGCGACCGAAGCACGCACCGAGGCCGTGGTGCGCGACATGGAAGCCTATGTGCAAAGTCGCCCCGCGACCGCCCAGGCCGAGTTCCTGATGGGCTACAGCTTCTCGGGCATGGGGCAGAACGCGGCCATGGCCTTCGTCACGCTCAAGGACTGGTCCTTGCGCGGCAAGGGCCAGGCGTCGTGGGACGAGGTCCAGGCCTTCAATCAGCGCTTCGGCAGTCTGTCCGATGGTGCGGCCATGGCGGTGGACCCGCCACCCATCGACGGCCTGGGCAATTCCGGCGGCTTTGCGCTGCGTCTGCAGGATCGCGCCAATCTGGGCCGCGAGGCCCTGGTTGCCGCGCGCGACGAACTGCTGAAGAAGGCCAATGCCTCGCCGGTGATCGCCTACGCGATGATGGAAAACCTCGAAGATGCGCCGCAGCTGCGCCTGGACATAGACCGGCGCAAGGCCCAGGCCCAGGGCGTGAGCTTCGCGAGCATCAGTGTCGTGCTGTCCACGGCCTATGGCTCGGCCGTGATCAACGAGTTTCCGAATGCCGGGCGTCTGCAGCGTGTGGTGGTGCAGGTCGACACGGCCGCGCGCATGACGCCCGAAGCCCTGCTGCGCCTGTATGTGCCCAATGCCCAGGGCGAGCAGGTGCCGCTGGCCTCGTTTGCCAGCGTGGAGTGGGAGCAGGGGCCGGTGCAGATCTCGCGCTACAACGGCTATCCGGCCTTCCGAATCGCGGGCGACGCCAAGCCCGGCCACACTACGGGTGAGGCCATGGCCGAGCTCGAACGCATTCTGGGCGAGATGCCGCGCGGCATAGGTTACGAGTGGACGGCGCTGTCCTATCAGGAAAAGGCCGCCGGCGCACAGGCCCCCAAGCTGTTCGCACTGGCCATCGTGGTGGTGTTCCTGCTGCTCGTGGCTCTGTACGAAAGTTGGAGCATTCCCGCAGCCGTGATGCTGATCGTGCCCGTAGGCGCGCTGGGCTCGGTGCTGGCCACGTCGGCGCTGGGTCTCTCGAACGACGTGTACTTCAAGGTCGGCCTGATCACCATCATTGGCCTGGCGGCCAAGAACGCCATCCTGATCGTGGAGTTCGCCAAGGACCTGCACGAGCGCGGCCATTCGCTGACGGAGGCAGCATTGCAGGCAGCCCGTTTGCGCTTTCGTCCCATCGTGATGACTTCGCTGGCCTTCATCCTGGGGGTGGTGCCGCTGGCGCTGGCAACCGGCGCGGGTGCCTCCAGCCAGGCCGCCATCGGTGTCGGCGTGATCGGCGGCATGCTCAGCGCGACTTTGCTGGGTGTGCTGTTCGTGCCGATCTTCTTTGTCTTCGTGCTCTCGCTGCGGCGCAAGCGTCGCGCAGTGCCTCAGGAAAAAAACTCAGACTCCGAAGGAGAATCCGCATGAACGGGCCAAACCCCATGCGCACCGCGGTGCTGACACTGATCGCCGTGGTGCTGGCCGGCTGCTCTTTTGCGCCGACCTACGACAGGCCTGCTGCGCCCATCCCCGGCAGTTGGAGTGCGGCCTCGGCAGCCACACCTGCATCGGTGCAGAGCTTGCACTGGAAGGATTTCGTGATTGATGAGCGCCTGCGCTCGCGTATCGAAACAGCGCTGGCCAACAACCGCGATCTGCGCCAGACGCTGCTCAATGTGCAGACCGCACGCGCGGCCTATCGCGTGCAGCGTGCGGACCAACTGCCCGGTCTGGAAGCGCAGGCCAGTGGCAACCGCCAGCGCCTGCCTGCCGATCTGAGCGGCACGGGAGCGGCCAGGGTGCAGAGCAACTATCAGGCTGGCGTCGGGTTGATGGCTTTCGAGCTTGATCTCTTCGGCCGCATGCGCTCGTTGTCCGAGGCCGCACTGATGGAATACCTGGCCACCGAGGAGACCGCGCGCAGCGTGCAGATCAGTCTGGTCGCCGAAGTGATCCAGGCCTCGCTGGCGCACGACAGCGCGCGGCAGCGCCAGGTCCTGGCGCTGCGCACCTTGCAGGCGCGCGATAAGGAGTGGCAGCTGATGAGCGAGCGTCGCAAGACCGGCACGGCCGGCCGCCTGGACGAGCAGGAGGCTCAAGGCCAGCTCGAACTGGCGCGCGCCGAAGTCGAGCGCTTGTCACGCGAGCTGCGTCAGGCGGCAAACGCGCTGGACTGGCTGGTGGGCGATGGCGCGGTCCAGGCGGCAGCGGATCTGAGTGCCGCTCCCCTGGTGCAGGAGATCGGTGCCGGCCTGCCGTCCGATCTGCTGGAGCTGCGCCCGGACATCCGTGCCGCCGAATACCAACTGCGTTCGCGCAATGCGAGCATCGGCGCTGCGCGGGCCGCATTCTTTCCACGCATTTCCCTCACGGGCTCCTACGGCTCTGCCAGTGCTGAGCTCTCCGATCTGTTTGCCGCTGGCCAGCGCTCCTGGTCCTTCATGCCGCAGCTCAGCCTGCCGATTCTTGATGGCGGCCGCAATCGCGCCAATTTGGAGATCGCGCAGCTGCGCAAGGACATGGCGATAGCCAGTTACGAGCGCAGCATCCAGACGGCGTTTCGTGAAGTCAGTGACGCGCTAGCCTCCGTCGAGGCCCTGAGGCGCGAGGAGCTGGCCCGCCAGCGGCTGGTGCAGACCAGCGCGAATACGCTCAAGCTCGCCGAGCTGCGCTATCGCGCCGGGCTGGACAGCCATCTGCGCTATCTGGATGCACAGCGCACGGACTTTGCGCAGCAGATGGCTCTGATCGAGGTCAGTACTCAGCGGCAGATGGCCCTGGCCACGCTGTTCAAGGCACTGGGCGGAGGCTGGGGTCGAGCGGCTGGTTGAGTGTTGCTGGGCTTGTCGCTCGTCAACCAGCCTCACACGAGCTCGGCCGCCAGGAGTAATCCGGCGCTGCGGGCGCGAGAGCCCAGGACGCGGTCCAGGCTCTTTTTTTGCGCATGGGCGGCGGCAAGATTGCTTGCTGGCTCGCCAACACCATACAGTCCCTCGCATTCGCCGGTGCCAGGCTGGATTCATGTGGCGCTAATGCTGCACCGTGAATTCAATTCGCATTCACAGCCGAATGCGCTAAAAAGAAAAAAGGCCTTGAATTGCTTCAAGGCCTTTTGTCATTTGGCGGAGCAGGCGGGATTCGAACCCGCGGTGGGCTATTAACCCACACACGCTTTCCAGGCGTGCGACTTAAACCACTCATCCACCGCTCCACAGCGATCCCGAAAATACTTCATTGCTGAAGTAAAAAACCAAGTGTGGTCGACTTGATTTTAAAATCTGGCGGAGCAGGCGGGATTCGAACCCGCGGTGGGCTATTAACCCACACACGCTTTCCAGGCGTGCGACTTAAACCACTCATCCACCGCTCCGTGTGATGAAGCCGCTATTCTAACCAGAAATTTCGACCTCAAAATGAAAGTGCAGAAAGTTCTTTTCTGCACGGCGCATCAGGTGAGGCGGTCAGGCGCTCTTGCCCACTTGCACCATCTTCATGGCGGAGGCAATCAGGCCGGAGACTTCGGTCATGTTTGCAGGAATGACCAGGGTGGTGTTGGAGTCTGCTGCCACCTTGCTGTAGGCCTCCACGGCGCTTTCAGCCACCTTGAGCTGTACCGCCTGCTCGCCGCCGGGCTGGCGGATGGCCGTGGCCACGCGCTCCAGCGCCTGTCCGGTGGCTTCGGCCACGGTGGTGATGGCTGCGGCCTCGCCCTGGGCCTTGTTGATGGCAGCCTGCTTTTCGCCTTCGGAGCGGGCGATGAAGGCCTCGCGCTCGCCGGTGGCGATATTGATCTGCTCCTGGCGGCGGCCTTCGGAAGCGGCGATCAGGGCACGCTTTTCACGTTCAGCCGTGATCTGGGCCTGCATGGAGCGCAGAATTTCAGCGGGCGGTGTCAGGTCCTTGATTTCGTAGCGCAGCACCTTCACGCCCCAGTTCAGCGCGGCCTCGTCGATGGCATTGACGACCTGGGCGTTGATCATGTCGCGTTCCTCGAAGGTCTTGTCCAGCTCCAGCTTGCCGATCACGCTGCGCAGCGAGGTCTGGGCGAGCTGGGTGACGGCCATGATGTAGTTGGACGAACCATAGCTGGCGCGCATGGGGTCGGTGACCTGGAAGTAGAGAATGCCGTCCACGGTCAGCTGCGTGTTGTCGCGCGTGATGCAGACCTGGCTGGGCACGTCCAGGGGAATTTCCTTGAGGCTGTGCTTGTAGGCGATGCGGTCGACGAACGGGATCAGAAAGTTCAGGCCGGGCGTGAGCGTGCCTGCATATTTGCCCAGACGCTCCTTGACCCATGCATGCTGCTGGGGGACCACCTTGATCGAGCGGACGATGAAGATGACGGCAATGATGGCGATGGCGAGAGGGACTGCGTAATCCATATTGTCTCCAGCCCTTGTGGGGCGTTGGTGTGAAGAAAGAGTGCGAGGCGTTCCAGCGTCCAGCATAACCATGCCGGGGCTGGGCGGTGATCAGATCTTGTCAACCAGCAGGCGGTTGCCGATGACTTCGGCCACGCGGTGGGGGCCGGGAATGGGCAGGGCGCCCTGGCGTCCCATGACGGTCCAGGTGGCGCCGCGATAGCGGACCTGGGCCGTGCCGTCGGTGTTCCACTGCTCCACGACCACGGTCTCACCCACATCCATGTTGACATCGCGATTGCTGGAGGCGGGCTGTCTGCGCGGGCTGCGCTTGCGCAGCAGATAGCAGACGAGGACGGCGCCCGAGCCCAGCAGCGCCGCGGCGACGATCTGGCTGCTGGTGCCCATGCCGAAATGAGCGCACAGTGCGCCGACAATGGCACCCAGAGCCAGCATGAGGAGATAGAAAGTGCCGGTCAACAGCTCTGCAATGACCAGCAAACCGACAAGCAACCACCATGCGGTGGAGAGATCCATATCTGAACTCCTGTTAAGGGCTGTATTTAGTGCACCACATTCTGGGTTAAAAACAGCCTGTTTCAAAGCCGCAATAAGGATATTCCTTACACTTCGCGGCTGTTTCGTTTTTTAGGCCTGATTGGTACGGAGGCTGTTCATGAAGTTTCGCTTTCCCATCGTCATCATCGACGAGGACTATCGTTCCGAGAACACCTCGGGACTGGGCATCCGCGCCCTGGCTCAAGCCATTGAAGAAGAGGGCTTTGAAGTCCTGGGCGTGACCAGCTATGGCGATCTGTCGCAGTTCGCCCAGCAGCAAAGCCGGGCCAGCGCCTTTATTTTGTCGATCGACGACGAGGAATTCCAGCTCGGCGGCGACAAGGACCCCATCATTCACAGCCTGCGCGACTTCATCGGTGAAGTGCGCCGCAAGAATGAAGAGGTGCCCATCTACATCTACGGCGAGACCAAGACCAGCCGTCACCTGCCCAACGACATTCTGCGTGAGCTGCATGGCTTCATTCACATGTTCGAGGATACACCCGAGTTCGTGGCCAAGCACATCATCCGCGAAGCCAAGAGCTATCTGGAGAGCGTGCAGCCTCCTTTCTTCAAGGCGCTGCTGGACTACGCCGAAGACGGCTCCTACAGCTGGCACTGCCCCGGTCACTCGGGCGGCGTGGCCTTTCTCAAGAGCCCCGTGGGCCAGATGTATCACCAGTTCTACGGTGAGAACATGCTGCGCGCCGACGTCTGCAATGCCGTGGAGGAGCTGGGCCAGCTGCTGGACCACAACGGCGCCATCGGCGAGTCCGAGCGCAATGCCGCGCGCATCTTCAATGCCGATCACTGCTACTTTGTGACCAATGGCACATCGACCTCCAACAAGATCGTCTGGCACCACACCGTGGCACCCGGCGATGTGGTGGTGGTGGACCGCAACTGCCACAAATCCATCCTGCACTCGATCATCATGACGGGTGCGATTCCGGTGTTCCTCAAGCCCACGCGCAATCACTTCGGCATCATCGGACCGATTCCGCAGAGCGAGTTCTCGGTCGAGTCCATCCAGGCCAAGATCGCCGCCAACCCTCTGCTCAAGGGTGTGGACGCCAAGGCCGTCAAGCCCCGCGTACTGACGCTGACGCAGTCCACCTACGACGGCGTGCTCTACAACACCGAGACCATCAAGGGCATGCTGGACGGCTATGTGGCCAATCTGCACTTTGATGAGGCCTGGCTGCCCCACGCTGCCTTCCACCCCTTCTACGGCAGCTATCACGCCATGGGCAAGAAGCGCAAGCGCCCGGTGCATTCGGTGGTCTATGCCACCCAGTCCATCCACAAGCTGCTCGCCGGCATCAGCCAGGCCTCGCATGTGCTGGTGCAGGACAGCCAGACCGAGAAGCTGGACCACCCGCTGTTCAACGAGGCGTATCTGATGCACACCTCGACCAGCCCCCAGTACAGCATCATCGCCAGCTGCGATGTGGCTGCCGCCATGATGGAGCCGCCCGGCGGCACGGCCCTGGTGGAAGAGTCGATTGTCGAGGCGCTGGACTTCCGCCGTGCCATGCGCAAGGTGGAGGACGAGTTCGGCGACGACGACTGGTGGTTCGAGGTCTGGGGCCCTGAAGCCCTGGCCGAGGAAGGCGTGGGCACGGCCCAGGACTGGATCATCCGCGGCACGGACGCATCGACCAAGACCCGCTCCAAGAAGAACGGCAAGGAGTTCGACAACTGGCACGGCTTTGGCGATCTGGCCGATGGCTTCAACATGCTGGACCCCATCAAGTCCACCATCGTCACGCCCGGCCTGGACCTGGACGGCGACTTTGCCGACACCGGCATTCCCGCGTCCATCGTCACCAAATACCTGGCCGAGCACGGCGTGGTGGTCGAGAAGACCGGCCTGTACTCCTTCTTCATCATGTTCACCATCGGCATCACCAAGGGCCGCTGGAACACCATGCTGACGGCGCTGCAGCAGTTCAAGGACGATTACGACCGCAACCAGCCTCTGGCGCGCATCCTGCCCGAGTTCTGCCAGCAGCACCGCCGCTACGAGCGCATGGGCCTCAAGGACCTGTGCCAGCACGTGCACGAGATGTACGCCAAGTACGATATCGCACGCCTGACGACCGAGATGTATCTGTCGGATCTCAAGCCCACGATGAAGCCCTCGGATGCCTATGCGCATATCGCGCAGCGCAAGACCGAGCGTGTGGAAATCGACCATCTGGTCGGCCGCACCACCGTGGGTCTGGTCACGCCTTACCCGCCCGGAATTCCGTTGCTGATCCCCGGTGAAGTCTTCAACAAGAAGATCGTGGACTACCTGGTGTTCGCGCGCGAGTTCGCCAAGGAGTGCCCGGGCTTCGAGACCGATATCCACGGTCTGGTGGAGCTGGAAGACGAAAACGGCGAGATCCGCTATTACGCCGATTGCGTCGCGGAGACCCAATCCGTGCCTGCCAAGAAGGCCCCTGCGGCCAAGAAGCCTGCAGCCAAGTCCGGCGCGGTCAAGGCGGCAGCCAAGCCCGTGGCGAAGACGGCGGTCAAGGCCGTAGCCAAGCCTGCGGCAAAGCCCGCCGCCAAGACGGGCAAGGCTTCGCCCAAGGCCAAGGCTTCTACGCCTGCCGACATGGACGTGCGTGTGGCCGGAACCGCCGCCAAGGCGGCCCGCAAGGGCAAGAAGCCGGTGCAGGTGGGCGATGCCGGACCGTTTGGTCGCACGCTGTGACGCGCCGATGATTCGTTGACGCGAATCGCTGTGTCAGGACAAAGCCCGGGGTGCTCCGCATGCCGGGCTTTTTCATGCCGGATATGAAAGAGGTCATGCGTTCACCACTGTCGATGACTGCTGCAGACCAGCGCCTGTGGCGGGTTCCGGCCGCCTGCAGCCTGGCCTGGGCGCTGTTCATGCTGTGGGGCTGCCTCAATGAAACCGGCGCCAGCGGCGGCCTGATCCTGAGGCTGTTCCCGTTTCTGAATGGAATAGCGTATGCGGACAAGCTGGTGCACGCGAGTCTGCACGGCGTGCTGGCCACGCTGCTGTGGTGGGCGGCAGTGCTGCGTGCGCGCAGTCTGGGTCGGGCCTGGACGCTGGCGCAGGCCGCATGCGTGGTGGGGCTGTGCGCGGTCTATGGCGGCCTGATAGAGGGTCTGCAGTCGTTTCTGAGCGTCACGCGCGGCGCTGAATGGCTGGATGCGCTGGCCAACACCTTGGGTGCCGGCCTGGCCGTGCTGTTCTGGCAGAGGCTGGGGTCACGGTGGCTGTATCCATCAAAAATATAGCAGCTACCGCTTTGTATCACTTGTTTTCATGGTCGATGTATATGAAAAACAAGATGAGGAAAGCGGAAGATGCTTCTATTTGAATAGCGTTATTCCAGTGTGATCTTCGCGTCGCGGATCAGCGCGGCCCAGCTGGCCTGCTCCTTTTGCAGATAGGCCTGGGCGTCCTGCAGGCTGCCGCCCATGGGCGTGCTGCCTTCGGATTGCAACTGCTTGAGCACGGCGGGGTCCTGCAGCCCGGTGTTCACTGCGGCATTGATCTTCTGCGCCAGCGCGGCAGGCGTGTTCCTGGGGGCCACGATCAGCTTCCAGTCCACGGCTTCAAAGCCGGGAAAGCCGGACTCGGCCACGGTGGGGACCTGGGGCAGGATGGCTAGACGCTTGGCCGAGGTCACCGCCAGTGCGCGCAGGCGCTGGCCCTTGATCATGGGGTAGACCGCCTGAGGCGTGCCGAACATATAGTGGGTCTGCTTGCCCAGCAGATCGGTCACGGCCGGCGCGGCGCCCTTGTAAGGCACGTTGAGCACATCGATCTTGGCCTTGTAGGAAAGCATTTCCCCCGCCAGATGGCCCACGGTGCCCGTGGACGCCAGGCCTTGCTTGATGGCGCCGGGCTGGGCCTTGGCCGCGGCAATCAGGTCCTGCAGCGATTTCCAGGGCGAATCGGCGGGCACGACCAGCACCACGGGCTGCGAGGCCACCAGCGCCACGGGAAGCAGATCGGTCTTGGCATTGAACGGCATGCTGGGCAGCAGCGAGGGATTGATGGCCAGATTGGCGGTCTGTCCCATGCCGAAGGTATAACCGTCGGCAGGTGCCTTGGCGACGGCATCAAGTCCGATATTTCCGCCCGCACCAGGCTTGTTGTCCACCACGATGACCCAGCGATTCGCGGTCGCCATGCGCTCGCTGATCTGGCGTGTCACCGTGTCGGTGCCGCCGCCAGGCGTGAAGGGCACGACCATGCGGATCGACTTGGCGGGCCATTCCCCGGGCTGGGCGCTGGCGCTGCCGCTGGCGACCGCCATGGCCATCAGCGCGCAGGCTGCAATGGCCTGGCGGCGGTTTGCCGGTCGTGCTGCGCAATGGAGGAAAGAGCTGTGTTTCATGGTTTTGTCTCCTGGTGGCTGGAAATTGGGGTAAGGAATCCCCGCAGGGCGTGCATGGGCGCCCTGTTCTGGGGTGTGCTGAAGAAGGCGGAGCCGTGGCCCCGCAGGGTCGCTCAGTCAGGCAGGCCCTGGGCCAGTGCCTGGGCCTGGGCTTGGCTGTAGCCCAGGGCGGTCAGAATCTCCAGGCTGTGCTCGCCGAGCTTGGGTGGCGAGAGACGCACCTGCAGATGCTTGCCGTCCAGGGTCAGCGGCAGCAGCACGGTCTTGCTGTCGCGGCCGTCGGGCAAGGTGATGGGGGCCAGCGCACCGGTGGCGTTCAGGTGCGGGTCTTCGAGCAGGTCGTGCGGGCGCGCGATGGGCGCAAACGGCAGGCCCTTGTCCTCGAAGACCTGGGCGATATGCGCGGCGCTGTATCCGGCCATGGTTTCGCGCAGCAGCGGCATCAGCCAGCTGCGGGCCTGCACGCGGTCGTTGTTGCTGCCAAGGCGCGGATCGTCTCGCAGCTGGACCAGGCCGAAGGCATCGCAGAACTCGCGCCATGCGCCGTCGCTGACTACGGCCAGAAAGATCTGTTCGCCGCCCTGGACTTCGAACACGTCGTAGATTGCCCAGGCCGAGATGCGTGCGGGCATGGGGGCTGCGGGCTTGCCGGTCACCGCGTACTGCATCATGTGCTGGGCGATGAGGAACACATTGTTCTCGAACAGTGCGCTTTGCACTTCCTGGCCCTTGCCGGTCTTTTCGCGCTGGGCCAGGGCCGCCATGGCTCCCATGGCACCGAACATGCCGCCCATGATGTCGTTGACACTGGTGCCCGCGCGCAGCGGGTCGCCGGGCCGGCCCGTCATATAGGCAAGGCCCCCCATCATCTGCACCACCTCGTCCAGGGCCGTGCGGTGTTCGTAGGGGCCGGGCAGAAAGCCCTTGTGGCTCACATAGACGAGGCGTGGAAACCGCTGCCTGAGGCTTTCATAGTCCAGGCCCAGCTTGGTCATGGTGCCGGGTTTGAAGTTCTCGGTCACCACATCGGCCGTGGCGATCAGCCGCAGAGCGGCTTCCTTGCCCTCGGGGGTCTGCAGATCCAGCGTCAGGCTTTTCTTGTTGCGGTTGAACAGCGGGAAAAAGCCCGAGCCCGAGCCCAGCAGCTTGCGCGTGGCATCGCCGTTGCGGCCGTGGCCCACGGGCTCGACCTTGATGACTTCGGCGCCCAGGTCGGCCAGCATCAGGCCGCAGCTGGGGCCCATGACCATATGGGTGAATTCCACCACGCGGATGCCGGCATAGGGCAGGGGAGCAGCGCCGGTGCTGGCGGATTCGGTTGAGGAGTGCATATTCATCTCTTGTGGTGCCCGGCTCGTTGGCGAGCCGAGGCGTGATCAGTAACGGTGAGGCACAAAGCCCTTGGGCAGGCCCGCGGGTGGCAGCATGCCGTACAGCGCCTCCCCCGGCAGGCCGGCGGCCAGCGTTTCTCGCGCTGCAAGCAATCGCTCAATATCAATACCGGTGCGCAGTCCCATGGCTTCGAACATGAAGACCAGATCTTCGGTCACCACATTGCCCGAGGCGCCGGGGGCATAGGGGCAACCGCCCAGTCCGGCCTGGGAGGCGTCGAAAGTGTGCACGCCCGCCTCGTAGGCAGCCAGGCAGTTGGCCAGGCCCAGGCCTCGGGTGTTGTGCATATGCGCGGCGCCGGCCTTGTCGCCGAGTTCGCTGCGCAGGCGCGTGAACAGGCGCTTGACCTGGGCCGGGTTGGCCATGCCCGTGGTGTCCGACAGCCCCGATTCGTCGGCGCCGGCGGCCACGCAGGCTGCAGCCAGAGCGATCACCTCGTCCTCGGGCACCAGGCCCTGCAAGGTGCAGCCGAAAGCGGTGGAGATGCCGGCCTCGATATGCACAGCAGGGGCGATCTCATCGCGCAGCCTGGCGATGGCGCGCACTTCCTCCACCATCTGCGCGGGTGTCTTGCGCACATTGGCCATGGAGTGCGCGGGGCTGGCCGATACGGGCAGCGTGATCTTGTGCGCGCCGGCGCGCATGGCGGCTTCGGCTCCCTTGAGATTGGGCACCAGTGCCATGATGGTGACGCCGGGGTGGGTGACGGCGTGGCGCACGACTTCGGCGGCATCGGCCATCTGCGGCAGCAGCTTGGGCGAGACAAAGGAGCCGACTTCGATTTCCTGCACGCCCGCTGCCACCAGGGCATCGATCCAGACGTATTTATGGGCCGTGCTCATGGTGGCCGAGACCGACTGCAGGCCGTCGCGGGGGCCGACTTCGCTGATCAGGAGATCGAAGCGGTGGGGGAATGACATGGTTGCCTCACTTGGATTTCATGCTTGCATTGCGGCTGGCACAATGCTTTAATGATGTTCTATCTGATAGAACTTAATTCTTTCTATTGAAATATTGCCTTGCATTCTGATGCCCTGTCAAGCTGAGGGCAGGAGTTTCTATGCCGCGTAAATCCCTGAATGAATCCGTAGCCGACGAGAATGCCGCGCCTGGCGGTGTGGCCGCAGTGGACCGCGCCCTCAGCGTGCTGAGCGCATTCCAGGATGGCGATGCCGCGCTGAGCCTGGCCGAGCTGGCCGAGCGCACGCGTCTTTACAAGAGCACGGTGCTGAGATTGCTGGCCTCTCTGGAGCATGGGGGCTGGGTTCAGCGCCAGGATGACGGGCGCTATGCGGTGGGCTCCGCCGTGGCCAGGTTGCATGCGGTTTATGAGCAGAGCTTCTCGCTGGACAAGCTGGTCATGCCGGTGCTGCGCGCACTGGTTCAGGCTACGGGCGAGAGCGCTGCCTACCATGTGCGCCAGGGGCGCGAACGCCTGTGTCTGTACCGCGTGGATTCGCCGCACCCGGTGCGCGACCATGCGCGCACCGGCGATCTGCTGCCCCTGGACAAAGGCGCGGGAGGGCGCGTGCTGGTTGCCTTCGATCCGGAACTGGGCGACTGGTCGAAGAAAAATCGCAACCACTATGCGCGTGTACGGGCCGATGGCTACGAAGCCCTGGTGGGTGACAGGCATAGCGAGATCGCCGGCATCTCTGCCCCGGTTTTCCGCCGCAGCGGCGAGCTGGCGGCCGCCCTGACGCTGACCATGCCAGCGCATCGCTATGACGAGCGCTATGTCAAAAACGTGTTGCAGGCCGCGCGCGACCTGGGGACGCAACTGCCGTAGCCACTGATGTCGCGGGATTCAAGCGCATGCTCGATGGTCGCAGGCAACGATGACGTTGTGAGTCACGGGCTTGCCGGCTCGGGCTGAAAGCCCAGCTCGCTGCGCACCCGCACAAAGCGGGCAAAGCGTGGCAGCCCGCTTTTTTCGTGCAGGCCCTGGTGGCGATAGGTGACCCAGCTGCCCAGCGGAGGCGGACTTTTGCGCATCTGGGCCGTCAGCCCGGAGCCCAGTGAAAACTGCCGGCCGTCCGGGGTCTGCACCAGCAGAGCCCCCGTCATGCCCTGCCATTGTCCGCGTCCGCTTCTGTAGCCTATGACCCGGGCTTCGGCATCATCGAAAGGCTTGAGCTTGAGCAGATCGTCGCTGCGGCCCGAGCGATAGGGTGCGCTGCCCTTGTGCAGCATCAAGCCCTCGCCGCCGCCTTTGATGACGGTACTCAGCCATTGCTGCAGCTCCGCTTCCGAGCCCAGTTTGCGCTGCTCCACCATCTGCACCCAGTCCTGGGCAATGGCGCCCACGGTGCGCTGCAGCAGCGGCAGGCGCTGGTCAAAGCTGCCCGGAGCTGCGGGCAGATCAAACACCATGAATCTCATCTGGCGCCAGGCTTGGTCGTCCGGGATGGCCTGTGCCGTGGTGGACTGGGCATGGGCAAACCGGCCGCGTCCGGCCCAGAGCTCGCCATCCATGGGGGTGGCTGGCCAGTCCCGGACAAACCACTCAGGTGCCGCGATCCGCTGCCCGCCACGGCTGACGAGCTGGCGGCCGTTCCAGTAGCCGCGCACGCCGTCCAGCTTTTCGCTGACCCAATAGTCCTTCAGCGGCAGGCCGCTGCGCCAGACCTGGGCCAGCATCAGCGAAGGCGGCTGTGCCGTGGTCTGGGCCAGCACGGCAAAGCCCATGCAGAGGCAGGCGCAGACCAGCCAGAGAATGCATTCCCGAAGGGGGCGGTGCCGTGGTTCAGGCATGGCTATCTCCCGGTAAAGAGGCAGCTCATGCTAGAGCGCGAAGCCCATGCTGTCGATGCGGGCACGAACCCTTATCAAAAAAACGTAGCTGTCAGCGCTTTATCTATAAGGGGTTGCGGCGATCTCATAAAAAAAGCCGCTGCGACCAGGCAGCGGCTTTGTCCTGGGGCAAGGCCTTCAGTCGCGGCTGATGACCGCGCAGGCGATGCGCGCGCCGGCATTGCCCGTGGGCTGGGTGGTGTAGTCGTCGGGCTGGGCATGGACGATGACTGCACGGCCTATGACATTGCCAGGGCCGGCCAGCAAGGTGATGTCTGCCGACTGTACGTTGACGGTGGCCACGCCGTTGGAGTCGGCCTTCAGGCTGGGCAGATCGCCCATATGGTGCTGGGTCGAGTCATATTTGCCATGCGGATTTCCCGAGGGGTTGAAGTGGCCCGCAGCCGCATTGCCGTTGTCACCGCAGTCGCCCTTGTCGTGGATGTGAAAGCCATGCTCGGAATTGGGCTTGAGGCCGTGAATCACGGCGTTGATCACGACCTGCTGACCGGTCTTCTGGGTGAATTTCACATCGCCGCTGACCTTGCTGCCCGAAGTGGCCTGCAATCTGGCGATGGCCTGGGCGGGCTGGGGTTCGGGGGTGCTGCAGGCCGTCAGGGCAGCAGCGGATGCGGCCAGGATGAGAAAACGATATGGCATGTAAGCTCCTCTTGAGTATTCGTCAGAACCATAGATAAAACACTGTGAACCATAGCGTCAGTGCTCTGCCGTGCTTGTAGGGCAAGGGCCAAGATGTCGCACAAGGCGGCAAAAAACAAAGCCCCGCAGGCTGCTGAGGCCTGCGGGGCTGGTGTCATCAGAAGCGATGGGCTCAGACCTGATCGGCCGACAGGCCTGCGGTCTGGCTGAAGCCGCCGTCCACATAGGTGATCTCGGCGGTCACGCCGGAGGCCAGGTCGGACAGCAGGAAGGCCGCGACATTGCCCACGTCTTCGATCGTCACATTGCGGCGCAGGGGCGCAGCATCGGCCACGCGGCCCAGCAGCTTGCCGAAGTCCTTGATGCCCGAGGCTGCCAGCGTCTTGATGGGGCCGGCGGAGATGCCGTTGGCACGGATGGCGCGGCCGTCTGCGGTGCGGCCCACGGCTTCGGCCAGGTAGCGCACGGACGCTTCCAGCGATGCCTTGGCCAGGCCCATGGTGTTGTAGTTGGGGATGGAGCGCAGGGCACCCAGATAGGACAGGGTCAGCAGCGAGGACTTGTCGTTCAGGTAAGGCAGGGCTGCCTTGGCCATGGCGGGGAAGCTGTAGGCGCTGATATCGTGGGCGATCTTGAAGGATTCGCGGCTCAGGCCGTCGAGGAAGTTGCCGGCAATGGCTTCGCGGGGAGCAAAACCGATGGAATGCACAAAACCGTCGAACGTGCCCCAGGCTTCGCCCAGGCCTTTGAACATGGCTTCGATTTGCTCGTCGCTGCCGACGTCGCAGTCAAACACCAGCGTGGAGTTGAAGTCGGCCGCGAACTCGGTGATGCGGTCCTTGAATCGTTCGCCCACATAGCTGAAGGCCAGCTCCGCGCCTTGTTCGTGACAGGCCTTGGCAATGCCATAGGCGATGGAGCGGTTGGACAGGACGCCCGTGATCAGCAGCTTTTTACCGGCGAGAAAACCCATTGTTGTTCTCCAGAGAAAATTGAAAGAGGGGACTGCACCATCTGTGGCAGCGGCGCAATCTTTGAAAACGTATCCGCTCGAACTGGGTGCGAATCAGTCGGGGTAGGGCAGAATTGTCGCATGCGCCATTGGATGATTTGCTCAGCCCTGATTGTCAGCAGCCAAGTTGCCACACCTGCCCTGGCGGCACATGGCTATGCGCTCTGGGGTCAGCCCAAGTACGCGGCCGACTTCAAGCACTTTGACTATGTGAACCCTCAAGCGCCCAAGGGTGGCGAGTTGCGCATGGTCAGCAATCTGCGCTATTCGACCTTCGACAAGTACAACCCCTTCACCATCAAGGGCTCGCCGCCTGCCTATCTGGCTGACATGCTGTTCGAGACCTTGCTCGCACCCAGTCTCGACGAGACGGCGTCGGGCTATGGACTGCTGGCCGAGGATGTGGATGTGGCGGCCGACGGCCTGTCCGCCACCTTCAAGCTGCGCAAACAGGCGCGCTTTCACAACGGCAAGCCGGTGCTGGCTCAGGATGTGAAACACAGCTACGAGACGCTGCTGAGCAAATATGTCTCGCCCGGCTACAAGACGCTGTTTGCCGAGGTGGCGGCCTGCGATGTGCTCGACGAGCGCACGGTGCGCTTTCGCTTCAAGAAACCCAACCGCGACCTGCCGTTGACCGTGGGGGCCTTGCTTCCCGTGTTCAGCCGGGACTGGGGGCTGGGTGCCGATGGCAAGCCCAAGGCCTTTGATCAGGTCGTCACGGATATTCCGATTGGCAGCGGCCCTTACAAGATCGGTCCGGTCAAGTTCGGCAAGGACATCAGCTATGTGCGTGACCCGGGCTACTGGGGGGCGACCCTGCCGGTGCGTGTCGGTCTGGCCAATTTCGACCGCATCACCATCAAGATCTACAAGGACGGCACGGCGCGGCTGGAGGCCCTCAAGGCCGGCGAGTTCGATCTCATGCGCATTAATAGCGCGGGTGACTGGGCCAGGCGATTGACGGGCAAGCGCTTTGCATCGGGCGAGCTGGTCAAGGGCGCATTCGAGAACAAACTGCCCTCGGGTTTTCAGAGCTTTTTCCTGAATACGCGGCGTGAGCAGCTCAAGGATGTCCGCGTGCGCGAGGCCCTGGGCCTGGCTTACGACTTTGAGTGGATGAGTCGTCAGATGTTCTACGGCGCTTATCAGCGTGTGCATGGCTTGTTTGGCAACACCGCCTGCGAGACGCGGGGCGAGCCCAGCGAGGCCGAGCTGGCCCTGCTAACCCCCTACAAGAACAGCCTGCCGCCGGCCACGCTGGGGCCCATGGCCCAGCCGCCACGCACCGATACGGGCGAGGGCCTGCGCGGCAATCTGCGCCGTGCGCAGAAGCTGCTGGCCGATGCCGGCTGGACGGTCCGGGACGGAGCCTTGCGCAATGCCAGCGGCGAGCCCATGGTGCTCGAATACCTGGACAGCAGCGAGAGCGGCGTCAAGATTGTCAGCAGCTGGATGCGCAATCTGGAAAAGCTGGGCATCACGCTCAAGGTGCGCAATGTGGACTATGCGCTCTATCAGCAGCGCATGGACAAATACGACTTCGACATCGTGACGCTGAACGTGCCCGGTACGCACAATCCGGGCCAGGAATATGCCGAGCTGTTCGGCAGCGCCGCCGCCGATGTGGAGGGGGCCTCGAACTATGTCGGCCTCAAGAGCCAGGCGGTGGATGCCATCATCGCCCAGATGGCTGCGGCCAAGTCCGAGCAGCAGATGCTGCCCGCCTGCCATGCGCTGGAGCGCATCATCGTGCACGGCCACTACCTGATTCCTCAGTACTACTCGGGCACGCACCGCATGGTCTATGACGCCTGGAGGTTGGCGCTTCCGGGGCAGATTCCGGCCTATTCGCCGGGCGAGCTATGGGCGGTCTATGCCTGGTGGGCCAAGTAAAGTGGCCCCCGCGCTCCACCGTTGCACGGGTCGCTGCCCCCCAAGGGGGCTGGCCTTGCTTGGGGCGGCCCGGCGCTGCGGCCCAGGTAAAGTGGCCCCCGCGCTCCACCGTTGCACGGGTCGCGGCCCCCTAGGGGGCTGGCCTTGCTTGGGGCGGCCCGGTGCTGCGGCCATCGCCACTGCGGCTGAAACAAGGGTTGATCGAAGATGTTTGCCTATATTCTCAAACGCATTTTGCTGATGATCCCCACGCTGCTGGGCGTGCTGCTGCTGACCTTTGTGGTCATCCAGTTCGTGCCCGGCGGCCCGGTGGAGCAGTATCTGGCCGAGGCCAAGGCCGGCGCCGGACATGGAGCCGAAGGCGCTTCCATGAGCTATCGCGGCGGCCAGGGCGTGGATCCCAAGCGCCTGGAGGAGATCAAGGCCTTGTACGGCTTTGACAAGCCGCCGGTTGAACGATTCGTGCAGATGCTGGGCCAGTTTGCGCGTTTCGATCTGGGTACCAGCTTTTTTCAGAACAAAAGCGTCTGGGCGCTGGTCAAGGAAAAGCTGCCAGTCTCCATCAGCCTGGGCCTGTGGACGTTCTTCATCAGCTATCTGGTGGCTGTGCCCCTGGGCGTGGCCAAGGCCGTGCGAGCGGGCTCGCGCTTCGATCTGGCCACCACGGTTCTGATTCTCATCGGCTATGCCATCCCGGGCTTTGTGCTGGGCGTGGCGCTGCTGGTCATCTTCGGCGGACAGTTGCAGTGGTTTCCGCTGCGTGGGCTGACATCGGCCAACTTCGACGAGCTCGGCGCCATGGGCAAGGTGGTGGACTATCTCTGGCATATCGCGCTGCCTGTGACCGCCATGGTGGCCGGCAGCTTTGCCGTGACGGCCATGCTGACCAAGAACTCGTTTCTCGAAGAGATCCGCAAGCAGTATGTGCTGACGGCTCGCGCCAAGGGTCTGTCCGAGCGCCAGGTGCTCTACAAGCATGTGTTTCGCAATGCGCTGATTCCCATCGTCACGGGCTTTCCCTCGGCTTTCATCGGCGCCTTCTTTGCCGGGGCGCTGCTGATCGAGACCCTGTTCTCGCTCGACGGGCTGGGCCTGCTCAGCTATGAAAGCGTGATTCGCCGCGACTTTCCCGTGGTGCTGGGCACGCTGTATCTGTTCACGCTGATCGGTTTGGTGACCAAGCTCATCAGTGATCTTTGCTATGTCTGGGTGGACCCCCGGGTCAAGTTTGACTGAGATATGCACGATAAGCCTCAAACCAATGCCCTGCAAGCGCGAGAAGCTATGAGTACAGGAGCAGAACATGTGCCGGCAGCGCCTGCAGTCAAGTCGGAATCTCCGGGGCGCCGGGCCTGGCGGCGCTTCAGGTCCAACCGGCTGGGCTTTGTCAGCCTGGTGATCTTCTCGGTGCTGGTGGTGCTCAGCCTGTTTGCCGAACTGCTGTCCAACGACAAGCCGCTCATCGTGCGCTATGAGGGCCGGACCTATTTGCCGCTGCTGCACGATTACCCGGAAACCACGTTTGGTGGCGATTTCCATACGCCGACCGATTACCTCGATCCCTTCATCCGGCAAAGGCTTGGCGAGGACGGCAACTGGGCGATCTTCCCCCTCAACCGCTATGGCAAGTCCAGCATCAACTACTTCGCCAAGTTGCCCAACCCTTCTGCACCGTCGGCCGACAACTGGCTGGGCACCGATGACCGGGGGCGTGATCTGCTGGCGCAGCTCATCTACGGCTTTCGCGTCAGCGTGCTGTTCGGCCTGGCGCTGACGGCCGTGGGCGTGCTGCTGGGCGTGCTGGCGGGAGCGGTGCAGGGCTTTTTTGGCGGCAAGACGGATCTGGCCTTTCAGCGCCTGACGGAAATCTGGGGCTCCATGCCCGAGCTCTACCTGCTCATCATCTTCAGCGCGCTGTTTGCACCCAGTGTCTCGCTGCTGCTAATCCTGCTGAGCCTGTTCGGCTGGATGGGGCTGGCCGATTATGTGCGGGCCGAGTTCCTGCGCAATCGCCAGCTTGACTATGTGAAATCCGCCCAAGCGCTGGGTGCCAGCAATCGCTCCATCATCTTTCGCCACATCCTGCCCAACAGCATGACGCCGGTGATCACCTTTCTGCCTTTTCGCATGAGCGGGGCCATCCTGGCGCTGACCTCGCTCGATTTTCTGGGTCTGGGCGTGCCCCCGGGCACGCCCAGCCTGGGCGAGCTGCTGAGCCAGGGCAAGAACAATATCGATGCCTGGTGGATTTCCCTGTCCACCTTTGGCGTGCTGGTCATCACGCTGCTGCTGCTGACCTTTATGGGGGACGCCCTGCGCGATGCGCTGGACCCGCGCAAGCAGGCGCGCACCGAGGCTGCAAAGCGCGCAGGAGGCAAGCCATGAGCAAGGAGAAATACAAGGGTCAGGCCGGCAGCAAGCTGCTGGCCGTGCACGATCTGAGCGTGTCTTTTGCGGGCAAGCCCGTGGTTCAGGGCGTGAGCTTCGAGATGGCTGCCGGTGAAAAGCTGGCGCTGGTAGGGGAGTCCGGTTCGGGCAAGTCGGTCACGGCGCTGTCGCTGCTGAGGCTGGTGGGGGAGGCCCAATTGAGCGGGCAGGCGCTGCTGGACGGGCGCGATCTGCTGGGGCTTTCGGAGCGCGAGATGCAGGGTGTACGCGGTGGCGACATTGCCATGATCTTTCAGGAGCCTATGACGGCGCTGAATCCGCTGATGACCGTGGGCGCGCAGGTGGCCGAGGTGCTGCAGCTCAAGCAGGCATTGAGCGGGGCCCAGGCCTTGACTCAGGCGGTGGAGCTGCTGGCCACGACCGGCATTCCCGAACCCGGGCGCAGGGCGCAGAGCTTTCCGCATCAGCTCAGCGGCGGGCAGCGCCAGCGCGCCATGATTGCCATGGCACTGGCCAGCCGTCCCCGGCTGCTGCTGGCCGACGAGCCGACGACGGCGCTGGATGTGACGCTGCGCGGCCAGATCCTGGACCTGCTGGCCGATCTGCAGCGGCAGACCGGTATGGCCGTGCTGATGATCACGCATGACCTGAACCTGGTGCGCCGCTTCGCCGACCGCGTGGCGGTCATGGAAAAAGGCGCGCTTGTGGAGCAGGGCGCCGTGGCGGAGGTGATGCAGAACCCGCAGCATGCCTATACCCGAAAGCTGCTGGCCAGCCGGCCGGTGCGCAATGTGGTGGAGTCTGAGCCGGCTGGCGAGGCGGCCGTGGTGCAGACCCGGGCCCTGCAGGTGAGCTATGCCACGCCCTTGCCCGGCATTCGTGGCTGGTTCAAAAAGGGGGCATTCGTGGCGGTCAATGGCGCGGATATGCTGCTGCGACCGGGCCGTACCCTGGGGGTGATCGGCGAATCGGGCTCGGGCAAATCCACGCTGGCCCAGGCCGTGCTCGGATTGCTGCCTGCGACCGGGGAGCTGCAGGTGGCCGGCAGGCCCTGGCAGCAGCCGGCGATCCGCAACAGCGCGGCCAATCTGGCGCTGCGGCGCAAGATCCAGGTGGTGTTCCAGGATCCGTTTTCCTCGCTGTCGCCGCGCATGACGGTGGAGGAGATCGTCGGTGAAGGTCTGCAGATTCATGCCCCCGAGCTCGCTGCCGGGCAGCGGCGCGAGCGCGTGCTCCAGATGCTGGAAGAGGTGGGGCTGACCGAGGTCCAGTTCCCGGGCCTGCTGCAGCGCTATCCGCATGAATTCTCGGGCGGGCAGCGGCAGCGCCTGGCGATTTCAAGAGCGCTCATCATGCAGCCCGAGGTCCTGGTGCTGGACGAACCCACCAGTGCGCTCGACGTCACCATTCAGCAGCAGGTACTGGCCCTGCTGCAGCGGCTGCAGAAGGAGCGTGGTCTGGCCTATCTGCTCATCACCCACGATGTGGACGTGATTCGCGCCATGGCCCATGAGGTGCTGGTCATGAAGGACGGGCAGATCGTGGAGCAGGGTGGCGTGCAGGCGGTGCTCGCGGCACCGCAGCAGGCCTATACGCGCCAGCTGGTCGAGGCGACCGGCGTCGTTGCCGAGTCGGCGGTATTCTGAATTTGATAGCGAGCGGCGCTTTCCCTTCAAAGGTTTGAGGCTTTGAATGCCTGCAATTGCTGTCGATTCGCTGATTCCTGAGGCGGGCATTCGCTGAAAAACACTGAATCCGCACTCGAAAGTTTGTATTTATTTGGCGCGAATTCTCTGGCTGTGGCCTAATTGATCCTTTTCAACCTCCCAATTGAGAATTCGACATGGGCAATAAGATCGTTACCGAAGCAGACCGCAAGGCCACTCCCCGTCCCCAGGCACCCAATGGCGTGACCCTGCCCACTCCTGGCCGTGGCCAGCGCGTGAGCCTGGAGCGTGGTTCGCACACTCGTAGCAAGAAGCAGCCCGGCAAGCGCCACGGCTAACTCCTGCGGCAGGCCGCGCCCTGGTGTGCGGCCCGCAAAAAAGCCCTTGTCACTTCGGTGCGAGGGCTTTTTGCTTTGTGCGCCTCAGGGCGCTGGCGGGCTTATCCCTGCAGATTCCTCAGCTTGCGGCGCAGTTGCTGCACTTCCTCGATGAGATCCGTAGTCAGGGCGGCGAGCTGGGGGTCGGCGTCGAAGCTGTGCTCCAGCTGGGCAATGCGGCGCGCACGCACCAGCGTCTGGCTGCTGAAGCGCCACTGCTCATGGCTGATCTCGCGGGCCTGGCCGGCGTTGTCGTAGCTGATGACGCCCGTCTGCACATGTTCGATCACCCATTGAGGGCTGGCGCAGCAATGGCGGGCCAGCTCGTGCAGATCGAGCACGGCCTGCTCCAGCAGCTCGGCAGGTTCGTAGAAAGGGTAGTGGGAGGTACTCATGGGAAAACCTTTCAGCTCAGGCTGCGGGCATCGAACTGCGGGAAGGCCTTGGCAAAGTCGGCATAGGCCTGCTTTTGCTCGGCCGTCGCGGCGGGCGGGAAGACTACATCCAGCACCAGATACAGGTCACCTGGCGCGGCCGCGGGCAGGCCCTTGCCCTTGAGGCGCAGCTTGCGGCCCGAGCGATAGCCGGCAGGCACGGTGACTTCCAGCTCTCCGGCCAGCGTCTTGAAGCGCACGGGGCCGCCCAGCTCGGCTTCCCAGGGCGCGAGCGGTACGCGCTGGTAGACATCCTTGCCCTCGGACCACCAGCGCGGATCGCTGCGAAAGTGCACCTCCAGCAGCAGATCGCCGGAAGCGCCCTTGCCCAGGCCGGGGTTGCCCTGGCCGGCAAGGCGAATCATCTGGCCTTCGCGCACCCCTTTGGGAATGGTGACCTGCAGCTCCTTGTCCTTGTAGGTGGGGATGCCCTGTTCGTCGAGTACGGTGGCACGCAGATGCAGCGAGCGCACGGCGCCGCTATAGCTGTCCTGCAAATCCAGCTCTATGCTGGCATGCTGGTCCTGGCCGCGCATATCGGGGGTGCCGCGTGCACCTTGCTGGCCTTGATGGCGTCGCGCCCGGGCGGCCTGGCCGAACATCTGAGAGAAGAAGTCGCTGAAATCGGCGTCGCTGCCGGCATCGCCCTGGCTGCTGAAGTGAAAGTCCTGCTGGTCCCAGTCGGGGGGGGGGCGAAAGCCTCCGCCCCCCTGGGCTCTGGCATTTTGCGCAAACTGCATCTCGTCACCCATGGCGTCATAGGCCGTGCGCTTTTCCGGGTCCGAGAGCACGGTGTTGGCTTCGTTGACCTCGGCCATGCGGGCATCTGCATCTTTTTCCTTGCTGATGTCGGGATGGTATTTGCGGGCGAGCTTGCGATAGGCCTTCTTGATGTCGTCGGCGGAGGCCTTCCTGTCCACGCCAAGTATCTTGTAATAGTCCTTGTAATCCATGGAGTCACCAATCTTCTTGTCAAAAGAAGGGCGCAAGCCAGCTGCTCTGGCTGCTTCCATTGCCGCGCCCGGTTCAGCAAAATAATAGGGATAGAGTGCGGCGGCTTCAAGGGCTGCTGCGCAGATGGCCGGGATGATGGCCGTAGTCTCAACCCCGGGCCGCATCTGGCGCTACCATTGGCGGATCAATGCAAGGGCGTGCGCGAAGGCCGGCCCAGAGTTTGTGAAATGAAACAAGATATTACAAAGGCGCAGCAGTGGCTGGTGGTCTGCCTCTGCGCCGACTGGTGCGGAACCTGCAAGCAGTACCGGCAGCCCTTCGAGGCGCTGGCGGCCCAATTTCCGCAGATGCGTTTTGTCTGGCTCGATGTCGAAGATCGCGAGGATGTCGCCGGCGATCTGGATATCGAAACCTTTCCGTCCATTCTGGTGGCGCAGGGCGAGCGGGCCCGATTCCTCGGGCCGGTGCTGCCGCAGACTGGGGTGCTGGCGCGCATGCTGCAATCCCTGCCGACGGACGCGGCGGCAAGGCCTGCGCAGGAGCAGGAGGCCCAGGAATTGCTGCAGCGATTGCTGCGTGCCGATGACCTGCAGGATGTCTTGCGCTGATTGCTGTTTTATGCGAGACACTTTTTGCGAAAACAATGGTTTGCGGCTACAATCACGGCTTCACGACCAAACGGGCGGGTACATACCGCCCGTTTTTTTTGGGCAATTCATGGCGAAACCTGTTTTTGACAGAGCTAAGTCCATGATTTGACAGATTTTTCGGGATTGAACTGAATACACGTGGCACTACAGCAAATCGTTGAACAAACCGTCACAGGTCTGGGCTATGACCTGGTTGAAATCGAGCGCTCGGCCGGCGGCCTGCTGCGCATCACGATTGATTTGCC
Organism: Comamonas sp. Z3; assembly: GCF_008121565.1. Classification (NCBI taxonomy): domain Bacteria; kingdom Pseudomonadati; phylum Pseudomonadota; class Betaproteobacteria; order Burkholderiales; family Comamonadaceae; genus Comamonas; species Comamonas sp. Z3. Next base: position 800,260 of record NZ_VOQU01000001.1, read on the forward strand.
TTGGCAGGCGCCGGAGGAAGGTGCGCCTGAGCTGCCCGAGCAGTTCGTGACAGTGGAAGACTGCGAAAAGGTCACGCGCCAGCTTCAGTTTGCGCTGGAAGTCGATGGCGCGGATTACGCCCGCCTGGAGGTCTCTTCTCCCGGCATCGATCGTTTGCTACGCCATGAGCAGGACTTCATCCGCTTTGAAGGCTCGGAGGTGGATCTGACGCTCAAGGCTCCCATCGGGGCTGCCGGTGGCGACAAGATCAATGCAAACCGCAAGAAATTTCGTGGCACGCTGGAACGGACTGAAGAAGGTGGCTGGCAGATCGTCTGGAGCGATGAGCCGCCTCCGAAGCCAGGCGTGCGCGTCAGCAAGAAGCGTGAACCAGCGCCTTTGAATGCCATGGGCTTTACGCTTGACGAGTTGCGCGAAGCGCGTCTGGCACCGATTGTGAATTTCAAAGGACGCGCAGCCAAGCCTGAATGAGGCGGCTGCAGCGTTGGAATCTTTTGGGGCAAAGAGGTCGCATGCAAATCCTCTTTGTGTGATTGAAATAGGAGAGTCGTCGCATGAATCGCGAACTGTTGATGTTGGTTGAAGCCATTTCGCGTGAAAAGAACGTGGAACGCGATGTGGTTTTTGGTGCCGTGGAATCCGCACTGGCGCAGGCCACCAAGAAGCTGTACCAAGGTGAAGTAGACATCCGCGTGTCCATCGATCGCGAAAGCGGCGACTACGACACCTTCCGCCGCTGGGTGGTGGTGTCTGACGATGCCGGTCTGCAGAACCCCGACGCCGAAGAAATGCTGATGGATGCGGAAGACCGCGTGCCCGGTATTCAGATTGGTGAGTTCATTGAAGAGCAGATCGAGTCGCTGCCCATCGGCCGTATCGGTGCCATGGCGGCCAAGCAGGTCATCCTGCAGAAGATTCGCGACGCCGAGCGCGAAATGCTGCTCAACGAATTCCTGGCCCGTGGCGACAAGATCTTCACCGGCACCGTCAAGCGCATGGACAAGGGTGACATCATTGTCGAATCCGGCCGTGTGGAAGGCAGGCTCAAGCGCGGCGAGATGATCCCCAAGGAAAATCTGCGCAATGGCGACCGCGTGCGTGCCATGATCATGGAAGTCGATGCCACCCTGCGCGGCGCTCCCATCCTGCTGTCACGCTCGGCCCCCGAATTCATGGTGGAGCTGTTTCGCAATGAAGTGCCCGAGATCGAGCAAGGCCTGCTGGAGATCAAGAGCTGCGCTCGCGATGCCGGCTCGCGTGCCAAGATCGCCGTGCTGAGCCACGACAAGCGTGTGGACCCCATCGGCACCTGCGTCGGTGTGCGCGGCACCCGCGTGAATGCGGTGACCAACGAGCTGGCCGGCGAGCGTGTGGATATCGTGCTCTGGTCCGAAGACCCCGCTCAGTTCGTGATCGGTGCTCTGGCTCCTGCGAATGTCTCTTCCATCGTTGTGGATGAGGAAAAGCATGCCATGGACGTGGTCGTGGACGAGGAGAATCTGGCCATCGCCATCGGTCGCGGCGGTCAGAACGTGCGTCTGGCCTCCGAGCTGACAGGCTGGAAGATCAACATCATGGACGCTGCCGAGTCTGCACAGAAGCAGGCCGACGAGTCGGCTGTCTCGCGCAAGCTGTTCATGGAAAAGCTGGATGTGGACGAGGAAATCGCCAACATCCTGATCGAAGAAGGTTTCGAGACCCTGGAAGAAGTGGCCTATGTGCCGCTGCAGGAAATGCTCGAAATCGAATCCTTCGACGAAGAGACGGTAAACGAGCTGCGTAGCCGCGCCAAGGATGCACTGCTGAGTCAGGAAATTGCTCGCGAAGAAAATGTGAGCAAGGCATCCGAGGATCTTGTCTCTCTGGACGGCATGACTGCCGAACTGCTGGACAAGCTGGCGCAAGCTGATGTGCACACCCGTGACGATCTGGCCGATCTGGCGATCGACGAACTGACCGATATCACCGGTCAGACCGCCGAAGAAGCCAAGGCCTTGATCATGAAGGCGCGTGAGCACTGGTTTGCCGATGGGCAAGAGTAAGGTCAGGGAGGTACAGAGCATTTATGTCGAGTAATACGGTTGCAGAATTTGCGAAAGAGCGCAACACGACCCCTGATTCCTTGCTGCAGCAGCTCAAGGCCGCCGGGGTTGATAAGGCTGACGCAGCCGATGTGCTGACCGAAGGTGACAAGCAGCGTTTGCTGAGCCACCTGCAGGTCAGCCATGGCAGCGGCGCCAAGAAGATCACGCTGACCAAGAAGTCCACCAGCGAAATCAAGCAGGCGGACTCATCGGGCCGTGCTCGTACGATTCAGGTGGAAGTGCGCAAGAAGCGCACTTTCGTGAAGCGGGAAGACACTCCCGCCGAGGCTCAGGCCAATGCGCAAAGCATGGCTAAGGCTGTGCAGGAGCGTGCCGCTACTCAAGAGCTGGCACGCCGTGAAGAAGATGCTCGCCGTGAGGTTGAGCTGTTGAGCCATCAGGAAGAACAATTGGCCAAGGAACGTCAAGAGCGCGAAGAGCGCGAGCGCCGCGAGCGCGAAGCCGAGGAACGTGCTGCAGCCTATGCAGCCGCGGAAGTTGCCAAGGTGGCTGAAGCCAAGGCGGCTAAGGAAGAGGAAAAGCGCGAGCACGCCGCTGGCGCTGCCGCACGTGCTGCGGCCCAGGCCGAGGCACGCTCCAAGGCCGAAGCCGAATCCCAGGCCAAGGCGGCTGAAGAAGCCAGCCGCGCCAAGGATCTGGATGAACGCCGCCGCAAGGCCCTGGCCGAGGCGGAAGCCATCCGTGCCATGATGGCTGCACCCAAGAAGGTGCTGGTCGCCAAGAAGCCCGAAGAGCCCAAGAAGGCTGCTCCGGTCGCTGCGGATGCCAAGAAGCCTGTTGCCGCCAAGGATGGCAGCAAGCCCGCAGGTGCCGCCGGAGCGGCCAATGCAGGCGGCGGTGCCCGTCCCGGCAAGGAAGTCAAGTCCGCCAAGCTGTCTTCGAGCTGGTCCAACGATGCGGCCAAGAAGAAGGAAATCAAGACCCGTGGCGACAGCTCCGGTGGCGTGGCTGGCCGCTCCAACTGGCGCGGTGGTCCCAGGGGGGGGCGTCGTGGCAATGACCGTCACGAGCAGCAACAGCAGCAGGCTCCTGAGTTCCGTCAGCTCGAGATCTCGGTGCCCGAGACCATCACCGTGGCCGAACTGGCTCACAAGATGGCCATCAAGGCATCCGAGCTGATCAAGGTTCTGATGAAGATGGGCCAGATGGTCACCATCAACCAGCCGCTGGACCAGGACACCGCCATGATCGTGGTGGAAGAAATGGGCCATACCGCCAAGGTGGCTGCGCTGGACGATCTCGAAGCCTTCACCGCCGAGGAAGTCTCCAACGCCGAAGCCGAGAAACTGCCGCGCGCTCCCGTGGTGACCGTCATGGGTCACGTGGACCACGGCAAGACCTCGCTGCTGGACTACATCCGTCGCACCAAGGTGGCGTCGGGCGAAGCCGGCGGCATCACGCAGCACATCGGTGCCTACCATGTGAAGACGCCTCGCGGCATCATCACCTTCCTGGACACCCCCGGTCACGAGGCCTTCACGGCCATGCGTGCTCGCGGTGCCAAGTCCACCGACATCGTGATTCTGGTGGCCGCTGCCGACGACGGCGTGATGCCCCAGACCAAGGAAGCCATCAAGCACGCCAAGGCGGCTGGTGTTCCCATCGTGGTGGCCATCACCAAGGCCGACAAGCCCGAAGCCAACCCCGATCGCGTCAAGCAGGAGCTGGTCGTGGAAGAGGTGCTGCCCGAAGAGTACGGCGGTGACTCTCCCTTCGTGGCCGTGTCCTCCAAGACTGGCCAGGGCATCGACGAGCTGCTGGAGCAAGTCCTGCTGCAGGCCGAAGTGCTGGAACTCAAGGCGCCGGTGGAAGCCGCTGCCAAGGGTCTCGTGATCGAAGCCCAGCTGGACAAGGGGCGTGGTACCGTGGCTACGGTGCTGGTGCAGTCCGGTACGCTGAAGGTCGGCGATGTGGTGCTGGCGGGTCAGACCTATGGCCGCGTGCGAGCCATGCTCGACGAAGACGGCAAGCAGACCAAGGAAGCCGGTCCTTCCATCCCTGTCGAGATTCAGGGTCTGAACGAAGTGCCCCAGGCTGGTGACGACTTCATGGTGCTGAGCGACGAACGCCGTGCCCGTGAAATCGCGACCTACCGCGCTGGCAAGTTCCGCAACACCAAGCTGGCCAAGCAGCAGGCTGCGAAGCTGGAAAACATGTTCGCCGAAATGTCCGCTGGCGATGTGCAGACTCTGCCCATCATCATCAAGGCCGACATGCAAGGCTCGCAGGAAGCGCTGGCAGCCTCGCTGCTCAAGCTGTCGACCGACGAGATCAAGGTTCAGCTGGTGTACTCCGGCGTGGGCGGTATTTCCGAGTCCGACGTCAACCTGGCACTGGCTTCCAAGGCCATCATCATCGGCTTCAACGTGCGTGCGGATGCCCAGGCCCGCAAGACGGCCGAAGGCAACGATGTCGACGTGCGCTACTACAACATCATCTACGACGCCGTGGATGAGGTGAAGGCTGCGATGTCCGGCATGCTGGCTCCCGAGAAGCGCGAAGAGATCATCGGTATGGCCGAGATCCGTACCGTGTTCGTGGCGACGAAGATCGGCACCATTGCCGGCTCGTACATCACGCAAGGTCATGTCACCCGCAACGCACACTTCCGTCTGCTGCGCGACAACGTGGTCATCTACACGGGCGAGATCGAGTCGCTGCGCCGCCTCAAGGACGATGTCAAGGAAGTCAAGGAAGGCTTCGAGTGCGGTATCAAGCTGCGTAACTACAACGACATCAAGGAAGGCGACGTGCTGGAAGTCTTCGAGATCAAGGAAATCGCTCGTACGCTGTAAAAGCAATAGCTGCTAGCGCCTGTTGCGCAAGGGTTTGAGGCTGAAAACGCCTTGAACTCCTTGTTCAGCAAGCGCAAATAGCTCCTTTTTTATTCATGGCAACCAAACGCAAATCTGCTGCACCCAACCGCAGCTTCAAAGTTTCCGACCAGATCCAGCGTGATCTGTCGGAGCTGATCGCCCGCGAGTTGAAGGACCCGCGCGTCGGCATGGTCACGCTGCAAGGCGTGGAGGTGACTCCTGACTATGCCCACGCCAAGGTGTTCTTCAGCGTGCTCGTCGGAGATCCCGAAGTGACGCTGGCTGCACTCAATCAGGCCGCGGGCTTTCTGCGCAACGGCCTGTTCAAGCGTCTGCACATTCATACCGTGCCCACGCTGCATTTCGTCTACGACCGCACTACAGAGCGCGCTGCCGACATGAACGCCTTGATCGCCAAGGCTGTGGCGTCGCGCGGACCCGAACAGGAATAAGCACATGAACGCCCCTCGCACCCGGGTGCAGCGGCGCCCTGTGCATGGGGTGTTGCTGCTTGATAAACCGCTGGGCTGGTCCAGCAACGACATCTTGCAGAAGGTCAAGTGGCTGCTGCGCGCCGAAAAGGCCGGGCATACAGGCACGCTTGATCCGCTGGCCAGTGGCGTGCTGCCGCTGTGTTTCGGCGCTGCCACCAAATTCAGTCAGCTTCAGCTTGAAGCCGAGAAAACCTACGAAGCCATTGCCCGCCTGGGCCAGACCACGACCACGGCCGATGCCGAGGGCGATGTGGTGCTGGAGCGTGCCGTCGATCTGGCTGCCATCACGCCCGAGCGCCTGGCGCAGGTGCAGGCGCAGTTCACGGGCGACATCAAGCAGGTGCCGCCCATGCACAGTGCGCTGAAAAAGGACGGCAAGGCACTCTACGAATACGCCCGTGCGGGCGTGGAAGTGGAGCGCCCCGCACGCGATGTCACCATTCATGCATTGGATCTGACGCTGGTGCAGGACGATCAGGGGCATCCGGCCGTCAAGATGAGAGTGACCTGCAGCAAGGGCACTTACATCCGCACATTGGGCGAAGACGTGGGCGAGGCCTTGGGCTGTGGCGCCCATTTGCGTTTTCTGCGCCGTGTGGAAACCGGCGGTCTTGAGGTGTCGCGCTGCGTGACGCTGCAGGCGCTGGAAGCCATGAACGATGAAGAGCGCATCGCGCAGGTCCAGCCTGTGGATACCCTGCTGCATCGTCATGCCGTCGTCACCTTGGGTGAAGAGGATGCAGGACGCTTTCTATCAGGCTTGCGCCGTCGAGGGTCTTGGGCGGATGCCCCGGCCGTGGCGGTGTATGGTGAGCGCCCGCATGCCCTTTTAGGGGTAGGCCGTGTGGCGAGCGGGGAATTGATTCCCGAGCGCCTGCTCAGTCCGCTAGAAATTCAACAAATTTTGGAAGGAACGCCGCGTCCACAAGCAAGCGGCATTTTGGAAACATTATGAGCAAACAAATCCGCAACATTGCGATCATCGCGCACGTTGACCACGGTAAGACCACCATGGTGGACCAGCTGCTGCGCCAGTCCGGCACTTTTGCCGAGCACGAAAAAGTCGTCGACACCGTGATGGACAACCATGCCATCGAACGTGAGCGCGGCATTACCATTCTGGCCAAGAACTGTGCCGTGTCCTGGAAGGACACCCACATCAACATTCTCGACACGCCCGGTCACGCGGACTTCGGCGGCGAAGTGGAACGTGCCCTGTCCATGGTCGACGGCGTGGTGCTGCTGATCGATGCGCAGGAAGGCCCCATGCCCCAGACGCGCTTCGTGACCAAGAAGGCTCTGGCCCTGGGCCTGCGCCCCATCGTGGTGGTGAACAAGGTGGACAAGCCCGGTGCCAACCCCGACAAGGTGATCAACGCCGCTTTCGACCTGTTCGACAAGCTGGGCGCCACCGACGAGCAGCTGGACTTCCCCGTGGTCTACGCCTCCGGCATCAACGGCTGGTCGTCCAAGGAAGAGGGCGAGCCCGGTGCCAAGTGGGGTGAGGACATGTCCGCCCTGTTCGACACCATCCTGGATCACGTGCCTTCCGTGCAAGGCGATGCCAGCGCTCCCCTGCAGCTGCAGGTCTCCGCTCTGGACTACTCCACTTTCGTGGGTCGTATCGGCGTGGGCCGCATCACCCAGGGCACGCTCAAGCCCGGTCAGCAAGTGGCTGTGATGGCCGGTCCTGACGGCAAGAGCTACAGCGGCAAGATCAACCAGGTGCATACCTTCCAGGGTATCGATCGCGTGCAGGCCACCGAAGCCGGTCCTTCCGAGATCGTGCTGATCAGCGGTATCGAAAACATCGGTATCGGCGAAACCGTCACCGACCCGGTCAATCCCCAGCCTCTGCCGATGCTGAAGATTGACGAGCCCACCCTGACCATGAACTTCTGCGTGAACACCTCGCCCCTGGCAGGTCGTGAAGGCAAGTTCGTGACCAGCCGCCAGATCTGGGACCGTCTGCAAAAGGAACTGCGCTCCAACGTGGCTCTGCGCGTCAAGGAAACCGACGAAGACGGTATCTTTGAAGTCTCCGGCCGTGGTGAACTGCACCTGACCATCTTGCTGGAAGAAATGCGTCGCGAAGGCTACGAGCTGGCAGTGTCCAAGCCCCGCGTCGTGATGCAGATGATCGACGGCGAAAAGCACGAGCCCATCGAGCTGGTGACTGCCGACATCGAAGAAGGCCACCAGGGCGGCGTGATGCAGGCACTGGGCGAGCGCAAGGGCGAGCTGGTGAACATGGAACCCGATGGCCGCGGTCGCGTCCGTCTGGAATACCGTATCCCTGCCCGCGGCCTGATCGGTTTCACCAACGAATTCCTGAACCTGACACGTGGTTCCGGTCTGATCGCCAACATCTTCGACAGCTACGAACCCCATAAGGGCGACATCGGCGGCCGCAAGAACGGCGTGCTGATCTCCATGGACGACGGTGAAATCTTCACCTACGCCCTGGGCAAGCTGGACGACCGTGGCCGCATGTTCGTGAAGGCCGGCGATCCCGTGTACGAAGGCATGATCATCGGCATCCACAGCCGCGACAACGACCTGGTGGTGAACGCCACGCGTACCAAGCAGCTGACCAACTTCCGCGTCAGCGGCAAGGAAGACGCGATCAAGATCACGCCTCCCATCGACCTGTCGCTGGAATACGGTGTGGAATTCATCGAAGACGACGAGCTGCTGGAAATCACCCCCACCAGCCTGCGCGTGCGCAAGCGTCACCTGAAGGAGCACGACCGCAAGCGTGCTTCGCGTGATGCGTAATTCACAAGCCCAGGCTGTGAATCCAGAAAAGGCCCTCAGGGGCCTTTTTTTATGATCCCCAGGCCGTTCAAAGGCAAGAGGCGGCAACAAGCAGTGGGCTAGCGTGGGGCGTCACTTTTCATGCCTGTGCCGCCAGCTCGCAAACCTGCTGCACCAGCCACTGCGCCATGGGCGAAAGGCTGCGCCCGCGCTGCCAGACCACGCCATAGCTCGAAGTCATGGCCGGCACCTGTCGCACCCTCACGGCCTGTAGCTGTCCGCCTTGCAGCCAAGGACGCACCGCAGGTTCGATGGCGGCCAGCACGGTATCGGTGTGCAGCGTCAGCTGGATCAGGCTGTTGACATCGTCGCACTCCACCGCCAGCAGATTCTTGTCATGGTCCAGCTGCAGCTGGGCGCATAAGGCATCGCGCACGGGTTGGGGCAGACGCACGGCAGCCAGGCCATAGGCATGCAAATGGGCCAGCGTGAAATGGGTATGCGCGGACTGCAGCAGCGGATGGCCGCTGCGCACATACAGGCCGCCGGGCTGGGTGGGCAAGGCGCGTACCGTGCAGTCGCTGCCAGCGGGCAGCTCACGGGTTTCGGCCACGAAGAATTCGATCTCATCGTCCTTGAGGCGCTGCAGCAATTGCTGCCAGTTTCCCATGATGGCGCGCACATGTACTGCAGCAAAGGCTTTACGGGCCTGTTGCAGCAGAGATGGCAGCAGGAACTGAGCCGGAAACGGGCCAAAGCCGCAGGCCGTGTCCCCCATCTGCCGATCTCGATAGAGCTGCACATCGCGCTGCAGATTGTGGCTTTGGCGCACCAGCTCACGGGCGCGCTCCAGTACAAACTGGCCAGCTGCCGTGGGACGAACCTCTCCCGCACCGCGCTCAAAGAGCTTCATCGCAAATTCTTCCTCTGCCGCCTGCACGCTGCGCGTCAGTGCGGGCTGGCTCAGATGCAGCTGCTCGGCTGCACGAGCGTAATTGGCCTTGTCGGCCAGCATGACCAGATGCTGCAGTCGGCGTATGTCCATGGTGATGAGTTCAATGCATTGAAATTTCTCAGACTATGCATTGGACGCAATGCATGGCGCTGCCCAGAATGTGACAGCAGCCTCGGCGGAGTTGAAGCCTTCTTGGGCTCTGACGTAGATCCATCAGGCGCTGACCGCTATAACAAAAGGAGACATGTATGGAATTTCGGCTCACCCCCAAAGCCGGTGCTACCGCATTGCTTGCCGCTGGCATGCTGGCTGGCTGCGCAGCACCTTCTGCCGATCCGCAAAACGCAGGTTCGCTGCAGGCAGGCCAGGTCAGCAGTGCCACGCGCGAGGTGCTGGCCACTTTTGCTCAAAGCCTGCCGCCTGATGCTGCTCAGGATCGCGAAGATGCGCAGCGAGGCCTGATTGCCAGACCCACGGGCCAGGTCCGGGACGCCGGTGGTCGCTTGCTCAAGGACTTTGCCTCCTTTGATTTTGTGCAGGGCACCGCGCCCGACAGTGTCAACCCCAGCCTTTGGCGCCATGCCCGGCTCAATGCCCAGGCGGGGCTGTTCAAGGTCAGCGACGGTATCTACCAGCTGCGCGGCTTTGACATAGGCAACATCACCCTGGTCGAGGGAAAGACTGGCTGGATTGTGGTGGACACGCTGACCAGCCGCGAGATTGCAGCAGCCGCCATGGCATTTGCGCGCCGGCACTTGGGCAACAAGCCGGTGACGGCGCTGATCTTCACACACAGCCATGCAGATCATTTTGGCGGTGCATTGGGAGTCATCAGCGCCGCGGAAGTGGCGCGGCGCAATGTGCCCGTGGTGGCGCCTGCGGGCTTCATGAACGAGGCCACCAGCGAGAACTTGCTCGTGGGCACAGCCATGGCGCGGCGCGCCATCTACCAGTTCGGCACGCGGCTGCCGTTGTCGCCGACGGGCAATGTGGACACGGGCCTGGGCAAGAGCCTGGTCAGCGGCCATATGGGCATTCTGCCCCCCACGGTCAGTGTGGACAGGGCCGACCAGGAGATGATGCTGGACGGCGTGCGTTTCGTGTTTCACAACATGCCCGGGGCCGAGGCCCCTGCCGAGCTGACTTTCAGCATCCCGGAGCACAAGGCCTTTGGAGGGGCCGAGATTCTGGCGCAGACCATGCACAATCTGCTGCCCATACGCGGTGCCAAGGTGCGCGATGCCTTGCAGTGGTCTGCCTATCTGCAAAAGCTGCTGGAGCAGGCTGGCGATGCGGAGGTGCTGTTCAACCAGCACAACTGGCCGGTCTGGGGCAAGGCGCATATTGCCAGCTTCATCAGCCGTCAGCGCGATCTCTACCAGTTCATGCATGATCAGACCGTGCGCCTTATCAACCAGGGGCTGCAGCCTGCCGAGATTGCCGAGCAGATCAAGCTGCCGTCGTCGCTGGCGGCTTTCTGGGGCGGACGTGGCTACTACGGCGATCTGCGTCATAACGTCAAAGCCATCTATCAGTTCTACCTCGGCAATTACGATGGCAACCCAGCCAATCTGGATCCGCTGCCGCCCAAGCTCAAGGCGCAGAAATATGTGGCGGCGCTGGGTGGCACAGCCAAGGTGCTGGAGCAAGGCAGTGCAGCGGCCGAGCAGGGCGACTATCGTTGGGCCGTGGAGCTGCTGCAGCAACTGGTGTTTGCCGAGCCGGACAACGCGGTGGCGAAAGAGCTGCTGGCCCGCTGCCATGAGCAGCTGGGCTATCGCGCCGAGTCTGCCACCTGGCGCAACAGCTATCTGACGGCGGCGCTGGAGTTGCGCCAGGGTGTGGCGCCCATGTCCAGGGATGTATCGGCCATGGCCGAGATGACGGCGCAGATTCCGACCGAGCGTTTTCTCGAAGTGCTGGCCACACGGCTGGACGCAGTCAAGGCCGCAGACAGGCGCTTTGTAATGAATCTGGCGCTGGATGATGTGGGCGAGCGCTATGTGATCTGGCTTGAAAACGCGGTGCTGCATTTCCGCAAGGCGCCAGCCCAGGATGGCGCGGATGTGTCGCTGAGCCTCACCCGACCCACATTCCTGAAGCTTTTGTCCGGAGCTGCCAAGGAAGGGCAAGCGCCAGCAGCCATGAAAATCGAGGGTGACCGTGCTGCGCTGGGGGCATTCCTGAAGCTGTTTGATGCCAGCCGTCCCGACTTCCCCATCGTCACCCGGTAGGGCGGTAGCCTGAAAACAAAAAACCGCATGGCTGGCATGCGGTTTTTTTGTTGGCAGCTTGCACTGCGTGGGAGTGGCAGATTACTTCTGCGTCAGAATCCAGGCCACCAGCTTCTTGGCATCGGCTTCATTCACCTGGGAGTTGGCGGGCATGGGCACGGGGCCCCAGACGCCGGAGCCGCCCTTGATGACCTTGGCAGCGAGCTTGTCGGTGGCATCCTTTTGGCCGGCATACTTGGCAGCCACTTCCTTGAAGGCGGGACCGACCAGCTTCTTGTCCACGGCGTGGCAGGCCATGCAGTTCTTGGACTGCGCCAGAGCCTGGTCGGCCATTGCAGGAGCCACAACCGCGGCAGAAAGAGCGAAAGCGATCACAAATTGCTTCATCATGAGTTCCAGGAGGCAGGGTTAAAGTTGATCTTTTGGCCCATTGTAGTGCTTGCTTTGTGTACTCTTTAGTGCACGCTATGTTGGGAAAAATGAACAAAAGTGAGGGAATATGTATCTGCTAGGACTCGCCATCGTGTTGTCGCTGCTCAAGCTCGCGGAGATCGGACCTGTGGGTGCCTGGAGCTGGTGGCCGATTCTGGCTGTGTATGGCGCGGCCGCCGCCTGGTGGGCCTGGGCCGACGCGTCGGGCTACACCAAGCGCAAGGCCATGGAGAAGATGGACCAGCGCAAGAAAGAGCGCATCGATCGCCAGAAGCAGGCCATGGCACCCGGTCAGCGACGTCGCTGAGCAGCGAACAAGGCATCGCGATTGACGATGCCCTACCGAGGTTTTGCCTGACAGCGCGCCATGGGCTAGGCATCGCCGTGCGGCGGCGCTGGGCCATAATCCGGAGAATCCTTTCCCGATAACGTCCTATAGCGAACCCCATGCCCGCATACCGTTCCAAAACCTCCACCGGCGGCCGCAACATGGCCGGTGCGCGCGCCCTGTGGCGTGCCACCGGCATGAAAGATGGCGATTTCGACAAGCCCATCATTGCGATTGCCAACTCCTTCACCCAGTTCGTGCCCGGCCATGTGCACCTGAAGGACCTGGGGCAACTGGTCGCGCGTGAGATCGAAAAGGCCGGCGGCGTGGCCAAGGAGTTCAACACCATCGCCGTGGACGATGGCATCGCCATGGGTCATGACGGCATGCTGTATTCGCTGCCCAGCCGCGACCTGATCGCCGACTCGGTCGAGTACATGGTCAATGCCCATTGCGCCGACGCGCTGGTGTGCATCTCCAACTGCGACAAGATCACCCCCGGCATGCTGATGGCCGCGATGCGCCTGAACATTCCTGTGATCTTTGTCTCCGGCGGCCCCATGGAAGCCGGCAAGACCAAGCTGGCCAACCCCGAAACCAAGACCATCGAGTTCAAGAAGCTGGACCTGGTGGACGCCATGGTGATCGCGGCCGACCAGCGCTATTCCGATGCGGAAGTGGCCGAGGTGGAGCGCTCCGCCTGCCCGACCTGCGGTTCCTGCTCGGGCATGTTCACTGCCAATTCGATGAACTGCCTGACCGAGGCCCTGGGCCTGTCCCTGCCGGGCAACGGCACCGTGGTGGCCACGCATGCCGACCGTGAAGAGCTGTTCCTGCGCGCCGGCCGCCGCATCGTCGAGCTGGCCCGCGACTACTACGAGAACGACAACGAGAGCGTGCTGCCGCGCTCCGTGGGCTTCAAGGCGTTCGAGAACTGCATCACGCTGGACATCGCCATGGGCGGATCCACCAATACCATCCTGCACCTGCTGGCCATCGCCCAGGAAGCAGGCATCGATTTCACCATGGCCGACATCGACCGCCTCTCGCGCGTCGTGCCCCAGCTGTGCAAGGTGGCGCCCAACACGCCCAAGTACCACATCGAAGACGTGCACCGCGCCGGCGGCATCATGGCCATCCTGGGTGAGCTGGACCGCGCCGGCAAGCTGCACACCGATGTGCCCACGGTGCACGCCAAGACCATGAAGGATGCGCTGGAGCAGTGGGACATCATGCGCACGCAGGACGAGGCTGTGCGCCACTTCTACATGGCCGGTCCGGCCGGCATTCCCACGCAGGTGGCGTTCAGCCAGAACACCCGCTGGCCCAGCCTGGACCTGGATCGCGCCGAAGGCTGCATCCGCAGCTACGAGCACGCTTTCAGCAAGGAAGGCGGCCTGGCCGTGCTGCGCGGCAACATCGCGCTGGACGGCTGCGTGGTGAAGTCCGCAGGCGTGGACGAGTCGATTCTGGTGTTCGAAGGTCCGGCCCATGTGGTCGAGTCCCAGGACGAGGCCGTGGCCAACATCCTGGCCGACAAGGTCAAGGCTGGCGATGTGGTCATCGTGCGCTACGAAGGCCCCAAGGGAGGCCCCGGCATGCAGGAAATGCTCTACCCCACCAGCTACATCAAGTCCAAGGGTCTGGGCAAAGCCTGTGCGCTGCTGACGGACGGCCGCTTCTCGGGCGGTACCTCCGGCCTGTCCATCGGCCACTGCTCGCCCGAGGCGGCCGCCGGCGGCGCGATTGGCCTGGTGCAGAACGGTGACATCATCCGCATCGACATTCCCAACCGCAGCATCAGCATGCTGGTCAGTGACGAAGAGCTGGCACGTCGCCGTGAAGCGCAGAATGCCAAGGGCTGGAAGCCTGCCCAGGCCCGTCCGCGCAAGGTCTCGGCAGCCCTCAAGGCCTATGCCAAGCTGGTGACCAGCGCCGACACCGGCGCCGTGCGCGATCTGTCGCTGCTCGACGACTAAGTTACGTTTGTTTCGTCATTTCGTCAGCGCGGGCCTTGCCTGCTGACGGACAATCCCACAGCCGCCCGACGCAAGTCGCGCGGCTGTTTTTATTGTCTTGCCAGAAAGTGATCTCCATGTCTTTCGCTGTTCGCCCCTCCTTCTTGTTGAAGACAGCAGGGCTGCTGGCCTTGCTGGGGGCATTGACGGCGCAGGCGGCAGAAGGGCGTTATCCGCAGCGTCCCGTGCGTCTGGTGGTTCCTTTCACGCCCGGAGGCTCCACCGATATCGTGGCGCGCCTGGTTGCCGATGCCATGCACCAGACTCTGGGTCAGCCCGTGGTGGTCGACAACCGCTCCGGCGCCAGCGGCTTCATCGGTGCCGAGGCCGTGGCCCATGCCGCGCCAGACGGCTACACGATAGGCCTGGGCACCATCAGCACGCTGGTGGTCAATCCCATCATGCTGCCCCAGTCGGCACGCATAGATCCTGCCAAGGCCCTGGTGCCGGTGGTCGCACTGGCGTCCATTCCGTCGGTGTTCTCCGTGCATCCGAATATGGGCGTGCAGAACTATGCCCAGTTCCTCACTCTTGCGCGCAGCAAGCCGGGCCAGTTCAATATCGGCTCGGCCGGAATCGGCTCCATAGGTCATCTGATTGCCGAGCGCCTCAATGCCGATCTCAAGCTCAAGCTGCACCACATTCCCTACAAGGGACAGGGGCCGGTGATCAGCGGCGCATTGTCGGGCGAGACCCAGGTGCTCAGCGATCAGTACCCCTCGTCGGCTCCGCATCTGGCTGCGGGCCGCCTGGTTCCGTTCGCCGTGGCCGCACAGGAGCGCCTGCCGGCCCTGCCGCAGGTGCCCACGTTCAGGGAGCTGGGTCATTCCGCGCTCAACGATCTGGCGATCACCTGGTTCGGCATCGTTGCTCCGGCCGGCACGCCACAGGCCGTGGTGAGCCGGCTCAACAGCGCTGCCAATGCGGCCCTGCAGGAGCCGGCCGTGCAGGAGCGTCTGCAGGCCATGGGCGTGCATGTCCTGGGCGGCACGGCGCAGCGCCTGGGGACCATGATGGAGGAGACGGCCAAGGCCGTGCGCCAGACCGTGCGCGAACAGGGCCTGGCGGCGGACAGGCCGCATTGAGGTTGGGGAGAGTGCTGCCTGTGCCGGATGCCGCTGTCATCCAGGCCGGGTTTGGCGTCTCTGGGGTCTCTGAATCGGCAAATAAGGCCTGGCAGCGTTTTCGGGGCATGCAGTTTTGCAGAAACGTCATCGGCCTGCGGCACAATGCCTGACATGCTGATGTATCCGCACATTGATCCTGTAGCCGTGCAGATTGGCCCTTTGGCCGTGCACTGGTATGGCATAACCTATCTGGTGGCCTTCGGTCTGTTCCTGTTTCTAGGCACGCGCCGACTGCACCACCCTCCATTCAAATACATGACGGGCGAGCGTGCCTGGGCGCGCAAGGATGTGGAAGACATTCTCTTTCTCGGCGTGCTCGGCGTGGTCGTGGGCGGGCGCATCGGCTACTGCCTGTTCTACAAGCCCGGCTACTACCTCTCGCATCCGCTGGAGATTCTTGCCGTCTGGCAGGGCGGCATGAGCTTTCACGGCGGCCTGCTGGGCGTCATCGGCTCCATGATCTGGTTTGCGCGCTCGCGCAAGCGCAACTGGCTGGAAGTCGCGGATTTCGTTGCGCCCTGCGTTCCCACGGGCCTGGCTGCGGGCCGTATCGGCAATTTCATCAACGGCGAGCTCTGGGGGCGTTTTGCCAGTGCCGATCTGCCCTGGGCCATGGTGTTCCCGCAAAGCGGCTCCATGCTGCCGCGTCACCCCTCGCAGATCTATCAGTTTCTGATGGAAGGACTGCTGCTGTTCATCATTCTGTGGCTGTATGCGCGCAAGGAACGCAAGCCCGGCCAGGTCGCGGCGGTCTTTCTGATCGGTTATGGCGCCTTCCGTTTCATTGCCGAGTACTTCCGCGAGCCCGATGACTTCCTGGGCATTCTGTCGCTGGGCATGAGCATGGGCCAGTGGCTGTGCCTGCCCATGATCGTGGCCGGTGTGTTCATGTGGGTGTGGTGCGGCAAGCGCCAGGCCTACGTGGTTCAGCGGACGGCGGCCTGATGGTCAAACCCTGGAAAACGCAGACTTCGGTCTGCGTTTTTTTTGCGGCACTATATGTGGCATGAAAACTGCACATAATGGCTCAAAGCGTTACTGCAATTGCGGTATCTGCTTCTTCAATGAGAGCATGATGGTGCAGGAACAAGGAGATGCTTATGGGTTGGGCAGCCGAGTGGATTGAGCAAACCAAGCTGTGGGTGCGTGGCGCCGAGGGCGAGAAGGGCGACGGCCAGCATCGACCGCTGGCGCAACGCCTAGAGGCCACCTTGCGCCGCGGGCAGGAGGCGCTGTCGCCGCGCGAGCTGCGCCGCTTGCTGCAGGACATGCAGCAGGTGGCCGATACCGCGCTCAGCGACGTGGAGGGCGGTCGTCACGCTCAGGTGCTGATGGACTGGTATGGCAAGGCCGAGGCGCCCGTGCGCAAGGACTTCTGGCTGCTGGCGATCGAAAAGTTCGGCCCCGATGCCAAGGCCCTGCAGGCGGCGCGCGAGCGCTATGACAAGGCGGGCAGCGATGTGGAGCGCAGCGAGGCCGAGATGAGCCTGCGCCGCGCCCTGGTTTCATCGCGCACGCGGCTGCTGCAGCGTTTTGCCCAGCCCAAGGGAGGCATGGGCTTTCTGGTCGACATGCGCGCCGAGCTGCTGGCCTTGCCCAAGGCGGAGCAGCACTATGTGGCGCTAGATGCCGAGCTGGAGCATCTGTTCTCCAGCTGGTTCGATGTGGCATTGCTGGAGCTCAAAAGCCTGAACTGGGATTCGCCGGCATCGCTGCTGGAGAAGCTGATCCAGTACGAGGCCGTGCACGATATCCGCAGCTGGGCCGATCTCAAGAATCGCCTCGACAGCGACCGTCGCTGCTATGGCTTCTTTCACCCGCGCATGCCCAATGTGCCGCTGATCTTTGTGGAGGTGGCACTACTGGACAAGATGGCGGGCAGCATGGCGCCGCTGCTGGACGAGGCCGCAGCGGCAGCCGATCTGGCCAAGGCCAATACCGCCATCTTCTATTCAATCAGCAACACCCAGACCGGACTCAAGGGCGTGAGCTTTGGCGATTCGCTGATCAAGCATGTGGTGGAGACGCTCACGCAAGAGTTCCCCAAGCTCAAGCAGTTCGCCACGCTGTCGCCCATTCCGGGACTGCGCAGCTGGCTGAGCAAGAACGGCGATGCGGCACTGGCGGAGCTGGACGACAAACAGAAGGCAGCCCTGGAGAAAGTCGCCGGAGGAGTGAGCGCTGCGCAATTGCTGGCTGCGCTGGACGATCCAGGTTCGCTGCCGGAGAAATCGGTGGTGCGTCAGGCCGCCATGTTTTGCGCTGCGCGCTATCTGGGTCGGGAAACTGCCAAGGGCCGTCCGCTGGATGCCGTGGCACGCTTTCACCTTGGCAACGGTGCGCGCGTGGAGCGCCTGAACTGGGCGGCAGACCTGTCGTCCAAGGGACTCAAGCAATCCATGGGGCTGATGGTCAACTATCTGTATGACCTGAAGCGCCTGGACAAGCACCGCAGCCTGTTGGCGCAGAGCAAGATTCCCGTTTCCTCGGAGATCGAATCGCTGTGCAAGGGATGAGTGCATCGCGACCCGCGCTGCGCACAGCCTGAGCCGGCTTTTGCTGCTGCGTCTCCCAACCACAAGTCCGGCTGCAGCAGAGCTGCTGACTGGACGAGCAGAGGAGACATACATGCGGGATTCTTGGGCAAAGAGCGTGGGTTTGCAGCGGCGCACGCTGCTTCGGTCGACAGGGGCGCTGCTGGCCGCCGGAGCATCGGGCTGGACGGGAATGGCCGGGGCATCGGAATGGCCGACCAGGCCGGTCACCCTGATCGTGCCTTTTCCTGCCGGCGGCGGTACCGACACCTTTGCCAGGCCGTTTTCTGCACAGTTCGCCAAGACCTCGGGCAAGACCCTGGTGATAGACAACCGCGGCGGCGCAGGCGGCACGCTGGGCGCCAGTATTGCGGCCAAGTCCGCCGCCGACGGCTACAACTTCTTCATGGGCGGCACCCATCATGTGATTGCGCCCTCGGTCTATCCCAAGCTCGATTACGACCTGGAGCGCGACTTCATCCCGCTGGCGCTGCTGGCCAGCGTGCCACAGGTCGTGGTGGTCAATCCCAAGAAGGTGACGCATGCCACCTTGCAGGCACTGGTGCAGGACTTGCGCTCCAACCCCGGCAAATACAACTATGCCTCCGCAGGGCCGGGGTCCTCGCACCATCTGGCGGGTGAGCTGTTCAAGCTGCAGACCAAGACCCAGATCACCCATATTCCCTACAAGGGCGCGGGACCGGCGCTGCAGGACCTGATCGCCGGCAATGTGGACATGCTGTTCGACGGCCTGGGCTCGTCGGCCCAGCACATCAAGGGTGGCCGCATCAAGGCGCTGATGGTGGCCGGCACAAAGCGCAACCCTGCCTTTCCCGATGTGCCCTGCGCGGCCGAGTGCGGCCTGCCGGACTTCACCGTCACCACCTGGTATGGGCTGTGGGCGCCCAAGGGCACGCCAGCCGCCGTGCAGCAGCAGATGCTGGACGAGGTGCGCAAGATCGGTGCCGCCGAGGACATCAAGGCGGCCTGGGCCAAGAATGGCGCCGACTACGGGCAGCTGAGCCAGCCGCAGTTTGCCGCCATGGTGCAAAGCGAGATCCAGCGCTGGGCGCATGTGGTCAAGGCGGCCAATGTGAAGATCGATTCCTGACCCCGCCGCCAAGCGGAGCGGCCTTTGCCGGGCGCCCGTTTTGACGGGCGCATCTTTTCAGTGCCTGCTCCCGCCGGGCAGGCCGGGGCCGGGCCTATGATGGCCCCGGACCTTTTGCATTCACCGACAGCATCACGATCATCGACATGTCTCAAGCCAATCTTTTCAGCGCGCTGCGCGCTGCGTTTCCTGCGGATCTGACGAAAAATGCCGTGGAGGCCATCGAGCCCGATGGCTCCAGCCTCTACTACACCTGGGCCGATCTGGAGCATGGCAGTGCACGCATGGCCAATCTGCTGGCCTCGCTGGATCTGCCCGAGGGCAGCCGCATCGCGGTGCAGGTGGAAAAGTCGGTCGAAGCCATGATGCTCTACCTGGCCACGCTGCGCAGCGGCCATGTGTTCCTGCCGCTGAACACGGCCTACCAGAGCGCAGAGATGGAGTACTTCATCACCAATGCCGAGCCGGCCGTGGTGGTCTGCGCACCCGGCTGTTTCGGCTGGGTGTCCAAGATCGCGTTCAACCACGGTGTGGGCCATGTCTACACCCTGGGCACCGACCGCACGGGCAGCCTGCTGGAGCGCGCGGCCCACCATAGCGACGAGCACCAGGTCGTGCCGCGCCGCACCGACGATCTGGCGGCGATTCTCTACACCAGCGGCACCACGGGGCGCAGCAAGGGCGCCATGCTCAGCCACGGCAATCTGCTGAGCAATGCGGCCACGCTCAAGGTCTACTGGGGCTGGCAGGATGGCGATGTGCTGATTCATGCGCTGCCCATCTTCCATGTGCATGGCCTGTTTGTGGCCATTCACGGGGCCTTGCTCAACGGCAGTCCCATGATCTGGTTTTCCCGCTTCGAGCCCGAGGCCGTCATGGCGCGCTTCAAGGATGCGACCGTCTTCATGGGCGTGCCGACCCTGTATGTGCGGATGCTGGCCGACGCCCGGCTGGACCGCGACATGGCCGCGCACATGCGTCTCTTCATCTCGGGTTCGGCCCCCATGCTGATCGAGACCTTCCGCGCCTGGAAGACACGTACCGGCCACACCATCCTGGAGCGCTACGGCATGAGCGAGACCATCATGCTGACCTCCAACCCCTATCAGGCCGATGCGCGCTACGGCAACGAGGCCGAGCGCCGCGGCGCAACCGTGGGTTTCCCGCTGCCGGGCGTGGGCGTGCGCATTCATGGCGACGACGGCAAGGCCCTGCCCGCAGGCGAGATCGGCAATATCGAAGTCCAGGGTCCCAATGTCTTCAAGGGCTACTGGCGCATGCCGGAGAAGACCGCCGAGGAGTTCACGGCCGACGGCTGGTTCAAGACCGGCGACGTAGGCATGCAGGATGCGCGCGGCTATTTCAGCATCGTCGGGCGCAGCAAGGACTTGATCATCTCGGGCGGCTACAACGTCTATCCGGCCGAGGTGGAGGGCTTCATCAACGATCTGGCCGGCGTGGACGAAAGCGCCCTGGTGGGCGTGCCGCACCCGGATTTTGGCGAGGTGGGCGTTGCCGTCATCGTGCCGCGCAAGGGCGCGCAGCTGGACGGGCAGCAGATTCTGGAGTTGCTCAAGGCCAGGCTGGCCAATTTCAAGGTGCCCAAGCGTTGCTATGTGGTGGACAGCCTGCCGCGCAACACCATGGGCAAGGTCCAGAAGAAGCTGCTGCGCGACCAGTATCAGCAAGAGTTCTCCTGAACCCGGCCGCAGCCCGGCGGCTCCAGCCGGGCGGCAGGCGTTGGTTCTTGGCTGCACTATTGGCCACATTCCAGGCGCTTGTCTTTTGACTTGACTCCTGAAAAGTGAGCTGTTTTCGCAGTCTGGCAGGCACATTCAGTATTGAATCTGCCTAAAAATAAAGCAGCTTGTGCGCAAGCTGCTTTTAATTTGGGAGTGAAAAAACGGCCGCCTCCGGGCGGCCTGTCTCATTGCATATCAGAGGCACCTGGCAAGGCGCCGTCCTCTCAAGGCGAAGCCGCGAGGCGGCTCAGCTGAAGTCCATCAGCGCAGCACCAGCACGGGCACGGGCGAGTGCGTCAGCACATGCTGGGTTTCGCTGCCCAGCAGCAGGCGCTGCAGACCCTTGCGGCCATGCGATGCCATGACGATCAGGTCGCAGTCGTGCTTCTTGGCCGCTTCCACAATGGATTCGGCTACCAGATCGGAGTGGGCGATTTCGGTGGTGACATTGACCTTGCGCTCATGGCCGAAGGCTTTGACGCCGTTCAGCAGGGTCTGGGCCTGGCTGGTCCACTGCTCTTCGATGCGCTTGGCTTCCTTGATGTCCAGCAAATCGCTGCCTTCCAGATAGCTGCGCGGATAGTGCGACACAACCTTGAGCGCAATCACGCTGGCGCCGCACAAAGCGGCCAGATCCAGGCCTGCATGCACAGCCTTGTCCGAGAGTTCAGTGCCATCAGTAGCAATCAAAATGCGGTTGTACATAGCTTTCTCCTTCAGGTTGTATGCGTTGTGGATACAAGCATATGTCGATTGGGCAGTTAACAGTTGATTAATGTCAAGGTGGGTATCATCTGCCGTAGTTACGCTTGAAACATGTCCCAACACCCTACTGTCCAGCCTTCCGCGGCAGAGCGTGCTGTTGCTGACACCGGTTTCCTGAACTCGTCCCAGATGCACAGCCATCTGCTGGACGATCCGCAAGAATGGAGCTCGTTTGGCCGTCCCGCAGGCCAGAGCTCCAAGGCTCCAATCTCCGAGAACGCGACCGAATCCCCGGTGTGGGATTCCTTTGTGGTTTTGGAGGGCATGCACTGTGCTGCATGTGCGCTGACCATCGAGGAGGCGCTGCGAGCCGTCCCCGGAGTGCAGGCCGCCGAAGTCAGTGCCGCAACGCGTCGAGCCCGCGTCGAATGGCGTCCTGCCCAGGTGCTTCCATCGCAATGGATGGACGCCATCACGCGTGCCGGCTATCGGGCCCTGCCCGCGCGCGATGCGTTTGCGCGCGAGCTGCGCCAGGCCGAGACGCGCCGTGCCCTGTGGCGCTGGCTGGTGGCCGGCCTGTGCATGATGCAGGTGATGATGTATGCATGGCCTGCCTACACGGCGCGTCCCGGCGATCTGTCGCTGGAGATGGAGACCTTGCTGCGCTGGGCTTCCTGGGTGATTTCTTTGCCCGTGGTGCTGTTTTGCTGCGGCCCCTTCTTCAAGAGCGCGCTCAAGGACATCAGCCAGCGCCGCGTGAGCATGGATCTGCCCGTGGCCATAGGCATGCTGATCACCTTTGTCATCAGCACGCTGGGCACTTTTGATCCATCCGGTCCCTTTGGCCAGGAAGTCTTCTTCGACTCGCTGACCATGTTTGTGTTTTTCCTGCTCACGGGGCGCTGGCTGGAGCTGCGCCTGCGTGACCGCACGGCCGGTGCATTGGAAGCCGTGATGAACCGTCTGCCGGATTCGGTGCTGCGTCAGCAGCCTGAATCGGGCGAGTTCGAGCGTGTGGCCACACGTCGACTGTGCGCGGGCGATGTGGTGCGTGTGCTCACGGGCGAGGCTTTCCCCGCAGACGGCCGGATCCTGCGCGGTACTACCCATGCCGATGAGGCTCTTCTGACCGGCGAATCGACTCCTGTTCTGCGTGCACAGGGCGATGCAGTCACCGCCGGCAGCTACAACCTGGACAGTGTGGTCGATGTGCGCGTGGATAGCGTGGGGGAGGGCACCCGCTTTGCGCAGATCGTGAATCTGATGGAAAGCGCTTCGCTGCAAAAGCCCACCCTGGCCCAGCTGGCCGACAGGGTGGCTCGTCCTTTCCTTGTCGTGGTGCTGCTGGCGGCGCTGGCTGCGGCCATCTGGTGGTGGCCTGCCGACCCGGGCAAGGCCATGATGGTGGCCGTGGCCGTGCTCATCGTCACCTGCCCCTGCGCGCTTTCACTGGCCACGCCCGTGGCCATGCTGACGGCGGCTGGCACCCTGGCGCGCAGCGGCGTGCTGGTGCGCAATCTGCAGGGGCTGGAGGCGCTGGCCGCCGTGGATACGCTGGTGTTCGACAAGACCGGAACGCTGACGCGCGATGGTCTGGTGCTGCGCGCGCTGACACCCGCTGAAGGTCAAAACACTGATGACCTGCTGGCGCTGGCCGCCTTGCTGGCGCGTCAGTCCATGCATCCCGCTTCCAGGGCCCTGGCGCAGGCGGCCGAGGTGGTTGAACTGCCTGCCAGCGCATGGCTGCTGGACTCCATCCAGGAAGTTGCCGGCAGCGGCCTCGATGTCTGGGTGCAGGCGCGCAGCAATACCGCTTTGCGCCGCCATCTTCGTCTGGGCTCGGCCGCGCATTGCGGCGTGCCCGAGCTGGCACCGCATGAGCCGGGTCAGAGCGTGATGCTGGCCGAGGAGTCGCAAGTTGGCTGGCTGCCCCTGGCGCAGTTCCACCTGAGCGAGGACCTGCGTCCCGAAGCGGCCCAGGTCATTGCCGATCTCAGGCGCCATGGCGTCAGCGTGCAACTGCTCTCGGGAGACCGCTCGGCAGCGGTGCAGACGGTGGCTGCCAGGCTGGGGATCGAGACTGCGCAGGGCGATTGCCAACCGCAGGACAAGCTGGCCGCCCTGCAGGCCGCACAGGCGGCGGGGCACAAGGTCGCCATGGTTGGCGACGGCCTGAATGACGGGCCAGTTTTAGCCGGAGCGCATGTCTCTTTTGCGTTTGGCAATGCAGTGCCGCTGGCACAATCACGAGCAGACTTCGTGGTACTGGGAGACAGCCTGGAGTTAGTGCTGCAAAGCCTGTTGCTGGCCCGGCGGACCTTGTCCGTGGTGCGCCAGAACCTGAGCTGGGCAGCAGCCTATAACGCGATCTCTATTCCTCTGGCCCTGATGGGCTGGATGCCTGCCTGGCTGGCAGGGCTCGGCATGGCGCTGAGCTCCTTGCTGGTCGTCGCCAACGCAGCCCGTCTTGCACGTGCGTTGCCGCTGCAGGTTGCTGATAGCAACGCGTCCGCCTCTGCGCATCTTGCGTCGCGGGGCACCGTCATGCCACTGATTCAAGGAGGCCGTTGATGGACATTCTGTATGTGCTGATTCCGCTGTCGGTAGTTCTGGTCATGGCCATTGTGGCCGCCTTGTGGTGGGCCGTTTACCGTGGCCAGTTCGAGAGCGTGGAACAGGAAGGCGAGCGCATTCTTCGCGACGATTGATGTGGCTCAACGAGCCCAATGAGAAACCAGTGAACACTTTGCAAGAAATCTAAGAGGTGCCCGATGGAAGCAACACATAACAATGCTGTCTATTACGACGACACCGTCGTAAGACAGTTCTCTATCATGGCCGTGGTATGGGGGGTGGTAGGTATGGCAGTAGGCGTGTTTATCGCGTCACAGCTGGCCTGGCCGGAACTCAACTTCGGCATTCCCTGGCTGAGCTACGGACGTCTGCGTCCGCTGCATACCAATGCCGTGATCTTTGCCTTTGGTGGCTCGGCCTTGTTTGCCACCAGCTACTACGTGGTGCAACGCACCTGCCAGACCAAACTGTTCATGCCCAAGCTGGCCAGCCTGACCTTCTGGGCCTGGCAACTGGTCATCGTGGCTGCGGCCATCAGCCTGCCCCTGGGATACACCCAGGGCAAGGAATATGCCGAGCTGGAATGGCCCATCGATCTGTTGATCACCGTGACCTGGGTGTCCTATGCCATCGTGTTCTTCGGCACCATCGGCATCCGCAAGGTCAAGCACATCTATGTGGCCAACTGGTTCTTCGGTGCCTTTATCCTGGCCGTGGCCTTGCTGCACGTGGTCAACAACGTCTCCATTCCGGCAGGCTGGATGAAGAGCTACTCGGCCTATGCCGGCGTGCAGGACGCCATGGTCCAGTGGTGGTACGGCCATAACGCCGTGGGCTTCTTCCTGACCGCAGGCTTCCTGGGCATGATGTACTACTTCATCCCCAAGCAGGCCGGTCGCCCCGTCTACTCGTATCGCCTGTCGATCGTGCACTTCTGGGCACTGATCTTCACCTATATGTGGGCCGGTCCTCACCACCTGCACTACACCGCGCTGCCCGACTGGGCCCAGTCGCTGGGCATGGTGTTCTCGCTGATCCTGCTGGCTCCCAGCTGGGGCGGCATGATCAACGGCATCATGACGCTGTCGGGTGCCTGGCACAAGCTGCGTGACGACCCCATCCTGCGCTTCCTGATCGTGTCCCTGTCGTTCTACGGCATGTCCACCTTCGAAGGCCCGATGATGGCCATCAAGACCGTCAACGCACTGAGCCACTACACCGACTGGACCGTGGGCCACGTGCACTCCGGTGCTCTGGGCTGGGTGGGTCTGATCACCATGGGTTCTCTTTACTACCTGATTCCCCGTCTCTTCGGCCGCGAAAAAATGCACTCCGTGCCCGCGATCGAGCTGCACTTCTGGATGGCCACCATCGGTATCGTGCTGTACATCGCCGCGATGTGGATTGCCGGTGTGATGCAGGGCCTGATGTGGCGCGCCATCAACCCCGACGGCACGCTGACCTACACCTTCGTCGAAAGCGTGAAGGCGACCTATCCCTTCTACGTGATTCGCGTGACCGGCGGTCTGCTGTATCTGGGCGGCATGCTGGTGATGGCATGGAATACCTGGAAGACCGCAATGGCCGGCCGTTCCGTCAAGGTGGCAGTGCCTGCCGTGGTGGCTCACGCCTGAGCATTGAGGAGCAAAAGCAATGTCTGAACAAAATAACGCAGTTCCCAAGAGCTCCATGCACGAGAAGATCGAGACCAGCAACTTTTTGCTGATCGCGCTGACGCTGTTCGTGCTGACCATCGGTGGCCTGGTCGAAATCGTGCCGCTGTTCTTCCAGAAGTCCACGACCGAAGCCGTGGCGGGTCTCAAGCCCTACACACCGCTGCAACTGATGGGTCGTGACGTCTATCTGCGCGAAGGCTGCTACAACTGCCACTCGCAGATGATCCGCCCCTTCCGCGCCGAGACCATGCGCTACGGTCACTACTCGGTGGCCGGCGAGTTCGTCTACGACCACCCCTTCCAGTGGGGCTCCAAGCGTACTGGCCCCGATCTGCACCGTGTGGGCGGCAAGTACAGCGACGAATGGCATCGCATTCACCTGAACAACCCGCGTGATGTGGTGCCCGAGTCCAATATGCCTGCCTACCCCTGGCTGGAAGCCACCAAGGTGGACGACTCTGCCGTGGCAACGCGCATGAGCGCCTTGCGCAAGGTGGGTGTGCCGTATACCGATGCGGAGATCGCCGGGGCTCAGGCCGAAGTCAAGGACAAGACCGAGATGGAGGCCGTGATCTCCTATCTGCAGGTTCTGGGTCGCGCCGTCAAGTAACAGAGGAGGGACTGGCAAATGGATATCACCACCATGCGTGTTCTGGCCACACTGGCTTCGCTGGCGTGCTTCGTGGGCATCTGGTGGTGGGCGTATGCCCGCCGTAACCAGGCCCGTTTCGACGAGGCAGCTCAGCTTCCCTTCCTGGAAGACTGAGTCTGATCACTACAACGAGAACATCCCATGAGCGACTTCTTTAACAACTTCTGGTCCGTGTACATTGCGGCCGTTTCGCTGATCGGCATCCTCGGCTGCTTCTTGCTGCTGGTGCTGGTGGCGCGCCGCAAGGTCGTTCCTTCCGCGGACAACACCACGGGTCACGTCTGGGACGAAGACCTGCGCGAGCTCAACAACCCCATGCCCAAATGGTGGATGGGTCTGTTCGTGATCACCGTGGTCTTCAGCCTGGCCTATCTGGTGGCCTACCCGGGTCTGGGCTCCTTCAAGGGCGAGCTGGACTGGACCCAGTATGGCGCTTATGACAAGGAGATGGAAAAGGCCCGTGTCGACCTGGAGCCCATGTACGCCAAGTTCGTCAGCATGCCCACCGAAGAAATGGCCAAGGACCCTCAGGCCATGGCCATCGGCGAGCGTCTGTTCATGAACAACTGCGCGCAATGCCACGGCTCCGATGCACGCGGCAGCAAGAGCTTCCCCAATCTGAGCGACGGTGACTGGCTGCACGGCGGCACGCCCGACAAGATCAAGGAAACCATCACCAACGGCCGCATCGGCGTGATGCCTCCCATGGCAGCTGCCGTGGGCTCGGCGGAAGATGTGCGCAATGTGGCTCACTATGTGCTGAGCCTGTCGGGCAGCCCCCACGATGCCGTCAAGGCTTCGCAGGGCAAGTCCAAGTTCGTGGCCTGCGCGGCTTGCCACGGCATGGATGGCAAGGGCAACCAGGCGCTTGGCGCACCCAACCTGACCGATGACATCTGGCTGCATGGCTGGGGCGAGTCCGTCATTGTCGACATGGTCAACCATGGCAAGATGAACGAGATGCCTGCCCAGAAGGACAAGCTGACCGAGGCGCAGATCGCGGTGCTGGCTTCTTATGTCTGGGGGCTGTCCAACGCAAGCGCCCAGAAGTAAGACGGGTGATGAAGGCGGTGCCAAGGCACCGCCTTTTTCGCATTTGAATTTTCAGTAATTACAAAAATATTAAGGAACTGCGATGCCCTGCGATCCGGAGAAACCTCGCAAAGTCATTCCGATCACGCCCGAGCCTGTGGACGGCGGCCAGGAATATATGCCCATGTTCGCCTCCGAACAGAAGGTGTACTCGCGCGCCATCAGCGGCGTCTTCTCGCGCTGGCGCTGGATCATGGTGTTCCTGACCCAGATCGTCTTCTACGGTCTGCCCTGGCTGCAGTGGGGCGAGCGCCAGATGGTGCTGTTCGACCTCGGGGCGCGGCGCTTCTATCTGTTCGGGCTGGTGCTCTACCCGCAGGACTTCATCTACCTGACGGGGCTGCTCATCATCAGCGCGCTGGGGCTGTTTCTGTTTACCGCAGTGGCCGGGCGTCTGTGGTGCGGCTTTTCCTGCCCGCAGACGGTCTATACCGAGATCTTCATGTGGATCGAGAGCAAGGTCGAGGGAGACCGCAGCGCCCGCATGCGCATCGACAAGCATGGCTGGACCTTCGAGAAAATCTGGAAGAAGTCGCTCAAGCAGTTCCTCTGGATTGTTCTGTCCCTGTGGACCGGATTCACCTTTGTCGGCTACTTCGTTCCCATCCGTGAACTGGGTGTGGAGCTGATGGCCTTCCAGGGCAGCTGGCAGATTTTCTGGGTGCTGTTCTACGGCTTTGCCACATACGGCAATGCCGGCTATATGCGCGAGCAGGTCTGCAAGTACATGTGCCCCTATGCACGCTTCCAGAGCGCCATGTTCGACAAGGACACCATGATCGTCAGCTACGACGTCCAGCGTGGTGAAGCGCGCGGCCCGCGCAGAAAAGACGTGGACTACAAGGCACAGGGTCTGGGTGACTGCATAGACTGCAAGCTTTGCGTTCAGGTCTGCCCCGTGGGTATCGA
Source organism: Comamonas sp. Z3 (assembly GCF_008121565.1). NCBI lineage: Bacteria > Pseudomonadati > Pseudomonadota > Betaproteobacteria > Burkholderiales > Comamonadaceae > Comamonas > Comamonas sp. Z3. The sequence continues at coordinate 828,522 of NZ_VOQU01000001.1, forward strand.
CATCCGCAAGGGGTTGCAGTACGAGTGCATTGGCTGCGGTCTGTGCATCGATGCCTGCAACTCCGTGATGGACAAGATGGAGTACCCGCGTGGCCTGATCCGCCTGACCACGCAGAACGCCGTGGCCAAGCTCTGGAAGCAGGCGCAGGTGATCCGGCGTATCTTCCGCCCGCGCGTGCTGATCTACTCGACCGTGCTGCTGGCGCTGAGCGCAGCCATGATCGCCAGCCTGGTACTGCGCGAGCCGCTCAAGGTCGACGTGATTCGCGACCGCGCCGCGCTGTCGCGCATCGTGGCTGGCGGCAAGCTCGAAAACGTCTATCGCCTGCAGATCATGAATGCGACCGAGTCCGAGCAGCACTATCGCATCAGCGCCACGGGGCTGGATCAGCTGGAGGTAGTGTCCGAGCAGGAAGTCTCGGTAGGTCCGGCCGAGACGCGCGGCATTGCGGTGCGCCTGCAGATTCCCTATGGCTCGGCCGCTTCCGGCTCGCACCCTGTGCATTTCAATGTGGATGCTCTGACGGCTGGGGCCGGACGCATCTCCGAAAAATCCGTGTTCCTGGTGCCGCGCTAGGCCTGCGGCATGCATCGTGACAGCCACGCAAGGGCATCGCGAATCAGCAACAATTGATGCTGCCCGATTGCAGGTTTGCAATTGGGCGCCCAGATTTCTGAAAAGAGGTTTCACCATGTCGGCAGCACAAGCCAAGGCCCCGCAAAAGGCCAAGATCATCCACCCCGAGGACGGCAAGCCCTGGTGGAAGTTTGCCCATGTCTGGCTCGTCATCGCCGGTCCCGCCGTGGTGGTGGTCGCGGGCATCGTGACCGCCTATATCGCCATGAGCAAGCCGGATCCCGTGATTGACCCCGACTACTACCGTCACGGCATTGAAATCAACCAGCGCCTCACCGAGAGTGAAAAAAGCCTGGCGCCGGCAGTGACGGGGCGCAACCATGCCGCGACGCCGGCCAAGGACCATCCGCTGGATCGCTGACCGAGATTTCAACGCATCCCAAGGCCGCTTCCGCGGCCTTTTTTGCGGCCCTGGTTGCAGACTTTTCTGTAGCTCGGCCGGTCGCGGCGGCGCTCTATGTCCTGGTCGACCGCAGAGTCGGGCGGGTCTCTGCAGTGCTCAGAAACCGGCAAAGGATCTCCGGCTGGTATTCAATAAAAGGAGCGCATAGCGCTTTATCAGGACTATTTCAGATAGATATAGTCCTTGAATCGATACAAATAAAGCGCTGCAAGCTCTTTAAATAATAGCGGTCCAGGGTTTCCCATCTGAGTGCATGCCCTTGGTACGGCTGGGAAGGTCATGGCAATTGTGCAAAATGGGTTCAAACCCACAGGCCAAGGAGAATCGCGATGGATGCTCGACGCTGGATGTGGATTGTCTGGCCGGCTTTTCTGGCTGCGGCAATCATGGAAATGGTGGTATTTGCCTTTGTGGATCCGCTGGACATGCACTGGCTGGGCTCGCCTCTGGAATGGTCGCGCAATGCCATTTACACGCTGGCCTTTTTTGCCTTCTGGGCGGTCACCGTGCTCAGCGGACTGATGACCGTCATGCTGGGGCGTTCGGCCAGCGATCTGAACCAGGGAGTAGTCTCCGAGCCCCTGGTCGAATAAGGCGCTGCGCACAGGACCGTAGTTTCGGGGCAGGTGGCGGCCTTGGATGCAGGGGCTGGCCGCTCGCTGTGCCGGCGGCCTCGGCGGCGGCAACTCCTGGCAGGCATTCGCCGCCATCAAAAAAGCCCGCTGTCTGCGGGCTTTTTCTTGAAGGCTGCTGTTGAACTCAGTCCTGGCATTGCTGGCTGTTGACGATGCGCCTGAGCGCCTCGGTATCCAGAATGCGCAGATGGCGCTGTCTGACTTCGATGATGCCTTCCTCGGCGAACTTGGAGAAGGTGCGACTCACGGTCTCCAGCTTGAGCCCCAGATAGCTGCCGATTTCTTCACGCGTCATGCGCAACACCAGCTCCGACTTCGAAAAGCCGCGTGCGGACAGGCGCTGCACCAGGTTCAGCACAAAGGCCGCCAGGCGTTCTTCGGCGCGCATGCTGCCCAGCAGCAGCATCACGCCATGCTCGCGCACGATTTCGCGGCTCATGACCTTGTGCACATGATTTTGCAGTGCCGTGACTTCGCGCGAGAGCTGCTCGAGCTTGTCGAAAGGCATGATGCAGACTTCGGCATCTTCCAGCGCCACGGCATCGCAGGTGTGGTGGTCGTTGACGATACCGTCCAGACCGATGATCTCGCCGGCCATCTGAAAGCCCGTGACCTGGTCGCGACCGTCTTCGGTGGCCACGCTGGTCTTGAAGAAGCCGGTGCGAATGGCGTACAGCGAGGTGAACTCCTCGCCGTTGCGAAACAGCAGCCCGCCCCGTTTGACCTTGCGGCGCGTGGCCACAATTTCGTCAATGCGCTCCATTTGTTCATCGTCCAGGCCCATGGGCATGCACAGTTCACGCAGATTGCAGTTGGAGCAGGATGCTTTGATGGTCTGAAGATTCATGGGCTTTTCAGCAACGGCACAGACAGACTTGGACTGGAGAGTCGCGCCGATCATTGACCTCGTAGTTAGTGATGAGTTGGATCAAATTGTCGCAGTACTTGCATGGCGCTCTCTTGATATTCATCAAGGACAGCTGGATTGCCTTGGTGCACATTGTTTGCATTCATTCAAAAACATGTGCTTCTGCCCATTATGGGCATGATTTCCAGGATTTGATTTCCTTTGAAATCTGCCCATTATGGGCATGATTTCCAGGGTCTGATTCCCTTTGAAATCTGCTCAATGTGGAGTGTGGGCGCACCCTAACTTTCAGTTATGACCGCAGTCACGCCCGAGTTGCTGAGCCGCTTTGATATTCCTGGCCCACGCTACACATCATTCCCAACAGCCGACCGTTTTGTTGAGGCTTTTGGTGCAGACGACTACATCTTGGCGCTGAAACAGCGCAAGACGCATTCGGGTTCACGCGCCTTGCCCTTGTCCGTTTATGTGCATGTGCCGTTTTGCGAGTCGCTTTGCTATTACTGCGCCTGCAACAAGATCGTGACCAAGCATCATGAAAAGGCTGCCGAGTATCTGGATTATCTGGGCCGTGAACTGGCCATGCATACCGAGCATTGCGGCAAAGGCCAGCTGGTAAGCCAGCTGCATCTGGGAGGCGGCACGCCGACCTTCTTCAGCGATGCCGAGCTGCAGCAGTTGATGCTTCTGATGCGTGAGCATTTCAAGCTCGATCCGGCCGGCGAGTATTCCATCGAGGTCGATCCGCGTACCGTGAGCAACGAGAGGTTGAAGACACTCAAGGACATGGGCTTCAATCGCCTGAGCTTTGGCGTGCAGGATTTTGACCCTGCGGTGCAGAAAGCGGTGCACCGGGAGCAGCCAGCCGAGCAAGTCTTTGAGCTGGTGGCCGAGGCCCGCCGTCTGGGTTTTGTCTCCATCAATGTGGACCTGATCTACGGCCTGCCCAAGCAGACATCCGAGTCTTTTGCGCGAACGCTGGCCCAGGTCAATGAGTTGCGTCCCGACCGTATTGCTCTGTATGCCTATGCGCATCTGCCCGAGCGCTTCAAGCCGCAAAGGCGTATTGCATCGGCTGACTTGCCCATGGGACAGGAGAAGCTGAACATGCTCTCCGGCGCAATTGATGCATTCATGAATGGTGGCTATGTCTATGTCGGCATGGATCACTTTGCACTGCCCGACGACTCTCTGGCCATCGCCAAGCGTCAGGGGCGCCTGCATCGCAACTTCCAGGGCTACAGCACCCAGCCCGATTGCGACCTGATTGCACTGGGCGTATCGGCCATCGGCAAGGTGGGGGCCACCTACAGCCAGAACGTCAAGACCCTGGAAGAGTATTACGACGCCATTGATGGCGGCATGCTGCCCGTGCAGCGCGGACTGGCGCTCTCGCGTGACGATCTGGTGCGCAGAGCCATCATCATGGCCATCATGTGTCAGGGCTCCGTCCTGTACGAGCCGATGGAGCAGGCCTGGCTGATCAATTTCCGCGAGTACTTTGCTCGGGAGTTGGCAGCGCTGGCGGAAATGCAGCGCAATGGCCTGGTTCAGCTATCCGACGAGGGCTTCAAGGTCACGGGCCTGGGGTGGTTTTTTGTGCGCGGAGTAGCCATGCTGTTTGATCGATATTTGCAGGCCGACCGAAACCGAGCGCGCTTTTCGCGCATCATCTAGCGCATGTTGTTTTCGCTGGTCTGGACTGCTTTGATCATGGGGCTCGTGGGTGGGCCCCATTGTCTTGTGATGTGCGCTGCGCCCTGCAGTGTAGTTACAGGGGCAAGGCCTGTCAGCGATGGCCAGGTCATCGCCTTGCACGGCCTGCAAAAACGCCAATGGCTGCGCACCAGCCTGTTTCATCTGGGACGCATTGCCGGCTATGCCCTGCTGGGCGGGGTTGCGGCCGTGGCGATGGAGAGTCTGGCCTGGCTGACCAGCCAGACAACGGCCTTGCAGAAGTTGTGGACGCTGATGCATGTCGCGGTCATGGCCTGGGGTCTGGCCATGCTGGTGCAGGCGCGGCAGCCGGTATGGCTGGAGCAGGCGGGGCGCTCTGTCTGGGCCAGGGTCCAGCCCTGGGTCGTCGCCCCGGGAGGGAGTCTGGCCGCAGGCTTTGCCTGGGCCCTGATGCCTTGCGGCTTGCTGTATTCGGCAGTGCTGGTGGCCGCGCTGAGTGGCGGAGTCTGGCAAGGTGCTCTGTCAATGGCAGCGTTTGCCATTGGCGGCGCAGCGTGGTTGCTGGCGGGCCCCTGGTTGTGGCAGCTGGGGCAGTCGCATCTGAATGCATTGCGGGCGCGCTGGGGCACCAGAATTGCGGGTTTGATGCTGATTGGTGTTGCGAGTTGGGCTTTGTGGATGGATCTGGTCTACAAACCCAGCCTTTGGTGCCGATAAGTCACACAGGAGGGGAATGTTGGTGCAGTTTGCATCCCAACAGACCCTAGTCATGGTTGAGCAGTCATGGAACTGCGGAATAATGTCTTATCTTGTGTGTAGCGCTCAAAGTGAATCGTTTCGTTGCTATTGATATCGGACAACTGCGAATTGGCATGTATGTCCATCTGGAGACTGGCTGGCTGCGCCACCCGTTTCCCGTCAGCAGCTTCAAGATTGTCAATGACGAGCAGTTGCAGACGCTCAGGACCCTGAAGCTCAAGGCCGTACAGGTTGATCTCTCCAGAAGTGATCTGGAGGAGGCTGTCACGCCTTCCGTCGCGCCTCCTCGCTCCGCTGCGAGCCATCCGGACAGCGATGCGCATGCCTGGCGAGACAGCATTCTGGGCGTGCAGTCCCGGTTTTTGGGTGCGGTGTCGGTATTTGACGATGTTCAGGCCCTGTTGCCTGCCAACCCCGAACGGGCGCGCGCCACGACGGATAGGCTGGTTGCGCAGCAAGTCGTCAAACTGGCGCAGGATCGTGATCTGAGCTTGCATCTGCTCGCGGATACGGGCGGCGTCACATTCGGTGTTCATGGAGTGAACGTTTCCGTGCTGAGCCTGTTGCTCGGCAAGACGCTGGGCTTGCGCAACGATGTGCTGCAGGATCTGGGCACGGCAGCGTTGCTGCATGACATCGGCAAGCCAGGGCTGGAGATTTCCGCGTCGGCCAATGCACTGAATCAAGCCACGGATCGCATGCCGCTGCGAGAGACCACCTATGCACGGCATGTCGGAGAGTCGGTGGCTTTGGCTCTGTCCATGGGCTATCCTCCTTCGGTCACGACGGCCATCGCCCAGCATCATGAGTGGGCCGATGGATCGGGCTTTCCGCTTGGCCTGCTGGCGACCGATATGGATGTTGCCGGACAGATACTGGCGCTGGCCAACAATTTCGAGCGTTTGTGCAATCTGCCACTGCAAGGCAACGAAATGACGCCCCACGAAGCCATGGCCGCACTGTACGGGCAGTACCGCCAGCGCTATGCACCTGAAGTGCTCAAGGCATTCGTGCAGACCCTGGGTGTCTATCCGCCGGGGTCCTTGGTGGAGCTCAGCGATGGGCGCATGGGCGTGGTGGTGTCCGTCAATACCAGCCAGTCTCTCAAGCCGCAGGTGCTGACCTATGACACGCAGGCGGCGCAGAAGTTGCGGTTCGTCGATTTGCTTGAATATGTGGGCTTGGGGATTCGTCGCGGTCTGACGCGTAATCAGCTATCGCGCAATGCGCTGGAAGCTTTACAGCCACAAAGACGTCTTTGCTATTTTTTTGACAGTTCTGCAGCACCTGCTGTCGAGAAAGATCTCGCGTGACCATGCCGCAGAGTTTTCTGATCGACCCTCTGCTCGCCGCCATGCTCGATGGCTTGCAGGAGGCCGTCTGGCTGCTGGATGCGCAGAGCCTGCGCGTGCTTCATGCCAATGCGGCAAGCACGCAGCTCACGGGCTACACCCCCGAGCAGGCACAGGAGCAGTATGTCGATGTGCTTTGCGCTTCCCTGGTGCAGAAGGCGTTCTGGCAGGATGCTTCCAATTGGGTGGGCGGCGCGAAATTTCTCACGGAGATCTGTAAGGCGGATGGATCGTTGACGGCCGTGGAGATGGGGGTTGGCTCCATCGCCCAGAACCCGCGCTGGTTGTTACTCTCCATGCTCGACCGCAGCGAGCAGTTGCGGCATGAAAGCGAGCTCGACATGCTGCTTGCGGAGTTGCGGGCGACGCTGGAGTCCACCGCAGACGGCATGCTGGTCTGCGATCTGCGCGGCGGCATTCGCGCCTTCAACCATCGTTTCGCAGAGCTGTGGCAACTGCCCGAGTCCCTGCTCGTGCAACGTGACGACGGGGCCATCTTTGCCCATCTTGAGGCGCAGACTATCAGCAGCGAGAGCCAGTTCACGCTGTTGCAGGAGGCGCAGAATCTGTCGGCACCCGAGACCTCGGAGGTGCTGCAACTGCTAAGCGGCCGGGTGCTGGAGCGCCGTTCCGTGCCTCAGCTCAGTCGCGGTGTGGCGATAGGGCGGATCTATTCCTACCGGGATATCACGGCGGAATCCAGTTCAGCGACCGAGCTGCGTCTCGCGGCGCGCGTGTTCGAGTCCAGCCTGGACGGCATCTTCATAGCCGATGCCGCGGGCGCCATTGTGCAGATCAACCCGGCGGGCGTGCAACTGCTGCATGGAAGGTCGGTGCTGGGTCTTGCCGCCTGGGCGCTGTTCGAGTCCGAAGGCGGCCCTGTTTCCGATCTGCTGGAACTGGCATCCGCGCGCTGGGATGTGGGCAGTTTCTGGGAGGGCAATCTTTGGCTCAAGCAGAGCGACGGTCAGCGCTGTGCGGTCTGGCTGTCCTGGGTGGCATTGCGCGACGGCTATGGTCGTCTGGTGCAGAGCATTGGCTTCATGCGCGACATGACCATGCAGCGCAGTGCCCAAAAGCAGATCGAGCAGCTTGCCTACAGCGATGCCCTCACCGGACTGCCCAACCGCCTGAGCTTGAGCCGCCATGTGCAGGCCGCCATCACCGCTGCGCGTTTTACGCAGCAGCCTTTCAGCATTCTGTTTCTGGATCTGGACCGTTTCAAGATCATCAACGACTCGCTGGGTCATGACTTTGGCGATCGGGTACTCAAGCTGGTTGCTCAGCGGCTGGGTGGATTGCTGCGTCCTGCCGACGTGCTGTGTCGCCAGGGAGGGGACGAGTTCGTGCTCTATCTGCACGACTGTACCGGAGAGGGCGCTTCGGCCGTTGCCGCCCGCATTCTGGAAGAGATGCGTCAGCCCTTCATGCTCGACGGCCTGGGTTTTTCCGTGCAATGCAGCATTGGCGCGGCGCAGTTCCCTACAGATGGGTTGACGCTTGACGAGCTGATTCGTCAGGCCGATATCGCCATGTATCGCGTCAAGGAGCGCGGACGCGGCAATTTCAGCTTCTACCAGCCGCAGATGAGTGCAGGCCTGCTCTCGCGCATGAAGCTGGAGCACGCCATGCGGCAGGCTCTGGACAAGGGGCATATGGCCGTGCACTTCCAGCCCCAGGTTCATATCCGCACGGGTCGCATTGTGGCGGCGGAGGCTTTGCTGCGCTGGACGGATCCCGAGCTGGGCGTGATCTCCCCGGCGGCCTTCATTCCGCTGGCCGAAGAGTCCGGCTATGTGGTTGCGCTTGATGCCTGGGTGCTGGAGCAGTCGGTGCAGGAGGCAGCGCGCTGGCTGGCCATGGGCAAGCCCGTCAAGGTCTCGGTCAATGTCTCGGCATTGGAGTTCAGGCAGCCGGACTTTGTGGATCGCCTCAAGCGCGTGCTGGAAGCCAGCGGCTTGCCGGCCCAGTGGCTGGAGCTGGAGTTGACCGAGAGCATCCTGCTGCAGGAAGCTCAGGAAATGGCCTTGCGCGTGCATCAGATTGCAGAGTTGGGCGTGGGCCTTGTGATCGATGACTTCGGCACCGGCTATTCGAGCCTGGCCTATTTGAAAAAACTGCCGATCTCCAAGATCAAGATCGACCAGAGCTTTGTGCGCGGCCTGCCTCACGACGCGGGAGACAAGGCCATCGTGGGCGCCATCATCAGCATGGGGCAGGCCCTGGGCGTGGAGCTGGTGGCCGAAGGTGTGGAAACGCAGGAGCAGTGCCAGGCCATAGAGCAACTGCAGGGCGACTACTTTCAGGGCTATCTGTGTTCGCCGGCCTTGCCAGCGGAGCAATTCAGAAAGCGCCTGGAGCAAGGCGCATCCGAGCAGGCATCCGGCGCACAGCCGTACTCGCCGGACGAAGATGGCAGCGGTATTCATATTGCAGGTCTGCAATAGACGCTGGGCATGCGTTTGCGCTAGGTTTTCCATCGTCTGATTTGACGATGCGCAGTCTGTGTGGGCTCGGCAAGATCAGGGCATTTCTTGGGCCGACTGCCGGGCACCTACAACAATGAACAATGCGTGCAGAGTTGAGCAACTGTGCAGTGCTGATGGGCCGGATTTTTTGAGATAGCCAATGCCCAAAAGCGAATACGCAAGTTTTGACTTCTACAACTACCGCTCGGCCGCTCTCGAGGCCGTAAATGGCTTTTCTGTCGGCTTTTCTGCTCCGAGGCCTGCCGAGTCCGGTGCAGCTGGCTCGCTGGATGAAACTCCGCGTATCAGCACCGAAGCCATGAGTCTGCTGATTGCAGCGCTGTATGAGTCCGCCATGGATCCGCAGCACTGGAAGGTTTTTCTGGAACTGCTGCGTTCTTGCGCCAATGGCAACTATGCCTCGCTCGTGGTGCGCGACCCCCATGGTGAGAATGTGGGCTGGGTAATCTCGGCAACCGGAGGCCGCTCCGAGGTCATTCCCTACGACCCCTATGCGCAGTGGAGTCCGTTTCTCGGCATTGCCAAGGACCAGGTGCTCACCTTGCGGGATGTGATGACGGAGTCCGAATGGCATTCCTGCCGCTACTACACCGACTGGTGCAAGGGGGTGGATATTGAGCACATTCTGGCCGTCGACGTCATGACCGATAACGGCTGCTCCTATGGCTGGCGTATCACGCGGCCTGCGAGCACCGGTGCATTCGAATCACGGCAGCTGGACCTGGTGCGCATGCTGGTGCCTCACCTCAAGCGGGTGCTGAACATGCAGCTGAATCTGCACCGTGACCGGCAGGTCATATCGCTGTATGGGCGTGCCACTGCGCAGCTGATGATGGGGGTGGTCATTCTCGATCAGGCCGGGAAAATGATAGAGGCCAACCCAGCGGCGACAACCATTCTGAATCTGGGCGATGGCATACGGGTCAACAACGGAGCGCTCGAAGCCGTCTATGCGAATGACAATCGCAAGCTGCAGCGTCTGATCCGCGATGCCTTGCTTTCGCCCAGGCTGGAGCGGGCTTCGACGACGGAGGGTATGTCCATCACCCGCCAGTCCGGTCAGCTGAACTGGGGTGTGGTGGTGCAGAGCATCTCTGCCGATGAATGGACTGAAGGCAAGCAGCGTCCCAGCGTGGCGGTTTTTCTGCGCGATACGACGGGCAAGGCGGAGCCGCCCGTCAAGCTCACGCAGCAGCTCTTCCATCTGACTCCTGCCGAAACCGCAGTGGCCACGCATTTGAGCAATGGCATGTCTTTGGAAGAGGCTGCGGAGGCTCTGGGCATCAAACCCAATACTGCGCGCGCCCATCTGCGTTCCATTTTTTCCAAGACCGGGGTTCGCCGTCAGACAGAGTTGGTGCGACTTTTTCTCAACAGCGTGGCCTGGCTGGGCAATCAATGATTCCGGACCGGACCCGCAAGCTCGTCTGCACGAGGGCCCTCGCGTCTTGGGCCGTTTGGACTTGATCGCTTCCGGGTCATGCCGAACGCGCATTGTGCAAGCCGGGAGCTGCTCTGATGCGCTGTAGTGCTGCTCAAGCGCGACAGTCGGGCCGGAGTTGTTCATACATGTCGGCGAAACCGTTTCTTGGCGGATGTCTAGGGGAATATGAATCCGCAAGTCCTAAGCTGCAGGTCTGTTTCGCTGCTGAAGGGTTTTGTCGGAGCTATCCGGGTAGACAACTCCCGATACATGAACTCGGTCGCGCCCCGCATTTTTGGCTTGATAGAGCAGTTGATCAGCTTCCTTCAGGGCTTGCTCAAGCTGGAATGACTTGGTGATCGAAGAAATGCCAAAGCTCATGGTCAGTTTGGGGCCCGATGGAAGAACCGGATTCTTGGACCCGAGGTCACGCTGGATGCGCTGGGCAATCAGTTCTGCATCGCATGGTGTTATGTCGGTCAACAGCATCACAAACTCTTCGCCGCCGAATCGGGCGACCAGATCCTGCTCCCGCACATTGTTTTGCAAGGTCGCAGAGACAAGCTGCAGCACTTTGTCGCCACGTTCGTGACCCCAGGCATCGTTGATGCGTTTGAAGTGGTCTATATCGCAGGCCAGCACGGCCATGGGGTAGAGCCTCGGATCATCCAGCCGCTTCTGGGCATGCTCCTGAAAAGAGCGGCGATTCAGTACCTGGGTCAATGCATCAAAGTCACGTTCCTTGCGCAGCTTGTCCACGGTTTCCTTCACTGCAATGGCGGTCATCACGACAGTGAAAAGCAGCGAGAAGTTGAGAATGCTCACCAGCGTCAAAATCCAGTAGGGCGATCTTGGCAGGGAGCGCAGATCCGAGTATCCAAGCAGCCAGATCAGGGCCGGCCGAGTGAAGGTGTAGGCAGTGAAGATGATGCTCAGCCAGAGCAGCGATCGATCGAGCCAGTCAAACGAGTGCTTCCTCGAGCGCACCTGCAGTATGGGCAGCAGCAAAACAAGACCGGAGCCTATGCTGAAGGAGCTCACCCGAGCCCAGACGTTGGGTTCGACCCGGCTGAACTGATACAACGCAGCTAAGGTCGCGATGGCTATCAGTGATACTGCATATGGCTGGGTCGATACACGCCACCTCTCTGACCAACTTTTGGCAAGACACCAGGCACTCAGCAGGTAGAAGCTGCCGATGTACAAGGCGTAGTGATTGAGTTCATCCAGGGGCAGCAGGCTTTGCACACCGAGAGGCAGGGCGGTGAGCGAATAGGCGCAAGCTTGCCAGAGCAGAAAGCGCTGAGATCTTTGAGCGAGCCAGGCGATGATCAATATGGCTGCGAGAGCCAGTATTGCCAGTGATGGCGTCAGAACCAGGAGGAAGTCGTTGTTCGCGAACATCTGACCAGAGCCTTCTCGACCAAAGATCGAAACGCAGCAGCATTGCCTGCTCTCCCAATACAAAGCGACAGGCGACAGTCGCCATTCATACAGCTAGATATGTGACTTCACAAGCTATCGCAATGCCTATTGCCGATCTGCGTCATCTGGACCCTGGGTACAGATGGTTGTCAATGTGGCCGCAGTGGGGAACGAGCTTCGGATTCAGGAGGGCCTCTGAACAAAAAAGCACGCTTGGTCATGGACGGCCGGAGTGGGAAAATACTGCGACTAGTCTCTTTGTCGGGTTCGAGATGCCCTTGTTTCGTACTGCTGCGTTGACCTGTTTGGCGATGGCTGCCTTTGCGGCCAATTCACTTTTGTGTCGGCTGGCGCTGCAATCCCACTCTATTGATGCGGCAAGCTTTACGGCGGTACGCCTGGCCTCAGGCGCTGCAATATTGGCGTTGGTGGTGGGCTTGAGGCGAGCCTCCTGCGTTGGCGTAGGCAACTGGTGGTCGGCCGGGTTTTTGTTCGCTTATGCCGCAGCTTTCTCATTCGCCTATGGGAGTCTTTCGGCTGCGGCTGGCGCTCTGCTGCTGTTCGGGGCGGTACAGGCAACGATGGTGGGTGTCGGCCTTTGCCGCGACGAGAAACTTGCACTGCGGCAGTGGGGCGGTCTGATGCTGGCCTTTGGCGGCTTGGTGGTGCTGCTGCGACCCGGACTATCGGCACCGCCCTTGGGTGCGGCTCTGCTCATGATTTTCGCTGGAGTCTCCTGGGGTCTGTACTCCTTGCGCGGCAAGGGGGCCGCTGACCCGATTGGCGTGACGGCAGGCAATTTTCTTCGGACTGTACCTTTTGCCTTGCTGCTGCCCCTGCTGATGCAGGACCGAGCCTCATTGAGCTCTGCGGGACTGGCTTATGCGCTGTGCTCAGGGATGCTGACATCGGGGCTGGGATACGTCGCGTGGTATGCCGCACTGCCTCATCTGAAGGCGGGAGCTGCGGCATCCGTGCAGCTCAGCGTTCCGTTGCTGGCAGCCATAGGTGCTGTTTCCTGGCTCGGAGAGCCTTGGACCACGCGGTTGACACTGGCCGGTGTCGCCATTCTGGGCGGAATTGCATTGGTGATGGTTTCTTCCCCGGTCGGTGGACCTGTTTCATCATCGAAGTAGCTGCTTATTGTTGCAGGCCGATGTGGCGCCACAACGACCTCCGATCGGCTCCTGCGTATGCTCTTGGAGATGGAGGCTTCAGAAACAAAAAAAGCCACCGGTCAGGTGGCCTGTACTTGCTGAGGGGGACTGCTTAGAAGGCGTCGACGCTGTATTCACCTTCGGGCGGGTTCTGGGACAGCATGCTCAGAACTTCCTCCGGGGAACGCGGATCAGGCATCGGCGTCATGATCTCTTGATTCGTCGCTTTGAGTTCTGGATAGGCGGCGTACAGGTAGGTCATGGCTACTCCTTGAAGAGGTGGATAGAAGCTGATTTGTTTCTTTTTAACGCCTGATGATGTCAGTTGGTTGACAGAAATGTAAACGAGGAACTGTACCGGCATTCTTGCGCAGGAACTGCATGGCTCTTTCGTCCAGCCATCTGTCATATCCCCTGTGCTCAGGCATGCGCTATGCAGTCTCCGTGCTGGGAAAGATGGCTTCTTTGCAGGGGAGAGAGAGCAGAGCAGCTCCCGGCAGATGGTGAGCGCCCATGTCCCATGGATTCAGGGCTTCAAAAAGCAAAGCGCGCGATTCGCGGGTTGGTGTACGCATTAGGTAGGCAAAGCGGCTGTTCAACAAGAATTTACAAGCGGCATGCGCAGCAGGAATAGCCTGAAGGACTCCAATTTTTCAAGGAGTTGCCATGAAAGCGCTATTTTTGGTGGCGGCGGTTGCCAGCATGCTGGCAGCTTGTTCCATGATGCCGGGGCGCGATGCAGGCTCCAATGCCCAGCAGACCATGGGAAGCAGTGATGTGCGCCATGAGTGGGGGCGTGGCGCATATCAGGGTCCAGGCACCACGGCGCTATGGTCTGGCGGGGATGACACTTCCGGAGGCCTTGGCTGGCGTCGTGATTAGAGGCAAGGTCGCAGCCATGGGGGCACCGCCATTGCATGCTTGGCACTTGAGATCATTTCTTCAGACACGGCATGTCCAGACAGCCAATGTCGAATGCTTGGATGAGTTGGCCAGACCTAATCGATGACGGCAGCGCTGGACAGCAGATCGATCAGCAGTCTGGCTGCGGGGGCGACATAGCTTTGCTCGCGGTAGGTGACAACCAGTCGCCGGGTCATGGTGGTTTCCTTGATGGGCACTTCGCGCAGCCGGGATGCAGCAGGCGAACTCTCCAGGTGATGGCGCGAGATGAAGCTGAGCAGCTTGGTCTCGGCGATCAATGTGGGCAGCATCAAAAGCATGGTGCTTTCCACCTGCACACGAGGGCGAGGCAGGCGCTTGCGGTCAAACGCGTGATCAAGCCAGTCTCTGGTAGGGGCACCAGGAGGTTGCAGCACCCAGCGATATGCCGTCAGATCACGCAAGTTTGCTTGCATGTGGTGTATCTCATGCTCTGCACTGGCGGCCACGACGATGGTGTCCGAGGTCAGCACCTGTGAAATGTAGCCAGGCTCATCCGGGCCTTCGGTGCCCACCAGCAAGTCAATCATCCCTGCCTGCAGTTGTGGGCGCAGCGTGTCGACCAGGCCTACCACGGTCCGCAAGGTGACTTCCGGAGCCTGGGCCATGAGCTGGCGTGCAGCTTGCGGCAACAGAAATTGCGCGGCGGTAGGCACGATGCCCACGCGAATATGGCCGCGCAGGCCGAGTGCCATTTCTGCGATTTCTCGCTTGGCATCCTCGGTGTCAAAGCGCAGGCGCTGCGCCCATTTGAGCAAAACCTGGCCGGCAGCCGTCAAGCGGATGCCGCGACCTGATTTTTCAAACAGGGGAGCGCCGCATTCTGCTTCCAGCCGGCGGATGCAGCTCGTCAAAGCCGGCTGGGTGCGGTGCAGGCGTTCTGTGGCCTGCCCGATATGTTCGAGCTCCGCAATGGTTTCGAAGTAGCGAAGATCACGCAGGTCCATAGCAAAAGCAAGATTGATGTATTTGAAAAAATTATCGATTGGACTGTATCTTTTGCCGCGTCAATACTCAAGCACATCACAAAAAAGCCGGCGCTGTGGCCGGCAATCCATTGGAGACAAACATGTTGCTGAACCGCCGTACTTTGGTCGCTTTCTGTGCTCTCGCTGCTGCAGCGACCTCGTACGCACAAACTTATCCCAATCGTCCCATCCGAGTGGTGGTTCCCTTCCCCGCAGGGGGAGGGACGGACATCATTGCGCGCGAGGTCACGCAAAAGGTGACCAGCGCTTCGGGCTGGGTCTTTGTGGTGGAGAACAAGCCCGGTGCCGCGGGCAACATGGGCGTGGACATGGTTGTCAAGGCGCCTGCTGATGGCTACACCCTGGTGCTGGGACAGTCCAGCAACCTGGCAATCAGTCCCGCCTTGTACGCCAAGATGCCTTATGACGCGGTCAAGGATCTGGCACCCATTGTGCAGCTTGCGAATGCGCCTTTTGTGCTGGTCACAGGCACCAGTGCACCGTACAAGACACTCGCCGATGTGGTGAAAGCGGCCAGGGCCAAACCCAGGCACCTCAATTTTGCATCTCCCGGCAATGGCACGGTGGCGCATCTCACGGGCGAGCTGCTGCAGTCGGCCGCTGGGATCAAGATGCAGCATGTGCCCTACAAAGGCGCGGCTCAGGCATTGACCGATGTAGTCAGCGGAAATGTGGATCTGTACCTGGGATCCGTCCCCACGTTGATTGGCCAGATCCGGCAAGGCAAGATGCGTTCTCTGGCCGTGACGTCTGCGAAGCGGGTGGATGACCTGCCCGAAGTGCCAAGTATCAACGAGTCGGGCTACAAAGGCTTTGATGCCGTGACATGGTTTGGATTGCTTGCGCCTGCCGGCACACCCAGGGAGGTGATCGCCAAGCTCAACAGCGAGTTCAACAGGGCCTTGGGTCAGTCGGACCTGCGCAAAAAGCTCAGTGATCAAGGCGCCCTCCCGGTCGGGGGCAGCCCCGAGCAGTTTTCCTCTCTGATCAAGGAAGACATCGTGCGCTGGGGCCAGGTGGTCAAGCAGTCCGGCGCGCGCATCGACTGACCGACCGATTCGGTTTCCTCTTTCCTTTTTACCCCTCAATCGGCCGGAATGCACCGGCCCCCTGGAGATTCTTATGAGTCAAGCCGCTGCATTGCCTGATGTGGTTCGCAATATAGAGCGCGTGGATGCACAAGTGGTTGCACAGGCAGCCCAGTTTCCTTCGTCAATCCTGGCCGATGTGGCCGGCCGCCGTGGCGGACTGCATGGTCGGATTGCGCCGCTGGCTCCCGGCATGCGCTTTGCCGGGCCGGCCATCACCGTCGAGGTGCGGCCAGGCGACAACCTGATGATTCATGCCGCCATGGCAGTGGCGCAGCCCGGGGATGTCATTGTGGTGGATGGCAAGGGCGATCTCTCCAGCGCACTGATGGGGGAGATCATGTCGCAGCAATGCATGGCTCTGGGCATTGCCGCCGTGGTGATTGACGGCGCAGTACGTGATAGCGAGGCCATCCGCGAACTGGGCTTTCCCATGTACGCCGCCGGCCTGAACCCGAATGGACCGACCAAGTTTGTACCAGGTCGTCTGAATCATCCCATCTGCGTTGGCGGCGTGACGGTGTGCCCGGGTGACCTGGTGGTGGGTGATGCCGATGGCGTGACTGTCATTGAGCGCACCAAGGCGGCGGCGATGCTGCCGCTGGCCGTCAGCAAGGTGGCTGCGGAAACCAAGCGCATTGCCGACATTCGCAACCGCAAAGCGCTGGCACCGGCATGGCTGGATGCTTCGCTGCGCTCTGCCGGCGTGATCCGGGAAGGAGAAACACTGTGACTAAGCGGCCGGTTTTTTTAGTGACGGGCGCAGACCTTGCGCCTCAGGCCCTGGCGTTGCTGGCCGAGTTCGACCTGGTGTATGCGGGAAAGGCGCCCACCGAAGACGATGTGGTGCGCCTTTGCAAACAGCATGACCCGGTGGGGATCATCGTGCGCTACAGCAGGGTGGGGGCACAGGCCATGGACGCGGCACCCAGCCTGAGGGTGATTTCCAAGCATGGCAGCGGGACGGACACCATAGACAAGCAGGCTGCCGCCCAGCGCGGCATTCAGGTCGTCGCTGCGGTGGGTGCCAATGCTGCGGCCGTGGCGGAGCAGGCGCTGGCGCTGATGCTGGCCTGCGCCAAGTCCGTGATTCAGCTCGATCAACGCATGCGCGCAGGTCATTGGGACAAGGCCACGCACAAGAATGTGGAGCTTGAAGGGCGCACTGTCGGCGTCGTGGGCTTGGGGGCCATCGGTCTGCGCTTTGCCAAAGTGGCAAATGCCATGGGCATGCGGGTGCTGGGCTTCGATCCTTATGCCCAGAACCTGCCGACCTTTGTGCAGCGGGCAGACTGGAGCTGCATTCTGAGTGAATCGGATGTCATTTCTCTGCATTGCCCGCTGACGAATGAGAATGCCCATCTGCTCAATGCCAGCAGCCTGGCTGCCTGCAAATCGGGTGTTCTCATTGTGAACACAGCCAGAGGTGGCTTGATTGATGAGTCGGCCTTGCTGGAAGCAGTGAGGAACGGTCGGGTAGGGGCTGCAGGCCTGGACAGCTTCGCGATAGAACCCATGGCGCATCCGCATCTGTTTTGCGAAGAGCCGCGTATCGTGCTGAGTCCCCATATCGGAGGAATCACGGCCGATGCCTATATCAAGATGGGCGTTGCAGCGGCACACAATGCGCTGCAAATCTTGAGAGCCTAGGTGAAGCAGTCAGCTTGCTATGGCCCCGATCGAAGGACAGTCTGCTCTCTGGCAAGCTAGTCACGGTAGAGGAGCGCGCTGTGAACCGCCACCACACGCCTGCCTGTGCGAGAGCAGCATCAGACTGCCCGGAAGTCCGCCAGATCTCATTGCCGCCTTGGGGCCCAAGGCACGGAGCTTGCGGCGCTGGAGGGACATGCGTGGCCAGCCCCTGCCGTGCCCGGCAACCGGCTCTCTACCAAAGAACGATCTGCGTGCAGCGGAACAGCGACAGCTTGCGCCCCTTGTCATCGAACACGCTAGCCGACCACACCTGTGTTGTCCGTCCCAGATGTTCTGCCATGGCCTCCACCTGCAAGACGCCTTGCTTTGCGGTACCGAGGAAGTTGGATTTCAACTCCAGTGTGGTGAATCCTTTGGCGCCCTCGGGCAGATGCACCAGGGTCGCATAGCCGGCGCAGGTGTCGGCCAGCATCACCTGCGTGGCAGCATGCAGGAATCCGTTGGGGGCCATCATCCATGGCGCAATGGTCAGCTCCATGGTCATGCGGCCTTCGTCAATGGTCAGCGGTCGCGTGCCAAAGGTATCGGGCAGCGTTCCACGCTGGCGTTCAAACAGGCTGTCCAGGGTTTCGGTGGTGCGGAGCATCATGGCTTCCTTGAGTGGAGCTGGATTTCTGGTCTTGGCTGATCTGACTTCACGGTCTCTCCAGCACCGTGGCAATACCTTGTCCGCCGCCTATGCATTGGGTAGCCAGGGCATACCGTCCTTGCTTCCGCGCAAGCAGGGCCGCTGCCTTGCCCGTGATGCGCGCCCCCGTCGCACCGAGCGGATGGCCGATGGCCAGCCCACCACCATCCATATTCACGACGGACATGTCCAGGCCAAGGTCGCGGATGCAGGCCAGCGCCTGCGATGAAAAGGCTTCGTTGATCTCGACCACGTCCAGATCGGCCACCGTGAGACCTGCACGGGCCAGCGCCTTGCGCGTGGCCGGGATCGGCCCTATGCCCATGATCGCGGGATCCACCCCTACGGTCGCGAAGCTGCGGATGCGCGCCAATGCCCGAAGACCATGGCGTTGCGCAAAATCATCGCTGGTGACCAGCACGGCCGCAGCGCCATCGGTCAACGGCGATGAGGTGCCAGCAGTGACCATGCCATCAGGTCGGAAGGCTGGCTTGAGCGCTTCCAGGCCTTCTAGCGTGGTGGCCGGGCGTATGCAGCCATCGCTGTCCACCAGCTCTCCGCCTGGCAAGGGGATGGGTATGATTTCGTCGGCCAGCCGCCCCTCATCGCGGGCCGCTGCGGCCTTCAGATGGGATTGCAGCGCCAATAGCTCCTGGTCGGGTCGGCTCACGTTCCATCGCTGAGCCACGTTCTCCGCTGTTTCGCCCATGGAGATATAGGCATCGCTGCTTGCCTGCAACCCGGGGTTGGGCGAGAAGTTGAAGCCACCCTGCGGCACCATCGTCATCGACTCCACGCCGACGCAGACAAAGGCATCGCCCATGCCGGCCTCTATCTGCGCTGCGGCGATGTGCACTGCCTGCATCGACGAGCCGCAAAAGCGATTCACGGTCATGCCGCCCACAGTCTCGGGCAGGCCGGCCAGCAGGCCGACTATGCGT
The DNA here is from genome assembly GCF_008121565.1 of Comamonas sp. Z3. Lineage (NCBI taxonomy): Bacteria > Pseudomonadati > Pseudomonadota > Betaproteobacteria > Burkholderiales > Comamonadaceae > Comamonas > Comamonas sp. Z3. The sequence goes on from NZ_VOQU01000001.1 coordinate 847,648, forward strand.
GCCAGATTGTTGCCCTGGGCGGCCTCCGGGTAGGCGCAGCCCAGAATCACATCCTCCAATAGACCGGGATCCAGGTCGATGCGCTGCAGCAGGCCCTGGAGCACCTGGGCTGCCAGCGTGTCGGGCCGCACGTCGGCCAGGCGGCCCTTGCGGGCGAAGTGGAACGGTGAGCGCGCATAAGCGGCGATAACGGCTTTCATGGCAGGGGCTCCTTGTGCTGATCAGTGCGCAGCGGCATAGCGCTGGGCGACGGTATTGCTGGACAGCTGGCCTGTCATGGCGCGGCGCGCAGCTTCATAGGCATCCCATTTTTCGCCGGCATGCAGTGAAGGGATAGTGACCTTCTCGCCACGCGTAAAGCCCAGCAGAGCTGCATCGACCAGGTCTTCCGCGCTCATCACGATGCGCGCATCGAGGTTCTCCACCGGCAGCCCCCCGGCAGCCCAGAAGTCCGTTGCCGTGGCTCCAGGCAGCACGGCCTGTACCTGAACCCCTTTGTCGGCCAGCTCATGCTGAAGCGACTGACTGAAGGCCAGCACGAAAGCCTTGCTGGCGCCGTAAACGCCATTCAGGGTTTCGGGAGAGATGGCGACGATGGACGCTATGTTGATGATCGCTCCGTGGCCGCGAGTCACGAAGCCAGGAGCTGCTGCATAGGCCAGCCGCATAGGTGCCATGACGTTCAGATCGATCATGCGGCTCATCTGTTCAACGTCGCTGTGCAGCAATGGAGTATGTGTGCCCATGCCGGCGTTGTTGACCAGCAGGGTGATGCTGGCGTCCGTGCGCAGCTGCAGCTCCACGCACGCCAGATCGGCTCGGTCGTTCAGGTCCGCAGGCATGACTGCTGCCGAGCGGCCGGTGCGTGTGCTGATGCTGCTAGCCAGGGCATCCAGCCGTTCGCGGTTGCGCGCGACCAGGATCAGGTCATAGCCGCGCTGCGCGAGCCTTTCTGCATATAACGCACCGATGCCGGACGATGCCCCGGTGACGAGTGCGGTACCCAGATGGGTTTGTGCCATGTTGAAGCTCCTTAGGGTTGATGGCTGTGGTTCATGGCATGAATGGTGCGATATGCAGTGATTGTCGTAAATGACGTATATAGTCATGAAAAAGGACATGAAAGGGAATCCTGATGCACCGTATTGCCTACCTGCTGCCCGAGGGTTTTCAAGTCATGGCGTTGGCCACACAGGCCGTGTTCGAGCTTGCCAACCTGATGCTGGAGCAGCCTTTCTATGCGGTGGAGACCTATGCGCTGGGCGGTGTGGCCCACTCTTCGGCAGGACCTGTGTTGCAGGCAAAGCCACTTTCGGCACACTGCAGGGCGGATACCTGGCTGGTTGCAGGCAAGCTCGCGCCGCAGGACGTCGCTGCGGATCCCGAGCTGATCCGGTTGCTGAGCAAGGTGACGGCATCCGCGCGGCGCGTGGCGGGCCTGTGCACGGGCGCCTTCCTGCTGGCCGAAGCCGGTCTGCTCGACGGGCGCCGTGCCACCACGCACTGGTATTGGGCCGAGGTCTTGCAGCAGCGCTGCCCACGGTCTCAGATTGAAGCCGATCGTATCTACATCGCCGACGGGCCGATCTGGACCTCTGCAGGCATGACGGCAGAGATTGACCTGGCGCTGGCGTTGGTGGAGCAAGACCTGGGTGCCAAGGTCGCACGATCGGTGGCGCATCGCCTGGTCATGCACCAGCGCCGCTCTGGCGGGCAGTCGCAGCACTCGGAGATGCTCAGGCTGACACCCAGGTCAGACCGTATACAGCAGGCGTTGGAGCATGCCCGGCGCAATCTTTCTCGGTCACTGAGCGTGGAGGCGCTGGCCGAGGCCGCCAACTTGAGTCCGCGCCAGTTCAGCCGGGTGTTCACGGCCGAGACCGGTCAATCCCCCGCCAAGGCGGTTGAGGGTCTGAGGCTGGAGGCCGCAAGGCTGATGCTTGAAGGCAGCCGACACCCGCTGGAGGTGGTTGCGCAGGAGACGGGCTTTCGTGACCGCCGCCATATGCGAGAGGCTTTTCTGCGTGGCTTCGGCATGCCGCCGCAGGCCATACGGCGTGGGGCTCGGGCGCAGCTGTAAGACGCCTGTACACCTGGAGCGAAACGACTTGGCCATCGTGGCAGGCGATTCGTCCTCGGCCCGCTCGGTTGCCAGGGATCGAGCTCAGGCTCCGGACTGCTGCTGTCACCTCACTGGCTGCCGACAAGTCCGTGGCAAAGAGGTCTGCCGCTGTCTGTGGCGGCAGAGTCGACAGCCATTGCGAATGAAAGCTTCTTGGGCTGAGCGTTCGCAGCCCTGCTGCCCACGAGGCCGCAATGTGCGGATGCCGGCTGTTGAGACGCGTGACTGCTGGTTTTTTGGCTGAAGGGCTCGGGCCCATCTGCGGCAGCCGAAAACGGCGCCGGCTGCCCTTGCCCACGTTGTGGGCCAGCCTGATTTCAAGGTGGACAGCCTGCTATGCGGGATTGTGCTGAAGAAATTTCGCCAGCATGGCCTGGGTTTCCGTGGGAGCCTCCATGGGCAGCATATGGCCGGCATTGATGGTCTTCAGCTCCGATCCTCGGATGCCCTGGTGCAACTCCATGGACTCATCCAGGCCGCGCAAGCGATCTTGCTCGCCCGCAAGGATCAGGGTTGGACACCGGATCTCGCTCAGCCTGTCCGTGTCGCCTTCGCGGCGCAGCAGCGCCTGGCGGCGAAAAGTGTCTCCACCAAGGCGCACGCTCATTGCATGGATGCGATCCACCAGTTGTTCATCCTGCTCCCGCTGTGGCGCCAATGATTGGCGAATGGCTCTCCGGTTCACGCCGGCAAAGGTCTTGGGAGCAGCCATGGCTGCATCGACCTTGCGCCGCGCCTGCAGCTCCGTGTCGCCGCGCGACGAGGTGGCAATAAGCACGAGTTGCCTGACCCGGTCCGGGGCAAGCCTTGCGATTTCACGTGCCACATAGCCTCCCATCGAGAACCCGACCACATCGAATGGACCGGCGGGGATCATGCCTATGGTGTGCTGTGCCATCTCCTCAATCGAGCCAGCGGAAGCGAGATCCGCATGGACAAGAGGTGCGCGTGTTTGCAGAAATGGCCCGATGTCAGACCATAGGTCTTGATCGAGCATGAACCCTGGGATGAGAACGGTGGTCAATGAAATTCCTCGAGAATGTCAGGCATGGTCCGGTTCGTGGCGTCGTGCGATGCCGTAGTGCCTGCGCGGGCGCAGCCTGAGCAGCATGCTCAGGTCCCATGCAAGACATGCAGCAGCATCAGCAGCAGCGGCATGGTCACCAGGGCCAGCAAGGTGGACAGCGCAATGCCGGCGACCACTTCGTCCTGGGCGACCCGGTAGCGCTGAGTGAAGAGCAAGGCATTGGCGCCCACAGGCAAGGCCGAGCAGATCAGCATCACACCCATGGCCGGACCGCGCAGCTGCAGCAGCCAGGCGCAGGCGAGAAACACCAGGGGATGCACCAGCGATTTGACCAGCGTGATGCGCATTGCGGGGCGCCAGTGGGCACCGATCCTGGTGAAGGCCAGGGTGATGCCGACGAGCAGCAGCGCCATGGGACCCATGGCAGAGCCCAGCATCTTGAGCGAGGTATCGAGCACCTCAGGTAGGGGCCTGCCTGTCAGAGACCACAGCAGACCCGCCAGAATCGGCAGCGGCACAGGGTGGATGATGCTGTTGCGTACCGCCTGCCAGACGGTGCTCCCCAGGGATCGCCTGCCGTGGGGGTCGTCCGTATGTTGCTCACGAGAGGAGGCCAGCTCGAACACCATGGTCGCGGCCGTCAGCAGTACCAGGGCGTGCACCGAGATCAGGGTGAACAATGTCACCAGTCCCTGCTCGCCAAATGCCAGGCCCACGAGTGGCACGCCGATCATGGCAGCATTGCTGAACATGCTGGCCAGTCCACGCGCTGCAGCCAATGTGTTGAAGCCATAGACCAGCATCGTCGCCACAAACACGATGATGGCCGAAAGAAAGTACACGCCGATCGGTCGATAGTCCAGTTCGCCGACATGTACCTGCGCCATGGTGCGAAACAGCAGTGCCGGCAGCAGCAGCAGAAACACCAGATTGGACATATCCTTGACTGCTGTCTGTCGCACCAGTCCTGCACGTGCCACGCCAAACCCCGTACCGATCAATGCAATCACCGGTAGCAGTGCCGCTATCGCGGAACCATTCATTCAACTCTCCAACTAAACTGAGCCGCCGCCTGCACCTGCTCTCAGTGTGAGTGCGTGCATCCCTCGGGCGCAGAGCTTAACTCTTCTTCTCACCGGTTCCGGGATCCTGCTTGCTTTGTTTGCCAAGCCCTGCTGCTCAGGCCATGTCAATCGGCGTCAAGCTTGGTACGGATGGGCATCCGCGAACGCTTTGTTTATCGGGGTCGGAAGGCTTCTGGGTTTCGATGTTACGACTCGTTGAACCCCTGTTCGAGTGGGCCCCTGAAACGCAGGAGTCATGCTCTACCTTCAGTAACAAAACCCTCGAGACTTGGCTTCGCAAGCCATGGCCATCGTCGAAAATAGACAGGCCTGGGCCGATCCTGGTATTTTGGGCGCTGATGGCGGCTGGAATGCCAGGTCGGCATGGCCGTCATCACGCAATCATTGAGAGAAAAGCACGGACACAAGCCATGCTGCGCAGCAAATTGGGAACACTGTTATTGGTCAGTGCCGCACTATCGTGCGCGGCGGGATTTGCTTTGGATGCGCGCGGCAGTATTGCCTATCTCGAACTATGGCTGGCTCTGGCGGTCTTATTGCTCCTCGGCGGCGCGGTTCTCATCGTCCTGGGGCAAAACGACTAGCCGTGGGCAGCTTACTGTCCGCACCAGCCATGTCCGGCGCATGACGCACACCGGGATATCGGTTATGGTGAGCAGCGTAAAACTCCAAGGAAGCTCCGATGCCCAAACCAAACTATCCCTTCGAAAAACGGCAACGCGAGTTGGAGAAGAAGAAAAAAAAAGAGGAGAAGGCTCAGCGCAAGGCGGCAGCCTCCGAATTCACTCCACCCAATGTGGTGCCCGAGGTGTTGCAGGACAACAAGTAAGTCAGGGATGGGCTGTACGCCGCCGTGATTGCGGGAGCGCTGCACCCGACCGATAGCTTTCAATACGCATATGCCTTGCACACGAGGAGCTTTACGCAAGGAGTTAACCTGCCGGCCGCCTCTCATGTGCAATGCATGGGAATCAGACCTCAGGCGCCTGCACGAGCACCCAGCTTGCATGCGTGCTTGATCCAGCCCGCTCGCGCTGCATCGCTGGAGTTGACCACCGGGCCAAAGCTGTGCACGCGCACGGGTCTGATCCCGCTGAACTCCAGGATGGTCTGCTTCATTTGCCGGTGACCTGGTTGGCGCTGTACCCATCTGTAATACCACGGCGGGGTGTCCATGGTCACCAGCAGCTCGGCGGTGCGGCCTGTCAGCAGGCGATCCCACAACACGGAATTGGCTCGGTACTTGAAGGCGAAGCCTGGAAGAAAGATGCGATCCAGAAAGCCCTTGAGCAGCGCCGGCAGTCCACCCCACCAGATGGGATAGACCCATACCAGATGCTGAGCCCAGGCAATGTCGATCTGTGCATCCCGCAGGTCGGGTTCCAGCGGCTGGGCATGCGCATATCCATGGCGCAGGATGGGATCGAAATACATTTCCCCAAGTGACAGCAGGCGTACTTCGGCTCCGGACTGGCGCGCGGCGTCGGCATAGTTGCGAGCCAGGCTTGCACACATGCTTTGGGAAGAGGAATGACCGAGGATGATGAGGATGCGACGGGACATGGCGATAGAGGCTTGCGAAGTTTGCAGGCCGCCAGCATCACCTTGCCCCGTGGGACAAAGTCAAGCGCTGGATCGGATCGGGAGCTTGTCTGGCGTAGCGCACCCGCTTGCGTCCTCACAACCGGCCAGCTCCACACTCAGCGCCGCAAGAGCGGTGTCGGCAGCCTTCAGTCGTACCAACTCCTCGGCAATGGCATGCCGCCGGGACTGGATCAGTGTCAGGACGGCTGCAGCGCCCGCGGCGGTGTCAATGGCGCGTAGCGGCTGAAGCGTAGCCAAGCGAAATCCCAGTGCCAGTGCCTGGCGAATCCATTGCACGCGCTGCACATCCTCGGGGCCATAGCTGCGGTAGCTGCCTCTGCGCGCCACGGTACCGAGCAAACCGTGGGCCTCGTAGAGGCGGAGCGCCTTGGGTGTGCAGCCTGTGAGTGCCGCGAGCTCACCGATGCGCATAACTGACTTCTGGGTGCTTCCAGGAATGGCGGATGCTTGCGCAAACGGCTGAGGTGGCATGCGTGTCTGAAGTCGCTTGGGCATGTTGTGGGTGCAGGTGTGTCGAGCCGGGCTTTGCCGGGGCATCGATTTCCGGGAGTGGCACCTAAAGCCTTGGGTTCAGCCAGCGCAGATCAAGGTCTGCTATCGGAATGGCCTCAGGCTATGGGCAAGAAAAAGGCCCGCAATGCGGGCCGATCATCAATCCAGATTTGCAAGTTGTTGATGCCTAGCGTGGCTTTGTTTGATTTTCTGGGCCACGTTCATGGCTGTAGACCAACTTCATCAACAGCTTGTCGGTAAAGGTGTCTGCAAATGCCACCGGCTCGTCATCCTGAACCGGGGGTTCAGGTGGGCAAGAGCAACCTATCGTTGGGTTCATCTGACGCGAGACGATCACGCTCAATAGGTGATTTATCAAGCCCATGCTCGTTGAGCATTGGTTCAAGGAAATATAAAAACCGGCAGATTTGCAGACGGTTTTATTCTAGCGGGAATTGGCGGTCGTGCGCAGCTCATGACTGCTTTGTTGCCGAGGTTAACTGATCAAAGCAGCCTGGCGTCAGCATCCAGAGCCTGATCGAGCCTGAGCACCAGTTGCTCTGCCAAATCCTGCTGGCGCTGCAACTCGGCCTGGGCGGCGGCACTGACTTCGGAGGCCGCGCTCTGCTCCTGAGCGAGTGCCTGCATTTCAGCCTGGGCGTTGGCCATATGGGCTTGCTGGGCATCGCGGTCGAGCACGTCGAACGCCATATTGAGGGCTGCCAGCACCGCCACCCGCTCGCGTGAGCGGACCTTGCCGCTGTCGCGGATGCGGGTCATCGCCTCGTCCACGCGGCGAACGGCTTCCTGCACACGTTCTTCTTGACCATCGGGGCAGGTCAGCACATAGCTTTGCTGCATGATTTGCACATCGATCTGCTTCATGGGCGTCAGTGGCGGGTCTGGTGATGGAGGGTGACGGCTGTCACTCTCCCTGGTTGGCGGGCAGGCGTTCGATCAATGCATCGACGCGCGCACGAGCGGCCTGCAGGCGCAGACGCAGCAAATCGCGCTCTTGCGTCAGAGCGGTGATCTGATCGGTGAGCAGGGTGTTGGTGCGCTGCAGTTCCTCGTGGCGCACCAGCAGACGCTCCACGCGCTCGGCAATGAGATCAAGAGAGGGCTGGGTGGTCATAGACTCTGCCATTGTAGGTCTTGCAGTCCGTGGGTGAGTATAAATGTGCAGGCAAATTCGCAGTTTGCGCCAGAGCACGGCCTGCTTGACTGTCGCAGTCGGGAAACTGCAGTATTTCTCCCAAAATCGTAGCGTGCTGCGCAAGTTCTGTGTGCCTCAAACGCAGGTTTAAGGTAAAAAATCGTCACCTTACCCGCGCAAGGCTACTTCGAATGAAGGATTCGCGCCGCGTGGCGCTCATTACAATGGGCGCCTGTTGGTGCTCGAGGCTGCTTTCCTGTGGTCTCAGTTCAACGGGAAGCAGGGAGGGGCTGGCCAGATGCACTGGCACTCCGAACCTGCGCTGCCCCCGCAACGGTCGGCGAATGGAATGCTGCGGCATTCCGCCTTTTTCCCCATGGTCACTGGCGCTGCGCGCTGGGAAGGCCGGCAAGAGGATGATTCGCCTAGCCCGGATACCGGCCAACATGGGTTGCCTGCATTGTGTGCAGGTATGTTTGCTCAATGTCGGCGGGTAGGCTGGCGTGGGCGTATTCAAGTGTGCTTTCCATGAGTCCGCAATCTTCGTCCCTGCGCCTGGCGCAGGTGGCTTCGCGCGCACGCGCCTCCTGTTTTGTTCTCCGTCCCACCTTGCTGGCATCTGCGTTGGCCATGGCGTTTGCCGCACAGGCTCAGTCAACTGCCCAGGCCGATCCGGTGCAGATGAAAGAAACCGTGGTTACCGCCAATCGCATCGAACAGCCTTTGTCGGATCTGGTGGCCGATATGTCGGTGGTGGGTCGTGAAACGATTGAAACTGCGGGTGCCGTGGGTGTGGCCGATGTGCTCTCGCGTCTACCGGGTGTGCAGATGGTGCGTAACGGCGGCGCTGGCTCGACCACCAGCGTTTATCTGCGCGGTGCCGACACGCGTTTCACCGCTGTGTATATCGATGGAGTGCGCGTGGACTCCCAGTCCACGGGCGGTGCATCCTGGCAGGATATTCCGCTGGAAGCGATCGACCGCATTGAAGTGTTGCGCGGCCCGGCGGCGGCTGTCTACGGTTCAGACGCCATGGGCGGCGTGGTGCAGATCTTCACCAAAAAGGGCGAGGGCAAAGCCAAGCCCTATGTGGGTCTGGGTTGGGGCAGTCGTGGCACGGTGAAGGCTCAGGCAGGCATCAGCGGCGGTGTTGCGGGCTGGGATTACAGCCTGGGTGTTTCGCATGCCAGCAGCAACGGCTTCAATGCCAAGACCTCTGCGGGCTTCAATCCCGATGCCGATGGCTATCGCAGCAACGCCTTCAACGGCCGTGTGGGCTACCAGATCAACAGCAATCAACGTGTTGAGGCCACGGCTCTGACCAGCTATATGAACGCGGGTTATGACGCCACTGTCTCCAAGACCAGTCCCATGGCCGACGACCGCAGCATCTACAAGATGAATGCGGTAGGCCTGAACTGGCTGGCCAAGTGGAGCGATGTCTACAGCACACGCCTTCAGTACACGCAGTCACGCGATTTCTACCAGACCAAGCCCAGTGTCTATGAAACCGACACGCGTTTGCACAGCTATCTGTTCCAGAATGAGTGGCGGCTGGGAGCGCAGACCGTGACGGCCGCGCTGGAGCGCCGCGAGGACAAGCTGGTCAACAACGGCCTGGATATCGGCAGCCGCAATCGCTCTCAGAACGCGCTGGCACTGGGCTATGGCCTGCATGCAGGCAAGCACACGCTGCAGCTCAACGCCCGTCATGACCGCGACAGCGAGTTCGGCGGACACACCACGGGCAGCGCTGCGTATGGCTATGAGTTCATGCCCAACTGGCGCGCAACCGCATCGGCCGGCACTGCCTTTCGCGCACCTACGCTCTATCAGCGCTTCAGCCAATATGGCGATGCCAGCCTGTCGCCTGAAAAAGGCCGCAATGTGGAGCTGGGCCTGAAATGGGGCAAGGGCAGCGACAGCTTCTCGGCCACGCTTTATCGCAACAATGTATCCAATCTCATCAACTATGTGGGTGGGACGGGCACCTGTGCGGGCAATACCGGCCTTTACGGCGGCTGCTATGCCAACGTGGCCAAGGCCCGTTACGAAGGCATCACCCTGGCCGCCACCACCCGCTTGGGCATGGTGAATCTGCAAGGTTCGGTGGACTTCCAGGATCCGCGCGATACCGATAAGGATCTGCAACTGGCTCGCCGCTCCAAGCGTTACGCCAATCTGTCTGCCGACACCACACTGGCCGGCTGGAGGCTGGGCGTCGAAATGCAGGCTGCCGGAAGGCGCTTTGACGATGCTGCCAACAAGACTGTGCTGGGCGGTTACACGCTCTGGAATCTGAGTGCGCAAAAGCAGCTGACACGTGAATGGAGCCTGGTGACGCGCATCAACAATCTGGCTGACAAGCGCTATGAGCTGGCCCGTACCTATGCCACCGAAGGACGCAGCGGCTATATCGGTGTGAAGTGGGAAGCTAACTGAACAGGGTCGCCATGACATCCATCGCAATGCCCGAAAAAACTACCCGCTGCCCCGCGCTGCTGATCAGTGCTCCGGCCTCTGGCCAGGGCAAGACCACCGTGACGGCAGCCTTGGCACGGCTGCATGCGCGTCAGGGACGCAAGGTGCGTGTATTCAAGTGCGGGCCGGATTTTCTGGACCCCTACTGGCACGAGCTGGCCAGTGGTTCGCCCGTGCATTCGGTGGACTTGTGGATGACGGGCGAGGCGGATGTGCGCCAACGCCTGCATGAGGCGTCCCAGGAGGCTGACCTGATTCTTGTCGAAGGCGTCATGGGCCTGTTCGACGGCAGCTTCAGCGCGGGCGATCTGGCGCAACTGCTGGGTCTGCCCGTGCTGGCCGTGGTCGATGCCTCGGCCATGGCGGGCACTTTCGGGGCGCTGGCCTACGGCTTGCAGCATTACCAGGCCGGCCTGCGCTGGGCCGGCATGCTGGCCAACCGGGTGGCCACGGCGCATCATGCGGATCTGCTCCGGCAAGGCCTGCGCGACCAGTCTATGTGGCTCGGGGCCATGCCGGGGGTGCAACTGGGTGATGCGGCAGTCAAGGCCAGGTCTGCGGCGCTGCTGCCGGAGCGCCACCTGGGCCTGATCGCCGCCCACGAGCTCGGCGATGCCCTGCAGCGTCTGGATGCCGCAGCCGATGCCCTGGCCCAGACGCCGCTGGGGCAGAGGGCCTGGAGCTCGGACGACGGGCAGCCCAGCTGGCAGGATTGGTGTGTGGACTTTGCCGCACCGGACATTGGCGCGGCTCAGCCCTGCCTGGAGCCCTGGCTGCGCGGCTGTCGCATTGCCATTGCGCGCGATGCGGCGTTTTCGTTTATCTATCCCGCCAATCTGGACTGTCTGCGTGCCATGGGGGCAGAGCTGTGCTTTTTCTCGCCACTGGCTGGCGATGCGCTGCCGCCCTGCGATGCGATCTGGCTGCCCGGCGGCTATCCGGAACTTCACGCCCCAGCCCTGCATGAGAACCGGCCGTTGCGCGACGGCATTGCCCAGCATATGGCCCAGGGCAAGCCGGTCTGGGCCGAGTGCGGCGGCATGCTGGCCCTGTGCGATGGTGTGACCGCCCTGGACGGCAGCACCCAGTCCATGTGGGGGCTGCTGCCCGGTCAGGTCGTGATGCAGAGCCGGCTCGGCGGTCTGGGCATGCAGCAGCTGGCCCTCGATGCGGGCCTGTTGCGCGGCCATACCTTTCACTACACAAGGCTGGAGACAGCCATGCCGGTGCTCACGCGCAGCAGTCGCCCCGGCGCGGCCGTACAGGCTGATCGTGGCGAGGCGCTGTATCAGCATGGCAGTGTGCAGGCCAGCTACTTTCATGCCTGGTTTCCGTCCTGCCCATCGGCTGTGGCGGCGCTTTTTGGCGCAACAATCGAAGGCTGAGCCTTTAGTCCATCACCATGAGCCCTGCAAGCACAGTCTCCTTCGTCATGCCGCGTACCCAGCTGATTCTGGGCGGGCAGAAAAGCGGCAAATCCCGTCGTGCAGAGTTGCTGGCGCGCCAGTGGCTGCAGGCGGATGCCGGACATCAGGCGGTGCTGGTGGCCACCGGTCAGGCCTGGGACGCGGAAATGAGCGAGCGCATTGCGCGCCACCAGCGTGATCGCGCCGAGCGCGTGCCCGGCATGTTGACCATAGAGGAGCCGCGCGAGCTGGCCCAGGTGCTGGCCCGGCACAGCAGCCCGCAGCGCCTGCTGGTGATTGATTGCCTGACCTTGTGGCTGACGAACTGGCTGATGCCGGTGGAGGCTGAGGATTTAGAGGTGAGTCAATCTCAAACCCATGACTGGCAAGCGCAGCTAGCTCTCTTTTTGAAAGCACTTGATGCTGCGGCTGGCCCCGTCATTCTGGTTGGCAACGAAATCGGTCTGGGCGTGATTCCCATGGGGCGCGAAGTGCGCGCCTTTGTCGATGCACTGGGCTTGCTCAATCAGCAGGCGGCTGCGCATTGCGAAAGCGTCACGCTGATGTGCGCCGGCTTGCCGCTGGCGCTGAAAGGGCCGCAGGCATGAAAGCGATCACCCAACGCCTGGCGGCCTGTGTCGCGGCAGGCTTGCTGCTTGTCAGCGCCCTGCCTGCAGTGGCTCAACCCGTGCAGATTTCTGATGCGCGCGGCGTCCAGGTGCAACTGGTCAAGCCGCCGCAGCGCATCGTCAGCCTGCTGCCTTCGCTGACCGAGAGCCTGTGCGCGCTGGGCGGTTGCGAGCGTCTGGTGGGGGTGGATCGCTATTCCAACTGGCCCGCCCATGTGAAGACCTTGCCCGTGGTGGGCGGGGGGCTGGATCCGAATATCGAGAGCATTGTGGCGCTCAAGCCCGATCTGGTGCTGGTTTCCATGGCGTCACGGGCCATTGCGCGCATGGAGGCGCTGGGCCTCAAGGTGGTGGCGCTGGAGCCGCGCACCCACGAGGAAGCGCGCACCGTGATGCAGAAGATGGGCCAGCTGCTGGCCTTGCCGCCAGCTCAGGGCGCAGACCGCGTCTGGGCCAGCATCGAAGCCGATCTGAACAAGGCTGCAGCCGGCGTGCCCGAGGCCATGCGCGGTCAGCGCGTGTACTTTGAAGCCAGCCGCGGCCCTTATGCTGCCGGTGAAAAATCCTTTATCGGCCAGACACTGGCGCGGCTGCATCTGCGCAATGTGATCGATGCCAGGCAAGGTCCGTTTCCGCGCCTGAACCCCGAATATGTGGTCAAGCTGGACCCGGACATTCTGATGGCCGGAGAGCGAGCCTGGAAAACCGGTGTGCCCGAATATCCGGGCTGGGCCCAGATGCGGGCGGTGAAGCAGGGCGCGATCTGCGCCTTCACGCCCGAGCAATCCGACATTCTGGTGCGCCCCGGCCCACGCATGGCAGAGGGGGCGCAAATCATCGTCCAGTGTCTGCAACGTCTGGCAGCAAGGCAGGGCAGGAGCCCATGAAGGCCTGCATCTCCAGTCATCACTGCAGGGGGCAGTGCGGGCTTGCCGCTGCCTGGCTGCTGCTGTGGTTGACGCTGGCTGTGGCTTTGCTGGCGCTGCTGGGCGCGGGTATCGGCAGCACCGGGTTTGAGAGCGTGCTTCATGCCCGGCATGATCCGCTGGCCTGGCAGATCGTGATGGACATTCGCCTGCCGCGCACGGCGGCAGCCTTGCTGGCTGGAGGGCTGCTGGGGCTGGCCGGGGCGGTGGCGCAGGGCGTGTTTCGCAACCCGCTGGCCGATCCCTACTTGCTGGGCAGTGCCTCGGGGGCATCGCTGGGGGTGGCGCTGGCCATGGCTGCCCTGGGTGTCTCGCCTTTCGCTCTGGCCGGCCTGGCCCGCTGGGGCGTGACGGGCGCGGCCTTTGCGGGTGCAGTGCTTGCCGTGGTGCTGACCCTGGTGCTGGCCAAGGGCGTGCAAAATACCATGCGCCTGCTGCTGGCCGGTGTAGTGGTGGGCGTGGTGCTCGGCGCCGCCGCATCGCTGGTGCTGCTCATGAACCCCGACATCATGCAGGCCATGCAGTCCTTCATGCTGGGCAGCACAGCGTTTGCGGGCTGGAATGCCTGCGCACTCATGCTGTGGGTGCTGCTGCCTGCGCTGATGCTGGCCTGCTGCCTGAGCCGCGTGCTCGATGGACTCGCGCTGGGCGAGGCCACGGCCCATAGCCTGGGCCTGCCGCTGGTGCCGCTGCGCCTGTTGCTGATCGTGCTGCTGGCCTTGGCTACGGGCACCGCCGTGGCGCAGACCGGTCTGATCGCTTTTGTAGGCCTGGCTGCACCCCATCTGGTGCGCTCCATGGTGCGTGCGCTGCACCGCTGGCTACTGGTGCTCAGCAGCCTGATGGGGGCGGTGCTGCTGCTGGCCGCCGACCTGCTGGCGCGCTGGCTGATTGCTCCCCAGGAATTGCCGGTGGGCGTGCTCACTGCCGTGCTGGGTGGCAGCTATCTGCTGTGGCTGATGCACCGACGCGGCGCCATGCCGTCCGGAGAAGGCGCATGAGCAGCCATATCGAGACCGGAATCGCTTTGGCGACCGAGGCCCTGAGCGTGCATCTGGGCGAGCGCGAGGTGCTGCGTCAGCTCAGTCTGCAGATTCCCAAAGGCCGCTGGACGGCCATCGTCGGCCCCAATGGCGCGGGCAAGTCCACGCTGCTGCGCGCCATGGCTGGCATGCGTGCCGCCCACCAGCGGCAAAGCGGTGCCGTCTTCTTGCAAGGCCGCAAGCTCGGCGACTGGAATGGCCGAGAGCGTGCCAAGGCCCTGGCCTGGCTGGGCCAGAATCAGCCGGTGGCGGCCGATATGGCCGTCTATGACCTGGTGATGCTGGGGCGCTTGCCCCACCAGGGCTGGCTGGCTCCCGCCTCAAGCGCCGATCGCCAGGCCGTGGAGCAGGCGCTGCGCCAGACCCATGCCTGGGACTGGCGCCAGCGCAGCATAGGCCAGCTATCGGGCGGTGAACGCCAGCGCGTGCTGCTGGCGCGGGCCCTGGCCGTGCAGGCCCGCACCCTGCTGATGGACGAGCCACTGGCCAATCTGGATCCGCCCCACCAGACCGACTGGATGCTCACGGCCCGCAGTCTGGTGCAGCAAGGCGTGACCCTGGTCAGCGTGCTGCACGAGTTGTCCTTCGCCCTGCTGGCCGATGAAATGGTCGTCATGCAGGCCGGCCGTATCACGCATCAGGGCGCTTGCGGAGATCCCGCCACCCATGCCGCGCTGGAGGCCGTGTTTGACCGACGTATACAGGTGCGCGAACTCGACGGCCTGTGGCTGGCCTTGCCGCGCCTGAGCTGAGTTGGGCCGAAATTTTTTGTTTTTTTGTCCTTTTAGCCCTTGATAGACAAGCGAGAGTAGCTATGAATATTGAAACTCCTCCCTCCGAGAAGCCTTACGAAAAGCCTGAGGGCGAACGCCGTGGCCTGATCATCGTCAACACCGGCAATGGCAAGGGCAAGAGCACGGCCGCCTTTGGTCTGGCCTTCCGAGCCACAGGGCGGGGAAAGGCCGTCAAGGTCTATCAGTTCATGAAGGTGCCTACGGCCCGCTTTGGCGAGCACCGCCTGGCCCAGCAGGTCGGTCTGCCCATCGAAGGGCTGGGCGATGGCTTCAGCTGGAAGAGCAAGGACCTCGATCACTCCGCCCAGCTGGCGCGTGACGGCTGGGAAAAGGCCAAGGCCGATATTCTCTCGGGCGAGCTGTTTCTGGTCGTGCTCGACGAGATCACCTATCCGCTGATCTATGGCTGGCTGCCGCTGCAGGAGGTGCTGGACACGCTCAAGGCACGCCCCAAGGATGTGCATGTCTGCCTGACAGGCCGCCGCTGCCCGCAGGAGATCATCGACATCGCTGACACCGTGACCGAGATGACGCTGATCAAACATGCCTTCCAGGCGGGTATTCCCGCTCAAAGAGGTATCGAAGACTGATGGCTTTTGCCATGTCTGTGGCGCGACAATAGTTCCATGACCGAATCCAAGACCCGCCCCTTCGCGACGATAGCCGCCACGCCTTTCACCGAGGCCGAGCGGGCTGCCGTCTACCGCGCCATCTATGAGCGCCGCGACATGCGCCATTTTGCGGGCGGGAAGGTGGCCGACGAGGTCTTGCTGCGCCTGTTGCGCGCCGCGCACCACGCGCCCAGCGTGGGGTTCATGCAGCCCTGGCGCTTTATTCGGGTAAGGAGCGCCGAGCTGCGTCGGCAGATCCACGGTCTGATCGAGGAGGAGCGCGTGCGCACCGCCCATGCCCTGGGTGCGCGTGAAGAAGACTTCATGAAGCTCAAGGTCCAGGGCGTGCTCGATGCGGCCGAGGTGCTGGTCGTGGCCATGCCGCCAGGACGCGAGGCGCATATCTTCGGCCGTCGCACCTTGCCCGAGATGGATATCGCCAGCAGCGCCTGTGCCATCCAGAACCTCTGGCTGGCCGCGCGAGCCGAAGGGTTGGGCATGGGCTGGGTTTCGATTTTCGATCCGCTGGCGCTGGCCAGACTGCTGCAGATGCCTGAAGGGGCCCACCCGCTGGGTGTGCTCTGCCTGGGTCCTGTCGATGCCTACTATGCCGAGCCCATGCTGCAGCAGGAAAAGTGGGCCTGCCGGGCGCCTCTGGAAGACATGCTGATGGACGATGTCTGGGACGACGCGCGCGTCGTGGCTGCGGCGAGCCAGAGCAAGCCGGCCAGCGATCCCTGCTCCGCGAAGGGCAAGCCAGACGCATGACGAGTTTTGGCTGGACTGAGCTGATCGGTCTTTCTCTCAGTCCGCTGGCATGGCTCTACCAGACGTTCACCGCCAGTGATCTGGCGGCGCTCAACTGGGCTGCCAATGTGCAGGCGGGCCTGCTGGCCGTGCTGGTGGCTCTGCTGCTGGACCGGCTTTGGGGCGAGCCGCCGGTGTGGCTGCACCCGGTGGTGCTGATGGGCAAATTGCTGGGCTGGTCGGGGCAGGCGCTCGCGCCGCGTGCCGAAGTGCAGAGTGACTATCTGCGGTTCTGCCTGGCAGCGCTTGTCTGGTGTGCGCTGGCAGCTCTGTTTTTCATGGCTTATGGCCTGGCCCAGTTCATGCTGGGTTTTGCACCCTGGTGGCTCTGGGGACTGGTGATGGGGGTGTTGCTCAAGCCGCTGCTGTCCTGGCGCATGCTCAAGGATGAGGTGCTGGCTGTGGAAGCCGCACTGCAGCAATCGCTGCCCGCCGGGCGGGAGCGCCTGAGCTGGCTGGTGAGCCGTGACACGACTCAGCTGGATGCGGCCACCGTGCGCGAAAGCGCCATCGAGACCCTGGCCGAGAACCTCAGCGACTCCGTGATTGCTCCGCTGTTCTGGTTTGCCGTGGCCGGCTTGCCCGGGGCGGCCGTCTATCGTCTTGCCAATACGGCCGATGCCATGTGGGGCTACCCTGGCTGGCGCGGCCAGGGCGACCGCCGCCGCCACTGGCAATGGGCGGGCAAATGGGCGGCCCGCGCCGACGATGTGCTGAACTGGATTCCGGCGCGCCTCACCGCCATGTGGCTGGCGCTGCTGGCCGGTGGCCTGTCCTGGGCCGGTTTGAGGCGCGATGCTGGCGTGACGCCATCGCCCAATGGTGGCTGGCCCATGGGGGCCATGGCCCAGGCATTGGGGGTTCAGCTTTCCAAGCCCGGCGTCTATCGACTCAACCCGCGGGGACGGGCACCGCAGGCGGCTGATCTGGAGAAGTCTGTAAAATTTGCATCAAAAGTAATCCTATCGCAGGTCCTGCTTGCGTTGGCAGCTATGATTTTGATTGTTCTGTGGAGAGGAAGGCTGCTTGCCAATGTTTGATGTGAATGCGGCAGCCATGCATGGCGGTACCGATGCGCTGGGCGTTCCGGCGCATGATTTTTCGACCAATCGCAATGCCTGCGGGCCTTGTCCCATGGCAGTGAAGGCGCTGCAGGCCGCCCATGTGGCGCAATACCCC
Source organism: Comamonas sp. Z3 (assembly GCF_008121565.1). Classification (NCBI taxonomy): domain Bacteria; kingdom Pseudomonadati; phylum Pseudomonadota; class Betaproteobacteria; order Burkholderiales; family Comamonadaceae; genus Comamonas; species Comamonas sp. Z3. The sequence goes on from NZ_VOQU01000001.1 coordinate 865,011, forward strand.
GATCCGCAATACAGGACATTGCACGCGCAGCTGGCGGCTTTTCATGGCGTGGCGGTCGAGCGCATCCTGATTGGTGGCAGCAGCAGCGAGCTGATTCATCGCCTCACCTTGCATGCCGTGCGCAGCGGTGCCAAAAGCGTGCAGTTTCCCCGGCACCACTATGGCGACTATCTGCAGGCCGCACGGGTCTGGCGTCTGTCGCTTGGCCCGCGCGCGCAGACAGCCGTGGCGCCGGTGCTCAGCTGGGCCTGCGAGCCTTCCAGCCCGCTGGGGGCGATGGAAGACGTCTGGCCTGCCTGGCAGCAGCCGCCGGCGCAGAAGGAATGGCGCGTGCTGGATTGCGCCTATCGCCCGTTATGGCTGGAGGGCGAGACGCCCGAGCGCGACCTCGACGCCGTCTGGCAGCTGTGGACGCCCAACAAGGCCCTGGGCATGACGGGTGTGCGCGCTGCCTATGCGATTGCCCCCTTGCATGCCACGGCCGCAGAGCTGCAGGCGCTGAGTGCGCTGGCGGCATCCTGGGTGGTGGGCTCGCATGGCGTGGCCATGCTGCAGGCCTGGGTGACGGACGAGGTGCAGCAGTGGCTGGCCCACAGCCTGATGACCTTGCGTCGCTGGAAGGCGCAGCAGCTGGCGCTGTGCAAGAGACTGGGCTGGCAGATCGTTCCCGGTCATCAGGCCAATTACTTTGTCGCAGGCCTGCCGCTGGCGGGGCTTGCCGCGCCTCTGGCCAGCCTGCGTGCAAAGGGCATCAAGCTGCGGGACTGTGCAAGCTTTGGTCTGGCTGGCCATGTGCGGCTGGGTGTGCTGCCGCCCGTGTCTCAGGCCGCGCTGGAGCAGGCCTGGAAAAGCATTGAATGACCTTGCAGGCCAGACTCGATGTGCGCAAGGCGCTACCATTTCCCATGGACACTGAAACCCTGAAGCTGCGCTCGGTGCTGGTGGAGCGCTATGTCACGCCGCTGCGTGAAGGCGGCTCCATGCCGGCAATTGTCGAGGCCGACGACCTGGGCACCTATGTGCTCAAGTTCCGCGGGGCTGGGCAGGGCGTGCGTGCGCTGATGGCCGAGATCATCTCGGGCGGCATGGCACGTGCGCTGGGCCTGCCGGTGCCCGAGATCGTGCTGCTGCAATTGAACGGCGATCTGTCCCGCACCGAGTCCGACCCCGAGATTCAAGACCTGATTCGCGCCAGCGACGGGCTGAACGTGGGGCTGGACTATCTGCCTGGCTCCATCAACTTTGACCCGGCAGTGGACGCGGTGGACGACAACTTTGCCTCGCGCCTGGTGTGGTTCGACACCCTGGTCAGCAATGTGGACCGCACGGCGCGCAACACCAATATGCTGATGTACCAGAAGCAGCCCTGGCTGATCGATCATGGCGCGAGCCTGACCTTTCACCATGCCTGGAACGGAGTCGTTGCCGATCCGGCCAAGCCTTTTGCGCCCAGTGCCGAACATGTGCTGCTGCCGCAGGCCAGCCAGCTGGCGCAGCTGGATGCGCAGCTGGCGTCCAGGCTGGGGCCCGAAGTGCTCAAGCGCATTCTGGACGAGGTGCCCGACTGCTTTCTGGAACAGGCCGCTGCCGACAAAGAGGGCGATGTGCTCAAGAATGTGCAGGCCCATCGCGCGGCCTATGTGGATTATTTTGCGGCCCGGCTTGCCGAGCGTGGCCGCTGGTTGCAAGGAGTGATCGATGCACGCGCATGAGGTCTATGACTACGCCATCGTGCGCGTGGTGCCGCGCGTGGAGCGTGAGGAATTTGTGAATGCGGGCGTGATCCTCTCCTGCCAGCGAACCGGCCATCTGCAGGCGGCCGTGGTCCTTGACGAGAAGCGTCTGCTGGCGCTGGACCCGAATGTGGATCTGGAGGCCGTGCACCGTCACCTGGGCTCCATCGTGGCCATCTGCGAAGGCCGGGTCGATGGCGGGCCGATTGCGCAGCTGCCCATGCGGGCACGCTACCACTGGCTCACGGCCAAGCGCAGCAGCATCATCCAGACCTCGCCTTCGCATATGGGCATGTGTACCCATCCCGGCGAGGCGCTGGCCCGAATCCTGCAGCGCGTGGTGCTGCCCATAGAGGCCGGGAATTAAGACATGACAGCACGTTGCATCATGGTGCTGGGCACCAGCAGTGGCGCGGGCAAGAGCTGGGTCGCCACGGCACTGTGCGCCTACTACCGCAGCCAGGGCCTGAAGGTTGCGCCGTTCAAGGCGCAGAACATGAGCAATAACGCGCGTGTCGTCGCCACGCCGCAGGGGCAATGGGGCGAGATCGGTACGGCGCAGTATCTGCAGGCCCTGGCGGCCGGGGCCGTGCCCGATGTGCGCATGAATCCGCTGCTGCTCAAGCCCGAGGCCGACACGCGCAGCCAGGTCGTGCTGTTCGGCCAGGTCAATGACGAACTGAGCGCCATGCCCTGGCGCGGGCGCAGCCTCAAGGTCTGGCCGCAGATCGCACAGGCACTGGACGAGCTGCGCGCCGAAAACGATGTGGTGGTGATCGAAGGCGCAGGCTCGCCCGCCGAGATCAATCTGCACGCCAGCGACGTGGTCAACATGCGCGTGGCCAAGCATTGCAACGCGCATTGTCTGCTGGTATCAGATATCGACCGTGGCGGCGCCTTTGCCCACCTCTACGGCACCTGGGCCTTGCTGCCCGAGGACGAGCAAAAGCTCATCAAGGGCTTTGTGCTCAACAAGTTCCGCGGCGATGCGGCTCTGCTGGCGCCGGCGCCCCAGATGCTAGAAGACAAGACAGGTGTGCCCACCGTGGCCTGCATTCCCATGCAGTTCCAGCACGGTCTGCCCGAGGAGGACGGCGTGTTCGACGATCGCGGCAGCACGGGCGCCGGGCAGGCTGTTCACACCACGATTGCCATCATCGCCTATCCGCGCATCAGCAATCTCGACGAGTTCCAGCCCCTGCTGCAAGTGCCGGGTCTGCGCGTGGTCTGGGCGCGTTCGCCCGCGCAAATCGCCGATGCGGACTGGGTTATTCTGCCGGGCAGCAAGGCCACGGCGGCCGACCTGGCCTGGATGCGTGGCCAGGGGCTGGATGCAGCCGTCGTCACCCATGCCGAGCGCGGCAGGCGCGTGCTGGGCATTTGCGGCGGTCTGCAGATGCTGGGCGAGGCGCTGATCGATCTGCATGGCGTGGACGGCAATGCCGCAGGCCTGGGCCTGCTGCCGCTGGCGACCCTGTTCGCCCAGGACAAGACCGTGCAACCGACGAGCTTGAAACTGCCAGAGCTGCAAGCCCCCTGGAGTGCCCTTGGCGGCGTGACGGCGCGAGGCTACGAGATACACCACGGGCAGACCCGCTTGCGCGCCGACATGCAGACGGCCAGCGCGCAGCCGGCGCGGGAGCTGCTGCCAGGCATGCTGTGGCAGGGCGGCAATAGCGCTGTGCTCGGCACCTATCTGCATGGCCTGTTTGAAAACGCCGAGGTGATCCATGCGCTGTTCGGCCACGATGCACCCAGCCTGGACCAGGTTTTTGAGCGGCTGGCGCAGGGCGTGCAGCAATGGTTTGAGCCGGGAGCGCTCTGAGCGCCTGCAGCAGCTGTAGGACTGATCCTGCGGGCTCATAGCCGCTGAACCGATAAGCCCTGCCTGAGACTGCGTGCAAGCTGACCAAGCTATTCACTTTCTGGAATGGAGTTGCGTATGGCTTTTTTCAAGGTTCAGACTCTTCAACTTGCTTTGGGTGCTGTGGTCTTTTCACTGGCCGGCATGGCCGGCGCACAGACGGATGCGGCCAAGCCGGCGGCTGAAGCAGCTGCGATGGATGCGGCCAAGCCAGCCATGAAGAAGCACCACCATCGCCATCATCACAAGGGCCAGCGCCCCATGCGCGAGAGCAATTCATCGTCTCGCGAGGCGATGGCGGCCAGTGCCGAGGCCAAGAAGGGCAAGCTCGATGATGGCCAGGGCATGAGCCAGTACCAGCGCAATGCCTATGCCCGCTGCGGGGTGTTCAAGACCGAAATCGACCAGCAGGCATGCATGGCGCGCGTCAAGGATGGCGCGGTCAGCGGCTCGGTCAAGGACGGCGGCATCCTGCGCGAAATCACGGTTGAGGAAGTCATTCGCTGATGCTTTTGCCGCGTCTTCAGTCAAGGCCCTTCGGGGCCTTTTTTCATGCAGCTTCTGGGCAATCGGTGAACTTGGCGTTGCGGTGCCGATGAAAGCGCGATACTTGCAAGATCCCAGAACGTGCCTTCCGCATCCCGGTGGTGGATGGCACCCAGGCCAGATGCACCGGGAATGACTGCACGCATGAGTTCCGCTTCCTTTTCCGAATTCCCACCGTCCACCCTCTGGTCCTGCCCGCAGGTGCAGGACATCCATGATGCGCTGCTGCAAGCCCGGGTCCAGCATCGTCTGGATTTCAAGACCAAGCCCCAGGGATCGCTGGGCGTGCTGGAGCAGCTGGCCTTGCGCATTGCCGGCATCGTGGGTTGCGAGACTCCTGAGCTGCATGCACCGCAGATGGTGGTGTTTGCCGCGGATCACGGACTGGCCGCCCAGGGGGTGTCGGCCTATCCGGTCGACGTGACCTGGCAGATGGTGGAGAACTTCCTCGCTGGCGGTGCCGCGGTGAGCGTGCTGTCTCTGCAAAACGGAATTGATCTGAATGTGGTCGACTGCGGGGTGGCCCGCGACTTTGAGGCACGTGAGCAGGATCCTGCGCACAAGCTTCCCAAGGCCCATGAGCCGCGCCTGTGGCGGCGCAAGGTGGCCTATGGCACGGCGGACTGCAGCCAGGGTCCGGCCATGAGCGAAGCCCAATGCGCAATGGCGCTGCGCAATGGCTCAGAACTTGTCAGGAAGCTGCCGGGCAATGCACTGCTGCTGGGCGAGATGGGTATCGGCAATACGTCCAGCGCTTCACTGCTGCTGGCACGGCTGTGCGGCGAGCCCGTCGAGGAAGTGACCGGGGTGGGCACGGGCCTGAGCAGCGAAGGCCTGGTGCGCAAGATCGCCGTGCTCAGGCGGGTGCTGGACTTTCATGCCGGCGTGCAAGAGCCGCTGGCTGTGCTGGCTGCCATGGGCGGGCTGGAGATCGCAACCATGACGGGAGCCGTGCTGCAGGCCGCTGCAGAACGCCGCCTGATCGTGGTGGATGGCTTCATCACCACGGCTGCCGTGCTGGTGGCCAGCCGTCTTCAGCCCCATGTGCTGCAGCGCTGTGTGTATGCCCATCGCTCAGGCGAGCCTGGGCATGCCCGCCTGCTGGCTCACCTCCAGGCCCAGCCCATGCTGGACTGGCAGTTGCGCCTGGGCGAAGGCTCTGGCGCGGCGCTGGCCTGGCCGCTGCTGCGCTCGGCATGCACCATGCTCAACGAGATGGCCAGCTTTGAATCAGCCGGCGTCAGCGGCAAGAGCTGAGGTATTTGAAAAAATATAGCAGCAAGCGCTTTTTGGGTATGCGTCTGAGGTGGTTTTAGCTCTTTTTTCCTGCTGCCGGTGCCGGGGTCTTGGGCGTGAAATCGCAGTACTGCGAGACCACGCATTCCCAGCAGCGCGGCTTGCGCGCCTGGCAGACATAGCGGCCCAGCAGGATCAGCCAGTGGTGGGAGTCCACCGCATATTCGTCGGGCACGCGCTTGAGCAACTGCTTCTCGACTTCGAGCGGATTCTTGCCAGGGGCCAGCCCCGTGCGGTTGCCGACACGGAAGATATGCGTGTCCACGGCCATGGTGGGCTGGCCGAAAGCCACGTTGAGTACCACGTTGGCGGTCTTGCGGCCCACGCCGGGAAGGGCTTCCAGCTCTTCGCGGGTGCTTGGAACTCTGCCGCCATGCAACTGAACCAGCATGCGGCAGGTCTCCATCAGATGCTTGGCCTTGCTGCGGTACAGGCCTATGGTCTTGATATAGCTCTCCAATCCCTCGACCCCCAGATCCAGAATGGCCTGCGGCGTGTTGGCGACCGGAAACAGCTTGCGCGTGGCCTTGTTCACGCCCACGTCGGTGGCCTGGGCAGACAGCAGCACGGCGGTCAGCAGCTCGAATACCGTGGTGTATTCCAGCTCGGTTTGTGGCGTGGGGTTGGCGGCCTTGAGCGCAGCAAAAAACGGCGCTATATCGTTTTTCTTCATGGGCGATATTGTGGCTTGTGGTTCGTGGGACCGAACCAAGAAAAAGCCGCTGTGTTGCACAGCGGCTCGGATGCCATGGGCTGGGCGGCTCAGGGGTCCAGGTTGTAGCTCAGTACCAGGCTGTAGCGCAGCTCCCGCTCGGGATTGTTGATGGAGCGCTCGCCCAGCGGCTTGCTCATGGCAAGGTCGAGTGCGTAATGACGGCTGTCGGACAGGCGCAGGCCCAGGCTGGCGGAGCGCAGCGTGTTGCCCTTGACACCGCTGGTCTGCTGATGCGTGCGAGCCCATTCGTAGAGCAGATAAGGCTCGGCCGACTTGATCCAGGCCTGGTTGATGGGGAACTGGTAGTTGAGTTCGGCACTGGCACCCATGCCGGAATCGCCCGAGAACTCGCCAGCCTGATAGCCGCGGCCGAAGCGGGTGGAGCCAAAGGAGATTTTCTCCGGGACCGGAAGAACGTCGGCACTGTATTGCCCACCCACGGCAAAAGCGGCTCCCATCTTGTTGGCAAAGCGATGGCGCTGCGCATAGTCTGCGGTGATGCGGGTGAAGTCCAGCTTGGCCGGATTCTGGAGTTTTTGCAGCAGGCCCTGCCCATAGTAGAGGTCCAGGTTCTTGTAGGCCCCCAGGCTGTCCAGGCCGTGGGCCAGCAGGACCGATGCGGAGCGGGTGGTGGTCTTGCCATAGGACGCCCAGGCCATCTGCGCATAGATCGTTCGAACCTTTTCCTCGCGCAGCAGCGAGGCCTGGCTGTCGGCCAGCTCGCGGCTGTAGTTGATGGCATACAGGCCTGCCGTGGTGCTGAGCTGGGTGGTATTGCTCAGTATCCAGGGGTGGCTGATGTTGAAGTCCAGCTTGCGCTGCTGCGTCAGGTCGTCGATGCCGGGAATGCGCGTTGCCGGCGGGTTGAGGCTGCGGTAGTCGGAATAGCTGACACGTGCCTGCGTGCCCTCTGGGGTCAGCTGCTGCGTGAAGCCAATGCTGCCGAATCTTTCCTTGTCGGGGTTTTGCAGCATGGCCGAGGCCTGAAGCTGGCTGCCAGCCCACAAGGGGTCGTTCAGGGTGAGAGAGGCAATGATGCGTGGTGTGGGCTTGCGTGCTTCGCCTCCGACGGTGACGGCGATGGGCTTGTGCTTGGATTTGATGATCAGTGGCACAGCACCGTCAGTGGTCGTCGGCAGATTGGCCGATGCCGTGATCTGCACTCCGGGCAGGCGCGCCATCAGCTGGGTCTGGTGCTGAAAAGTCTTGGTGGTCAAAGGCCTTTCGTTGAGAAGCGGCTGGGCAATTTCGCGTATCTGGTCCTCGGAACGGCCGAAATTGCCTTCCAGATTCAGGCTCTGCACATAGCCTTCGACCACGATGACCTGCACCGCGCCATTGGCAAAGTCCTGTGGAGGAAGGTAGGCAAAAGACAGGGCGTAGCCATGGCGCTGGTATAGCTCGCTGACCTTCTGGGTCGCGGCATTGAGTTCACCGACCGTATGCGTGCCATTGATGAAAGGGGTGAAAAGCGCGCTGACCTCTTCGAAAGGAATCGCCGTGCTTCCCTGCACGTTGACGCCACGTACTGCGACCTGGAGGTTGATGAGATCCTGGGGACTTGGCGGGGGCTTGTCGATCTGCACCGGAACCTGCCTGGGCTGCTGTTGCAGATTCCTTGCGGACTCGGGCGTCTGCGGCAGGCTGTTGAGCGGATTGCCGCCCTGCTGTGACCAGGCCAGAGGAGCCCAGGCCGCAAGTGCCAGTGCCTGAATTCTGTGGCCGATGCGGCCCTTTGGTTTTGCTTTTGACTGCAAAAGTCCCTCCTGTTCTATTTTTATGGCTCTCATTGTTCCCTACATCCCCAGAACTGGGTATGGGGCTGTCGTAAAAAAGCCCGCCTGAAGGCGGGCCAGGCTCAAGCGGTGCACTGGCCACCGCTGTTTCCCTTACTTGCTGGTGGCTACCGCTCCACCACCCAGGCCAAGCGCCAGATTGCCACCCAGCAGACCGCCCAGCAGGCCGCCCGAGGCGCTTGCGCCACCTGCAGCACCTGCGCCAGCCGTGACATTGGTCACGCCGCCCAGCACGCCGCCCACGAGGCCGGTGACCGTGCCCACGGTGTTGCCGACCAGGCCCGTGACTGCGGTGCCGGCATTGCCGCTGCCTCCTGTTGCTCCGCCTGCTGATCCTGCGACACCGCCGACCAGCCCGGTCACGCCGCCCAGCACGCCACCGACCAGATTGCCTGCGCCTGCAACCGGGCTGCCGGCATTGCCGCCGCCGCTCACGCCACCAGTCACGCCACCCACCAGGCCCGTGACCGAGCCCAGCACGCCGCCGACGATATTGCCGGAGCCGCCGGCAGAGCCACCGGCGCCGCCCGTGACATTGCCGAGCACGCCACCGAGCAGGCCGCCGCTAGGTGTGCCGGGACCTGTCACCACGCCACCCAGGCCGGCCACGGTCTGGCCGACACCCGAAACCACGCCGCCCAGCGGAGCCACAACCGGAACTCCGGTGCTGGTGACGGAAGCTCCTACATGATTGACCACACCGCCCACAGTGCCCAGCAAGCTGTTCACTGGCTGGCCCAGGCCCGTGGTCTGAACCAGATTCTGGGTGGTGCCCAGGACGGTGCTCAACACCGGCGTTGCGACCTGGCTGACCTGAGTGGTCAGACCCGAGACCAGCGGATTGCTGGTCAGCTGAGCCACCGTGCCTTCGACGCCGGAAACGGTGGTGCCGAGGATTTGCACCGTGCCGCCCGCCAGGCCCGCCACATCGCCGACCACGCCAAGCTGAGGAGTGTCCAGCGCACTGACCGTCTTGCCTGCCGAAGTGACCGCAGCGCCCAGATAGCCGACGGCGGGAGCCACGCCTTGCAAGGTGGTGCCTATGGGGTCAGCCGTCTTGCCGATCTGGCCCAGGCCCGCGCTGACGCCACTGCCGACGCTGTTGACGGCATTGTTCACATTGCCAAGAATGCCGCTGGCAGGCTGGGCCACGCCGCTCAGAGGCGTGCCGCTGGTGGCCGTGCCCAGAGTGGAGGTCACGATATTGTTGACATCGCTGATGACGCCGGTGGTGCCGGTCAGCGTTCCTGTGACATCGGCCACGGTTTCGCGCACGGGAGTCAGCGGGGTGCTTGCAACGGGCGGATTGCCCGTGCCGCCGTCACCGCCACCGGTGTTGCCACCACCGGTACCGCCGCCCGTGCCCCCACCCGTGCCGCCGCCCGTGCCGCCTGTGCCACCACCTGTGCCACCACCGGCAACCACGTCGCCGCCGCCGGTGCCGTCGGGTCCGAGATCACTGCGCAAGGAGCCGCTGGAGCCGCAGGCTGCCAGGCTGGCAACCAGAGCCACGGCACACAGGCTGCGCAGGCTTAACGGGGTCTTGCCGTTGATAGCGGCAGACAAGGCCTTGCTGGTAAAACTAGTACGCATAAATCCTCCATCCCAAAAACAAGTGAAAAAATCCGTTAAATACGCGGTCCGTGGATCGGTAGGCGTATGTTCTTGTCAGAGGCGTGGCGCTGTCCAATTCAAAGTTTGAGACACGAAGTTATGCGCAATTAACAATTGCTATCAACTTCAATAGATTGGTAGGAGTTTGATTACCTGCTGCATGGAATAGCGCCTACATAAAAGCCACTTCCTGTCTCTGGGGCGATTCGCGCGCCACAATGGAAGCCTGCCGCTCAAGCAGCGACGAGATTCCTGTAGCGCTTTAACCAAAAAAACGTATGCAATTTGCCAAACGACTCGATAACGTAGAAACCTCTGCGATCCGCGAACTCTTCAAGCTGCTGGGCAAGCCCGGAATCATCAGCTTTGCGGGGGGCTTTCCGGACAGCGCCATGTTTGACGTAGCCGGCATCGGCGCAGCCTCTGCCGCTGCCCTGCAGCAGGAGGCGGGTGCTGCTTTGCAATACGGTGCGACCGAGGGCTATCAGCCGCTGCGCGAGCAGTTGTCGGCCTTCATGGCCGGCAAGGGCGTGCCTGACGTGGCGCCCGATCAGCTCGTCGTCACTACGGGCAGCCAGCAGGCACTGGACCTGCTGGGCAAGACCATGCTGGGCGAGGGGGACAAGGTCATCGTGGAAGGGCCGACTTTCCTGGCCACGATCCAGTGCTTCCGTCTCTATGGCGCGCAGGTGATTTCCGCACCTGTGGACGAGCATGGCGTGAAGACCGATGAGCTCGAAAAGCTGATTGCCGAGCACCAGCCCAAGCTGGTCTATCTGATTCCCACGTTTGGCAACCCCAGCGGAGCCATGCTGAGCCTGGAGCGTCGCAAGAAAGTGCTGGAGCTGGCCGTCAAGTACCAGACGCTGGTGGTGGAAGACGACCCCTATGGCGACCTGTACTTCAATGAGGCGCCACCTGCCAGCCTGCTGTCGCTGACGCGCGAAGTTCCCGGCAGCCGCGAGTGGCTGGCCCACTGCGGCTCCTTGTCCAAGGTGCTCAGCCCCGGCCTGCGCATCGGCTGGCTGATCGCCCAACCCGAATTGCTGGCTCGCGCCGTGATGTGCAAGCAGTTCAGCGATGCCCATACCAGCACCTTTGCCCAGGCCACTGCCGCCCAGTACCTGAAGTCCGGCGTCATGCCTCAGACCCTGGCTCATGTACGCGAGGTCTATGCCAAGCGCGCCAAGATCATGGGCGATGAACTGCGTGAGCAACTGGGCGATGCCATCGAGTTCGTGCAGCCTGAGGGCGGCCTGTTCATGTGGGTGCGTCTGACGGGCGCTCGTGGCCAGCTGGCGGATGCCGGAGTGCTGGCAAAGAAGGCCATCGAAGAGGGCGTGGCCTTTGTGCCCGGTGCTCCGTTCTATGCGCAAAACCCCGACGCATCGAGTTTCCGCCTTTCGTTTGCCACTGCCGACGAAGACAAGATTCGCGCAGGCATTGCCCGCCTTGCCAAGGCACTCAAGGCATGAGCGACAGCCAGGAAGCGCTGCAAGAGCGAATCATGGAGCTGGAGATCAAGGCCAGCTACACCGAGGATTTGCTTGAGCAGCTCAATATGACGATTTATCGCCAGCAGCAGCAGATCGATCTGCTGATTGGCGAAGTGCGGGAGCTGAAGCGCCAGGCGCCCGAGGGCGGCGGTGCGGCGGTGCGCAATCTGCGCGACGAATTGCCACCGCATTACTGACTGCGGCTGTGCCTGTAATTGCCGCTTGAGCTGCGGCAGATTCAAGATGCCTGCGGTGGCTCTGCCCGGCAACGGCAGCAGAGCCTTATTTGAGCGCCGTAAACTCTTTTCGGAGCGCCTGGTTTTCGCGCTGGTACGCGCGTGGCGGCAGGCCGCACCAGCGCTTGAAGGCGCGGGCAAAGACGCGCTCCGATTCGTAGCCGCAATTCTCGGCGACCTGTACCAGGGGCAGGCCCGATTCCAGCTGCTGGGCAGCATGGGCCATGCGCTGCTGCAGCAGATAGGCCATCGGCGATGCGCCGACCAGTGCCTTGAATTTTTCGGCAAAGCGCGAGCGCGACATGGCGGCTTCCCTGGCCAGGGTCTGCAGGGTCCAGTCATGGCTGGGGCTGCCGTGGATGGCGGCCAGGGCCGTGGCAATCTGCGCATCGGCCAGGCCGCGCACCCAGCCCTGTTCACGCTCTTGCTGTGCTGCGAAATAGTTGCTCAGCACATGGACCATGGCCAGTTCGCCAAGACGCATTGCCGCCAGACGCCAGCCGGGGCGCCGTGCCAGCGAGTCCTCTATCAGCGTCTGCAGGACATGGCCCAGGATGGCCGGCGGTGCGGCTTGGTGTGCCGGTATATGCAGCAGCGGTGGCAGCAGGGGCAGGATGGTGTGGCGGCAGTGGGCCGATATCCATAGCAGCACCGAATCGATGCGGCTGCTGGCCCCGCTGCCGCCATGCTCGAAGGTGAGCGGGTTCTCGTCCTTGGGACCCTGGGCAAAGCGCTCGATCATCTGGGCGAACGAAATCGGTGGCAGCGTCAGATCCGAGGCCATCACATGCGGGCTGCCCAGCGGCAGCAGCACCAGATCGCCCGGCATGACCTGTACCGGAGCCTGGCCTCGTACCTGCAGCCAGTATGGCTGCCCCTGGCCGATGCGGATCATGGTGCCAGGCACGCCTTCGGAGGCCAGCGCCCAGGGGGCGTTCAGGAAAAAGCGCGCCGTTACCGCACGCTCGGCCCGGCAGATGGCCAGTACATCGCTTAAATGGTCGCTGCTTTGCTTCATGGAGGATTTGGGACGATTTGTGCCATTTTAAGGATGTGCTGCGCTTCACGCCGAAGCAGCTCTTGCCGACACTGGCTGGCACCGGGATCAGGATGCCGGCATGGACCGACCCGAGAAACCCATACCCATATCAAGGAGCAAGCATGAGCAAGACAGGACTGAAGATAGGCATTGTGGGAGGCGGCATCGGCGGCCTGGCTGCCGCCAATGCGCTGCACAACAGCGGACACCAGGTGACGGTGTTCGAGCAAAGCCAGCAATATCTGCGCGTAGGGGCCGACATCAATCTGACGCCCAATGCCGTGCGCGCTCTCGATGGTCTGGGTGCCGGCATCGCGGCGGCCGTGCGCGCCTCGGCGGCCCGTCCCACGCACCGCATCAGCCGCAACTGGGACAGCGGCGAGGAAACCTCGCGCCTGACGATGGGCAACGAAGCCGAGCGCCAGTACGGCGCGCCGCAGCTCACCATCCATCGCGCCGATCTGCTGGCTGCACTGGCCGATGCTTTTCCCGGCGAGCAGGTGAAGTTCGGCAGACGCGTCAGCCGGATTGCCCAAGACGATGCCGGCGTTGCCGTGGAATTTGCCGACGGCACGCAGGTTGAGGGGCTGGATGCGCTGATCGGCTCAGACGGAATTCATTCGGTGTTGCGTTCCGCCCTGTTCGGCGCCGAGAATCCGCGCTTTACCGGTGTGGTGGCGTTCCGTACCGTGGTGCCTACCGAGCGCGTATGCCATGTTCCCGATATCGGGGCCTTCACCAAATGGTGGGGGCCGACAGCGGAGAGTCAGATCGTGACCTTTCCGCTCAACCAGGGGCGCGACACCTTTATCTTCGCCACCACGGCACAGGAGTCCTGGCACGAGGAGTCATGGACCACTGAAGGCAGCGTAAGCGAGCTGCGCGGCTTTTATGCGGGCTTTCACCCTCATGCGCGAGCCTTGCTGGATGCCTGCGACAGCGTGCTCAAGACCGCTTTGTATGAGCGCGATCCGCTTGCGCAATGGTCGCAGGGTCGGGTATCGCTGCTGGGGGATGCCAGCCATCCCATGATGCCGTTCATGGCTCAGGGGGCCGGCATGGCGATCGAGGACGCCGTGGTGCTGGCGCGCAATCTCGATGCAGCGCAGGACGCCGATGGCGTGCCGCAAGCCCTGCAGAATTACGAGGCCATGCGCAAGCAGCGCACCAGCCAGATCCAGATCGGCTCGCGCGGCAACAACTGGCTGCGGGCCGGCGGCAATGCCGACTGGGTCTACGGCTATGACGCCTGGCAGGTGGCCTTGCCGTCCGAGACCTCGGCCTGCGCGGTCTGAGCGGCCGCTGCCCCCGGCAGCCGTTCTGGTCGATGGCGTGCTGCTGAGATGCCTGCAAGCTCGCATGAGCGAAATCCGTGGCATGCAGGCCTGCGCTGCGGCCAGATCTGGCCAAAGGCGCTGGACGGCCGCATGGCGAGGCGCGATGCCTTGCTGCGGTCCGGGCTTCTGGTGCCTTGTCAAAGCCTGATGGCGGGCACGCCGTCAGCGCCATGCGCCATTGGGGCGACGGGAAGCAGGCTCTACACCCAACGGCATGGCCTCTTGTCTGACGGCATGGCATTTCAGGACTTGCCGAGTGCTGCCTTTTGCGCGAGAGGGTGGGGCGAGGATGTGCGCGCAGGCTTGGACGGCCTTCGGGCGAACGAGGGCCGGTGGCTTCAGATGCAGCGCCGAAAGCTGCGGTTTCGGAACCTGTTGCCCTGAAATAGGTGTCCCTGGCTCGTCACTCACCTTGGGCCGCCTTATGCGGTCTGGCCTGCTGGCCCCGGCACTGGCGTGTACATGGTTTGCAGCAGTCTCTCGGCGCTTGCCCGACACGCTACATCCCGCTTTAGTCCAGACCCGCTTCTTGCTCGGCGGACAAGGTGGCTGCTTGTTCGCAATGTGCACGCAGGCGCATCAAGGCCCGGTACATGGCGTTGCGCTCATCTTCGGGCAAGGTCCGAATGGCGGCAGCCTGGCTGGCACGCGCCAGGGGCATAACCTGAGCATGCAGGGTCTCGCCCTGTTCTGTGATCCGGCAAAAAATCTTCTTGCGCGGCGTATTGCCTTCACCCTGCAGATCCACCAGACCTTTGGCTTGCAGCCGCTTGAGAGCGCGGCTCACCAGGGCCTTGTCCGAAGTGGACTGTATGACCAGATCCGAGAAGGCCAGCCGCCTGGCGTGGGCAATCAAGGCCAGCAAGCGCCACTCCGAGACTGTCAGATCGTGCTTCTCGGCATAGGGCACGGTAATCGTGCGCCGCAGAGCATTTCCCACCTGGCTCATCAAGGTGGTGATGAAGTCGTCCACCGTCAATCCGTCGCCTTGCGCATTGAGCTGCGACCAGGGCGTTTCGCATGTTTTCTTGTTCATGCGCCATTGTTCCATTAGAAATAACAAATTCAGATGTCAATAGTGAAAACGGCAATTTGATCGATCAACTATAAGCGTATAACTCCGTTTATTGTTTCTCTTGCGATTCAATGTTTCATTGATGAATCAATTGAAACGAGGCACCAGATTTATACCCACGGCCCAAGGAGAGGCGACCATGTCAGTTGATAGACGCCAGTTTTGCTTTACCGCGCTTGCCTGCGGCACGCTGCTTGCGCAGCCGGTGCTTGCTGAAGAGACTTATCCGAGCAAGCCCATCACGGTGATCGTGTCCTACCCGCCAGGCGGGGATACCGATGCAATCGCCCGCCTCTTTGCCGACAAGCTCAGCCACAGGCTCAAGCAGACCGTGCTGATCGACAACCGTCCGGGTGCTGGCGGCGCGATAGGCAACGGCATGGTGGGCCGTGCACGTGCCGACGGCTACACCTTGCTGTTCACTCCCAACCCCTTCACCACCGCGCCCCTGGTCATGAAGCTGTCGGGCGCTGCAGCCTACGACGTGCTCAAGGGCTACGAAGCCATCATCAACACTGCCACACAGCCCCTGGTGCTGGTCACAAGCCCCAAGCTCGGTGTCAAAAGCCTGCCCGAGCTGATTGCCAGGGCCAAGAGTGGAGCCACCGTCTCCTATGCCAGTCCCGGTGCCGGCTCGCCCATGCACATCGCCGGCGAATGGCTGAACAAGGCCGCTGGCGTCAAGCTGTCCCATGTTCCATACCGCGGCGTCGGGCCCTCGGTGACGGACGTCGTGGCCGGTCATGTCGATACCGCCTGGGTCACTTTCGGACCGGTGCGCCAGTATCTGGACTCCGGCAAGCTGCTGGCGTTGGCCATAGGCGATACCCGGCGCTCATCGCTTGCACCCGCCGTGCCGACCTTGACCGAGCTGGGCTACAAGGATGTGGTGGTCGGCGCCTGGAACGGTTTCTTCGCGCCGAAGAAGACGCCTCCAGCGGTGATCAATCTGCTCAACGAGCACCTCAATGCCATTTTGCGAGAGCCCGAAGTCGTGGAAAAGCTCGCGGTCTTCGGCGCCCTGCCTGCGGGCGGATCGCCCAAGGTGCTCAGCGATCTCAATCAACGCGAGTACATGGTGATGGGCCAGGCCATCAAGGAGCTCGGCATCGTGGCCGAGTGAAACCGAGCAATCGCGCAGGCCCAGGCCTGGGCGATTCGAACTGACCTCTATTTGACTGACGTGGCACAAGCCCGGGGTCCGCAGCGACCCGGGCCTTCTGCCGCGAGGCACGGATATGACATCTGCTCTTTCATCTCGATCCACGCTGGGCATGGACACTCCGCAGGTAACGGCCAAGGCCAAGGTGCTTGGCCGGGCCGTCTACGCTGGAGATCTCAAGCTTGCCGGCATGTTGCATGGCAAGGTTCTGCGCAGCCCTTACCCGCATGCGCGCATCGTTCGCATAGACACTGCCGAGGCGCGCTCGCTGCCTGGCGTCAAGGCGGTTCTGACCGGTGAGGATGCGCCTGCCACACTCTGGGGGGCGCATCACAAGGAACGAGCCGTCCTGGCCAAGGGTGTGGTGCGTTATTGTGGCGAGGAAGTGGCTGCCGTGGCCGCCGTGTCCGACGAGATTGCACGCGATGCGCTGGATCTGATCCGGGTCGAGTACGAGGAGCTGCCCGCCATTCTCACGCCCGAGGAGGCCATGGACGAGGAGGCCTTCGGCATCCACCCGGGACGCAACAATGTGGCCCAGCATATCCAGTTCGAGCGCGGTGACGTGGAGGCAGGCTTTGCCGCCGCGGATCTGATCCACGAAGCCACTTACACCACGCATTCTCAGTACCCCGGCTATATGGAGCCCATGGCCACGGTGGCTTCGCTGGACCCCGATGGCCGGCTGGTGCTCTATACCTCGACCCAGGCCGTGAATCTGGTGCGCATGCAGGTGGCCATGACCCTGGGTCTGCCCATTTCCCGCGTGCGTGTGATTCAGGCCGCTACCGGAGGCGGCTTCGGCGGCAAGATCGTGGAGGACGACAACCAGTTGCTGGCCGGCCTGCTGGCCCTGCATACCCGGCGCCCGGTGCGGCTGGTCAACAACCGGCTGGAGGACTTCCAGGCAGCATGTGCCAGCGTGCCGGAGCGCATCACTCTCAAGCTGGGCATGCAGGTGGACGGCCGCATAGTCGCCAAGCAGGTGGGCATTGTTGCCGAATGCGGCGCCTATGCCGGCCTTGCCGGCGATGTGATGCATGTCAGCGCCATGCGCAGCGACAATATGCACCGCAATCCCAATGTGCGCTCGCAAGCGACGCTGTACTACACCAACAATCCGCCGCGCGGCGCCTTCCGTGGCTTTGGTGGAACCCAGATGCAGTTCGCGCTCAACAGCCATATCCACACCATGGCGGAGAAGCTCGGGCTGGACCCGGTGCAGGTGCACAAGATCAATGCGCTCAAGGCCGGTGAAGTCTCGATCCATGGCTGGCATATCGGCAGCACCGGGCTGCTGGAGTGCATAGACCAGGCCACCGAAGCCATCGCCTGGTCAAGCAAGCGCCAAGCGGCCAAGGCCTCGGGCACCAAGCGCCGTGGTGTGGGCATGGCCGCAGCCATGCATGTGAGCGGTAACCGCACCATCGGCAACTGGGACGGATCGACGCTGGTCATCAAGATCAACGAAGACGGTCGCGTCTTTCTCATCAGCGGCGAATGCGATATGGGCCAGGGGGCGAGCACCATGCTCAGCCAGATCGTGGCCCATGAACTGGACCTGCCTCTGGCCGATATTCATGTGCTTGCGCCCGATACCGATGTCTCTCCGGTGGCAGTGGGCACTCTGGCTTCACGCGTCACCATGTCGGGCGGCAACGCGGCCATCATCGCTGCGCGCAAGGCGCGCCAGGAGTTGCTGAGCCTGGCTGCCGAGCGCCTTGATGCGCCGCCCGATGCGCTGACGCTGGAAGGCGGTGCGGTCTATGTGAGCGCCGAGCCGGAACGCCGCAGCACCGTGGCCGAGTTGGCACGCCAGCATATCTGGCGCCATGGTGGCGGTGGCATCCAGGTCACCGGGACCTGGGACCCGAAGACCGTCATGCATGACGACAAGCTCTACGGCAATATCGCCGCAGCCTACTCCTACGCCGCCCAGGCCGTCGAAGTCGAAGTGGATATCGAGACCGGCCAGGTCAGCGTCATCGACAGCTATGTCGCCGACGACTGCGGCAAGGCGCTGAACCCGATTGCGATTCACGGCCAGACCAATGGTGCCACCGTTCAGGCCATAGGCTGGACGCTGTATGAGCAACTGCACTATGAGGGCGGACGCCTGGCGAACGGCAATTTCGCGGACTACAACATGGCCACCGCCGATGCGGTTCCCATGCTGCGCGGCGGCTTGGTGGAGTCCACCGATCCCAACGGCCCCTATGGCGCCAAGGGTGCCAGCGAGACCGCCATCCTGCCAGGCGCACCAGCCATCGCCAACGCCGTCTATGACGCGATAGGCGTGCGCATCACCGATCTGCCCATCACCCCGGAAAAAGTGCTGGCTGCATGGCGCGACAAGCAGCGGCAAGGAGCAAGCCATGCGTGAATTTGATTTTGCGGAGCCCAGCTCGGTAGCGGAGGCCAGCCAGATGCTGGCCGATCACGGCGACGATGCACGCATTATTGCGGGCGGGTCAGCCTTGATGCTGGCCATGCGCCAACGCATGCTTGCGCCCACTCACCTGATCTCGGTGGCAAGGCTGCCCCGGCTGCATGGCATCGATTTCGATCCGCGCCAAGGTCTGCGTATCGGGGCCATGAGCCGCCATATCGATGTGGCTCGCTCCGAGCTCGTGAAAGCGCATGCACCGGTGCTGGCCCGGATGGCCGCCCAGGTGGCCAATCCCCAGGTGCGCAACCAGGGCACGATTGGCGGCAATCTCTGCTATGCCGACCCTTCCACGGACCCGCCCGGCTGCCTCATGGCCCTCGATGCCTCGGTGGTTCTGGGCAGCACACGCGGAGAGCGCGTGCTGTCGATGGAAGAGTTCCTGGTCGACTACTACACCACGGCCATGCAGAGCGACGAGCTGCTGCTGGAAATCCGGGTTCCGCTGCAGGCGCCCGGCACCCAGGGGGAGTACACGCGCTTTCTGCGCACGGCAGCAGAACACAGGCCCCTGGTCAGCGTGGCCCTGGTCGTGCAAAGAGAAGGGCAGATATGCCATCAGGCACGTCTGGTCGTGGGCGCATCCACGCCCGTTCCCACCAGGCTGCGCCGCGCCGAGGATTGCTTGCGTGGCAAGACCTTGAATGCGCAGCTTGCTGCCCAAGTCGCCGCCATCGTGGCCGAGGACATCCAGCCGGTCTCGGACCTGCGCGGCAGCAGCGAGTTCCGCCGCGCCATGGTGGGCGTGGTGACCCGCCGCACGGTGTCCATGCTGTTCGGAATCGATATCAATGAAGGAGTTGCCGCATGAGCACGCATCGCATCGAATGCCAGGTCAACGGCGAATCGCACAGTGCCGAAGTCGCATCACGGCGACTGCTATCGGATTTCCTGCGGGATGACCTGCATCTGACCGGCACCAAACGGGGGTGCGAGACCGGAACCTGCGGCGCCTGTTCGGTGCTGCTGGACGGTGAAGTCATCAAATCCTGTCTGATGCTGGCCGTGCAGGTTCATGGGCGCAGCATCACCACCATCGAAGGGCTGGCCGCCAATGACCAACTGCACCCCCTGCAGAAGAACTTCATGCAGTGCGGCGGCCTGCAATGCGGCTACTGCACGCCGGGTTTCATCATGGCCTCCTGCGACCTGCTCAAGAACACGCCCCAGCCCAGCTGCGAGGAAGTGCGCCACGGCCTCAGCGGCAATCTCTGCCGCTGCACCGGCTACACCCAAATCGTCGAGTCCGTGCTGCATGCAGCACAGGAGATGCATCATGGAAATTGAAAAAACCCTGACCGTTTCAGCTCCTCCCCAGCAGGTCTGGGATCTGCTTCTCAATCCCCAGATCATGGCCGGCGCCGTGCCCGGAATGAAGTCCATCGAGGTCATCAGTCCCACGGAATACGTGGCGGAGATGCACCAGAAGATTTCCTTCATCAGCGCCAAGTTCAAGCTCAAGACCAGGCTCGTCGAGCAGAAGGCTCCGGAATACATGCGCGTCGAAGGCACGGGCGAGGATGCGTCGGTGGCCAGTTCGCTCAAGCAGACCAGCGAAGTGTTTCTGACGCCTGCTGCCAACGGCGGCACCGATCTACGGATCAAGGTCAATGTCGACGTGCTGGGCCGCCTGGGCGCCTTCGGCCTGTCGGTCATGAAGACCAAGGCCGATCGCCTGTGGGAGGAGTTCGGCAGCAATCTGGCGGCGCGCATAGAGGCTGGTGGCCTGGCTCTCGATGTGCCCAGCGCGGCTTCGCTGGCGCCGGTTGCGCCTGCTGTGGCCAGGCAGGCCGTCACCCGGCCCGAAATGGCTCCTGCGCCCGATCCTGCACCGGCGCCGGTTCCCGGCCCGGTTCCGCGAGATCCCATGGATGCGATCGTCACGGCCAGCACCGAGGACGCAAGCCCTGATGCCGGCTGGTGGTCGCGCATCTTCGGCACTGCTCGCAACACGCGCAACTCCGGCCAGTTCATACGCGTAGAGGTGCGTCAGCTGGACAAGACGATCTGTGTCGAGTGGCCTGTCGCGGCTGCATCCGAATGTCGGGAATGGCTCAGGTCGCTGCAGAAGTAAGCGCTTTTCTCCCTAGACCCGGAAGGAGGCTCAAGACCTCAAAAAAAATCGCATCAAGCCACGCATGCAAATAACTAAACGAAATTGGAAACTGGAGACATTCATGCTGAAAAAAATAGCAGGCGCTGTCGCGCTACTAGGGGCGGGAGGTTTTACCCATGCACAATCGTCAGTGCAGATCTACGGCATCATGGACACGGCCGTCGAGACCATGGATCATGTGGGCGCGAGCCGCTCCACCTTGACGCGCATGCCCAATCTCTCGGGCAGCGTTCCTTCGCGCCTGGGCTTTCGCGGCCGCGAGGATCTGGGCGGCGGCCTGAGCGCATCCTTCACGCTGGAGATGGGCATAGGCCCTGATAGCGGCGCGCTCAACCAGGGCGGACGCGGTTTCGGCCGCCAATCGTTCGTCAGCCTGAACGGACCCTGGGGTTCGCTGGGCCTGGGCCGCCAGTACACCATGCTGTTCTGGTCCGTGCTCGATGCCGATGTGATCGGCCCGAGCCTGCACAGCATGGCCAGCCTGGACAGCTACTTCCCCAATGCACGCGCCGACAATGCGATTTCCTACAAAGGCGTGTTTTCGGGCCTGACCATTGGCGCGACCTATAGCTTTGGGCGCGATGCCGTCAATGCCGGCCCCAGTCCTTCAGGCACCAACTGCGCAGGTGAGAGCAGTACGGACTCCAAGACCTGCCGCGAGTGGTCGGCCATGCTCAAGTACGACAGCGCGACATGGGGTGCCGCATTGGCCCATGACGAGCTGCGTGGCGGCCCCGGCGCTTTCGCAGGACTGAGCAGCAGCGACAAGACCGACAAGCGCAGCATGCTCAATGGCTATGTCAAGTGGGGCGGCGCCAGGATTGGTGCCGGCTTTATGCGTCGCAAGAACGACGGATATATCGCCTCACCGCGCAATGACCTGTGGTTTGTCGGTGTGAGCTACCCCATGGGTCCCTGGACGCTGGATGCCCAGTACAACCAGCTCAATTACAAGGACAACGCGGACAAGGGGCAGCTGATGGTGCTGCGTGGCACTTACAGCCTCTCCAAGCGCACGGCAGTCTATGCCTCGCTGGGCTATATGAAGAACAGCGGCAATGCGGCTTTTGGAGCCAGCAGCGCTCAGGCTGGAGGAGCGCCAATGCCGGGCGTGAACCAGACGGGCTTTGGCGCGGGCTTGCGCCATACGTTCTGACTTCAGAACTAAACAGGCGAGTGCAGGAAGCCTGGTGGCCTGCACTCGCTTTCTTGAGAAGATGCAGCAATCTTGACACATTGATGCCAGGCGGTGGTTGCTTCGTGGCACCCAGTGCGGCTCGATGTAGAACAGTGCAGTGTCCTCACCTCCCTTGAAGCCGCTGCCGATGCAGGTCATCGTCAGCAGCAGCTTGCCCAGTAGTAGCCAAGGCTGATTGGGCTAGCCAAGC
Organism: Comamonas sp. Z3; assembly: GCF_008121565.1. Lineage (NCBI taxonomy): Bacteria > Pseudomonadati > Pseudomonadota > Betaproteobacteria > Burkholderiales > Comamonadaceae > Comamonas > Comamonas sp. Z3. The sequence continues at coordinate 886,870 of NZ_VOQU01000001.1, forward strand.
ACTCGCACAAAGTCTGGAATGCCGGCCCGGTATAGCGGCAGGCATCGAACGTCCACACAACAGTGCCGATGACGATACCGCCTAGAACAGGATGCAGGGGAACGGAAGTCACATGGCGCTGATTCCAGTCACAAGCAAGATGCTTCGATGCAGCGTTCAAGGCTGGAATCTTCTTTGATCACGTGTGCACTCAACCTGCGCTGTAAAGCGTCTTTGCTGAAACTCCACAGAGGCTGCAGGAGGCCGTTTCCTTGCTGTGAACTGTTGAATGTGTCAGTGAAATGGCTTCACCATTGCTTTGTCATGAAATCGCCATATAGCGTGCGTAACATTTACTCACAACAATTCCCTTGGCGATGCTGCATGCCTGAAATCTCCGAGTATCTGAGCGACTTCCGGCCACGCTTTCGTCCACCGAGTGCTGCCGATCTCTGCACCGAGGTCCCGTGCATGACGACCGATGATACGAATGAGAAAGTCATGGAGGTTTTCAACCGCTACCGTGACCTTGTCAGTCTTCCAGTTGTTGAGGGCAAACAGCCCATCGGGCTCATAAACCGTAACATCTTCCTGTCGCAGATGAGCAAGCAGTTCCGCATGGAACTCTATGGTCGCAAGAGCTGTATCGCATTCATGGACAAAGAGCCGCTGATCGTGGACGCGGCTCTGGACATCGATGCCCTGACTTTCAGAACCGTGGAATACGGCGAAAAGGCACTTTCCGACGGCTTCATCATCACCCGCGATGGCGCGTTTGCCGGAACCGGCAATGGGCTGCAACTCATGCGCGTGGTGGCGGATATGCAGGCTTCGCGCAATCGCCAGATCATGCACAGCATCGAATATGCCAGCGTGATTCAGCAGTCGACACTTCGCAGCTCCCTGGATGCGCTCGCCAGAGCCTGTCCCGCAGCTCATCTGGTCTGGGAGCCGCGCGATATCGTCGGTGGCGATTTCTACCAGTTCAGTACCGATGCCGATGGCTGGTTCGCGACCGTGGCCGATTGCACGGGACATGGCGTGCCCGGTGCTTTCATGACGCTGATTGCCTCCACCAGCCTCAACCAGGCCATAGCGCAGAACGGGCCTCGCGACCCCGCCAGCCTGCTGGGCCATGTCAATCGCAGCATCAAGCAGATGCTGGGTCAGATGAACGGTCAGGATGCAACGCCTGGCTCCGACGATGGCATGGATGCGGCCTGCTTCTGGTTTGAGCCCGTGAACGGGCGCTTGAGCTTTGCGGGCGCACGGCTGTCCATGTTCCTGCTGCGTCCCGATACGGACACTGTTGAGATGCTGGAGGGACAGCGCAAGGGAGTCGGCTATGTCGACAGCGAAATCGATTTCGCTTGGCTCAACCAGGAGGTAAGCCTTCCCCGCGGCACGCTTGTCTTTGTGAGCACCGATGGACTGATTGACCAGATCGGCGGTCCACGCGGTATCGCTCTTGGCAAGCGCCGGGTGCGGGAATCACTGCTTGAGCATCGGCAGAAGTCTCCTTCAGAGATCAATATGGCCTTGCTCGAATCTCTGCGTGTCTGGCAAGGTGAACACCACCGCCGCGACGATCTGACCTTTTTCTGTTTTCGTACCTAGTCTCAAGGCCCATATATGCCTTCCCCCATGATTGCCGAGAAGTACGGATCCTTCTTCAATTTGGCGCGTCAGCACCAGGTCATTTTCTACTACGTCGGGTATTTCTCGCAGCACATCGTTGCGGCTATGGCCGATGCAGTGAAGTTGCAGCTTGAAGTTGCCGGGGTTGCCGCTCCAACCCGACGCAAGCTGTTTTCCTCGTTTGTGGAGATGGCGCAGAACATCATTCACTACTCAGCTGATTCGCTGACTCCCTCCAGTCTGAACAACGGGGAGCTACGTCATGGCTCGGTCTGCATTCGTCGAGAGGAGGACGGCAGCTTTTTGCTGCTTTGCGCCAATCCTATCGAGCCACTGATGGCCGAAGCGCTGCGGGTGAAATTGAATGCACTGCGGAGCATGACGCTTGAAGAGATCAAGCAAGCCTATCGACAGACACTTCGCGAGGAGACGCCTGAGGGGAGCAAGGGTGCGGGCATGGGTTTCTTGACCGTTGCCCGGGATGCCAGGGAACCGTTGGAGTTCGACTTCGACGCAGAGTCTGGCGACTCGCCGGTTTTCTACCTTAAGGCGGCCATATAGGCACGGCGAGACCGTCAACGAATAAAGAATACTGATGGAAAACCTCTACATTGCCCCAACGCCCAGCTCTCCCGAGGTGGATTTCATTTTTGATGCGCATACCTTGAGCATGCGTGGCGAGTCCTATCCGGAAAATGCTGCAGCTTTCTACAGCGACATCATTTCTCGGCTCAAGGACTACTTGTCCGCTCAGACAGAGACAAGGATCGAAGTGAATATTGCGCTGGCGTATTTCAACAGCTCCAGCACCAAAATGCTCTTCAATTTGATAGAGGCTCTGAGCAATTGCACAGAGGCCGGTAATCGCGTGGTGCTCAACTGGTATCACGATGAAGAAGACGACACGATTCTCGAGTTCGGGCAGGAGCTCAGCGAGGATTTTCCCGCTCTCGAGTTTGTCGCCCATCCAGTTGGAGCAACCTGAATGGACAGCCCTGGCACTACAGCGTCGCCAGATCTGTTTGAAGCAGAGAATCAGGCTCTGTTGACTGCGCGAGCGGCACATGCCGTCTGCGCCTGCACAGCGCCAACTCAATGCAGACAGGCATTGGGTGACTTGCTTCTTGCATACGAAAGGCTTTTGCGAGAAACGCGCCGACTGGTGCGGCGCAGCGATCGCGCGGAGCTGGAGATGAATCAGTTGAATTCCCGGCTTCAGGATCTGGCGGCGGAGCTTGAACACCGGGCCACGCACGACACGCTGACGGGTGTCCTGAACCGAGCTGCCGTTATCGAGCTGGTGAACCAGTACTTCGTGCATGACGATCTTTCACTGATCGTGCTGGATATCGATCACTTCAAAAGAATCAACGACAGTTTTGGTCATCCGACGGGTGACAAGGTCATCCTCGGCGTTGTTGCCTGTCTTCAGGCCGTGGTACCTTCCTCAGCGCAGATCGGCCGAGTCGGCGGTGAAGAGTTCACTGTTGTGCTGCCTCGTCAGAGTGCGGACGTTTCCGAGAGACTTGCACAGGATCTCCGGCGCGCGATTGAAATCTGTGATTTCGATCTGCCCGATGGAAGCGGTGTCAGCGCCAGCTTTGGCGTGAGTTGGGCACCTGCGGGCGGCGATTTCGACAGCGCGTATGGCTTCGCTGACGAAGCGCTGTATGTCGCAAAGCGTGGCGGGCGCAATCAGGTCTGCCTCTCGTCCTGTTCCATGCAGTCTCTCGAGCATGAGACCTGAGCCAGCACCAGGGGGGGAGCACTCACGCCCGGTCGCCACCGATGCGACGCCCAGCGTGGATCCGGGGTCTGGGCCGAGGTGGCGCATCCTGGTGGTGAGCGACGATGCCGAGGTTCATGCGGCAAGCGGTGCTTGTCTGCAGGCTCAAATGCTGTTCGAGCGCCCGCTGCTGTTTTTGAATGCGTTTTCTGGCGACGAGGCAAGACAGCTGCTTTTGAGCGAAAGCGACCTGGCCGTGGTCATACTCGATCTTGCGATGGAGCGGGCGGGCGTGAGAATCGATCTGGTGCATTTCATACGTCATGTTGCGGCCCTGCGCAATACCCGCATCATTCTTCTTTCCGGCCAACCGGGGCAGGAGCCCGGGCTCGATGCGCTGATTGAAAATGACATCAGTGACTACAGAACTAGAGCGGAATTGACTGCTGATCGGTTGCACGTCATCGTTGCCACGGCAGTTCGCTCCTACAGGCAGCTGTGCGCGGCGGACACAAGCCGAGGCGACCTGGAGCATGTTCTGCGATCCAGTGCATCTCTGCTGGAGATCAAGGATTGCTACGAATTCGCATCCGGCGTACTGACACAACTGGCGGCTTTGCTGAAGGTTGCACAAGTGGGTGTGGTTTGTGCCCAGGAGTTGGCCAATCCCGACGGTTGCTACTTCGTGCAGGCGGCAACGGGCCGATTCTCCGAGCTGATCGGGTGTCCTCTGGAGCTGTTGCCGCAGACCTCAGAGCTGGGCTTGCTAAGAAAGGCCGTTGAGGGCCGCTGCAATGTCTACGGCGAGACTGGCGGACTGGCACTGCATATCGGCCACGACGATGGACAGAACTTCGCGGTGTTTATCGACGTGCCCAGGCATCATGCCGTGCTGCATCCGCAACTGCTGGATGTCTTCTGTGCCAATCTGAGCACATTGCTGCACAACCGCGGCCTGCTCGGGCGCCTGAAAGAGAGTGCCTATCATGATCCTCTGGTGAATCTTCCCAATCGCGCCCATTTTGTCGAGGCAGTCGATGAATGCGCAAGACAAGGCCTGCACGACTACATTCTGGCGCTGATCGATATTGACGATTTCAGTGCTACGAACGACCTGATGGGGCATCTGTTCGGGGACCGTCTGCTGGAGCGCGTTGCTCGCTGTCTTGAAGATGTGCTGCCAGGCGATGTGCTGTTGGCAAGGCTGGGTGCGGATACCTTCGGGGTATTGGGGGCCATCGCGCAGGTGCAGCCCAGGCGTCTGCTGGAGTGCGTGCGCCAACCGCTGAGTATTGATGGGGCTCCTTACAAGGTCTCGCTCACCTGTGGCTATGTGCTTTTGCCTCAAGAGTTTCGAGCAGGGGCGGACCTGGTCAAGGATGCCACGATTGCACTCAAGCGTGCGAAGCGAGATCACCGCAGTCAGGAGCTGCAGTACTCCGACCAGATGGGGGCCGAGGCGAGATCTCGTGCCTTGCTGTTGTCCGAGCTCAGAGAGGCGATCGAGAACCAGGAGCTGTTTCTGGTCTACCAGCCTCAGCTCAACCTGGTGACGCGTAGCGTCGTTGGAATTGAGGCGCTTCTGCGATGGCGTACAGAGGATGGCCGATTCGTGCCTCCGGACAAGTTCATCCCCGTTGCCGAGCACTCGGGTCTCATTGTGGCACTTGGCCAATGGGTGCTCATGGCCGCATGTGCAGCGATGCGCGAATTGCTGGATACAGGAGTCGCGCCGCAGCGCATCGCCGTCAATGTCTCGACGGTGCAGCTTCAGGACCCAGGATTTCTCGATATGGTCTGCGCCGCACTTGCCGGCAGCGGTTTGCGAGGGGAGCATCTGGAGCTGGAGATCACCGAATCCGTGGCGGCGCTTCCTACGGATTTGCTGAAATCAACGCTGTCGGCGCTGAGGGCAGAGGGCGTCTCCATCGCCATCGATGATTTTGGCACCGGGTACTCTTCGCTGAGCTATCTGGAGCAGCTTCCTCTGGATCGGATCAAGATTGACCGATCCTTTGTGTGTCAGCTTGGCGAACCGGACGGCGCACGGATAGCGGAAATGGTCGTTCAACTGGGTCGCAAGCTCGGGTTGAGCGTGCTGGCCGAAGGCATCGAGGGCGCCACCGTGTGCCAGGCATTGCTCGCCATGGATTGTTATGAAGGACAGGGCTATTACATCGCGAAGCCCATGGACAAGGACGTGCTCCTGGCATGGCTTCAGGCGCATTGCCTCGATGCAGACGCAGAAAGTCGCAACCAGCTGATGGCGCCACCGGTTGAACTTTCCTTTGATCCACGAGGTGTCGCCGCGTTCGGAGCGGAAGAATCGGCAGTGGCTATCCTCCCCGCAACAGGCGGTTCGTCAAGGCATGTTATGCGAGAGAGGGACTGGCAAACATGCGCTTGACCTTGGCACTTTCTTCCTGCTTGTGCGCTGGCGCACAGGCATTCCGGGCTGTCGGTCTTTATGCGGCCAACGCGGTGTTTGCCGCTGGCATGGCGGATCGTGGCGATAAGCCTGAAGTGCAGGGGGCTTTGCTGCGCGCTGCACTGCCGCTGGATTTTCTTCGGTAAGTAAATGCCCCAGGCACTCTTGATCGACTCTTGCTCCTTGACGCGTAGAGATTCAAGAATGCCTTGAAACACCATCGCCAAGTCTTCGACACCCATCCGCAGAAACTCCAGGCAAGAAAAAGCCCCTGCAAGAGGGGCTGAGAGTGCTTGCACTGATTCACTCGTCCTGGATATGTAAATTGCCGGGGAATAGCGAGGTCTCCGGTTTTTTGCGTTCAATTCACGTTATCCCGCCAGCAACTCAAGGCAGTACATACGCAGCATGCAGCGAGGATCGCGATTATTCCAGCGGGGTGTTTGCAACGTTTTTCATCTTGCCCAGGAAGAGGCGGGTGAAGAACGCGGCCATGACGATAATCAGCACAATCACGGCCAGGCTCATCAGCCCGTAGTCGGTGGAAAAGAGATCGATCATCAGCTTCATGGTTCCTCCCTGTTGAGTCTCCGCAGTCTTGCGGGCATGGCTCACTATGGCTGCTGGGGCCGCCGGAGTGCTTGTGCTGCATCAAGCTTTGGCAGCCGTCGCTTTGAGGCAGAGCAAGCAGGAGTACAGGATGAACGATCAATCCTGCCAGACGCCCGTAGGGAGTCTGGCAAGCGAAGTGCTGTGATCGCTTTCAGGGACGTGGGGCTCTCTTCTCTCTTACTTGCGCAGAAAAGGCAAGGCTACCTCGGCGGGGATGGGGCAGATATAGGGCTTGCCTTCACGACGTTGCAGCAACTCCTCCTTGGCGCGCTCCAGCAGTTCGGGCCGGGCCAACAACTCCACGGCGGTGGCCGTGAGAATTTTTGCAGCATGCACCATGCCGGTGTGAGCCAGGCCGGACTGGCCTTGCGACACCATCTGCCAGGAGTGCAGAGGCGTGCCAAAGGCATAGCAGGCCACCCAGGCCTGAACCGTGGGCGTGATCCAGCTCACGTCGGCTACGTCGGTGGAGCCGAACATGATGTCGCTGGCATCGGGGTCATAAGGCGTCAGACCTTCAAAAATGGCCGGCACCCTGCCGCGCAGCACGCTGGCGAGCGGACGGCTGACGGCATCGACATCGTTTTTGTCCAGCGTGGCCTGGAACTGGCCGGCGACTGCATGTGCCTGCGCATCGGCCTGCAACTGTCCCAGTGCCTGCATCTGCGCGTACATCACGCTGTTCAGCGTGCTGTTTTGCAACAGGTTGGAACAGGCCTTGTCGAAGACGATTTTGAGCCTGCAGTCCGTCATCAGCGCGGCGCCGCGAGCCACGTTCTGCACGCGTTCATAGAGTTCGGCGGCTTCGTGATTGCGCGCTGCCCGAACCAGGTAGAGCACCTCGGCGCGCGCCTGCACCACATTGGGCGACAGACCTCCGCTATCGGTGATGGCATAGTGCACGCGCGCGTCCGAGGGCATGTGCTCGCGCAGATAGTTCACTCCCACGTTCATCAACTCCACGGCATCCAAGGCGCTGCGGCCCAGGTGGGGCGAGTGAGCAGCATGCGAGGCCTTGCCATGGAAGACAAACTTGGCCTGGATATTGGCCAGCGTGCTCTGGCTGAACAGACCGGTGTAGCTGGCCGGATGCCAGGTCAGCGCGGCATCCACATCATTGAACACGCCAGCGCGGGCCATGAAGGTCTTGCCGGAGCCGCCTTCCTCGGCCGGGCAGCCGTAGTAGCGAACGCGTCCGCTCAGGCCTGTGCGTTTCAGATGCTGCTGCAGCGCAATGGCGGCAAAGTGTGCCGAAGTGCCCAGCAGATGGTGGCCGCAGCCATGGCCGGCCAGACCAGGGCTGTCGATGGATGGGGTGCACACCAGAGCACCGCTTTGCTGGTTCAGACCTGACAGGGCGTCGTACTCACCCAGCAAGGCAATGACCGGGCCAGCATCACCCCATTCGGCCATGAAGGCGGTGGGAATGCCAGCCACATCACGCGTGATGCGAAAGCCAGCCTGCTCCAGGGCACTGCTGTGCAACTGGGCCGAAGCATTTTCGGCATAACGCAACTCGGCCAGCGACCAGATCTGGTCAGCCAAAGTCGTCATGCGTGGTGTCTCGCGTTGAAAAAAATCCTGCAGGGCGCTCATCGCTTGCATGGCAAAGGCTCCTTGAGCTGTGGTGAAGAAGACAGGGTGTGAAAAGCAGGCAACCGGGCGAGGTTTGCGACCGGTGCTGAGCCAGCTCTTATTCGGGCTTGACGCCGGCCTTGTCGAGCAGGGCCTTGTTGCGCTTGAGTTCAGCGGCAATCTGGGCCGGGAACTGGGAGGGTGCCGTCTCGGTAGCCGTGGCGCCCAGATTCTTCAGATGCTTTTGCACCTCGGGCAGGTGCACGGCCTTGAAGGCCGCGTCCTGCAACTGCTTGACTATGGGGGCCGGTGTGTTGGCGGGGACGACCAGCCCGAACCAGCTGATGCCGAGTTCATTGAGTTCGTCGTAGCCCAGTTCCTTGAAGGTCGGCACATTGGGCAGATCGGGCGAGCGGCCATGCGAAGCGACGACCACCGGAAGCAGCTTGCCGCCCTTGATCTGGGGCATGGCCGAGGGCAACTGGTCGGTCATGATCTGAACCATTCCGGCCAGGGCGTCGTTGAGCGCAGGGCCGTTGCCGCGGTAGGGCACGATCTGGATCTGGGTCTTCATGGTCTCGTTGAACGAGGCAACCATGAGATGACCCAGCGTTCCAAGGCCCGGCACCCCGGCGCTGTAGGCGCCAGGCTGGGCCTTGATCTTGGCGAGAAAGTCCTTGAAGTTGTTCACGCCCATCTTGGGGTGAGCCATGTAGACCGACGGCATGGTCACGAGATTGGCCACCGGCAGCAGCTTGCCTTCGATCTTGCTGGCGCGTTGGTAGAGCAGGGGATTGATGGTGGCCGTGCTCACGGTCGCCATGCCGATGCTGTAGCCATCGGGAGCGGCCTGGGCAATGGCTTCGCTGCCGATCAGCCCGCCGGCGCCGCCCTTGTTGTCCACGATCACAGGCTGCCCCAGCGTGGTTCGCATGCCTTCGGCAATCACGCGGGCCACGATGTCGGTGGAGCCGCCGGCCGCAAAAGGCACGATGAGCTTGACGGGCTTGCTGGGGTAGGCATCGGCGGCCAGCGTCCGCGAGGCAGGCAGGGCCGACAAGGCGCCGGCCACAGCCAGCGAGAGCAGGCCGAAGCGGCCGGTGAGATCCTTTGTGCAGCTGCGGGTGCGTGAAGAGATGGGCATGGAAGGCTCCTGAAAGATATCGGCCGAGCCGTGTCCACACCATCAGTGCTGTTCACGAAGTTCTGCCGTCATGGAAATGAAATATAGAAATTCCGGAGCCTTGGCAGTAGATGCTATTTGCCTGTAGCTATAAGCGTTGTCGATATCTGATGCGAGCTTCTCTGTGGGAGAGTTGACGCTACCTAGCGAAAACCCTGTGCTTCTTGCCGGCTGCAAGCTGCGCTGTGCCACGCAGGACGGGACCGATTGCGGTCTTGCAAGCACAGTTTCGGGGGCTGTTCCTGATGTGCCGAAGCCCCGGCCCCCCGTCTCCGACTGGCGGCAGTGGCTGCCTGTGCATAGGCGCAAGATGACAGAAAACGCCAGGGCGGGCTCGAGGCCGGTCGGCAGCGTCTTCCGCATGGCGACAGCTCAGTTCGATGCGCTCAGTTGCCTCAGTTCAAGTTGCCTGGCCGCACTGGCTTCGAGGTTTGCCCGCTCTTCGCCGAGATACCGATAGATGTCTTTGAGGTCGGCGATTTTCTGCCGGATTTCCGCCATCTTTTTCTCGATGAGCTTGGCACCCTCGGCGCAATCGATAGTCTGGTTCCGCTGCGCATCCAGGATCTGGCCTATTTCCGCTAGCGAGAACCCCATGCTTTGGGCGCGCTGGATAAAGTCCAGGTCCTGCAGTGTTTGCGCGGTGTAGGCGCGATAGTTGTTGCTTTGCCGCATGGGCGAGATCAGGCCGATCTGCTCGTAGTAGCGCAAGGTGTGGCGGCTGGCGCCGCTGCGGGTTTCGAGTTCGCCGATTCTCATGAAAATACCGCTTGACTATAGAGTGAGGTCGACACTCTACATTTGATTCCTCACCAAACCAAGGAGCGGGGAAATGAGTGCGGAGTGCTTTGTCACGGGGGGGACCGGTTTCATCGGTCAACATTTGCTGGCGAACCTGAGTGCGAAAGCTCACAACGTCAGAGTCCTGATGCGTCAGCCCGAGCGTCTGGCCGAACTGCGCGAGCAGGTCGACAAGCTGGGAGGGGCGGCAAGCCGGATATTTGCGGTTGCCGGCGATCTGGAAAGGGAAGGGCTGGGGATTGGTCCTACCGACCAGGCGGTGCTGAAGCAGGCCCGGGTCGTATTCCACCTCGGTGCCCATTTCGCCTGGGGGCTTTCACAAAAGCAGGCTCGCGCTGTGAATGTGCAGGGGGCAAAGCGCGTGGCGCTGCTGGCGGCCGGGCAAAACAGCCGCCTGGTCATGGTAGGTGGCTATATGGTGAAAAACCATGACCATCTGCAACGCATAGGCATAGATCCTCGCCGGCCGGAGCTGACAAACTGGCCAGCCGTCTACCGGCAGGTCGGTGCCTATGAGGCAAGCAAGCTGGAGGCATATTTTGCGACCCTGGAGCTCATGGCTGCCAGGGACGCGCAGATGACTGTGATCCACCCCGCCACGGTGTGTGGCCACAGCCGCAGCGGCCATATTCTCGGCGCTCAGCCACTGGTGGCGCTGATACGCAATCTTGCGCAGGGCAAGCTGGTTGCCGTGCCCGGGACGGCCGAGCATTGGCTGCCGCTAGTGACCGTGGATCACCTGGCCGAGCTGGTGGCGGCCTGTGCCTTCGATCCTGCCATGGCGGGCCAGGAGTTGCTGGCGATTGACGCCCAGACCCCCAGCTTGCGAGAGCTGCTGGCAGAGCTTGCGCAAGCCATGGGCCTGAAGCCTCCCAGGCATCATGTTCCGCTGCCATTGCTGAGGCTGCTGCTGCGTATGCCTGCGGTCGCGCGTTACCTCAATACCAGCGCCGAAGCCCTGGACTTCATACAGACCACCCGTTTCGATACGATGGCCTTGGAGCAATTTGCCATGCGGCATGGGATCGCCAAGCCGGACATAGGCCGGGCCTTGCAGCACACGGCAGCGTTCGTCAGCGCCTGCGGTCTGGCCGAGGACAAGGCCCACTGATTGCCTGCTTCGGGGACCAAAAACCCTGGCGGCAGTGGGATGCACACCCCTGATGCACTTGGGGCAGCCTGCTCCAGGGCATGCCGCAGCGAGCGCCATCAGATGCGCTGCAACATCGGTCAGCCCAGGCTGCATCGGGCAGGGCGCTGTAATATCCGCGGCTTGCCAGTCGGCCGTTGCAGCAGGTGCAAGGACTTGCAGATCCCTTGCACGGGCTCAGTTCTAAGCCGGCTTTCGTGCGCTAATGTAAATGAGAATGAATTAGAATAACGCCCTCAAGCATCTTTCAAAACCAGTGGCCAGTCCTCATCGAGCTGGCTTGTGCCGGCAGCCTGCGGCATCTCCTCTCGCCACGCCATCGTGACCCTCTCTCTTCGCACCACACTGGGCCTTTATGGCCTGGCTGCCTGTGCTGCCGTGCCCGCTCTGGCACAGACCACAACCGAAACCCCGACCCAGCCCACGGCCGAGCAGCACCCATTGCCTGAGGTCATCGTGCAGGAGAAAGCCCAGGAAATCGGCTACCAGCCCAAGCGTGCGACCACGGCCACCCGCTCCGATGCCTCGCTGCGCGACCTGCCCCAAGCTGTGGCCGTGGTGCCGGCCCAGGTGCTGCTGGATCAGCAGGTGCGCAATATCGACGAGGCGCTTTACTATGTCAGCGGCATCACCCAGGCCAACACCCTGGGCGGCACACAGGATGCGCTGATCAAGCGCGGCTTCGGCTTCAATCGCGACGGCTCCATATTGCGTGACGGCGTGCGCACCGTGCTGGCGCGCAATCTGACCTACACCACCGATCGCGTGGAAGTGCTCAAAGGACCGTCCTCCATTCTCTACGGCAGCATGGATCCGGGCGGGGTGGTGAATATGGTCACCAAGAAGCCGCAACTCGAATTTGCCGGCCAGGCTGCGCTGAGCGCGTCCAGCTATGGCGGCGGCGGTGCCTCGGTGGACCTCACCGGCCCCATCGGCAGCAAGGGACTGGCCTACCGCCTGATCGCCGACACCAGCCATGTGGATTACTGGCGCAACTTCGGCGTCAACAAGCAGACCGTGATCGCGCCTTCGCTTGCCTGGTATGGCCGCGACACCTATGTGCGCATGTCCTATGAGCACACCGAATACGAGCAGCCTTTTGACCGCGGCACTGTCATCGACAGCCGTACCGGCAAGCCGGTGGCCATTGACCCGCGCCGCCGCCTCGACGAAGCCTATAACCGCACCATAGGGGATTCGGATTTCTTCACCGTTCAGGGTCAGCACACGCTGAACTCGCAGTGGAAGCTCAACGCCACCTATAGCTACAACCGCAATCGCTATGACGACTACCAGGCCCGCCCGGTATCGCTGAACCCGGTCACCGGCGTGCTCACCCGCCGACCGGATGGAACGCGCGGCGCGCTCAGCCAGCAGCATGTGGCCCAGCTGAACTTGCAGGGCAATCTGCAGTGGGGCGGCGTCCACCACGAAATACTGAGCGGTCTGGACATCGAGGACAGCGATATCTACCGTCGCGACCTGATTCGCGGCAGCAACAGCACCGGCTTCAATGTCTACAACCCGGTCTATGGCCTGCTGCCGTATTCCACCACCATCAGTGCTGCAGACAGCGGCCAGCGCGACAAGATCAGGCAGCAGGCCTTCTTCTTCCAGGACAATATCCGCTTGTCCGAGCAGTGGATGGTTCAGGCCGGAGGCCGCTGGCTGCACTATGACCAGGAAGCCGGCAAAGGCAGGCCTTTTGTCGTGGGCAGTGCTTCCGACGGCTGGCAGTTCGTGCCACGCGTGGGCCTGGTGTGGCAGCCTGATTCCAACTGGTCCTTCTATGGCAGCTACAGCGAGTCGTTCAAGCCGCAAAGCAGCGTGGGCACGGTGATAGGCGCATTGCCGCCGGAAGAGGCCAAGTCCTGGGAGCTGGGAGCCAAGCTGGAACTGGCGCGTGGCCTCAGCGCCACGGCAGCGCTCTACGACATCCGCAAGCGCAATGTGGCGGTGAGGATTCCCGTCAACGGCGATCTGGCTACCCGCGCCGCTGGTGGCGGCCGCTCGCGTGGCCTGGAAGTGGATGTGGCCGGCCAGATCGGCCGCCAGTGGCAGCTCATAGGCAGCTATGCCTATACCGACGCGTGGGTGTCCGATGATCCGCAGCTGCAGGGCAAGCGCCTTGCCAATGTGGCACGCCAGAGTGCCTCGGTGTTTGCGGCCTATACCTTTGAGCGCAGCAGCTACGGTCAGTGGCGTGCTGGTGCCGGTGTGCGCCACGTGGGCAAGCGTGCCGGAGATGCAGCCAACACTTTCGACAACGATGCCTACAACGTCGCCGATGCCTTTGTCTCCTACGAAACCCGCTGGGACAACCGCCCCGTGCGCCTGCAGCTGAACATCAAGAACCTGTTCGACAAGAACTATGTCGTTTCCTCGGGCAGCAATATCTATGTCTCGCTGGGCGAGCGCCGTCAGGCCGTGCTGCGCGCGGTCATGGACTTCTGACGGCATGCAGCGCCCGCTGTTGCGCTGCTCAACCATGCCGCAGGGCGCTGTATCCGCGTGTCGGCTGCAGGGCCGGCGAGCGGCAACCGATACCAAGCATCATTGATTTTCTATGCCGTCCTTCAAGCAACTCTGGTTTCAGCTGCACTGGTTTGTCGGCATCACGGCCGGCACGGTGCTGATCGTTCTCGGTCTGTCGGGTGCGGTGTTTTCCTTTCATGAGGAAATACTGGACTGGCTGAACCCCGGCACTGCGCGCGTGCAGGCGCGCAGCGACCAGGCGCCCATGACGCCTGCGCAGTTGCTGCAGACGCTGCGTGCGCAGGGCGAGGAGCGTGTGGTACAGCGCATCACCGTGCATTCCGAGGCAGGTCGATCGGCCCAGATCAGTTTCAAGCCGCTCAAGGGGCAGCGCCGCGGCGAGACGGTCTTTGCCAATCCCTATACAGCAGCCCAGCTGCCGCCTCAGAAGGGCGCACAGTTCTTCGAATGGGCGCAGCGCCTGCATCGCTGGCTGCTGCTGTCGCGCGATGACGGCAAGCCCATCACTGGTACCCTGGCGGGCCTGCTGGTGCTGCTGTCGCTGTCCGGCCTGTATCTGCGCTGGCCGCGCAAGCCCATGGACTGGCGCAGCTGGCTGTGGCTGGACATGCGCCTCAAGGGGCGCAGCTTTCTGTGGAATCTGCATGCCGTGGCGGGCACTCTGGCGCTGCTCGTCTATCTGGTGCTGGCTCCCACGGGCATGTACTGGGCTTTCGACGGCCTGCGCCGCACGGTCGATACCTGGGCAGGGGTGCCGCCACGCGCTGCTGCTGCCACCTCCGCCAAGCCCGGCAGAGAGCCGGCTGAGCCGACGCCGGACCTTACGAGCGCATGGCAGAGCTTTCAGCATCTGGCACCGGGCTGGCAGTTTGCCCAGTTGCGCCTGCCCGAGCGCACGGGTGCGCCCGTGCAGATTGCCTGGTTCGACGAGACGGCGGCCCATGAGCGTGCGCGCAACCAGTTGCGCCTGACTCCCGAAGGCCGCGTTCAGCAGGACGAGCGCTATGCCGATCTGCCCGTCGGCCGGCGCGCCGTGGGTGCCATCTACCCGCTGCATATGGGCACGTATTTCGGACTGCCAGGGCGCATCATCGTCACCTTGGCGGCGCTGATGATGCCGCTGTTCGCCATCACCGGCTGGCTGCTCTATCTGGACCGCCGACGCAAGACCCGTGCCCTGAACGGTGAACGCCGGGCCTGGGCCGGCAGTTGCCCTGCTGGCCAGGGGCAGGACAGCATTCTTGTGGCCTATGCCAGCCAAACCGGCCATGCCGAACGCCTGGCCCTGCGCACCGCGGCCGCGCTGCGCGATGCGGGGCTGGCCACGACGCTCAAGCCCATGGCACAACTGGACACGGAGCAGTTGCGCCACCATGGCCGGGCTCTTTTCATTGCCAGCAGCTTTGGCGACGGCGAAGCCCCTGACAGCACGCGTCGCTTTGCCCGCGCGCTGGATGCCGCCGCAGCCAATCCCCTGACCACGCTGCACTATGGCCTGCTGGCGCTGGGCGATCGCCAGTACACGCGGTTTTGCGGTTTTGGCCGTGCACTCGATCATCAGTTGCAACGCCTGGCTGCGCAGCCGATTTTCCCCCGAATCGAAATGGACGGCGAAGACGGCATGGCCTGGAGCGCCTGGCAGCAGATGCTCAGCGGCCACTTCCGCACCGCCCGGCAATTGCCCGATGCACCCGCCGCTCCTGCGTTTGCGCCATGGACGCTGGCAGAGCGCCGCCTGATCAATCCGGGCAGTCTGGGCACACCGCTGCACAGCCTCACGCTGACGCCGCCGGCAGGACTGGCCCTGGACTGGCGCCCCGGAGCGCTCGTGGAAATCAGCCCGCGGCATGCGCCCCAGACCATTGCCGCCTGGCTGCAGCAGCAGGCGCTGGACGGCAATGCCGTGGTTCGGTGGCAGGGCCGGAGCCAGCCACTGCAGGCCGCACTGTCTGCAAGCGTGCTGCCCCAGCCCGGCGACCTGAGCGCGGATGCGTCGGCGCAGGCCGTGGCCGATGCGCTGCAGCCACTGGCCGCGCGCAGCTATTCCGTGGCGTCCTTGCCGGCTGATGGCCATGTGCGGCTGCTGGTACGCCAGGCCCGCCATGATGCGGGTCTGGGGCTGGCCTCGGGCTGGCTTACGGCCTATGCGGCACCGGGCGCAGCGCTGATGCTGAGACTGGTGGACAACCGCGCATTCGCGCCCGTCGATGATGCTGCCGCACCATCGGATGTGCCCGCCATCTTCATCGGCAACGGCTCGGGCTATGCAGGCCTGCGCGGCCACCTGCTGGCGCGCATGCGTGCGGGCCAGCATCGCAACTGGCTGCTGTTTGGCGAACGTCAGCAAGCCCATGATGGCTATGCCCAGGCCGAGGCCTGCGCCTGGTTGCAGGCAGGGCAGCTGGCGCGCGCAGACTTTGTCTACTCACGCGACCAGGCCCAGCGCCGCTATGTGCAAGATGGCTTGCGCGATGCAGCGGACCTGTTGCGCGGCTGGATCGACGAGGGCGCGGTGATCTTCATCTGCGGCAGCCTGCAAGGCATGGCCGCAGGCGTGGACACGGTGCTGCAGGAACTGCTGGGCCGCGACCCCTTGGACGAGCTGATCGCGCAGGGGCGCTACCGCCGGGACGTGTACTGAGCGCCTGGATCCGCAGCGGGCCGCAAGCAGGAGTGAGGCGAGGGCAGGGCTGCAAGGCATGCAGCAGGCGGGCCGGATGTCCTGCAAGAGCACTCCAATGCCGGCCTGCTCCTGGCCCTATGGGGCAGGATCTGGCCCGTGGCGCCCCGCGCCAAAGCCGCGCCACCGTACGAGCCGCTCCACGGCCAGCCGGCCTGGGGCGGCGTCTCTGGATGGGTCCTGCAATCCATGCGAGTTGTCATAATCGGCCCTTGTCGCAGGGCGCGAGGCCTGTATTGTGTGCACAATGGTGTCCGGCCCGGACCGGCGGCATGTGCATTCCGTCGCTGCTCTGTATTGATTCGCATCACCGACCATCCAAGAACACCGCATGTCGATCCAATCCATTTTCAAATCCACCGTGGTGGCGCTGACGATCGCGGCCAGCGGCTCGCTTTTCGCACAGGGCACGCCCATCAATGCAGCGGCCTATGACGCGCTGGTGGCGCAGGGCCCTGTTGCCGATGCGGCGACGATTGCGTCCAGTACCTGGGCCAGCAAGATCAAGCAGGCCGGCACGCTGCGTCTGGGCAGCACGCAAACCTCGAATCTTTTCTCTTTGCTCAACGAGAAGGACGGCAAGATCCGTGGCTTCGACCTGGGCCTGGCCCAGCTCATCACCCGCTACATCCTGGGCGATGCTGCCAAGTACCAGTTCACCCAGGTGACCTCGTCCACGCGCGAGCAGGTGCTCATCAACAATCAGGTGGACATGGTCTTCGCCACCTATTCCATCACTCCTGCCCGCGCCGAGAAGATCTCGTTCGCCGGCCCCTACTACACATCGCAGTCCGGTGTGCTGGTCAAGTCGAACAACAAGACACTGCAGTCCTACAACGACCTTGGCGGCAAGAAAGTGGCCACGCAAGCCGGCTCCACGGGGCCTGCGATACTGGCTCAGTACGCCCCCAAGGCCGTCGTGCAGGAGTTCCAGACGCATCAGGAAGCCCTCGATGCCCTTCGTCAGGGCCGCGTCGATGCCTATGTGACCGACTACACGCTGCTGCTCAACGCCCTGAGCCTTGGCACCAGCAATGCGCGGCTGGCTGGGGCTCCATTCGGTGCCCAGGACCCCTATGGCGTGGGACTGCCCAAGGGCTCGGACGGCGTGGCCTTCATCAATGCCTTTCTCAAGAAGCTGGAAGCCGACGGTACCTGGGCCAAGCTTTGGACTATTTCCATTGGGCAGCGCACCGGCAGCACGACAGTTCCGACTCCGCCCGCTCTGCCTTGAACAATGGGTGAGGTTTCAAGGCTTTTGGCTGACCACGGGCCTGCCTTCTGGCAGGCCTTGTTGCTGACATGGAAGCTCACGCTGGTGTCCTTTGTGCCAGGCGTCCTGCTGGGTGTGCTCGTCGCGGTACTCAGGCTCTTGCCCCTGCCGCCGCTGCGCTGGGCTCTGAGCGTCTATGTCGAGATCTTTCGCAATATTCCCAGCGTGGCGCTGCTGATCTTCATCGTCTTCGCGCTGCCCGATCTCAATATCGTGATCGACTACGAGCCTAGCGTGATCCTCACGCTGACGCTGGTCTGCTCCGCATTCACGGCGGACTACCTGCGCGCAGGCATCAACACGATTCCGGGCAGCCAGATCGAGGCCGCGCTCAGCCTGGGCATGCGGCCGCTGCAGATTGTGTCTGCCGTGGTCCTGCCGCAGGCGCTGCGCTCGGTGGTGCAGCCCATGACCTCGCTGCTGATTGCCCTGATGCTCTCGACCTCCCTGGCGTCGCAGCTGCCGTTTCCCGGCCGCGAGCTCACAGCCCTGGTCTCCAAGATTGCCAATGACTCGGCGCTCGGCATTGCCGCGTTCGCCGTGGCGGCCACCATGTATGTGGTGACAGGTCTGCTCATCGCCTGGGCCGGCGCGGTTCTGGAAAAGAAAGTGCGGATACTGCGATGAGCCGCTCCCTGGAAGAAATACTGTTTGCCGCGCCAGGCCTGCGGGCCCGGGCCGTCACCAAAGCGGTGAGCGTGGCCGCCGCAGCCCTGCTGCTTCTGCTTGCGGTGGCGATCGTGTGGCAGTTCCATTCGGCAGGCCAGCTTGAAGCACCGTACTGGGAATTCTTTGCCTGGGCTACGACCTGGAGCTTTCTTGCCAAGGGGCTGCTTGGCACGCTGGCATCGTCGGCGATGGCTGCCGTGATTTCCCTGGCCCTGGGGCTGGTGCTGTTGCTGGGGCGGCTGTCGCGGCTCAGGCTGCTGCGCTGGCCCAGCATTGCCGTCATAGAGTTCCTGCGCGGCACGCCGACGCTGCTGCTCATCTACGTCTGTTTCCTGGTACTGCCGTCGGTCGGCATCAAGCTGAGCACCTATTGGATGCTGACCTTGCCCATAGGTCTGAGTACCGCAGCCGTGGTCGCCGAGGTATACCGCGCAGGCGTGCTCGCCGTGCCGCGCGGCCAGACCGATGCCGCGCGCAGCCTGGGGCTGACCGAAGCCCAGGTCTTTTTCTTCATCGTCTTTCCCCAGGCCCTGCGCTACATCATCCCGGCATTGGTAGCGCAGCTGGTCATCGTGGTCAAGGACACCACCTTCGGCTATGTAGTCACCTATGGCGAACTCATGCAGAACGCCAAGGTGCTGATAGCGAACTATCACTCGCTGGTTCCGGTGTACCTGATCGTTGCGGTGCTTTACTGCCTCGTGAACTATGGGATTTCAAAGGCCAGCCAGCGGCTGGGCCGACCCATGCACTGAGCACTCCCAGGCGGCCTTGCTCTGGCAACGCGAAAGGACGCAGCTTCGAGAGGGCGACCGGCAGCATCTGCTGCAGGGCTGTCCGGCATAGCGAGAGTCTTTTACCGCTGACCTGCTTGCTGTACTCCTGCGTGGAACGAAGATCAAGAGGCGTAGTGGATGGCTAATACACCTTTCCGGCCGTTCGGCAGCCGCAGCCGGCAGCAGCGCGGGTCAATTGCCGTGACAATGCGGTGGCTCTGCGTTTCCTGCGATCACCCAAGCGTGACTAAATATATCGAGAGATGCGTGCAAGCTATCCTGTCACGGACATTCCGACGCTTGATGCAAGCAAGCGGCTCGCTCTCGGAGAGCGGTCGAGTTCGGAGCCCGTGCAAGCAACCAGTTTAAAGACTTGCGACGAACTTTGTTGAAACGATCTGACACCTGTTGGAATCATGGCTGCTGACTCTTCTTTCTCTCAGAGGCAAGCCGGTGCAGGGGCTGCAAGCCCCGAGGGCCGCTTGCTCTTCTCCCGTATGGTCAAGCAGGTACGGTTGCGTCAGTTGCAGCTTTTGCTGGCTTTGCAGCAATGTGGCTCGGTCATGCAGGCGGCAGTGGAGCTGAACATGAGTCAGTCGGCGGCCACCCAGGCCCTGGCCGAGCTTGAGCGGGTTCTGGACATCAAGCTCTTCGAGCGCCATGCACGCGGCATACGGCCCACAGTGGCAGGCCAGGCCTTGATCGATGCAGCACGCGGCATGCTGGTGGGATTGCAGGAGGTGTCGGAATCGCTGGCCTCCATCCGGCGCGGGGCTTCGGCGGCTTTGCGTCTTGGAGCCATTCCGGCAGCTGCGCTTTCGGTGCTGTCCCAGCTGCTGCCGCGCTTTTACGAGGCCCACCCGCAGGTCTATGTGGATGTGCATGAGGACGGCAGCGCCCCGTTGCTGTCGCAGCTCATGGCTTCGGGCCTCGATGTGGTGTTCTGCCGCCAGCCCCAGCTTTTGCCGGTGGAGTTTTCCTTCGAGCCGCTGCTGCTGGATGCGGCCGTGGTGATTGCGGATGCAGATCATCCGCTGGTCGGGCGCCGCGATGTGCCGCTGCCTGCCTTGAGGGGCGCGCGCTGGGTGCTGCCAAGCTTTGGCATCGCGGTGCGCCATATCGTGGAGACCGAGGTGCTGCCCGTGCTGGAGGATGCCTCCTGGTTTCCGGCCTCCACCGTGTCCCTGCCCGTGCTGGAGGGCCTGCTCACCCAGCCTGGGGCCGTATCGCTGGTGCCTCGCAGCATTCTTCCGGGACTGCGTTCGCAGGGGCGTGTGCGTGCGCTGGATGTGCGTATCGAGGGTGGCTTGCCGCCGCTGGGTGCGGTGTATCGCACAGACCATGCGCCAGTGCTGTTGCAGGAGATGCTCAAGCTCTGGCATCGGCTCAAGCTGCCTCATGCGGCAGCACCGGCATCCGCATAGAAGGTTACCGGCAAGCAGGCTGAACGCCCAGGGCATCGAGACCTTGCAGATATGAAGCGCTCCGCGCGCTGATCGGGTGTGACTGCCAGGCGACGGATGCGCCTTGGCAACCCAGGGTCAGGGGGCGGAGGCCCTGCGCAGCAGATAGATGTCCATGATCCAGCCGTTTTGCTCACGGGCCTGGGCGCGCCTGCTGGTGATGTCTGGCGCGATGTCGCAAAGCCTGCCGTGCATAAGCAATTGCTGCGGCATGCCGAGATAGGCGCCCCAGTAGATGTCGACATCGGTGTCTTGCAGCTGCTCATAGCTGCGTTGACCATCCAGCATCACGACCAGGGTGTTCACTCCAGATGGCCAGCCGTTCTCGCGCAGCTGGCGACCGGTGGTGATCAGAAAGGGCTCGCCGATTTCATTGAGGGCAATGCCGTGGGCACTGCACAGCACCTGCATGGAGGTGATGCCAGGCACGACGCGCACCTGTTCGCGGGCCAGGCCCAGGCGCGAGGCAATGCGCAGCGTGCTGTCGTAGAGGGCAGGGTCGCCCCAGACGAGCAGGGCCACGCGTCCCGAGCGAGCAGGCAGATGGTGCTGAAGACTGGCTTGCCAGCGCCGGGCAATGGCATCGTGCCATTCGTCTACCTGCTGGTCGTAGTCGTTGCCCTGCTGGCGGCGTTGCGGCATGTCGAAGTGGGCGATGCAGTTGTGCTGCACATCCAGCTCCTGCAGCAGGGACAGGCGGACCTGGGCCAGCTCGGCCTTGCTGTCTTCCTTGTGCGGCAGCAGCACCAGGTCGGCGCTGCGAATCGCTTTTTCGGCTTCCCGGGTGAGGTGATCGGGGTTGCCGGTACCGATGCCGATCAGAAACAGCTCCAGCATCAGGCGTCCTCGGTTCCGCGAGGGAAGCGCGGTTCGTCGCCGCGCGGACGGTAGCGGCGATCGTAGTCATCGGCATAGAGCCGGCTGTTGCCGAAGTCCTGCTGGCTCAGCGTGGCACCGACCAGGATCAGCGCGCTGCGCTGCAGCGGATTGGACCGGGCTGCGCTGGCAATATCTCCGACACGGGTGCGCAGCAGCTGCTCGTCGGGCCATGAGGCACGCCAGACAATGGCCGCCGGGCAGTCTGCGCCGTAATGGCTGGTGAGCTCCTGCTGCACCTGCTCGGCCACATGGACCGACAGATGAATCGCCAGCACGGCACCGGTCGCCGCGAAGGCGGCCAGGGTCTCGCCCTCGGGCATGCTCGAGGCCCGCCCCGAGGTGCGTGTCAGCACCACCGACTGGCAGGAGCCGGGCAGAGTCAGCTCGGCTTCCAGCGCCGCGGCTGCGGCACTGAAAGCGGGGACACCGGGCGTGACGGTGTAGGGGATGTCCAGTTCGCGCAGGGCGCGCAGCTGCTCACCCATGGCAGACCAGATGCTCAGGTCACCGGAATGCAGACGGGCGACATCCAGCCCTTGTTCGTGTGCGGTCTGGATTTCGGCCACGATGTCTTCCAGTGACATGGGGGCGGTGTTGACGAGACGGGCTCCGGCAGGGCAGTGTGCCAGCAGCTCGCTGGGTACCAGCGAGCCTGCATACAGGCACACAGGCGCGGCGGCCAGCAGATCACGCCCGCGAACGGTGATGAGGTCGGCCGCACCGGGGCCGGCTCCGATGAAATGAACGGTCAAGGCAAAACTCCAGGAATAGGTGGTGTGGGCAGCGGCAGGCCAGCAATCGCCAGCGTCGCACGTCGGTCTGCCGAAACGGTGCGTAGCACCAGCAGCCGGCTATGTGCCAGAGCGGCGCCGGCATGCAGGGCCAGCGCTTCTGCGACGCTGCCGGTGGCAAAGCGCTGCTGCAATCTTGGGGAATGCGACGGTGTGGCGATATGCGCAATCGCGCTGTCGGCAAAGCTCTTCCAGTCTATCTGCGCAAGCCTCTGGCGGGCCCAGTCCTGCAGGGCGCCAGCCGCCGGCGTCTGGCTTCTGCTGGAGAGCAGGGCGAAGGTCCAGCGGCAGCCGACCGTGTCTGCGCTCGCCAGGGCCTGGGCGGCTTGGCTCCAGCAGCTTTCGAATGACTGGGGCAGAGCCGAGGCCTGGAAGCCCCAGCCCGCGAACAAATATCTCATTGGCTGCTCCAGACCCACTGCACCAGAGGGCGAGACGGGGTCCAGGAATGCATGCTGCCCAGGCCCTGTGCTTCGCTCCATTGCAGCTGATACAGCTGGCCGCCATGCGTGCGGTGCAATTCCAGCAGCAGCGCCTGGGTGTGCAGCGCCACGGCATTCACCACCAGCCGCCAAGGCCCGGAGAGGCGCATGCATAGGGCATCGAACAGCTCGGCGCTGAAGCCGCCGCCGACAAAGACGGCCTGCGGCTCTGGCTGCAGACGGGGCAGGGCTGCCAGGGCGTGGCCATGAACCACTTCGAGCCCTGTCGCATAGCGCTCAGCATTCTGCGCAATATTGGCTGCACGCGCGCCATGCTGCTCCACGCAGATGGCCTGGCCGCCAGCCAGGCACCACTCGACGGCGACCGAGCCCGAACCTGCCCCCAGATCCCAGAGCCACTCGCCTTTTCGCGGTGCCAGCGCGGCCAGCGTCATGGCGCGCACCGGGCTTTTGGTGATCTGCCCGTCATGTGCAAACTCACTGACGGGCAGGCCTGGCACCTGGGGCAGACCTTTTCCGCCGCGCGCTTCGAAAGCCGCAGTCACGGGGGCCTTGGCCGGCTGGGTTGCCAACAGCGATGCCAGCTCGCGCGCCGTGCCACTGCGGATGTCCTGCTGATCGCTGCCTGCCTGCTCCACCAGCCACAGCGGGCTGTCACCCCAGCCCTGCTGCAGCAGCCACTGTGCCAGGGTGTGAGCGGCCGGGCCGTCACGCAGCAGGCAGATAAAGCGCTCTTGAGGCGCCAGCAGAGGCGTCAGGCTGCTCAGGCTGCGGGCATGCAGGCCCAGACAGTGGGTGCGCTCCTGGGACCAGCCCAGCTCGCCCGCAACCCAGGCAAATGTCGAGGCTTGAGGATAATTGCGCCACTCGCCCAGCTCCAGGTGCCTGGCCAGCGATGCACCGGCACCGAAGTGAAACGGATCGCCGGACACCAGCACGGCCACGCCTGGCTGTCCGCGCAGCTGCAGCACTGGATCGACGCTGAAGGGGACGGGCCAGGCCCTGCCGCGCGTCCCTGCTTGTGCCAGCGCCAGATGACGCGGACTGCCGAACACAACACTGGCATCATCCAGGGCTCGTCGCGCTGCAGGGTTCAGGCCCTCCAGCCCTGATGGATGAATTCCGATAATTGAAAGCCACGGATTGGCCATGACCCAAGTTCTCCTGTTAGGCGGCACTTTCGATGCCTATATGTTGTCCACGCTGCTGCATGAGGCCGGGGTGCAAGCCATCTATTCCTATGCCGGGGCCACCCAGACGCGCCGTACTCCGGCCCTGCCGGTGCGTGTGGGTGGCTTTGGCGGCGTGCAGGGGTTGGTCGATTACCTGAGTGCGCATCACATCACCCATGTCATCGACGCCACCCACCCGTTCGCGGCACAGATGAGTGCCAATGCCATCGCGGCCTGCGCCCAACTGGATCTGCCCCTGCTGTCCATGGAGCGGCCAGCCTGGCAGGCGCTGCCCGGCGATCAATGGCAGCATGTGCCGGATATGGCGGCTGCCGCACAGGCCTTGAGTCGGTCTTTGAAGCGGGTGTTTCTGGCCATAGGGCGCAAGCAGCTGGCGGCGTTTGCGGGCCTGGCCGGCGAGCACCAGTTTGTGCTGCGCGTCATCGACCAGGAGGGCGGTGCCTTGCCGTTGCCGGCATCCAGCTATGAGCTGATCGTGGCGCGCGGCCCATTTCGGCTCGCCGATGAGCTGGCGCTGCTCGGGCAGTACCGCATCGACTGCATCGTCAGCAAGAATGCCGGTGGCGCAGATACCTATGCCAAGATCGAGGCCGCGCGGCAACTGGGTATTGCCGTCATCATGGTCGACAGACCGGTGCTGGCGCCGCGCGCCCAGTGCCAGAACCCGCAGCAGGCCATGGAGTGGCTGCAGCAGCAGTGCTGCTGAGCACTTTTGCGCGGCAGGACCTTGAGCGTACTCAGGCATGGTCGCTCACAATAGAAGGGGCGCTGCTGAAGGCTTCATAGCTGCGCGGGGTGTAGACATGCTTGCCCACCTGCCTGGTCTGGCTGTTGCCTACGATCACCACCGTGCGCATATCGGCCATATCGGCCCGTGCATCCAGCAGCTTCACGACCCGCAGCGTCTCATCGGGGCGACTTACGTTGCGGGCAAAGCAGATCAGGCGCTCGGGCTCGCACTCCTGCTGCAGCACCTGCAGGGCGCGCGAGAAGCCTTCGGGGCGCGAGCGCGAGCAGGGGTTGTAGAAGGCCATGGCGAAATCGGCCTGGGCGGCCAGACGGACGCGGCGCTCGATGATGCTGGCGGGTTTGAGGTTGTCGGACAGATTGATGGTGCAGAAGTCATGTCCCAAGGGGGCGCCCAGGCGGGCTGCTGCTGCCAGCATGGCGGTGATGCCCGGCTGCACCTGCACGTCCACGCCTTGCCAGCGGGCATGCTCCTCGGGGCAGGCCTGCTCCAGCGTCTCGAACACGGCACTGGCCATGGCGAACACGCCCGGGTCGCCCGACGAGAGCATCAGCACCTTGCGGCCCTGGGCTGCAAGATTCAAGGCGTTGCGCGCACGCTCCAGCTCCTCACGGTTGTCGCTGGCATGCAGTTGCAGGTGCTCCAGGCCCTGCAGCCGCGCTACGTAAGGAAAGTAGCCGAATGCATCGCTGGCGCTGGCAATGCTGTCGCGTACCTGCTGCGTCAGCAAGGCATCATCGCCCGGGCCCAGGCCCAGCACCAAGAGTTGTGGAGTCATTGAGGTCTTGCTCATGGCGGCGCGATCACATGTCATTGGCCGGGCGGCGGCCCTGGCCGTGCACGACGATGATGGCGAAGTAAGGGCAGCGATCGGGCGCATCGCGCAGCGGCATGACCTGCTGATCGCTCATGGTGCCGTTGATGACCAGCCAGGCACGGTCCAGCTTGCCTTGTTCGTCCAGCAGCCCACGGATGCGTCCCAGATGCCGTCCCACTTTCATGATGACCAGCGCGTCCGAGCGCGCCATATGCTCGCGCAGCGGCGTATCGGGCAAGGTCGCGGGCAGCACGCTCATCACATCGTCACCCCAGGTCATGGGAATGCCGGTGGCATGCCAGCAGCCCACCATGCCGGGGATGCCGGGCAGCACTTCCACGGTCACCTGTTCAGCTTGGCGCAGACGCACATAGAGGTGCATGAAGGAGCCGTAGAAGAACGGATCGCCTTCGCAGAGCACGATCACATCCTCGCTGCGCGTGAGCTGCGTCAGCCGGACCTGCCAGTCCTGATAGAAACTGGACAACTGGGCGATATAGCGCGGGTCGTCGTGCGGAATTTCCGTGGTCAGCGGGTACTCCATCGGGTACTCCGTGACCTCGGCATGCAGCAGGCCGTTGACCAGTTGCCGTGCCTTGCCCGGGTGACCGCGCTTGCGGAAGTAGGCCACATGACGGGCGTTTCTCAGCAGGCGGTCGGCCTTCACGCTCATCATGTCGGGATCGCCGGGGCCCAGTCCCACGCAGAAGATTTTTCCGTGATTCATGGTGACTCTTCCTACTCCACCGTGGTTGCCAGCGCGTTGATGGCGGCAACCGTGATGGCGGAGCCGCCGAGGCGCCCTTGCACGATGGCAAACGGAATCTGTCCCCACTCGCGCAGCGCGTCCTTGGACTCCGCCGCTCCCACAAAGCCGACCGGGCAGCCGACGATGGCGGCCGGGCGCGGGCAGTGCGGGTCCTGCAGCATATGGAGCAGATGAAACAGGGCCGTCGGCGCATTGCCGATGGCGACTACGGCGCCGTCCAGATGCTCGCGCCACAGCTCCAGTGCTGCGGCGCTGCGGGTGTTGCCCATATCGGCGGCCAGCGCTGGCACACGCGGGTCCTGCAGGGTGCAGATGATGGGGTTTTGGGCCGACAGGCGCTTGCGCGTGATGCCCTCGCTGACCATGCGTGCATCGCAGAGTACGGGTGCTCCGCGCTGCAGCGCGGCTTCCGCGGCTGCGGCAAAGGTCGGGGAGAAATGGATGTGCGCGGCCAGCTCCACCATGCCGGCTGCGTGAATCATGCGGCAGGCGACCCGCTCTTCCACGGGGTTGAAGCGCTTGAGATCGGCCTCGCGGCGGATGATGCTGAACGATTGCCGGTAAATCTCTTCACCGCACTTTTCATAGTTGTAGGTCATTGAGTTGTTGCTGTATATCGTGTGGATCGGAGTCCAGAGGCCGATAGGGAATGGAGGCCCGGGCCGATGGCTGTGCTTCGGCGGGGCTGGCGTGCAGCCATATCTGGCCCGCTGCGTCCTGGCTGGCAAACACCACATTTGTCGCATCGGCAGGCAGGGCACAGAGCTTGGCGCAGCCGCTGATATGAAGATGCCGGTCCGCCGCCTGTGAGCTGGCGAACCGCAGGGCCATGGACTGGGCCGGGATATGGGCCTGAGGGCAGTTGGGGGCGCCGGTGCAGGCCGAGACCCGCAGGCGCACATCGGTGGACTGGCGGATCCAGTCCCAGGAATCAAGCCGGGCAGGCAGTGAATCCAGATGCTTGTTCGGCAGCAGCAAGGATCTCCAGGGCGTGACCCGGATCTCCGCCTGTTCGGGCATCGGAGCCGCAAGCTTCTGTATGGCCCATGCGTCCAGGCGCCCCAGCGGGGCGCCCAGCAGCAGGCCGTGAGGGTTGAGTGCTCCGGGCCGCAACGGCTTGGCAGTGGTCTTGTCCTGAGTGCGGGGCTCAAGGTGATGACTGGCCCTGGCGAGCCCGCAGGCCTGAAGGTCAATGGGCTTTGCAAGGGCGCGCAATCGGCCTGCCGCCTGCGCGCTGCGCTCACGGGCAAACCACAGTGCAATCCGTACGGCGGCCTGGACGGCTGCCGGTGCGCTCTCAAAACCGTACCAGTCTGCCGATTGGCCCAGCGCAAGCCCATAGCGCCCATCGGCGCAGGGCCATAGCTGAAGGTCGGAGCTCAGGCTTTGGAGATGGCACTGCGGGTCGTCGACCAGCATGTCGAATTTGCCGGGCAGGGCAGACATGTCCTGCTGTTGCAGGGTCAGGGGACTTAGATCCCGCGCCACTGCCACGGAAAGGGCCAGAGCCAGTGCGTGGGTGCGATCTCCTCTGGCGTAGAACGGCGTGCAGTGCACGGCAGGCGCCAGATCTGCCTGTTCATCAGCAGGAGCCAGTCTGGAGACAACGAGCGCCGCGCGCAGGGCAGGCAGCGCCGATTCGCGCACGCCGCGCAATTGCAGATTGCCGAGGCGCGTCAGCTCGATCTGGCCTGAGGCGTGGGTTCGTGCGAGCTCGGCCAATACCAGCCATTGAGCGGCGCTGAGAGACGCGCAGCGAGGGCGCACGCGAACGATCCAGCCGTCCTGTGCCTGCATGGGCTTCCAGGTGCTGGGGCACCAGCCGCGAATCTGGATGGGCTCAGGGCTGGACAAGCGCTGCTCCAGGCGAGGCGGCCAGGGCACGGCCGGCCCACTGGGACAAATCTGACTGGCAAATTCCATGCAACATAGGTCATCCACGGTCGGTTTGGCCGATACCCGGGCCAGACAAAGGAAATGTGCAGAGGGAAATGAAGAGGTGATGAGCCGCACGCAGGCGTCGGCATATCACAAGCCACATGCAATCCCGCTGCGCCTTGTACACATCAGGCCGGTCTCCGGACTTACAGAGCCCACCTGAGGGTGGCATGTCGATGCGCCTTCCCGCTTTCGCAGTGGCGGCCATGGCCGTGGGCCAGAGCGTGCATCGCCATATCTCTGATTACCGTTGCGGGTGCAGTGCAGGATTGATGGAGATTCCATTCACCTGCTTCTCGTTTCACCTCCGCGCGCAGAGCACGCCATGAGGCACCTGTGGTGGCGCGATCTTACGCGATAAACCTGGTGCACACGGCCCAATTCATCGGCCTGGTGGCAGCTTTCCTGCCGCCTGTGCGGCTACCAGGTATCGATAAGACGAGCAGGCGGAGCGGCGTGATGTCTTGTCAGATGATTATCAAAGTAGATAGCTACTGGCGCTTTTCTGCTAAGCGATAGAGGTCTTTTTCAGGTGAATTCCAGCGGTAGCCGAAGGGTGTTCGGCCAGACCTTTGCCAGTCGCTCGGCACCGCCAAACCGACGTGTGCTCTGGCCCGCAGCGTTTTCACAGTCCACCAGAATCTGTGCCACGGCAGGTACGGGGCCGCGCTCCAGCTGCAGCACATCGGGGCTGCGGAAGTCGCTGAGCAGCCACAGGCAGGATGGTTGCCGGGAGTATCTGGCCGCCATCTGCCAGCCTGACTCCAGGGCCTGGGCCAGCGGTGTGCCGCCACCGCCGCGTAGCGGCTCGATCAGTTCGGCATTCCAGCGTGGCGCCCGCGTGGGCTCCAGCAGCCAGTGCAGGCGGCCTGCGCCGAAGCACAGCAGGGCCACGGCTTCGCGCTGCAGATAGGCCCGGCGCAGCCACTGCAGCAGCAGGCCCTTGGCCTGGGCAAACGCGCCGCTCTCCACCATCGAGGCCGAGCAGTCCAGCAGGAACAGGTGTTGCCTGCGCACCGTTCCCTCGGGCTGGTGCCAGCGCAGATGGGCGGGTGCCAGTGGCAGCCCCTGGCGCTGGCGCAGGGTGGCAGTCCAGTCAATCGATGCCCCTGGCATCTTGTGGACGCTGGATACGGCATGGCTGGCCAGGGCCAGACCTTGGTTGGCGGAGCCGACTTGCCCCCGGCCGGCGCTCAGCGCAGCAGACCGGAGGCCCGGGCTTTTTTTGCGGCCAGGGCCTCCAGGGCTGCCTGTGCCATGGCGTCGGCCTGTTGAGGCTCGAAGACGACGCTGCTCACGGCTTGAGCCTGACCCCAGCCGGCAGGCGGCTGTTCGAGGCCCGGGCCGGCGTCTTGAGGCAAGGAGCCGGTGGCGCCGGGCTCGCGGGAGGCCGTTGAAGGGGATGCTGACGCCTGGATACCAGGCTCTGTGCGGTCTTTGCGATCCGTGCTGGATGGCGCAGCGGGCACGGCCGAAGCTGTGCCTGCGGGAGTCTGCTGGGGCTGACTGGCGCTGCCCGGGTCTGGCTGGGCAGCACGATGCTGCAGTACCAGTGGCGCGACTTCGGCCACATGGGCTGGCGTGATGCTGTGACTGCCTTGCCAGGCTGCCAGGGCGCGCGCAGCGCGCAGCATGACCAGATCGGCACGCAGTCCGTCCACCTGGGCGGCTATGCATTGCAGGGCCACGGCCTCGTGGACGGCATCGCTCCAGGCCAGCTCCGAGGCATTGCGGCAACGGCTGCGGGCCTGCGCCAGCCGCTGGCGGATCTCCTGCTGGCGGGCCGCATGGGATTGCACAAAGCCCTGGGGGTCCAGGTCAAAGCGCAGCCTTGCCTTGACGATGCTGCTGCGCAGCTGCGGGTCCTGGGGATTGTCCAATTGCACACAAAGGCCCAGGCGGTCCAGCAACTGCGGGCGCAGCATGCCTTCCTCGGGGTTCATGGTGCCGACCAGCACAAAGCGTGCAGCATGGCTGTGCGAGATCCCGTCGCGCTCTATGCGATTGATGCCGGAGGCTGCCACATCAAGCAGCACATCGACGATGGCATCGGGCAGCAGATTGATCTCATCGACATAGAGAACCCCTTCGTGCGCCTTGGCGATCAGGCCCGGAGCAAAAGCCACTTCATGGCCCGCCAGAGCCTTGGACAGGTCCAGACTGCCGGTCACATGCTCGATGGAGGCGCCTAGCGGCAGGGTGACGAAAGGTGCAGGTGCCAGCAGATCCGCCAGCGCACGTGCTGCCGTGGACTTTGCCGTGCCGCGCGGGCCCCGGATGAGCACGCCGCCCAGCTGTGGCTCGATCGCGGCCAGCAGCAGAGCCTGCACGAGTGCGGGCTGTCCCTGTATGGCAGACAAGGGAAAGACCCTCTGAGCGGCTTCGCCACTTCCTCCCTGCGGGGGGAGGAGGCCTTCGCTGCGAGGCGCTGCGGCCGGCTTAGGCTCTTGCCTGGCGCCCCTGGCTTGGTGCAGGCCGGTTTCACAGGAATTGAACTCTTTCATTGGGAAACCTGTCCTTCCATGAATTCTTCGTGCTCCAGCATCTGGGCCAGCAGGCTCTGGCGATGCTCGCCGGGCTGCTCCCACATGCCGCGGTCTATGGCTTCCAGCAGGCGCGAGACGATATCGCCCAGCGCCTGTGGATTGTGCTGGCGCAGAAACTGGCGCACGCTCTCATCTTCCACATAGGCCTGGGTGACCATGGCGTAATGCTGGTCCGAGACCAGCGCGGTGGTAGCATCGAAGCCGAACAGATAGTCCACCGTGGCCGCCATCTCGAAGCCGCCCTTGTAGCCGTGGCGCATGGCGCCCGCAATCCACTTGGGATTGGTGACGCGGGCGCGTACCACGCGGCCGATTTCCTCAGCCAGGGAGCGAATCCTGGCAGACTGAGGATTGCCATGGTCGCCATGATAGACGGCAGGGTCGCTGCCGCCCAGGTGCCGCACGGCCGCCACCATGCCGCCCTGATGCTGGTAGTACTCGCTGGAGTCCAGCAGGTCATGCTCGCGGCTGTCCTGGTTCTGCAGCACCACGTCCAACGCCTGCAGACGCCGCTCCAGCGCGGCGCGGGCTGGCACGCCATCGGCCTGCTGGCCGTAGGCATAGGCACCCCAGTGCAGGTAGTGGCGTGCAAAGTCGCCCGCATCGGTCCACTGGCCGCTACGCAGCATCTCGTGCATGCTGGCGCCGTAGCTGCCTGTGGGCGCTCCGAAAACGCGCCACAGCGCCTGTTCGCGGGCCGCGTCGGTGCTCAGGCCCTGGTCAATGGCGGTTTGCGTGTCACGCAGCATGCGGGCGCGGATAGGGTTGTCCTCGGCGTCCTCATCCAGCTCGGCCACGGCACGTACCGCGGCATCGAACATCTGCACCACGTTGGGAAAGGCATCGCGGAAGAAGCCGCTGATGCGCAGCGTCACGTCAACGCGCGGGCGACGCAGCCCAACGGCAGGAATGACTTCAAAGTCGGTCACGCGCTGGCTGCCGGCCGCCCATTTGGGACGCACCCCGATCAGGGCAAAGGCCTGGGCGATATCGTCACCGCCGGTACGCATGGTGGCTGTTCCCCAGACGGAAAGACCGATGGCTTGCGGATATTCGCCATGCTCCTGTAAATAACGCTCCAGCAGGCGCTGAGCGGACTGCTGCCCCAGCGCCCAGGCAGTCTGGGTGGGGATGGCGCGGGTGTCCACGGTGTAGAAGTTGCGACCCGTGGGCAAGGTGTCGCAGCGCCCGCGCGAGGGTGAGCCGCTCGGGCCCGGCGGCACAAAGCGTCCTTGCAGTGCGCGCGAGAACTGCAATAGCTCCTGAGGGCCGCAGGCGTCCAGTGACGGTGCAATCTGCTGCTCTATGCGCGTCAGCACTTGTCGTGTGTGCGGCCAGTCGCGGGCCTGCTCGGGCCGGGCAATGACCTGCAGGGCCAGCAGCTCGAGCCGTTCGCGCGTGTCGCCGCCATGGCGCCAGGCACCGGCATCCTGCTGCTGCAGCGCGGCCGGACGCGGGCCGTTCCAGGGCGCGGCGGCATCCATGTCCAGCGGGTTCCAGTCCATGGCCGGCAGCAGGTCGGCGGCCAGTGCGTTGAGCAGGCCCTGCTCGTTGCCACCACTGCCCGGATAGCGCGCCAGAGACAGCAGGGTGGATTCGCGCAGCTGGCCCTGGGGCGAGCGGCCGAAGATATGCAGACCGTCGCGGATCTGGGTTTCCTTGAGTTCGCACAGATAGGCGTCGATGCGTTCCAGCAGTTGCTCGTCGGCATCGGGCTGCGCACCTGCCGCTTCGAGGCCAAGTTCGCGCAGCAGATCCTGCTGCCTGGCGCAGTCCAGAATCTGCTTGCGCAGCATGCCGGAGCGACGCAGATCGACCAGCAGGGCTTCGTAGTATTCGTCCACCAGGCGTTCCAGCTCCTGCATGGGACCGTGGTTTTCGGCGCGCGTGAGCGGCGGCATCAGATGGTCGATGATGACAGCCTGGCTGCGGCGCTTGGCCTGCGCCCCTTCGCCCGGGTCGTTGACGATGAAGGGGTAGACATGCGGCAGCGGGCCGAGAATGGCATCGGGCCAGCATTGCTGGGACAGCGCCAGGCTCTTGCCCGGCAGCCATTCCAGATTGCCATGCTTGCCTACATGGACCATGGCGTCCACGCCGAACACATCGCGCAGCCAGAAGTAGAACGCCAGATAGTGATGGGGCGGCACCAGCTCGGCGTCGTGGTAGCTCGCGTAGTCATTGCGTCCATCGAGAGAACGTGCGGGCTGTATGCCGACAAAGACATGGCCCAGCTGCAGGCCCGCAATCATGAACCAGCCATCGCGCAGCATGGGGTCCTGCTCGGGCGCACCCCAGCGCTCGGCTATGGCCTGGGCCATATCGCCGGGCAGCTTTGCCAGGCGCTGTTGATAGGCCTGCAGCGAATAGCCCTGGCTTGCGGAACGCAGAGGCCATTTTTTCGGGTCATTGGCAATGCCCTGCTGCAGCAGGCCCATCAGAGCCAGACCGGAGTCAGGCCGCGCAGCAGCATCCCCCAGCTGCCAGCCGTCACGTGCCAGCTGATCCAGCAGGGCGATGACGGATTCCGGCGTATCGAGGCCCACGCCACTGCCCATCCGTGCCTCGCTGCCCGGGTAGTTGGCCAGTATCAGCGCGGCTTTCTTCTGCGCTGCGGGCTTGCTGCGCAGCCGACACCAGCGCCAGGCCAGGTCGGCAATCCAGGCAATGCGGTCGGGCTCGGCCTGGTAGCTGATCACATCGGCTTGCGTCAGCTCGCAGCGATGGGCCAGGCCCTTGAAGCTCATGGCGCGCGTCATGATGCGGCCGTCCATCTCGGGCAGCACTACCTGCATGGCAATGTCGCGCGGGCGCAGGCCTTGGCTGTCAGCCAGCCAGTCCTCGCGGTTGCTGCCGCTGGCGATGACCTGCAGCACGGGAATGTCGCCCGCAAGCGCATCGGCCGCCTCGCCGGTGCGCGCATGTTCTCCGAGGGCCGCAAACGCCGTGGTGTTGAGAATGATCTGCACCTGGTGGGTGAGGCACAGGGAGCGCAGCGTCTGCAGGCACAGCCCGTCCTTGAGCGACTCCAGGGCCAGCGGCAGCGGGTTCAGGCCGCGTGCGAGCAGGGCGTCAGCCATGAGGTCGAAGGCCTCTGTATTGGCCGCCAGCAGATGCGAGCGGTAGAACACCAGCATCGCCACGGGGGCGCCCGGGGTCCAGCGCGCCTGCAGATCGTCCAGGCCCGGAAGGTGCCCGGCATCGTCGGCCAGCCAGCTTTGTGGCACATGCACGGCCACGGGGGGCAGCACCCGCACGGGCGCTCCCTCACGGCCCTGGTTCAGGCCCCAGGCTGCCGCCATACGCAGGAACTCGCGCGCATTGCCAAGGCCGCCGGCGCGCAGATATTGCCACAGCGCACGGCTTTGCTCGGGCTCCAGCGTGCCCTTGGCCAGCAGTTCGGGATCTTCCTGGTTGTCGCCAGAGAACATGGCCAGCTTCTGGCCCTTGCGGCGCGCCAGCTTTTGCAGCTGCTCCAGGCCGTAGGGCCAGGTGGATTCGGCTCCCAGATGGTCGACGATGACCAGTCTTGCATGCTGCAGCACCTCGTCGATATACAGATCGAGCGAGGCGCTCTGGCGCAGATGCAGCAGATTGGCGAGCCGCAGCGTGGGGACATCGGCTTCGGCTTGCTGCCACATCCGGTAGGCATCGGCCAGCAGCGACAGCGTGGTGTCGGCGGAACTGAGCACCACCATGTCGGCAGGCGTCTGGTCCAGACGGGTGATGATGCTGTCGTCTTCGACAAAGCCGCCAGGGCGGGAGCTGAGCAGGTGCATGATTCAAAAACAGTAGCTGATGGCGCTTTTCAGCAAAGGGCTAGAGCCGGCTTTGGCTAATTTCTCAGACTTCGGCGCTTTTAAGCGTCCGCTGCAGCACGGCCGCGTCCAGCTGCTTGCCGATGAACACCAGGCGCGTGGCTGCAGCTTCGCCCTCGGCCCACGCACGGTCGAAATAGGCATCGAAGCGGCGGCCCACGCCCTGCACCAGCAGACGCATCTTCTTGCCCGGCAGAGCGGCAAAGCCCTTGACGCGCAGCACGCCATGCTGCTCCACGATGGACTGCAGGGCCTGCATCAGGCGCTCGCGGTCCACGGCGCCCAGGTCCAGGTGCAGGGAGTCGAAGGCATCGTGGTCATGGTCTTCGTCATGGTCATGGTGGCTGTGCTTGTCGTCGATCGACAGCTCGGCGGCGCGATGCTGGCCCAGCAGCACGCTCAAGGGCACCTGGCCCTGCACGGCTTCGATCATCTTCACGCTGGCAGGTACTTCTTCGGCCACCAGGGCTCGTACCTGGCCGAGTTGTTCGGCCGTGACCAGATCGGCCTTGGACAGCACCACCAGGTCGGCGGCAGAGAGCTGGTCCTCGAACAGCTCATGCAGGCTGGCGTCATGGTCCAGATTGGGGTCGGCCTGGCGCTGCTCGTCGACGGCATGCGGGTCATGGGCAAACTGGCCGGCGGCCGCAGCGGGCGTGTCGACCACGGTGACCACGGAATCGACGGTGAAGACATTGGCAATATCGGGCCACTGGAAGGCCTGGACCAGGGGCTTGGGCAAGGCCAGGCCGCTGGTCTCGATCAGCAGCACATCGATATCTGCACGGCGCTCGGCCAGGGCCTTCATGACGGGGAAGAACTCTTCCTGCACGGTGCAGCACATGCAGCCGTTGGCCAGCTCGTAGATCTGGCCCGACTGCATATCCGCGCCACCTTCTTCCTTGCAGCCTATGGCGCAGGTCTTGAGGATTTCGCCGTCAATGCCCAGTTCGCCGAACTCGTTGACGATGACGGCCACGCGCAGGCCCTTGGCCTGCTCGAGGATATGGCGCATCAAGGTGGTCTTGCCGCTGCCGAGAAAGCCGGTGACGATGGTGGCGGGGATCTTGGTGGTTTGCATGGATCTATCTCCGGTGAAGGAAAGCAAGAAAAATCAGGGGCGTTCGAGGAAAGCTGGTCCGTGGACATGGCATTGCGGGTTGACGCGCGCATCAAGCACATGGCCTGTGAGCGTCGACGCCAGATTGTCGGCATCCATGGGGCCGTACCAGACGCCGTCGGGGTAGACGATCATCAACGGGCCATGGTTGCAGGGGTACTGGCAGCCGGTCTGCAGCGGCTGCAGCCGGTTTTTCAGTCCCGGGGTTTCACGTATCGTGCGCGTCAGTGTGGGCCATAGCTGCAGCGCTCCCTTGGCCGCGCAGCGCGGGCCCACGCACCACAGCACATGCTGGCGGTGCTCGGGCACCAGCGACCAACCCTTGGGGTCGTGCTCCCATGGATCGTCGCCCAGCACCTCGGGCACATCGGGCTGGCGCAGTGCATCTTCCACGGACCGGGCCAGCAACTCGGTCAGTCCGGGTAGCTGCAGCAGCGGTTGACCAAATACCAGGCGCGGGCAAGGATGTGAGGAATCACGTGCCGCGCGCCAGCGCATGATGAGCTTGTGCAGCCAGCGGCGCAGCGAGGCTTCGTCAGGCACCATCACGGGCAGGATCAGAATGCTGCGGGCCTCGGCACACAGGTCCAGCGCCTCACCCAGCGTGGGCTGGGCGCGGTCCACATAGGCCGTGGTCACCTGCTGCACAGGCTGGCCTGAGGCCCTCATGTCGGCCTCCAGCCGCGCGGCCAGATCGCTGAGCTCCGTCAGGCCTGCGGTATAGGCGCCGCCCCGGCTAAGCAGGATGATGGCCAGCGAAGGCGCTGCGGCCTGCTTGAGGTCGGCAGGTCGGGAGGAGGGGAGATGCTTGTTCACGGCAGCTCTCCTGCAGAAAACTCCACACGTTGGACGCTGATCTCGCGCTCGGGGTGCAAGGCGGCTGCCAGGCGCTGTGCGGCTTCGGTATTGCGCGGGCCGGGTGTGGCTTCGGCATAGCTCATCACGAAGAACCGGCGATTGCGAATGGCGGAAACCGCCTCAAGTTCCTTTTTATGCAGCAGGAAGTCGATCTTGCCCTGGGCGTCGGGTTGGCCGTAGTCAATGATCACGATCCACTCTGGGTCGCGCTCGATCACGTCTTCCCAGTTGCCGCGCTGCCAGTTCTGGCTCAGGTCTGCAAAGATATTGCTGGCTCCAGCCTCGTCCAGCATGGCCTGCGGCATGCCGAAGTGACCGACGGTGACGGGAATCTCCTGGCCGCTGTCGTAGACAAAGACGCGCGGCAGCGTGCGATTGCCTTGCATCTGCTGGCGCAGCTGGGCCTGGGAGGCCCGCAGTTTGTCTATGCGTGGCTGGGCCTGCGGGAGGACGCCAAAGATGCGGCTGATGTTCTCCATGTCCAGCAATGCATCGTCCAGTGCGATGCGCTCGCGCTTTTGCACGCGGATGCAGGACTCGGACAGCACATAGGAGGCGATGCCGTGGCTGGCCAGGCGCTCCGGGGTCACGGCACCTTGGCGAAAGCCATAGCTCCAGCCGCCAAAGACAAAGTCGGCTTCGGCGCCCAGCAATACCTCCAGGTTCATGCCCTGGGATGAAAGATCGGGCAGACGCTGCAGCCAGGGCTTGAGCTGGGGGCTGATCTCCTTGCTGGAAGGGATGCCCGAGTAGCCGACCAGGCGCCGGCCCAGACCGAGATAGAGAAAGCTCTCGGTGATGTTGACGTCATGGGTGACGGCGCGCTGGGGAACCTTGTCGTAGCGCACCGTCTGCCCGCACACCGGCAACTCCAGTGCTGGCTGATGCTGGCGCATCGGTACCGCAACCGACTGCGGCTCGGGTGCTTTGCCGCAACCAGCCAGCAGCAGCGATGCCGCCAGAAGCGCCGAGGCGCAGGGACGATTCAAGCCAAGAGCTTGCATGGCAACAGGCCTGGGCAGCATCAGAAGCGCATCAGCGCGGACAGTTCCACGCTGCGCCCGCGTCCCAGCAGCCACTGGTTGCCACTATAGGCATAGGTGGCATAGAGGCGGTTGGTCAGGTTGCGGCCCACCAGGCGCAGCGTGGTGCGCGGGTTCATATCCCAGCTCAGCACGGCGTCGGTCACCACATAGGAAGGCATGCGAACGGTGTTGGCGTTGTCACCAAAACGGTCGCCCACATAGCGCATGCCCAGCGATGCCTGCCAGGGGCCGGTGCGGTAGTGACCCCAGAGGTTGGCAGTCACGCGCGGCACGTTGCTGGGGCGGTTGCCTGCACGGTCCACGCCCTTGCTGCCTTCGAGCAAACGGTCGAACTTCGCATCCACATAGGCAATATTGCCTTCGAAGCGCAGCGTCTTGCTGGCATGGATGAGGCCAGTCAGTTCAATCCCCTTGGACGACTGCTTGCCACCCTGGACCGACAGTGCCGGACGATCGGGGTCGCGGGTGATGATGTCGTCCTTGACGATGCGATAGGCCGCCACGGTCCATTCGCCACGCCCATCGGCCAGTTGCTGCTTGTAGCCGACCTCGATCTGGCGGCCCTGGCTGAGGCTGAAGCCGGTTTGCGACTGGGCAATTGCCAGCAGGCTGGTGACAGGGTCATGGCCGGTACTGGTCTGCACATAGGCGCTGCTGAGCGCATCGAACTTGTGGGTCAGGCCCAGGCGCCAGGAGGTGCCGTTCAGCGGCTTGTCAAAGCCCGAGCCGTCCTGAATATTGTTGCGCGAGAAGGCATACCAGTCACGGCGCATGCCGGCCATCAACAGCCATTGCTCGCTGATCTTCCAGGCATCTTCAAGATACAGCGCATTCTGGCGGAGGCTGGAGTTTATGCGCGGCAGATAGGCATCGGGGCTGTCCCAATAGCCATGCTGCGGGTTGAAGGCTGAAACCGTGGACTTCCCGGTGTAGGGAGAGTTGCTGGTACTGGTGAACTGGGCGTTGGAGATGTCCCAGCCCACGGCGATCTGGTGGCTGGCGGCCTTGAGGTCCAGCCCCATGCGATTGCCCGTCTGCTGCACATCGTGGCCGATTTCCAGATAGTCGGATCGCCCCACCTGGCCGGTGGCTGGCTGGTAGTCGTAGGCCTCGATGTTCTTCCAGTGGCGATCGGACTTGAAATGATAGAGTTCGTTGCGCACCGTCAGCGCGTCGCTGGCACGCCACTGGGCCTTGGCACGGAAGCGCTGGTCCTTGAACTGGTCGATGGCATCGAGCACGTTGTAGTTCTTGTTGCGCAGCTCCTTGACGATTTGCCCGTCGACCACGGGCGAGCCGAAATAGCGCTCGGGCTTTTGCTGGCTGATGTCGGCACTGAGGTCCACGGTCAGATCGCTGCGCGGCGTCCAGCGCAGTGCGCTCATCAGCTTGCCGCTGCTGGCCTTGCCCAGCTCGCGCTCGCCGTCGGTGCGGTCGCCATAGGCATCGAGACGGTAGCTCAGGGTCTCGCCCAGTGCGCCGCCAGCGCCGATGCCGGCGTAGGCCTTGCCGTGACTGCCTGCTCCCAGCAGCATTTCGGTGGAGCGCTCGCGGCTGGGCTGCTTGCGGATGGCATTCATGGTGGCACCTGTGGTGCCGCTGCCATACATCAGCGATGCGGGGCCACGCAGCACTTCGATGCGCTCATAGCCCCAGCTGTCGCCGGGATAGTTGACGGTGCCCGAGGCCACGCCCAGCATGATGCCGTCCTCGGCAATGCCGATGGAGTTCACGCCATTGAAGCCGCGGCTTGAAAAGGACAGCCCCCCATTGCCGGGGGCGCCCGATGTGCTCAGGCCCACGGTGCGGGTGACGGCGTCGGAGACCCTGTAGTCCGCACGCTCGTCCATTTGCAGCGAAGACACGCCGCTGACGCTGGCCGGAAGATCCAGCACGGGTACGTTTACATGGGAGGCCGTGGTTGACGGCTGGCTGGTCTGCAACTCATGCGAGGGCAGGCGGTTTTCCCGCACCGTGACTTCGGGCAGGGACTGCTGGGCCATGCCGACGGCGGGGCAGAGCAAAAGCAGCTTGAGTGCGGTGTTGCCTAGATGGCGCAGCTGAGGCTTGGAGTTGAGGGCGGAATGAAGAGCAGCAAAGGTTTGTGGATGAGAGCACATATCACGAGGCCGAAACTGCCTGAAGGGATAGCTGTGCCGCAGACAGGTCCGCCTTTCTCAGACATGACGCAATCCACTTTCTGGCCGCTATCCGCACCCCGCAGACAGTTTTCGTAAATACCGCCCCGAGGGGCGGAGTTGAGTCATCGGCAGGCCGGTCTCCGGGCTCACAGGCAATTCATTGCTGAATTCACGACTCGCCTTCCCGAAAGATGCAGACCGTCGCGATGCGAGGGGCCGGATCATGTCCAGTGGCTGCAAGCGCTGATGCGCTCGCATGAGTGTGTTGACCTGCTTACCGTTGCGGGGGCAGCCAAGGCTTCCTGAGCTTGCGATCAGACCTTGTTCCCGTTTCACTCGCTTCAAGCGAGCACCTTCCGAAACGAAGCGCCATCAAGGCGCTGCGAGAGTTTATCAGTCCCCGGGCGAAACGCGCAGGGAATTAGAGCAACTCGTCCGGCATGAACTCGATCAGCGGTCTGCCGCTGCGCTCGCTCAGGCGTACCTGGGCACGCACACCGTAGACTTCGGCAATGGCCTGCGCGGTCAGCACCTGGGCCGGCGTGCCCTGCGCCACCAGTTCTCCTGCCTTGAGCAGGTACAGACGGTCGCAGTAGTGGGCGGCCAGTGGCAGCTCGTGCAGCGCGGCCAGCGTGGTCAGGCCCAGGCTGCGGATCAGGTTCATCAGCTCGAACTGGTGGCGTACGTCCAGGTGGTTGGTAGGCTCGTCCAGCACCAGCAGCCTGGTCTGCTGGGCCAGTGCCCTGGCCATGAGCACGCGCTGCTTTTCGCCCCCTGACAGGGTGGAGAACATGCGCTGCGCCAGCGACTGGGCACGGACCTGGGCCAGGGACTGGGCGACGATGCGGAAGTCCTGCTCGCTATCCCGGGCGAAAGAGCTCTGGTGCGGCATGCGACCCATGAGCACCACATCGCAGACGCGCAGATCAAACTCGCTGGCGTTTTCCTGGGTCAGCACCGCCATGGAGCGGGCATTGTCGCGAGCGCTGCGCAGCCAGACGTCCTGTCCGTCTATGCAGACCGCACCGCTGGCAGGCCTGAGTATGCGGTAGATCATGCGCAGCAGGGTGGACTTGCCGCTGCCGTTGGGGCCGAGCAGGCCGACCAGTTCGCCATGCCTGATATGCAGGCTGATGTCCTTGACTATGGAGGCGGCCGCCGTCTGCCAATGCAGGCGGCTGGCCTCCAGCAGGCAGGAAGAGCTGGATGCGGAACTCACGGATTGCCCTTTTCCCGCACGCTCTTGCGGCACAGCATCCATACAAAGAAGGGGCCGCCCAGCAGCGAGGTGATGACCCCGACAGGTACTTCGGCGGGGGCAAAGCTGATGCGAGAGAACACGTCGACCCAGATCAGGAAGATGGCACCTGTGAGAGCGGCTACAGGCAGCACGCGCCGGTGCTCGGAGCCGACCAGCATGCGGGCGACATGGGGCACGATGAGACCGACAAAGCCGATCGGACCCGTCAGCGCCACCAGCACGCCTGTCACCATCGACACCAGAACGAATAGCCAGCGCCTGGTGCGGGTGGTGTCCACTCCCAGCGTGGCGGCGGTCTCTTCGCCTGCCAGCAATGCATTGAGTGAGCGGGCCTGTGTCAGCAGCAGGGCCACGCCAGCCGCCAGCAAGGCAGCCGGCAGGCCCAGCTCCTGCCAGCGGGTTCCGGCCAGGCTGCCCAGGGTCCAGGTGAGCACGGAGTTGGCCAGCTCGCGCTGATCGGCCGTCAGCACAATCAGGCTGGTGACGCCGCCCAGGCAGTAGGCAATGGCCACGCCGCCCAGAATGAGTCGCGATGCCTGCAATCGTCCATTGGCATGGGCCAGGAAGTACACGGCCACACAGGCCAGCAGCGCGCCGCTGAAAGCGCCCAGCGGCAAGGCCAGCTCGCCGGCAAATGCCAGTGCGCCGAAGGCCAGCACGCTTACGGCCCCGACCGACGCACCGGATGAAACGCCCAGCAGATAAGGGTCGGCCAGCGGGTTGCGCACCATGGCCTGCATGGCCACGCCCACCAGCGCAAGGCCTGCGCCGGTCAGGGCTGCCAGCAATACGCGCGGCAGGCGCACGCGCCAGACAATCTGGTACTGGGCGCTGCTCCAGCTGCCTGAAGGCCAGTCCAGGCCCAGGCGCTGACCCAGCTCATAAGCCGTGATCTGCCAGGCTTGCCCGGGGGCGATCCGTACCGGCCCCAAGGTGATGGCCAGAGTCAGAGACAGCAGCAGCACTGCCGTCAACATGGCCAGCCATAGCTTCAGCTGATGGCGTTGCTGGACGAACATCTGTGTCAACGGCTGGGTCATGGCTGCAGCCGGGCGGGGCCCCAGGTGGGCATGGCGCCAGCGGGCCCAAAGCGCGAGGCGAAAGCCTGTGCAAGGTGTCTCATTGTCATTAGCCAGGGCAGACGGTTTGCGTGCCGGTGACGAGATCGGGCGGAGGGCGGGCCTCGCAGCCTGTTGCCGTCACGCTGCTCCCCGCAGACGCTCGTTGCACATGCCGACTGCCGGAACTGGGTCCGGGTGGTCAGCGCTCAACAGGCCGGTATCCGGGCTGGCAGATTGCGCGAGGCATGTCACTTCGCCTTCCCGGCGTTGCCGCGCACCTCGTCGAAGAGGCCACGTAGAACACCAGTGACAGACTCCTGCAAGCGCAAAAGCCATGAAGTGGTTTGATCTGCTTACCGTTGCGGGGGCAGCCAAGGCTTTGAACCTTGTTCCCGTTTAACCCGATGAAGCACCGGGCACCTGTCGCATGGAGAAAAAGCCTGCTGCACGGGCGTGCCGAGACTTGTTTCAACGAAAAATTATATAGCAGCGCATCCAGATATGGTCTGGTAGTTCAGGGCGATTCCTTTGGGGCAGCGAGGCACGGCACAAGGTAGGCGCCGCGTTCAGCGAGGCGCTGGTGCAAGTTCAGGCACTGTGGCGACGCCGCTCGTGATCGATATCCGATACCCAAACAGGCTGCAGCCGCCTGCAATGTCGCCGGCGGCTGTTTTTGAGTGGCCGCAGTCAAAACTGAGCTGATATTTATGCACAAAATAGAGGCTGAGAAAGCCCCCGATTCTGAGGACATCATGAGCATCTGGTCTATCGACGCACAGACCGTCACCCACAGCATTCAGCTCGCTGTTGCGCCGGTTTTTTTTCTGACTGCCGTGGCCGGCATGATTGGCTCCGTAGCGGGGCGGCTGGCCCGCATCATTGATCGCGCCCGCAAGCTGGAGGAAAGCCTGCGCACGCTGGACGATCACGATCTGATCGCCCGCCACCTCAAGGAGCTGCATTTTCTGCGCGAGCGCGGGCGGCTGGCCAACGTCTCCATCGCGCTGCTGACGCTGTGCGGCATGTGCATAGGGCTGACCATCGTGCTGCTGTTCGTGGGCCAGGCCTACGGCGTCAGCGGCCACGGCTATGCCGTGTTCAGCTTCCTGCTGGGGGTGCTGGCCTTTGTGCTGGCGCTGTGCTGCTTCCTCTGGGAGACCATCATGGCGACACGCATTCTGGACTTTCATATGCTCACCCAGGCCAGGGCGGCCGCGCGCCATGTGGAGTCCGAGCATCGCCCCTGATTGCACCGCGAGACATGTTTTTCCTGCCTCTGATCCTGGTGCCCATCGTCTTCCTGATGGCACTCGCTCGCCTCTATCAGATTCCCGTGCAGCTGCGTTCAGGCCGGTTGCGGCTGGTCGAGCGTGGCAGGCCGGGCTTGCGCCTGACTACCTTGCTGGCCTATGCCGGACTGCTGACGGGCAGCGGGGCATTGCTTGCGGCCTTGGTGCATGCAGGCTTTTTCGCGGCCGACCGGTGGTCGGCCTATCTGAACCTGGCGCCTTATCTGGCGCTTTATCCCTTGCTGTATCTGGCGGCTGCATGGGTGTTCTATTACGGCCTGAAAAAGACTGCTGCTGCCTGAGCTAGTCCTGCATGGGCTCCAGCCAGGCGGCCGCGGCATGGATGATGCAGTCGGTCAGTCGCCGCAGGCTGGCCTGGGCATTGCGGGTATGGGCCCAGTACATGGGGATGTGGAGATCCCTGCCAGGGAGCAGTTCCATCAGATCGCCACTGGCCAGCTGTGGGGTGATCAGCTGGGCCGGGTGCATGCCCCAGCCCATGCCCAGTTCCACGGCACGGGTGTAGCCCTGGTTGGAAGGCAGAAAGTGACGCGCATTGTTGCGCCGTCCGTCCAGCCCCAGACCATGGAGCCATTGGTCCTGCAGGCTGTCCTTGCGGCCGTAGTACATCATGGGCGCCTTGGCCAGCATCTGGGCCAGCTCCTGGTCCGACTCGGCCTGGGCCAGGTGACGCTGCACAAACTCCGGGCTGGCCACGGCGATATAGCGCATGCGACCCAGCGGCCAGGTGTTGCAGCCAGCTATCGCCGAGCCCGTGGCCGTGACGGCGGCCATGACTTCGCCTTCCTTGATGCGTTTGGCCGTGTGGTCCTGGTCGTCGATGCTGATGTCCAGCAACTCGTTGCCGTCCTGCGTGAAAGCCGCCATGGCATCCATGAACCAGGTCGACAGGGAGTCGGCATTGACTGCCAGCTTCAGCGTGGGCAGGGCGGTCTGGCCTTCGGGGACCAGCTCGGGGTTCTTGCGGCGCAGATCGTTTTCCAGCAGCGCCACCTGCTCCACATGCAGGCACAGGCGCCGGCCGGCCTCCGTGCCGCTGCAAGGCGTGCCGCGCAACACCAGCACCTGGCCCACGCGCTCTTCCAGCAACTTGATGCGCTGGGAGATGGCGGAGGGGGTGACATGCAGCTTGCGCGCCGCACGCTCGAAGCTTCCCTCAC
The DNA here is from genome assembly GCF_008121565.1 of Comamonas sp. Z3. Classification (NCBI taxonomy): domain Bacteria; kingdom Pseudomonadati; phylum Pseudomonadota; class Betaproteobacteria; order Burkholderiales; family Comamonadaceae; genus Comamonas; species Comamonas sp. Z3. The sequence continues at coordinate 931,218 of NZ_VOQU01000001.1, forward strand.
GCAATACCGCGGCAAGCGCTTCCAGTCCTGCGTAGTCAAACATTAGAAATTCTTCATTGTATTGAGTAAATGTAATTTTACTTAATTGCCGGGCAGAGCAAGAATCCGGGCCGGTTTGGAGGAGTCAACGGCTCATGGACATGACAACTAATTTTTATTCCGCCTGGATGGCAGGCTTCACGGTGTGCGCATCGCTCATTGTTTCCATCGGTGCCCAGAACCTGTATGTGCTGCGTCAGGCAGTGCAGGGCGAACATGTGAAGGCCTGCGTGGCTCTGTGTGTGCTCAGCGACGCTTTGCTGGTTGCGCTGGGTGTGGCCGGCATGGCCCAGATGCTGACCAGCTATCCGGCATTGGCCCAGTATCTGACGCTGGGCGGAGCCGCATTCTTGCTGGCCTATGGTCTTTTCGCCTTGAGGCGCATGTGGCTGGCCCCGGATGCAGCCATGGAGGCTGGCGAGCGCAGGGCGGCACCGCGCGGGATGATGAGCGTGCTGGCTGCGCTGGCGGCCATCACCTTGCTCAACCCCCATGTCTACCTGGATACGGTGCTGCTGATGGGCTCGATCGGTGCCCAGCAGGAAGGTTCGGGCCGCTGGTCCTACGTAGTGGGAGCTGCCTCGGCCAGCTGTCTCTGGTTTGTGCTGCTGGCGATGGCAGGGCGCCGTCTCAAGCACCTGTTTGCCAACCCCGGCGCCTGGCGCGTCATGGATGGCATCACCGGCGTGATGATGCTGGGTCTGGCCTGGTGGGTGGCGAGCAGCGCCTTTGGAATGGACGTCTGAGTTCCAGGTCGAGCCAGCGCTTCGCACTGCGGATTGCTGCGCAGGCGCTGGCTGCGGTTCAAGCCGCTGCGGCCTGCTCCCACAGACCCACGGCTTCGATGAGGTTCCAGCTATTGCATTCGATACGGTAGTGGCCTGTGGCTCCGGTTTTCTGGCTCTGGCCCTCGATCACCACAATATGCTTGCCATGACGCTGGGCTTGCGAGATCGGGCGGATCTTGTCGTAGTTGTGCTTTTCGGCAATGTCGCCGCGAAAGGCAATCGTCACCTGCTCGCGCCGGGGGAAGTAGTCCTTGGCATATTTGTCCAGCGTGCGATCGGCAACCAGCGTGGCCATATCGGGCGAGGTGGCGGAAGAAGTGTTCATCGTGTCTCCTCAAGAGTGGACTCTTGTTGTGTGCAGAATCTGAGCCGGTTTATGACGCAATTGTTGCATTTTGTTTCCGGCAGCGCCAGTGCCAATCACCATGGCAGATGGCAGCCCTCGTTCTGCACCAATTCGGGCCACACGGCAGAACTGCCTCATGGCGCGGACAGCGGCAGTTGCAGACCTGTCTTGATGCGTTCCAGTGCGATCGAGGTGCTGTAGCGGCGAATGTTCTCGTCACCTTCGAACAGGCGTTTGCAGATGGCCTGGTAATCATCCATGTCGGTTGCCGTGACGACCAGGATGTAGTCGGTTTCGCCCGTCACATAAAAGCATTGCTGCACGGCCGCTTCATCGGCGATCCTGGCCCTGAAGCCGCGCGACAGATCCGGCCTGTCGTTGACCAGCTGCACGGTGATGATCGCGGTCAGCGTACGGCCCACCTTGACGGGCTCCAGCACGGCCACGTTGGCGGCAATCACCCCGGTTTCCTGCAATCGCTTGATGCGCCGCTGCACGGCCGGCGCCGAGAGGTTGATCTGCTCCGCAATCAGGCGCTGCGGCATGAGGTTGTCACGCTGGAGCAGGGCAAGAATCGCGTGGTCAAAGGAGTCCAGGTCGGCAGCAGGCATGGTGCGGGATAGGTTGAGAGCGAAACTTGCAGATTCAGGGCCGAAAACGAGCAAATTTCGCGGGTGACATGCAATATCGTACCCACCTATGTCAAAAAACAGCTGGAATCATTGGTGGCCCGTGTTGGCCGTATTGGGCTCGGTCACTGCACTCGGGCTGGGAACTTCGCTGGCCAAACAGCTGTTTCCCCTGGTCGGTGCCCAGGGTACCTCGGCATTGCGGGTGGGCTTTGCCGCGATGATTCTGGTGTGCGTCTGGCGACCCTGGCGCTGGTCGCTCAACCGCCAGCAGGCACAGGCTCTGCTGGTTTTCGGCATGGCGCTGGGCGGCATGAACCTGATGTTCTACATGGCGTTGCGCGATATTCCGTTTGGCCTGGCCGTGGCCATAGAGTTTTCAGGGCCGCTGGCCGTGGCCATCTACTACTCACGCCGTGCACTGGACTTTGTCTGGCTGGCGCTGGCGGTTGCCGGGCTGGCCATGATTCTTCCTCTGAGCGGCAATGCTTCGGGCCTGAACCTGTCGCCGGTGGGCATTGCCTGCGCGCTCGGAGCCGCCATCTGCTGGGCCTCCTACATCGTGCTGGGGCGCAGGCTGGGCCATATTCCCAGTGGCCAGGCAGTCTCCCTTGGCTTGCTGTGCGCAGCTTTGGTGGTGGTGCCATTTGGTGTGGCCGAGGCCGGGCTCAAGCTGCTGACACCGTCGATATTACTGTTCGGGCTGATGGTGGCGGCCATCTCCAGTGCCTTGCCCTACACCTTGGAAATGCTGGCCCTGCGCCGCCTGCCGCCCGCAACCTTTGGCATTGCACTGGCGACCGAGCCGGCCATTGCGGCACTGATGGGAATGCTGCTGCTCAGCGAGAATCTGACTGCCACTCAGTGGACCGCGATTGCCTGCATCATGGCAGCAGCCATGGGTAGTGCCGTGACGCGGCCAGGCAGCAAACCTCCCGCCGTAGATGCATCGGCAGCCACTTCCGGATGAATATCCATGCTATGAAAAGAGGTGCTGTAAGCGCTTGCTAATCAAAGCTTTGAATAATTATTTCTAGTGAATAACCCTAGAAATTTGCGCAGCAAGCTCTTTTTTCTGTAGCTGGATGGGTCTGAAACGCTGCCTGGGCAGCGTTTTTTTTGCACATCGGCCTGGCTGCCGGCAGCCGTTTTCTGAGATCCCGGAAGTCGCCGAAATCCTGAATACTGGCAGACAGATAGCGTGCTTCATGACCCAGGTGAAGCCAGTCCTCTATGCTCATTATGAGTCCTGCTTTTGACCGTTTTTTGCGCTATCCGGTTTGCGGTTTTGGCTGTCGTGGCTACTGCGTATTTGTAGGAATCTCGGTCTATTCAAATTAGGAGCGAGGTGCTACAACGGACGCACACGGTAACGAATGCCTTGCAACTTTGCGGCACTGATTCGAGCCCTGGTGCCGCCACGGGAGGTCATATGGATGTCATCAGCAATTCCGCAGCACGCTATGTCCGCCTGCGTGAAGAAGAAATGTCGCTGGACGAGTACCTTAGCCTTTGCCAGCGTGATCCCATGGCCTACGCCGGAGCCTCGCAGCGCATGCTGTCCGTCATCGGTGAACCCGAAATGGTGGATACCCGCAACGATCCTGTGCTGTCGCGTCTGTTTGCCAACAAGGTCATCCGTCGCTACCCCGCGTTTTCTGAGTTCTACGGCATGGAAGATGCCATCGAGCAGGTGGTGAGCTTCTTTCGCCATGCGGCCCAGGGTCTGGAGGAACGCAAACAGATTCTCTATCTGCTGGGACCTGTTGGCGGCGGCAAAAGCTCGATTGCAGAGCGTCTCAAATACCTGATGCAAAAGGCTCCGTTCTATGCGCTCAAGGGATCGCCGGTGAACGAGTCGCCGCTGGGTCTGTTCGACCCCGTGGAAGACGGACCGATTCTGGAAGAAGAGTTCGGCATTCCGCGCCGCAATCTGCAGCATGTGCTCTCGCCCTGGGCCGTGAAGCGGCTGGAGGAGTTTGGCGGAGACATTCGCCAGTTCCGAGTGGTCAAGCGCTACCCCAGCATTCTCAAGCAGATCGGCATTGCCAAGACCGAGCCCGGCGACGAGAACAACCAGGATATTTCCAGCCTGGTGGGCAAGGTGGACATACGCAAGCTGGAAAATTTCTCTCAGGACGACACCGACGCCTACAGCTACTCGGGCGGCCTGTGCCTGGCCAATCAGGGTCTGCTGGAATTTGTCGAAATGTTCAAGGCACCCATCAAGGTGCTGCACCCCTTGCTGACCGCCACCCAGGAAGGCAATTACAAGGGCACGGAGGGGTTTGGAGCCATTCCGTTCGACGGCGTGGTGCTGGCCCACAGCAACGAAAGCGAGTGGAAGGCCTTCCGCAACAATCGCAACAACGAGGCCTTCCTCGATCGCATCTACATCGTCAAGGTGCCTTACTGCCTGCGCGTGAGCGAGGAGGTCCGCATCTATGAAAAGCTGATCCGGGAGTCTTCGCTGGCCAACGCCATCTGCGCGCCCGGCACGCTCAAGATGATGGCACAGTTCTCCGTGCTCACACGTCTCAAGGAGCCGGAGAACTCCAGCATCTTCAGCAAGATGCAGGTCTATGACGGTGAAAGCCTCAAGGACACGGACCCCCGTGCCAAGAGCTACCAGGAATACCGCGACTATGCGGGCGTGGATGAAGGCATGGAGGGCATCTCCACCCGCTTTGCCTTCAAGATCCTGGCCAAGGTCTTCAACTACGACAGCACCGAAGTGGCGGCCAACCCCGTGCACCTGATGTATGTGCTGGAGCGGCAGATCGAGCGGGAGCAGTTCCCCGCCGAACTGGAGACCAAGTACATAGGCTTCATCAAGGAATATCTGTCCCAACGCTATGCCGAATTCATCGGCAAGGAAATCCAGACCGCCTATCTGGAGAGCTACAGCGAGTACGGCCAGAACATCTTTGACCGCTACGTCACCTACGCCGACTACTGGATTCAGGACAGCGAGTACCGGGACACCGATACGGGCGAGGTATTTGACCGCAATGCGCTCAATGCCGAACTGGAGAAGGTGGAAAAGCCTGCCGGCATTGCGAACCCCAAGGACTTCCGCAATGAGATCGTCAACTTTGTGCTGCGGGCCAGGGCCAACAACCAGGGCAAGAACCCGAGCTGGACCAGCTACGAAAAGCTGCGCGTGGTGATCGAGAAGAAGATGTTCTCCAACACCGAGGAGCTGCTGCCTGTCATCAGCTTCAACGCCAAGGCCAGCGCCGAGGACGCGCGCAAGCACGAGGACTTCGTCACCCGTATGGAGGCCAAGGGCTATACGCCCAAGCAGGTGCGCCTGCTCTGCGAGTGGTATCTGCGCGTGCGCAAGAGCAGCTGACCGAGGGACCGGTGGTCGTCCTGGGCGGCCACCGGCGCGATGATTGAGAACAGTCCCTGGAGATGGGAGCACAGATGGCACTGCATATCATCGACCGCAGGCTTGCAGGCAAAAACAAATCGGTGGGCAACCGCGAGCGGTTTGTGCGGCGTTTCAAGGAACAGATCGCGGAAGCGGTACGCAAGGCCGTGTCTGCGCGCGACATCCGCCATATCGACCAGGCGGAAACGGTCACCATCCCGAAAAAGGACATTCAGGAGCCGGTCTTCAGGCATGGACAGGGCGGTATCCGCGATGTCGTGCTGCCTGGCAACCAGGAACATGTGCGCGGCGATCGCATTGCCCGCCCACCCAGCGGGGGCGGTGGTTCAGGCGCGCAGGCCAGCGACAGCGGCGAGGGGCAGGACGACTTCACCTTCACGCTGACCAAGGAAGAGTTCATGGATCTCTTCTTTGAAGATCTGGCCCTGCCGCGCCTGCTGCGCAACCATATCGGCAACACCCTGCAATACAAGACCAGGCGCGCGGGCTACAGCCATGACGGCACGCCCAGCAATCTGGCATTGGTGCGAACCATGCGCGGTGCCCTGGGGCGACGCATTGCACTGACCAAGGCCGCGCATCGAGAGCTCAAGGAGCTGGAAGATCAGCTCGAAGCCTTGCTGGCCCAGGATGACGGCACCAGCGAGGCGGTAGCCGAGTTGCAGCGTCAGATCGACGCCCTGCGTGAGCGCATAGGCGGAGTGCCATTTCTCGAACAGCTGGATCTGCGGTTTCGCAACCGCAGCAAGGTGCCTGTGCCCAGCAGCCAGGCCGTGATGTTCTGCGTGATGGACGTGTCAGGCTCCATGGATCAGGAGCGCAAGGAGCTGGCCAAGCGCTTCTTCATTCTGCTGTACCTGTTTCTCACCAGGCATTACGACAAGATCGAGATCGTCTTCATTCGCCATCACACCCAGGCGGCAGAGGTCAGCGAAGACGAGTTCTTCCACTCCACCGAGAGCGGTGGCACGGTGGTCAGCAGCGCGCTGGTTCTGCTCGAGCAGATCATCAGGGCCCGTTACCCGGTCAATGACTGGAATATCTATGTGGCCCAGGCCAGCGATGGGGACAATTTCAGCGACGACGGAGGAAAATGCCACAGCATCCTCGCCGAAAGAATACTGCCGCTGGTTCGCTACTACGCTTATCTGCAGGTAGTGCTTGAGGAGCAGAGTCTTTGGGATGAGTACAACCGTCTGCTGCCGCTGTTTCCCCATTTCGCCATGCGCAAGGTATCGGCCGCCAACGAGATCTATCCGGTGTTCCGTGATCTCTTCAAAAAGGATGGGGTATCGATATGAACCTCAATCTCTATCCCGTGCTGGATCTCAGGGCCAGCAAAAGAGCCGGTAATTCGCACGCGCAGGGGGAGTCGCGTTACCGCGATGTGCCACAGGCGCCGCTGGTGGCGTCCCAGCGGCCGTCGTCTCCGCTGCCCGATCCCAGCGACTGGACTTTCGAGCTCATCGAGCAGTATCACGCGGCGATTGCTGCCACGGCCGAGCGCTATGGTCTGGACACCTATCCGAACCAGTTGGAGATCATTACGGCCGAGCAGATGATGGATGCCTATTCCAGCGTCGGCATGCCTGTCAACTACAGGCACTGGAGCTATGGCAAGGAATTTCTGGCCACGGAGCGCCGCTACCGGCGCGGCCATATGGGGTTGGCCTACGAGATCGTCATCAATGCCAATCCCTGCATCAGCTATCTGATGGAGGAGAACAGCACGGCCATGCAGGCCTTGGTGATTGCGCATGCGGCCTATGGGCACAACAGCTTCTTCAAGAACAATTATCTGTTTCGCATGTGGTCCGATGCCGGCAGCATCATCGACTATCTGGTCTATGCGCGCGACTATGTGTCGCAATGCGAGGAGCGCTACGGGCTGGACACCGTGGAGCAGTTGCTGGACTCCTGCCATGCACTGGCGAATTTTGGCGTGGACCGCTATTGCCGGCCTTCGCACAAGAGCCTGTCGCGCGAGCGTGCCGAGCGCGAGGAGCGTGAGGCCTATGTGCAGCAGCAGGTCAACGTGCTGTGGCGCACCCTGCCTGCCCGAAGGGACAAGGACAAGGACAGTACGGTGCCGGGCAGCGAGCGCTTTCCCCGCGAGCCCGAAGAGAACATCCTGTATTTCATCGAGAAAAACGCTCCCTTGCTCGAGCCCTGGCAGCGCGAGATCGTGCGCATCGTGCGCAAGATCGCCCAGTATTTCTACCCGCAGCGTCAGACCCAGGTGATGAACGAAGGCTGGGCCACGTTCTGGCATTACACCTTGCTCAACACCTTGTATGACGAAGGCTGGCTGACCGATGGCGTGATGCTGGAGTGGCTGTCATCACATACCAATGTGATCTACCAGCCGCCGGCCGGACACCGGGCCTTCAGCGGCATCAACCCCTATGCGCTGGGCTTTGCCATGTACCGCGATATCCGGCGCATCTGCGAGAAGCCGACCGAGGAGGACCGGCGTTGGTTTCCCGATCTGGCCGGAACGCCCTGGCTGCCGGCTCTGCACCATGCCATGCGCAATTACAAGGACGAGAGCTTTGTCGGCCAGTTTCTGAGCCCGCAGCTGATGCGTGACATGCGTTTGTTCTCTTTGCATGACGATCCCGAGGAGCGTGATGTGCTGGTCAGCGCCATCCATGACGAAGATGGCTATCGCACGCTGCGCCAGTTGCTGTCCCAGCAATACGACCTGGGTACGCGCGAGCCCAATATCCAGGCCTGGAGCGTGAATCTGCGTGGCGACCGCAGTCTGACGCTGCGGCATACCCAGTACCAGGGCAGGCCGCTGGCCGAGGATGCGCAGGAAGTTCTCAAGCATGTCGCCAGGCTATGGGGGTTTGGCGTGCACCTGGAAAGTGTCAACGGTGATGGCGAGACACCGGTGCTGGTGCATTCGGTGCCAGCTCCCTCGCATTGAGATATTGCAATTGAAAATGGCTTCAAACGCTTTCCTCTAAAGCGCTGTAAGCTATCAAACTGAAAGCAAAAAGCGCTGCCGCAGCAGCGCTTTTCTCGGCTCGGGCCGTCAGCTGCAGTCTGCGGTCGGGTCTGCCCGGCCCCGGGACTATGCAGCCCAGCCGCTACACCCTGCGAAGAAGGGCGCGGCCTTTGCGCATCAGAACGCAGGAACCACGGCACCCTTGTACTTTTCCTGGATGAACTTCTTGGTGTCTGCAGAGTGCAGAGCGCTCATCAGCTTGGCAATGTCGGCGCCGTTGGCGCGGTCCTTGCGGGCCACCACGATATTGGTGTAGGGCGAGTCGGCACCTTCGATGAACAGGGCGTCCTTGGTGGGATTGAGCTTGGCTTCGATGGCGTAGTTGGTGTTGATCAGAGCCAGGTCGACATCAGCCAGTGCGCGGGGCAGCAAGGGCGCTTCCAGTTCCTTGAACTTCAGCTTCTTGGGGTTCTTGACGACGTCCAGAGCCGTGGGGGTCAGGCTCTTGGGATCCTTGAGCTCGATCAGGCCATGCTTGGCCAGCAGAATCAGCGCGCGGCCGCCGTTGGAGGGGTCGTTGGGAATGGCCACGGTAGCTCCATTCTTCAGATCCTTGATGTTCTTGATCTTGCTGGAATAGGCGCCGAAGGGCTCCACATGCACCTTGCCGTTGGGCACGGCCACCAGCGAGGTCTTGCGGTCCTTGTTGTAGCTGTCCAGATAGGGCTGGTGCTGGAAGAAGTTGGCATCCAGCTGCTTGTCTTCCACTGCGGCATTGGGCTGGACGTAGTCGCTGAACTCCTTGATTTCCAGATCGATGCCCTGAGCCTTCAGTGCGGGCTTGATGTGGTTGAGGATTTCGGCGTGAGGCACGGCCGTGGCGCCCACCTTGAGCACGTCAGCGGCCTGGGCCGACAGCGCCAGAGTGGCAATAGCGATAGCAGAAAGAGCTTTCTTCAACATTGGTTCTGACTTTCTTCAGCAAGTTGCGATAAATCCCGGGCCTTGTCTGGGCCGCAGTGAACTAAGGTGCATAGTCTAGTGCCCTGTACCAAGGCCTGCAGGACATTTTTCTTATTTGGTTATAAGAGCGTCGTTTTTTATACAAAGCCAGTCTGTCATGAATCCCGAAATGCTGGAGCGCCTGGTGCGCGTGTCTATGCCCTATGGCAAGTACAAGGGCCGCCTGATTGCCGATCTGCCCGGCAACTACCTCAACTGGTTTGCCCGCGAGGGCTTTCCCAAGGGGGAGATCGGCCAGTTGCTGGCCTTGATGCAGGAGCTCGACCACAACGGACTCGGTGCCTTGCTGGAGCCGATTCGCAGGGCCGCAGGCCTGCCGCCCAGGGCGCAGGAGTAAGCCGAAAGAGGGTTGTCGGCCAGGCAAGGGCCGAAGGCCAAGAGATGAATTCGACATGCCCAGGCTGCAGCGGGGCAGCGCCAGGCTTCAGGTTCCGGAGCTTTGCGCTAGGTCCGAATGCTGAACAATGCGTCCCTTGCCTGCATGCTTGGCCGCATACATGGCCTCGTCCGCAGTCTGCAGCAGGTTTGCCGTGGAGCTGCATTCCATGCTGATGGAGATGCCGATGCTGCTGCCGACCTGAACCATCACTCCACCTTGAAGCGCGATCGGCTGGCGCACGGCCTCCATGCAGCGCTTCATCACGGACATGGCTTCTTTGGGCATGTGCAGGCCGGATAGCAGCACCACGAATTCATCCCCGCCCAGGCGGGCGACGCAGTCGCCAGCCCGGGCCTGTGCCAGCAGACGGGCCGCGACCACGCGCAGGACCTCGTCGCCTGCGTCATGGCCCTGGGTGTCGTTGACCTGTTTGAAGCCGTCGAGATCCATGAAGCACACGGCAACCATCTGACCGTCGGCCAGCTCCTGATTCAGCGTTTCCTCAAGCGCGCGGCGGTTGGCCAGGCCCGTCAGCGCGTCGTGATTGGCAAGATGGTTGGCGGCCTGTTCGCCGCGCTTGAGGGCATCGATGTCCACCAGGATCCAGAGCGACTCTTCGGCGTTGAGCAATGTTCCCGATGCATCGACCCACAAAAGCTTGCCTTCGGCATTGCGCATCTGGAACTGCGCATGGAATTTTCCCCGGGCGAGCAAGGAGCTATAGGCTTTCTCGCCGATGCGCCTGTAGGAGGCTTCGTCCGGGTACAGCATGCGCGTGGACGCGCCCTGCAGTGCCGCAGCCGACTGCTTGAGCAGACGGCGCATGGCCGGGTTGGTCCAGACGATTTTGCGCTCGCGCAGGCGGGCCATGCCGATCAGATCATTGTCGATGACCAGCTCCTGCTCCTTGCGGATGCGGCGTTCGCGCTGCTGCAGACGGTATAGCGCGACCGAGCCCAGGGCGATGAAGGCGATGCACAGGCCGGCCAGACCCCAGGCCCGCCAGGCCGAGGCACGCCACATGGCCATATAGGCTTCGGTTCCGAGTCCCGTGAACACCGTCAGCGGATATCCGGGCAGACGGTGGTAGGCAGTGATGCGCTCCACGCCATCGATCAGGGTCGGCGTGATGTACCAGCCTTCCTCGCGGCTTTGGTCGATGGCACGGTGGTATTCGGGCGAGACTGCGGCCTTGCCGATGCCGGACTCGGCGTCCTGGCTTTCGGCCGGATAGCGCGCGACCAGCCGGGCCTGATCGGTGCGCAACGCCATGGCGCTGCTCGCACCAAAGGACTGGCGCTGGAACAGCTGGTGAAAATGCTCTGCCGCGACAATCGCATAGACGATGCCCTGGAACTGACGGTCATCGGACTGAAGACGCCGGGCCAGCACGATGGACCATTTCCCGAAGGAGTGGCTGATCAGGGGCTCGGACACCACCATCCGGTCTGTTTCACGGGCTTGGGCGAAATAGTCGCGGTCGGCCACCGAAAACGGCAGATCAGCTTCGCTGGGCGTGATCAGCACCTGGCCCGTGCTGTCAGTGGTGCGCAAGGCCGTGACAAAAGGGATCAGTGCACGCTGCTCCTGCAGCATTTCATACAGGGCAGAGTTGGCGGCGGGCAGGCCGTCAGAGCTGCGTGCACGATAACGGCTGGCAATCGCCGACAAGGCGTTCTCGACCAGTCTTACCTCGGCAGCCAGCTCCAGGCTCAGGCTGCTCGCCTGGTGTCTGGTGACGGCCACTCCCAGCTCCATGTCCGCGCGGTAATTGGCATGCACGCCCAGCCAGGTGGCAAAGCACAGCAGGGCGGCTACCAGCAGGTTGCCGAGCACGAGGCGACGCAAAAGCCGGTGAGGATGAAAGCCTGTCATCTTGATTCTGGAGTTTCCTGATTGGCAGCCCGGACCGCAAGCGACGCGGTCACCTGTCAAGTAAAACATCGCCGAGCTCGGCAGTGCAATAGCCATCGGAAAGTCTATCGGAGGCTGCAGCTCGCAATCGTGCGCCGCCGCCGCGCCCGATGATTGTTTGCCTTTTGCCACGCCATCCAGTTGCCCCGATCTCTTGGCGAGCCCCGCTGAGGGCTGGGCTTGTGCGCAGCGATCCCCGCGTGGCGGCTTGCGATCTTGCTGCTGCCCGGCGTCCGGCCTCGGTGCGCCGGGCTGAAAGACGAAGCCAGATTCCTGCGGGTAAATAGTGACGCTTTTGCCTGTATTGAAAATGAGAATTGATATCATTTGAGCTTTGCCAGAGCTTTATCTCCATCGCACCATGTCCGCTGCCGAATCCGTCATCCACCGCGAAGTCACTGCGCTTTACATCGACCATCACGGCTGGTTGCAGGGCTGGTTGCGCAAAAAGGTCGGCAATGCCTTCGATGCGGCCGATCTGGCGCAGGACACCTTCGTGCGCATCCTTGGTGTGCGCGAGCCGCAGGAGATAGAGTCGCCGCGTGCCTATCTGACCACGGTGGCCAAGGGCGTGCTGGTCAACTGGTGCCGGCGCCAGGCGCTGGAGCGCGCCTATCTGGATGCGCTGGCCCTGCTGCCCGAGCCCGAAGTGCCTTCGCCCGAGCACCGGGCCCTGGTGCTGGAGGCCTTGCATGAGATAGATGCCATGCTCGATGCCTTGCCGCCCCTGGTGCGCCGCACCTTCCTGCTGTCGCAGCTGGAAGACATGAGGTACGACGCCATTGCGCTGCAACTGGGCGTGTCGCTGAGCAGCGTCAAGCGATACATGGCCCAGGCTTTCAGGCATTGCCTGGCGCTGATGGATTGAAGCGTCATGGAGGCACACCTGCTTGACGAAGCTGCGGACTGGCTGGTCCGCCTGAACGATGAAGGCTTGACGGCTGCTGAACATGCTGCCTTCGAGCGCTGGCGCCGTACCAGCGCCGAGCATGAAGGCGCCTGGATGCGGGCCGAGCGGCTGATGGGCAAGCTCGGTGGCCTGCCGACCGCGCTGGCCATGCCGACTCTGGACCGATCGCAGCGTCGCAGCCGAAGAGCCGCCGTGGCCAGGCTGGCGGTTCTGCTGGCCGCCGTGCCTGGTGGCTGGATGAGCTGGCGCATGGCGCAGCAGCAGGGCTGGACGGCCGATCTGCGTACTGTCACGGGCGAGCAGCGCAGCGTGACGCTGGCCGATGGCAGCCGTTTGCTGCTGGATACGGCAAGCGCCGTGGATATCCGTTTCGATGCTCACCAGCGCCTGATCCATCTGCGTCGAGGCTCCATCCTGCTGGAAACCGCCGCCGATCCCAGCGGCGTGGACCGGCCCTTGCTGGTGGCGACGGCCGTGGGGCGTCTGCGGGCACTGGGCACGCGCTTTTCGGTGCAGCAGGACAGCGAGGGCCAGTTCGTGGACCTGGCCGTGACGCAGGGCGCAGTCGAAGTCACCCCACACGCAGCCTCACGATCTGCGCAGGTGGTGCCCGCCGGCAACTGGGCGCGCTTGACAGCCCAGGGCGCCGGAGCGCTGCAGACGGCGAGTGCGCAGCAACTGGCCTGGGCGCAGGGCATGCTGGTGGCGGATGCCATGCCCATGGCCGAAGTCTGCGCGCGGCTGGCACGTTACCGCTCCGGTCTGCTGCATTGCGCTCCCGAGGTGATGGCCATCAAGGTCTCGGGAGCCTATCCCCTGGCCGATACCGACCGGGCATTGGCCATGCTGGCCGAGACCTATGCCGTGAGCGTGCACCAGCGCTGGCGCGGCTACTGGGTCACGGTGGCGGCGCGCTGAGTCCGCCGGCCCGGCCGCAAAAAAAGATGCAGACAACTGAGACTTTTTCGCAAGTTGTTTGGCAAGCAAGGTGAACCACTCACTTTTTGCTTCCAAAGGACTGCTTTTCATGCCTGCTTCCATGGCTTCCCGTTCCCTGCCGAATCCTGTATTCAGCCCCGTTGCGCGCGCCGCCCGACTTGCCCTGCTGGGCTGGACGCTGGCGGCAAGCGCCGTGCAGGCTGCCGAGCCGCCGGTCGCCGGCCAGGTCCAGACCTACCGGATAGAGGCAGGCCCGCTGGGCCGGGTGCTGTCCGAGGTGGCGGCCACGGCCGGCATGGCGCTGTCCTTCGACCCTGTGCTCACCCAGGGCCGGCAAAGCCCGGTTCTGGCTGGCAGCTACACGCCGCGCGAGGCATTGCAGCGGTTGCTGGCAGGCAGTGGTCTGGAGCTGGTCTCGCGTCCCGGCGGCAGCTACACCCTGCAAAGGCAGGCCGTGTCTCCCATCTCGGGTGAGGAGGGCAGCACGCTGTCCGAGGTGCGCGTGACGGCCCAGGCCGAGCGCAGCGGCACCACGGAAGGCACGGGAAGCTACACCCAGACGGGGCCAAGCCGCACGGCCACCGGCCTGAGCCTGACGCTACGCGAGACGCCGCAGTCGGTCAGCGTGATGACGCGCCAGCGCATGGATGACTTCAAGCTGGAGACGCTGGCCGATGTGCTGGAGCAGACGCCGGGCATTGGCGTCTATCGCCAGAACAACGCGACGGACTTCCAGGCCCGCGGCTCGGAGGTAAATCTGCAGGTCGACGGCATGTCCCAGCTCAGCAACGGCTGGTACTTCGTCACCAGCACCATGTATGCGCTGGACGATATGGCCGAGATGGACCGTGTCGAGGTGCTCAAGGGCTCGTCGGGACTGGTTGTCGGCAAGGGCGGCTATGGCGCCACCGTCAACCTGATCCGCAAGCGTCCCACGCGTGAGTTCCAGGCCAGCGTGCGCGCCAATGCCGGCAGCTGGGACACCTACCGTGCGCAGGCCGATATAGGCGGCTCGCTCAACGAGGCCGGTACGTTGCGTGGCCGCGTGGTGGCCTCCATGACGGACGCGGGCAGCTTCCGCGACAACGAAAAGAGCAACAGCAAGATGCTGTTTGGCACGCTGGAGGCAGATCTCACACCCGATACCCTGCTGAATCTGGGCATCACGCTGCGTCAGCGCGAGGCCCGCGGCTTCGGCACGACCCGGCCCATACAGCGCTACACCGCAGCAGGTGCCGAAGTGGGGCTGATGCCGCGTTCCTTCAACAACGGTGCGCCCTGGGCGGGCTATGAACAGGACAGCACCGAGCTGTTCGGCAGCGTGGAGCAGCGTCTGGCCCATGACTGGACGGCAAGCCTGAAGTTCTTCCATCAGAGCGTGAAGATGGACGACATGACACTGGGCTACCTCTGGAACAGCACCACCGCTGCCTATCTGCCCTGGAAGGATGTGGAAAACCGCAACTGGTCGGTCAATCTCGATGTCAAAGGCCCGTTCAGCTTGCTGGGACGCACGCACGAGCTGCTGGCCGGCATGGGCATGTCGCGCTACCACAGCGGCCTGCTCTACGGCAGCTCCAAGAGCGTACCGCTGGCCAATCTGGGCCTGAGCTATGCCCAGGGCGGCGGCGCGCTGGCCCAGCCAGACTTCGGCAACTGGAACTATGACCGCCATGTCTTCAACCAGCGCCAGCGTTATGCCTATGCCGCAGGGCGCTTCCGCCTGGCAGATCCGCTGCAGCTGATTGCCGGCATGCGCGTGACGCAGTACCGCCAGCATGACGTGACGCCCACCTGGTGGAACTACGATATGCGCGAAACCGTCACCACGCCCTATGCCGGCCTGGTCTACGAAGTGCATCCCCAGGTCTCGCTGTACGGCAGCTACGCCACCATCTTCAAGCCGCAAAGCGCTCAGGACGCACAGGGGCGCACCCTGGACCCCGAGCAAGGCAAGACCTTTGAAGTCGGTGCCAAGGGCGAATTCCTGGACAAGCGACTCAACGCCAGCATCGCCCACTTCTGGATGAAGACCGACAACTCGGCCGAGGAAACCGGCGCCTTCACGCCTGGCGGCGATATGGCCTACCGTGCCGTCAACGGCGCCACGCGGCGCGGCTGGGAGCTGGAGCTGTCGGGCGAACTGGCGCGCGGCTGGCAGGTCCAGGGTAGCCTGGTGCAGCAAAACAGCTCGCTGACCAGCTCCAGCCTGTATCCCAAGTACCAGCTCAAGCTCGGCAGCACCTACCGCTTCGAAGGCGGTGCGCTGCACGGTCTGACGCTGGGGGCTGCGACTCGCTGGCAAAGCAAGACTTCGACCAGCGACAGCCACAACACTCTGGCACAGCAGTCCTACGCCGTGCTGGATCTGATGGCCCGCTACCAGGTCGACAAGCATCTGTCGCTGAGCCTGAACGTGAACAATCTGCTGGACAAGAAATACTTTGCCGGCGTCAGCAATCTGGGCGGCCTTTACTACACCTGGGGTGCACCGCGTAGCGTGAACGTGGGCATGCGCTACGACTTCTGAGGGTTGGCAGCACTCGGGTCCTCGAGTCCGTCGGCCACTTCTGCCTGAGTGCGGCGGCGCGCCGCCATGGTTCAGCCAAAGCCCGGTGGGGCTGGTGGCAGCAAGCACGCGTCGCTGCAGGCACTGCTGCTCGGTCCGGCCTGTGCCAGTGCGTGGCACGGATGACCCTTTTTGGGTTTTCGTTTGTCATACATAGAGAAAGGGCCTTGCGGCCTGCTTCGCCCGGGCTGTCCGGGGCCTTCATCTCTTTCCTTATGTCATGACACCATTCTTTCTACGCTTTGTGGGCAGCAGCGTCCTGTCCCGGCTGCTGGCCGCCGTCCTGGGCGGCTATCTGCTGGCCAGCGCCCTGGCCGTATTCCTGGCGACGGTCCTCTCCGAGCCGCGTGCCGAGGCGGTGCTGGCGGGTATGCTGTGGAGTTTCCCCGTGTATCTGCTGGCCGTGATCTGGGCCTTCTCGCCGGTGTCGCCGGGCCGGGTCTGGCTGGGTCTGCTGCTGCCCAGCGTCGTGCTGGCAGGCGCCTCGGCCTGGCTGGCTGGAGGAGCTTGAGCATGGCCGAGCGTAGAAATGCGGGCGGAGCAGGCCAGGGCGGTTTTCGCCAGGCCCAGGCCTGGCTGCACACCTGGTGCGGCCTGTGGTTTTCCTGGTTGCTGTTCGCGGTCTTTTTCACGGGGACGCTGGCGGTCTTCGAGGAGCCCATCTCCCACTGGATGACACCCGAGCATCACGCCCAGGAGCAGGCACAGGCGGCCGCCCGTGCTTCCGGCCAGCGCGGGGGTGATCTGGGCCAGCGCCTGGCCTGGGGCCTGGCCTATATGGAAAAACACCATCCGGGGGCCGAGATGTGGGAGCTGTGGCCCTCGGATGCCGAGGGTGCTGGCGACCTGCGTGTCTACTGGTTCGATGAAAAGCGCCAGTACGCTTCGGCCGAACTGGATTCCGCCACCGGGCAGCCGCTGGGCAAGGACCAGTCTCATGGCGCCGTGCGAGCCACCAAGGGGGGCCACCATTTCGTGGATTTCCACTATCGGCTGCATGCAGGGCAGGCAGGCCTCTGGGTGGTCGGCATTGCGGGCATGGCCATGCTGGTGGCGCTGCTCAGCGGGGTCATCACGCACAGGCGCATCTTCAAGGACTTCTTCACCTTTCGTGCCCGCAAGGGGCAGCGCAGCTGGCTGGATGCCCACAATGCGGTGGCGGTGCTGACGCTGCCATTCCAGATCATGATTGCCTATACGGGGATTGCCATCTCCGCCTCGACCTTGATGCCGGCCGGCATTGCGGTCTATTTCGGCACGGGCAGCCAGGGACTGCGCGACTATGTGGTGGCGCTCAACGAGTCGGACAGGCCGGCACCGTCGGGCCGGTCCATGGCGGTTCCGCAGCTGGAGCCGTTTGTGCAACGCGCCCAGGCGCTGATGGGCCAGCCCGTGCGGGCCGTGGTCGTGGACAACCCAGGCGATGCGGCGGCACGCATCGGCGTCTACGGCTGGAACAGCGAGGAGGAAATGCAGCAGCGTCTGAACCCAACGACCGGCATGGTGATGTTCTCGGCGGCGACAGCCGAGGTGCTGAGGCTGCGCCAGCCTGGCGAGGTGGACGGTGGTGAAGCCTCCATGGCCAAGTCGGTGATAGGCAGTCTGCACCAGGTGGAGTTCGGCGGCCAGGCGCTCAAGTGGCTGTATTTCCTCTGCGGGCTGGCGGGCAGCGCCATGATGGCCAGCGGCGCCATCCTGTTCATGGTCAAGCGCCGCGGCAAGCACCTGGGCCGGCAGGCCGGCGAGTTCGGCAGCGCCACGGCGCACGTGTACCGGCTCGTCGAAGGACTCAATGTCGCGGCCATCGCCGGTCTGGGCCTGGGTTGCATAGGCTATCTGTGGGCCAACCGCCTGGTTCCCGTCGGGCTGTCCCATAGAGCGAGTTGGGAGCTGGCGGTGTTCTTCGGGCTGTGGGGCCTGACGCTGCTGCATGCCATGGTGCGTGCTCCTGCAGCGGCATGGCGGGAGCAACTGGGCCTGCTGGCCGCTTTGTGCCTGCTGCTGCCGCTGCTGAACTGGATCACTGTCGGTGACAGTCTGCCCGCGCAGATCGCTCGCGGCGACTGGGAGAGCGCAGGGGTGGAGCTGAGCGCCATGGGTATGGGATTGCTTGCAGCCTGGGCCTGGCACTATCTGCGGCGCCGCAGCGCCCGTTCGCAAAGCCCGGTTTCAGCGGGCAAGATGGAGGTGGGAGCATGAATGTATTGCAAGCATCGTGGCAGGCGTTGGCGCTGAGCTTTGCGGGCATGGCGGCGCTGGCGTTTGCCATGGAACGCCACCACGAGCAGCTCACGGCTGCCATGGAGATCTCTGCGGCCCGAGCGCGGCTGCTGCGCGCAGTGGGTGCGGGGCTGCTGGCTGCGGCGGTCATGCCCTGCGTACAGGCCTGGGGCTGGTCCGTAGGCATCGTGGCCTGGCTGGGCTGGCTATCGGCAGGCGCATTGCTCGTCGTTGCCCTGATCAGCATCGCTGCCCGCGGGGCCGCTGCGGCTGCCTGCATTCTGGCTGCGGCTGCAGCGATCATGGCCGCTGTCTGGAGCGCCTGAGATCGCGGTGGAGGCCGGCACCAACGGCTACGACCCACTCATGGTTCATGGCCGCGTCCGTGCATCTGGCGTGTGGCGGGCAGATGCTTTTCCGGGTGCTGTGCTGCCGGGGAGCACAAAATCATGCAGAGCGTGATGAAAAAAAGGATGCAAAAAAGGGATGCAGGTGCATCCCTTTTTTGACAGTGGCCGCAGGCCCGGCGTGCCGGGCTGCAACAAGGCCTGTTGATTACTTGACAGCTGCGCGAGCGGCTTCTGCCTTGGCCTTGGCCTCGTCCAGCTGCTTTTGCAGGGCTGCAGCCTCGGCTTCGGCCTTCTTGGCCTCTTCTTCCTTGGCCTTCTTGGCTTCGGCTTCCTTGTCGCCACCGCCCATGGCGCCGGCAATGGCGTTGCCCGCCATGGTGCCGGCCACGGCACCGACGGCAGCGCCGGCCATGGTGCCCATCATCCCGGAGCCACGAGCGGCAGGTGCCGCTGCAGTTGCGGGTGCAGCAGCAGGGGCCGCTGCGGCAGCGGGGGCGGCTGCAGGAGCAGCAGCCTTGGGCGCGGCAGCGGCAGGAGCCACGGGTGCGGGCTGAGCCGGCGCCTTGTTGCCGATGCTGGCAGGGCGAACGGACTTGCTGCTGCCCATGCGCTTGGCCTGAGCCAGGGAAGGCACGGTCAGCGATGCGATGGCGATGGCAATCACGGAGGCAGCAGCACGGTACGAAGTCTTCACGAAATGGTTTCCAGTCATGGTTGTCATAGACGGCCGCCTGCACTCTGACGAGCGAAGGCAACCAGCATGCCCTGCAACGGTTGTCGCAAAAGGCTTGCTTGCTATGGTATTTAAAATCGAGAGGTGGATTTTCAAGGTGCCGAGCTGAAACTGTCCGTAAAAGGACAGGGCTCGGCGCCTGGCGGCCGGGTGTTGTGTGATGTATGAGGCCGCACGCTATTGTAGGAACAGTCTGCATGCGCAAAAGTTCCAGCAGTCTTCAAAGCAGGGAAATAGTCATGAAGTGCCCCGCAGCGCCTGGTGCGTGAGCGGGGCATGCTATCGAATCGGAGGAAGATTGCCTTAGCGCTTCTGGTGCAGCTGCACCCAGTCCAGAAAGCGTGTCATGTACTTGACGAGGAAGTCATGGCTGCCCTGGCTGATCTTGCCGTCGGCGTCGAGCAGCGTGTCGGACCAGCGCACAAAGCCCTCGGGCTGGGGCAGGGTGGGCATGTCCAGCGACACCAGCACATTGCGCAGGTGTTGCTGGGCCATGGCCGTGGCGGCCGCGCCGGGCGAGCTGCCGATCACGGCGGTCGGCAGTCCCGCCCAGACGGATTGGCCATAGGGACGGCTCAGGCCGTCGAGCACGTTCTTGAGCGATGCGGGGATGGAGCGGTTGTATTCGGGTGTCACAAACAGAACGCCGTGGCAGCCGCGAATCTGGGGCTTGAGGTCGTCAAAGGGCTTGAAATAGGGGGTGTTGTCGAAGTCGCGGTTGTAGACCGGCAGGTGGCTGATACCGATGAATTCGAAATCTGCCTTGTCCTGCATGAGTGCAGCCAGGCCCTGGCCGAGCTGGCGGTTGATGGACTGCTTGCTGAGGCTGCCGACGATGACGGCGATTCTGAGTTGGCTCATGCTCTGACCTTTCGACTGGGTTGAGGGAGATGCATGGCACTGTAGCAAAGCTGCCGGGGATGGCTGCGCCGCAGCGGACGCAAAAAAGCCGCTGACCCTGGACGACAGGGCAGCGGCTGATGAGGGCAGGTGCTTGTTCCAGCCTATCGGAGCACTTCCAGCAGGCGATCCAGGCCGCCCTCGTTGATGGCGACCTTGGCCTCGTTGCGCACGCGTGGCTTGGCATGGTAGGCCACGGACAGGCCGGCTGCCTGCATCATGGGAATGTCGTTGCTGCCGTCGCCCACTGCAATGCACTGGCTTGCATCGATACCGATCAGCGAGGCCACTTCCAGCAGGGTGCGGCGCTTTTCCGCACCGTCGCAGATATCGCCCCAGGCCTGCTCGACCAGGCCGCCGGTCAGTGCTCCGCCCTTGATCTCCAGCACATTGGCGCGCACGAAGTCGATATCCAGCAGGCCGCGCACATGCTCGGCAAAATAGGTGAAACCACCTGAGACCAGCAGCACCTTCAGGCCGGCGGCCTTGGCGGCCTTGACCAGGGTTTCAGCGCCCGGCGAGAGTTTCAGGCGTTCGGCCAGAACGCGGGCCATGTCGGCCTCGGTCACTCCGACCAGCTTGCCTACGCGCTGGCGCAGGCTGTCCTTGAAGTCGGTGATTTCGCCGCGCATGGTGGCTTCGGTAATCGCCGCCACTTCGGCCTTCTTGCCCGTGGCATCGGCGATCTCGTCGATGCACTCGATGGTGATCAGCGTCGAGTCCATATCAAAGGCGATGAGCTTGTAGTCCGCCAGCTTCTGGGGGGCAGTAAAGCCGCGGATCATCAGGCCGGGAGCGAATTCGGTGGCGTCGGTCATTGCGAATCGTGCGAATGAGGGGGTAGCAGAAAGGGGAATGGCGGAGATCAGGCCCGCGCCATTCCTCAAGATGGCCGCCATTATCCGCTGTTGTTGCGGGCTTCGACTTGCCATTCACCCCTGAGTCTGCCCTTGGTGCTGTTCCGGGCGGTGCCTGCTTACTGCGGTTGAATGCCCGCAGCCTTGACCAGCTCGGCATGTAGCCTGATGTCCTGGGCCATGGTCTGCCTGAGCTGCTCGGGCGTCGACGGCGCGACTTCCATGCCGTTTTCACCCAGTTTGGTCTTGATCTCGCTGTCCAGTGCCACGCGCACGGCGCGGTTGAGCTTGTCGATCACGGGCTGCGGCGTCTTGGCCGGTGCGAACAGGCCGACCCAGGCCGATAGGTTGAGGTCGGCAAAACCGCCTTCCGCCATGGTGGGGGTGTTGGGCAGCATGGCCGCGCGCCTGGGCGCCATCAGCGCAAGGGCATGCAGCTTGCCGGCCTGGATATGGGGCAGGGCTTCGGGCAGCACGGCAAACAGCATGTCCACATTGCCGGCCAGTGTGTCGTTGACGGCCGGCGCACCGCCCTTGTAGGGCACGTGCAGCATCTTGGCCTGGGTGCGCGTCTCGAACATCAGCGCGGCCAGGTGCTGGGGGCTGCCGTCGCCGGATGAGGCAAAGGTCAGCTTGCCTGGGGCGGCCTTGGCGGCCGCCACCACGGCAGCCACGCTGGGGAATTTCTGTCTGTCCTTGACCACCAGTACCATGGGCTGATTCACCAGCTTGCTGATGGGCGCGAAGTCGGCCTCGGGGTCATAGGGCAGGGATTTGAAGATGCTCTTGTTGGTGGTCAGGAATGAGGCCGGCGAGACCATCAGCGTGTAGCCGTCCGGGGCGGAACGCGCCACGGCCGGCGTGCCGATCTGACCCGAGGCACCGGCGCGGTTGTCCACCACAAAAGGCTGCTTGAGTTCGCTGGCCAGCTTTTGACCCACGACTCGGGCAATCATGTCGGCGCTGCCTCCTGCGGGCAGGGCGACTATGACCTTGACCGCGCGCTCGGGATAGGCGTCCTGTGCCTGGGCCGTGGCGGCAAGGCCTGCCACCAGCGCGCAGGCCAGTGCGGGGCGGGCCATGGCATGAACGGCATGGCGAATTTTGCGGTGAGCGATATTGCGCACGGGTTGGAGCAGCATGCGATCCCTCTCTTTCTCAAGATATGCACCAGCTTGGTGATTGCGGCGGTGCGATAGCCCGATGATGAGCAAGCCTTGTGCCAACTGCCTTGGCGTTTTGCCTGATGGGAAAGATGCGGTTTGCGCAGTGGCCGGGAAAGTGGCAGAGCTCAGCGCACCTCGACGGCCTCAGCTTTCAGGATTGCCAGGCGGCTGCAGATATATGGCATCGGACCAGGTGGCCACCCAGTGCGGGCGAAACACCACGAATACCGCTGTCAGCATGCCGGTGGTCACGCCATCGCTCCAGGCCATGAGCCAGCGCGCCATGTGCGAGAGCTCGTCGTTGACATTGGGCAGCACATGCCCGGTCCATTGGCCGAGCAAGGACGCAATGAATACGCACACAACCGTGCCCAGGAAGCCGCGCAAGAAAATAAAGACAAAGATGTTGTGCCAGCACCAGCGGCGCACTGCTGCCCCCCAGAGCATGGCCAGCGTGGCCGGCACCAGCCCCTGCCAGACCGCCAGGCCCAGAGCGTCCTGCAGTCCGAGTGCGGGAGCCAGTGCAAAGGCAATAGCGCTTGTCGCAATCAGCACGGGCACTGCAAGCGGCCAGCCGATCAGAAGCAGCACCAGCGGTGCACCAGACCAGTGCAGTTGCAAAGGCATTTTGTGCAGCTCTGGCAGCGCCCAGACCCAGGGTAGCAGCACCAGAATGGCCAGCAGCGGAGTGATCAGCGGCGACAGCACCGGGTCATGCATGCCGCCGGGGCCGGCCCGGCTGCCCAGCATGCGCCAGGGACGGCAGAGCAGGGCCAGAAACAAGGCCAGCAGGGCAATGGCGGCTTCAAGAAACATGGCGGCTCGGAAAATCAGGTTCCGCCGCCATCTTGCACCGTCTGCATCGGACTGGGCTCAATAGCCCTGCTGGCTTTGTCAGCAGCCTTGTCAGGCATGAACAGCTGTTTCGCTCTTGAGCGGCTGACCCAGGCTGCGCAGCACATCGCGCACCATCTGGGCACGGTCCTTGGGGTTCTCCAGCTCTTTTTCGATGCGCAGCTTCTCGTTGCCCGCCAGCTTGATGTGCTTGTTCTTCTGGATCAGGTGAATGATGTTCATGGGATCGATCGGCGGCTGGGGTTTGAAGCTGATGTTGATCACGCCGGGAGCGGCATCGACCTTGACCACTCCATAGGGCTGGCTCAGCACGCGCAGGCGGTGCACGTCGATCAGGGTCTGCGCCTGGGGCGGCAGCTTGCCGAAGCGGTCCACGATTTCCTCGAGCAGGGTATCGATCTGATCGGCCGTCTTGGCCGTGGCCAGCTTCTTGTAGAACGACAGGCGCAGATGCACGTCGCCGCAGTAGTCGTTGGGCAACAGGGCCGGGGCGTGCAGATTGATGTCGGTGGAGGCCGACAGCGGCGAGAGCAGATCGGGTTCCTTGCCGGCCTTGAGGCTGCGCACGGCCTCGGACAGCATCTCGTTATAGAGCTGAAAGCCCACCTCCAGCATATTGCCGCTCTGGTTTTCGCCCAGCACCTCCCCGGCGCCACGAATTTCCAGGTCGTGCATGGCCAGATAGAAGCCCGAGCCCAGCTCCTCCATCTGCTGTATGGCCTCCAGTCGCTGCTGGGCCTGCTTGGTCAGGCCGTCCAGGTCCGGCACCATCAGATAGGCATAGGCCTGATGGTGGCTGCGTCCCACGCGGCCGCGCAGCTGGTGCAACTGGGCCAGACCGAACTTGTCGGCACGGCTGATGAGAATGGTGTTGGCCGATGGCACGTCGATGCCGGTCTCGATGATGGTCGAGCACAGCAATATGTTGTAGCGCTGGGCCACGAAATCGCGCATCACGCGTTCCAGCTCGCGCTCGGGCATCTGGCCGTGGGCCACGGCGATGCGTGCTTCGGGCAGTATTTCCTCCAGCTTCTGCTTGCGGTTCTCTATGGTCTCGACCTCGTTGTGCAGGAAGTAGATCTGTCCGCCGCGCTTGAGCTCGCGCAGCACGGCTTCGCGAATCACGCCCGTGCCCTCGTTGCGCACAAAGGTCTTGATGGCCAGGCGCCGCTGCGGCGCCGTGGCGATCACCGACAGGTCGCGCAGACCCTCCAGCGCCATGCCCATGGTGCGCGGGATCGGGGTGGCCGTCAGCGTCAGCACATCGACCTCGGCGCGCATGGCCTTCATGGCCTCCTTGTGGCGCACGCCAAAGCGGTGTTCCTCGTCGATGATGAGCAGGCCCAGGTTCTTGAACTGCGTGGACTCGGACAGCAGCTTGTGCGTGCCGACCACGATATCCACCGTACCGTCCGAGATGCCCTTGATGGCCGCCGTGATCTCCTTGCCCGAGCGAAAGCGCGACACCTCGGCAACCTTGATCGGCCATTTGGAGAAGCGGTCCACCAGGGTCTGGTAATGCTGCTCGGCCAGCAGCGTGGTGGGGGCCAGGAAGGCGACCTGCTTGCCGCCCATGGCCGCCACAAAGGCCGCGCGCAGTGCGACCTCGGTCTTGCCGAAGCCCACATCGCCACAGACCAGGCGGTCCATGGGCTGGGGGCTGATCATGTCCTGCACCACGGCGTGGATGGCGGCGCGCTGGTCGGCCGTTTCCTCGAAGCCGAAGTCGGCCACGAACTGCTCGTAGTCGGCCGTGGGGAAGCGGAAGGCATGGCCCTGGCGCGCGGCACGGCGGGCGTAGATATTGAGCAGTTCGGCGGCCGAGTCGCGCACCTGTTCGGCGGCCTTGCGCTTGGCTTTCTCCCATTGCGTGCCGCCCAGCTTGTGCAGCGGCGCATCGTCGGGCGAGACGCCGGTGTAGCGGCTGATCAGGTGCAACTGGCTGACGGGCACATAGAGCACGGCATCGGCCGCATATTCCAGGTGCAGAAATTCCTGCAGCGCGGGCGTGCCGTCCGGGTTCTTCTGGCCCATGTCCATATTGATCAGCCCGCGGTAGCGGCCTATTCCGTGGTCGGCATGGACGATGGGGTCTCCTACCTTGAGCTCGGACAGGTCCTTGATCAGTGCCTCCACATCGCTGACCTGCTCCTGGCGGCGGCGACGGCGGCCCGTGGGGCTGCTGGCAAACAGCTCGGTTTCGGTGACGAAGTCCAGGCCTTCCTCGACCCAGGCAAAGCCCGTCATCAGGCTGGAGGTGGCGATGCCGACCTTTTCCGTGGCATCGGCCTGGAACTCGGCCAGAGAATCGAACACGGGCGGGTTGACGCCCGAAGCGCGGAAAAAGTCGAGCAGGCTCTCGCGCCTGCCGTCGGATTCGGCCAGAAGCAAGACCCGGCTTGTGCCGGCTGCTATATGTTTTTGCAGTTTGGCCAGCGGGTCATCGGCTCCGCGCAGCACGGAAAGGTCTTCGAGCTTCTGGAAGATGGCGCTGTCGGCCACATCTTCGGTGCCCGGCCGCAATGCCAGCTGGGCATGCTCCTTGCTGCGGGTATAGAACTGGTCGGCGCTGAGAAACAGCGTCTCGGGCGGCAGCGCCGGGTGGTCGGGATCGCCTTGCACCAGGCGGTAGCGGTCCTTGGTGTCCTGCCAGAAGCGCTGGAAGGCCGGCTCCAGATCGCCGTGCAGCACCACGGTGGCCTCGTCGCCCAGATAGTCAAAGACAGTGGCTGTTTCGTCGAAGAACAGCGGCAGGTAGTACTCGATGCCGGCCGTGGCAATGCCGGCACCCATATCCTTGTAGATGCGGCTGCGTGTCGGGTCGCCCTCGAGCAGCTCGCGCCAGCGGCTGCGGAACTTGGCGCGCGCTTCCTCGTCCATCGGGAATTCGCGGCCGGGTAGCAGACGCACCTCGGGCACGGGGTAGAGGCTGCGTTGCGTGTCGGGGTCGAAGGTGCGGATGGAGTCGATCTCGTCGTCGAACAGGTCCACGCGGTAGGGCTGGAGCGAACCCATGGGGAACAGGTCGATCAGGCCGCCGCGTACCGCGTATTCGCCATGGCTGACCACCTGGGACACATGCTGGTAGCCCGCCAGCGTGAGCTGGGCCTTGAGCTTTGCCTCGTCGAGCTTCTGGCCCTGCTTGAATTCAAAGGTATAGCCAGCCAGAAACGAGGGGGGGGCCAGGCGATAGAGGGCCGTGGTGGCGGGCACGATGACCACGTCGGCGCCATGCTGCCTGTCGCGCTGGTTGATGCGCCACAGCGTGGCCAGGCGCTCGCTGATCAGATCCTGGTGCGGCGAGAAGCTGTCGTAGGGCAGGGTTTCCCAGTCGGGAAACAATGCGCAGCGCAGCTCGGGGGCGAAGAAGGCCATCTCCTCCATGAGACGATGGGCGTCGGCGGCATCGGCCGTGACGATGGCCGTGACCCGGCCGTCTTGCTTTTCACGCTCGCCCAGCCTGGCCAGCAGCAGCGCGTCGGCGCTGCCAACAGGGCGGGGCAGGTGAAAGCGTTTACCGGGGGTGAGCTTGGGCAGTTGCATGGTTTTTCACAGACGAGCGCAGGCAGCGGCACACAGGTGCGGGCTGGATGCAAAAAAACGGGGACAGATTGAATGCGGGCGAGTCCGGCCATCAAGGGCAGGGCTCACGGCCCAATCAGCGCGGAGCTGATGGCTGGCTGCGCATTCACTCAAAATGGGGACACCTCAAGGCGATGCAAGTCGAAAGCAGGTCTTCGATGGATCTCAGGGGCTTTCGGACGAAATGCTGATTTTAAAATACTGTGCATGACAGATCGGTTTTTCTCGCCTGAGTCCATGACGGACGACAAGGCAAACGCTGCAGCGGCGTCGTCGCCGGCACCTGCGCCCCGCTGCTGGGGGCTGATTCCCTGCGCGGGCGTCGGTCTGCGCGCCATTGCCGCAGATTCACCGGCCCCCGAGCTGCCCAAGCAATACCAGAACGTAGCGGGCCAGCCCATGGTCATGCACACGCTGGCCGCCATGTTGGCGGTGGAGCGCATGCACCGGGTGCTGCTGGTGGTCTCTGCTGCCGATGGTTTCTGGCAGGGCCGCGCCACCGACGCTCGGCTCGGCATTGCTGCCTGTGGCGGAGCCACCCGTGCCGAGACTGTGAGCAACGGCCTGCAGGAGTTGCTGCGCATGGGGGCCAGCGGCGAGGACTGGGTGCTGGTGCATGATGCGGCGCGCTGTCTGGTCGCATCGGCGCAGGTCAATGCCTTGATCGATGCCTGCCTGCCGGATGCGGTGGGTGGGTTGCTGGCGCTGAAGCTGCCCGACACGCTCAAGCAGCAGGCCGCTGGTGCAGGCCCGGCGCGTGTGGCGCAGACGGTGGAGCGCAGCGACAAATGGCTGGCTCAGACGCCGCAGATGTTCCGTATCGCAGCCTTGCTGGCGGCGCTGCAGGCGGCGGGTGCTGCGGTAACCGACGAAGCCAGCGCCATGGAACTGGCCGGTCACTCACCCAGGCTGGTTTCGGGTGGTGCGCAGAACTTCAAGGTGACCTATCCCGACGACTTCGCGCTGGCCGAGGCCGTGCTGCTGCAGCGCAAGGCGCGTGCCTAGACGGATTCTCCATCGACAGGGCTCGGCGGCTGGCAGCACCGTGTCCGAGCCGGGTTGGCGTAGATAGTATTTAATTTGATAGCTGCTTGCGCTTTATGAGCAAGAGTTTGACAAGGATTTTTATGAATTTTCGTATTGGTGAAGGCTGGGATGTACATGCCCTGGTTCCTGGGCGCAAGCTGATTCTCGGCGGTGTCGAGGTGCCTCACAGCCTGGGCTTGCTCGGCCATTCGGATGCCGACGTGCTGCTGCATGCAATCACCGATGCCTTGTTCGGTGCAGCGGCCTTGGGCGATATCGGCCGCCATTTCTCGGATACCGACGCGCAGTTCAAGGGGGCGGACTCCGCCGTGCTGCTGGCCGAAGCTGCCAGGCGCGTGCGCGCCAAGGGCTTCGAGATCGGCAATATCGACAGCACCATCGTGGCCCAGGCACCCAAGCTGGCACCCCATATCGAGAAGATGCGCGAGCGTATTGCCCAGGTGCTGGAGCTGGATGTTGAGCAGGTCAACGTCAAGGCCAAGACGGCAGAGAAGCTCGGGCCTGTGGGTCAGCTGCAGGCCATGGAGGCCCGTGCAGTGGCCTTGCTGGTAAGGGCTGCCTGACCCTGCTTGACGCCATGGCCGCGGCGAAAGCCGGTCATGAATCCCCGTAGAGGGCTTGCACCTCGGCCCCGGTCAGGGTCGGGGTGTCATTGGCCAGCGCGTAATAGTCTGGCTTTTCGTCGATATAGATCTGCTGTGCCAGTGTCAGTCCCCGGGCATCCTGAAACAGCCCGGCAGACAGAAAATGCTCGTTGCTGGCCAGCAGGCGATAGAAGAGGTGGGTGCCGCAGCTGCTGCAGAAGGCACGCTCGGCCCAAGGCGAGGATGCATAGCGCGTGACCGGGCCGCTGGTCTGCACTGCCGTGCCGCCATGCAGGGTGAAGGCGGGGCCTTCTCCCCAGCGCCGGCACATGCTGCAGTGGCAGACATGAACTTCGTGGGTGTCGGGTGCGGTGACGAGAACGGCTTCGCACAGGCATCGGGCTTGCATGGTGAACTCTCCAGCAAATGGTTGAAAAGGCGATGCCGATTGTGCATGGAGGCAGACCGATTCAGTCTTCCCCTGCCTCGTCGTCTTTCTTGTCGCGCGGCAGATTGCGCTTGACCTGGGGGCGCTGCAGGCGCTGTTCGGGCGCCGCACCGGCTGTCACGCCCATGGCGCGCTGCAGCTGCAGATGGGCGACCAGGCCGCCCGTCGATGAGTTGGAAAGGGCAAACATGCCGCCCATACGCTGCACCGTCTTGTCCACAATAGACAGACCCAGGCCTGCGCCTGCGGCCGCCGTGCGCGCCGTGTCGCCGCGGAAGAAGGGCTGGGTCAGGTTGGCCAGTTGCTCGGCAGGTACGCCCTTGCCATGGTCGCGGATGCGGATGACCACCCATTTCTCGCTTTCCTTGGCAACCACGTCCACCTCGGTGGTGTCGGTGGACGGGGTCTTGCCGTAGCGGCGTGCGTTCTCGAAGAGATTGGAGATCACGCGTGCCAGCTCCACCTCGTCGGCCATGACATAGAGGTCCTCCGGCACGTTCATGGTGATCTGCAGTTCGCGGTGGTCCTGCACGGCATAGACGCAGGAGGCAACCACGGCATGCAGGTCCACGGGGCTGAGCATGACGCGATGATCAGGGCGGGCGTAGTCCAGGAACTTGTCGATGGTGGCGTCCAGCTGCACGATGTCGGCCACCATATGCTCGCGCGCCACATCGTCATAGACGCTCATCTCGGTCTCCAGGCGCAGCCGTGCCAGCGGCGTGCGCAGGTCGTGGGAGATGCCGGCCAGCATCACGGCGCGGTCCTGTTCCAGCTTGGCCAGCTTCTGCGCCATGCGGTTGAAGCCGATGTTGACCTCGCGGATTTCGCTGGTCACGGCTTCCTCGTCAAGCTGGCTGGCGTCGAAGTCGCCCTCGCGCACGCGGTTGGCCGCATAAGACAGCTGCTTGAGCGGCCGGTTGATCAGACGGGCAATGGCGGCCGCGCCGATGAGCGAGAGCAGGGCGGCTGTGATCAGCCAGATCAGCCAGGTCTGGCCGCTGGCGGGAGTGAAGCGCGACTGGTCCATCAGCATCCAGTTGCGGTCGCCATTGATGGTGAAGCCCACCCACAGGCCAGGCTCCCCGTTGACGCTGCGCGCCACCACGGTGCCGTAGCCCAGGCGGGTGGTCAGCTCCTCGGTCAGCTTCTGGCCCAGAGCGTTCTGTTCCAGCAGCTCGAATGAGTCGCCGGGCTCGCGGGGCAGAATGCGCACGCCTTCCTGGTCGGCCATGGTCTTGATCAGGGAGACGCGGTTGATCGCATCCGAATGCTCGAGTGCGGCGCGGCTCAGGTTGACCAGTGAGGCCACCTGTTTGGCCGTCTGCAGTGTGCGCGGCTCGAAATCCAGTGCCCGCAATGTCTGCAGC
This sequence comes from Comamonas sp. Z3, assembly GCF_008121565.1. Classification (NCBI taxonomy): domain Bacteria; kingdom Pseudomonadati; phylum Pseudomonadota; class Betaproteobacteria; order Burkholderiales; family Comamonadaceae; genus Comamonas; species Comamonas sp. Z3. Next base: position 961,216 of record NZ_VOQU01000001.1, read on the forward strand.
CAGGCCAGGATGCTGCCCACCAGCAGCAGTGCCAGCAGGCAGAAGGTGCGCCAGAACAGGTTCAGCCCCACAGGGGAGCGCGCTGTACTGCGCCGCTCGTACTCCAGGGGTACGGGGCTGGTGGCGTCGGGCGGCGGATGGTGGAAAGCGCTCATGAACAGCAATGCGGAAATAACTGGACCCGAGGGTACGCCCAATATGGGCAACACGGGTTACGGTTTGTCCAAAAAGTGTCTATCTACTGGTGGTTGTTGAAAGAGCTTGACTTATGGTCCTTATGGACCGGCACCCAAGCACAGCAAGCCGCGCAGCGGGCGGCTTGTTGCAATGCAGGCGGGCAGAATCAGTTCATGCCATCGGGTACGAACACATAGCCCACGCCCCAGACGGTCTGGATATAGCGTGGTGCAGCTGCGTCTTCCTCGATCAGTTTGCGCAGGCGCGAGACCTGCACGTCCAGGCTGCGGTCGAACGGCTCGAATTCGCGGCCACGGGCCAGCAGGGCCAGTTTTTCGCGCGACAGCGGCTGGCGCGGGTGGCGCACCAGGGCCTTGAGCATGGCGAATTCGCCGGTGGTCAGCGGCAGCTCTTCGCCATTCTTTTGCAGCACGCGGGTACCCAGGTCGAAGGTGAAGGGGCCAAAGGTCACCACCTCGTTGTCGCCCGAAGGCGCGCCCGGTGCTTCCTGAGGAGGGCGGCGGCGCAGCACGGCATGGATGCGGGCCAGCAACTCGCGCGGGTTGAAGGGCTTGCCCAGATAGTCGTCGGCGCCGACTTCCAGACCCACGATGCGGTCCACGTCCTCGCCCTTGGCGGTCAGCATGATGATGGGGGTGCGGTCGTTGGCCGAGCGCAGGCGGCGGCAGATGGACAGACCGTCTTCGCCGGGCATCATCAGATCAAGCACGATCAGATCGACAGTCTCGCGCAGCAGGATGCGGTTGAGCGCCTTGCCGTCCTCGGCAATCATGATCTCGAAGCCTTCCTGCGTCAGATAGCGGCGCAGCAGGTCGCGGATGCGTGCATCGTCATCCACCACGAGGATCTTGTCAGTACGGTTGTTCGTCGTTGCCATGATCGTCCTTATCGATTTATTTGTAACTGGCCCATTGTTATCGCTAGATCCAAAAAATCCAGCGAAACAAGCCCAAGTCTTGCCACTTGTTACGATTGTTGCGTTTGTAAATAGAACAATAAATGTTTCTTGAGGAACTTTTCACCAGTATTTTGCCCTATTGTTTCAATGGTTGTTCTGGTGGTGTGTCTAATGTCGGCTGTTCGTACATAAAGTCACACTCTGGGCTGACATGCTGCACAGCAGCGACTTTGCGCAATGGTGAAATGCATGTGTATCTGCATGGCCTGATTTACTTACAAGGTGAACCGCATGAATCAATTTTCCAAGTCTTCCTCTTCTTCTCGCGCAGCGGCTGCCGCCCTTGCGCTGGCTGCGGCCTGTGCCGGTGGCAATGTCTGGGCGCAGGCCGCAGCGCGTGACGCGCAAAGACCCACCAATGTGGTGCAGCTGTCGGCCCAGGGCACGGTGGAGGTCAAGCAGGACTGGATGACGGCGACGCTGTCGGCCAGCAAGGACGGCCGCGATGCCGCTTCGGTGCAGTCCCAGTTGCAGAAGATCGTGGAGTCCGCCATGACCACGCTGCGTAGCGATGCGCAAAGTCGGCAGATGGAGTTGAGCACCGGCAATTTCTCCATCTCGCCGCGTTATGGCAACAACGGCAAGATCGAAGGCTGGCAGGGCCAGGCCGAGATCGTGCTGCAGGGGCGTGACTTCGTGCGCATCACCCAGGCGGCGGCCAAGGTGCAGGACATGACATTGGCCAGCATGAGTTTCGGCCTCTCTCGTGAGGCACGGGAAAAGGTGGAGGGCGAAGCCCAGGCCAAGGCGATCGAGAACTTCCGCCAGCGTGCTGCGGCCATCTCCAAGAGCTTCGGCTTTGCAGGCTACAGCCTGCGCGAGGTCAATGTGAGCAGCAGCGGCGGTGGCGGGCATCCCATGCCGCGCCCGCGCATGATGAGCATGGCCAAGGCCAGCTATGCGGATGCCGCGCCCGTGCCGGTGGAAGCGGACCGCGCCGAGGTGACGGTCACCGTCGGCGGATCGATTCAGATGCAGTGATCGAATCTGCGTCAGGTTCGTATGAAAAAAGGAGCAGCTTGCGCTGCTCCTTTTTGATTTTCATCATGATTTGATGCTGAATATGCCTTCTGGCAAGCACTAGATGCTATCTAATCAGTAATCGCTTTCACGCAAGCCCTGCGGTGGCTACTGTGCGGCCCAGCCGCCGTCCATATTCCATGCCACGCCGCGCACATTGTTGGCGGCGGCCGAGCAGAAGAAGACGGCCAGCTCGCCGAGCTCGTCGGGCGTGGTGAACTGCATGGAAGGCTCTTTTTCTCCCAGCAGCTGTCTGGTGGCGTCCTCGTTGCTGATGTGCTGGGCGGCAGCCTTGGCATCCACCTGCTTTTGCACCAGCGGCGTCAGCACCCAGCCGGGGCAGATGGCGTTGCAGGTCACGCCGGTGGTGGCGTTTTCCAGCGCCGTCACCTTGGTCAGGCCGACGATGCCGTGCTTGGCGGCGACATAGGCCGATTTTTCGGCCGAGCCGACCAGGCCGTGTACCGAAGCCACATTGATGATGCGGCCCCAGTTGGCCTGCTGCATGGCGGGCAGGGCCAGACGCGTGGTGTGAAAGGCGCTGCTCAGATTGATGGCGAGGATGGCATCCCACTTCTCCACGGGGAAGTCCTGCACCTTGGCCACATGCTGAATGCCGGCGTTGTTGACCAGGATGTCGACGCAGCCGAACTCGGCGGCGGCGTACTTCATCATGGCCTCGATGTCGGCGGTCTTGCTCATGTCCGCACCGTGGTAGCCGACCTTGATGTCGGCCGACTTGCCGGCATCCAGTACCTGGGCGCGTGGTGCTTCGACATCGCCAAAGCCGTTGAGCACGATATTGGCACCCTGGCGTGCGAGAGCGATTGCGATACCTAGGCCGATTCCGCTGGTCGATCCCGTCACGAGAGCGGTTTTGCCTTTCAACATGGACATACAAGGTCTCCGAATGAATTACGATGCGACACAGCCATTATCGGCCCCGGTCCTGAAAACACGTTCTCCATGAATCAACCTACGCTGAATTACGTATCGTGTCCCGGAGCCTCTGCAATGGCTCCCGCCTGGGCCAGCGCTCAACGCCGGGAGCAGCTCGAAGCTCAGCCCGAGGGCACCCACCGCATGGCGTACTGGGAATGGAACCGTACCGGCAATCCGAGACATCCTCATGTCATCGTCTGCGTGCATGGCCTCTCGCGTCAGGGCCGGGACTTCGATGTGCTGGCCGCCGAGCTCAGCCGCTTTGCCCGCGTGATCTGCCCCGATGTGGTGGGACGCGGCGAAAGCGACTGGCTGGCCGACCCCATGGGTTATCAGCTGCCGCTGTACGCGGCCGATATGTTGGCGTTGCTGGCCCAGCTGCATGCTCAGGCGCCGATTGAAACCCTGGACTGGGTCGGCACCAGCATGGGCGGCCTGATCGGCATGGGCATCGTGGGCCAGCCCGGTCTGCCGCTGCCGGTGCCGGTGCGACGGCTGGTGCTCAACGACGTCGGCCCTACCATTGAGTGGGAGTCGCTGGAGCGCATCGGTTCCTATGTCGGCAAAAGCTTGCAGTTTCCCAACTTCGAGAGCGCTGCCGCCGCCATGCGCTTGATTTCCGAAGGATTCGGCCCACATAGCGATGAGCAGTGGAGCCGGCTCTCGCAGGCCATGATCAAGCCAGATCCCCAAGGGGGCGTGGTGCTGCATTACGACCCCCGTATTGCAGTGCCCATGGCCCAGATGACGCGCGAGACCGCCCAGGCTGGTGAGGCCTTGCTCTGGCAGCTTTACGACCAGATCACGGCACAGGTCTTGCTTATCAGAGGGGCCGAGTCCGATCTGCTTTCTGGCCGTACTGCCCAAGCCATGTCCGAGCGTGGCCCCAGAGCGCATTGCACGGAACTGGAAGGCGTGGGACATGCTCCAACGCTGATAGTGCCGGGGCAAGTGGCGTTGATACAAAAGTTTTTACAAGGGGATAAGGGTCTGCCTGCGAGCATCAGTCTTGCGCAGCAGGCCCAAGAGGAAGCTGCATGAAGACCAGCGATACCGTAACCACCGTCTCTGACGCCGCACCCAAGCTCACGGAGCCAACGCCGCATCTGATTACCGCCACTTCCGAGGTTTTGCCCGATCAAGTCAATGCGCTGGCGCGCGCCCGCGCCTTTGCCGAACCGCTGATTGCCGGCGAAGTCATGGAGACCGGTGAAAACACCCTGATCCACGCCGACGCCGTGGCCGCCATCCTCAAGAAGATTGGTGGCTCGGAAACCATGCAGGCGGCCATTTATCTGGTGCACGCCAGCGTGCACCTGAACAAGCCGCAGGAAGTGATTGCCAAGGCGTTTGGCGATAATTTTGCGACCCTGGCGGTCGAAACCATCAAGCTCATCCGCGTGCAACAGCAGGCGCGAGACGCCGAGTTGAGCAGCCAGCATGTCGATGGCGTGGCCACGCAGACCGAGAACGTGCGCAAGATGCTGCTGGGCTTCTCGCGCGATCTGCGCGTGGTGCTGCTGCGCCTGGCGTCGCGCCTGCAGACGCTGCGCTACTACGCGGCCGAGAAGAGTCCGGTCTCGCCCAGCATCGCGCGCGAAGCGCTGTATGTCTTTGCGCCGCTGGCCAACCGTCTGGGCATCTGGCAGATCAAATGGGAGCTCGAAGATCTGGCCTTCCGATTTCTGGAGCCCGATACCTACCGCCAGATAGCGCGTCTGCTCGACGAGAAGCGCGTCGAGCGCGAAGCCTATATGGAGCAGATGCGTGCGCGCCTCGAGGCCGACTTGCGCGCCCACAGCATCAGCGCCTCGGTGCAGGGGCGCCCCAAGCATATCTATAGCATCGTCAAGAAGATGCGCGGCAAGTCGCTGAGCTTCGACCAGCTGTTCGATATCCGTGCCATGCGCGTTATCGTGCCTACGGTCAAGGACTGCTATGCAGCCCTGTCCTGGGTGCATGAGCAGTTCACGCCGCTGGAAAAGGAGTTTGACGACTACATCGCCAAACCCAAGCCCAATGGCTATCAGTCGCTGCACACGGTGGTGCGCGATGAAACCGGCCGCACCATAGAGATCCAGATCCGTACCCAGGCCATGCACGACCATGCCGAACATGGCGTGGCCGCGCACTGGGCCTACAAGGAAGCCGGCACCAAGGGCTATGCGGGCGTGTCGGCGTCCAGCGAATATGACGCCAAGATTGCCGTGCTGCGCCAGTTGCTGGCCTGGGGCAGCGATCTGACGGGCTCGGCCCAGCGTGGCCTGTTCGAAGATCGCATCTATGTGCTGACTCCCGATGCGGCCGTGATCGAGCTGCCGCAAGGAGCCACGCCGGTGGACTTTGCCTACTCGGTGCACACCAGCCTTGGTCATCGCTGCCGCGGCGCGCGTGTGGACGGAGCCATGGTGCCGCTGAACACCGCTCTGGAAAGCGGTCAGACCGTGGAGATCAACACCGCCAAGGAAGACCGGCCCTCGCGCGACTGGCTCAATGCCGACCTGGGATATCTGGTCAGCAACCGGGCTAAGGCCAAGGTGCGCGCCTGGTTCAATGCCCAGGCCACGCACGAAACCGTGTCGCGCGGCCGGGAGGCGGTTGAGAAACTGCTGCAGCGCGAGGGCAAGACGGCGATCAAGCTCGAAGAGCTGGCGGCGCAACTGGGCTTCAAGTCTGCCGATGCACTCTTTGAAGTGGTGGGCAAGGACGAGTATTCGCTGCGCAATATCGAAGTAGTGCTGCGTCCCAGTGAAGAAACGCCAGAGGAAGACGCATTCACGCCGGTGCGCAAGGCGCGCGGCCATGACTCTTCGCGAGGCGGGGTGCTGGTGGTGGGCGTCGATTCGCTCATGACGCAGCTGGCCAAATGCTGCAAGCCAGCTCCTCCGGACGAGATCGGCGGCTTTGTGACCCGCGGCAAAGGCGTGAGCGTGCACCGCTGCGATTGCTCGAATTTCCGCGAGATGATGGCCAAGAGCCCCGAGCGTGTCATCGAGGTTGACTGGGGCACCCCCAAGAATGTGGACAAGGGCGGGCCGGTTTATCCCGTGGACGTCGCAGTCGAGGCAGCCGACCGTCAAGGCCTGCTGCGCGACATCTCGGACGTGTTTGCACGCGAGAAGACCAATGTCATCGGCGTACAGACCCAGTCCGTCAAGGGGACGGCGTGGATGACTTTCACCGTGGAAGTGGCCGACTCGGGCCGCCTCAACAAGGTGCTCGGCATCGTGGCCAGTGTCTCCGGCGTTCGCTCGGCCAGAAGGCGCTGATGTAAGTCCCAATTGCAGCTGGCAGCGCTCGATGACAAGAAAATGTTAGCTCTCAAAAAATGAGTGAAAAACCCGTGCTACAATTGCTTCATCGAACAGAACAACAGGCGCGTAGCTCAGCTGGTTAGAGCACCACCTTGACATGGTGGGGGTCGTTGGTTCGAGTCCAATCGCGCCTACCAAATGTGCAGATAAAACCAGAGTCTGCAGCAAAAAATGCCCGCTGAAAAGCGGGCATTTTTGTTTCCGGCGCGTAGGACATCTGCGATGAATCTTCCGTGCGCAGGCATCATGGGCACTCTTCAAAGTCTTGAGCGCCCTTTCTGGTATGCATCGCCGAGGCTGGATTGTCGAGTGTCGTATTGGCAAGCCCTTGTCATTCCAAGATTACCGGGAACCTGGGCTCACCATCTGCATGCTTTCGTCACTCAATAGCTGATTGCCTGTTGCATCTCATCAAGAAGCCACTAAGCCAGCAATCGATGTCAACCAAGCCTCTTCGGGCTTGTCCTCTGTGTGCTCAGACGGGACCTTCTCAGGCCTGGCTACCAGGTATGCGCATAGCTGATTCGAACGACGGTGCCAGCTGCGGGAAGGCGGCTGGTGTTGTTGTTGCTTCGAAGCAGCTGGCTGTACAGCGGGAAGTAGTTGCGGTTGAACAAATTCTCCACGCCCAGTGAGACGCGGTTCTTCGGGTCGATTTTCCACTGGCTGATCAAATCTACTGTGGTGTAGCCCGTGGTGTCGTAGCGGCCGAAGCTTGTCTTGCCGTCCAGGCGATAGTCTCTGGAGGCATAGGAGGTGGCCTGGACTCGATGGCTCCAACTGGCACTGGGGCGATATTCCACGTATGCGGTCAGTTTGAGGGGCGGAATGCGGTAGCCCGTCATGCTTTGATAGGAGCTTGCACCCTGTGGGAGCTCGCGCCCTTTCATCCAGGTAAAGCTTGCGCCGGTAATCCAGCGATCGTCGTCGCTGAAATAGTCCAGGCTGGCTTCGAGTCCATGGATTTTTTCCTTGGTTCGCAGGAGTGTGAGGCCGTTGTTGAAGCTTTGCACGGCACCGAGGTCGGACTGCGATTGAAAGGCTCCCAGGTTGGCGATGACATTCGAGAACTTCCCGCGCCAGCCAATCTCTACGGTGTCGGTTTTGACAGCCTGCAGATTGGAGTTGCCGATGTTGAAGCCTGCCGTGGCATTGCGCACCACGACCCCGATGTCCGGCAGCTCGAAACCCTGGCTGTATGAGGCATAGAGTTCATGTCCCTTGGCCGGTGTGAAAACCGTGCCCAGGTTATAGGTCCACGAGCCATATTTCACGGTACCGCCTGCCACGGTTTGGGGGCTCGGCAGCTTTGATTGCGACAAAGGGCTGAAGTCGCTGAAGCTGGCTTGGGCGCGGTCGTAGCGGGCACCGCCTTCCACGGACCACTTGTCGCTGAATTTGTGCTGCAGCTGGGCAAAGGTGCCAATGCTGCGCGTGGTGACCGGCGGCATATAGATCAGGCGGCCGATCTTGTTGAACACCAGTCCTTTGCTGGCGTCATAGGCTTTGGGATCAAAGATATCGATCGGCATGTCGGTGCGCTCGTGATTGAAGTCCGCGCCCCAGATCAGCAAGGAATTTTTCTCCTGTCCCAGCGGCGTCTTGATGGTCAGGCGTCCACCGAAGACATCGGAGTTCTGCATCGATTGATCGACGTTGGCACCCCGAACCGCGACGGCTCGGGCGTCGAAGGGCGCAAAGCGCGTGTAGAAATCCCGGTAGTAGAGCTGAGCCGCGAGGGTGCTGCCTGCGAGATCGCGATTCTCGTAGTCAAGTCCCAGCATGGTGTTCTTGATCTGGTTCTGGTCTGCAAGCACCAGACCTTTGATCGGCCTGGCGGCAGCCGTGCCGGCAGGCAGGCGCGCCACCGAGGGGTCGGATGCATAGTCGGTGTCCTGGCTGGCGTTGTAGTGGCTCGCCGAGAACTGCAGCCGTTGATTTGCATCCAGCTTGAAGCCAATCTTGGCCGATGCGTTATAGATGTTGGAGTCGAACAAGTCTCCCTGGCTAGGCTCCGGGGCGATGCGGTTTCCCTTGGCATCGAATGAGCCGCCTGCCTGTTTGGCGCCCAGGCTGACCGAATAGTCGACGACGTCGCCGCCGCCCGACAGGTAATGCTGGACTTCGGCTCCAAGCCCTGCTGCCTTGGGCCTGAACAGCGGTGACGATCCGGTCACCACTGTCTCGGCCTTGGTCTCACCGGAGGGGCGCTTGGTGCGCACGGAGACGATGCCGCCTGCGGCACCACTTCCATAGATGGCGCTGCTGCCGCGCAGCACCTCGATCTGCTCGATGTCGGCAGGATTGATGTTGGCGAGGTTTCGGGAGGAGTCTCGGTTGGTGTTCAGTGGAACACCGTCGACCAGAATCAGCATATTCCGCCCGCGCAGTGTCTGACCATAGTCCGTGATGGTGTGGCTGGAGTCGGCCATGCCCGGAACCACCTTGCTGAGCATGGTGGCCAGGCTGTCGGAGCCTTGCCGAAGCTGTTGAACTTCTTCGCCTTCGAGCAGGCTGATCTGACGTGCCGGGGCCACGAGATTATTCTGGGTACGAGCTGTCACCGTAACGGCGGCAAGCTCCGGTGCGCCTGACTGGTCTGCGGATGCGGAGGCGTCGCTCCGAGGTGTGGAGGACGCCGTAGCCGCCTTGGCAGCCGGTGCAGCTTCCAGTGCGTAGTTGCCCGCGCCCAGCCGGCGGACATGCAGCCCCGAGCTTTCCAGCAAGCGCGCAAAGCCGCTATCGATGGTTTGGGGGCCCGACAGACCGGGGGTGCGCAGATTCTTGAGCAGGTCCGGGTCCATGCTGAGGTTGATGCCTGCCTGAGCGGCAAACTCCATCAGTGCGGGACCGAGCAGGCCGGCGGAGATCTGATAGGTCTGCTGCGCGGGACGGGCAATGGGCTCTGCCGCGTACGTCGCAGGCGCGTACAGGCCCAGGGTCGCGGTGCCAAGGGCAGCGACCAGAGCGCCTTTGACGGCAAGGGTGACCGGATGCAGCGGCACCGCAAGAGAATTTGTGTGGGAGTGCGGCGAGCGCAGTGCAGGCATGTTTTCAGTCCTCGTTGGCTGTCAATGAATGGGTCTTGATGTGCTTGACAGGCGAGCTGGAAAAACCGGACAGTGATGAGATAAAAAATTTGCGCTCCTGTCCGGGAACCATCGATACCGGACGGTGCAGCAGAGCCGCCTCAGGAGGATGTGACCGTCACCCAGTAAGCGGTGCGCTCTTGGGTGCGTATGGGGAGGGCCTGCGTCAGCAGCTCCAGAATGCGGTCCGTGTCGCGTAGCTGGAATACGCCGGAGACGCGTAGTTCGGCGACGCCGGGGTCGCATTGCAGGACCCCCAGGCGGTAGCGTTGCAACTCCGCCAGGAATTCGACCAGGCGCATGCTGTGCGCATGCAGGACGCCTCGGGTCCAGGCGTCTGCATGGGATGGCAGCGGGGTGACGGTGCCTGGATTGCGGACATCGAAGCTCACTTGCTGGCCAGCTTGCACGACCAGAGTCTGCGTGGAGTGGCTGGGCATCACCTGGACCGCTCCTTGCAGAACGGACAGCGTCGTGCTTTGCGCATGCTTGCGCACGATGAATCTGGTGCCCAGCGCCTTTAGTTCACCATCGCTTGTTTGGACGATGAACGGCAGGGCCTGGTAGGCGCTCGTGTGCGAGGTCTCCACCAGAATTTCACCTGCGTAGTGATGAAGCCGACGTGCTTCGCTGTCGAACTGTGCGCTGATGGCAGAGGCGGTGTTCAGCAGTACATGGCTGTTGTCTGCCAGTGTCACCTCGCGTGTCTCGCCCGTGGCTGTCCTGAAGTCCGCATGCCATATCTGCCATGGCAGATAGCGGTATGAGAACCAGCCCAGCATGGGAGTCGCCAAGGCAAGTGCCGTCGCGCGCAGCATATGCCGGCGATTTCCGGCTGAGCGTGGACGATCGAGTACGGCCATGCCAACTGCCGGGGGGACGCTGTCCATGCGAAATTGCAGCTGCTCGATGCGCTGCCAGATTTGCTCGTGCCTCGCACTTAGCTTGCGCCAGCGGGCAAGCTCGGCATTCTCCGTTTCGCTGAAGTCCGAGGCATGTCGGCGAGCCAGCCATTGGGCTGCCTCATCCAGTAGGCGGGTATCTGTTGCAGGCATTTCAGCTATCCAGCATTACACGCAGGCATTGCCGGAAGCCCTGCGCCATATAGCGGGTGACCGTGCGCACACTCAATTGCATATGCGATGCAATCTCTTCGTAAGAGAGCCCTTCCAGCTGGGAAAGCAGAAATGTGGTGCGAACTTTGGCCGGTAGCTCGCCGAGCAACTGATCCAGCTCCTCCAGAGTCTCCAGCAGGATGGCGCGAGCCTCGGCAGACAGTGCTGTTTCTTCGGGCAGCAGATGCAGGGATGCCAGATAGGCCTGCTCAAGCGACCTGCGTTCCAGGTGATTGATCATCAAGCGCCTGGCGACTGTGGTCAGATAGGCCTTGGGCTCGCGGATGTCCTCGATGGCTTGCGATTTTGCAGTCGCCCAGATGCGCGTGAATGTGTCCTGAGCGATGTCTGCTGCATCGTGACGATTGCCCAGCTTGCGCTGCAGCCAGGCGGTCAGCCAGCGGTTGTGCAGTGTGTAAATGCTGCCAAGTGCGTCACTGGCGATGCTGTTGGCAGGGGATGACACAGGAATCTCTCGGGATTGGAAATCCGCTGATTCTACAAAAATGATACCCATTCTCATTCATTGGGGCTTGCCAGGCTAACAGAGGCTGGTGTTTGAGTGTGCAGACAAGCGGTGGCGACGAATGGGCTCAGCGCATGAAGCAGTGGGCGTAGCGTCAATCCAGATCATCCGACGTGGCTATATGCGCTCTCAAGGCTTCTAGGAACTGGGTCTCGGCAAGCTGTCGATCTGCGCCCCTGCGTAGCGCGACGTACATATTGAGGTGAACGGCTGGTTCGGTCAGCATCGCAATTTTCAAGCCGTGCTGCTGGCATTCCTCCCTCATGAAAGAGGGTATGACTGCATTGCCCAGACCCGCTTTCACCATGGCAATCATGGTGCCCAGAAAATTCATTTCTGCCCGCTCATCCTGGCTGGCCTTGGCGCTGGGAAGGTGCTTGTCAATCAAGGCCTGAATCGGGTTGGAGATCGGCAGAGCGATCATGGGCAGGCCATCCAGAGACTTCCAACTGCGGCTCTGGATCGGTTTGCTGCGCCGCCTCTCGCCCGGGCTGATGCTCATGAGCCGGAACCGGCACACCGACTCTCTGAGCAGGCCTGCGGCTGGTTTCACAAAAAAGGCCATACCCATATTGGCATGTCCTTCCAGAACGGCTTGCCGAACGGTATCGAGGCTGCCATCCATGACCTGGATTCGTACTTCGGGATGCTTGCGTGCAAATTCGGCAACAACCTTCGGTAATAGGCAGGTGGCGATCACAGGCGTCGCAGCAATCGTCAGGGTCGACCGAGAGGCCGAGGAGCTGCCTTGCAAGGCCAGACCCAGTTGCCGCAGTTCCGTCACCACCCTCTCGGCATAGGGCTGCAGCAGCCGTCCTGCGTCGGTCAATGTCACTGCGCGTGTGGTTCGCTCGAATAGCCTGACTCCCAACTGGCGCTCCAGTTCCTTGACCAGCATGCTCACTCCCGACGGAGACAGGTGGATGCGCTCTGCCGCCGCAGCAAAGCTGCCGCACTTGCATATCTCGAGAAACGCCTGCAGTTGACGGCTCCCGACATTAATCAGCTTTACTGATGAATTCACCAAAAATTCCCGTTTGATTCAAATCAATGGACGCGGTGCAATTGCAGCACAAAACACAAGGAGACACCATGCTTGCACCTTCAGCAGGAGGCTTGCCCCTCAGCCGCCGCAAGGCTCTACTCACCGTGGCTGTCGCAGCAGCTGCGGGCTCCTGCGGGCTTTCGGCATTCGCGAATACGCAGGCTCCCGTGCGGCTGGTTGTGCCGTTCACGCCAGGCACAGGCATCGATCTGATTGCCCGAGTCATCGGTCCCAGGCTCTCGGAGCGCTTTCAGCGCCCCTTCATCGTGGACAACAAGCCTGGGGCATCGGGCAATATCGGTACCCTGGAGGTAGTCCGGTCAACTCCCGACGGCACGACCTTGCTTGTCACCGTGAATACGTTGGTGATGAATACCGAGCTCTACCCCAAGATGGGATATAGCCCGGTTCGCGATCTCAGCGCCATCAGCCAGACCAGCGTAGGTCAATTGGTGCTTGTCACGGGCTCTCAATCCAGGATCACGGATCTGAAGGAACTCATCAGCTATGCACAGAAAAATCCTGGCGTTCTGAACTATGGCTCGCCCGGTGCCGGAACCCCCCACCACCTGGCAACAGAGCTGCTCAAGAGCAAAGCCAGGATATCGCTCACACATGTCAGCTATCGCGGCACGGCCCCGGCCTTGACGGACTTGCTGGGCGGGCAGATTGACCTGATGTTTCTCCCTATCCACGTTGCTTTGCAGCACATCAAGGCAGGCAGGCTCCGTGCGCTTGCGATCAGTTCAGACGCGCCGTCCCCGCTCCTGCCTCAGGTGCCCTCGCTGAGGAGTCTGAACCTGGGCGATATGAATGTGGACATGTGGTATGGCTTGCTGGGCCCCAAGGGACTGCCTCCCGAGTTTGTACGCAGCATCAACGAAGCCCTGAAGAGCATTCTTGCTCAGCCTGAAGTTGCCAAAGCATTCGAGTCCCAGGGCATGACTCCCCAGCACAGCACTCCCCAAGCCTTCCAGGCCTTGATCGAAGCCGATGCCAGGCGCTGGGGCAATCTCATCAAGACCCAGGGCATTACTGCCGAATAAGCCAGCCATAACAAGAAGATCAAATGAACATGAATATGCAAGTCAATCAGACACCAGCGCCAGGCAAGGATGCAGATGTAATCATCGTGGGCGGCGGCCCCGTGGGTATGGGGCTGGCGATAGAGCTGGGTCAGCGCGGCGTTCGCTGTATCGTCGTGGAACGCTACGCCAAGCCGCAACCGATTCCCAAGGGGCAGAACCTGACCCAGCGCACCATGGAGCATTTCCACGCCTGGGGTGCGGAAAAGCAGCTTCGCGCAGCTCGTACCATTCCGCCCGAATACGGCATAGGAGGCCTGACGGCCTACAACACATTGCTGGGGTCTTATTCTTACGACTGGCTCCAGCGCGATCTCGTCAAGCCTTACTATTTCACGGCGAACGAGCGCCTGCCTCAGTACGCCACGGAAGCGGTTCTGCGGGATAGAGCCGCCGAGCTGCCATCTGTTGAGACCTTTTACGGCTGGAACTTCGATACCTTGCAGCAGGACGACGAGGGCGTCTGCGTCACGGTATCCGAAAAGAACGGATCGGATCGCAGGATGCTGCGCGCAAGCTATGTCGTCGGCTGTGATGGAGCCCGATCGGGCGTGCGTCAGCAGGCAGGCATCACCCAGACCAAGACCGACCATGATCGCCTCATGGTACTGCTCGTGTTCCGCTCACAGGGACTGCACAAGTTGCTCGAGCGCTTTCCTGGCAAGTCCTACTACAACGTGCTTCAGCCTGAGCTCAAGGGCTACTGGAAATTCTTCGGTCGCGTCGATCTGGGCAATACCTGGTTCTTCCATGCGCCAGTGCCACCGGGAACCACGGCAGACAACTTCGACTTCCAGGCCTATCTGGAAGATGCTGTCGGAGCGCCTTTCGATGTCGAGTTCGAGCATATAGGCTTCTGGGATCTGCGCTTCATGCTTGCCGACAGTTACCGCTCAGGCCGGGTCTTCATTGCTGGCGATGCAGCGCACAGCCATCCTCCCTATGGCGGCTATGGCGTGAATTCGGGACTGGAAGATGCACGCAATCTCGGGTGGAAGCTGGCAGCAGTGCTGAAAGGCTGGGGCAGCGAAACATTGCTGGACTCCTATGACCAGGAACGCCGCCCGGTATTCAGATCCACCATTGACGACTTTATTGCCAAGTCCATAGAGACCGATCACCAGTTTCTGGACAGCTTTGATCCAGAAAAGGATAGAAGTGCTTTTGAAGCCGCCTGGAGTCAGAGGGCCAATGGGGCAGCAGGCGAGGTGCATGCTTTCGAGCCCAACTATGAGGGCTCTCCCATTGTGCGCAGCACTCGGGCGTCGGCCGTCGGCGATTGCAGCGCCAAGGGCTCACATATATTCACCGCACGTGCCGGTCACCACCTGGCTCCGGCCGCGCTCGGCGATGGCCGGAATATATTCGAGCATCTGGGGCAGGGCTATACGCTGCTGGCCGCCGATACGCCCGCGCAAACGCTTGAGACATTCCGCTATATTGCCGACACCAATCGGCTGCCCCTGAGCATTGTCGAAACTACCAAAACGGATGAGTTTGCGCGCTATGAATCTGACCTGATACTGATTCGACCGGATGCATTTGTGGCCTGGACGAGTGGCGAGAAATTCCTGTCGAACGAGGAGGTGGAAAGTCTGCTCAAGGCTGTCGCCTGAAGGATCGAGGGCCGCTCGATGCCCTTCGCCCGAGTCGCTCCCGGGCCTGTGCGAGGAGCCGCCTGATGCCAGGACTGGCGTCCCGGCAGCAGGCGGCAGCGCACAAAGGACTGCCGGCCTGCAAGGCGCCTGGAAGTGCCCGGCCAGAGCGGGCAGGGTTCAGGCAATCAGCGCGCGGGTCAGCAGGTCGACTCCTGCCAGGAAATCGTCTATGTCCATGGCCTCATGCGGATTGTGAGAGCCATTTTCGTTGCGGATAAAGACCATGGCCGAGGGTACGCCGGCATTCGCAAACACTGCCGCATCATGGCCGGCTCCGCTGGCCATGCGCTCCGGTTTCATGTCCTGTCCGGCGGCTGCCTCCAGACGGTTCAGCCAATCGGCATCCATGGTGGCGGGCTCCGTGAACAGGCGCTCGTCGAACTCGAAACGCACGCCGCGGGCGCGCTCTATGGCCTGGCACTCTTCGCGCATCAGGGTATAGAAGCGCTCCAGCGTCTGGGTGTCCTGGCTGCGTACCTCGAAGCTGAAGGCCACTTCGCCGGGAATCACGGAAACTGCATGCGATTGCGCCGAGGTGGAACAGATGCCCGTGGTCATCACCATGTCCATGCCCATCTGCAGCAGCACGCGCCAGTGTTCGTCCATGCGCGACAGCAACTCGGCAACCGCCAGCAATGCATCCTTGCGCAACCAGCGCGGCACGGCGCCCGAGTGGCCGGTTTCACCGATGCAGCGGATCAGGTTGTGGCGGACGTTGCCTCGGATGCCGGTGACCAGGGCCACCGGCCAGCCCCGATTGACCATGACCGGACCCTGCTCGATATGCAGTTCCAGATAGGCTGAGACATTGGCGAGATCCAGCAGCGGCTCGGCGCGCTCAATGGCATCGACATCGGCTCCGCAGCGCGACATGGCTTCGCTCAGGATGCCGAGGCCATCGCGGTGAGGCCTCTTCAATGTGGCGGCAGGCAACTTGCCCAGCAGGGACAGAGAGCCCAGATAGGCCTTGCCGTACCAGGCGCTTTCCTCGCCACGCAGGGCCAGCACGCGCAGCGGGGGCGCCTGTTCGTGGCGGCCGCGCAGCTGAAGCAGCATCAGCATGCCGGCGACAATGCCTGCCAGTCCGTCGAAGTTGCCGCCCTGCGGCACGGAGTCGGCATGCGAGCCAACCACGACAAAGGGCTCGGCACGGTTTTCTTCTGGCAGGCTCAGCCACAGGTTGCCGGCTCTATCCCATTCATGGCTCAGGCCCAGATCTTCGGCCCGGTCCTCAAGTATGCGCAGCGCAGCAGTCTCGCCTTCGCCATAGCTTTCGCGGGTTACGCCCAGGCCGTCACGGGTGGCTTCGCGAATTTCCGAGAGCAGGGCTTGCGCCAGTGCGCTGATATCCGTCAGGGTGTTGCAGGCCATCATGCTCCGCTACCTCCGTGGCGGATGGACCAGTCCACAGGCGAGGCCGAGAAGTCCGCCAGCGTGGCTTTTTGCTCCGCATTGAGCTGTCCGCTTGCCAGCAGTGCTTCGTGCAGCTGATTCCAGGTTGCCAGGGCGTGCAGGGACAATGCGTGGTCGGCCAGCGTGCCGGCCTGGGGGGCATAGAGCGCATAGTCGAGCAGAACCAGTACATCCTCGATCACGGGGCCTGCGCGGCGCAAGGCGGCAACCGTACCGGCCTTGGAGCGGCCGTCGGTGGTGACGTCATCCACCAGCAGGACCTTGGCGTTGTCGGGCAGGCGACCTTCGAGCTGGGCCGTGATGTCCCAGCCGACGGGGCGTTTGCGCAGATAGAGCATGGGCAGCTCCAGGCGCTCGGCCAGCCATGCGGCAAAAGCAATGCCCGAGCTTTCGGTTCCCACGATGGCATTGATGCCGCGTGCAGCAATCAGAGGGCGCATGCAGCGGGCCGCGATGTCCATGATTTCACCGCGCAGTGCGACATCGGACATCAGGACTTGCGCATCCACATAGACCGGGCTGGCCCAGCCCGAGGTATAGATAAACGGTTGATGCGAAGCAATGCGTACAGCGCCGAGGCCGACCAGGGCCTGGGCAACGCGTGGCGCGTCGGAAGCGGAAAGAAGCATGTGAGTGTGTGTTTGCAAAGCGGGCATGTTAAGTAGCCAGGCCTGCGGCAAGAAGTGGCTAAAATTCCTCGAGCCGTTCCAAAACGAGATGGCTCGTGCTTTGTGCCTGGGCGTGACCGGGTACCTTTTGCCGAAATCCCCGGCTGCGCCTTCAAATGCCCGCCGGCCATTGACCATGTCCGACTTCACTTCGCCGCGCAGCTTTCTGCGTCAGATCGACCTGTCATCACTGGATCTGTTCGTGCTGATCTGCGAATGCGGCAGCATTGCGCGTGCGGCCGAACAGGGCGGCATGGTCGCGTCGGCCGTGAGCAAGCGTGTTGCCGAACTGGAATCCCTGGCGCGCACTCCCTTGCTGTTGCGCCATGCCCGCGGAGTGCGTCCGACTCCTGCCGGAGAGTTGCTGCTGGCGCACGCCCGCACGATTCTTCTGGGGGTCGAGCATCTGCGCGACGACCTGGGCGAATATGCGCGCGGCATACGCGGGCTGGTGCGTCTCAGTGCCAATGCCTCCGCCGTGGAGCAGTTTCTGCCCGAGGATATTGCGATCTTCGTGAAACATCATCCCGACATCCGCATCGATCTGCGCCAGGCGACCAGCCGCTCGGTGGCACGCGCCGTGCGTGATCACATGGCTGATCTTGGCGTCTGCAGCCCCAGTGACGAAGTCGAGGGGCTGGAGTCCATGCCGTATCGGCGCGAGCGCATGGTGCTGATCATGCCCAGTGATCACGCTCTGGCCCGGCATCCGGAACTGGCCTATGAAGAAGCGCTGGACTACGCCCAGATCGGCTTGCGCGACAGCAGCATCGTTCAGGAGATGCTCAATCGGCAAGCCCGCGCCGGCAGACGCATGCTGCGACAGCGCATCGAGGTTGACAGCCTGAGTGCCATGTGCCGAATGATTGAGTGCGGACTGGGCGTGGGCGTCATGCCCGAAGGTGCCTACCAGCGGCTGGGCGAGGCACGCGCTCTGCATGCCGTGCCGCTGACCGATGCCTGGGCAGAGCGCAGCCTCAAGCTGTATGCCAGCAGCTTTGCCGACCTGCCTGCGCCGGCCAGACATTTTGCCCAGGCCCTGATGCCCAAGGACTGAGGCCGGGCTGACATGGTCAGACGGCGCAGGCAGCCCGGTAGGTAGAGGACTGCCTAGCGTGTGACAGCCAGGTCTCAGCTTGTCCTTGTCGTCCACTGCTGCTGCGCCCACATGCCGACCAGCATGGCGGCGACAAACAGCCAGACCTGTGGTGTGAGCGTCGCGAGATTCATCAACGCGGGGCCGGGGCAAAAGCCCGCCAGTCCCCAGCCTATGCCGAACAGGGCAGAGCCCGTCAGCAGCTTGCGATCAATGACGGTGCTGGCAGGCAGCTGCATGGGTTCGCCCAGCAAAGCCGTGCTGCGGCGCTTGGCCCAGGTGAAGGCAATCAGGCCGACTGCGATGGCGCCGCCCATGACGAAGCCCAGAGAGGGATCCCAGCGACCGAAAAAATCGAGGAAGTTCTGTACCTTGGCCGGGTTGCCCATGCCCGAAAGAATCAGGCCCAGACCGAACAAAAGCCCGCAAGGCAGGGCTGCAATACTGGGGATCATGATGGTCCTTTGTGGCGACTCAAGCGATGACATGGCGCATCACGAACACGGTGATGGCGCCCGTGGCGATAAAGCACAGCGTGGCGGCCAGCGAGCGCACTGACAGGCGCGATAGCCCGCACACCCCGTGACCGCTGGTGCAGCCCGAGCCCATGCGCGTGCCAAAGCCCACCAGCAGTCCTGCGGCGATGATGATCGCCGGGCTGGATGGCAACTCCATGGCTGGCAGTGGGGCAAACAGCGACCAGAGCAGCGGAGCGGCGACCATGCCCAGGATGAAGGCCAGGCGCCAGCCCCAGTGCTTGACTGACGACCAGGTCGGCAACTGCAGCAAGGCTGCGGCGATGCCGCTGACGCCGGCTACCCGGCCCAGCAAGGCAATGAGCAGGGCGGCAGAAAGGCCGATCAGCAGGCCGCCGGCCAGCGATGCCCAGGGCGTGAACTCGCTCCAAAAGATATTCATGCGGTCTCTCCCGGTTGGCAAAACAGTTGGTACAGGGCTTGCATCAGTTGCAGGGCGCGGGCATCGGTCAGCTGATACCAGATGAACTTGCCTTCGCGGCGCGTGCTGACCAGGCCCTCGCGGCGCAGAATGCCCAGTTGCTGGGACAAGGTGGGCTGGGACACGCCGGTCAGCTGCTCCAGCTCACTGACCGTGCGCTCCTGCTGGGCGAGCTGGCACAGCAGCAGCAGCCGGTCTTCGTTGCCGAGCAGCTTGAGCATGGCCACGGCCTCGCCCGCATGGGCGCGCATGGCCTGCAGATTCAGCGCGGCTGGTGCTTCGTCAAGGCTTGATGAGGACATGACTTCTTTCGTCAAAATATTTTCATATATTATATAAAAAAGTATATTGATTGCCGAGTTTCAGAATTTCAGTTGTGCCGTTCAAGGAGTTGCCATGTCAGTCAGCGTGATGCATATCGAGCCGTTTTTTGATACCGCTACCGGCACCCTGAGCTATGTCCTGGCCGACACGGTCAACGCTCAGGCTGCCGTGATTGACCCGGTGCTGGATTTTGAACCGAAGTCGGGCACCCTGAGCAGCCGTTCAGCGGATGCACTGATCGACTATGTGCGCGGCAGAGGCTGGCAGCTGCAGTGGATACTGGAAACCCATGCGCATGCGGACCATCTCTCGGCGGCCCAGCATATTCGCCACCACCTGGGCGGCAAGGTGGCGATCGGTGCCCATATCTGCGATGTACAGGCCGTGTTTCGCAAGATCTATCACTTCGAGCGCAGCTTTCTGCCCGACGGCAGCCAGTTCGACCATCTGGTGCAGCATGGCGAGCGTCTGCCACTGGGTCAGCTGGAGCTGCTGGCCATGCATGTGCCCGGCCATACCCCGGCCGATATGGCTTATCTGGTGGAAGATGCCGTGTTTGTTGGCGATACCCTGTTCATGCCCGACGTGGGCACGGCCCGTGCCGACTTTCCCGGCGGCGATGCGTCGACGCTCTATCGTTCGATCCGGCACATTCTGGCCCTGCCTGAGCAGACCCGCATCTTTGTCTGTCACGATTACCCTCCGGCGGGGCGCAAGCCGCAATGGCAGACCACGGTGCAGGCCCAGCGCAGCGGCAATATCCATGTGCATGATGGCGTCAGCGAGGCGGAGTTCGTACAGATGCGCACTGCACGCGACGCCACGCTGGAGATGCCCACGCTGATTCTCCCTTCGGTGCAGGTCAATGTGCGGGCGGGCAAGTTGCCGCCCGCACAGGATGATGGCCGTACCTATATTCAGCTACCCATCAATGCCTTTGCCAAGAATGGGCAGCTGCCGCAGGGTCTACAACAGTGATTAATGCGCTGTGCTGCTCTGACTGGCGTTGGCCGCGCGTTTGCTGTTCAGCTCATTGAGTCTGAGCTGCAGGCGCACCATGTGCTCGGCATAGACCAGCACTTCCTGCGTGGGCAGAGGCTTGGCGACACGGCGGGCATAGACATTCAGCGCCCCTTGGGCCACCTCGGGGTCATCGCTGTCCGCATACCAGGCCCAGTCGGCCAGATGAGAGGCCAGCTCCGGATTGCTGTCTGCCAGCGCCACTGCACGCTGGATCACCTGCCTGGCACCGCCTGCCAGCTGCACCAGCTCCCTGGCTTCATGGTCCAGAGGCGCCGGGCGCCAGTGCGATGGAATATCGTCCCACCAGCCACTGTATTCGCTGACCACCATGCGGCCGATGTCCTTGGCCGAGACATAGAGCTCGCGTGCATCGCTGCGCTTGGCCAGCTGCGGCGGTAGCGCCACTTTTTCAATGACCTGATCGCGGCGCGCTCCGCTGTTCAGGCCGGCCACCACCTGGCTGGAGATGCTGTCCAGCATCTGGGCTTGCGCCGGCAAGCGATCCTGGATTTCTTCAGGCCTGGTCATGGCTGGGCCATGAGCGGGCAGCAGCAGCCGGGGCTTGAGCGCGGCCATGTCGCGCAGGGCCTGAGCCCACTCCTCGGGGTAGCGCTGGCGGCGCTTGCCATTTCCCGCATTGGGCAAAAAACCCTGGAAGTAGTCGGCACTGGCCACAATGCCGCGACCGGGTACAGCGACCCAGATCTGGTCTTCGGTCTCGCCGCGCGCATGGGTCAGCACAAAGTCTTCGCCGCCTATGGTGAGCGTGGTCTTGTCCTGGAAGGTCTGTGTGGGGCGCACTGCATCGGCCCAGGTGCGCGGCACGTCGGCCACGCTTTGCTGGTTGTTGCGCGCGATCAGACCGTTGCTGCGCATGTCCAGCTCCATCTGGGCGATGAAGCGCTGCTCGGTCACCACACGCGGCTTCTGCTCCATCAATGCCCAGGCGCCAAAGGCATGGTCGGCATGAAAGTGCGTCAGGATGACGGTGTGCAGCGGCTTGTGGCTGAGCTGCTTCAGCGTCTCGGCCAAGGCCGGGCCTGCGGGGGCGTAGCCGCTATCGACCAAGACCAGGCCTTCGTCGGTCTCGAAGACCACCACATTGACGATGGGAAAGCGCAACAGCCAGGTACGCGGAGCCACGGCCTCGACCTTGAGTCTGGCTCGGGCCTCTGCAATGGCTGTCTGGTCGGTTCGGCTGTACATGCTGTTGGCCACTGCATACGACAGCTCGGTGCCAAAGCCACCGCCTTCCATGATGGATTGGACCATCTGCGGATTGGCCTTGAACACCTGGGCGCGGGCAGCAAGCACGGCGGGGCTTTTCGCTCCCGAGCCGCCGCGGTCATCCTGATCGTGGGCGTTGGCCGTGCCCGTACCGAGCTGGCCCAGCGCCAGGGCCGTGACAAAGGCGTATCGGTAGAGACGAGATATTTTTTTCATGTTTGCCATCACTGCATTCATTGGGCGTTGATCCGTTGCACCGGCTCCAGAATCCACGAAGGATCCAGCACCTCTGGCCAGGGCTGGTAGGCGCGGGCCATCAGATAGAACAGGTTCTTCTCGGGCGTGGGCAGCCAGTTGGCACGCTTTTCAGGGCCCGGGTCCGCGGGTTGCAACCAGATGTCCAGGCTGCCGTCGGCGTTGAACTTCATGCCCTTGGTGCGGTCGCCAATGGAGTAGCGGTTGATGGGGTTGTCCACCATGTATTGGCCTCCGGTCACGAATTCATAGAGAGAGATGGACCAGAATGCATCGGCAGGCAGACGACCCTGGGGCAAATGCAGGCGATAGGCTCGGCCCTCGCCCAGTGCCTGGTGGTTGCCGTCGACGCTGGCGGCAAAGTAGGTGGCTTCCGCAGCCGCCAGGCCAAGGATGCCGCCCGACATGGCTGCCGACTGGGCACGCATGGCGTAGTTGTTGCCAAAGCCATCCGGCAGGCGATAAGGGGTCCAGCCGTTCCTGCGTCCAGGCTCAGCCGTCTTGCGAGCGGCATTCAGGCGATTCTTGAGTTCGTTTTTCTCGATCTCGGGCGCCAGGTTCAGCCAGCGCTGCTGCACGGCCTCGGGCAGCTTGTCCCAGCTGCAGGCCTTGCCACAGATGCCCACGCTGGCAAAGCGCTGCAGCAGCGCGTGTTCCGTGCCGGGAGGCGGGTTGCGGGCCAGGGCCTCATTGCTCACATCGACAAAGCGCCCCCAGTCCTGGGCTTGCGGCTTGATCTGCGGACGGTCTGCGCCGGTCCTGAGCACAGGCTCCATGCGAAAGCCGTCCTGCACGGCATGAGCGCTCTTGAGGTCATCTTCACCGGTGACCAGCACGCGCAGATTCAGATAGACATCCCGCGTGGGTGCGCGCACGATCTGGTCGACCTGAGGGATCTTGCCGCTCCAGCGCGGGCCGACCAGGGCTACCTTGCGTGCCTTGGTGCCGCCAATGCGCCGGCCCACGTAGGAGAAGGTGTTGAGATCTGCACCAATCATGGCGATCACGTAGTAGCGGCCATGGGTTTCGGGTAGGGACAGCACCAGGGGAGATTCCTCGAGATCCAGCCAGGCGGTGGAGTAGAAGGTGTCGCGAATAGGGCCGTTGGCCCAGCGGTCCTTGGGCGTGGCCAGGTGGCGCGAGTGGCGGAAGTGGTTGAGCGTGGTGGCGGTGGGGGAGTCCTTGACCTCCAGTGCTTCATGCCGCATTTTCATGAATTCCTGATAGGGGTAGGCGTAGAGCATGGCCTCGCGGATCAGGCTGTCCAGAGCCTGCTCTTCGGTGGCGGCGGGCGTCTGGGCATAGGCCATGCCCAGGCAAAGGCCCAATGCCGCAGCCGCCATGGCGCGCAGCCCGGCGCGGTTCAACTTTGACATGAGATTGAAATGGTGTGGTGGTGTTGATGACCGGGGCCGGTGCTTTCTTCATCCCGGCCCAGGCCTTTTTTGCGGCGAGCACCGCGTGCAGCGTGTGTCAGCGGCTCATGGAGGCGGCAGCTGCTCAGGTGCCGGCGTTGCGCGTGGCTTCAGGGGTGAACATGGAGGGGTTCATGTCTCCCTTGTTGAGCACGGGGCCCTTGGGGCGCTCCTGGAATAGGTTGTAGGCCACATAGCCGCCGCCGACCAGGTCATGGTAGAAGGCCGTGCCTGCATGCCAGGCGCTGGAGTCGAACGCGTAGTAGTAATTGATGAGGCCTTGCTGCCACAGATTGCCGCGTGCATCGTAGAAGTCGCTCATCACGGCGTGGCCGGTGTCTTCGTCAAGGAAAAGCACACGCTTGCCATAGAGATGGCGATAGCCTTCCTTGAGCGTGGCTTCCAGCACCCAGACGCGGCGCAGCTCGTAGCGCATGTAGTCGGGATTGGCATGGCCGGGCTTGAGCAGATCGGCGTACTTCACGGTATTGGCGTGAATCCTGTACGCGTTGGCGGGAATGTAGATTTCCTTCTTGCCCAGATTCTTCCAGTTGTAGCGCTCGGGAGAGCCATTGAAGAGACGGTCGGAGTCAATCGTCATCTTGGCGCCCACGCCGCCGCCCATGGGCTGGTCAAAGCCGTACTCGGGGATCTGGCGCACCCGGCGTGTGCCCGGGTCATAGCTCCAGCCCAGGCGCTTGTCCTTGCCGAAGTTGACTGGCTCACGGCTGACGCTGACCCCGCCTTTCTCGCGCTCGGGCAGCTTGACCGCATTCATGCCCTGGGCCATGGTGCCTTCCAGCGGCTTGCCGGCCTGCTCGGGGGAGTTCAGCAAGCTCATGCTGCGGTTGTCGGCGCGGCCAAAGACGGTGGAGCCGTCCTGCATCACATAGGCATTGTCACGCAGTGTGTGTTCGGTGAACGAGCGCAGCGGAAACAGGTTGTTGAAGGCCAGTTCCATGCCGGTCTTGGGGAAGGGGAACGGTATGGCTCCCTTGACCGCGTTGTCGGCACCCATTCCGTCGGCGCTGATCACGGCGTTCTGCGCATTGGCTTTGGCAGAGGCACAGGCAAAGTCCGGATAGCGGAAGTCGCGGTGGCCCGGATAGACGGGAATGCTGAAAGTCTTTGGGTAGCGCGCAAACAAGGCCTTCTGGCCTTCGGTCAGATTGGCGGCGTACTTGGCGACATTCTCGGCCGTGATGGAGAACAGGGGCTTTTCATTGGCATAGGGGTCCACCGGGTGCTGGCCTGCATGCGGCGTGTACTGAACTCCAGGCGGCGTTCCCAGCCATTTGCCCGTGTATTCGGGTACGCCGCTGGCGGTGCCGGCCTTTTCGGCACCGATACAGGTCAAGGACTTGCCCAGCTTTTCAATTTCTTCGGGGCTGCCTTTGGCGGCGGCTGCACCAGCCATGACGCCGGTCACGGTCAGCGCGATCAGGGCGCGGTAGCTCAGGTTGCTTTCCATCACGAATCCTCAAAGATGTATGTGTGCAGCATTTGCACTATCGATCTGCCCGCGAATCGGGCCAAGGTCTAGTCCAGGTCAGCTAGTCGCTGACTTGACGCCTGTCGATGAATTCAATGTTCAAGCGAGCTTTGCTGCTCACCATCGCTCGTTTGGACTAGCCCCTAAGGCCTAGCGAAGTCACCTCAGAGACAGACTGCCGCTCCAGCCCTGCGTTGACTCGCTTGGGTAAGGGAAAACCTGTGGCATCCGACCTCGGGAAAACCAAGATGAAAATGCGCTCGAGGGATATCGGGCGTATTGCTCTTGAAAGCAAAAGGCCGCCATGGGCCGGGCGACGTAGGCCGCAAGGACTAGCGTTGTCTGAAGACCCAGGTGGCGGAGTGCCTGCTTTGCTGTCAGGCCTTGCCGGTGCGGGAATCAGCTGTCGGGCATGCCAAACAGGTCATGCGCATCCAGCAGGGCCCAGGCAATCTCGGGCCTTCGCTCCATCCCCTTGCGGATGGCTGCGGGAATGCTCTGACGTGTTTTGCGGCATAGACCCGGCAGGTCGCCAAGCTCGATCTGGATGCCGCGCATGGTGCGCACCTCGTTGTTGCCGGGGGTGATACGTATCTCCAGGCCCAGGAGCGCGTGAATGCGTTGCTGCATATGCTCGAGATCGACCAGGCTGCTGATGCTCTCCAGACGCTGCAGCAGCTTTTTCTCTTCCTCGCGCGTGAGCTGCAGAATGCGCAGATCCGCATCCGGCGTGCTCAGCAACTGCTCGCGCCGGCAGTCGCAGGCACCGGGCGGGCATTCAACACGGATGGGCAGAGGGGGCGGCTGCATAGGGCGGCAGAGAAAACCAGGGGCAGATGCAAGCATGCTAAGGCCTGCAAGGCCGTGCCGCCAGTGGGGGCAGGCCCGGGCAGGGTCTGCGTTGGAGGGTGCGCCGGCGGTGCCATAAGTGAATTCACTTGTCCCAGTTGCTCTCAGGTTTGCCTAGACTCAGGCATTATTGAGGGTTACTACTAAAAGTAGGCTGGCTTGCTCTGCCGGCATCTACCAGAACGAAGGCCTGCATTGCCCGCTGCCAGGCAGCGCTGCGGCTGGGATGGGATCAATCACTTTTTATAGCGTCAAACGCATTGTTCATGCGTGATTCGCAATATTTTTCATGATAGAAATTCGGGATTTATCCCTGACATACCAAGGCCCCAAGGGCCCGGTGCACGCCTTGCGTGGCATCAATCTGGAAATCGCTTCGGGCGAGGTGTTCGGCATCATCGGCCGCTCCGGCGCGGGCAAAAGCTCGCTGGTGCGTTGCCTGAACCTGCTCAACCGCCCCACGGAAGGCAAGGTCATCGTCAACGGACGTGACCTCATGCAGCTGTCCGTCGGCGAGCTGCGCGCCGCGCGCCGCGACATCGGCATGGTGTTCCAGCACTTCAATCTGCTGTCCTCGCGTACCGTGTATGACAACGTGGCCCTGCCGCTGGAGCTGGCCGGTGTTTCCAAGGACGAGATTTACCAGCGCGTGACGCCGCTGCTGGAGCTGGTGGGCCTGGATCATCTGGCCGACCGCTATCCGGCCCAGATTTCCGGCGGGCAGAAACAGCGCGTGGGCATTGCCCGGGCACTGGCCAGCAATCCCAAGGTGCTGCTCAGCGACGAAGCCACTTCGGCGCTGGATCCCGAAACCACACGCTCCATTCTGGATCTGCTGCGCAAGGTCAACCGCGAGTTGGGCGTGACCGTGGTGCTCATCACCCACCAGATGCTGGTGATCAAGCAGATCGCCGACCGCGTGGCCGTGATCGACGGTGGCGAGATTGCCGAGCTGGGGCCCGTGATCGACGTCTTCACCCGGCCACAGCAGACGATCACCAAGAGCCTGATCGATGAAATCGTGCCCCAGCAACTGCCCGAGTCGGTGATGAAGCGCGTGAACCAGCTGGCCGCCCTGCTGCAGCCTGGCCAGCAAGGCCAGCTGCTGCGCCTGTCCTATGCGGGCGAGAGCGCCTATCAGCCGATTCTCTCGCACCTGATTCGCGAGCTGGGTCTGGATCTGTCGATTCTGCACGGGCAGATCGACGAGATCCAGGAGCAGACCTTTGGCTCGCTGGCGGTCTACGCCAGCGGCGAGGCCGCCAAGATTGATGCTGCCGTGGAGCACCTGCGTGCCAGCGGTGTGCAAGTGCAGATCGTGTCCAGCAAGGATTGAGAGCGATGTTTGAGAATTTTTCGGAAATGATGCTCCAGCTGCTGCTGGATTCCTTCTGGGAGACGCTGATCATGGTCGGCATCTCGGGCCTGATCGGCGGTCTGATCGGTATTCCGCTGGGCGTCTTCCTGCGCCTGACCGACCATGGCGGCATCTTGCAGAACGGTCCGGCCAACAAGGTCGTGGGCTGGATCGTGAATGCGCTGCGCTCCACCCCCTTCATCATCTTGCTGGTGGCCATCATTCCGCTGACGCGCCTGATCACGGGCTCCTCCATCGGCACCTGGGCGGCCGTGGTGCCGCTGACGATTGCGGCGGCGCCGTTTGTGGCCCGTCTGGTGGAAACCGCCTTGCGCGAGGTCGATGGCGGCCTGATCGAGGCGGCCCAGTCCATGGGCGCAACCACCGGCCAGATCGTCTGGAAGGTGCTGCTGCCCGAGGCGCTGCCCGGCATCGTCGCGGGCCTGACCATTAGCTTCGTCAGCCTGACCGGCTACTCGGCCATGGCGGGCGCCATTGGCGGCGGCGGCCTGGGCGATCTGGGTATCCGCTACGGCTACCAGCGCTTCTTGCCCGACGTGATGCTGGTCGTGGTGATCATTCTGATCTTCTTTGTGCAGGCCATTCAAAGCCTGGGCGACTGGGCCGTGCGACGCCTGAGCCATCGCTGAGCCGCGGTGCACATTACCAAAAATTAAGAAAAGGGGGGCTGCCCGGAAACAGGCTGCCCCCTCTAAAATGCAGGTTCAAGATTTTTTGAAAGGCCGCTCTTGATCAAGGGTGGCCATGATTTTTTCTGGGTAGATAACAGCAAATGATGGATGGTTTGATAACCGGCCGACTCACCGGCGTTCCCGAGAGTCGCGTAGACCGCAACCGCCGCCCCTATATGGTGGCTCGCATGCGGGCCAACGCAGGCGACGGCTCCTCGATTCCCGTGAATATCGTCGCTTTCGACAACGCACCTTGCGCCGTGCTGCGCAGTCTCTCCGAAGGCGATGCGATTGCCCTGCGCGGCAGCTTCACGCCCAAGGTCTGGATCGACAGGCAGGACGAGTCCCATGCCGTGCTCGACGTGGTGGCACAGCAGGTGCTGGCTGCGCCCTCGATGTCCGACCTCTGATGGCCTGCACCGCGCCACACAAGCCCGCTACCGTGAAGGAGCGGGCTTTTTTGTGGGCGCTCTGCCTGCTGCAGTCAGCGCATCCGGGCTTGCATGGCCAATCCGTAGTTTGCATCTGAGCAATCTGTCTAAGAAACAGCGCTCGGGCAGCTGAAACTGGCGCTACAGTCTTAGCCACTCTCAATCTTCCGTACAAGGAATCTGCATGTTGAACAAGCGCTCGCTTTTGCGCACCACATTGGCCGTGGCTGCTGCGGCCACGCTGGGCTTTGCCGCCCAGGCCCAGGACAAGACCATCAAGATCGGCGTGACCGCCGGTCCTCACGCGCAGATCATGGAAGTGGTGAAGAAGGTCGCCGCCAGGAACGGCCTGAACCTCAAGGTCATCGAGTTCGGCGACTATGTCCAGCCCAATGCGGCACTGGCCGCCGGCGATCTGGATGCCAACAGCTACCAGCACCGTCCCTATCTGGATGCCCAGATCAAGGATCGCGGCTACAAGATCGGCTGGGTGGCCGACACGGTGAATTTCCCCATCGGCATCTATTCCAAGAAGATCAAGGCCTTGTCCGAGCTGTCCACGGGCGCCAAGTTCGGCATTCCCAACGATCCCACCAATGGCGGCCGCGCGCTGCTGCTGCTGCAGACCCAGGGTCTGATCAAGCTCAAGGAGGGCGCGGGCCTGAAGGCCACACCGCTGGATGTGGTCTCCAACCCCAAGAAGCTCAGGTTTGTCGAGCTGGATGCGGCCCAGCTGCCACGTTCGCTGGACGACCTGGAGGCCTCCACCGTCAACACCAATTTCGCGATCTCTGCCGGTCTGAATCCCAAGAAGGATGCGATTGCGCTGGAGTCGGCCAAGAACCCCTATGTGAACATCATGGTGGTGCGCGATGCCGACAAGAACCAGCCCTGGGTCGCCCAGCTGATCAAGTCCTATCACTCCGACGAGGTGCGCCAGTTCATCGACAAGGAGTTCAAGGGCTCGGTCTTCCCGGCGTTCTGATGACCTCCTGAGGCGCTTTGCGCCGGCGCCTCCGAGGGGGACGACAGCCTCGCTGCGCGGCGGCGCTTGCAGGCTGTCTCCTTGATGGGGCGGTCGGGCATCGAACCAGGCGCTGCACTTGCAGCGTTTTTTTACTGCTCTTCATTGCATAGCTGCTAACGCCTGTTGTTATTGGGTTTCAGGTAGAAAACAAACTGAAATCCTTTACTGGATTGCGTTGGCTGCTCATTTATTCAAGAGTCTGAAACCACTCGGCGATAGGGGCACGGGTCGTGCGCGTCTGGTTGACGGGGGCGGACTCGTCGGCCCAGCCCAGGGCCAGGCCGCAGACGATGTGCTTGCTGTCGGCCAGGCCCAGCACGCGGCGCACGGTGGCCGGGTACGAGGCCAGGGCGCCGATGGCGCAGCTGCCCAGGCCCATGGCGGCGGCGGCCAGTTGCAGGCCGTAGAGCGTCATGCCCAGGTCCATATAGCCGCCGGGGCCGTAATGGGCGTCGATGGTGACGACCAGCGCCACGGGCGCATCGAAGAAACGGTAGTTGCGCGCAAATTGCGCTTCGCGTCCGGCGCGGTCGTCGCGCGCCACGCCCAGGGCGCCGTAAAGCGCCTGGGCCGAAGCCACCTGGCGCTTACGCAGCTGCATGGGCATGGGGCGCGGAAAGTAGGCGTAGTCCTCGCATTCGGGCACCTGGCTTTCAACGTCCTGCAGCAGGGCGGCAGTGAGTTGCTCGCGCAGCTTGCCACGCACCGCGATCAGCTGGCCTGGCTGCAGATTGCCGCCGCTGGGCGCCTGGCGCGCCGTCAGCAGCAACTGATGCAGCAGCGCATCTGGCACGGCATCGGGCAGGAAAGCACGTGTGGAGCGGCGCTGCTGCATCAGCGCCATGCCTGCCGGCAAGTCGAAGTCTTCAGATGTTTTTGCGACTGAACCGTTGCTGGACATGAGGTAATAGCTATCAAAAATGAATTCAGGAAGAGGCTTGCAGCCATTGCACCAGGGTTGCCGCGCCAATGCCGCCGGCTCCGGCAATGGCCGCCAGGCCGAGTGTGGCCTTGGGTGTCGATGACTGGGCCTGATACTCAAGCTGGGCCAGGCAGCGCACCAGAGCAATCGCGCCTGACGCGCCGATCGGGTGGCCGCGCGCCAGGCCGCCGCCCGCGCTGTTGATCTGCTCGGGCGCAATGCCCATGGCGGTGCAAAAAGCCAGGCCTTGCACGGCAAAGGCGTCATGCAGTTCGATGGCCGACAGCTCTCGCGCCAGCAACGGTGGTTTGTGCGACCCGGCCAGCGCATGGCTGCCTCGGGCCAGCACCATCTGGGCTGCTGCAATGGCGGCCAGCAGTGGAGTTTCCGGCGCGGCGCCCACGCTGGCGCTGGCCAGCCATTGTGCGCGGGGCTGCAGATTCCAGCGGGCGCAGGCCTCGGGCGTGGCCAGCAGGACCAGGGCCGCACCATCGGCCTTTGCAGAGACGGTCAGGGGGCTGAGGGCGTGGGCGGTGATTTCGTCGACACTCGCACCCTCATGGCTGCCCCGGGCCAGCACCGGCATGCGCGCGGCACGAGCGGGCTGCAGCGCACGCGGATAGGCGTCGGCCGCAAGCCCTGCCACAGGCACGATTTCCTGGGCGAGCTGCGCCTGGGCCGCCAGGGCCCGGCTGTGGCTCAGCAGCGCATACTGCTCCTGCTGGCTGCGGCTGAAGCCATGCGTGAGCGCATAGTCGGCCGCCGATTGCAGCATATCGGGATCGCGCTCGGGATCGGGGGCAAAGGGAGGGCGCTCGTAGCCCTGGGGTTGCTCGCCGGGGTGCAGCGGGCGGGTCTGGCGAATAGGGGCGCGGCTCCAGGCCTCGATGCCACCGGCAATCATCACCTCGGCCTGACCCGATTGCAGCAGACCCACAGCCATGGCCACCGCATCCAGGCCCGAGCAGCACTGGGTATCGATGGTGTGCGCGGCGCAGCCGTCGGGCAGGCCGGCGGCCAGTGCCAGCATGCGTGCCGGGTTTCCGCCAGCGCCCAGAGCGTTTCCGATCACGACCGCGTCGACGGCGTGGGCCGGCAAGCCGCTTTGCTGCAGCAGTGACAGCAGCAGCGGCCGGCCCAGTTCATGGGGGCTGAGCCGAGCCAGGGCCGAGCCGATCGGTGCCACCGGGCTGCGGGCCCAGGCAATGATGGGGGTCGTGCTTGGCATGGGCCTCAACTCTGCCACGGCCGCAATGCGGGGAGCCGGGCAGGGGATATGCCAGCGTCGGCAGGCGCTGTCATCCGGGCGCGCAGGGCCTGGGCCAGCTGGCCGTGGTCGGTCTTGCCGCTGGCTGTCTGTGGCCAGTGCTCGCAGATCCACCACTGGCGCGGCACCTTGAAGGCTTCGGTGCGCTCGCGCAGCCACTGGTTCAGCTCCAGGGCCGAAGGCGCCTCGGTCTGGGGCCTCCATTGCAGCACCGCGTGTACCTGCAGACCGCGCAGCGCATCGGCCTGGCCGTGCAGCGAGACCTGGGCAATCGCCGGGTGGCTGGCCAGCAGGTTCTCCACTTCCTCGGGAAACAGGTTCTTGCCCTGGGTGACGATCATGCGGCTCTGGCGTCCTGCCAGGCACAGCATGCCGCGTTCGTCGATATGGCCCATGTCGCGCACGGACAGCCAGTCACCGTCGCGCAGCACGGCCGTGGCGTCATGGGCATCGCCCACATAGTCCATGAACAGCATGGGGCTGCGGATATAGATCAGGCCGTCGCTGGCGTGGCTGGTGCCATGCTCGGCCAGCGCATTCTCGGCGGCATCGCTGCCGGTGGGGCGAATGGATAGCTCCACATTGCTGAATGGCCTGCCCACGGCCTGCGGGCCGCTGGCTTCGTCGGCATCCATCCAGGCCACAAAACTGGCCTCGGAGGCTCCGTAGAACTCGATGATGCGGGCCTGGGGGAACAGGGCGCGCAGCGCCGGCGTGTGGGCGCGCATCCAGCGCGCGCCGCTGATGGTGATCAGTTCGACCTCGGGAATGGGTGCGAGCTGGCGATGCTCCGCCCATTGCAGCATCAGCAGCAACTGGCTGGGCACGGCGACAAGGCAGGGCGTATCCCCGCCCGCCAGGGTCGCGAGACAGCGCGAGGCAGAGAACTTTTCCTGCATGACGGCGCCGCAGCCATACCAGATGCCTTGCATGGCCCCGAACAGAAACAGCGAGTGCGAGATGCGCCCTGGTGCCAGCGTGCGCTGGGCGACGACAGGGCCGAAATCCTGCAGGCCGACGCGAAAGCTTTCCGTCCACGACAGATGGTGGCGCTTGAAGCCCTTGGGCAGGCCGGTGCTGCCCGAGGTAAAGCCGGTATAGAAGGCGGCTGTCGGTGCTGCCGATTCCAGCTCACAGGGCTGCCCGGGCAGCCAGCCTTCAATGCGCTGGCGCACGGCCGGCTGCCAGTCGGGGTCGGCGACCGCCGCGCAGCGGCCGCTGCGGATCACGGCCAGAAAGTCCACCAGTCGCTCCAGGGTGGAGCGGCTGGCATCCAGCAGCAGCATCTGCGGCGCGCGTTGCGCCACCAGGCGTGCCGAGCGCAGCTCGACCTCCGTGTGCAGCCGGCCAAAGGTCCAGGAGTCGGCCTCGCTCTGCAAGGCCACCACATCGGGTCGCTGCTGCGCCCAATAGGCCAGCGGGCCATGCACCAGTTGCCAGAAGCCTTGCAGCGGCGCGGCAGCGGACAGCGCCTTCATCGGCGACCGCCAAAGCGCCAGTCCGGCAGACCGCGTGCCACTGTGTGAACAATCAGTGCGCAGAGAATGCATTTGATGAAGTCGCCGGGCACAAAGGCCAGCGTCACGGCAAAAGCCTGGTTCAGGCTCATCTTGGCGATCAGCATCAGGCCCAGCACGCCAAAGGCATGCAGACACAGCAAGCCACCGAGCACGGAGGCGATGAAGGCGCTCAGTGCCGTGCGGCGCGGCGTGCTTTGCGGCAGGGCGGCCATGATGGCGCCTGTCACGGCGGCGGCCAGCGCATAGCCGATCAGATAGCCGGCAGAAGGTGCCATGAAAACGCCGATGCCGCCGCGGCCGCCCGACAGCAGGGGCAGGCCCACGGCTACGGCCGCGAGAAACAGCACCATGGATTGCATGCCGCGCCAGGGTCCGAGCATGACGCCTGCCAGCATCACGCCCAGCGACTGGATGGTGATGGGCACGCCGAACGGCAGGTCGATCTTGGGAATCAGGCCCATCACGGCCATCAGCGCCGCAAACAGCGATACCTGGGCCATGGAGCGTGCGCCGCCGCGCGATACGGTGTGAGAGGGAGTGGTGGTCATCAACAGTCTCCTAGAAACCCAGTCTTGCCCAGAGGGCGTCGGCTACACGGCGCGTGGCCTGCAGCATATGAATCGTCAGCGGTGCAATCAGACGCAGGCCGCCGCTTTTGCCGGTGCGCAGCCGGTATGCTTCGTCCAGCTTCTTCCATTGCACAAAGAAATGCTCGGTAAAGCGCAGCATCAGCGCAAGCTGCATGGCCACGCGCTCGGTGGGGATGCCCAGGCGGGCCAGCGGGGCCAGCAGCCATTCCAGCACCTCGACCAGATCGCTGGGGCGAGTGGTCACGGTCAGCACAATGCCCAGAGTCGAGGCGCAGACCAGCCGAAGGCTGCTGACGGCCGCCAGCACCGGATTGCCCATCAGCACATGAAAGCCCGCCACCAGCAGCGCCGCGACGATGACCGAGCGCATCAGCCGGCGTGCCACCTGGGTGGCCTGGCCCAGCGATATCCAGAGCAGCAAGCAGGCTGCGCCACAGCCCGCCAGCACCCAGGGGCTGGCTATCAGGAACAGCAGCGTGCCAAAAACCGCCAGCAGCAGGAGCTTGAGGCCGGCCGACCAGCGATGCAGCCAGGTCGCCACTTCGCTGTAGAGGCTACCCATGCAGGTCTCCGTGGGAGGTTTTCTGCATCAGCTGCTCCCGCACGGAAGTCTCGTAGGCGCTGCAGATGTCGCGGCCCGGGCCGTCGCCGCGCAGCCGGCCCTGCTCCAGCCAGATCACGCGTTCGAAGTCGCGCACATGATCGAGCACATGGGTGGAGACCAGCACCTGTTGCGGTGCGGCAGCGATATCCTGGGCCAGGCGGGCCTGACCGGGCAGGTCCAGGCTGGCAAAGGGCTCGTCCAGCAGCAGCAGCTGGGGGGCGGCAATCAGCAGCGAGAGCCAGCACACGAGCTGGCGCTGGCCCTGGCTCAGGCTGCTGACGGCCCGCTCGGCCCAGTGGGCCAGACCGCGTGCGGCCAGCAGCTCGCGCGCCCTGGCTCTGGCCTGCTGCTTGTTCAGACCCTGGGGGCGCAGCCCCAGCGCCAGTTCTTCCTCCACGGTGGGGAAGATGATCTGATCGTCCGGGTTCTGGAACATCAGGCCGATCAGGCCCGGCCGGTTCTGGCGCGCCTGCAGCAAGGGCATGCCATCCACCAGCACCTGTCCGGCCTGAGGCAGATCGAGCCCGCAAAGCAGGCGGAACAGGCTCGATTTGCCTGCGCCGTTGTTGCCGATCACGCCGATGCGCTTTTGCGTCAGGCTCAGGTTCAGGCCGTCGAACACCTGGGTCTGGCCGCGCTGCAACCGTATGTCGACCAGCTGCACGCCCTGTTGGGTGGGGCTTTGCAAACTGTCGCTCATGCGCCAGCTCCTGCTGCAGCAAGGGCAGGGCTGAAAGACGCCGGGCTGGAATGTGGATGGCAAGGAGCGAAAAGGGCTGACATACGGGGAGAGTCTGAAACTGTGCCTCGGCTTCAAACATGCGAGGCAGCGTTGGTGGCGGATTCTAGCGCTGTGAATTTGCTTTCAAAAGACTGCCATCTGAGCTCTTTTTATGTGAATTTCCTATAAGAAATGATTTCTTTACCTGCGGCGGCTGTCTGTTTCCATTGGGGCCGCATTTCGTCGCAGTTGTGTGCCTGATGACAGCGTGTTGCAGAGTGAAGAGTTCTGCGTGCCGTTCTTGCCTGCTTCAGAGGCTAACTTCGCTCAAGCTGCGCGAGCGCTAGCGAGAAGATTCATGAGGTTGGCCGTGGATAGCCATGTTTTGGCGTGGTTTGCACTGCTGATGAGCGCAAGCTGCAGTGGGCCGTTGCCGTGAGGCAATCAAGCCGGCGCGAGATTGGCGGTTTTCGGACTCAGACAGGCAGATTGCCAGTACCCAAATTTTTCTGAAAAAAATCGCTTTTGAGCCGCCCGGATATAAAAAAGCGGGCACTAGGCCCGCTTGTTGCTGTCCGACTATGCGGATGACCTGCCTAGAACTGGTAGCTGAGGCTGGTTCCGGCCATCCATTGGCGCCCCGGGGCCGGTTCGTAATAGCGTCCGTTGCCTTCGTTGACGATGACCGAGCCCACATAGTTCTTGTCCGCCAGATTGTCGATGCGGGCAAAAGCACTGAGTTTCCAGGCGCCCAGGCGCTTGGTGTAGCCCACGCTCAGGCTGGCCACGTTGTAGCTGGGGGCGTAGACCTGGTTCTTGTCGTCAGCGGCAATACGGCCCACATGACGCCAGTCCAGGCCCACACGCCAGTCGGTGGCGGGAAGCCATTCCAGTTCCAGGTAGCCCAGATGCCTGGCCGTGCCGGCAATGCGGTTGCCGGAGGGAATGCAGTCCTGGCCTTTGCTGTCGCAATAGCCGCTGCGCAGGCTGGCGTCGAGCAAGGTCAGCGCGCCGTTCAGGCGCAGCTGGGGCATCAGCCAGGTGCTGGTGCTCAGCTCCATGCCGCGGCGGCGGGTTTTGCCTGCGTTCTGATAGGAGGCGCGGCCACTGTCGTTGCTGGCCACCACGATTTCATTGTCGGTCTGGGTCTGGAACAGCGCGGCAGACCAGTCGCCGCGCAGGCCGGCCACATTGAAGCGTTGCTTGATGCCCAGCTCGGCACTGGTCGATACCGCAGGCTTGAGGCCGAAGTTCAGGCCGCCCACCAGATCGGGGCGGTACGAGATCTCGTTGAAGGTCGGTGTCTCCATGCCGCGACCCAGAGAGGCATAGATATTGGTGTCCTGGTTGAGCTCGTGCTGCAGCGAAACCACCGGTAGCAACTTATGGAATCCGGCATTGCCGCTATCGTCCTTGTCGGCCAGGAAATGGTCGCGCGACTGGAACTGCACATTGCTCCAGCGCAGGCCGGCATCGAGTTTCCAGCGCGGGGCAAAGGCCCAGGAGGCTTGCAGATAGGGGTCGATGCTGGTGAGGGTATTGCGCTCGTCGCGCACCAGCTCGCCGACCACGCCCAGCTGGTTGCCCACAAAGTTCTTGTAGCCCTGGCGATCTTCCCTGACGGTGTTGGCGGACAGGCCGGCAATCAGGCCCAGGCTGCCGCTGCCCAGCTCGTACTTGCCGCTCCAGCGTGCATCGATGCCGCCATAGTCGCGCTTTAGGCCGATCACCCCGCCTTTGTACTTGTCCTCAAGTTTGCTGCTGGGAGGGATAGACTGAAACTGCATCATTTCACGCTGACCGGCATAGGCCATGAGGCGCAGCGCCTGGCCTGCACCAAGCTCGCGCTCATAGGTCAGGCCGGCCTGGGTCTGCTTCACGCTTTTGCGCGAGTTCATTTTGATCGCATTGGCGTTGACGTCCTTTGGATTGAGGGCCCATTCGCTGGGTTTGATGCCGCCGGGGTCCTTGGCGTCGATGTCCACATGGTTGGCGACCAGGGTCAGCCGGCTGTATTCGTCGGGCCTGACATCGATACGGGCGTTGAACAGGTTTTTGTCCGCTGCGCTCTGGGCCCGGTAGCCGTCGGTGAGAAAACGGCTGGCGCTGAGTACATAGCCAATCCCATTGGCTTCGCCCTTGGCTTTAAGGCCCAGTCGCTTCTGGCCGTCGCTGCCCAGCGCAAAGCTGCTTTCCACCGAGGGCGCACCCTCGCCACGTTCGGTATAGGCATTGATCACGCCGCCAGAGGCGTTGCCATAGAGCGCGGAATAGGGGCCGCGCACCACTTCTACGCGCTCCAGCGAGGCGATATCGATATTGTTGGTCTGGCCCTGGCCATCGGGCATGGTGGAGGGGATGCCGTCCACATAGATCTGTATGCCGCGCACGCCGAAGGTGGAGCGTGCGCCAAAGCCGCGAATCGACAGCTGCAGGTCTTGCGCGTAGTTCTGGCGGTTCTGCAGTTGCAGGCCCGGAGCTGCGCCCAGGGACTCCGAGAGATTGACCTGCAGATTGCGCTCGCGCATGCGCTCGCCATCGAGCACGGTGACGGAGGCTGGGGTCTGCTCCAGTGCAGACTGCTGCAAGGTGCTGCGCACGGTGACTTCGGACAGCTGGGGCAGGTCCGGCTGGGCGGCGGCTTGCTGGGCCAGTGCGGACTGTGCCGTCAGCAGCAGTCCGGCGGCGGCCACAGGCCAGCCTGCCAGATGGCAAAGACGCGAAAAATGCATGTGAATATCTCTGGGGCTTGGGGTGGGCGTTGGCTGCCCTGGATGATTTGCAAGCGTCTGCTGACACAGTCCATTACCGCGACACGCCGCGCTTTCAGGCATGGCGCATATGCGCCATTGCCGGCGCCGTGGCAGGTTGCGTCTCAGGCAGCTTGCGGTGCTGGGGCGATTGTATTTGGGCAGCAGTGTTTTGATGTTTTTGCCCTGGATGTCCTTCTTGCCCGTGCTGGAGCCTTACCCCAGGTTACAAGTGACGCGACTTTCATGCACCGGCTCCGGGCCCTTGAAGCGATGCCGTTGGGGTAAGATGGCGCCGCGCTCCGGGGTGCACGCCAGTGCTGAGATCTACACCCGCGAACTTGACCCGGTTCATACCGGCGGAAGAAGAGCTTGCAAGCTGACCTCAGGGCAGTGCGTTCTCGCATGGTCAGCAAGCCTTCGGAGCATGATGTCCCCGCTCTCGAAGGAATTTCATGGACAAGGCCGCTTCGCTGGTCGCCGATCTGCTTGCTTTCATCGCAATGGATGACTGCACCGACGACCAGTTCAATCAACTCGCCCTGCGCCTTTTCGCCTACCAGTACGAATGCAATGCGCCGTTTCGCAGCTTTTGCCAGCGACGCGGTGCCACGCTGCGCAATGTCAGGAGCTGGCGCGATGTTCCGGCCGTGCCCATCGATGCCTTCAAGGCCATGGAGCTGCGCAGCGAGCCGCCATCGCCCGCCGAGCGTGTGTTCATGACCAGCGGCACCACAGGCCGCGCCGCACGCGGACGTCATTTCCATCCGCAGCTCGATGTCTACGACCTGTCCATGAAGCGCTATTTCGCCAGACGTTTCATGCAGGGTATGGAGCGCATGCCCATGGGCATTCTGTTTCCCGATGAGCAGGCCATGCCCAATTCCTCGCTGGCCCACTATCTGGCCCTGGCGCGGTCCGAATTCGGCTCGGCCGGCAGCCGCTACTATCTGAACTCGGAAGGGCTGGACATGCCGGCCCTGTGTGCCGCGCTGGAGGCGTCCGAGCGCAGCGGCCAGCCGTTTGCGCTGCTGGGCGCGAGCTTCAGCCTGGTCCATGTCATGGATGCCCTGCGTGAACAGGGCCGCAGCTTTCGCCTGCCTGCAGGCAGCCGGGTGCTGGATACGGGCGGCTACAAGGGGCAGTCGCGCGAGCTGCCGCTCGAGCAGTTCTATGCCGGGCTTTCACAGCTGCTGGGCGTGCCGCGCAGTCTGTGCATCAATATGTATGGCATGACGGAGCTGAGCACCCAGTTTTATGACGATGGCAATGCGGTACTGCCTTCGGTCAAGTCTGGACCGCACTGGATTCGCTCGCGTCTGGTCGAGCCGATCACCGGCCGTGACGTGGCAGCTGGTGAGCGCGGCATTCTGGTGCATTGCGATCTGGCCAACTACAACGCGGTGACCACCATCCTGACCGAGGATGTGGGCCTGTGGGCCGGCACGCAGGAAAAAGACGGCTTTTTGCTGCTGGG
The DNA here is from genome assembly GCF_008121565.1 of Comamonas sp. Z3. NCBI lineage: Bacteria > Pseudomonadati > Pseudomonadota > Betaproteobacteria > Burkholderiales > Comamonadaceae > Comamonas > Comamonas sp. Z3. The sequence continues at coordinate 1,000,243 of NZ_VOQU01000001.1, forward strand.
GCGCGCCGAGGGCGCCGCCGCCAAGGGCTGCTCGCTGGCGGTTGAAGAGTTTGTGAAAGCTGCCGGCGCATGAGCGAGCAGCGCAAGCTACAGCGTATCAAGGCAGGCTATCTGCCAGGCCTCGCCGACGATGAAGTGCAGTGGCAGACGCTGGGCTTCGAGTCCCGCGACGGCCAGAGGCTGGAAGTCAGCGTGCCCGTGCTGACGGCGCCGCAGATGCGGGCTCTGGCTGCTCGCGTGCGCGCGGCTGCGTGTGTCCATCTGCGCTCCATGCCAGTGGCCGAGATCATCGATGCCGTCGATCGTGCGATGGCCCGCCTGCTGGATCGCAACGACATCTACCGTCAGCAGGCCGAAGCCTGGCTGCCTGTGGTCAGCGGCTATGACGCCGATATGGTGCGGCTGGGACTGACCGGATTTTTCAAGACCTTTCGTGCAGCGCAGCTCAGGCGCTTTGTGGCCGAGGATTTCGCCAATCCGGCAGTGCTCGATGGCTTTCAACCGGCAGCCAAGGGCGGCGCCGTACGTGCTTTCGGCCCGGACCTGCTGGTGCACAGCTGGGCCGGCAACGTGCCTGCGCTGTCGCTGTGGAGTCTGGTCTGCGGCTTGCTGGTCAAGGCCCCTGCGATCGGCAAGCTAGCCAGTGCCGAGCCCTTGTTTGCGGGCTGGTTCGCGCGCCTGCTGGCCGAGGTGCATCCGCCGCTGGCCGATTGCCTGGCCGTGGTCTGGTGGCGCGGCGCAGGCGGCGAGGAGGCCGACGCGCTCTATGCCGAGGCCGATACGGTGCTGGCTTACGGCGGCAACCAAACTCTGGATGCACTGCGTCGTCGCCTGCCCGTGACGACGCGCTTTTTGCCCCATGGCCACAAGCTGGGCTTCGGCCTGATCGGGGCGCAGGCGCTGGATACGCTCAAGGCTGCGGGCATGGCAAGGCTGGCCGCCTGGGACGTGATGCGCTACGACCAGCAGGGCTGCTACTCGCCCCATGTGTTCTATGTGCAGCGTGGGGCGCCGGTTTCGCCGCGTGCTTTTGCCGATTATCTGGCGGCCGAGCTGGCCAATCTGCAGCGACGATTCGCACGCCGCGAGCTGGATCTGGAAGAAGGGGCGGCGCTGGCCCGCTGGCAGCAGAACATGGAGTGGGGCGGCGAAGCTCACGAGCTGCTGGGGCCTGTGGATGCGCCCTGGAGCGTGGCCTACAGCGAGAGTCTGCAGCCCCTGGCACCGACCGCGCTGTATCGCACGATTGCAGTGGTGGCTGTGGACCGGCTCGATGCCGTGCTGCCCGTGGTGGCCGCTCAGCGCGACTATCTGCAGACCGCCGGCATTGCGGCCGGCCCCGAAGAGCTGTACCGCCTGGGCGGGCTGTTGGGTGCGGTTGGCGTCACGCGTATCAGTGCCATCGGCTCCATGAGCATGCCCGAAGCGGGCTGGCATCATGACGGGCGCTTCAACCTGCTGGATCTGGTGCGCATGACGGAGATCGAGCAGTCGGCAGAACTGGCGGCCCAGCCGCTGGCCTCTTATGCGGACTGAGGGAGTGGATACAGCCGTGGCATTCATGGAGTTCAAGCAGGCCCGATACAGCTACCCGGGACGAGCGCCCGTGGTGGATGGCGTGGACTGGCAGATCGGGGCCGCAGAGATCCACTGCCTGCTGGGGCGCAGCGGCTGCGGCAAGACCACGCTGCTCAAGCTGGCGGCAGGTTTGCTCAGGCCACAGTCGGGCCATGTCTTGCTGGGCGGCAGCGAACTCGCGGCGCCGGGCCCCCAGCTGGGCTTTATGTTCCAGGCGCCGACCTTGCTGGACTGGCATACGGTGATAGACAACGTGCTGCTGCCCGTGTCGTTGCAGCGCAAACCTGGGCTGCAGGATCAACTGGCGGCCATGCAGCTGCTGGAGCAACTGGGCCTTGTCGAACATGCTTCGCTCTATCCGCGCCAGCTCTCGGGCGGACAGCAAAGCCGGGTGGCGCTGGCGCGCGCCCTGATTCTGGAGCCGCCTTTGCTGCTGCTCGACGAGCCTTTTGCGGCACTGGATGCCATCACGCGCGCCGAGCTGCAGGATGATTTGCTGCGCACCTGCCAGCGGCATGGCACGACGGTGCTCTTCGTCACCCACGACATCAACGAGGCCGTCTATCTGGGTGACCGCATTGCACTCATGCATGGTGGCCGCATCGTGGACGACTGGTCGATAGAGCTGCCACAGCCGCGCCAGCAGAGCCTGCGCCACGGTACGGCGTTCAACGACTATTGCGCGCGCATTCGCGCATCCATGGACCGGGGGGGCGCATGAGCGGCCTGCTGAACAAGACACACTGGCTGTCTGCCTCGCTTTTGATAGCTGTCATCGCAATATGGGAGCTGGCTGCGAGGCAATTAGGCTTGTCGGCACTGGTCTTGCCTGCGCCCTCGGCAGTGGCGCTGTCACTGTGGTCGGGTCTGGCGTCCGGCTATTTCTGGCCGCATCTCTGGGCCACCTTGCAGGCCTTGCTGCTGGGCCTGCTCATAGGCAGCGCCGTAGGCCTGCTGGCCGGCATGGCGCTGGCCGAGTCCGAGCTGCTGGAGCGCGTGCTCAAGCCCTATGTGGTGGTCAGCCAGGTCGTGCCCAAGCTGGCTCTGGCGCCGCTGTTCGTGCTCTGGTTCGGCTTCGGCATGCTGCCCACGGTGCTGATCACGGCGCTGATCTGCTTTTTCCCCTTGATGGAAAACACATTGATGGGTCTGCGCCAGGCCGATGCCCAGCGCCTGCAGCTGTTTCGCATGCTGGGGGCTACCAGACTGCAGACTCTGCTGCGCCTGAAGCTGCCGACGGGGCTGCCTGCGATTCTGGCCGGGCTGCGCGTGGCCGTGGTGCTGGCGCTGGTCGGCGCCGTGGTGGCCGAGTTCATGGGCGCCAGCCAGGGCCTGGGGGCCGTGGTCATTGCCGCCCAGGGAATGATGGACACCACGCTGATGTTTGCGGCGCTGGTGCTGATTGCCGCCATGGGCCTGCTCCTGTATCAGGCCTGTCTTGTTCTGGAGCGCCGTTTGCTGCGCTCCCATCACTTTTCAACCTCGCAGTCGGGCGACAGGGCCTGATCGCATCTTCAAACCATTTGTCATGCACAACAGCAACCAGACTTCGTTCATCTCCCGCCGCAGCCTGCTCGGCGCCTGTGCAGGCCTGAGCGGCCTTGCCATGACCGGCACCAGCATGGCGGTTCCTCTGCAGGGCAGGATTCGCCTGGCGGGCTGGAGCAAGCCCATCAGCGAGATCACCAATATTCTGGTCGAGCCCGAAAAAGGCTTTTTCAAGGCGAATGGCGTGGAGCTGGCCTATCTGCCCGGAGCAGGTGGTGGCGATGCGATCCGCAACATCCTCAGCGGCCAGGCCGACGTGGCCTTCACCGACCCAGGCTCCTTCTTCATGGCACTGGACAAGGGCGAGAAGCTGGTGGCCATCTACGACATCTATCCGCAGAACGTGTTCAACGTGGTCTCGCTCAAGTCCTCGGGCATTCGCAAGCCCGCAGACCTCAAGGGCAAGAAGATCGGTGTCTACAGCCTTGCCAGCGGCACGCGCCAGAACCTGCTGGTGATGCTGCATCAGGCCGGCCTCAAGGAGTCGGATGTGAGCATTGTCGTGACCGGCCTGCTGAACTTTGCTCCCCTGATGCAGGGACAGGTTGACGCCACGGCCGCCACGGATACCGGCCTGGCCGTGGGTCTGCGCAAGGGCATCGGCGATGTCAACGTGATGCAGGTCAGCGACCACCTCAATATGTCCAGCGACATGTTTGTGGTGCGCGAAGAAGTGTTCCAGCAGAAGAAGGATTTGCTCAAGGCCTTCATCAAGGGCTACCGCGAAAGCGCAGCCTGGATGATGGCGAACCCCGAGGAGGCCTCGGTGCTGGCCAGCAAATATGCCATCGACGGCACGCGCCGCGACATCAATCTGGATGTGATACGCCTGCGAAACGCCTCTTCCATGCCCGCCGTCCAGGGGCAGCCGCTGGGCAGCTTTGATATGGTTGCGCTGCAAAAAGGCGCCGATGCCTATCGTGCGCTGGGCATGGTGCAGCGTCAGATCAAAGTGGCGGATGTGGTTGTTTCGCTGTAAATCTTCCTCTGAGGCGCGTTACTTGGGCGGCCCCGCGCCTTTGCCCTCTCTTTGCGGGAGGGACGACAGCATCGCTGCGGGGCGGCTTAGCCGTCAAGGCCCCCGTTTGCTGTCCCCTGCCTGGGGCCTGTCAGTGTTGGAGCGGAAATCGTGAATATGAGTCAGTCTTCTTCAATGGGCTTGCGCGGCAAGGTGGTGCTGGTGACGGGAGCCAGCCGTGGCATTGGCGCGGCGATTGCCCTGGCGTTTGCGCGCGAGGGCGCGACGGTGGCCGTCAACTACCTCTCCAATGACAAGGCTGCAGCCGGCACTGTGGATGCCTGCCTGGCCGCAGGCAAGGACTCGGGCGGCGATGCCTGGGCGGTCAAGGCCGATGTGGGCTCGCCAGAGGCGGTGCAGGGCATGGTGGACAGCATAGTGCGCGAAGCGGGGGGCATCGACATCGTGGTCAACAATGCCTTCAGGCCCTATGCCTTCGATCCCGAGCGGCGCAGCCGGTTTGACGATCTGCAATGGGCGGACTATCAGGCCCAGTTCGATGGGGCCGTGGGTGCAAGCTTCAATGTCTGCCGTGCGGTGCTGCCGTTGATGCGCCAGCGCGCGCGCGGCAGCATTGTCAACATCGTCAGCAATCTGGTGGAGCAGCCTGTCGTCGCCTATCACGACTACACGACATCCAAGGGCGCTTTGCTGGCCTTCAGCCGCAATCTGGCCAGCGAGCTGGGGCCTGTGGGCATCCGTGTCAACTGTGTGGCGCCCGGGCTGGTCTATCCCACGCAGGGCACACAGGGCAGCAAGGAGTCTTTCCGGGAATCGCTGATGGCGGCCACGCCGCTGCGCCGGCTGGCGCGGCCCGAAGATGTGGCGGGGCCGGTGCTGTTTCTGGCCTCGGAACTCAGTGGCTTCATGACCGGGCAGCTGCTGCTGGTAGACGGCGGTCTGGTCATGCGCTGAGCTGGCGTGGGGCAAGCAGGGCTTTTCTGCTGGCCTTGGCTTACTGTTTGGCGGTTGCCTGGGCGTGGTCCATCGCATCGATGATGGCCACACCGGTCTGCTGTACGCCCGGAGCGTTGAAGCCTGGGCCTGGTGTGACGGCAGGGTGGCTGAGCAGCTTCTCGGCCATGCTTGGCGCTGAGGCAGGCGCGCTGGCCTGTACGGGGGAGGGCGGGTTGGCGGCAGGCTTGGCAGTTGCTTGTTCGGTGGAGTCCAGATAGTCGTTATAGCGCTTGTAGGCCTGACGCTCGTTACGAGTCTGTTCCTGCTGCTGCTGTGAATGCTTGAAGTACCGATAGGCGACCGTACCCAGAATCAGTGCTGCCACCAGAAATACGGCAATAGCGGTGACGACGAGGTTTTCGTCGGAGCGCTGAGGCGATTGACGGACGGCGGTGGGCATGGGACGGGAAGCTGGCATCTGGGAAAACGTGACCGGTGGGGCCTGATAAGTATCTAACTGTTTTCAGCGTATCAAAAACAGCGCGTTCAGGCTTTCAGATCGGCATTTTTTTCGAGAACTTCAGTCGGAAATGTCCGAAACCCCGGAGGGGCCCTATCTTGTCGCGCAAAAAAGCCGGTATGCGCTGGGCGAGACCGGCTTTTGCAGCTCAGTCAGCTATCAGGCAGCGACAGCTTGTGCCTGCTCGATCTGAGCCTTGGCCGCTTCCATGGCCGCAGCCTTGGCGTCGGGACCCATGGCCACGCCTTCAGCACGAACAATGGTCACGTCGGTCACGCCCATGAAGCCGAAGATCACCTTCAGATAGCTTTCCTGGTGCTCCATGGCCTGGCCTGCTTCGCTGGTGGAGTAAGCACCGCCGCGAGCGGAGGCCACGATGACCTTTTTGTCGCCGGCCAGACCCACGGGGCCGGTGGCGGTGTACTTGAAGGTACGGCCGGCCTGGGCGATACGATCCAGCCATGCCTTCAGCTGCGTGGGAATGGTGAAGTTGTAGAAGGGGGCGCCCACGACGATCACATCAGCGGCCAGGAACTGGCTGACCAGAGCTTCGGAGACAGCATTTTCCTGGCGTTCGATTTCGGTGGCAGCAGCCTGGCCGGTGCGAAAACCCAGGGATTGTGTGCTCAGGTGGCTGGGGGCGCTCACGGCCAGATCCAGGTAGTCGACCTTGGCTTCGGGGTTGGTCTGCTTGAGGCTGGCAACGATATCGGCCGTCAGTGCGCGGGTCACGGAATTGGAGCCAGTGATGGAAGAGTCGATGTGCAGGATTTGCATGTTGGTATCTATACCTCTAAAAATGAGTCAGAAAACACTTCTTGCCCAGCCCCGATGCTGCGTTGCGGCAAAACAGTGATTGGTTTTGAATTGCAATGGAATAGATTGTAGATTTGTTTATATTCGCCAATAAGTCTGCAAAAATGCGATAGATTGTTCCAAATATCAATTCAATCGATTCCAAGGAAATGTGCATGGTGGATCTCAACGACATGCTGTACTTCGTCGAGGTGGTCGAGCGCGGCGGCTTTGCTGCTGCCGGGCGGGCGCTGGGCATCCCCAAGTCGCGCCTCTCGCGCCGCGTCGCCGAACTCGAGGCCCACCTCGGAGTGCGTTTGCTGCAGCGCACCACCCGCAAGCTGTCTCTTACTCAGGTCGGTGAGACCTTTTTGCGCCATGGTCAGGCCATGCGCGATGCTGCCCTGGCTGCCTCGGATGCCGTGGCCGAAGTCCAGACCGAGCCGCGCGGCACCATCCGCGTGACCTGCCCGGTGACGCTGGCGCAGACGGTGCTGGGTGAGCTGATGCCCGAGTTTCTCAAGCGCTGCCCGCTGGTGCAGGTGGAGATGCAGGTCACCAACCGCCCCGTCAATCTGGTCGAGGAGGGTGTGGATGTCGCATTGCGCGTACGTGCCACGCTGGAGGACAGCGGCTCCATGGTCGTCAAGCGACTCGACAGCTCGCGCCAGATCCTGGTGGCCAGCCCCGATTTGCTGCAGCGCCAGGGGACGCCCCGCACGCTGGAGGACCTGCAACTGCTGGACAGCATGGCGATGACGGCGGTCGACGGCCATTCCAGCCTGCTGCTGGTCGGACCCGAAGGCAAGGAACACCGGCTGCAGCTGCAGCCGCGCTATGTGGTCGATGATTTGCTGACCCTGAAATTTGCCGCACTGGCCGGCAGCGGCATGTGCTGGCTGCCTGACTATATGTGCCAGGATGCCTTGAACCAGGGCACGCTGGTGCAGCTGCTGCCGCAATGGGCGCCCCCGCGCGGCATCGTGCATGCGGTGTTCCCCTCGCGGCGCGGGCTGGCACCGGCAGTCCGGCACTTTCTGGATTTTCTCGGGGAGCGCATGCCAGGCAGCAGCATTTCCGCCGTGCAGAAGGCGGCTGCATCAGTTCCGGTGACGAATTAGCTTCTGCATCGCAAGATACCAAGCTATTGAGGTCATCAGCCGTAGCAGAGCAGATGATTCGACCAATCGTCAGGGGTGACGCTGCTTTTCACCACTCAGAGTCTTCTGCTGCTGCGCCAAGGCTGGTGATTGCCGGGATGGGGGCGGGTTGCTTGGCCTGTGTCGCATACGGATTGGAGCGAGGCGGGTTTATCCATGGACTTGCTACCGACAGAGAAAGCAGAAGCCAGGCGAGTACCAGAAAGCCCTTGGGCCATGCACTCTTTGCACGAGGGTTCGGAAGCAGGGCATATAGACCATATGCGGCAAGCGCCAGTGCAAGAGGCGACAGCCAAGTCTCAAGCCACGCACGCGTCGGATTGTGGCTGTAGTAGATCAACGGGTTGACCAAAGCCACGACGCCCATGCCGGTCAGATGATGAGGAAATGAGAGCGGCTTGGATATCGGCTGTTCGACGGCAGTTGTTTGCATGTTCACTCCTGTGAATGAATGTAACAGAGGCATGTGACACCGTTGAAATTTCGTGTCGTCTACCGGCGAGCAGGCGAATCAAAGAAAGGCGGTTCAGACGCTTGTTCAGGCGCGCCTGGTACTGTTGGACAAGGCGCGGCATGCTTTGAGGCATGCCGTGCCTGACACCGGCCAAGATCTTGCTGAAGCCTCAGAGTTGCTGGATCACAGCCATGTGAGCGTGACGCGCAGGCGCATCGGAGTTGGGCAACATGGTTGAAAGCCGTCCCTCGAAGGCGCCAGCCCTGTGCGGCTGAGCATTGCTTATCAAAAAGCGTCCTGTCAAATATTTCAAATCTCAATACAGGTTAAGTACATTCTGTAGGCCAAAGCGCTGTTGTCGGCCCAAAGCGTTTGAATATTCGATTCTTTCAAATGATGCCTTTCAATACTGCATACCTGACGGCTTGGGCTCTGGTCCTTACCTGCATCTTTCGGTAGATGTTTTTCACATGCGTTGATACAGTCAATGCACTTATTTCCATGTAGTCCCCAATCTCATGGGTTCTTTTTCCTTGAGCAATCAATCGTAAAACTTCTTTTTCCCTATCCGTCAGCTTTTCGAATTTCTTGTGTTCAAGAGGAATTTCGTTGGGTGCAGAGTATTGAAATATCTTTGGCAGAATTTTCTTCGCAACAATCGGAGATATGGATGCCCCGCCATTGGCCACTTCCAGTACCGCTTGCGAATAACTTCCAAACCATGAATTCTTTAATAGATATCCAACCACCCCTTTTTTGAAAGCATCCATGGCGGCATCGCCTTTTTCGCTGGAGGAAATGGCGATGCTCAATACATTGGGCATTCTCAATTGGACTAACTCCAGCAAATCGGCTCCTTGTCCTTCGCCAAGAGACAGGTCCACGAGAAGCACGTCGAACTCCTCGGCCAAGACACCCTTGCGCGCTTCCCGATAGGAGGAGGCCTGCCCGATCAGGATGGTCCGAGGGTCACGCATGAGCTCCTGCGAGATCACGCTCCTGCTATGTCTGTCTTCGTCAGCCAGGAAAACCCGCACGGGCTGGTTCTTCTGACCTTTCATGTCGGATGGCCAGGTGTATCCCGTGGCAGAGGATGTGACTTCGATGCTGCCCGCATCAAAGTATGGCCCCTTGGGCAAGTCGGAGAGATACATGTGACACCCGATCTGTGTAATGGGAATTGGAAAATCTGCTGAAAAATAAAATTTCATCTCGTAAAAATCTATTAAAAATCCATAAGGAAAAGTATGGTTTAAATTTTTACATTTATTCACTTCAATATTGGGTAGAGAATTGAAAAGCAGTCATGGAAGTTAGATGAAAACCCTTTATTTTTGAAACATAAGAGAAATAATATAAATAGAAATGTGGATTACTTTTTTTAACATTGTAGGAAATTTTCCATAATGCTACTTTTTCAATAGCGCACCATTCATCAAGCACATCGTACTAATCATTCTCCGCAATTATCTGAGTGGGTGAAATAATAATTGCAAATAGGGTATTACTGTTTCCCAGACATTTTCTGAAACTGCTGCTACCGAAATCATGTTGTGGACCGTGAAAATTTAATCCAGAACTTGAAGACGGTTAAAACCGGCCTTTGCTTAATAATTGGCACAGGTCTCTCTCACATACTTCAGTTGTCTACAAACTCGCTATTCAAAGGAACGATCATGAAAAAGTCTCTGATTGCCATGGCGGTTATTGCGTTGGCTGGTGTTGCATCTGCTGCCGTGAGCAGCTCCAGCATTGCTGCAACTAATACGACGTCAAGTGCATCGTCTGCAACGCTGTCGGGCGCAGCCAGCTCGGGCAACGGAAGTGCGCTGAGCATGAATAGCGCCACCTCCGGCGCAACCTCGAATGCAAACGCTGCTGGCGGCGCTATCGGTGCAGGCAGTTTTGGCATCGGTGGGGCAGCTGTCGGTGGTAGCGCAACGACCTTCGGCAACGTCAAGAGCCTTTCCGCAACCACCGGCAACGGTGTTGCAGGCGGTGTGGCAGCAACCAATGCCAATGCAGGCTCGGGCGCTGCAGCTGGCTACAGCGCCGGCCCGGTGAGCGGCACAGCCTTCGGTGGAGCTTCTTCGCAGACCGCGAATGTCGCTGCAACTGGCGCCGGCCCTGGCGGTGGCCTGGCTTACATCAACAACAACGCGGGCACCACCTCTGGCTACAACGCCACATCGGGAGCCGTTTCCTCACCCTGGGGCGCGCTGACCAATACGACATCGAACGCTGGCTCTGTGGGTACCGTCCACCAGAACGCCGGGGCATGGGGTAATGCCGGCTACCTCTCCAACGGTGGCGGCACTTCCGGTACTGCTGGTGCAGGCTCTACCGCCAATGCCAACTAAGCAAGCTATCCCAAGATAGCTGTGTTTGTCCCGGGCCTGGCCAGCCAGGCTCGGGCGACGTAGGAGCCAAGCATGAAACTCTCAATAGCTCTGTTAAGTCTTTGCGTTCCTTTGTGCAGCTATGCGCAAAGTGCTGGCAGCAGCGCGCAAAGCTCCTCCGAGTCCTCTTCCGTGGGGGCCCAGCAAAATCAATCGGTCACCATTGTCAATCCTGTGGTTGCGCCGATGGAGAGCCGTTCCACGGGTACGATGGAGAGCAGGTCCACCTCGACTTCCGACCAGAACATTACAACGAACGGAACGACAACCCAGAATCTGAACAGCACGGTGTCCGGGACTTCCAAGAACATCGTGGAGTACACGGGCACCTACACCATGAAGAACGTTCCCAGCGTGAACGGCCCCAACCTCACGACCAGCAACGACACCTGCATGGGCAGCAGCAGTGGCAGTGCCAACGGACCCGGCTTTGGCGTGAGCTTCGGCACGACCTGGACGGACGAGCATTGCAAGCGCCTGAAAATGAGCCGCGAACTCTGGAACAAGGGCATGAAGGCCGCCTCGCTGGCGATGG
>NZ_VOQU01000010.1:0-167602 GCF_008121565.1 Comamonas sp. Z3
CATGCCCTTGCGGCCATCTTCCACCCAGCCCTCAATCTCCGACGGCGGCAGGTCATAGGTTCGACTGGCCTCCGACACGCTGGTCTTGCCCTGGATGATCTCCAGGATCAGTGCCGTCTTGCGCTTTGCGGTCCAGCGTTTGATCTCTTCTTCCATCAATGTGCTCATGGTGTCTTTCTCTCGACGGTAACACCTGAGCAGGTTTTCACTGGGTCAATACATTTCTTGATGCCTTTCTTTGACTTGCGCCGTGGTGGCGGCGGATGCCCCAGACTCTGCTTGTGGGGGTGTAAGGCATGGAGATTTTGCGGACTGTTTGTACTGGCTGAGGCAAGTGCAGATCGATGAGGTCTCTAACCAGACAGTTGAGCATCGTCCTATTGCCCATCTTCTTGGAGATGAAACTAGATGCCATCAGCATCAAGATTTCGATGACCTGCTTCGTCAGCAAATACAAAAGTATCGCAAGGATGAACAAGCCCCCCGTTAGTTGACACAGTTTGAAGATGAAGGTGATGGTTTCTTCATCTTGAAAAATTTCTTGCAGCTCTCGGAGTGAGTTTCTGTCCATCAGACTAAAGAAGATTCCCAGAGCGCTGATCACGATGGCGATAACGCGGGTGATGGTTTGAGAGTCGTACAGCTTGCTGAGCACTCCTACAAAGTCGACATCAATTGGTGAGCGGTAGGCTTTCTCTAGCAATAGCAGGTCAGTGATCTCCTGTGCTAGCTGCGCGAAGTCAGACGATGATCTTTGAGTGTGGCTGCTGAGAAAGCTGCGTTTTTCCTTCTCAAGCTGCAATCGTCTGGCTCTAGAGAAAAAGGGTGGAGCCTTCTCGACGCCAAGCACTTGATTGCTGCGGTAGTGAAGGATAAAGAGGCAAGAGCCGACAAAGACTAGCGCAGAAATGAACATGCCCACCGGCCCGTGAACAGGGGGAGCGGAGCTAACAAAATACCAATAGGTGAACAGTGTGGCGGTGCTGAATGTGGCTAAGCAGAGCAACCAACGCCAGTTCCAGAGCTTCGGGAAAAGGTGCGAGCCGTGAAAGCGGTTGTAGTAATGCGCAGCCAATCGGTAGTACTCACTCATAGTAATCCCCCTCGTTAATTCTTCTCTTGATCTTATCTTTGCTATTAATTTGATTGTTAATGTTATTGCTGCATAAGCGCCCGTAACCTGCGACATGTTTTTGTGACAGCCGTCACATGGCTTTGTCGCAGCCGTCCGCCGACCATCGGCGCATGGGTCTCTACAGCCACCTCACCACCGAACAGCTCACCGCGCGGCGCGACAGTTATCTGGCCGCCATCGACGCGCGCCTGACCGGCCCGACGCAGGCCAGCCACAGCACCGACGGCGTGGGCGCGCGCTCCGTGCAGTTCAATGCCGACACGACGCAGCTGCGCCGCGCCATTGACGACATCAACGCCGAACTGGCACAGCGCAGCGGCCAGGCCGTGCGCAAGCCCATCTACCTGGTGTAAGCATGGGCCGCAAGAACCAACTAAGCCGCCAAAGTCGCAGCCCCACGTCGTTTGCGGCGTCGCTGGGCGCAGCGCCGCTCAAGGGCGGGGCGGCCATGTCTGCCTATCAAGGCGCATCGCACACCGACCTGGCGCTGAGCGACTGGCAGCCCATGGCCGGCAGCGCCGATGCCGACCTGCTGCCCGAGCTGGGCACGTTGACCAGCCGCGCCCGCGACCTGGCCCGAAACGACGGGTTGATGGCCGGCGGCCTGCAGACCCACCGCGACAACGTGGTGGGCGCGGTGCTGCGCCTGTCTGCGGTGCCCGACTACCGCTTGCTTGGCTGGACGCCCGAGCAGGCCCGCGAGTGGGGCAACAAGGTAGAGGCGCACTTTCGCAGCTGGGCCGACACTACGGATTGCGACGCCGCCCGCACGCTGGATTTGCTGGGCCTGACGGTGCTGGCCCTGGGCGGCGAGATGGTCAACGGCGATGCCGTGGCCATACCCAAATGGCTGCCCCGGCCCGACAGCCCCTGGGCCACGCGGCTGAGCGTGATCGAGGCCGACCGGCTGGAGACCCCGCCTTACCTGGAGGGCATGGCCCGTATTCGCCGTGGCGTGGAGCTGGACGGCGAGGGCGCGCCCGTGGCCTACCACTTTCGCGCCGCGCACCCTGGCGATGCGCTGTACCTGCGCGGCGACGAGGCGCAAGACCTGAACCGCTGGGAGCGTGTGCCCGCCTTTACCCCCTGGGATCGCCGCCGTGTGGTGCACCTGCATGCCAAGGAGCGCACGGGCCAGAGCTGGGGCAACCCGCAACGCCCAGCTTGCCGGTGACGCCGCTGCCTGCCGAGATCTCGCAGATCAGCACCAGCGACTCGCAGCCCTTGCTGTCGAAGGCGCGGGCGTGGTTGGCCAGCTTGTCGGACTGGTCGAGCGCCGAGACGCCCAGGTCAACGCCCTGAAAGGTCAGGTGCGGGTGGACAGGCAACTGCTGGTTACGCACTGAGCCTGCCTGTCAGTATTGCGATTTGCGTTGGCGGTACTTAAAACCTGAACGTCGCCCCGATGATCGGGCCGCTCTGGCTGAAGTCCAGCCGCTTGCCGCCGTCGCGGTAGTCCACGCTCAGGTGGCGGTAGCCGACGGAGACAAAGATGTTCTCCTTGACCTGGTAGTTCACCGAGGCATGAACCTGCCAGGTGAACTTCGAGCCCACATCCAGCCCGCCCATATCGGCATACAGCAAGCTGGACCAGCGCGGCGCAATGTCGTAGCGCCAGCGTGCGGCCACCACAGGATCGACGAAGGAGGTGTTGGACTGCGCGGACGCCACCCCCGGCACATTCACTTCGGCCCTGATCTGCCATAGGCGAAAGCCCGCCATCAGGTCAAAGCTCGACTCAGGGCTCAACGCCCAGTTGTGCCCACCGGTCATCGTCAGCGAGGTCTGGCGAATCTTGGCATGGGCGCTCAGGCCCGGGGGAAGGGCGGCCTTGTCCGATGTGGCTGCGTAGCTGAAGTCGCCTTGCAGCACATAGCTGCCCTTGCGCGCCGTGCCGTTCACGAAGGCGGCAGCGTCGAGGTTCTCCAGAATGTCCGAGAACGACTTGTTCACGTCGACCGTGGGTGCGCCCCTGAACGGGCGCACGCTGCCGTCCAGACCGGTCATCCACACATAGGGCGTGAGCTGAAAGCGCCACGCATCGGCCGATTCCTTGCCCTGCGCCCAGGCAGGCGAGCCCGCCAGCAGGCCCATGGCCAGCGCTGCTGCGGCCATCTTGATGTGCTGCGTCATTTGTCTCCCTTACAGGGTGTTCTTGTGCACCTTGCCGTCCTTCATGATCAGGCGCAGGTTCTGTTCCGGGTTGGCCAGAAAGTCCAGATTCACCGTCGGGTCGCCGTCGGCCACCAGCAGGTCTGCAAACGCGCCGGGGGCGATGCGGCCCAGCGGTTGGGGGTAGGGGTTGCGCTCGCCCGACAGGGCCAGCAGCTCGCCGTTGGTGCCCGTGGCCTGCTTCAGCAGCGTCATCGGGTCGTAAAAGCGCGTCAGCTTGGCCAGCTGCCTGCCCTGCGTGGCCGTCCCCTTGGGGCTGAACAGAATGTCCGTGCCCCAGCCGGTCTTGATGCCGTACTTCTGCGCCATCTCATAGGCGCGCACCGTGCCCTGGGCCACGCGCGACTGGCTCTCGCGGCGCACGGCGTCAGGGTAGACATTGCTGTCCTCGTCCTGCAAGAAGGGCTGCAGGCTCCACCACACGCCCTCGTCGCGCATCATCTTGACGCTCTCTTCGTCGGCCAGCTGGCCGTGCTCGATGCTCTTCACGCCTGCCTTGATGGCCCGCTTGATGCCCTTGGGCGTATACACATGCGCCATCACATAGGTGTTCCAGTCGCTAGCGGCTTCCACGCCGGCGCGCAGCTCCTTTTCGGTGAACTGGGTGCTGTCCAGCGGGTCGTACAGCGATGCCACGCCGCCGCCGGCCAGCATCTTGATCTGCGATGCACCCAGCATCAGCTGTTCGCGCACGCGGCGCAGCACCTCGGTCTCGCCGTCCGCAATCATGGCCACGCCGACTTGCTCCACCATGCTCAGCGGCTCGTTCGCCGCACGCGGAATATCGCTGCGCAGGCGAAAGTCGCCATGGCCCGAGGTCTGAGAAATCATCGCCCCGCTGGGGTAGATGCGCGGGCCCGGCACCATCCCTTCGTCGATCGCGCGCTTGAGCGCAAAGGCCGGCCCGCCCGCATCACGCACCGAGGTAAAGCCGCGCATCAGCGTGCGCTGCGCCTCTTGCGCGGCGGAGATATATAGATAGCCCAGATCGGCCGTCATCGCCGTCATCTGCGGAATGGCTGCCAGCATGGTGTGCCAGTGCGTATCGATCATGCCCGGCATCACCAGCTTGCCCTGGCAGTCGATCACCTGGGCGCCTTCCACCTTCTCGCCGGCAGAGGGCAGGGCCGCAATCATCTTGCCCTGAATCAGCACCTGCACGCCCTGGCGCACCGACTTGCCCGTGCCGTCAAACAGGCGCAGATTGGTCAGCAACACGGGGCGGTCGGCCTGCCTGGGCGTGCCGCCGGCACCGGGCTCGGCTGCGTGCAGGCCCACAAACGGCGCCATCATCGCGGCTACCCCGCCCACAAACATGCGGCGCGACATATCGGTCATCACCCGCTCATGCAGCAACTGGCACACCACACTGCCGCAGGTGCAGGCTCTGGGGCGAATCGGGCCCGTCTTCCAGGCCAGGTCGGCGTCGGTAGCGATTGCGTGACTCATCTGCTCTCTCCCCTCATGCTGAATGAACAAAGACGCCGTGGCAGGCGTGACAAATGGAACCATCAGTTCACAATTTGATGCACCGATGCTACACGACGACGGCGCATGAAAAACGCCCCGTTGCACGAGGGCACCGGGGCGTCCATTGAATTTTGAGAACAGCCGCAAAGCTGCCGCGCTGCAGTAGACCGGGCTTAAACCACAGGCCTGTGCACTAGCACCGGAATGCCGCTGTTCACCAGCACGCGCTGGGTTTCACTGCCCAGCAAAATGCCGGCAAGGCCCTTGCGGCCGTGCGATGCCATGCAGATCAGGTCGCACTGGCTGTCCTTGGCCTGCTGGATGATGGCCTGGTGCACCGAAAAGTTCATCGTCCGCTCCAACTTGCAGTCCACGCCCTCGGCCTTGGCAATGTCCTGCACCGCCTTTAGCACTGTGTCGGCCGTTAGCTCGGCGTCCCGGCGCATCTCGCTGGGGTTGTAGGCCACCATCCCCTCACCGCTATACATCAGGGCCGAATAGTCCGGCATCACATACAGCACAGTGACCTCGGAGCCTTGCTCCTTGGCCAGCTGCAAGCCTGCACGAAGTGCAGCTTCGGAGAGTTTCGAGCCGTCCGTAGGAATCAAAATGTGCTTGAACATATCCAGCCTCCTTGCGCACCAGCGCATGTGTAGTTGCCAATCAACCCCAACTTAACGATTGCCGCAACCCATACTCACACTCCGGGGCGGCCATTGCAACACTTGACGTCAATATTCAAGCATTCGCCGCTTGTGCCTAGTGCCGCATGTCGGTGGCGGCGGCGCGACAGGGCGCAAGGCAGGCGCCAAGGTTGGGTAGCATGGTGGCGATGTCTTCATCCTTCGGATGACAAGGAAGTCCCATGCTCAACACGGATACCGTTGCCAAGAGATTGCTCGGAGTCTCCGCCGATACCTTGGACGAAAGAGCGCTCAAGGTCGCCCAGCACATTGCCCGGCGCAAACACATTTCACGCAATGTGGCGCAGGAGCTGGAGCAAACGCCGCCCACCTTCGGACAGCGCGCGGCAGATGCCGTTGCAACGTTTGGCGGGTCCTGGGCCTTTGTGATTCTATTTGGCGCAACGATGGTGGTATGGGTTGGCCTCAACACGCTGCTTCTTTTGACGCGCGGCTCCACCTTCGACCCGTATCCCTACATTCTGCTGAACCTGTTTCTGTCCATGCTGGCCGCCATACAGGCGCCCATCATTCTCATGTCACAGAACCGCCAGGCAGAAAAAGACCGCATCCGCGGCGAGCATGACTACGAGGTCAACCTCAAGGCCGAGCTGGAGATCATGCTGCTGCACGAAAAGATCGACGAGCTGCAGAAAACGCAGTGGGGTGAACTCATCGCCATCCAGACCGAGCAGCTGCAGCTGCTGCGCCGGCTTGCGGACGGGCCCCGGCCCGTTTAGCTACCCGGGCTTGGTTCTTGGTGCGTGGTGCTCTCGCATCCACTGTGCAGATCGCCATCAGTGGCTAGGGCGGTAGTACGATTCACCCATCGCAACTTGGAGTGGGTATGGGCAAATCGACGTATCGCGCATTGGTGATTGCTTCGCTGGGCATCCCAATCCTTGGAATGCTGGCGGAATATGGCTTCGATCTGGTGCCCCAGGAGCTGGCTGACCTTTCCCAGAGCCTGTTGATGCAGTCAGAGGTCGGCCCGATGGACTGGATTTTCTTGCTGGCGTTTTCGGTGGTCTTGGTGCTCTGCCTCATTGCTTTCTACGGCATGCTGCGGTTCAGAGCATGGGCACCTCGGTTTACCCTGTGGTCTTCTGTGGCGACCTGGGTCGTCGCATGTTTCAGCCCGCCCATCATCCTGTCAGGCCTGGGGCACTCCACATCGACCTTGGGTTGCGTACTCTTTGGCGCGGTGCTTGCCCTGCCGTACTACTCTCCCGAAGTGCGAGAGCTGTTCTGGCCGTCCACGCCAGAGGCCTGAACAAAAGCCCCTGCCAGGGGCTTTTTGTATGGCTTAGCGCTCGGGCTGCAGAGCAGCCTATCGGAACGTCATGCGCAGCAGGCCTTCATCGGGCGCAGGGGGGCTGCTTGGCTGACCGGGCTGGTGCTTGCGCGGGGCGCTGGCCGGGGGAATTACCGGGGTAGCTCGGCAGCGTCACCTGCTTTTCGCGGTGCTGGGCGCGCTGGGTCAGCCGCTGGGTGCAGGCCGTTGCCAGCGTGACCAGCTGGGCATCGGTTGCGCTTATGATCTCGCCGTCGGCAATGCGCTGCGGCAGGCTGCTGAAAGAGATCACCATCTGGTCCGTCGCAATCGGCTGGGCATGGGGCAGGGTGGGGCGGCCCTGGCTGTCGTAGTTCAGGTTCAGCAGATAGCGGCTGTGCTGCCATTCATCGGCGTCGCCCTGCATCACTGCATTGAACACCGTGCGGTGCACCTGCGCCGCGGCCTCTGCGGCCAGAGAAAAGGCCAGCTCCATACGCTGTGTGTCCGCAGGCTGGTGCAGCGCAGCCTCCATGCGGTTAAAGGCGTCGATATAGGCCAGCTTGAAGCCCAGCGCCTTCTTGCCCGTAAAGCCCATGGCCAGCAGCGTAAAGCCATCGCGGGTCAGGCGGTAGGCGGGGTATTCGGCTTTGGCACCCTGGCCGCCCTCAACCTCCACAGACACTTCCGCAAAATTGCGGAGGTGTTCCTCAGCAAGTTGCGGAAGCAGGTTGCGAATAGCCCGAAGTATGTCGTCATGGCGCTTGCCAAAGTGGCGAGCCAGATCGGTGCTGAGTGTGGTGGGGGTGCCGTCAACGATAGTGACGGAGGGGGTGAGAGCCAGAGTGGTTTGCGGCATGAGAGCGCTCCTGATCGAGACTTGCAAAGCCTTATGGAGCGTTCTTACGCGCATCCATAAGGCGGCCGGGAGGTTAAGAACCTAGGATCAGCTAGGCGGACTTCTTCCCCTTGCGGGTCTTGTATCCGTCGCCCTCCCGGCCATAAATCAAGCATCTGCAAGAGTGCAGACGTGCAATGTCCGGGCGCAAAAAAACCGCCAACTATCGGGTGCGGTTTTCCCGCTGATCCTAAGGAGTTCTTACGCTCCACCTCTTGCGAGGTTCGCACAGTATAGCAAAGGAAGAGCCAGTATGGAAATGTTCTAATAATTAACTATTTACACTAATTTATCCGTCTGGATATAGGAGCGCATAAGTCCAATTGATTCAATTAGTTGTTCAGGCGTAAACCTAATATTAGAGATATTCTCTGGATGATGAATCTGATGACGTATATATTCAGTAAGAGATAAATTAATGTTTTGGGTATTTCCTCTGAAAGTCTTAATATATGGAATTTGTGGCTTTCCATTTTTATAATCTTGGAGTTTTCCAATTTCCTCGATGTATCCATAAAGTTCATTATGATATTCTTCAGTAGCTTCTCCGAAAGCGGCGAAATTAACTTCGTTTAGGCTTGGGTAAGGCAGCTCATTTTCTAGAACTTTCTGAATTTTGTTATCTTGTTGATCTGATATTATTAATAAATTTTCGAATTTTAAACGCTTTACAATCTCTGGGCTGTGAGTTGTAAGTACGACTTGCGTATTACCGGTTTTTGATAATTTTACTAAAGCATCCAGCAGAGCTCTTTGATGATCAGGGTGTTGAGCGGTTTCAGGTTCTTCTATGGCATAAATAATGCTGGGTAGATTTGATTCCAAATGTCTTCTTTCCGCTTCTGCTCTGAAGAAACTGATCAAAATTAAGCGTTTTACTCCACTGCCTCGTTTATTTATTGGAATACCTTCATCAGCGGTGATTGAAACGCTTTTAAAAACGTCAGTCCATTTTAAATCTTGGGAGTCAGGTAACTGGGGATCTAGTGTCGAGGCGATAGCTGGATTCATCTCACTCAATTTTTCACGAGTTCTTGCAGCTACGTCTTCCAATCGCTGTTTTACTAGGCTTGAAATTCTTTCAAAGTCTTCCTTGATAGATTTATCGTTCAGAATTTCTCGTACAGCAAGCTTCATGGGATCCTGGATCTCGCCATCACCGTCACTGTTTTTCCTATCAGATTGGAATAAGGTGAAAAGCGGCATATATGCCTTTAACTTATCCCACAAATCCTTGGAGTCGATTTTTGCGATCTCAATTTCACAATCCTTTAACTCTAGATTGCTTTGATTGCTCCAGATGGATTTTCTAAGTTCTGCATTTTTAGTCTTGTCTGAGCAGGATATTTTTTGGGTATCTACTATTTTCTGTAGTTCTGATATTTTTTTGTGGAGTAGATCTTTGCATGCTGTATTAGTTGGGTGCAGTGCTTCTATAAAGACCTTCTCTTTTCCTGCATTGGGATAGCGCTTTAAAATCTTCAGTGTTTCATTTTTAGTTAGAAGATACTCATCTTTTAATGTCGTGGGGTTGGTTGTGTCAATATATATTTGTGGCGGAAGGTTTGTGAATTCAACTGATATTTCAATGTCAGAGTTACCTTCCGAGAGACATTTCTTATTTATGTCATCTTTGTCTATTTTGACGCAACCTTTTCCCTCATTAAAGAAGATGTCTAGCGCTTCGAGTATTGTAGACTTTCCTATATCATTTTTTCCAACGAAAACTAAAAGATTATCGAAGTCGATTGATACAGGTGAACTATACCCTCTAAATCTATTTATTGTTACAGATTTTATTTTCATATTTATCTCCTCCAAATGAAAAATATTTAACACCTTAGTCGGAACTGCTCATCTCTCGCGACCTTGCGCTCCCTGCGAACCCAATCCAGGTCGTAATATTGGCTGCCTGCACGCCCCATGCTATCCAGCGCTTTGACACGTTCTTCCAGAGCATCGCAAGCTTGCTTTTTGCCGGGCTCGGCAGGTTGGGCAGGGCGGTTTTGATAGACAACCGCGGGGGCGGCGGTATTGCGCTGGGTTTTGCGCCATTGGGCTTCGGCCTGGGCCACTTTTTGATCCCAGGGCAGGCCCGAGGGCACGGTTTCCGTACGCTCCAGAAAAGCGTTGTGCTGGCCGCATGAGTGGCTGCTCCAGAACAGCCCGCCGCCATGGCCTTTGCACAGATATACAGTACTGCCTGAGTGCCCGCTGTGCAGGGTGGTGGTTTTGTCTTCCACCACTTTGCCGCCTTTGCATGCCTCTTGAGAATAGGTATTGCCGCAGCGGTAGATGGGCTGCGCTATGGCCGGAGAGATAGCGGTGGCTGGCAGCAAAAATGCTGTGGCAGTCAAGGCAGGCAGAAAATGCATGCGAAGCATTATCTGTAAAAATTAGTTACGATTGCATTAGCCCTGGCCTGCAGTGCGATGTTGGGCAACTGAAATAAAGCAAAGAAAAAGGCAATGTAGAGAGCTACATTGCCTTGGTGCGTTAGCAGGCGCTTTTTGGGGGCGCTAATCAGATTTCAACGGTAGTTGCCGGGCTGGGACGCCGCTTGTTGCTGATTGGCAAGGAGCTGGGCCGCCAAATGGCTTCTCAAGACTTGCTCCAGTGCGGGCGAGGGCGTCTCGGGGTCTGGGGTCTTGCCAAAGGCAATCAGATTTCTGGTGAGTTGCACCGGCGTCATCAAGATTCCCCAAGGCAGGCCCCACCAACCCAGGAACAATGAAAAGACCGTATCTCCAATTTTTTGCTTGGTGCCGCATCGTGCGCAGGCCACCAGCGGCCGGCTGGACCACGACGTCATCATGACGACGGAATACACGCGGTAAGAGGTATGGACATCCACCGGGCCGGGCCCGTCACACTTGGGGCAGTTGCCTTTGTGCACCTGAAAGATATGAGCCTGGACATCGGCGGGGGAGAGCTGGCTGGCAGCGTCGGAAAGTAGCCCTTGGTGCAGGCATTTCTCATTGCAGTAGCGACGGTCGCCGTCTCGCTTTCCGCCAAAAAGAATTCTGGTATTGCAGTACGCGCATGAAGCCATTCAATCTCTCTCAGTGTTGTTATCGCGCCTGATTAAACCAAATATCGCCGGCGATCACCCATCTAAATTCAGAAGGGATGATTCGTGTATCAAATGCGCCTGGCTCCTGGCCGCAACGGCATGGTGAATTGGTTTTTCATCAGGAGGTCAAAACGAACTCAGGGGGGTTGAATGGATTGAGAGCGGTATGGCGCTCAAGCAAGGCGCGGGCCAAGGCCCGCGCTTTCAGCCAGGTCAGTTGGTCGCAAAGCAGTACATCAGCCCGGCGCTGCCACTCTGTTTAAGCTGATCGACGCTGCAGCCGCGTGTGCCGTGCGATGAGTTCCATGAAGCATTGGCTACAGGGTCGGGGTTGGTGCCCTTGTGGTCGTGGTGGCCCACGATGGCTGAGCCGCCGTCGCTCTTGGTCCAGTTGCCGCAGGTGGTGTCCTTGCCGGGCTCGGGCACGGCCAGCGTGCCGTCAGGGCGCGAGCCGGTGAGGATGTCGTGGCGGTTGACCTCATCGCCAAAGCCCGAGACGACTTCGCCCTTTTCGGTCAGCGAGGTGTCCTTGCCGACCTTGGCATTGGCGCTGTGCAGGTCGGCCACGCTGGTGGCAATGACCACGCCCTTGGCGTTGCGCCACGGCCCGTTGCCGATACGATCGCGCGCATTGACGGCAGGTTGTCCGTTCAGCGCCGCATTGCTCAGGTAGGCGCGCCAGGTCTTGTTGCCTGCGCCCACGCTGGCAGCCAGCGATTGGCAGTAGCGGTCGGCCCCGGCCAGCCCGCCCAGGTCGCCGCCCTTGCCCGGGTTGGTGCTGCTGATGAAGAAGCTCATGGGGTTGCCGCCCGACGACCCCATGGCACCGCAACCAACAATCAGTGCGGCAGCCGCAAGGGCGGTGCTGGCGGAAAGAACCAAACGACGGGACATGGCAGGCTCCTGAGCAATAGTGGAGCCAGCAGGCTAACTCAATGGGGTGTCAGCGGCAATATCAGCAAGGGCTGTCAGCTGGGCTGTGGCGAGCCTGCCGGGCGACTGCATTCAAGGCAGGCAGAGAGGCGTGAATTGCATTGTCTGAAAAATTTGGTTACAAATGCATGAAGCGAGGTTGCAAGCGTGGCCTTGATGAAGCGGTGCTGCTTGGTGACCTCAGGGGCAGCGAAGAGCATCGAGCAAGAACGAGACGGCACTGCCTATCAGGTGTAAGGGGGAGTGATGCAGACAATTCGAATGGCCGCAGCGGCATGCATATTGATGGCTGTGTCCGGCTGCACTGTGATTCGCGGCTACACGATGCCGGATGAAGACAACCTGTTGAGCGGCGCAGGCTCGATCATTGTGAAAAGCAGTGGCGATAAGCAAAGTGCCGAGGCGTTTGAGCAGATCAATATCGACACTCTGCTGAAGGACTACGGCCTTGAGAACGTCGCGACTGTAAGCGCACAGACGAGTACTGCTGAATACAAGTACCGTCGCAACGAGCTGCAGGACAGGCTGATTGCCGTATCGAACCAGCGCTGTGCCACTTATCTGCGGGTGATGACGTCTTCCAAGGCGCAAAGCCAGATGGGCTGGGGAGGGCTGGCCACACTGCTGTCCGGAGCGGCATCGGTGACGACGCCGGCGTCTGCGGCCAGGATTCTTTCGGCTGGCAGTACGGTGTCCAATGGCTTGCTTAGCAAGTACAACGAGGCGTACTTCAACAATCTGACAGTGCAGGTGATTTCAACCGGGATCACCAAGCAGCGGGAGGTGGCTCTGGTCAATATCCAGAAGCAGCGTGATGCTTCGCTGGTGGCATATCCGGTAAATCGCGCCATTGCTGATGCACTGAACTACCACGCCATGTGCAATGTGGTCGCGGGGCTGGAGATGGCGGCGGCGGCAACCAAGAACTCTTCAGCGACATCTGAGGCGGAAAAGTCGGCGGTATCTCGATAGCTGTATCCGTTCAAGGTGTTCGGCGTCGGGCAGCATTATTTCAATGGCGCATGCGCTTGCCTGTATTTGCTATGGCCGAAACTGTGTGTCGACTAACCTCATTGGTACTTCTGTGCCGAATCCGAGATGTAAGAACTGCGATCCATGTCCAGAATTTCTCCTGCACCAGCAGACCGAACGCGATCCGACAGAGTCGATGGGGATCCCGTCGCCCCGGAAGAGTATCAATGGTGGACGCGCATCATTTTTGTAGTGCTGAGTGCAGTCTTTGCGGTCTTGATGTTTAGCCTGCTGCGTTCGTTTGTAACGCTTCAAGACTATGCGGGTGCTATGTGGATTGGCTTGTTTGCATTGATTGCAGCATTTTTTGCAATCTTGGCGACCCCCATCCGATTTCAAGATAGATTTATGCGGCCGATATTGATCTACGGATTAATATTGGATGTAATAATCAATATTATCATTATTGTGAAATGATGTTCAAGATCATTTCTTGGGCACAAGAATATAAACCGTTGTGCAAATCAATAAGGTCTTCCTATGGATGAAAATAACGTGGTAACCGGCGTCGTGGTAAGAGCCATTCAATCCAAAGACTTTGATCAGTGGCTATCGCTTTGGGACGGCTACAACGCTTTTTATGGACGGAAAGGGGCTACTGCACTGGCCAGAGAAATTACCGAGACAACCTGGGAACGCTTCTTCAATCCCATTGAGCCGGTATTTGCGTTGGTTGCGGAGCATGAAGGAGAAGTGGTTGGCCTGGCCCATTACCTGTTTCACCGCAGCACCACCAGACTGGGCCTGGTCTGTTACCTGCAGGACCTTTTCACGGCCCCCACACGGCGCAAGCTCGGGATTGGCAAGGCCCTCATCAACAACGTCTACGAGCAAGCCACGCTGGCTGGCGCGAGTCGCGTCTACTGGCAAACACAAGCAGCCAATGAAGCCGGCCGCGCGCTCTACGACAAGTTAGCCGAACATAGTGGATTTATCGTCTACAGCCATGAGCTGTAGCTTGATATGCCAGAAGTGACAGGTTGGGGTTGAGTTCTGGCTGTCGCAGTACTGATCATTTGTTTTAGGCGGCTACCAACCGATCCATGAAATGCATCACCGCTTCGCTTGCTTCAGCGGGAACGACCTGCAAGAGGCAGTGTGGGGCATCAAAAGTTTCGACTTTCATATCTCGGCACAGTTGCTGTGCTTCGGATGCTGCTGACGGCGGCACGACCTGATCATTGAGTGCCCTCAGATATAGAACTGGCATCGCAAGCCTGGCAGCTTGAGCACGTACATCCACAGATGCGACTTCACGGAGCCGAGCTCGCAAAACAGCTGGTTGGACCTCGTGCAGAGCTTTACGCAGCAAGGCGCTCAACTTCGGGGTTGCAAACCGGCCGAAAAGCAATTTAGTTGCGATTCTCAAAGGTGGTCGGGGTGTCGGCAAGTAAGTCATGCCTTTGAGCCACCGAAGGTTGGGTCTGGGGTTTCGAACGAAGGTACAACACAAGATGACGCCCAGCACTCGCGCTGGATTAGCTGCCGCTATCGAAATTGCGATTGGGCCTGAAAACGACTCTCCAAGCAAAACAATAGGGCCATCAGGTGGCAGATGCGCTGTAGCGAAGTCACTTAAAGCAGCGTAAGTCTGGGAATGGCGAGTAGTTGGATATCGAACTACTGAAACGGGGTACTTGTCCTTGAGCGCAGCAATGAAGGGCTCGAAAAGGATGCTTGTCCCATCCATACCGGGAAGGAGAACTAGGGTGACATGCATTTTTGCAGATCATACAGAGTAGGGTGCCCTCGGACATTGAAGTGTGGGGAGTTTTCTGGGGAGTTTAGGTGGCGCGACGGGAATTGAAATGATGGCGCTCAGAGTGAGATAGCTGCATTGCACCCCCTTAAACCCCGGTTTGATCGGTTCGATTCCCATCGCCAGATGCAAACTCCGTCTGAAATGAAGATCTATCGCAATTTTTGCTGAGACTTGGCAGTTTGGCCCGATGAAGGATTCGGCTCAATCACTCTTTGAGTGTCTCCAGCTGCTTGGGATCGACGCTCAAGGGGGAGCGATTCCGAGCGCGGCATCTGACGGGCTACATGCGTAGAAGTCGTACCAGCTATTCGCAACGGCAATTGCACCGAAGCAGGAGACTGGCGCAGTGGCAAACCCAAGCTATCCAGACACGAGTGTCTTAAAGGGTTTGTAGCGTCCGCGTTTGCTGCTGGTGCGGGCCTGGCATGGCACCTTAGGCAGGTCACAGTCATCAATTTATGCGGTCCGATGTTCACGGTGATTTTGCCTTGTAACGCTTTTCTATAAAGAGATTGAAGCTATCAAAATTGATTGTTCACTTATTGCATTCGCTATCTATTGAGCAGGAATGTGGTTGCCACGGTTATGTCGAATCAGCAGCAGTCCATGCAGTGCGCTTCTGATGCGTCACAAATACCTAGACCGATGGCTGGTTGCCGATGGGCGCGCCAAAAGCGGCTTGTCGAGATGGCTGCAGTTGTTGGAGGAAAGACGGCCTTACACATTGAAAACCCGCAAGATATCGAAGCGACTAGACTCGGACAAATGAAGAAACTGTTTGGAGTCTCTGCGCTCGTCTTGCTTTTGTCGGGCTGCTATGCAGCAGGCCCTGGATACAGCTACGGGTATGGCGATACCTATATCTATCAGCCTTACGGCGGCTCGTATTATTACGGGCGGCCTGCATACAGGCCTGGGTACCACCATCATCATCACGTGCACCGTCCACCGGCCCATAGGCCTCACCCAGGTCATGGCGGACATGGAAATCATCGTCCTCCACATGGCGGGCATCGGCCTGGTGGAGGCCATGGGCATCGCTGAGCTGCATGTACCAAGGGAAAGAGCGAAGATTGGAAAATTGTTGTTGCAGCAGCGTGCCAGTTAAGAGGTCAACTGCGGATCGGCCACTTGGATAGTTGAGAGTCTTCGGCACCTGGCGGGCTATTTTTCGACATAAGCAGGAATGCCGGGCCGTGTTTCTTCTTGGTCTTCAGTCCATGAGTTGCTGGCGCAGGTCTGTTTTCTAAAGTCGCCCGTCGCATGCCCTTGACGGGTGAGGACATTGAAAAGCCCGCCTTGGCGGGCTTTGTTGTGCATGGACGGGCTAGCGTTTTTTCCTTAGAGGTTTCCGCCCGAAATTTCAATCAGACTGCCCGTGGTGTAGGGGGACTCGTCCGACATAAGCCATACGATTGCATTCGCAACCTCAAGGGCGCTTCCTCCACGCCGCATGGGAACTCGCGGCGCCAGATGCTGAACCCTGTCCGGTTGTCCCCCGCTGGCATGGATATCCGTTTCGATGAGGCCGGGGCGGACTGCGTTCACGCGGATGCCTTCCGCGGCCACTTCCTTGGCCAGTCCCAGCGTCATCACATCCATGGCTCCTTTGGATGCTGCATAGTCCACATACTGGCCTGGCGCGCCCAGTCTCGCGGCGATGCTGGAAACATTCACAATGGCTCCGCCATGACCGCCGCGTGCCGTGCTCATGCGAAGCACGGCCTCGCGGGCACACAGAAAAGCACCGATGGTGTTGATGCGAAACATCCGCTCCAGGCGCTCAAGGCTGAACTCCGCCACTGTCTGCGCCGTGTCCACGATGCCTGCGTTGTTGACCAGTGCATCCAAGCGTCCGAACTGCACATCGGCCACAGCAAAAAGGCGTCGAATCTGTTCTTCGCAAGCCATGTCGGCCTGAATGGCCATGGCGTGCCTGCCCATGTCGGTGATTTGCGAGACAACCGCCTCGGCTGATGCTTGATCCGTATTGAAGCTGAGCAGCACATCCCAGCCGACCGTCGCAGCTTGTATGGCGGTGGCCGCACCAATACCTCGGCTGCCGCCGGTGATGAGCACGACTTTGTTTTTCATGGGTCTCCTGAAGGGGGCATGGGGTGCGGCTGAGAGTCTTGGCATGGGCAGCACAGCTTGCGAGCCATCTTATCGCTGTATTTCTTAACGGCGCCTATGTTTGGCAGGGTCTATGTGCTCGTATTCTTGTATCTCAAGGCAACAAAAAACCACCTGTCGAGGTGGTCGGGAACCCATCGCAATATGAATTTGAAGCGCCGGGCTACCAGTACCGGTAGTTGCGGCGCTCGCGCAGCAGCCTCTCTTGCTCCTGCTTTTTTTCCATTGCTGTGGGCTCTTGCTGTTCTAGTTGTGGCGGTGTGGGGAAATCCTTGTCCATGGAGAACAGCTCCTTGGTGGTCTCCCAGAACTTCTGGATTGGCGGGGGAATACGGCTATCTTGCATATAGACCTCCAGTCCTGGATGACGAATCAGGATCGATCGTCAAAGAGCACAGTACTCTTTTTAATAACCTTAAATGCCCTCCAATAAGTAAAACGTCAGCTTCGGTGCAAACGCTGCTTCGGTGCTGGCGCTATCGCGCAGCTTGCTCGCCAAGCGGTTTTCCAAGGCCGGTCCCTGCTCGAGTAGGCTGCCTTGCCTCAGAAAGCCAACCCCCAATGCACTTGCCGCCGCTTCTTTCCGTTGCCAAAGTCAACGGGGCTGATGCATGACTACCGCCTGCGAAGCCGATTGCGGACATCGCGGCTGAGATGAGAGTCACGCTGTTGTCTCATCCAGCTGATAAAGGCCGGAGCACTCGGGCGAGTGCACAGATGACGCAGGAGAAAACGGGCTAGCATGCAAGGCAGAACAAGGGAGTGGACATGGAAAGGTATCGGTTCAATGTGTTCGGCGATATCGTGCTCATAGAGCGCAGAGACTCCGCATGGCGCTGTTTTTCCGTTGGAGCCGATGGCAAGCTTGGCTTTGTGGATCTGGCCGTTCCTTCCGAGGTTTCCTGCGAGGAGTTGCCTCAGTATCTCTACGACATCTTTCACGAGAGCGCCGCATCGTCCGATGGCGATATCTTCGAGATCGTCTGAGCCTCGCGGTATCCCTGCAGTCGCTTGCTGAAGGTCTGCGGCGAGGGCTAGTGCACTGGCTCCAGTGTGCTTGCAACTTGTTCGGCGCTCACATGGGCGCAGGCCTTGTCTGCGCTGCGTTTGAGTTCGGCGTTGGATGATCAAGGCTGGGCGTTTCCAGATCTTTCCGTGACGTACGAAGTATCGGGAAGCCGACCTCAGGATATGCTTAGTTCGGCTATTCGCTGAGGCAATAGCGCCTTGGATGGGTCTCGCTTCGCCGGACAGCTCAGGGGCGAGCCGCTCATTCAAACCGCATGCAGGAGATGACCGCCATGACGTTTCAAAAGAACCCGCTCAAGGAAGCGGAACCCAAGCCGGAACCAGTTGATCCGCCCAATGAACAACCGCCTGCAGAGTTGCCGACCGACCCCATAGATAGGCCGAATGTATAAGGGCTTCAGCCAGTGATGCCTTGGCTGACTCCGTTTGTTGACTCAATAGCGGCTCGAGTGCTTCTACCTTGGTATCGCGAGCGTGATTGCTATGCTCAAGTCATCAAAACTGATTGGGAATTCCCCTGAGCTGGTTCAAGCCCATCTAAAGCCAGCGTCGGACCTGTTGGCGATAGGTGTCGAAGGACGCTCCAAATTGTGCTTGCAACGCTTCTTCTTCCGGCCGAATCTGAAAGCGCTGCAAATAAGCCATGAATAGCGGCACAAGAAGCAGTGCCGACAACTTGCCCAACCCTGTGGCGAAGCCAAGCAGCAGCAGTGCAAAGCCCAGGTACATCGGATTGCGTGTCATACGATAAACCCCGCTGACGACCAGTGAGGTCGACGCTGCAGGAGTTGTGGGGTTTACCGTGGTTTGGGCGCGCTGAAACGCTCGTACGCCTGCTATGCAGAAGGCTCCTCCCAATATGGCCAGCAATGAGGCGGCCGTCCAGGAGGCCGGGAATTTGGTGGTCAGGATATCTGGCAGAAGCCACATGGCTGCGGCAAACACTGCCAACAGTGCCATCGGCGGCACTCGCAGCGCGAGCAAAGAGGAATCAGTTTGCGAGCTGGATTGGAAAGTCATGTGTTCAAGGCTAAAGCTTGAAGTGACTTGATGGTCAACTATGTCATGTCAGGTCAGGTGGCGCGACATGCGTAGGCCGTTGATTGCCAGCCGGCTTGGCCCTGGCAATGCGCAGGTGTTACATCTTTTCGGGCTTCTTACGGCAGCTCCATCATCGCCAGATCTGGGGAGGTGGTGAGCCCAACGGCTGAGCCGTCTGTTTGTCAGAAGTGACCATATATGGTGATTTCCTGGCGGCGGGCATGAAAGTCACAGGATGTGAGTTCTGAAAGAAGAGGGTAGATTCCGAGAAGCGCCTTGGCCTAGCATGGACCTATGTTCCTTGAAAGGAGGTCGGTCATGAAATCTCTCAATGTCCTTGTATTGCTTACGGCTGTGGCGGCTCTCAGTGCCTGTGAAAAAGCGCCACAACCAGAACTTCAATCGAGGCCGCCAGCAACAGAAGGAATGCCTGCACCGCATCCAGCCCCGGGGTCTCAAGTTCCTGTTCCCGAGCCATCACCTGCAAATCCCAATCCACGTCCATAACCGTTGTTATGTGGGGCAGTGAAAAGTTCCATATTGTTTGCAGCAAGACATGGGGCCTGGACCAGGTCTTGCAACGTATCAAGGCCCGACGACAAATAGCTATCAGCTGAAGAGATGCCAGAGGGAATGGTATCGCCGATACATGAAATATGGAGAACAGCTTCCTGTAATTATTTCAGGAGCTGGTGCAGCGATGAGAATCTTGACAATCAAGCATTGCCGGCTTCTCAGGGAGCGGCCATGCCCCACGCCGCATATCCAAACGGATTCATTCTGTTTGTCACAAACTACGAGAAATACCTGCTCATTGAAGCGCATTGACAGTGGTGCATTTCTTGGCAGCAAGCCAAGCTTTCGATATGCCGGTGTAGTTGCATGCCTCGTTTGCGGCTGATTTTTGCTGCGTGTTTTTGGGGCGGTTGCCCAGTCGCAGCGGATGTGGACACGGGGTTGATCGACAAGACTGGCGTGGGCTTGTCCATTGCTCGGCCCGCCTGATTCGCGAGTGTCTGCTCTGCGTCTGGTTCACCGATAAAGCGTATATTTGCCTGGAGACAAGCTGATGAGGGCGAGGCTCCAGGGCTCGGGCTGGGTTGTCCTCGTCGGAGTCATTCCCTCCGGCTTGCTGGTGACTATCGAGCTGAGTTGGAGAATAACGATGCAAAAGACATTTCTCGCCATTGATACCAACTCCTGGATACTGCTGGTCAGTATTTTTGCGTTGCTCAGCCTCGCGGCTTTTCTGGGAAAATTCACCTGGAATAAGAGGTTCAAACATGACGCCGTCGCTGAAGATGAACTCAAGATCGTCCTGGGTGCAACCTTGTCATTGTTTGGTCTGCTGATCGGCTTCATTCTGTCGTTCGCGATTGGCGGCTACAACATGCGCGTGGCGGCCGAAGAAAACGAAGCCATCGCAATCGGCAATGCTTTTCAGCGCAACAGCTTGTTGAAGGACAGTCATCAGCAGCAGGCGAAGGCCTTGCTGCAAGACTATTTGAGTCTGCGCACACAATTCTTTGAGACCATGAATGAAGGCCAGCGGGCGCAAATCCGCAGAGAGTCCATTCGCATGCAGACCCGGATGTGGACGCTGGTCAGCAAGATTGCCACAGCCAACCCCGACCCGGTCATTGCGACAGCCTTGAACGCCTGCAACGACCTCTATATCGCACAGCAAAAAACGATGGCCAGCTGGCGACATCACATTCCAGGTGCTGCCTGGTTTCTGCTCATCATCTTCGGGGTCTGCTCGAACTTTCTTATCGGCTACAACATCCGTGGCCAAAATCGTCGCAACTCCCTGATTTTCATCGTCCCGTTCGTCACGGCCCTGGCTCTTTTCCTGATTGCCGAGATCGATGTGCCTGGTAAAGGCCTGATCCACGTGTCGCCGGACAATCTCATCATCCTGCGCGAAACGCTTTCCGATGGCGGGTTGATGTCTTGATTGCTGCTCGCGCAATGGCGCAGCATGCGTTCTTGTTGGCGATGAAAAGCCTGCGCAATAGGGAGCCGGGAGATGCTAGGGACTATCGAATTTATGAGCATATAGCGCATGCTCTATATGTACTTGAAAGCAGTTCTATATCAAGATCGTTGCATGACTTACGCTATATGCTTCTGTTTCAATAGCGTTCAACTGGCACCTGCACTCCGCATGGCGGTGCTGGGATGCCGCGCCAATGACTGCCGCGCGCGGCGAGAATTGCTCCAACGCTTTTGCAATAATCAGTGGCGATGCACCCCGGCTGTTGCAGAGAAAGGCCATCCAGCGATGGCCATTTTGCGATGAGTCTGCCCGTGTGATCGACAGCGGTGCGCCCGTGGCGGTGTGTTGCGATCAAGGTGAATCAGGGCTGGCTCAGGCTTTCGATGCTGCTTGATGGTGGTTGGTTTGAGATTCAACAAGCAAGGGGGTTCATCATGAAAGTGATGCTGGCCATTTCATTGATCGCTATTGCTCTGGTGGGCTGCAATGCCTCTCAACCGCCTGTGCAAAGCGCTGCCGGGGACAAGGCGGCGGGCGTTTCCGCCACCAAGGTGGTTAACTTTGTGGGGCCCATGGATCTGACGATCAGGCTGCAGTCTTCGGATAATTTTGAGACTGCCGTGATGACGGACAACGCCGACCGTTCGTTCAACATGACTCGTGTGCCGGCGGCAAGCGGCTTGCGCATGACGGATGGCAAGAGCACGTTCATCCATTTCAGGAATGGCGAAGGTATTGTGGAGTTGGTGAAGGATCGCCCCATCCGGATCAAGGAGTTCACGAAATAATCGGCCTGCTGATTCGATGGCAAGCCCGTGGCGACATGGGTATTTTTATGGGCCAATGTCAGGTGAAGCCACCTTGCAATGCTGCGGCTATTTTTTCATGGGTGCTGCCATGCGCCGGTCTTATTTCCTTCGGCATGGCGCACCAAAGGACTGCACTGCGCTGTGGCCTTCGTGGCGCGAATCGCCTTGCCATGGGCCTGCTGCAGATTTCCGTGACTAAGTTCGTGCTGCTCGCGCAGATGTTGCGGGTAGGTGTCTGGAAAGTTCTTCATCCATTTGCGGCCGTCCTCCATCCAGCTCTCGATCTCCGAGGGGCTGAGTGGTAAGAACGGCAGGTTTCAGATAGTGCTAGCCCGGAATAAAAAAGCCCGCAGATTGCGGGCTTTGATGAGGGGCCGTTAAAGCTTGCCTGTCAGTTCACGACAGCGCTTTATTCCCACTCAAATATTCATAAGGCTCTGAAATCCTTATCCGGTGCGGTATGTGGCGCTGCGCCTGCACCAGATACCATCCCAGATACCATGAATATTATTGAACTGGTTTGTCTATTGCCTCGAGAGGCGCTGACGCCTTTATATTGGCTTGGCGCCGCTCTTCGATCCAAGCATCGATCTCGGCCTCATCCCATGCCACTCTACGCGGCGACAAGACAATCCGTTTCGGGAACTGGCCAATGGACTCCAGCTTGAGAATATAGCGATCAGAGTAGGGTACTTTAGAGCAAAGAGCTCTGCGGTCCAAAAGCTTCATTTTCGATTTCTCCAAAAAAGAACCCCGCTCATTTGGCGGGGCTCGGGGTTGCTAGTTCGCTTGCACCGATGGCATCGCGCGGCACTGGGGCGCATGCCGTGTTGAAGCGCTGGCAGGCTCTTGGCTGCGCGCCGACACCAGTGCGCAGTGAATGACGCGGGCATGCACCTCGCTGCGTGGCGGGCGGCAGGCCAGCGTGTGGATGCGGGCGCGCTCCAGCTCCACCACCAGGGCGGTGCCGGGCAGCAGCGCGGCATGGTGTGTTTGCCAAAAGCGCTGCGCAGCCACGCCGGTCCAGGTGGCGCGCCATGGCTCTGTGTGGTGCGGGCCCAGGCGGTCCAGCAGCAGCAACTGCAGCTGAAAAGCGCCGCACAGCGCCGTGCTGGCCTGCGGCGGGGTGCGGCTGAGGAAAAGCGTTCCGGTATGGCGCATGCATGCCTCCTTTCTCGGCAATGAAAAAAGCCCGCGCGGCGTGGGCCGGGCGGGCTGGGGTTTGAGTGAAATCAGGCTCTAGCCCTTATTTATCAAGCGCTGGTAGCTATGAAATTGATAAATTTACTGCAGCTGCAGACGGCCTTGGTGGCCGGGTTGAGCGGTTTGGTCGGGCTGGGCCTGCTTTAGCGCCTGCAGCTCGGCGCGCGTGGCCATGCGTTGGGTGCAGGCTGCTGCCAGTCGGGCCAGCGTGGTGTCGCTCACAATCAGGTCGGTGCGCACGGCCTGGGTCAGCTGGGCCAGCGTCATCACCATGGCGCCGGCCTCGATGGGCTGCACATAGGGGTTCATCGCACCGCCCGCGCCGCGGGTAAAAGACAGCAGCATGCGCGTGGAGTGGGGCGCTTCGCCCTCCAGCATCACGGCATCAAACACCGCCTGATAGACCTGCAGCGTGGCCGCATGGGCCAGTTGGTGGGCATGCTCGACAAGGTGAACGTCGCGTTGCGGGGCGTTGTCGTCGGTCTGCTGTTCAAGCAAGTCCAGCACCCACGCCCGAAACTCCTTGGCCACGGCCGTGCGGGCAAACATGGCCAGAAGGTGCGCGCCGCGCAGGCTGAAGATGCGGACTTCGCGGGTCTGTATCTGGTCGGTCAATTTGACCGAGCAGGTCATCGTGTCGGTGAATTCGTCAGAGCGCCGTGCGTAGATGCGGTTGATCGCGCTCTCATCGGCGTACCCAAGAGCTTGGGCAATTTCGTTGGCCTTGAGCCAAGGCTGCCCTTGGTGGTCAACGATACCGAAGGTGGTGGAATGAAAAGACAGCGCAGCAGCGCGTGCATTGAGGGTGTCAGCCATAGCGGCCTCCGAAGGTTGCATGTTTGCTACAACCACCGCCGCTCGCTTCCCAACAATTGGCGGTGACTCGAAGGAGTGGGAAGTACCGGGCAACCCTGCGGCAAACCGGCGAGCCTCGCGGCTCCTCCTCCGAGCCACCATAAAACTGGGGCCACAGACGACAAAGCCGCACGACTGCGGTTCAGGTGCGGCTTTGTTGTCACCGCAGGTTTGCTTCGGGCTTCCCAACCCGGTCACGCTTTACTGGCGTGACGTTGGTGAGTGTAGCGGAAGCAGTTGCGTTACGCGACTGCCAGAGTGCTGCTTTGCAACATTCGGATACTTCTTGTGTATGCTCGCCTGCCATGGAGGAGATAGCTTTTATGCCGTTTATTTTTTGGTCAGGCCTAGCTTTTTTGCTGGGATGTGCATTCTGCGTTCACTTTGATGTGTTTGGATTTCGCAGAAGATTGACGAAAAGTTTTCTTTCCGTTTTTGATTTTGTTCTTCCAAATACAGATTCGCGTGGGAGGCGGATGAAGTTTGGGATGGCCAAAACTGCTTCGTATATATTTGCCGTAATTCTATTTTTACTTCTGGCTTCTATATTTCTATCTTCTGGTCTGCCGTACGCTACAGGTGATGAAGAAAATAAGCATACGGGGCCGCTAGGCGATTTGTTTAATGGGATATTGACGCCAGTACTTACATTTTTAACCTTCTGCGGTTTGCTGGTGACTATTCTTATTCAGAATATACAGATGAAAGCAACGCTTCAAGAGTTAGAGTTGACGAGAAAGGAGATGTCTGAATCGACTGAAGCACTTCAGGCTCAGGTAGAGAATTCGACGGCGCAAAAATTCGACAGTAATTTCTATGAGCTGCTTAAGTTGCATAATAATCTGGCAGATAAATTAAAAAGTAATATTAAATTAATAAATGATGAGTTTGATGAGTTTAATAAAAAATCCACCCTATGGGATGGATTTGCTTGTCCAGATGAATTGCGCAGTTTTTTCTTGATTAACTATCAATTGCTGAAATTTATAAAAAATAATGAAGATAAAAAAATAATAAATGCTACCGAGGCAAAAAAATACGCAAATATAGCGAGAGCGATGCTCTCGGAGAGTCTGTATGCATTAATATTTATTAATTGTATTATTCCGAGATTCGCAAAATATAGAGAATTGATTGAGCGTTATCATTTTTTTGAGCATTTGGTTTTTGCAAGATTTAATGATCCATATGTACTAAAAGTAATTCATTGTTATGATATTTCGGCATTCGGTGATCGGGAAAATCTGCACGACTATCTAACGTATAAGAAGATTAGGGTTCTTGATTTTTTAGGGCAGACAATTTTTGAAAGTATTGAGGTTGTCCGTGATGTGGTTGGATTAATAAATATCCTGGTGAATTTGAATGATAACATTTCAAATAGGAATTTGGATAATAGGAAAAATGATATTTTGTCTTACGGAAAAATCATTGAAGAGATAAAAAATAAAATAGACTTAAATCTTATATTTAATAATGATGGCTTGCTGAAAAAATTAATAAATAAAGATCAAAAGCACTTCCTTGTTGATGGGGGATTTGATATTGGTAGATATTTGGTTGAGCTAAAATTTATGAATGAAGAAATTCTAAAATTTAGGAGAAGTTTTTCGGAGCTGGATTATTATATTCAATATCTGGAGAAGTTAAGTATCTCTGATGTTTAGTTGAGGGGAGTCAGGTTAATATATTTGCAGCATTCTCTGTGGCAAAAAAGAATGGCCCTAATGGAAGGCTGTTTCAACTGATCCCCGTCAGTTTGGCCAGTTCTGTCAGTCGTTGGTGCTCTACGGTCATTTGCTGTTTGTCCAGCGGGGCTGTGCCTAAGGTGTACCAGTCGGCACTCAGCACCATATCGGTGGGCAGTTTGCGCAAGGCCAGCAGGTCGCGCTGCTGATCTGAGTTCAGGTTGCGCAGGTCTCGGGAGAGCAGGGCCTGCTCGCCCGCCAATCGCACCAGTTCGTTGCGGTCTGAGGTGTCGGTCATCAAGACTCCTTGGTGGTCAAAGAAGCCCGCCGGGTGTGGAACCTTGCGGGCTTTTGTTTGGGTAATGATTTCTGAATTTGTGAGCACATTGCGCTTGCTCTAGCTGCATTTGAAAGTAGTTTGCTACCGATAGATATGCTGGGCTGGCGGTAGCTGCTTTGCTTTCCATAGCGCGTAGCAGGCGGCTGCACTGGCGGTCGCGGTGCTGCAGCTCGTGCAGCACGGTGTCTATCGGATGCATCGGCAGGAGATCCCCAAGCCCAGGTGGCCCAGCTCGGCAAAGCCGTGGTCAAACGCTTCGGCGGCGCTACGGGCAATGTGGTGGATGGAGACGCAGCCGCATTTCAGAACAAAGATGCGCATGGTGACTGCTCCTCGAAAAGCTGCAGATTCAGGTGGCTGGCGGTGCCGGCGCGCACGCGGTTGATGGTCATCAGGGCCGGGCCATGCTGGCTGCGGCGCCGTGGCTTGCTGGCCGCAGCTGCCTGCTCGGCTGCGATGCGTGCACGGGCCTTGGCAAAGGTGTCGGCAATGTTGGAGCTGGCCGAGTTGCTGTACTGAAATGCCGCGCTGGTGATCGGCACGCTGGGCAAGGTGGGGCGAGCTGCTTGCATGGGTTCTCCGGTTGAGGGCAAAAGAAAAGCCCGCTCAGCGGCGGGCTTGGGGTGGTTTGTCTTGGCTTTGCTCTGACCTGACGGCCACCATTTGCAAGATGAAAAGCCGTACCAGCCGAATGCCGAAGCTCCATAGCCAGCCAGCCCAGGCGAAGACGAATAGCTCTGCGATTGCAAGCAGCGTGCTGTGAACTCTCTTCCAAGTCTTGCGCTCTTGTTGTTGTTGCCTCCAGAGACGATTGACTTCTTTGTTGCCTACTAGAAATGCAAGATAGATCAGCAGCAGAGTGTTGATGATTCCTGTCCAGATGGCGGCAACATCAAGTAGTCGTGCGCCATACGATGGCTGGGCGTAGGTTGCATATGCAATGCCGGTAATCACGCTCCAATGGGTTGCGTTCCAGAGTAGCGGCTTGAGGCTCGTTTGAGGTTGGCTGTTCATATGCTTTCTCCGTGTGCCCTGATCCATGCCTTGCATTCGTCATAGGTGCCCTGGTGCCGGCTGCTGAAAATCCAGGCGGTATAAGTGCCATCGCCGTTTGGCTCGATGCGTACTGCTTTCAAAGTGCATGCTCCTGAAGTAAAGCCCGCTCAGCAGGTGCTGGCGGGCTTGGTGGTGACAAGGCGCGCTATCTAGAGGCTGGCAGTTGCGGTGTTGTCCGGGCGCTCCTTGGCTTCTGCCTTGCGAAAGTCCACAGGCAGCGGAAAGGTTGGGCTGGTCTTGAGCAGCTCCTGTAATTGCAGGATGAAGGCCTTCTGGTCTTTGATGCCGGAGGTCATATAGAGCCAAGTTGCGGCTGGCATTGACAATGGGGCACGGCCGTAGATCTCGGCTGCCCAGTTCAATGCAAGAAAAATGGAGTCGTTCATGCCAGTACCTTTGAAAAATGTGTCAGCCGAAGCGATTGAGATCGCCTTGGAGAAAGTGTTTGCGGAAATGCACGGCAAACCTGTGAGCGTGAAAATTGCAGAGTTGAAGTTCGACCCTAGGCAGGGGCGTACCGATGTGGCTTTGTCGGTTTGGGATGACACGACGGACGATCTGTTTACAGGTTTCTAGACTCTGCTCACAGGGAAGAAAGAGCCGATGCCCTTGCAGGCGTGCCAGAGGAAGTGAAGTGGAGGGAGGAGATGCCTCTGGCTCGGCGAAAAGCGTTCAAACCGCAACGCCCTGGTGCAAGGCGCTCTGGTTTGGCCCCGATGCGCACGGGGCGGGCGGTGCCGGGATTCCAACCGGCGTTGCCGTTCTTGCTCTTGGCCGCATTCGCCTCACCCTTTTGACCGTGTACGCCCTTTGGCGGCTGGATACGGCAGGGATGCCGCGCAGAGCAGCGGCCGTGCCCGCTGGTGCGATGAAGCCCGGGGACGCTCCGCACTGGTGGAGTGAACGACATGGGCATACGACTTTTGAAAGACCGGGCCTGACCCGGCCGATGCCGTGGTGCCCATCGCGTCTGCTACCTCTGTTGCACTCCCTTGATGCCAACTGCGCGCTTGCGTTGGTGGCGTTGGCCCTGTGTTGATGGGGCTCGGGTGTGCTGTGGTGGTTGATGCGATGGATTAATTTAACCATGGTTAAATTATTTGTGTCAACCATGGTTAAATTTCTTTGTGAAGTTTTCTTCAATTCAAGAAGAGGGCGCAAAAAAGCCCGCTGTTGCGGGCTTGAGATGAGTAGGGCTGTTTCAACACTGCGTAGTTTTCATTGCGACGTATAAGGCGCGGGTCAGCGCGATGGTGAGTTGATTACGTTACACTTATTACAATTTAGGCTCTGCTCTTGTGCGAGTTATGGCAGCAAGTTTGTCTATCGAGTGGCTCTTGGTCAGTCTTCGCTAAAGCCAACGACGCGGTACACGCTAGCACCAACTTTGAGGCACTTGTCGAAATGCGAGCGGTCGTTCCACTAACATCCAGATGCAAACTAGCCCCCTTCTATCGATCGGATGTTAGTTCCAATTAATTAACTAAGACAATGATGATGCTTATTCCTTCGATGAATCTGGTTACCCGAGTAAGAAAGGGAGAGCTGAGCTTTGAGCGATTTGTTGAAATAATGCGTAACCGAGGCTATATCACTGAGCAGTCACATGAAGAAGGCTGCAACTTCGGTTCGTCAGCTATGGAAGCGGTACATCAAGATGAATTTCAAGTACTTTTTACCTTTTTCTTCCCAGGGGAAGACTGTGACATTGAAATTAAATGTGCTGCAACAGATGATGGTGGTACACCAGGCGCATTCATTTATGCACTCTATAACTCGAAAGCTATTGATCGAGAGGTAGTCCTTGGGGTACTACGTACTGAAAACGAGAAGATGCATGCATGACTATATGGGAATGGGTAACTGCTCCTCAGTCAATGCTCTTCAGTAAGCGCTGATCGCTAGCGGCCTTTGCTCAGCCAATCACTGGCCATGCAAGGCTCCACCTAAACCTTATATGATGCTAGGGTCTCCAACACGGCCCATGATTTTGATGAAGCTTACAGAATTCTTTAAGTCGGTTTGGAGTGAAAAAGCGCACGCCATTTCTGTGGCAGCTAGCTTGGTTGCTATCGTTGGGGCTTCCTATGGAGCTTTTCAGATCGTAGACGCCGCCATCGAAAGCAGAGTGAGAAAGCAAACTGAGGTTCATACTGAGTTGCTATCGGCGCTATTTGTTCAGAGGGCAAACTCTCCCTACAATGCAGCAAAGCGGTATAGTGAAATATATATTAAGTCGAAGAAAGAGTATTATCCGAGAGATTTGCGTGAAGCATTGGTTACGGCACTAATTGACTCCATTTCCGAGTCTGGATTTCCTGAGGAGTTTCAGGATATTGTTGAGCAAATTGAGAAAGATAAAATTGTATCTCTTCAGAGATATAGTCTTAATGCATTGGCTCATATATATATTCAGATAGGTGATGCAGATAGGGCTATTGCTATTCTTAGAAAAGCTATAGATAGAGTTGAGCTAAACAACTTCCGCCCTAAGCAAGTTCTTGCGGAATCACATTGGCTTCTTGCACTCAGCTATCTGTCGAATGACAGAGTTAGCCCGGCCGTAGAGGAATTTCTGCTTGCTAACCAGCTAAAACCGGAAAGCTATAGAGTTAGCGATCTTTTTCTTGCTGATGAAAGTGCGGTGGAGAGATATATTACCGACTTCTCAATATTCGAGAGAATGAAGATTAGGAATAAAAGACTGCCTCTTGCTCTGCTTGAGTTCTCGACGCAACTTCAACAGAGAATAGCTGTGCAATAGCTGGAAGAGTTCGTTTGCGATGAGTACCGTCTTCGGCGATTGTGCTCGAGTACTTCGCTTGAGCATATCTTCACCAGATTATCCGTGAACTTGTCCGTAAGTGGCCAAGTTGGCTCAACTTAAACTTTGAGCCACTGCCTTTTGCTATTGCTTGAGGATGTATATATTCGAAATTTGAAGTTATGCCGCTTCGCCAGTGGATTACAACTTCTGGCCGTTCCAGGCCCACACAACGCGGCCCAGCACGCGTACCTGGTGATCCCCATTCAGTTCATCCACGGTCTTGATGTTGGGATTGTCGGAGCTGACTTCCAAGGTGCCGCTCATGCGCATGCGAACGCGCTTGATATAGGTCTGGCCGTGCACGTCCAGCACATAGACGCCTTCATGGCTGGCAGGGTCGCGCGAACCGACGTCGACCAGCAGCACGTCGCCATCGCTGAAGGTGGGCGACATGCTTTCGCCCTGGGCGTGAATGAACTTCAGCTCCCGGATATTGCCGGGCTTGATGTGCTGGTTGATCCAGTGCGCGGAGAGGGCCAGGTCGCCCACCACATAGTCCGCATCGAGCGTGTCATTGCCTTTGCCCATGCTGCCGCTGTTGGCCAGTATGGGGATGCGCACCAGATCTTCATTTTCTTCTGAAAAAACAATGCTGCTGGCGTTGCGAGCCATGTCGCCCATACCGGTCGCAAGCCAGTCCGACGACACATTCAGGCGTGCGGCGGCCTTGGCGTTGTTTTCGGCAGTGAAAGCCTTGCTTTCGCCCTCAAGGACTTTGCGCGCAGCCTGATAGGAGACGCCAACAGACCTCGCAAGCTCTGTGATGTCTACACCAGCAGCCTTCATTGCCTTCTCTAGGCGTTCTTTGTAATCAACCATGGTTGAAATCATGGCGGAATCAATGCTAACTATGGTTGCTTTCATGTTTTAACTAAGGTTAAACTTGAGGCATGACGATCCGTAAAACAGAGGCCATAGAAATGCTGGGTGGCTCCACCAGAGAAGTGGCGGCCGCTTTGGGTGTGTCTTACCAGGCCGTCGACAAGTGGCCTGAGGTCCTCAGCGACAAGGTTGCAGACCGGGTTCTTGCGGCATGGACTCGTCGAAATGTCGAGGGATTGCCGCCACCGTTTGCGAAGTCAGTTGCTCTGCCGCGGGCCGGTCAGGAGGCTGCTCATGGCTGATATCACCAGCCCAGCCATCGCTGCATGGCCTCTTTCAGCAGGTCTGAAAAAGCGGTCACCAGGATGCCGCCTACAGCAACTGCCAGTGCCCACACCCATTTCTGTAGACGGCCGATCAGGCTGTTTGTGCGCTTGCTTTCAAGCAATTGCTGGGCATACAGGCGCCCCTTCAACGTGGGCGCAAATGCACTTAGCGCGTCGATTTCATTGGCAGCAGTCTGGCTGCTGCGATGCACGCGGCCTGTGGCCATTCCCGCTTCTATCAATTCGGCTGCCGCTTCCCATTCTTCTGGGGCAGGGGCTTGGCCGCTCAACAAACGAAGGTAGGTGTCTGTGAACTCTGGTGAACGTCTTTTATGGATCATTTTCTCGTTGAGCATGTTCATGTCGACTGTGCTGGTGAAGGCTGGTGCGCTGCATCGCTTTTGGCCGGATCACTTCGCGCCGCCGGAAATCTGCGTGAAGCAGGCACTTCGGGAGCCTGTGCCCAAGCGTTTGCCGCGCGAATCCAATTTGCCTGAACTGGCGAAGGGGGCGGCAGATGACACTGCACGATGAACTACCAGTTGTGCCTGATCGGAAGGGGAGTGGCGTCCTCGAAGGGCAGGATCTGGACCTTGCGTTTGCAGGTGTCGCAGAAGCAGTAAATGCCACTGGTCCGCAGGATGCTCTTGTCCTTGCGGATATCGAGGCACGGCTGACACAGGAAGTGCGAGGGCTCATCGCTGCGCTCACTCAGTTCAGCGGCAACGCGGAGCTCATACGCAAAGAAATCCCCGAGAGCGCCCACTTTACGAAGTTGGTAACGAGCTTGCTCGTTTTGATCGGCCTCCAGCTTTCGCACGCGCTCGGAAAGGGTCTGGATAAGCCCATCTTTTTCGATGATGGTGCCGAGTACCTGCATGAGCTGAATTTGTGCCTCAGCGATTTTGTTCGTGAGGTCGACCTGGATGGTCGCCGTTTTCTGGCGATCGCGTTCGTCGACAAGCAGCCGGGTAAGTTGAGCAGCTCCAGTGATGGAGCTGACCAGTGCTGATACGTCCATTGATGCCCTCTCTCTTTAGATATCTTGGCTGTTTTTGCACAGCCATCGTATCCAAGAACAAGGGCGGTTTCATTTCGACCCTGAAGCCTCACGTCAGCACCCTTACGGCCACGCGCTGCAGCTCTTCGATCACGGGCAGGGGCACGCTGC
The DNA here is from genome assembly GCF_008121565.1 of Comamonas sp. Z3. Taxonomy (NCBI): domain Bacteria; kingdom Pseudomonadati; phylum Pseudomonadota; class Betaproteobacteria; order Burkholderiales; family Comamonadaceae; genus Comamonas; species Comamonas sp. Z3. The sequence goes on from NZ_VOQU01000010.1 coordinate 31,731, forward strand.
CGGTGCGCAGCATTTCATGGATGCACTGGTTGTTCCATCTGGCGACTTTGCGGGTGGTGAAGCTGTCGCGGCCTTCGACGTCGAGGACGAAGACGATTTGCTGCAGCAGCAGCTCCATGGCGTGGGCCCACTCGGGTGTGGGGACGATGGGGGTCTGCTTGGCTGTCTGCGCAGCGGCCGTCAGTGATGCGCCTGAGAAGTGAGGTGTGGTCATGAGAAGCAGTGTCTCTTTCCCTCCCCACGCAAACAATGGCGAAGCAGGCCGCCAAAACGACATGCGGATGCCTGCCGATGTGACGGATGCGGCATACCTGATTGCGCACAACCACCCGGGCGGCGTGCGTGTGTTGGCCGAGCGTATGGGCGTGAGCGCCAATACGCTGCAGAACAAGCTGAACCCGAACAACACGACGCACCACCTGACGCTGCGCGAGTCTGTGGCGCTGCAGGTGATGTCGGGCAACCCGGCAATTCTTCATGCGATGGGGGCGGCCCTGGGCTATACCTGCGTGCCCGCGCTGCCCGACCAGGCCGCGGGCGACCCGGTGGAGGCGTTTGTGGCCCTGCAGCAGGAGGTCGGCGAGTTCACGTCCGCAGCGGCAGACGCCTTTCGCGGTGGCAAGGCCATGGTGAGCCGCAACGAGATCAAGCGGCTGCAGTACCGCTACAACGAGCTGATATCTGCCTTGAACCAGCTGCTGGCCACGGCGGCAGCGCGCGTGCCGGCGCCGGTGGAGGAGGGCTGATATGCATATCCAGCTGAGCGCGCGGGTGCTGAACCAGGCGGAGCTGCTGCGGCAGATCCACGGGCTGACGGGCGCACAGGCCGCCAAGGCCTATGCCAAGGCGCTGAATGATACGGGCTTCGAGATTCGTCGTGCCATGCAGGACGAGATGCGCGCGGTGTTTGACCGGCCTACGGATTACATCCTGCGCAGCCCGTTTGTGCGCATGGCCACGGCCGCCAAGCTGAGCGTGACGATCGAGCCGACCTATATGGGCGGCAAGGGGATTGATCCGCAAAAGATTCTGGATGCCCAGACCTGGGGCGGCCGCCGGCGCGACAAGCGCAGCGAGGTGGCGCTCAAGCGTGCGGGCATCCTGCCTGCCGGTTATCAGACGGCGATACCCGATGAGGCCAGAGGTGGCCCTTACCCCGGCAGCGATGACGGTAAGGGCAACTTGCGCGGGCCGTTTCTGGTGCAGCTGATCAGCTACTTCCAGGCGTTTGGCGAGCAGGGCTACAAGGCCAATATGAGCGCCAAGGGCTATTTGCGCGTGCACCGCGGCACCAAGAAGCAGGCGGGCCGCCGCTATTTCGTGGCCTATGGCAAGACGCGCGGCGGGCCTCGCATCACCCAGAAGGGTGAGCAGGACGAGCGCACGGCGCACCTGGCCCCTGGCATCTGGGCGGCCAGTGGCACAGGCGGTGCCGATGTGCGCCCGGTGCTGATGTTTGTGCGGCCGGGCCGTGGCTACCTGCCGCGCTTTGACATGGACAAGGTGGCCAAGCGTGCCGACGCCACGGCCTACCTGGAGCGCCGTATCCGCTACCGCTTGCGCGAGGCCGCAGGCGTATGACTTCCATGAACCCAGCAACGAATTTGAGCGCAGGCGCGCAGCCGCCTGTGCAGATATCAGGAGGTTTGACTATGCAGCAACCCCAATCCGTAGTGACCGGGCGCGACACCAGCGCCGAGGCATTTGCCGCTCTGGGCAACGAAACGCGCCGCCGTTTGCACGAGCGCTTGTACGAGTCGCTGCGCCATGCCCACCAGCAAGGCGTGCGCGACATGAGCCGGCGCGAGCTGCGCGACTACCACAACGCCCAGACGGGCGAATGGCTGGAGCTGTGCAGCGTTGCCAGCACCGTCAATGCCTTGCTGGCTGCCGGACGGCTGGAGGAGGGCGTTGCGCGCATGTGCAGCCTGTCCCCACGCCAGCGGGACATCAAACCGGTGCGCTGTAAGGCGCGCCAAACGGCTTTGGCTTGATAGCGAGAAGAGTATGAGCACGATCATCATGTCGGCCTGCTGGCCTATGCAGGGCATGTCTGCTGCGCAAAAGGCAGTTCTGATATCGCTGGCGGATCAGGCCAATGACGATGGCTATTGCTGGCCGTCTGTCAAAACCATCACGGTGCGCACATGCCTGTCCGAACGGGCGGTGCAGGGCGCGATCAAGTGGTTGGCATCTGCCGGGATTTTGCGCACCAGTGAGCGCAGCGGCACCTCGACTGTGTACCAGCTGACCCCCGCAGCATATGCACCCCCGCAGGAAATGCGCCCCGCACCAGCTGCACCCAGTCCCGCACCAGCTGCGGGGGTACCCCCGCAGGAGCTGCACCCCACCCCCGCAGCAGCTGCACCCAAACCATCAATGAACCATCAATTGAACCGTCAAGAACCAAAAGACAAGCGCGTGACCGCGCCGACCTTTGTCGTGCCGGACTGGATCAACCGGGCTCACTGGGATGCCTGGCATTCCTGTGCCAAACGCAAAAAGGCGACCGATGCCCAAAAACAGATGGCGGTGGACAAGCTCGATGCCTGGCGACGCGAGGGCGTGGACCACGCAGCAGCGCTGGAGAACGCGGCCATTGCTGGTTGGCAGGGCTTGTTCAAGCCCGACATGGCTCCTGAGCTTGGACGCCGCAGCGGCAGTCGCCAGCCAGTCAACACCCATAAGCATGCCGGTGCAGCCGCAGCCATCTTCGACGGAGTTTGGGAATGAGGAACGTTGCCAGCCTGGCAGACCACGCCATGCGAGATCCGCAGGCCTATCGTGACCCGGCCGAGGAGGCTGCAGAGGCCTCGCTGCAGGCAGTCAGCCTCGTGATCCGCAAGCTGTTCATGCTGTTGCACGGCTCGTACGGCAGCCTGTTCACCAGCAAGTTCGCCACGGGCCAGATGGCTGGAAAGCACGACAAAGGGACCATCTCGGCCATGAAGGTCTGGGATGCCAAGCTGTCGCGCTTCTCGGGTGTTGTGGTGGAGGCCGCGGCCGCCCGCCTGGCTGCAGAGCACCCCGACTTCCCGCCCAACCTGCCGCAGTTCGAGCAGATGTGCGATGCCGTCATGCCGCGCCAGACCTATGCCCAGGAGCAAGGCCTGCCTGCCTTGCCCGCACCCGTGGCCGCGCCGCCTGTGAAGGTCAACCTGAAGGAGCGCAACGACGGCAAGGACTGGGCACGCCGCATCGTGGCCCGCATGGAGGGTGGCGACACCAGCATCTCGTACTACGCCGGCAAGTCCGCACGGATGGCCCTGGGCCTGGAGGTCAAGGTCTGATGTTGCGCTGCACAAAAAATAGGCAGAGTGAGGGTCGCGGGTCCTTCCGCCGAGCCTCTGAAGCGGGTAATTCGAGCCGCGTTGTCGGACTGTTTCGTGAGTTTCCTAAGGGGGTTAAGTGAAGGTTCTGCCTTATTTGGATGCTATCGTTTCGCAAGCAGAGTTTGCGCAGATGGTGGGTGTCAGCGAAGCCAGCATCAGCAAGCGCGTGAGCGAGGGCGTTCTGACCCGTGGTGAAAACGTCCACGCCTGGCTGGTGGGCTACTGCGAGCACCTGCGCGACCAGGCCGCGGGCCGGATCGGCGAGACCCTGGGCCTCGACCTGGTCCAAGAACGCGCCGGCCTGGCCAAGGCCCAGCGCGAGGCGCAGGAGCTGAAGAACGCCGTTGCCCGTGGCGAGTACGCGCCCATTGGCATCCTGGCGGACGTGCTCGGTCTGGCCAGCTCTGCCATCGTCGATCGCATGGACCAGTTCGAAGGCCAGGTGCGCAAGGCCTGCCCGGATCTGCCGCAAGAGGTGCTGCTGATCGTGCTGCGCATCATGGCCGATGCCCGCAACGAATGGATCCGCTCCACCTCCCAACTGGTCAACAAAGAGGTCGAAGCCATGGCGCAGCTCGATGCAGACGAGACCGCAGCATTTGATATCAGAGCAGGCAGCGGCGAGGAGGGTGACGCCGCATGAGCGCACCCCTCAGCCCCGAAGCCATGGCCGCCATCCAGGCCGCAGCCGCGCTGGGCCTGTCCAGCCTGCGGGCCGATGCACCCCAAACCCTCAGCGAATGGGCGGCAGAGCACTTTCTGCTGGCTGGCGAATCCAGTCACCAAAAGGGCGGCTGGGTCGGCTGGCCCTTCCAGCTCGGCATTCTCGACTTCATGAGCGACGACCGCATCGAAGAGCTGGCCGTCAAAAAGAGCAAGCGCGTGGGCTATACCAAGATGATCACCGCCTTCGTCGCCTACAACATCGCCCACCGCCGCCGCAAACAGGCGCTGTGGCAGCCCACCGACGACGACCGCGACAGCTACGTCAAAAGCGAGATCGAGCCCGTGCTCGACGGCGTGGCCGCCGTCCAGGCCGCGCGCCGCCAGGGCAAGGGGGTGGAGGACACCATCAAATACAAGCCCTTCCGCGACAGCGTGCTGCACCTGCTGGGCGGCAAGGCTGCGCGGGCCTACCGCCGCATCACCGTGGCCGTCTCCATCCTCGACGAATGGAGCGCCTTCGACCAGAGCATCGAGAAATCCGGCGACCCCGGCAGCCTGGCCAAGGGCCGACTGGAGGGCGCGCCATACCCCAAGTTCGTTGGCGGCAGCACGCCCCGCGTCAAAGGCATGTGCCATGTAGAGCGCGCCTGCGAAGAATCCGACGCTTACGTCCAGTACCACATCGAATGCCCGCGCTGCGGCGCGGAGCACCCGCTCGTCTGGGGCAGCAAAGAGCTGCCCTACGGCTTCAAGTGGGTCAAAGGCCAGCCCGCCAGCGTGCACCACGTCTGCCCCCACTGCCTGGAGAGCATCACCCAGGCCGACTACCTGCCCGGCGGCTGGCCGCTCACCGGCACCTGGGTCTGCAAAAAGACCGGCCGCCGCTACGGCGCAGACCGCATCTGGCGCGATGCGGCAGGCCAGCCCTGCCGCCCGCCGCGCACCCTGGGCGTGCATGTCTGGGCTGCCTACAGCCCACAGCGCACTTGGGTCAGCATCGTCGATGAGTTCGAGAAGGCCCACCGCGCCCTGCAGGCGGGCGACGTGGCGCCCATGACCGGCTTCACCAACGAAACCCTGGGCGAAACCTGGGAGCTCAAAGGCGACAGCAGCGACGAACACGCCCTGCAGGCCCGGGCCGAAGACTACCCCCTGGGCCGCGTGCCCGCCGGCGCGCTGCTGCTCACCGCCGGGGTCGACGTGCAGCGCGACCGGTGGGAGATCGCCATCTGGGCCTGGGGCCGCGGGCTGGAAAGTTGGGCCATTGCCCACCAGGTCATCCAGGGCAACCCCGCCAGCGAGGCCGACTGGGAGCCTGTCACCCAATACCTGCAGCAGCGCTACGTGCAGGCCTGGCATGGCGGCAGCCTGGGTTTGTCTGCCATCAGCATCGACTCGTCCGACCAGACCCAGGCCGTCTACAACTGGGTGCGCAGCGCGCAAGGGCAGCTTGCCGGCCTGCGCGCCATCAAGGGTGACAACAACGACAACCGCAACATCGTCGGCCCCAGCAGCCTGCAAGAGGTCAACTACCGCGGCCGCAAGATATCGCATGGCATCAAGCTCTGGCTGGTGGGGGTGGACAGTGCCAAAGACCTGCTGCTGGGCCAGCTCGCCATTGATAAGCCCGGCCCCGGCTACGTGCACACCAGCCAGAAGCTGCCGCGCGAATGGTACGAACAGCTCACTGCAGAGCAGCGCGTGCTGGCTAAGGTCAACGGCAAGGACGTGTACCGCTGGGTCAAGCGCAGGCCGCGCAATGAGGTGCTGGACTGCCGCAACTACGCACTGCACGCCGCCATGTGCCTTGGCGTGCACAAATGGCCCGAGGCCCGCTGGCTGCAGCTGGAGCAAACCGTGCAGCCCCCGCAAGACCTCTTCAACACCGCCCCGGCCCAGGCCGCCCAGCCTCAGCAGAAGGGCGATGAAGCAGCGCCGCCACGCACGCTAGCACGGCCCAGCCCGTCACGCCAACTGGCGGACGAAGAGCTCTTCAGCCCCATCAGCCTTTATTAATAAAAACCAATGCAAACGCAGGCACCACAAGCGCAACCAGCTATCAAAACAATGAACGAAAAAGACGCAACCACTACCCCTTCGGTATCCAGCCATAACAAGCTGGACCCCATCGCCGTGCTGCGCGAAGAACTGGCCGCCGCCGCGCTATGCCATGGCGTGGAGCGGGTGGAGGATTTGACGGAAGAGCTGGTGCGCCGCTATGTGCAGCGGCTGGGTGGGGTGCAGGTGTATGTGCCAGGGCAGCGCGCTGTTGATCGCAAGCGGGTGGTGGAAGAAATTCGCGCTAGCTTTGATGGATGTAATGCCGTTCAACTGGCAAACAAATATGGTTTGAGTCCGAGAAGAGTGAGGCAGATTCTTCAGGAAGGTAATGTCTGAAAAAATTAATATAAACAAAAAATGCACCTAACCATTTCGAATGGTTTGGGTGCATGAAGGATTTTATATAATTTCACTAAGCTTGAGATCCAATTTTTTCAAAATCATTCAGAAGATGATGAATAGTGGTGCTTGGGTTTAATGCTTCAGGATCTTTGGCGATCTCTTTTAGGCAACGATTGGCGTGTTTCGTAGCCGTAGCAAGCTTGTCTTCTAGTTTGTAAAAAAGGCCTTTGCTTTCTCCTTTTTTATATTCTTTAAATTCATCAATTTTTTTTAAATCAGCTGATAATGCATCGGCGGGAGATTTATCTCCTTGACGCATATATGATTTTCTGCTGTATTTGAAATGAAGCATTAGCCAAAATTCATAGCATGGATAAGAAGAAATTATTTTTATGCCATGAATATTTGCCAGGGTATGAGATTCTTCCCATTTTTCATGCTCATCCCTGTCTAATACGCAATAGATATATTCATAGTTGCTCTTCTCTTTTACCGCAAACTCAACAATTCCGAGAGGATTTGTTTTCCCTGGGTGCGATATTTTTACGGCTGCATTAGCTCTGAATTTCTGAGACGCTTCTTCAAGGTAGTTCAACGAGGACACGGAGTCCTCGCAAAGAACTAACACTCGAGGGCGAGCTTTCTTGACCCCTCTTTTTCTAGTGAAATCTCTTGCCATCAGATTAGCTCCTCCGATGAGGCAGGCCTTTGTACCTTCCCTCGTAGTATCTTTTTTCTATATCCTCACCTTCCCGTCCTTCGTAATCGTGCACAGAGGATAAGTTAGTGGCTCCGTTACTGTCTCTGTCTGTGATCCATATTTGATCTCTTCTTAGAATTTTGCTATTCATTAGATGAGTGTCATGGGTTGTGAATATTAACTGTGAAGTAGAATTATCTTTGCTAATATGCTTTTTTACGAGAGATTCGACGATAAGTGGATGTAGGCTGCTATCGAGCTCATCAACAATTAAAGTGCTTGAGCGAATGCCTTCTTCCCGAGTTTGTGTATGCATCCATGGTATCCAGAAGGAAACCAAACTTTGCGTTCCGTCAGACTGATCCTCAAAATTAATTCGATATTTCCCAAGGTTAGTATCATGGGTGAATAATATTTCTCTTTTAGCAGGTGTCTCATTTGATGACGCAATAGTGTTATTTTTATTTATTTCTGTGCGATCTTTTTCAACATATTCAATTGAAGAGATAGGAACATCGAAGTCCCGTAAAAATTTTGTAAGATTTTTAGCATAAAAATCTCTAGCCTTTTCTGAGATATCATAGTCAGAAGTCAACATCTTCTTAGTGGCTTCAAAATATTGTTTAGCACCATCCAAGTGGCACATCCAACCTACTGAGAGCCATGTGTAGGCTGCAAGGATGTCCTGACGAGGCTTTTCATTATTTGAGACCATTTGGGATAAAAAAAGGACATCTTTAGGGGTAATCCTTTCCCAGGTTTTTAAAGTTAACTCATCATCTAAAAGGCTGGGGTATTTATATAGATATGAGCTTTCCTCTTCTGAATAATCTCTAATGTAGAGAATTTCCTCTTTCCCTTTAGGGAACGATGTTAGTTGTTCTTTTATGATTCGATCTTCATTTGTATGAAGAATAAATTCATACCTTAGTTTATTTGCAATGAAGTGAACTTCAAATTTGCTGGGCTCGTTTTCAAATGAAGGGTCGAAAGCGAAACGTTGCACAGGAATTTTTTTATTGCTGTTCCGTGGCTCTCTTGTTGCAATTCCTATCAGGGCATGCATCGCTTTTAATAAATTGCTCTTTCCTGATGCATTGGGTCCATAAATAACTGCAACCTTCAATAGGTCAGCGAATTTTTCATCTAGAGGGGGCTTGAAAGTGTTATCACGCTTTTTTATGCGTGGTGCAGCCACCATCGACAATGTTTGTTCTTCTCTAAAGGAGCGGAAATTTGAGACTGAAAATTGGATAAGCATAACTTTTGGTGTGCCCCTTAGTGAGGACCCTGTCCTTGTACCATCATTGTCGTTCATCTGCAATTTTTTTGCAGTTCAACAAGAGGGCGTTGTTGACGCTTCTTCAACTGTTAGAATGTGGACATCACGCCCGTAAGCGTGATCTGGGCTTGGTCGCCCGGCACAACAGGCGCAGCAGCCGCGCCATACAAGATGGTCTGCGGCTTTTTGCTTTCTAGAGCATGTCTGCGCGCACATGGCTCCGCTTTACGGTGGGCCGTGTGGGGACACCCGTGAGGGTGTGCCGGTGCCTGTTGCCGGTCGACCAACCCTGCACGGTCCACCACCTTCTCTTGGTCGGGAGGGTGATGGCTCAAAAGTCCATAAACAGGAGCCTCACCATGGCTGACACCTCTACCGGTTCTTCTGCATCCGTCGTCGCTGCTCGCCCTGAGCTTTCTATTCACGACGGCACCGTCACCACCACAAGTCTTCAAGTCGCTCAGTTCTTTGGCAAACGTCATCGTGATGTGATGCGCGCCATCCGGAGCTTGACTGCAGAGATGCCAGAAGACCATGCGCGCAATTTTGCGCGCATGGTTCATGTTGTTGAAATCGGCAGCGGCGCAGCACGCGAGGAGAGTGCTTACCGCATGACCCGTGAAGGCTTCATGCTGCTGGCTATGGGCTTTACCGGCAAAGAGGCGCTGCGCTGGAAGCTGGCCTATATTGCCGCCTTCAACCGTATGGAGGCCGAGTTGCAAAAGCCCGCGCAAGATCCGCAGCGCATCCAGCTCGCCCAACGCCTGGCCACCCAGGCGGCAGCCCAGGTCACGCAGGCCGTGTTCGACGCCGTGATGGCCGCAGACAACACCGACTGGCGCCACGCCCGCTATCTGCTCAACCTGGGCTACGACCGCGAAGGCCAGCCCAGCGTGCCTCATGCCCAGCCCATTGGCGACGACCAGATGATCGTGTCCTTCACCGCGCTGCCCGAGCGCATTGCCAGCGGCGAGATCCTGTCCGCCACCGACGCCCAGCTCGCCACCCTGGCCACGGCCTGTACTCAGCGCCTCACCCAACGTGCCCAGCACCGCGAAAAGCAGGCCGCCAAGCCCGGCCTTCCTTCCACGCAACCCGCGCCCAGCCTGCCGCACGGTACGCTGATGATGACCTTCAATTAATCAACTTTGATAGCTAATAGCGCTTGATGGGTAAGCGCTAGAGGCTGGTTTTGCTTGAAGTCTTTGTCACTATGAAAAAGCCCCTGCTGGCGTTGGCTGGCAGGGGCTTTGTGTTAGCGCAGTGTGCGCCTTGGTGGGCGGCTTTTAAGCGGATAGGGCTTCGCTGCTTTCAATGTGCGCTGCCTGGTTGGCAGCGGGTTATGAAATTTGATGAGGTGTTGAAGCAGGTACTCCAGATGTACTGGGTTGCCCAACCCATCCTTCTGTAGTCGGGCACGCCAGTTTCTCCAATCGCTTTTGACGTTGTGCCAGATGTAGACGGTCTGGGGGTAGGCGAAAAGGGATAGGAAGGCAAACAGAGCAACCCAGACACCCCAAATTATTAGCGTCTGGAACGTGATGTGGCTTCGAACGAATGTGACCAGCTCAGGGAAGAAGGTGCCAATGACCGTGAGCAGAACACCAACGATCGTGAGCGCGTGCATGAGGAATTGGCCTCTGGGCCAGGGAATGGGTACATAGTCGCGCAACCGAAGCCGCTGCGGCCCATGCTGCTGACGAAGTTGCATCAGTGCTGTCAGGTCGTTTGCGACCTGCAGAAACTCGCCAGAAGAGGCGCCAGTGAGTCGTTCCAGTGTTTTGATACGAGCTGCCTGCAAATTTGGTGACCCATTGTTCCTCTGCGTCAAGGCCTTGCTTTTATGGTCCTGTACAGCGCCATACGCAAGCAAGAGTGATCCAAGTGCCAGCACAGTTTCCCAGTTCGAGGGGGTTATGCGGTTGGCCATTGATTGGTAGAAAAACAGGTAGCCCGCATAGCCGAGGGCTGCCAACCAAAGTAGCCAAACCCAACTTCGCAGCTTGGGGTAGAGGTGGGCACCCTCGAACTCTTCGAAGTACAGCTTTGCGATCTCGTAAAACTTGTCCATGAAGCCTCCTCTTCGCTTCAACTGAATACTTCTCTCGTCTTGAGTGCTGCAATGAGGGCAGTGGCGCGCCTCAGGCTGCGTCTTCCGCGAGCTCGACTTTGTAGTGTTTCACCAAGGTGGCGCTATCCATGGGGATGCCCACCTTGGTAAGGCGTGTGCTGCGTTCTCCAAAGAGTTTGAGCAGCAGCGGCTTTTTGTCTTGAGGTAGGCCCAGGTGCAAAAGCTTGTGGCAGTGCGGGCACAGGCCCACGACGTTAGCCGCTACGTCTAGCGACGTTGGGAACTGGTCCTGCAACGCCATTGGCACTAGATGGTGGGCCTCAATGTAGGGGCGCTTTTTGGCATGGGATGTGAAAGTGGGGTGAAGCGGATCCACCTCGCAGCGGTATTGCGCCGCAGCCAAAGCATCTCCAGCTACTTTGGGGTCGCGTGGGTAGGCTTTGCCGGCAGAGGTTTGGATCGCTGGAGGTTTGTCTTTGGGCGTGTCCTGCGGTGGAGTTGGTGCTTGTTGCTGGCTGATAGGTGCCGCGGCCTCTTGTGCGGCTTTTTGATATTCCTGCTCGGTCACAGGTACCAAGGCTTCCAAGCTGGGGCCTGCCACTTGGATTAGGCGCTCGTAATGCTCCAGCAGTTGCTGCAGATGCTGCTCAACGGTTTGGGCAGAGGGCAGGCCATTGGCTTCGTACCGGAAGCTTTCAATGGACGCCGCTTCATATCCCATACCCAGATCGCCATCCGCGGCCAGGTCGATAGGACCAAGGATGGCGCCTGGTGCCGTTGGGAAGCATTGCGCTGCGCGCACGGCGTACTCCCGAACCTTGGCTTGTGCAATCTTCTGGCCGTACTGGTTCGCGAATGCCGTCACACCTTGGTTCAGGCTCAGAGTGCACGACTGCATGTCTTGCGCAAATAGCAAAACGATGTAGTAGCCGTTTTGCGCAGAGGTTGTGACGGACTTATGGAACACCCCGACCCAAGGCACTCGTGCAATGTTGCCGTTGCCAATAGAGCCTTCTATTTTGAAGTCGTTGAGGTTGCGCTTTTGCCCGACTACTTGGCGAAAGAACGCCGGCAGATCTACGAGGATGGCTTGCTGGTCTGGGCTGCCGGTTTTGCTGGCGACCTTGGCGGCGCGACTATTGAGGAAATTATTCAGTACGTCCTGGATGGGCTGCATTGCAGTGTTCTGTCTCTAAATCAAAGGGGTTTCTTGTTTTGCTTAGCTGTAGCAGCTGCCGCATTGTCGCTGGGTGAATGAGGCTGGCGGAGCAATGACAGGCAGACGGCGGCAATGAGGGCGCCAAGGCCTGGCTCGCGTCTAGGTGAGGGCGGTAGTATTTCCGAAGGCGCTTGTGCTACTGGTGGCGGAGCAGGTGGCTCTATCCGGTGGTACTGAATGAGGTCTCGAATCAGATAGTCAAGTGTTGTCTGCCGGCTATGCAGGGCAGGGAAGACTGTTGAAATGAGCCAGGGGAGGAACTCAAGCAGCTGTCTAAAAAAAAAGCGAGCCCCAATGATGGCAATAAAGCTTATTAGGATGAGCTTCGCCAGTGCCGCAATCAGCGACAAGGTGACATCATCACTCAGAGCCTCTACAAGGTTGAAGCCTTCATTTTTCCCGAGGAATGCGACGACAAGACCTAACAATGCGGTGAAGAAGCTCAGAAGCCTTGCCTTCGAGTCTGGGTCGTAAATCTTGCTCCATACATCTTCTTGGTCCACCTTTGAGCGGCATGCTTTCTCTAAGTCACGAAACTCAATGATCTCTTTGGCCGTGGTGATGAACTGGGAAGCCGGTTTATTCAATAAGGCCTCGAGCCTCGCTCGCTTGGAAATGCCGAGGCGTTCAATTGGTTTGATGTCGCTTTCCTCACTAGTTGCCCGCACGGTTTCTTTAAAACGATGGATTGCGATAAATCCGCATGAGACAAGGAATGCCAACTCCGTAACAAGGAACTTCCCGAAAGGCTTCTCGTTCGATGGCATTTCTACAAAGAAGAATTCGTAGCCAAAGTACAAAAAAAGGGCGAATAAGGAGCCTGATAGATACCAGTGGTAGCTCTTGAGTCCTGGAAACGAGCTTCTTGGCTCGAACTCCTTGAAATAAGCGGCGGCTAACTTGTAGTAGTCGTCCATTTCCCCTCCCTCGAAATATTGTTTTCTGTGTCTATTATCTTATCTTTGCTATCAATTTAATTGTTGATGTCATTGCTGCATAAGCCCGCAATAAGGCGGAAGCAATTTTGTGAAACTTTCACATGGATTGTTCCGCCTTGCCCGCCGACCATCGGCGCATGGGTCTTTACAGCCACCTCACCACCGAACAGCTCACCGCCCGGCGCGACAGTTATCTGGCCGCCATCGATGCGCGCCTGACCGGGCCCACGCAGGCCAGCCACAGCACCGACGGCGTGGGCGCGCGCTCCGTGCAGTTCAATGCCGACACGACGCAGCTGCGCCGCGCCATTGACGATATCAACGCCGAACTGGCCCAACGCAGCGGCCAGGTCGTGCGCAAGCCCATCTACCTGGTGTGAGCATGGGCCGCAAGAACCAACCAAGCCGCCAAAGCCGCAGCCGCACGTCGTTTGCGGCGTCGCTGGGCGCAGCGCCGCTCAAGGGCGGGGCGGCCATGTCTGCCTACCAGGGCGCATCGCACACCGACCTGGCCCTGAGCGACTGGCAGCCCATGGCGGGCAGCGCCGATGCCGACCTGCTGCCCGAGCTGGGCACGCTGACCAGCCGCGCCCGCGACCTGGCCCGCAATGACGGGCTGATGGCCGGCGGCCTGCAGACCCACCGCGACAACGTGGTGGGCGCGGTGCTGCGCCTGTCTGCCGTGCCCGACTACCGCCTGCTGGGCTGGACGCCCGAGCAGGCCCGCGAGTGGGGCAACAAGGTTGAGGCGCACTTTCGCAGCTGGGCCGATACGACGGATTGCGATGCCGCCCGCACGCTGGATTTGCTGGGCTTGACGGTGCTGGCCCTGGGCGGCGAGATGGTGAACGGCGATGCCGTGGCCATCCCCAAATGGCTGCCCCGGCCCGACAGCCCCTGGGCCACGCGGCTGAGCGTGATCGAGGCCGACCGGCTGGAGACCCCGCCGTACCTGGAGGGCATGGCCCGCATTCGCCGTGGTGTGGAGCTGGACGGCGAGGGCGCGCCCGTGGCCTACCACTTTCGCGCCGCGCACCCTGGCGATGCGCTGTACCTGCGCGGCGACGAAGCGCTGGACCTGAACCGCTGGGAGCGCGTGCCCGCCTTTACCCCCTGGGGCCGCCGCCGCGTGGTGCACCTGCACGCCAAGGAGCGCACGGGCCAGAGCCGGGGCAAGCCCATCGTCAGCGCCGTGATGCGCGAGTTCCACATGGCGGGCAAGTACGCCCAAAACGAGCTGCAGGCCAGCCTGGCCAATTCGCTGGTGGCGGCGTTTCTGGAGTCGGATCTGAGCCAGGAGGCGGCGTCATCCTTGTTTGGCGAGCACCCGCGCGATGTCTGGAAGGACTCTGTCACTCAGTCGCGCAGCATCGGCAAGCTACAGGCAGGGGCGGTGATCCCGCTGCCCGTGGGCGCGCGGCTGCAGTCGTTTGCGCCGGGCAGGCCCAATGTGGCCTTCGAGGCCTTCATGCTGGCGGTGGAGCGGCGCATTGCCGCAGGCATGAACCTGCCGTACGAGCTGTTTGCCAAAGACTTCAGCCGCGTGAATTACAGCAGCGCCCGCGCTGCGCTGCTGGAGGCATGGCGCTACTTTCACGGCCGCCGCCGCTGGCTGACCACCACATGGCTGCGGCCTATCTACGAGCTGTGGCTGGAAGAGGCGGTGAACGCGGGCGTGATCGACGCGCCCGGCTTTTACGCCAACCGCTATGCCTATACCCGCTGCCGCTTTGTGTTTGGCGGCAAAGGCTGGGTGGACCCGGTCAAGGAAGTGCAGGCCGCCAAGCTGCGGCTGGAGATTGGTGTCTCCACCCTGGAGCAGGAATGTGCCGAGCAGGGCCTGGACTGGGAAGAGGTGCTGCACCAGCAGCGCCTGGAGGCCGAGTGCCGCCGCGAGCACGGCCTGCCCGAGCCCGGTGCCACCACCTGGATTGCCAACACCGCAGACAACGGCAGCGACAAGGAAGAGGGCGCACCCGCCCGAAAGGATGCGCCATGAACCGCCAAATTAACCGCCAGATGAGCAGACCCTATCCGCATCTGGCCGACCGCCTGTTCAACACCCCGCTGCTGCTGCACCCGCAAAAGCTGGACGCCATCATCGCCGGCCTGGGCCAGCGCCTGCTGGGCACCGAGGGCCTACAGATCGATGCGGCCGCCATCAGCCCCCGCGCAGCTTTGCCTGCCGAGATGTTTACCACCCGCAAGGGCGAGCGCACCGAGCGCGGCTACCGCGTGAACGAGGGCGTGGCCGTCATCAGCGCCATGGGCGCCCTGGTGCATCGCACCCGGCTGGAGGCCGACAGCAGCCTGCTGATTGGCTACAACGACCTGGCCGCCGACATGGAAGACGCCCTGGCCCAGCCCGAGGTGCATGCCATTGCCCTGGTGCTGGACAGCCCGGGCGGTGAAGTCTCGGGAGCGTTTGAGCTGGCTGACCGGATCTACGCCGCGCGCGGGCGCAAGCCCATTGTGGCCGTGGCCGACGGCATGGTGGCCAGCGCTGCCTACCTGGCCGCCAGCGCGGCAGACGAGGTGGTGCTGACCACCACGTCTTACGTGGGCTCTATCGGCGTGGTGATGCGCCATGTGGACTACAGCCGCGCGCTGGCCAATGAGGGCATCAACGTGAGCCACATCTTTGCTGGCGAGCACAAGGTGGACGGCAACCCCTACCAGCCCTTGCCTAACTCGGTGCGCGAGCACCTGCAGGCGGACATCGAAGGTCTGTACCAGATGTTTGTGCAGGCCGTGGCCAGGCACCGCGGCATGCATGAGCAGGCCGTGCGCGACACGCGCGCCGCCGTGTACCGGGGCGTGGCCGGCGTGGCTGCACGCCTGGCCGACCGCATTGGCACGGCTGACGCCGTCATCTCTGACCTGTCTGCGCGCCGCGCTCGCAGTTACCCCGCAGGGGCGGGAATGTCAATTCAACTTCAAGGAGCTTCTATGGGCGACCCCCAAACCATTCAACCGGCGGCGGCTGCGCCTGCCGAACCTTCCACGGCGGCTGTCGCGGCCCCCGTCGCTGCATCGGCTGCTGTACCTGCTACATCGGCTGCTGTACCTGCTGTACCTGCTGCACCGGCTGCGGTTGCGGCTGCCCCGCAAGGCCTGGAGCAAGCTCGCGCCGAAGGCGCACAGGCCGAGCGTGCGCGCGTCGGCGCCATCCTGGGCCATGCCAACGCCGCAGCCAACCCGACCTTGGCGCAGACCTGCATTGCCGGCGGCCTGACGGCAGAGCAGGCGCAGGGCGTGCTGGATGCCGCACCGGCGGCTGCCGTGGCCGCTTTGGCCCCCGCTGCCACCAACCAGTTTGCCCAGGCCATGGCGGCGCTGGGCAATCCCAATGTCTCGGGCGTCGAGGCGGCCAGCCCCGACGGCTCTGCACAGGCGGCCACCCAGGCCGCAGCCGGTTGGGGCAAGGCCTTTGGCACCGCACCGTAACGCAACCCCCACCCATAGGAGCACACACCATGCAAGTGCAAGAACTCGGCCCCGGCACGGCCTGCTATCTGGTCAGCGAGGCCAACGGCACCCGCTCGCGCGAAGTGGTCACTATCGAGCAGGGGCAAAACCTGCTGCCCGGCGCTGTGCTGGGCAAGGTTACTGCCACCGGCAGATACGTAGCCGTAGACCCCGCCAATGGCAGCGGCGAAGGCGGCACGCCCGACGGCAGTCAAACCGCCGTGGCCGTGCTGTTTGCCGCCGTGGACACCACCGCCGCTGAAAAGCCCGGCGTGATTACCGCCCGCGACGCCGAAGTGGCCGCCCATGCGCTGGCCTGGCACGCAGGCACGACCGAACCCCAGAAAACCGCTGCCCTGGCCCAACTGGCCGCCGTGGGCATTGTTGCGCGCTGAAGCCGCGCGAGAAAAAGGACTACCGATATGGCCGATCTCAATATCTTTGCGCATGAGGCATTCAGCATGACCTCGATGTCCACCGCCATCCAGGCCGCGCCCTATGCGCCGCAGTTGCTGGGGCAACTGGGCATCTTCACGACAGAGCGCTCGCGCACCACTACCGTGGCGATCGAGGAAAAAGGCGGCGTGCTGTCCCTCATCAAGACCAGCCCGCGCGGCGCGCCCATTGAAGAAGGCAAGGGCGAAAGCCGCCGCATGCGCCACTTCGACACCCTGCGCATTGCGCGTGGCAAGACGCTGTATGCATCGTCGGTGCAGAACATCCGTGCCTTCGGCTCCGTCAGCGAGCTGCAGGCCGTGCAGAACGAGCTGGCCGACATCATGAACGGCAAGACCGGCCTGCGCGCCGCCGTGGAGCTGACGCACGAGCACATGCGCCTGGGCGCAGTGCAGGGCAAGGTGCTGGACGCCGACGGCACCGTGCTGGTGGACTGGTATGAAGAGTTCGGCATTGCCCAGCCTGCCGAGATCAACTTCGACCTGGCCAACGCCACGGCCGAAGGCGGCGAGATCCGCAAGCAGTGCAACGCGCTCATTCGCGACATGATGCGCGCCAGCCATGGCGCCTGGCTGCCCGGTCAGACCTATGCCGTGGGCCTGTGCGGCGACAACTTCTTTGACGACCTGACGGGCAATGCCGAAACGCGCGGCACCTACTTGAACCAGCAGGAGGCACGCGACCTGCGCAACGACGTGGGCCAGGTCTTCGGTTCGTTTCGCTACGGCAACATCCAGTTCATCAACTACCGCGGCACCGACGACAACAGCACCGTGGCCGTGCACCCGGACAAGTGCCAGTTCTTCCCCGTGGGTGCGCCGGATGCGTTTCGCGTCGGCTTCTCGCCGGCCGAGTCCTTCCCCTTCGTCAACACGCCCGGCCAGGACGTGTACGCCATGGTGGTCACGGACAAGGACCGCCAGGAGTGGGTGCGCCCCGAGGTGCGCAGCTACCCGCTGTTCATATGCACCCGCCCCGGCATGCTGCAGCGCGCCAAGCGCAAGGCTTGAGCATGCTGGCAAGTACTGCACCTTTTGCGCAGGTGGATGCGCTGATCAACCAGGGCGTGAGCCAGCTGCTGGCTAACGCCACGGCCAGCTGGCAAGGCGGCAAGCCCTTTGGCGTGGTGTTCAACCGCACGCCGCTGGAAGGCTTTCTGACCGATGCAGCCACCGCCGAGCGCCACACCGTGGCAATGCCCGTTGCCGATGCCCCCGGCATTGCCGAAGGCAGCACCGGCCTGCTGGTGGGTGGGCAACCCTGCCAGGTCACCGGGCCGGTGGTGCAGGACGCCAGCGGCTGGGCCACTTTTCCCATCGTCTTTCTGAACTGATCGCCATGTTGCTTCTGGAACAAGTCATCAAGACGCGCCTGGCAGGGCGCACTGCACTGGCCTCCTGGCAGGTGCGCGGCGTGTCGCAGCTGTGCGACCGCACCCAGGTGCCGGCCGTCGAGGTGCGCATGTCCGGCGCGGGCCTGGGCGATGTGTCGCGTGAGGCCGCCCAGCTGGAGCCGCGCTGGTCCTGCGTGCTGGTGAACCGGCGCAGCGACACCGCTGCTGCCGAGCTGGACGCCGCCATGGAGGAGGTGGTGGGCTGCCTGCACGGCTGGCGGCCTGCGGTGCCCGGCGGGCGGGCCTGGTCCGAGCTGCGCGCTGCTGGCGTGCGCGAGGCCGAGTTTGTGGATGCCGGCCTTGTCGGCTATGCGGTGGAGTTCACCACCGTCTCTGTTTTTGAGTCGCTGGACGCCTGAGGCCGGCGCCGTTCAATCTTTCATAGGAGCTAGCCATGGCTGCACTGCCCCGCGTCAAGAAGGAATACCAGATTCCGCGTGGACGCCTTGTTTTCTATCCGTTCGATGCGGCGGGCCGCTTGCTGGGCGGCCGCCAGTTCGGCAACTGCCCCGCCTTCTCTTTGAGTGTGGAGGGCGACAAGGCCCCGCATTACAGCTCGCAAGGCGGCCTGCGCGAGAAGGACGAAGAAGTCCTGATCGAGATCACCCGCAAGGCGGCCATCACCACCGACAACATTAGCGGCAGCAACCTGCGCATGTTTCTGTCCGGCACGGCAGAAACGCACACCCAGGCATCGGCCACGGTGGCCGACGAGGCGCACACGGTGGAGCCGGGCGGCATCTACCGCCTGGGCGTGACCGCAGCGGCCCCCACGGGCGCACGCAAGCTGAGTGCTGTCTCCGTCAAAAGCAAGGACGGCACCACGACCTTTGCAGCGGGCACTGATTACACGGTGGATGCCGACCTGGGCCTGCTGCAGATCGTCGAGGGCGGCGCAATCACCACCTTGACTGAAGTGGAGGTGGGCTACGCCGCCGCCGATACCAGCTGGGAGCGGATCAAGTCCGGCAATGGCGCGGATCTGAAGGGTGCACTGCAGTTGATTGCCGACAACGCCCATGGCACCAACCGTGACTGGTGGTTCCCCAGCGTAGCGCTGTCGCCCACGGGTGAGCTGCCGCTGATTCAGGACGGCACGGACTACAGCCAGTTCGGCTTCGATGTGGAAGTGCTCAAGCCCGACAACGGCGAGGCCGTCTATGTGGACGGCCGTGCAGCACTGATTCCCTAACGCCTTAATCCAGACCTCCCGGCTTGCCGGGGCGGTTTGCACTGCGGCCAGCAAGCGTCGGCTGCAGCGCAAACCGAAGCAACCACTTTCACCAGAGCCTAACGCCATGGCCTTCAAGCCCATTCAGATTGTGATCAACGCCAAGGACGATGCGTCTGCGGTGCTGAGCCGCCTTGGGCGCAATGTGAAGCTGCTGGGCGCGACGGTTGCCGGCTACTTCGGTATCAAGGCGTTTGCGGGCGTGGTGCAGAGCGCGGCAGACTTTGAAGCGGCCATGAGCCGCGTGAAGGCCGCGACCGAAGGCTCGGCCGCAGAAATGGCCGCGCTGACCAAGGCCGCCCAGGCGGCGGGCAGCAATACCAAGTACACCGCAGTGGAGGCGGCTGGTGCTCTGGAGAACCTGGCTAAGGCGGGTCTGAGCGCTGGTGACTCTGTCAAGGCACTGCCCGCCGTGCTGGCTGCTGCCCAGGCCGGCGATATCGAGCTGGGTTCAGCCAGTGAGATAGTGACCAAGTCCGTCATGGGCATGGGCTTGGCCTTTGAGGATGCTGGTCGCGTGGCCGATGTGCTGGCCAAGGGCGCCAACGCCACCAACACCAGCATGGAAGGCTTGGGCCAGGCGCTGAGCTATGCAGCACCCGTTGCCAACTCCCTTGGCGTGAGCCTGGAGAGCACGGTCGCCATCATCGGCAAGTTTGCCGACGCGGGCATTGACGCCAGCCGCGCCGGCACGGCGCTGAACTCCATCATGAGTCAGTTTGCCGATCCGACCAGCAAGTTTCGCAAGGAGCTGGGTGCTGCAGGCATTGTCACCACCAACTTTGAGGAGGCCTTGCACCAGCTGGCCGACAAGGGCAAGGACGGTGAGAAGGCTATCAACGCCGTGGGACTGGAGGCCGGGCCTGCGCTGCGTGCCTTGCTCAACCAGGGCATGGGTGCGTTGGATGAGCTGACCGGCAAGCTGCGGGATGCAGGCGGCAGTGCCGAGGCTACGGCCAAGACCATGGCCGACAACCTCAACGGCTCCCTCAAAGGCCTGAGTAGCATGTGGGAGACCGTGACCCAGGTGCTGGGCAAGCCCGTGCTGCCGGTGGTGCGCCAAGGCGTGGACGAGCTGACAGGCGCGCTGCGCAAGGCGGTCGATAACGGCCTTGTGGAGCGCTTCGGCCAGGCCCTGGCTACGGCCTTTGAGAACGGCCTCAAGTTCTTCCGCGCGTTTGCAGCCAACGTCAACTTTGACGCCGTGGTGCTGCGCCTGCAGGTATTTGCCAGTGAGGCGGGCGAGACGCTGCAGCGCATCGGCCAATACGCCACCAATGCGGGCAATACGGTGCAGCTGGCCTGGGGCGTGATGACGGCGGGCGTCAATGGCGTGCTGACTGCCATCTACGGCCTGGGCGCAGCGTTTGCGCAGATTGCCTCCAAGGTGATGGAGGGCGTGGCGGCGCTGCGCAGCGGCCTGGCATCGGTCACCTTTGGGGGCCTGAGCGAGAGCTTCCGCCTGGCTGCGGCTGATGCCCAGGAGATGGCCGGCGCCTTCGCAGCGTCTGCCGATGCCCTTAAGGCCAAGGCCGAAGAGTCCCTGCAGGGCATGGCTGATGGCGCACAGATGGCGCGAGATGTCTGGGGTGGCTTGACGGGGGAAGTGGCAGCGGTCGGCAATGCTGCTGCAGAGGCTGCTCCCTCTATCGAAGCAGTGGCTGCCGGCATCGAGGCCACGGGCAAGGCCGCCGCTAAAGCAGCCAAGGAGGCTGCCGCCAAGGCCGAGGCCGACCGCATTGCGGCCGAGAACCTCAAGCAGCTCAGGGTCGAATATCAGCAACTGATTGCCAGTGGCAATCTGGATGCCGCTGGGCGCAAGCTGCAGGAAATTGCCAAGGCACAACGTGCTGCTGCAGGTACGGCAGAGGATGCGGCTAAGTCCACCGCATTGCTGGAGCAGGCCTACAAAGACCTGGGCATGACCACGAACGAGGATCTGCAGCGCATGGCTATGCAGGCGCGTGCAGCGTTTGATCAATTGGAGAAAGATGGTCAGCAACCGCCCATGCGTATTGCGGAGGCCTGGAAGGCTATGGCAGACAAGGTCATAGCGGCCAATGGCGGCATTGCACCTGAATGGCTCAAGACTCAAGCTGCGGTCAAAGGCTATGTTGTGGAGCTGGATGAGGCAGGCAAAGCCATTGTCAACACCGACCGTGCCACACGTAGAGCTACAGCGTCGATGTCGACAGGGTTCAATGACCTTAGCAAGTCAGTGCGTGGCGCAGGCAAAGAGCTGGATAGATTCAACGACCGCCATGGTGATGATCGGCCTGGAGGCTATGGCACGGGTGGGGGCGGTGGGTCAATCAGAAACAAGTCTTTCGAGGAGGTTCTGGGGCGGCCCCCGACAGCCGATGAACGGCAGGCATTGGGCAATGGTCTTTCACCAATGGATGTGTT
This sequence comes from Comamonas sp. Z3, assembly GCF_008121565.1. Lineage (NCBI taxonomy): Bacteria > Pseudomonadati > Pseudomonadota > Betaproteobacteria > Burkholderiales > Comamonadaceae > Comamonas > Comamonas sp. Z3. The sequence continues at coordinate 53,296 of NZ_VOQU01000010.1, forward strand.
GGCCGGTGGCTCGCTGGCTGTGCGCAATGCCAATATCAAGGGTTCGCCAAGCATCATGCAGCAGAACTCTGGGCCGCTGAGCCTGGTGCCACAGTTCCAAACCCGGCAAGAGCTCGATGCCTGGTGGAAGCAATGGCAGGCCCAGTATGCGCAGGACAACCCTTTCTCGGTCAAGAGCAGCGGCGCGCTGGGCAACTATCAATATGACCTGACCCAGTTTGCCGTCACGCAGGCGGGCAGGGCCATCGATCTGCAGCAGGCCGCCGCCAATGCCCGTCCCAAGCAGGAGGCTGAGCGCAAGGTGAGCGTCCCCGGCTCAGTGCCTCGGGCGCCTGCCCCTGTTGCGGCCCCTGCCGCTCCCCAATCCGTCATCACCCACAGGCACGAGGTCGTGATTGGCGGTCGTCAATACAACGTGGGTACGGACGCAGCAGGCAGCTCAGAGATGCAGCAGTTGATGACGGCGCTGGAGCGTGATGCCAATTTGTCTGGGGGTGTGCACTGATGGCTGGTCATTTTCTTGCGGGCATCGAGCTGCCGCGCGGCATGTTGTGGGTGGATGAATTCAATTGGTCGGCTGTGCAGAAAACGGTCGAACGCGGCATTACCGGTGCCCAGATCATCGATGCCGCTGCCCGTATCGAGGGCCGCCCCATCACCCTGCAGGCCGTGGAAGACCAGGGCTGGATTCGTCGCGCAACGCTGCTGACCGTGCAGGGCCTGGCCAATGTGCCCGACGCGCAGTACTCGCTGAAGCTGGCTGATGGCCGTGAGTTCACCGTGCAGTTTGCGGCAGACGACCCGATTGCCGCCACGCCCATCTCCCGGCCTGAGCTGCCTGCCGCAACCCATCCCTATGTCGCCACGCTGCGGCTGATCACTGTTTAAGCGAGAAGAACAATGCCCATTTTGCAAGGCGACATCCAGCTGCGAGCTAGCCGCGTCATGGACGATGTACCCGAGGGCGGCGGCGGGCCGTCCAACGTCGTGATCGAGTCCGGACAAGAGAACGCCATCATGCCCGACGTCTCCGAGATGGATCGTGCCCTGGGCCGCGCCAATATGCGTCAGCTGAGTGTGGTTGTGGACACCGAAGACCGCGACACCTACCAGGGCAGCAACGTCATCGTGGCAAAGCCTCCTGAAGATCCCAATATCTCCATCACCCTGTTTGCGACGGGCGGGGTCTATGACACCCGTGCCCAGGCGCAGGCCAGGCTGGAGGCCTACCTCAACAAGGGGCCGGAGTGGGCGGGCTATCTCTATGAGGATCACATCCAGGGCCAGCGCGTCATTCAGATCTTCCAGCGCCCCGGTACCGATCTGCCTGCCGTGGGCAAGACCTTGGTGCTGGTAGGCAATGAGGGGCTGGTGAACGAGCAAATGCAGTATGTCCGCGCCATTCGCGTGACCAGCAAAGAACTGACTTTTACCTACGACACCGACAAAGACTACAAGGCGTTGATTGTCTCTGTCGAGATCTCGGATGCGCTGCGTTACGGATTCACTGGCTCGCCGGCAAGCCGTCAGTTCACGCGCCTGGCCAATAGCGCCCGCTTGCGCGATACGGTGGTGGCTGATGCGGGCAGCTATGTGGGCGTGACGCCTTTGCAGAAGGCTGCGGCTCTGGGCGACTTCACCATCATCGCCAAGACGATCATGACCCAGATCGTGCCCTCGGCCCAGAGCGAGACGCCCATCCTGGCCACCATTCCCTATGCGGCGGCAGGCTTCCCGGTCTCTGCCGCTGAGGCCGTGACCTTCAGCACCACACAGACCTGGAACACCACCACCAGCCTGGCCCTGCCAGGTGGGTGCCTGCCTGGTTCGCTCTCCATCGTGGTGGGCGGCGTCACCTTCACCGACAAGGGCGGCATTCTGATGTCGGGCACCCAGCAGATCGGGCTGGTGGACTATGCGAACGGCATCGTTACGTCCAGCTCGGGAAGCTATGACGGCACCAAGACCATCAGTTACCGGCCTGCCGCCTATATGCAGCGCGTGCCGCAGTCCAGCGAGATCCGCATCACGGCGGAAAACCGCAGCCAGAGCTATACCGGCTTCATCACGCCGCTGCCCGCGCGCGGCACGCTGAGCTTCAGCTACCGGGCACAGGGGCGCTGGTATGTGCTCTCGGACTCGGGCGACGGCACGCTGCGCGGTACCGACTCCAGCTATGGCGCAGGCACCTATAGCGCCGAGACCGGCAGCTTTGTCGTCACGCTAGGGGCCTTGCCCGATGTGGGCAGCTCCATCGTCCAGCATTGGGGCGTGCCGACGCAGGAAACCGTGCAGCCTGCCGTTGACTTGCTGATCAGCCAGACCATCGCCCTGTCTCTGCCTGCGGGCCAGGCGCTCTATCCCGGCGCTTTCTCCATGACCTGGATGGATGGAACGAACCAGCGAACGGCCACCGCGACAAGCGCCTGGCAGCTCCAGGGCGATGCCACGGGCGAAGTGCGGGTAGGTCGCTCCGAGGTGCTGTTTGCACCCAGGCTGCTGCCCGCCGTGGGCACGGTGCTCGATGTCACGGTCGACACGGCCCCGGCGGTCGAGGTCAATCTGCAGCACCCCTCGCGCAACGGCCAGGGCCGCCTGGCGGTCTCGGCAGGACAGGGGGCGCTGGTGCCCTATACGGTCGAAGTCGAGTGGAACACGCTGACCGACCAGAGCGTGCTCGGCCTCTACACCCGCGACCAGCTCAAGGAAATGGGCGTGACGCTGGTCGACCCGACCCAGATCGCCCGCGATGACGGCGCTGGCAAGTTGATGCTCAACGGTGCGCAGGTCGGCACTGTGACCTATGCGACCGGCGCAATCGACTTCATGCCAGACGTCACGATCAAGATCCCCAAGCCGGTCTATTCATCCAGCCAGGTCAGCGGCGGCGGCTTCAATGGCGAGGCGGCGCAGTACCGCCTCAACTATGAGGGCATCGAGTACTTGAGCGCGCCCTCGATCTACCCCAATGACGAAAGCGGCTACGTCAAGATCCGGTTTCGCACCACGGGCAGCGCCACACGCCGCACGCTGCAGGTCACGTTTGCGCCCGAGTTTGACCTGGTCACAGGCGTGCAGGCCCCAGTGGTTCCTGGCTCGGTCGTGCTCATGCCCTCCAGCGGTCAGCCCTGGAGCGATGACGGCAGGGGTGTGCTGCGAGTGCTGACCTCGGGCGGCTTTGTGACGCGCGGCAGCATCAACTACGCCACGGGCCGTGTGGGCCTGACCTCGTGGACGCCTGGCAATGCCAACACACTGCGCCGTGCAGGCTGCGTCACCACCTTGGGCGATGCCATCAGCAGCGCCTATGTGTTTCGCACGGCGGCTGCTCCCCTGCGCCCCGGCTCCCTCACGGTGCAGGTGCCCAGAGCTTCGGGAGGCTCACAGAACGTTAGTGCAGGCATTGACGGCACCATCACGGCCCCCGGCGTGGTCGGCACGGTGGACTATGAAACTGGCCTGGTGCGCCTGGGCTTCGGTGCCCTGGTCGTGGCCGCAGGCAATGAGGCCGAGCCCTGGTATGACGCGGCCAATGTGCAGCCGGACGGCAAGATCTTCAAGCCCCAGCCCGTGGTTGCCAGCGCCTTGCGCTACACGGCGGTGGCCTATGCCTATCTGCCCATGAATGCCGACATCATCGGCATCGACCCGGTGCGCCTGCCCAGTGACGGCAAGGTGCCTATCTTCCGGCCTGGCACGCTGTGCGTGGTGGGGCACACCAAGACCAGCGCCCAGCTCAACGTCGGCAACAACATGACCGTCAATCTGGCCCGCGTGCGTCTGTCGCGGGTGGTGGTGCGCGATGCGAATGGCAAGACCCTGAATACCGGCTATTCCGTGGATCTGGAGGCCGGCCTGGTCACCTTTACCGATGTGTCCGCAATGACCATGCCGGTGACGATCGAGGACCGGATCGAGGACATGGCTGTTGCCACGGATGTTCAGATCTCGGGAGAGATCACCTTTAACCGGGCGTTGACCCATGACTATCCCAAAGACGGCACCTATGTCTCCAGCGCCTTGCAGGCAAGTGACCGTTTCGCGCGGGTGAGCCTGGTGTTTGAGCAGCAGACCTGGATCGATAACGCCTGGGCCGATGCCCCCAGTGGGCCGGGGATTGCAGCCAAGTACGACCAGAGCGTTTCTCCGATAGAGATCACCAACGCCGGTGGCAGCACCGAGCGCTGGGTGCTGCAGTTCACCAGCACCACGCAGTTTCGGGTGATTGGCGAGCATGTAGGCGTGATTGCCACGGGCGACATCAATGCGGTCTGCTCTCCGGTCAACCCGGCCACGGGCAAACCGTATTTCACGATCGATCCGCTGGGCTGGGGTTCCGGCTGGGCCGTGGGAAACATCCTGCGCATGAACACGGTGGGGGCCATTTACCCGTTCTGGGTCGTGCGCACCATCCAGCCCGGCCCAGAGACCGGCATCGAGCACAGCTTTTCCATCCTGGCGCGCGGTGATGTGAACCGTCCGCAATCCAACTGAATCCCTGGAGAGAGATATGACATCCCCTGTAGATACCAGCGTCAAGCACGCATACAGCTCCATGACCGGAGCACCGGCCATTGGCGGCACGGTCGGCTCGCTCATTGGCGCACTCGATGCGTTCCTGGTCAATGGCTGGGGTGCAAAGGCCGTGGATTCGGCAGTCATCAGCAACGGCATCTGCCGCCTGAGCTTTGCCAGCGGCAAGAGTGCGGCTGAGGCCCAAGCCGTCATCACGGTGACCGGCGCAACGCCCTCGGCCTTGAATGGCGAGCAGAAGGTAACGGCTGTGGCTAGTGGCTGGGTGGAGTTCAAGACCGACCTGGCAGACGGTGCTGTCACCGGCTCCATCAGCTTCAAGATGGCCCCGCTGGGTTGGGAAAAAGTCTTTGCCGGAACGAACAAAGCCGTCTACAGGCAAACCGACCCGGCGTCGACCCGTACCTATTACCGCGTGGACGACACCAATGTGCGGTACGCCCGAGTGCAGATGTATGAGTCGATGACGGATGTGGACAACGGCGTCGGCGCTGCTCCGTTGACGGTGTCAGGAGGCTACTACTGGCACAGGCGGGACAGCGGTACCGCGAGTTCCTACTGGGTGCTTGCAGGCGATTCCCGCGCCTTTTACTTTCTGATCGGTGCCAGTAGCGCTTCGTCGCCTTCCAGCAGCGGCAACACGGCGTTGGTGTCCCAGTTCATGGGTGATCTCAACAGCTTTCGAAGCGGAGATGCCTGGAGCGCAGCCCTTACAGGCATTATCGACACCGCCTATAGCAACACGATTGGGTGTGTTTTCTGCACAGGTTCTGTGGCTGGCTTGACGCTCAAGCGCATGGCTCACGGTATTGGTAGTGCTGTGCAGGCGCTTCGCCGGGTTTTTGGAGGAGCGTCCAGCACCTCCGGCAATGACGGCACGCTGGGAGCGTTTCCTTCATCTGTTGACAACGGGCTGCACCTCTCGGCCATCTTGCTAAACGACGGCCCAACAGCATCCTCAGGGCCTCGCGGCAGCATGCCTGGTGCTTACCACTGCCCTCAGTCAGGAGTGTTGGCCGGCTTTGGCTCGGATGTGTCGATCACGCGAGGGCAGGGCATGTTTTCCGGAAAGCAACTGCTCTCGGTTCAAATCGGCCTCCCGAGTAGCGGCAGCCAGGGCATGGCCTTTCTGGACGTGACAGGCCCCTGGAGGCAGCCATGAAAAGCCTGGTCTGGCGTCTGTGCGGTCTTGACACGCTGGGGGCGGATCTGGCCCTGCAGCAAATCGTCGGCTGGGCGTCGGTGGGCGATGTCCTGCCCACGTCGATCCAGGCCAGCGTGGCCCCGGTCTCGGGCTCGCTCAATGAGCTGATCTCGGGGGCGACCACCGAAGTCGTGTTTTCTGGCGCGGCGGTGCGTCAGCCCGGTTTCTATATTGAGCTGGGCTTTGCAAGCCCCGTGGAGCTGTTTGATTTTCGGTTCCGAGGGCCGGATGCGACCCGCTGGCCGTGCGCCTATATGGTGGCGGCTGCAGGGGCGGACTCGATTTACCGGGGCGGCCCGATTTGGGTGGCCGGCGTGCTGAGCGCAGGAGAAAGCACGCCCCCCGATGTGGAAAAAATCAGCGGCGACCTGACCAGCCTCACTGCGGGGCCGTCAGGCGGCATCTATGGCGCAGGTGTCTCGGCCTATGGCGGGGTCGTGGCATGCGCCCCGCATGCCCAGTCGCCGTATCTGTCCAAGGATTTCGGCGTTACATGGTCGCGGCCTTCGGGCGCGCCTGGCTTGCAGTACTCGCGCGCGGCGGTCTCTGATGACGGCGGCGTCATCCTGTTCTCGAACTATGGCGGGCCGCTCTACCTGAGCACCAATGCCGGGGCGTCCTTTGCTGCTGTGGATGGTGCGGGCTCGCGCGGCTGGGAATCCTGCGCTGTGTCTGGGGACGGCAGCACGCTGCTGGCAGCAGACGGCACCGCTGGCGGGGGCCTGTGGCGCTCGACGGACGCAGGTGCGACCTGGGCCATATGCGCCGCAGCCGGTGCAAAGGCCTGGCTGGGGGTCAGCGTTTCGGCCTTGGGCGATATCGTGTTGGCGACCGCTGCAAACAGCTCGCCATCGATCAGCTTTGATGGGGGCGCAACCTGGTCTGATGTCTCAGGAGTTCCGTCTGCACCTCTGAGCCGCTGCGCTGTCTCCAGAAACGGCTCTGCATTGGCGGTCTGTGCGCGTGCCGGATGGATCTATGTCAGCTGGGACGGTGGCCTCTCTTGGAGCCGCGACACGCAGGCAGCAGCGTCGGAGTGGCGCAATATTGCCCTGTCGGGTGATGGGCAGTTTTACATCGCAGGCACCGGCAACAGTGCGCGGGTGCTCTATGCCAGGAACAAAAATGGCTCCGTCAAGAGCTTTACCTTTGTGGCCCTGGCCATGGAGGCTGCGGCCGTGGATGCCTATGGGGTTGCCTGGACGGCCTCGGCAGAATCCGGGTTTCTGGCGCGGGCACGTATCTGGGCACCTGCCTCCACGCATGCGCCATTCGTTCCCGGGTTTAGGTCTCACAGGCTCTCTACGTCGCCCAGCGAAGCAGTGCCGCTGCAGCAGGGCATGCAGAGCATGGTTCGCTATCGTCCGTCCAAGCTGATCGATGTGGAGTGCGGCGGCCAGGGCCGCATTTACGGGACGGTCTGGCGTAAAGAGATCCCTGCCAATGTGCCGCTGCGCCGGCGCGTGCGCCTGCATCGCAGCGTCGACGGCTACCTGGCCCGTGAGACCTGGAGCAAGGCAGACGGCTCCTATGAGTTCCGCGAGATCTCTACGCGCTATGAGTGGGATGTGATTGCCTGGGACCACGAGCTGCAGGAGTACTCGACCGTTGCCAATAACCAGCTCGCGGAGGTTGCATGAGTGATCTGCCAGCCTTCGAGATCTCTGCGGCCCATGCGCTGGCCCGCCTACAGGCTACGGCCAACTTTGCGGACTCCGGGCCTGCCGCGTCGACTATCGCCCTCTATGACGCCGCCGAGCAACTGCTGGTGACACTGACGCTGACCAAACCCTGCGGCCAGATCACCGAGGCGGGCTATCTGGTGCTGACCCAGGCCAGCGGCAGCGGTGACATGATCTTGACCAGTGGGCAGGCCGCTATCGGCGTCTGGAGCTCCAGCGACGGCAAGCTGGTCGGGCGTGGCCTGGTCACGGATGAGGCAGGCCTGGGTCACTTCAAGCTGCTCGGCAGCACCGGCACCCAGCTCTATGCGGGTGGCAAGGCCGTCCTGGGCGAGACAAGGATCGACTGATGGCCGCTGTCGACCTGATCTTTAACCGCACCCTCAAGACCGGCAACCCGGTCGAGCTGGTGTTCGGCGACGATGGCGGCGGCGGGCAGGTGCCCGATGCAACGCTGGCCGTGGCCGCGCGCATGCCGGGTCTGCGGGTCAGATCCCTGGTGCATGTGCGCAAGGATTTGGTCGCAGCGGGCCGCATGCCGGGCCTGCGCTGCAGTGCGCTCGTGCGCTACAACACCGACACGCCCCGGCCCGTGGTCGCTGAGGTCGTGGCCGATGCCCAGCAGGCGCAGCCTGTAGAACAGGGCTGGGTAACTGGATGGCAAGACACGGATGCACTGCCTGCGGGCTGGGTGTCGACCGCGCAAGACGCCATGCCCATGCAAGAGCAGTTTGGTATCGCTTGGCAGGACGGCCAGCGGCAAGGGGTGGCTACGCTGGGGTGGTTTCAGCAGGCGCGGGCGCTGCCTTGCGCATCAACCCAGGCCCGCTGGCAAGAGGCCCAGGGCGTGCGCGTGAGCCTGCAGGCCACGGCCCAGGATGCCGTGCCCGTGCGGGCCGGTTGGGCCGTGCGGTTTCAGGAAAGCCTGCGCGACCGTCGCCGCATGCTGGAGGCGATGGCACAGGATGCGATGGGCCTGCAATACCTATTCACTACGGGCGCAGGCCCATCGGTGCCGCTGTACCGGGGCTTTGATGCCCGCTACCAGCAGGCCATGAGACCGCCTGCAGGCAAGTCTCAAACCAAACCGCCTGAGCCAGAGAAGCCTGTCTGCTATGAGCAGCTGGTGGGCGGCCCCATCGGTTTGCTGTTCTGCAGATCCTGGGCCACTTCCGCAGACCTTGTTTTTTACTGCTGCCAGTCCACGCCAGAGCCGCAACCTCAGTTCGTCATTCCACTGCTGCCCGTCTATATGCAAGTTCACCACCTTACGGCGCATCTGTTGCCGAGCCTTGAGCCCGTAGTGCTCACTGACGTTTCCATTGCTGCCGACGACGACAGCTACTGCTGGAGCCTGTCGGCCAACGGCCCCGAGCATCTGCTCGACCAACTCGCGCCCGTGGGCGGGCTGCCGCAGCGGCTGCAGGTCGGCATTGACGGCATGCGGTTTGTATTTGCCGTGACCAGCACCGCGCGCAGCCGCTCGTTTGACCGCCGCCGCGTGGCGGTGCAGGGCATCAGCGTCACGGCCATGCTGGGCAACCCCTATATGCCGAAGCAGGCCTGGTTGTCTTCTTCGGTGGCAACGGCGCAGCAGCTGGCTGTGAGCGCGCTGGAGTTCAGTGGTGTTGATCTGGACTGGCAGATCCCCGATTGGCAGGTGCCCGCCGGGGCCTGGAGCTTTCAGGGCACGCCGCTGCAGGCCGTGCTGCGCATGGCCGATTCGGTCAATGCCGTGGTGCGCAGCCACCGCACGGCAGAGCAGCTCATCGTCGCGCCGCGTTACCCCGTGCTGCCGTGGGAGTGGGGCACGGCCGTGCCCGATGTGCAAATGCCTGCGGCCGTCATCGTCACTGATGAGCTGCGCCCCGATCCGCGTGCTGAATACAACGCCATCTATGTCGCCGGCGGCAGCGTCGGCGGCGTGCTGGGCCATGTGGTGCGCAGCCTCAGTGCACGCGACAAGCTGGCACCGCAGATTCAAGACGACCTCATCACCCACGCCGACGCCGCCCGCATGCGCGGCAGCTGGGCGCTTGCGGCCAGCGGCAACAAGCTGCAGCACAGCATCAGCATGCCCGTGCTCACGGGCGGCACCAACCCCGGCATCTTGAACCCCGGCCAGCTGCTGGAGGTGGCCGACACCGACGGCACCTGGCGCGGCTTGGTGCGCGGCGTCAGCGTCAGCGCATCCATGCCCCGCGTGCGTCAGCAGGTCACCGTTGAAAGGGTTGCCGCATGACGACCAACCTCTACAAGCGCCTCAAGGCTCTGCTCCCCGACGACCCTGTCATGACCGGGCAGGTCAGCGCCGTGTTTGCCGATGGCACGGCGCTGGTCGCGCTCGAAGGCGCCGCAGGCCTGCTGCGCGTGCGCAACCCGTTGGGGAAGTCAAACGGCTCTCGTGTGTATGTGAAAGGGGGAGAAGTTGCGGGCTCTGCACCCGAGATGACTTATGTGCTGATCGAGGTTTGACAAGCGAAATCTGAAAGGAGAGGGAATGGTGGATGACTACGGCGACGAGCTGCCTGCGACGACGCGACAGCAACTCAATGAACGATTGGACAAGGGGAGTGAACGCATGGCCGCCATTGAGCGAGATCTGAAGACGGTAGCCCAGGGGCTACAGGAGGAACGCCAGGAGCTGCAGGAGCTCAAGCAGCAACTGGCCGAAATGCTGGAGTTCTTCACTGCCATGAAAGGTGCATTCAAGGTGCTGAACTGGGTGGGCAAGGTGGCAAAACCGCTTGCCGCAATTGTCATGTTTGGTGGTGCTTGTGTTGGCTTTTGGACGGCTGTCAAAGCGGGAGTGAATCGATGAACTGGAAAGCAAAACTCATTGCAACCATCGGCGGCGCTGCCGCCGTCCTGGCCGTGCCCTTGGTGCAAAAGTACGAGGGCACTGTGCTGCGCAGCTACCGCGACCCGGTGGGCATCGTCACAGCCTGCACGGGCCACACTGGCCCAGAGCTCAAGATGGGCCAGACCTACACCCGCCAGCAGTGTGAGGAAATGCTCTACAAGGACTTGGCCAAGCATGCCGACGCCTTGAGCTGCATCACCGCGCCGCTGACGGACGGCCAGCGGGCGGCATTCCTGAGCTTTGCCTTCAATGTGGGGGATGACGCCTTCTGCCGCAGCACGCTGGTGCGCAAGGCCAATGCTGGCGACATTGACGGGGCCTGTGCCGAGCTGAGCCGCTGGACTTATGCCAGCGGCAAGGAACTGCCCGGCCTGGTCAAGCGCCGCGCGGCAGAGCGCCAACTATGCGAGGCGGGCCTGGGATGACCGGCGCATCCCGCATCTGGCCCTGGCTGGCCTTGGCCCTTGCCCTGCTGCTGGCGGCTCAGACCCAGCGGCTGGCTAAGGTTGAGGCCGCTCAGTCAAAGCAGGCTGCTGAATTTTCCCAGCAAGCGCAAGCAGCCTTCGAGAAGAAAGCAGAGGCCGTAGTTGAGCACAGCACTGCCCAACAGGAAAACACCCATGACTACACGCAAGAAATGGCCCGCCTGGAGGCTGGCCGCACTGCTGATGCTGCCCGTATTGCAGGCCTGCAGCACGACATCCGCGGCGCGGCTACCCGCAACGCCCAGCTTGCCGGTGACGCCGCTGCCTGCCGAGATCTCGCAGATCAGCACCAGCGACTCGCTGCCCTTGCTGCAGGAGGCGCGGGCGTGGTTGGCCAACTTGTCGGAATGGTCGAGCGCCGAGACGCACAAGTCAACGCCCTGAATGTGCAATTGCTCGTGGACAGGGTGTTGATAGAGCGTTTGCAATAGCCGGTCGGCTAGCTTTTCGAATTGGCGTCTTGTCGCGACGTAATTGGTCATGATGGAATCTACTTTCAAGGCCCCGGTCATTTTTGCGATTTGGATCCTTGACGCATCACTCTTTCCGAATTTATTTCGAGAAATGCTAGAGATATCCCATTTGTGAAAATCAATGAAGGTTGAGTGGTAGCAAATGCTTACTTCATATGGATTCGAACTTGGACTTATATCAAAATCTGGACAAGTTGTGATATTTCTTGTAAATTTATAATAGGTGGATTGTTATCTGCTTATTTTTTTCTTCAAACTTGATGTAGTTTAATAAATCTGAAGAGGCTTTATGCGTAGATTTGAGGATCTTAAGCGGTTAAATAAAAAAGCAAGAAATAAGCTTCGATCCATTCTTGGAAATGGGAGTTCGAATGCTATAGGCAGTTTGGCACAACTCCGAGGGAAACTAGGAAAAGACCAATCTGAAGCGATGGAGAGAGTTCTCAGAAGTCCCGCGCCTGTGAAGGCGGTAAGATTCTCAAATCCATTTCCTCCAAATCCACCTTTTGCCGATAATTTTCGGGTTTTTAGGGAGCTAGATTTAGAGCAACTACTTGATAACATTGAATCGCTAGCGCTTAATAATAAAAATAGGCTTCTACGGCTTGCCAACTCTATGCACGCGATAGATACTTTATATGCTGAAAAAAAAATAGGCGAGTGCATCGATGAAATTGATAGAACGATAGAGGAAGATGGCTGGAGTCACGCTCTCTTGCGGCGGATAATTCTGATTCGGGAGAATCTTCCTGATGATTCTGTTAATGATAGGATCGAAGAATTAGTACAGCAAGCTGGTATTAAAGGAGTGGTTGTTTCTTCGTTAATTCACGCTTATTCGGTTGATCAAAATATACTTACAATAAAGCGTTCAATTCAGAATATCCCTGATCGTGGTGCTATAAATAGATACTCGCGCACTCTTTCAAGAATAGCTGTTCAGCCATTTTCAACATCGAAACAAGATTTCGTCAGATTTCTTTCTGAAGTTGAACGCTGTTCTTTAATTGATGCTGTTATTTTGTTGAAGTTCAACGCGCATTTGTTTGATATTGGTTTTTATCCATCGTTGAATGAAATTTCCCAGAAAATAGGTTGTAATGCTTTATTTGAATCTTTGGTTTCGACTTATGATGCTGAAGATGAAGAGAGCGAGTATGCGTTCTTTAAACAATCAAGTGCATGGCTGGAGTACGAAGCTGTTTGCAAGTATCGACTGCTGGTCGATACATATCAAGACGCATCTCGTGAAGAAGCAGAGGTTTTGCCGCCTAAGTTAAAAGAGATGCTCGAAAGCTGGGTTGGCGGAATAAAATTGCATGACTTAATTGGTCAAGAAGCATTTACAAATCACAATTTTCAGTCGCTTTCGAGATTGGAGCTGTCTGGCTATACGACAAGATCTGCTTTATTTAACTATTGGCTTACGGAGTCCGATGGCCAAATTGGTTTTGAGAAAGAGGATCTGCTTATTCTTATGGGGCGCACACGCGATTTAGCACGTACTGTTCCCACTAAAGCAGTGCGAACTGCTGCAAAATTAGCTAAGGATGGATTGGTAAAGTTAATATTATTGTTGTTGCTTGCTAAACGCAGTAAGAACGAGCATGATCATTTCTTTCTAAGAAAGATCCTAGAAGAGTTTGCGTTTAAGTATCATAATAACTCTCTCGTGAAGCTTGTTGAATCGTATGAACGTGATTATCCTTATGTTGCTGAGTATATTTACGATATTGCTACAGAGGATTTTTTGGCAAAATTAAACAAGGTTGCACCCCATCGTGCAGATATTCCTGAGATTCGCGCATCACTCCATGAGTGGATGGCGGATTTTAAAAAAGATGATCATTATCTTCAGCGGGCTCGTACTGTAAGAATAGATCATCAAATAAATCGAGTACGTAATGAGATTGATGATCATAGAATTTACGTTGATCCATCTCGTTTCACTTCATGGATAGAAGATGAAATGATGCTTGAGTTGAATAACGCGCTCACCTCAACTGGGTCTGGAAAAAAAGGTGTGGCCGTTAATTGCGATGAAACAGTTCTTTCATTAGTAATGACGCAGTGTTATAGCGCATTCTGTTCTAATGCTGTATTTGGAATTGCGTCATACATTGGCCGTAGAATTCGGCATGGAACATTCCATGGTCATTTGTACTCCAATGTTGTTAATCAAATAGAACAACAAGAAAAGTATAAGATTCTTTTTAAAAACCAGCAGTTTGCAGAGAAGTGGAGTATTTGGAAAGATAAATATAATAAAACTGTTGAAGCTATTATTGTTGATCGTCTGCATGTTCATTCTAAGTCAAAGCCATTGGGGGTATTAACGCCCGAAATGTATGGTCCAAACAAACATGAAGTTTTGGCTGCCGCTGTAAAGAATATCAGTAATAATTATGAAGAAACAACCTCGGTTGCAGGTCTCGATAAAGTGATTATCGATTACTGTTGGCGCCTTGCAGAGATTGATTTAGTTGCAGTGACACGCTATCTAAGGTCTCAGCAGCAACCCTTGAAGAATGAGGTTTTTTTGAATGAAGAGCTTGTGCCAGCCGCGGCTGGGGTAGATGCGAGGCTGGCTGACGCATTCCGGCGGGAATTAGAGCTTTCCATTGATCGTAAGCTGGCGGCTATGTTTGATTGGTTTAAGCGTCCGTCTATCGTAGCTCCCAAAGCCTCGGTCTCATTGCTTTTTGCTGCAACTGTTGCTGAAGTCAAAGACATGATTCCTGATTTCGATCCTCAAGTGGCCGATGATAGCAAAGAAGAAATCGAACTTGTGGGGGATTTTTATCATCTTCTGTATGACTCTTTCGCTATTGTCGTTGGTAATGCTGCAAAGCATGCTGATAGATCTTGTCCGTTACGAAGAAAATTTGAGATAGTTACTGGAAAGAATAAGCAGTTGCATGTCGAGATTTCCTCATCAATAAAGCCATCTGATGATCCGTTGCGCGTCTCTGCGGAGATAGAAAGACGAAAAGCTGCAGATTTTCAAGATGCCAATTTATATGATAAGAGAAGTGGGATTTCCAAGTTGCGCCTTCTGGCAAGTAATAGGGCTGATTTTGAAATGAATCAGTATGAAGTCGTCGGTCGTGAAGTGAAAGTTAGGCTGACTTATGCTCTCGTGCACTAATGGATTTAAATGTCTAATCGTTGAAGATGACTCGTTCAAGATGGAGGGTGTAAGAGCGCATCTAATAGAGATGTACGGCGGAAGTATCGAAATTCATTGCTGCCAATCGCTGGCTTCTGCAACTGCGTTACTTGAAAAAGAGAGGTTCGACTTAGCGATCATCGATATGTCAATCCATAGTCATGACCCAGAAGCAGGCGCAGGATCTCCATTTCCACTTTCATCAGGTGGGCTGGATGTTCTTTTTGAAATTAACTATTCGGAGAGTCAGGCCCATTGCATCATTTTGACGCAATATCCAGATATTGAAATTGAAAGTCTTCCTATTCCGATCGAGTTGGCTAAGGAAGAAATATTAGAGAAGTTCGATATTGAAGTGGCTGGCTGTGTTCGGTATCTCGAGAACGACAGCAGTTGGAAAGTTGAAATTAACAGAATATTGTCTGGCTTATGAAAATACTAGTTTTGGAAGATGATGACCGAAAATTTGAAGAGGTCTCAAATTTTATAAATATTGAGATAGCTAGTGCTGATATTCAACGTAAGAAAAATTGGCTAGATTATTCTCGTGCTGTCGCCATAGAGAAATTTGATCTTATTATTTTGGATCTTTTGGTTCCCAGATCTGCAAAAGATGCGATGGTGGAGAATCACTATTTGACATTGGTGGAGACAACACGTGATTATCATAGTAAATCATTTAAAACTCCTGCAATTGTTCTGACTCGTCATAGTTTGGATGAGGGTGACTTTGTTCATGATCTGAATTTGGTCGATATTACCGTAATTGCATTTAATGATCACGGAGATTGGAAGGATGCCCTTAAGCGGAAAATATTGACTGCGCAGCCACAGAAAAAGTTTGACATCGCCATAATTTGTGCGCTTGATAAGGAGGCCGCTGCCTTTGAGGGGTTAACTGATACATGGGGTCCAGTGGTTACTATTTCTGGATTGAGCTGTCGAGAGGTGAGAATCGGGGAATATAAAGTAGTCATAGTTCGTCCGCAGCGTATGGGATTGGTTGCTTCGGCTCTTTCGGCATCCTTTACTCTTGAGCGTTTTGAGCCGCGCTTGTTGTGTATGAGCGGAATATGTGGTGGAGTGGCTGGTGAAGCAGAAATTTATGATTTGTTAGTGACTCAAATATGTCATCAACATGATGCGGGTAAATGGAGTGCTTCAGGTTTTAAATCTGAACATTACGATGTTCAAATTGAAGTGGATGTCCAGAATAAACTGCATGAAATCGCATCCAGTCAGGGGATGGTTGCTGAGCTCTTGATGGGGGTAAATGCCGGAGTATCAGAAGTTCCAAAAGGAAAGGAATATGTTGGTTTTAAAATACATTCCTCAGCACCAACTAGCAGCGGAAGTGCAGTTATTGCTGAAGATGGCAAAACATCCTCATTGAATGTCGGTCAGCGCAAGCTAGCTGGGTTTGATATGGAAATTTATTCCGTTTATGAAGCAGCAAGGCATGCAAAGAATAGAACTGCTTTTTTTGCGGCTAAGTCTGTTGTAGATGATGGTGGTGCTAATAAGGGCGATGCATTTCATAGAATAGCTTGTCTTCTTTCTGCGAAATTTGTTGTGAAAGCGATTCGTGCCGGTATAGCCGATGTTTGGAAAACGTGAGATTTCTATGATAGAAAACAGCCGAAGATTAGTGCTGAGATGGGCACTTACAGTGACATGTATCGGATTTAATCACGAATATGAGAATCCTTAGCCTTGTGTTTAGTTTCTCATAATCGCTGATTATGAGTGAAAGCTGTGTTATGCCCTAGCGGTGGGTATTTCTTCAATTTTGGTGGTGTAGCGTGGTGTGCGGCGTTCTTGCCGCATGCGCCAGCCGCTCTCGTCGTGCTCGGGCACTCCAGTGCTGGCGACATGCACTGTCCCCTTTCCGAAGCGCTTGTTGACCTTGTCCATGGCTTCCATCAGCTTGCTTTGATCGCGGCTAGGCTCCTCGAAAAGCAGATTGCCTTGGTAAACGGTTGATGGGCACAGATCCTGCAACATCACGCCGGCCTTCGAGAGCTGGTAGCCAGGCTCATAAATCATGCGCAAGCCGCGTACTGCTGCGTTCACGAGGGCTTTGGTGTCGGATGAGGGAGGTTGCAGTTGAATCAAGGCCGTTTTGTAGAACCTGGGGCCGGGCCTGAATGGCGACGTGTGCGCGAAAACATGCAGGGCACCTGCGCGCAGGCCTCCAGTGCGCAGTTTTTCTGCAGACCTGGTTGCAAATTCGCTCACGGCTTCAATCAATGGGGGCAGGGTGGTGATGGGACTGCCAAAGCTGCGGGTGCATGCAATCTGTTTTTTGGCGGCCGGAGCTGTCTCCAAGCTCATGCAACTCACGCCCTGCAGCTCGCGAACTGTGCGCTCCAGCACCACGCTCCAGCCATCGCGCGCAGCATATGCCGGCAACCTGGCCAGGTCCAACGCGGTCAATATTCCTTGCTCGGCCAGTTGGGCTGAGATGCGCCGGCCCACGCCCCAGATCTCACCAGTAGGCGTGCGGCCGAGAATGTCGGTGCGCTGCTGGTCTGACAGCTCGGCCCAGTTGCAGACCCGCTGCAGCTCGGCAGGGTAGCTGCCCGGCTTGCGCTCTGAATCTTTGGCGACATGGTTGCAGAGCTTGGCCAAGGTCTTGGTGGGGGCCAGGCCCACGCATGTGGGGATGCCTGTCCATTTCAGGATGCGTGCGCGAATGGCGAAGGCGCGCCGGGTCAGATCTCGCACCCCGTCCAGATCCCCGATGAATGACTCATCGATGCTGTAGATCTCCTGGGTGGGGCCCAGGCCGGCAGCCAGCGACATCATGCGATCGCTCATGTCGCCGTAAAGCTCAAAATTCGGAGACAGGCAGACGAGGCCTTTGTGCTCGACCAGATCGCGCAATTGAAAAAACGGCTGCCCCATCTTCACGCCCAGGGCCTTGGCCTCGTCGGAGCGCGAGATGGCGCAACCGTCGTTATTGCTCAGGACGCAAACAGGAATGCCTTGCAATGCGGGCCTGAAGGCACGCTCGCAGCTGACATAAAAGTTGTTGCCGTCGATGAGCGCAAACATGGGCTCCCCCTACAAAGGGATGATCCTGGCGCTGCCGCCGAGGATGGGGCGGCACAAGATCTTGTAGCCATCCGCGTCGAAGCCTGCGGCCACGCTGTTGAGCTTGCGCGCGGCTTGCACGGTCGGGGCGCTGCCCAGGTAGCACCAGTTGTGGATGACATGGATTTGCCGCATGTCCTCGCACTTTTCCTCGATGCCGACGGTGCCTGCATAGGGCCAGGTCACCACGCGCAGGCCTTCCAGGGCTTCGATGAGCCGGGCCCGGTGCTGCTCGGCGGTTTCTGCGCCATGGCAGACACCGGCACATTGGCGCACCATGCTGCGAAAGCAGGCGCGGCCCTTGGCCAGCTTTTCCTGGCCCAGCGCGCCGTAGCAAAGCTTGTGCTGGTCGGCTAGATCACGCAACGCCTCAAGGGCGGAATGACGGCTTGCATACAGACCAAAAATGTCGGGTGTGCTGGCAAAGTCGATGTCTCGCGAGTAGATGACTTCCGGCTGATCGCTGGCCAGCCGCAGCGCGCACAGTTGCCGGTTGCGGCGCAGCTTTTGATTGAACAAGGGTTGCTGCTGCTTGATGAGCTGGGCTTCCAGCAACAGGGCACCGATTTCGCCGGCAGTGCGTATGAAGCTGATGCGCGCTGCCTGGCGCAGCATTCGAGCCTCATCTTCAGTGCGAAAGTGCGAGAGGAGCCTGGCGCGCAGGTTGATGCTTTTGCCGATGTACAGCGGCAACTCGCCTTCGGCGGCATGAAAAATATAGACGCCCGGTGCAGCTGGCACGCCCTCTAGCGAGGCGAGCAGGTGCTCGGGGTACTCGTATACGCGGGCAGCTTCAAACTCTGGCCGTCGTTTGGCGGGAATGTGCATGTGTTCACCTGGCAAAGCGCTTTATGCAACTGGTGACGACGCCCCAGATTTCCAGAGTCTGACCCTCTTTGGGCACGATGTCGGGATAGGTGGGGTTGCCGGCCCTGAGTTTGCAGGAGCCGCTGGCGGTGTGCAGCACTTTGACAGTGAAGTCACTATCAATGACGGCCACGACGATGCTCCCATGGCGGGGGTGTAGCGCACGATCGACCACGATCATGTCGCCGTCATCGATGCCGTATTCGCGCATGGATGGCCCGGCCACGCGCAGCAGAAATGTGGCCTGGGGGTGCTCAACCAGCAATTCAGCTATGTCCAGCCGCTTGCCAGAGAAGTCCTCGGCTGGTGAAGGGAAGCCCGCGCGCACGCTGCAATCTGCCAGAGGCAAAGCAACTGGGCTGGCAATGAGTTGGACGGGCATGCCGCTCAATAGTCGATGACTGTACATGCATACAGTATATAGATTGATCAAAGTCAGGTGTCAGGAATCCACTTTGGTGCCATGTATTGGAATGATTCCTCGCCTCACACACCCAGGGTGTCACCGTTTGCGAGCTCTGGACCGGGCAGAGCAGGGTGCTCTAGTGGGTCTTTGTCCAGGAGTCGATCATGTTGGCCCAGTCTTGGAGCATCTCTTTGCGCTGCTCCCGGTACTCCGCCTTGTTGTAGACGGCGCGCACGCCTTTTTGCTCGTGAGCCAGGACCTTCTCAATCCAGTCCGAGTTGTAGCCCGCCTCATGCAGGATCGTGGAACCTGTGCGGCGCATATCGTGTGGGCCAAACTTTCCCAGCGGCTGATGGTCCTTCTGAGCATATTCCCAGCTGGAGGTCATGACTCGGTTCAGAGTAGCAGCGCTCATCGGGCGGTGGGATTCGTAGCGGCTCGGAAAGACATATTCAGAACTGCCAGCGAACATTTTCAAGGCGTGCAGCAGGTCGACAGCCTGTTGAGAGAGAAACACCACATGAGGGCGACGAGCCTTCATTCTGGCCGCCGGGATGGTGAGGGTGCCTTCGGTGAAGCTCACATCCGTCCACATGGCGTTGGTCAACTCGCCCTTGCGAAGGAGAGTGAGAAGCAGCAGCTTGCATGCCGCACGAATGCTGGGTGTTGTGCCCACTTTTTCGAGGTACTTGTAGAAGAGTCCGATTTCGTCTTTGGAAAGGGCGCGATCTTTGGGCTCAAAGGTTGCGATGGTGCTTGGTGCCACTTCTTCAGCGGGGTTGAGCACCTTTTGTCCGCGCTCGATGGCATAGCGAAACACCAGGAGAGTGATCTCTCGGGCGTGCACAGCAGTTGCTGGGGCGCCGCGGGCGACGATGGCATCAGCCATGGCGCGCACATCCTCCCCGGTGATCTCCTGCAGTTGCAGCTTTCCGAACCGGCCCTGGACATCGCGCTCATAGACGGATCGGCGCATATCTCGGGTACTGTCGGCCATCTTGTGGCCCTTCATCCATTTGTCGGCCCATTCGCCAAACGTCCCGCCCGCTTCATCACGTGACTTGGTGCGGATTTTCTCGCGAGCAGGGCTGATGCCTTCTTGAACCAGCTTCTTTGCTGCCAGCTGTTTTTCACGCGCTTCAGCAAGCGTGATTCCGCCGATACCATACGCGCCGATCGTGAGCGTCTCCTGGCGCCCATTGATCCTATAGTTATAGCGAAAACTTATTGCTCCACTAGCGGTTACAGCCACATATAGTCCATCTCGATCTGTGACTTTGTACAGCTTGCCAGTGGGCTTGAGAGAGCGAATCTTGGTATCGGTGAGCATGGTTTGGCCTCGTTTTCACTGCTTCGATACCATCAGCAAACAAGTGCGTTTTTGTGCATGGTATCGTCTTTAAAATCAAAGACTTAGGTGATTTTGATACCATCAACTGCAGAAAGCAGGGTTGATGGTATCGACGAGGCGGATGGTATGGGCGACGCTCGGTACCATGCAAAGTGCCATCGAAACCCGCCGACTTCGTAAGACCGGCTAGTTCCAGATAGAGCTAGATAGAAATGAAAAAAGCCCGTGAAAACACGGGCTTACATGAGAAAAAAGTCTAAAGGTTGCGTGTCAGTTCACGACAGCCCTTTATTCCCACTCGATGGTCGCTGGCGGCTTGGTGCTCACGTCGTAGGTGACACGGTTGATGCCACGCACTTCGTTGATGATGCGGCCGGACACCTTCTTGAGCAGGCCGTAGGGCAGCTCGGCCCAGTCGGCGGTCATGAAGTCGCTGGTGACCACGGCGCGCAGGGCCACGACATAGTCATAGGTGCGGCCGTCGCCCATCACACCCACGCTCTTGACGGGCAGGAACACGGTGAAGGCCTGGCTGGTCAGGTCGTACCAGCTCTTGCCGGAGGCCTCGTCGATCCAGTTGTTCAGTTCTTCGATGAAGATGGCATCGGCGCGGCGCAGCAGGTCGGCATATTCCTTCTTCACTTCACCCAGAATGCGGACACCCAGGCCTGGTCCGGGGAAGGGGTGACGGTAGACCATGCCGCGGGGCAGGCCCAGGGCCACGCCCAGCTCGCGCACTTCGTCCTTGAACAGGTCGCGCAGGGGCTCCAGCAGCTTCAGGCCCAGTTGCTCGGGCAGGCCGCCGACGTTGTGGTGGCTCTTGATGGTGACAGCCTTCTTGCTCTTGGCGCCGCCCGACTCGATCACGTCGGGGTAGATGGTGCCCTGGGCCAGGAAGGTGGCTCCCTTGGAGCCGGCGTTGGCAGCCTTGAGCTTCTCGGCTTCGGCCTTGAATACATCCACGAACAGACGGCCGATGATCTTGCGCTTTTGCTCGGGCTCGGACACGCCGGCCAGCTCGCCCAGGAACAAGTCGGAAGCATCGACGCGCACCACCTTGGCGTGCAGCTTGCCTTCGAACATGTCCATGACCATATCGCCTTCGTTCAGGCGCAGCAGGCCGTGATCGACGAACACGCAGGTCAGCTGGTCGCCGATGGCGCGGTGGATCAGGGCGGCAGCCACGGACGAATCCACGCCGCCGGACAGGCCCAGGATCACTTCTTCGTCGCCTACCTGCTCGCGGATCTTGGCCACGGCTTCTTCGATGTAGTCGCCCATGATCCAGTCGGCTTGCGTGCCGCAGATGTCGAGCACAAAGCGGTTGAGCAGCGCCTGACCCTGCACGGTATGCGTGACTTCGGGGTGGAACTGCACGGCGTAGTAGCGACGCGCTTCATCGGCCATGCCGGCGATGGGGCAGGAGGGCGTGGAGGCCATGACCTTGAAGCCGGGAGGCAGTTCGGTGACCTTGTCGCCGTGGCTCATCCAGACCTTGAGCATGCCGTGGCCTTCGGCCGTAGCGAAGTCTTCGATGCCTTCCAGCAGCTTGGTGTGGCCATGGGCGCGCACTTCGGCGTAACCGAATTCACGGGTGTTGGAGCCTTCGACCTTGCCGCCGAGCTGGGTGGCCATGGTCTGCATGCCGTAGCAAATGCCCAGCACGGGCAGGTTCAACTCGAACACGGCGTCGGGAGCACGATCATCCACTTCGTAGACGGAGGCATGGCTGCCCGACAGGATGATGCCCTTGAGCTTGCCGTCAGCGGCAAATTCGCGTACCCAGTCGCTGCTCACATCGCAGGGGTGGACTTCGCAGTAGACATTGGCTTCGCGCACGCGGCGGGCAATCAGCTGCGTGACCTGGGAGCCGAAGTCCAGAATAAGAATCTTGTCGTGTTGCATGGTGGTCAAGGGCAAGAGGGTGGCAAAAAGGGATTAGAAATCTTCGGGAACCCAGACGGTGACGCCGCTTTTGCGGGCGGCTGCCATCTGGGCAGCGTCGAATGTGGCCAGCGGCAGGCGCAGCGATTGCGCCAGCCACAGGTAGGCGGCATCGTAAGTGGGCAAGCCCGTGTCCAGCGCCACATCCAGCACGGCCTTGTGTTGTGCAGGCGCCAGATCGTGCAGCTCCACGCGATGACGTATGGCTTCCAGCACGCCCCACAAGCCTTCGACCGAAGTCTGTGGAATACGGCCATTATTCACGCCCGACGCAATCAGGTTGCCGCATTCCCACTGCCAGAGGTTGGGGGCTTGGGGATCCACCTCATCGCGGCGGATGCGGGTGTACAGGCGCCGGGTGTGTTCGCTGGCGCTGTCGGGCAGCAGCCAGGCGGCGGTGACGGAGGCATCGAGCACAAAAGCGGTGGCGCTCATGCCTGACTCCGTCCGGTGTGGCGCAGGCCGGTGATGCTGTCAGAGGCGGTCGTTGCGGCTGCTGGCGCTTTCACCGTCTGCTGCAGAGCCGAGATCTGCTCCAGCTCGCGCGCAATCTGCTCATCGGTGATCACGGGCTTGCGGCGCATGGGCAACATGCGCACAACCTCTTTGCCGTGGCGCGTGATGCGCACTTCCTCGCCTTGCTCGACCATTTCGACCAGGGCGGAAAAGCGGCTTTTGGCTTCGTAGATACCGATAGATTGCATGGCGGAAAACAAAAAATCTGGCTAGAACCAGTAGTTCAGGCCAGATTTTAGCATTCTGACCAGATTTTTCAATCTGGTCAGAATTCAAGGGGCTTGCTTAGTCAGCGCGGTAGTTGGGCGCTTCCTTGGTGATCTGCACGTCGTGCACATGAGATTCGCGGATGCCGGCTGCGGTGATTTCCACAAACTCGGCCTTCTCGTTCATCTCGGAGATCGTTGCGCAACCACAGTAGCCCATGGAGGCGCGCACGCCGCCGGCCATCTGATAGACGATGGAGACCATGGAGCCCTTGTAGGGCACGCGGCCTTCAATGCCTTCGGGAACCAGCTTGTCCGCATTGGGGTTGCCGGTGGACGATTCCTGGAAGTAGCGGTCGGCCGAGCCTTGCTGCATGGCACCGATGGAGCCCATGCCGCGATAGCTCTTGTACGAGCGGCCCTGGTACAGAATCACCTCGCCGGGAGCTTCTTCGGTGCCGGCAAACATGCCGCCCATCATGATGGTGGAGGCACCTGCGGCCAGGGCCTTGGAGATGTCGCCGGAGAAGCGGATGCCGCCGTCGCCGATCAAGGGCACGCCAGTGCCCTTCAGGGCGTCGGCCACATTGGAGATGGCCATGATCTGGGGCACGCCCACACCTGCCACGATACGGGTGGTGCAGATGGAGCCGGGGCCGATACCGACCTTGACCGCGTCAGCGCCGGCTTCCACCAGTGCCAGAGCGGCAGCACCGGTGGCGATATTGCCGCCGATCACGTCCACCTGGGGGTAGTTCTGCTTGACCCAGCGCACGCGGTCGATCACGCCCTTGGAGTGACCGTGGGCCGTGTCCACCACGATGGCGTCCACGCCGGCCTTGACCAGCAGTTCCACACGCTCTTCGGTGCCTGCGCCCACGCCGACGGCGGCAGCCACGCGCAGGCGGCCGGATGCGTCACGCGCTGCATTGGGGAAGGTGGTTTGCTTGGTGATGTCCTTGACGGTGATCAGACCCTTGAGTTCGAAGGCGTCGTTCACCACCAGAATACGTTCGAGCTTGTGCTTGTTCAGCAAGGCCTTGGCTTCGGCGGGGCTGGTGCCGTCTTTTTCATTGACGGTAATCAGCTTCTCGCGGGGCGTCATGATCTGGCTGACCTTGACGTCGTAGCGGGTCTCGAAGCGCAGATCGCGGCTGGTCACGATGCCGATGACCTTGCCGCCGTCGCACACGGGGAAGCCCGAAATGCCGCGCTCTTCCGACAGCTGCAGCACTTGCAGCACGGTGTGCTCGGGGGTGATGACCACAGGGTCGTGGACCACACCGGATTCGTGGCGCTTGACCTTGGACACTTCAGCGGCTTGCTGCTCGGCTGTCATGTTCTTGTGGATCACGCCGATACCGCCTTCTTGCGCAATGGCGATGGCCAGACGCGCTTCGGTCACCGTGTCCATGGCGGCAGACACCAGGGGCAGGTTCAAGCGGATATTGCGAGTGAATTGGGTGGCGAGAGAAACGTCCTTGGGCAGGACTTCGGAGTAGGCGGGAACGAGCAGGACGTCGTCAAAGGTCAGTGCTTTTCCGAGAAGGCGCATGTGATGGCTCCAAAAGAAAGATTGTACCTGTGACTTGCCGCACAATGTGGGCTCGTGACCCAGAATCCCCAACGCCTGTCCAAGACTTATTGACTCCATGCACGCCATCAAGTTCGCATTGTTCGCAGCCATAGCCTGTTGCACGGTACCCGCAATTGCCCAGTGGCAATGGATAGATGGTCAGGGGCGCAAGGTGTTCAGCGACCGGGCGCCGCCTGCGGATATCCCTGCTAAGAATATCTTGCGCAGCCCCGGTGGCGCAAAGCCTGCGGCGCTTGTGGCCGTGCCTGAAGCCGGTGCAGCTGCTGCCAAGCCTTCAGCAGACAAGGGCGTAGACAAGGGGCTGGAAGAGCAGAAGCGCAAGCAGCAGGAGCAGGATGCAGCCAAGGTCCAGGCCGACAAGCTGCAAAAGGAAAAGCAGCGCCAGGACAACTGCAACCGCGCCAAGCAGGCCAGGGCAACCCTGGCCTCGGGCCGCATGCTCTCGCATGTGAATGCCAACGGCGAGCGCGGCTTCATGGACGAGGCTACGCGCGATGCCGAGATCAAGCGAGCCGATGCCGTGATCGCTTCCGATTGCGGACCCATGGCAGAGCCGGCGCAATAGTCGCCGGGGTCTTCGCCGGAATCTCGATAAAAAAGCGCCGTCAGAAGGCGCTTTTTTGAGTCCTGCTGGCTGCTCGCTAGTAGCCCGCCTTGGCTCCGTCTCTCTGGCGTTTGAAAAGTCCGGCGCTGCGAGCGCCCTGGCGGGCAAAGCGTTCGCGTCGGGCAACCTTGGGGTCTACGGTCAGCGGTCGATAGATCTCGAGACGATCGCCATGCTTGAGAACCTGGCCCGGATTCGCGACCTTGCCCCAGATACCGACCATGCCGGCCGAGGCTTCGGGCACTTGCACATCCGGCAATGCTGCTGTGGAAGCGGTCACTGCGTCCAGCGCTTGCTGGACGGTGCTGCCTGCGGGAAGCTGCCACAAGGTTTCCTGCACGGTACCGGAGCAGGGCGACATGCAGACCGTGATGTCGATCAGCGTGGGGGGCGCGTCAGCCATAGATCTGCTCGGCGCGTTTGATGAAGGCATCCACCATGGAGCCTGCGATGCGGTCAAATACCGGGCCGATGATGGCGGCTACGGCACCGTTTTCGAAGCCGTAGTCGAGCTGCAGCTCGACCTTGCAGGCGCGCTGCGTGCCGTCGCCTACAGGATGAAAGCGCCAGTGGCCTTCAAGACGCGAGAAAGGTCCCTTGACCAGGCGCATGCTGACCTGCTTGCCGCCGTTGTCCATGGTACTGTTCGTGTTGCGCGTCACGAAAGACTTGCGCAGTCCGCTGAACGCAATTCCCACCTCGGCAGTCATGCCGGTGGCGTCCTGCTCCAGAATCTTGGCATGATCGCACCAGGGCAGAAAGTCGGCATAGTGGGCCACATCCGTCACGAGGGCAAACATTTCTTCGGGGCTGTACCAGATCAGGACGGACTTGTTGACGTTTTTCATGAACAAAGAGCAATCAGCACGGCGCAAGAGCAGGGAATTGGCCAGGGCCAATCAACCCAGGGGCGCGATGCGAAACTAAAATCATCGCTCAGAGGCGAGACGGCAATCCGGTATTGTAGGGAGAGCTTTCATCTCCGGTCCGCCTGCAACTAATATTCCATGGCCAAGAAACCAGAAACATCGTCGCGCATTGCCGACAATAAAAAAGCAGCTTTCAACTATTTCTTCGAGGAGCGCCACGAGGCCGGCATGGTGCTGCACGGCTGGGAGGTCAAGGCCTTGCGCAGCGGCAAGGTGCAACTCACCGATGGCTATGTGCTGATCAAGGACGGCGAGCTGTTCCTGCTGGGCTGCCAGATCAACCCGCTAAAGACCGCTTCCACCCACGTCAATCCCGACTCGGCGCGGATCAAGAAGCTGCTCTTGAAAAAGGACGAGATCAAGCGCCTTGTCGGCAAGGTCGAGCAAAAGGGCTACACCCTGGTGCCCATCAATCTGCACTGGAAAAACGGTTACGTGAAATGCGAGATTGCCCTGGCCAAGGGCAAGGCCGAGCATGACAAACGCGACGTGATCAAGGACCGCGAAGGCAAGCGCGAGGTGGAGCGTGCGATGAAAAACCGCAACCGTTGACCTGCCGCGCCTGGATCGACTGCCCGGATTGACACAGTTCTGACATCAAGGCCTGCTATGTTGGGCCTTGCTTTACTGACATATCGCAGCAAGGAGTTTGGTCATGGGCACTTGGTCGCACGGCAATTTCGATAACGACACCGCCTTGGACTGGCTGGCCGATATCACGGGCCAGCTCATCGATGAAATTGCCGAGGCCCTGGACTCGCCCGAGGCCTTGCAGGCGGGCGAGTCCGAGTCCGATCTGGTTCCCTGCCGGATCGAGCTGCTGTGCGCCATGGCCGAGGGCGGCATGCATCCGCTGTGGCCGGATCTGCAGACGCTGGAGCAATGGAAAGCCACTTATCTGCAGGCCTGGGATCAGAGCATCGACGAACTGGAGCCGGAAGAGGGCTACAAGCAGGACCGTCGCGTTGCAATCATCGAGACCTTCGATCGCATGATCGCTCTGGCCGCTGCAGAAGAGGAAGAGGGCGCGGGCGAAGACTGGGGCGAAGAGTAAGTCTCTCGGCGACGCAGGACGCATGCTCGGGGCCCGGGCTTGCCCCGTCGCAACTGCTTCAGGGGTTTTCGCCGTAGCGGGTTTTGAAGTCGAACTCCAGGCGTTCGCAGTCCTGAGGGGTTTTGAACTCCTGGGTCTTGCGTTCGGCCTCGGGCTTGGCTGTCTGCTTCCAGCAGATCTTGATGGTTTCGGCTTCCGTCCAGCGCTGCTTGCTTAGCGGATCGTCCATGAACTGGCCGATGAGCATGAGCGCGCCAAAGATGATCACGGGCAGGGCGATGAGCCAGACCACCAGGCGGTTTTTGGCAGGGGCATCGGGTTTGGAAGTCTCGGTTCTGGGTGTGTCGCTCATAGTGGTTGCCGATTATCCGCAAGCCGATGAGGAAGACATTAATGCAACGCATGAAAATTCATGATCGCTGTTATCGGCACAAGGCCGCGCGGGTATGTAGCCGCAAACCTATAATGTTCGGCTGATTTGCCTGTCTGCGCAGCTCCTGAAAAAGCAGCGCCGGGCCGTACTGATCGCAGGCGTCATGCAGGCGTCTTCATACCAAACACCATGAGTACACCCACTTTTTCCGTTGCGGACATCCGCAAGACGTTCCTGGATTTCTACGCTTCCAAGGGCCACACGGTTGTCGCGTCCAGCTCGCTGGTTCCCGGCAACGATCCGACGCTGATGTTCACCAACTCCGGCATGGTGCAGTTCAAGGATGTGTTCCTGGGCACGGACAAGCGTCCCTATAACCGTGCAACATCGGTGCAGGCCTGCCTGCGCGCCGGCGGCAAGCACAACGACCTGGAAAACGTGGGTTACACCGCGCGCCACCACACGTTCTTCGAAATGCTGGGCAACTGGTCCTTCGGCGACTACTTCAAGAAGGAGTCCATCGAGTGGGGCTGGGAGCTGCTGACCAAGGTCTTCGGCCTGCCCGCCGAGAAGCTGCTGGCCACGGTCTATCACGAAGACGACGAAGCCTATGACATCTGGAAGAACGTCATCGGCCTGCCTGCCGAGCGCATCATCCGCATCGGCGACAACAAGGGCGGCAAGTACAAGAGCGACAACTTCTGGATGATGGCCGACACCGGCCCCTGCGGCCCCTGCTCGGAAATCTTCTACGACCACGGCGAGCACATTGCCGGCGGCCCTCCCGGCTCGCCTGAAGAAGACGGCGATCGCTTCATCGAGATCTGGAACCACGTGTTCATGCAGTTCGACATGAAGGAAGACGGCTCCGTGGTCAAGCTGCCTGCACCCTGCGTGGACACCGGCATGGGCCTGGAGCGCCTGGCTGCCATCCTGCAGCATGTGCACAGCAACTACGAGATCGACCTGTTCCAGGCATTGATCAAGGCTGCCGGCCGCGAAACCCACATCGAAGATCTGAGCACTCCTTCGCTGAAGGTGATTGCCGACCATATCCGCGCGACCTCCTTCCTGGTGTCCGACGGCGTTATTCCTTCCAACGAAGGTCGTGGCTATGTGCAGCGCCGCATCATCCGCCGCGCCATCCGTCACGGCTACAAGCTGGGCCAGAAGACTCCCTTCTTCCACAAGCTGGTGGCCGACCTGGTGGTGCAGATGGGCGATGCCTATCCCAAGCTCAAGGAGCAGCAAGCGCATATCACCAGCGTGCTCAAGGCCGAGGAAGAGCGTTTCTTCGAGACCCTGGCCAACGGCATGGAAATCCTGGACAGCGCGCTGGCCGGCGACGTCAAGGTGCTGCCCGGCGATGTGGCCTTCAAGCTGCATGACACCTACGGCTTCCCGCTGGACCTGTCCAACGACGTGGCGCGCGAGCGTGGCGTGACGGTGGACGAGGCGGGTTTCAACGCCGCCATGCAGCACCAGAAGGAAACTGCCCGCGCAGCCGGCAAGTTCAAGATGGACCGCGCGCTGGAGTACACCGGACAGGGCAACACCTTCGTGGGTTACGACAAGCTGGCGGAATCTGCAAAAATCGTAGCGCTTTACGCTGACGGTGTATCTGTTTCCGAGCTGAAGGCTGGTCAAAACGGCGTGGTTGTTCTGGACACCACTCCTTTTTATGCAGAATCCGGCGGCCAGGTCGGCGACCAGGGCGTGATTGCCGCGGGCGGCAACCGCTTTGCCGTGGAAGACACGCTCAAGATCAAGGCCGATGTATTCGGCCACCACGGCGTGCTGGAAGCCGGCAGCCTGAAGGTGGGCGATGCCGTTGAAGCACAGGTAGATACCGCCGTGCGCGCTGCGACCATGCGCAACCACTCGGTCACACACATCATGCACAAGGCCTTGCGCGAAGTGCTGGGCGGCCATGTGCAGCAAAAGGGCTCGCTGGTCAATGCCGAGCGTACCCGCTTCGACTTTGCACACAACGCCCCGGTGACGGCCGAGCAGATCCGCGAGATCGAAGCCCGCGTCAATGCCGAGGTGCTGGCCAACACCCCCACCGATGCGCGCGTGATGGATATCGAATCGGCTCAGAAGACCGGCGCGATGATGCTGTTCGGCGAGAAGTACGGCGAAACCGTGCGCGTGCTGGACATCGGCTCCAGCCGCGAGCTGTGCGGCGGCACTCACGTCAGCCGTACCGGCGACATCGGCCTGTTCAAGGTGGTGGGCGAATCCGGCGTGGCCGCTGGCGTGCGCCGTATCGAAGGCATTACCGGCGAGAACGCGCTGGCCTATCTGCAGTCGCTGGAGTCCACCGTGGACCAGGCTGCGGCCGCTTTCAAGGCCCCTGCAGCCGAGCTGACCAACCGCATCGGCGGTGCGCTGGATCAGATCAAGGCACTGGAAAAGGAAATCGCTGCGCTCAAGGGCAAGCTGGCATCCAGCCAGGGCGACGAGCTGGCCACGCAGGCCGCAGACGTCAATGGCGTCAAGGTGCTGGCAGCCAAGCTCGAAGGAGCGGACGCCAAGACCTTGCGTGACACCATGGACAAGCTCAAGGACAAGCTGGGCGCGGCCGTGATCGTGCTGGCTGCCGTGGATGGCGACAAGGTGCAACTGGCCGCAGGCGTGACCAAGGCCGAGACTGCCAAGGTCAAGGCCGGCGAGCTGGTGAACTTTGTGGCCCAGCAAGTGGGCGGCAAGGGCGGTGGCAAGGCCGATATGGCCATGGCCGGCGGCACCGACGCCGCAGCCGTGCCCGCAGCGCTGGCCAGCGTGCAGGCCTGGGTGGCCGAGCGCCTCTGAGCTGAGCGCCTGTAAGGCGAGCACCAAAAGGCAGTCCAGGCTGCCTTGCCCCAAAACAAAACGCTCCTCGATGAGGAGCGTTTTTTATTGTTGGAGCGAACCCTTGGAAACTGGCATAACCCAAGTCGGAGACACCGAGGAAGGGCCGCCCCGCACCGAGGGTGTCGTCCCCCTTTCCTTAGCGCGAAGCGCGTAGAGAAAAGGGGGAAGGCGCAAAGCGCCTCAGGGGGTTACTTCTTCCTGAACACCAGGTCCCAGACGCCATGACCGAGGCGGAGGCCGCGGTTTTCGAATTTGGTCAGTGGGCGGTAGTCGGGCTTTTCGGCGTAGTTCTCAGCCGTGTTCTGCAGCATGGGTTCTGCGTTCAGCACTTCCAGAATCTGCACCGCATAGGGCTCCCAGTCGGTAGCGCAGTGGATATAGCCACCGGGCTTGATGCGAGCGGCCAGCTTGGCGATCAGGGGGCTCTGGATCAGTCGGCGCTTGTTGTGCTTTTTCTTGTGCCAGGGATCGGGGAAGAAGATGTGCACGCCGTCGATCGAGGCTTCGGGCAGCATGTTGTCGATGACTTCCACGGCATCGTGCTGCAGGATGCGGATGTTCTCGATCTCCTGCTCGCCAATGCGCTTGAGCAGCGCGCCCACGCCGGGCTCGTGCACTTCGCAGCACAGGAAATTGTCGTCGGGGCGCACACGGGCGATATGGGCCGTGGCTTCACCCATGCCGAAGCCGATCTCCAGAATCAGCTTGCCGTCGCGACCGTAGGCGGCTGCGGCGTCCAGCGGGGCCTTCTGGTATTGCAGCAGAAAGCGCGGACCCAGCTCCTCGAAAGCCTTGGCCTGGCCCGTGGTGGTGCGGCCGGCGCGGCGCACATAGCTTTTGATGGTCTTGGGATAGGCCACGCCTTCGGGCGCCTGGCCTTGGGATGCTGCGGATGCGTCAGCGGCTGGCACGTTTTCGGCCATATCGGTAGTAGGTGTTGGAATAGAAGAAGTCACGGGGCGATATTGTAGGTTTGGCGCCAGCATTGAAGCCAGAAGTCCAGCGCCAAAGGCAAGGCGCTTGCGGGGCTTTCGTTGCTGCCAGTAGTGGCCGCAGGCGCTTGTGGCAGGCCCAGCTGCTGCGCTGCAGCAGACAGCACGCTCAGTGGCTGGCTGACATCCACGGCGGGTGCGCCATGCTGTTTGGAGAGCTTTTCTCCGCTTTCCATGCAAACCAGCGGCGTGTGCAGATAGCGCGGCCGAGGCAGGCCCAGGGCGCGTTGCAGCACGAGCTGGCGCGGAGTGTTGTCTGCCAGGTCTTCGCCGCGCACCACGTCGGTGATGCCTTGCTCGGCGTCGTCAACGACCACGGCCAGCTGGTAGGCCCAGAGCCCGTCCGCCCGGCGCAGCACAAAGTCGCCCACACTGGTGATCAGGTTTTGCTGCTGCGGGCCCAGACGCCGGTCCTGCCAGTGCAGCACAGGGCGCACGCTTTCCAGGTAAGCTTGCCTTATCGCTATGCTTTGCGTAGCTGCTTGCGCTTGTTGGGCAGGAGTGCTGGGTTGATTCTCTTGTAGTTCATGTACCTGCTGCTCCAGCGCAAAGCGCCAGGCCCTGGCGGGCTTGCCTTGCAGGCCATGGCGGCAGGTGCCGGGGTAGGGGCGCTCCACATGCCGCTCGTGAGTCAACCCCTTTGCCTGCCAGGCGGCTTCGATGTCCTTGCGCGTGCAGCCGCAGGCGTAGGCCATGTTTTGCGCCTGAAGCTGCCGCAGCGCTTTTTCATATAGAGCATGGCGCTGCGACTGCCATACCACGGGGAGATCGGAGTGCAGGCCACAGGCGGCCAGCTGGCGCAGGATTTCCTGGTCGGCGCCAGGCTGGCAGCGTGGCGGATCGATGTCTTCGATGCGAATCAGCCAGCGGCCTTGGTGAGCGCGTGCATCCAGCCAGCTGGCCAGTGCCGCGACCAGGGAGCCCGCATGCAGCGGTCCGGTGGGAGAGGGGGCAAAACGCCCGATGTATGGCCCCGCACTGGGGGCGCTGGTGAAGGGACGGGAGAGGGCCGCAGTCATGAGGGACGCCATCTTACGCCCCTTGCCCTGTGCGCAGCAGGCTCAGGCCAGAGCCAGGCCCATTTCGAGCCCCGAGACAAAAGCATCTTCCACGCGCAGACCTATGCACCAGTCGCCGCACAGGCCCAGACCTACCGAGGGATCGTGGCTGAAGGGCCTGCCCAGGGGCGCCAGAGTCTGGGCATGCTGCCAAAGGTAGACGCTGGCATGGCGCGGTGCGACGCGGATGCCCGTGATCTCGCCAAAGGCTTTTTGCAGCTTGGAGAGCACACGCGTGGCGTCGTCATGGCGGTGCTCGTTGGACCAGAGCGGGTTGGCATGAATCGTCCAGCGCTCGGTCTGGGCGCGGCCGGGCTTGGAAGACTCTCGGGCCACCCAGGCAACGCGCTCATGCGTGCTGCGCGCCGCATTCCACTGCGGGCCCAGCGTGGTCAGGCCGGCCTGAGCCGCCATGGGGTAGGACAGCGTCATGGCCCAGCAGGGGGCCATTTCCACGGGGGCCAGGGTCTTGGCCAGGGCCGCACCCTGCGGCGCGGTCTGCAGCAGTTGCGCTGCCACGGGCGCCGGCACCGCCAGCACCACAGCGTCGAAGTCGGCGGCAATCTGCGGGCCGTGGTCCTCGGTGTCCAGCATCAGCGACCATTGATGGCGGCTGTGGTGGCTGCCACTGGCAATGTGGTGGCTCATGGCGCGCAAGGACTGCCCCAGATGCAGGCGTCCGGCCTCCCACAGCGGAGCGGCCCAGGCCAGGGGCAGGGACTGCATGTCTGGCATGCCGACCCAGTGGGTCTCGCGCACCGGTGCGTGCTTGTCGACTCTGCGGCCCTGGGCATTGCGGGTCTGCACGCTGTTCAGACTCCAGGCACGCAGACTGCCGGGCGTGGTGTCAAGCGCCTGCTTGAAGCGTGGGTCGCGCACGGTGAAGAACTGGGCGCCGATGTCAAAACTGCCATAGGGGCCGCTGAC
This sequence comes from Comamonas sp. Z3, assembly GCF_008121565.1. Lineage (NCBI taxonomy): Bacteria > Pseudomonadati > Pseudomonadota > Betaproteobacteria > Burkholderiales > Comamonadaceae > Comamonas > Comamonas sp. Z3. The sequence goes on from NZ_VOQU01000010.1 coordinate 86,481, forward strand.
CGAGCGCATGCGCCCGCCAGCCTGGGTCAGACGCTCATAGACATGAACGTCGTGTCCGGCCTGCATCAGCGTGCGGGCGCAGGCCAGGCCTGCAATACCTGCACCGATGACGGCAATGCGCTTGGCACCGGGATGCAGGGAGGGGGAAGAAGCAGAGGCAGTTGCGGACGCGCGAGTGCGGGAAGCATTCATGAAAAAGCCTTTTCGACACCGTTTGAGTTCTAGCGTAGCCAGCTATCCAAAAGATAGCAAGTGCTGCTTTTGCTGAATTGTTGCAGCGCAACTCACTCTACACCTCCCGGATGTCGGCTGTGAGCTGACGCAGCTTATTGGCGGTGATGGTTTTCCATGAGCGCCTTGCGCGTGGCAGGACTTTCGAGCTGCGTCAGCCACCATTGCAGCGCGCGCCCGGGCGTCCGGTGGGCCGGGCCGGGCCAGGCGTAGTGCAGACGCAGATTGCGGCTGGCGCGCCGTACCTGCCTTGTGACCAGCAGGCCGGCGTCCAGATAGGCCTGCACCATGCCGCGCGGCAGAAAGCCTGCGCCAATGCCACGTATCTGTGCTTCCAGCTTGGCCTGCATGCTGTCCACGGTGAGCACGTCCTGGCCGTTGACCAGGCCGAAGCTGGTGTTGCTGCGCACGCCAGAGTCGGCCACCGCCACCATGCGGTGCTGCAGCAGCAGCTCGTCGGACAGCGGCTCGTCGAGCCTGGCCAGCGGATGGTGCGGCGCGACGGCGAAGACGAAATCCATCTCCCCGATCTCGCGCGTCTGCAGCTCCGATACATTGCTGGTGTTGACCGCCACGCCAATGGCCAGATCGGCCTGACCGCTGGTCAGCACTTCCAGCGTCCCGTTGAGAATGCCGTCGCGCAGCTTGAGTGTGGTGGGCGGGGTCAGCGCATAAAAGGCTTCGACCAGCTCGAAGACGGGCGTACGGGCGACGGCGCCGTCGATGACGATGGTCAACTGCGGCTCCCAGCCCGTGGCCACGCGCTTGACGCGGTGCGCCACGGCGTCGATCTCCTGCAGCAGCCGGGCACCCTCGTGCAGCAAGGCCTGGCCGGCTTCCGTGGCCTGGGCGTGGCGCGAGCTGCGGTCAAACAGCAGTACGTCGAGCGCATCTTCTATCTGGCGTACGCGGTAGGTCAGCGCACTGGGCACCAGACCGAGGGAGCGTGCCGCAGCGGCAAAGCTGCCGGTTTCGGCTATGGCCTGCAGCATGGCCAGGCTGTCGGGGGTAAGCACATCGCGGGAGCTGGGCATGGTGGGATCGAGTATTCAAACAGTTTGAATGATGCCATCAACGCCGTTCAGCCACAGCCTTGCAGCCGACTTCTACAGTAGAGCCGATAGAGACAGTCACTTGAGCGAAAGGAAGCACACCATGATGACTCTGCGCAAATCCCAGGAACGCGGCTACGCCGACCACGGCTGGCTCAAGTCCTATCACAGCTTTTCGTTTGCCGATTACTACGACCCGCGCCACATGGGGTTTGGCAATCTGCGCGTGATCAACGAAGACCGCATCGCGCCGGGCACGGGCTTCGGCGCCCACGGCCACCGCGATATGGAAATCATCAGCTATGTGCTCGAAGGCGCGCTCTCGCACAAGGACAGCATGGGCAATGAAACCCCCATCCTGCCCGGCGAAGTGCAGCGTATGAGCGCCGGCTCGGGTGTGGTGCACAGCGAGCAGAACTATGCCCAGGACCAGACCACGCATTTTCTGCAGATCTGGCTGCTGCCGGCGCGCACCGGCATTGAGCCCGGCTATGCGCAAAAGACCTTCAGCGAGCCGCAAAAGCGCGGCCGCCTGTGCCTGGTGGCCTCGCCGGATGGAGCCGAGGGGTCGGTGAGCATGAATGCCGATGCGCGCTTGTTCGCCGGCCTGTTCGACGTCGGGGAGGCTGCGGATGTGCCCCTGCCAGCCGGTCGCAAGACCTATGTGCACCTGGTGCGCGGCGAGCTGGACGTGAATGGACAAAAGCTGACAAGCGGCGACGCTGCACTTATTGAAAATGAGGAGCGCCTGCGCCTTGCAAATGGGCGGGCTGCGGAAGTTCTGGTGTTTGATCTGGAGCCTTGGGTCTGACGATTTCAAGGGTTGTGATGATGGATATGAGCCAACGCGACCCTTGGTCGCCATGACGGGAGTTTTCAATGTTGAATCAATTCAGAAATCCTCTGGACCTGCTGGGGCGGGTGCTGATCGCCCTGCTGTTCCTGCCGGCGGGCCTCCAGAAAATCAGTGGCTTTGCCGGCACGGTGGGTTATGCCGCATCGGTGGGCATGCCCATGCCCCAGGTCGCCGTGGCGGTGGGCCTGGTGATCGAGATCCTCGGCGGTCTGGCCATCCTGCTGGGCTGGCATACGCGCTGGGCGGCCCTGATCCTGGGTTTTTTCACCCTCGTCGCCAGCTTTTTCTTCCATAACTTCTGGGGCGTGGCCGCCGAAGCCGCCATGATGCAGCAGCTGCTGTTCTGGAAGAACATCGCCGTGGTCGGTGGTCTGCTTGGCTACGCCGCCCATGGGGCAGGCGCCTGGAGCATGGACGGTCGCAAGAGCTGATTCAGGCCGCCGCTTCGCCCGAAGGCGTGCGGGCAGCCAAGGCTTTGATAAGCTAGCGTGCTCTCGCAAGACAAGGCCCGCCGGGTGTCAATCCGGCGGGCCTTTATTTGGCAAAGAAACAGGATGGCGGCGCGGATGGCCGCGCCGACACAAGCAAGAAAGAAGAAATCATGAGCACTATCGTTGTGGTCTACCACTCCGGCTACGGCCATACCCAGCGCATGGCGCAGTCGGTGGCGCAGGGCGCGGGCGCGCAGCTGCTGGCCATCGATGCCGACGGCAATCTGCCAGACGGCGGCTGGGAGCAGCTGGCCGCGGCCGATGCCATCGTCTTTGGCGCTCCCACCTATATGGCGGCACCGAGCTGGCAGTTCAAGAAGTTTGCCGACGCCTCGTCCAAGGCCTGGTTTGCCCAGGCCTGGAAGGACAAGCTGTTCGCCGGCTTCAGCAACAGCGCCAGTGTGCAGGGCGACAAGCAGGCAACGCTCGACTATTTCTACCACCTGGCCATGCAGCATGGCGGCGTCTGGGTGGGTCTGGGCCTGCTGCCTTCGAACACCAAGGCCGCGCAGCGCAATGATGTGAACTGGATGGGCAGCTTCAGCGGCGCCATGGCGCAGTCGCCCTCGGATGCATCGGCCGGCGAGATGGCCGCTGGCGATCTGGAGACCGCACGCCAGTTCGGCGAGCGCGTGGCCAGCGCTGCAGCACGCTGGGCAAGATAAGCAGCCTCGATCTGCTATTGAATAAGAAGCGGCTATCGCTTTTCTATCTTGGATTTCAGATTGATTTGTATCTGAAATCCTTTGATGGCAAGCGCTAGCCGCTCTTTTTTTGAGAGTCGCCCAGACAGGCCGGCTTATTCCATCAGATGCTTTTTGATGGGGCGGGGGTGAACCAGCTCGGTACGCGACAGATCGGTGCCCAGCGAGTCGCGGCCGTCAAAGACAAAGCAGCCGCCGTCGTAGAACTTGCCGTCGGTTTCCTCGAAGTACTTGAGGATGCCGCCTTCGAGCTGATAGACGTTCTCGATGCCTTCGTCCTGCATCAGGATGGCGGCCTTTTCACAGCGGATGCCGCCCGTGCAGTAGCTGACCACGGTCTTGCCGGCGAATTCATCCTTGTGCTGGCGCAGTGCCGGCGGGAATTCGGTGAACTTGCTCAGTCGCCAGTCGATCGTGCCTGCAAACGCGCCTTCGTCCACTTCGTAGTCGTTGCGCGTGTCCAGTGTCACCACCTCGCGGCCCTCGTCGTCATGGCCTTGCTCCAGCCAGCGGCGCAGCGTGACCGGGCTGACCGAAGGCGCCCGGCCATGGGCGGGGCGAATGGCGGGATGATCCATGCGGATGATCTCGCTCTTGACCTTGACCAGCATTTTGCGAAAAGGCACGGTCTCGGACCAGCTTTCCTTGGGAGTCAGGTCGGCAAAACGCGGGTCTTGCTTCAGCTGCTCGACAAAGCCGCGTACGGCATCGGCAGGGCCGGCCAGGAAAAAGTTGATGCCTTCCTCGGCCAGCAGCACCGTGCCCTTGAGGCTCAGGGCATGGGCGCGCTCCAGCAGCGTCTGGCGCAGCTGTTCGGCATCAGGCAGGGGCGTGAATTTGTAGCAGGAGATGTTGAGTATGTCGGCCACGTCGATATCCGGGGGGGCGGCCGCGCGGCTGCTGCATCGACGGTGATGCAGCTCAGACCGGGGCCGTCAGCTCTGCCTTGATTTTATTGGACAGCTGTGCCACTGCGAGGGATGCGGGTGCTCCGGGCATGGCCTGCAGCAGCAGCTGTCGGCGCATCACGGCTTCGCGCACGGCGGAGTCGACCGGAATATCGCCCCAGTGGGTCAGCTGCAGCGGCTGGCCGGAATCGGTGGTCACGAAGCGGTTGAGTACCTGCTGCAGCTGGCCCGTGATGGCGCGGCCATCGCCAGGGCGTTGCGCCTGGTTGATGACCAGACGGATCTGCTGGCGCTTTTGCTGCAGGGCCAGCACCTTGATGGCTGCATAGGCGTCGGTCAGCGAGGTGGGCTCGGGCGTGGCCACGACCAGCACCTCGGTGGCCAGAGAGACGGAGAACAGCACCACGTCGGAGATGCCGGCGCCGGTGTCGAGCAGGATGATGTCGTAGCGCGGGCGCAGCAACTCCACCGTGCGCATGAACTGGGAGCGAATCTCGGGCGTCAGGCGTGAATACTCGATCATGCCCGAGCCGGCCAGCAGCACGGAGTAGCCGCCCGGCGTGGTCAGAATCGCATCTTCCAGCGTGGAGCGGCCCGTGAACACATCGTGCAGCGTGACCTTGGGATAGAGGTTGAGCACCACGTCCAGATTGGCCAGGCCCAGATCGGCGTCCAGTACCAGCACGTTGAAGCCATGACGCGTCAGAGCCGCAGCCAGATTGGCAGAGACAAAAGTCTTGCCGACACCGCCTTTGCCGCTGGTGACGGCAATGATGTGGGCCTGCTTGGTGCGGCCAGGCGCCCGCAGGGCATCTTCCATGGATATATGAGCGGGCAAAGTAGGGTGAGGGGCCAAGGTGTCCATCGTCTCAAGGCGTTATGACCTGGCTTGCGGCGTCGGTGTTTACGTCTGGTGCTGTGTTGTCGGAAACATTTTCGTCTAAAGAGGCAGCATGCAAAGGGCTGAAAAGCAGGCTTTTTTCCTCGGCACTCACCGTACTGTCGGGCGGTTCCTCGACGCAGACGCAGTTGCGGCCTGCCGATTTGGCCAGATAGAGCTGGCGATCGGCACGCTCGGTCCACAGTTGCGCCGTGCTGCGAATCCATTGCTGGGCATAGACCCCGCCGATACTCACGGTGACCTTCAGCATCTGACCCGAGGACACCGCAATGGAGTTGTCTTCGATGGCCTGGCGCAGGCGCTCGGCGACCGCACGGCCCTGATGCGCGGGGCAGACCGGCAGCACTATGGCGAATTCCTCGCCACCGAAGCGCGCCAGCGTGTCCATGGGGCGAATGATTTCCGACAGCGTCTGTGCCACCGATTGCAGCACCATGTCGCCGGCGATATGCCCGTGCTCGTCGTTGATCTGCTTGAAGTGGTCGATGTCCAGCATCAGCAGCAGGGCGGTCTCGCCCGAGCGGGCCACGCGGTCGATTTCGCGCTCGATCACGGAGCGGAAATGGCGGCGGTTGGCCAGTCCCGTGAGAGGGTCGCGCAATGACAGAGCGCACAAGCCATCAATCAGGGCTTGCAGGTAATGGGTGGGAGTGTCGGTGGGCAGACGGATATCGCCACCGCCCGCGCGAGTCACCAGATTGTGTGCGGTGGCAAGGCGCAGATCGCGCAGGAACACGGATTGATGGGGGGCGGATGAGGTCACGACAAGCTATCAATGGTGGCCGTCAGTGTAGCAGCGACCCTTATCATTTTGTGGGTGTAGGCTTTTCGTCAGCGTTGACAGGGCGCGGTTCTGTGGGGAAATTGCCAAGCGTTCGCAGAAAGTCGGCATCCGTGCGGTAGAGCCTGATGGGGCTGCCGCTCTGGTGCAGCAGGCCGGCACGCTCCAGCCGTTGCTCGGCAGGCAATTTCAGCCCCACCACATGCAGCAGGCCACCGCGCAGGGCAACCATGCGCTCCAGGCGGGCAAAGGTCTCGACGCCGGTGATGTCGATGCTGTTGATGGACTGCATCAGTAACGCCAGGTCTTTGGCCTGAGGCGTCTGCTGCAGTGCGTCGGCCGCGTAGCGCTCAAGGGCCGTGGCCGTGGCGAAGTCCAGGTCTGCGTCCATGCGCAGGGCCACCACATTGGGCGCCAGGGCGGGCAACTGCCAGAGCTGGCGGCTGCGCAGGCTGCCGTCGGGATGCTCGCCGATCTCGATGATGCGCGGGTGCAGGTGGTGATAGAGGTAGTAAGCCTGGCTGAGCATGATGCCCGCAAACACCCCCCAGTACATGCGCGGGGCGGTGACGATGGTCAGCACCAGTGTGGCGACGCTGATGCTGGCTTCCACCTTGGAGACCCTGAACAGCTTGAGGATCGCGCTGGGCTTGACCAGGTTGAGCACGGCAGTGATCACGATGGCTGCCAGCGTGGCCTGAGGCACATGGTAGAGCCAGGGAATGAACCAGAGCACGACCACCACCACCAGCAAAATGGAAAAGACATTCGCATAGCCGGTCTTGGCACCGGCGAGCAGATTGACCGCCGAGCGTGAGAACGAGGCGCTGGTGGCAAAGCTGCCGAACAGGCCGGCGCTGATCTTGGACAGGCCCTGGGCAATCAGATCCTGGTTCTCGTTCCAGCGTGTGCCGGCCTGCTGATGCTCGACCTGGGCGCTGGAGGCCGTCTCCAGAAAGCTGACCAGGGAGATGACCAGCACCGGCATGACCAGGGCGCCGAACTGTTCCCAGTCCAGCATACCGGGCCATTGGAAGCTGGGCAGTCCCGCAGGCAGGTGGCCGATCACGGAGCCGCCCGCATCGGCAAAACCCGTGATCCAGCTGATGAAGCCGCTCAGGCCGATGATGAAAATGGCAGAGGGAAAGGCAGGACGCCATTTCTTGGCCAGCATCAGAAGAGCCATGCTGACCAGGCCGTAGGCGATGGACTGGATGCTGAACAGGTAGATGGACGGCGAGTGCCAGACGGTGGACCAGTCAGCACGCATGCCCAGCAGGGTGGGCAGCTGCGAGGCCAGGATCAGCAGGGCCGCTGCCTGGGTGAAACCTGCCAGTACGGGGGAGGTGACCAGGTTGAGCAGCCAGCCTGCGCGCACCACGCCCAGACTCCATTGCACCAGGCCGGAAAGAATCGCCATCCATGCCGCAAGCACCACCCATTGGGCCGAGCCCGGTTCGGCCATGCCGGTCAGGGAGGCGCCGATCAGCAAGGCGCTCAGCGCCGTCGGCCCCACGCCGAGCCGTGGCGAGGGGCTGAAGAGAATGGCCACCGCGGCCGGAATGATGGAGGCGTAGATGCCGGTGATCAGTGGCATGCCGGCCAGTGCCGCGTAAGCCACGCCCTGGGGCAGCAGCATCAGGCCCACGGTCAGGCCGGCCCAGAATTCGCCGCGCAGCAGGCCGAAAGTAGGTTTGGGCCAATCGAGAAAGGGCAGCCATCGGGCCAGGGATTGCATGGAAGTCATGATTGCGGCGAACTAAACCGTCTGCAAGCTTAGTCTGGCTTTGTTGTGCAGAGATTAAAACAGGGCGAGGCTGCGACCTGGGTCGAGGGGGGGACTCGGGACGTGTTGTCCGAACCGGGCCCGCATGGCATCGATGGCGGCAAGGGTGTCGGCGGATGGCCGATGAATCCGGACTTTGCCAGGTGACCGGGTGGGGCGCTGGCTGCTTGTGAATGATGCTCACGTTGAAATCGACTCGAAGACAGAAAAACGGCGTCAGCCGCCATGGTTTTCAATGCCGGCGCCGTGTTTCATCCTAGCACGCTGCCCGGGCCTATGCGGGGGGGCGTGTCAGTTTCGGGCGCTGGAGCAGCCATAAAAAAAGAGAGGCTCATGGCCTCTCCTTGCCCCCTTTGGTGCGGTGCGTGCGGTGGCTGAGCCACCTGTCGTCTATCAGTTGCCCAGATTGCGGATCGCTTCGGGGGTGTACTGGCTGGGCTTGAGGTTGTCCTTGCCCAGGATCGGCGCCTTGGGGCGCTCCTGGACCAGATTCATGCTCACATAGGAGCCGGCATTCAGGTCGTAGTAGAACGATGTGCCTGCATGCCATTTCCTGATGTCGTAGGCATAGTAGTAATTGATCTCGGCGTGCTGCCACAGCTGGCCGCGTGCATCGTAGAAGTCGCCCGAGACGGCGTGGCCGGTATCTTCGTCGATGAACATCACGCGCTTGGAGTACAGGTGGCGAAAGCCCGGCTTGAGCTTGCCCTCCAGCACCCAGACACGGCGCAGCTCATAGCGGGTGTAGGCCGGGTTGGGGTGGCCGGGCTTGAGCAGATCGGCGTACTTCAGCGGCTGGTTGATGCGAAAGGTATTGGCAGGAACGAACATTTCGCGCTTGCCGTGCATGGTCCACTCATAGCGCTCGGAGCCACCGTTGAACAGGCGCTCGGAGTCGATGGTCGCCTTGCCGCTGGTGCCCGGGGAGGGTTGGTCATAGCCGAACTCGGGCAGCTGGCGCACGCGGCGGGTGCCGGGGTCGTAGTTCCAGGCCAGGCGCTTGTCCGTGCCGAAGTTCATGGGCTCGATGGACAGGATCACGCCGCCTTTTTCGCGCTCGGGCAGGATGGAGAAGTTGGTCACATAGGCGTACTTGCCTTCGTTGGGCTTGCCCAGGTTTTCCTTGGAGTCATAGCGGCTGAGCTGGATGTAGCTGGTGCGGCCCCAGGCGATATCACCGCCTGCGCCCACCAGTGCCATGTCGCGTTCCACCTCTTCGGTGCTGGCGCGGCTGGGCATGAGGTTGTTCCAGAGCAGCTCCACGCCGCTCTTCGGAATGGGGAAGGGAAGGGCGCCCATATAGCCCTTGACGCCGTTGCCGTCGTTGGTGATTTCGGCTTCCTGAGCGTTGCGCTTGGCGACGGCGCAGATATCGTCGTCATAGCGGAAGTCGCGGTGGCCCGGATAGACGGGAATGCGCATGCTGGCAGGGAATTTGCCAAGCAGCGCCTTCTGGCCTTCACTGAGCTTGTCGCCGTACTGCGCCATATTGGCGGCCGTGATTTCGAACAGCGGCTTCTCGTGGGCATAGATATCGGGCTGGAACTGTCCCACGGACCTGGTGAACTTGACGCCGGGCGGCACACCCAGGATCTTGCCCGTGAAGGGCGGAATGCTGCCGTCGGCATTGCCGGCCCTGATGGCGCCCGTGCAGGTCAGCTCCTTGCCCAGCTTGTCGGCCTCGGCGGCGGGAACCTTGGCACAGGCTGCACCTGCGCTCAGCAAACCCATGCACAGCAGCAGCGCCATATTCATCGTCTTGTTTTTCATTGCTCTCCTCCCTGGTGAAAACCATGCAGGCTCTTGCCTGCGAGCATCGATTCTTCAGATATTTGTCATGACATGAATCGTCTGTTGAGACTAATCGGCAGCGTCCGGGGCCGGCCCATGATGCAAAAAGGGCAGCGCCGTTGCCGGTGCTGCCCTTAGGGGGGATCAAAAATGACTAGGTATTAACGAGAGCCGTTCAGATCCATTTCCGAGTATTTGACGATGCGCGTGCCCTTGACCCATTTGTAGCCAAACCAGATGGCCAGGAACAGAGGCAGGCCGATATAGGTGGCAATGGCGCCGACCCAGTCGATCTGGTCCTTGATCAGGTTCTCGTAGTTCTGGCCCAGGGTGATGATCAGGCACAGCACAAAGGCGAAGATGGGACCGAAGGGGAAGGCCGCTGCCTTGTAGGGCAGCTGGTTCATATCGTAGTTCTGCACCTCGCAGCCCTTGCGGAAACGATAGTGGCTGATGGCAATGCCCAGCCAGGCGACGAAGCCGCACATGCCGGACAGATTCAGCAGCCAGATGTAGACCACTTCGGGGCTGAAGATATTGGTCAGAAAGCACAGGGCGGCGATCACGGTGGTGGCGATCAAGGCCAGCACGGGCACGCCACGCGTGTTGACCTGGGCGAACACCTTGGGCGCCATGCCTTGCTTGGCCAGCGCATAGAGCATGCGGGTGGAGGCATACATGCCGGAGTTGCCGGCCGACAGCACCGAGGTCAGCACCACGGCATTCATCACGGCGGCGGCGCCCAGCAGGCCGGCACGCTCGAACACCAGCGTGAATGGGCTGACGGCGATATCGCCCAGGTCGTTGCGCAGCAGCTTGGGATCGGTGTAGGGAATCAGCAGGCCGATGATGAGGATGGCAAAGACGTAGAACAGCAAAATGCGCCAGAACACCTTGCGCACGGCCTTGGGTACATTCTTGGCGGGATCTTCGGACTCGCCGGCGGCGATACCGATCAGCTCCGTGCCCTGGAAGGAAAAGCCCACCACCATGGCCACGCCGATCAAGGCCGCAAAGCCGCCTGCAAACGGGGCGTCGCCCGTGCTCAGGTTGGCAATATTGCCCCAGATTCCGTCAGGTGCGCCGCCTTGCAGAATGCCGAAGATCATCAGCACGCCGATGGCAATGAAGACCAGCACCGTGGTCACCTTGATGGCGGCGAACCAGAATTCGGATTCGCCAAAGCCCTTGGCCGACAGTGCGTTGAGGCCGAACATCAGGGCCAGAAACAGCGCACTCCAGAGCACTCCGTTGGTGCCCGGGAACCAGTAGGCCATCACCAGCTGTGCGGCCACCAGATCCACTGCAATGGTCACGGCCCAGTTGTACCAGTAGTTCCAGCCCAGCGCGAAGCCGAAACCTTCATCCACGTACTTGGCGCCATAGGTGGCAAAAGAGCCGGAGACGGGCATGTGGGCGGCCATCTCGCCCAGACTGGTCATCAGGAAATAGACCATCAGGCCCACGATCATGTAGGCCAGCAAGGCGCCGCCTGGGCCTGCCTGGGAGATGGTTGCGCCAGAGGCGACAAAAAGGCCGGTACCGATGGAGCCGCCGATGGCGATCATCGACATATGACGGGCCTTGAGGGAACGGTGCAACTGGCCGGTTGCTGCAGTGGATTCGCTGTCGCTCATGAATACGAGATTTTCTGGCAGGACATGACAAGGGGAAACAGGCTGGCTAAGGCCGTTGTCATGGCTTGCATTATTGTGGTTCTGCACGGCCGGCCCTGGGATAACAACGCGGCGTGCGCGATCGGCGATGACACTCATTGCCGTTCAGTGGGTGCAGATTGTGAGGGATTTATGGGCGGTGCGTGCGCTTCGGGTTGTCATGAAGTGCAGCGAATTGGCTGGAATTCTTCCAAGTATCTGTTTTTTATGGGTTTACGGGCTCGGTCCGGTGGCTGCCTCTTGTGGGCGGCATTGGCTTTGCATGGAGCGGTGGCGCACAAATGGTGGCATGGACGCAACGGATCGAGGCAAAGCACGGACCGACAGCGGTCTTTCGGCCAGCCGGTAGAGGCTGCAGCGAGCCTGGAGCGTCGGTGATTTTTCCGCAGCCCGATTTGCCAGACCTCGGTTTTAACGGCGGCAGCAACACAGAGCCTGCAACTTGCAGGCTGCCACGACGCGGCTGCGCGGTCTGGCGCTGTTCTTCCGGCTGTGCCTGCATGCGGGCGGTGGAGTAGATCGGCAGTCCCCGGCAGTTGCAAGATGCCATCTGAGCATCCCGGCCGAAACAGGCTGCAGCTTGCCGGTGATGGTTTCGTGAGTATTTCTATTTTTGAATTCAATTCAAGAGAATTTATTGAATACAGGGCTTAATCGGCAAAGATGAAGCCGGCACACTGCGGGCTATGAAATCATCTGCCGCCTTATTTGCCCTTGCCGTTGGCGCTTTTGCCATTGGCACGACCGAGTTCACTCCCATGGGATTGCTGCCCGTGATTGCCGATGGGGTGCAGGTCAGCATTCCCACGGCGGGCATGCTGGTCTCGGCCTATGCCGTGGGTGTCATGCTGGGGGCTCCGGTCATGACGCTGCTTTTCAGCCGTTTTGGCAAACGGGCTGCGCTGATGGGCCTGATGGTGCTGTTCACCATGGGTAATCTACTGTCGGCCTTTGCCCCGGGCTATACCACGCTGCTGCTGTCGCGCCTGGTCACCAGTCTCAACCACGGCGCTTTCTTCGGCATCGGTGCCGTGGTGGCAGCGAGCGTGGTGCCCAGGGAAAAGCAGGCCAGCGCGATTGCCGCGATGTTCATGGGCCTGACGATTGCCAATATCGGTGGCGTGCCCGCCGCGACCTGGATCGGCCAGCAAGTGGGCTGGCGCCTGGCCTTTGGCGGCACGGCCGTGCTGGGCCTGATCACCATTGCTGCGTTGTGGCTGGCACTGCCCAAGGGCGAACCGGGCACACGCCCCGACGTGCGCCGCGAACTGAAGGTGCTGGCACGCCCCGAAGTGCTGCTGGCCATGGGCACCACGGTGCTGGGGGCCGGCGCCATGTTTGCGCTCTATACCTATGTGGCACCCGTGCTGGCCGAGATCACGCACGCCAGCCCCGGCTTTGTGGCCTTTGCCCTGGTGCTGATCGGCATCGGGTTCACGCTGGGCAATACGCTGGGCGGCAAGCTGGCCGACTGGTCGCTGGACGGTGCCACCAAGATCATTCTGGCGCTGCTCGCCATCATCATGGCCTTGCTGCCGCTGGTCATGACCACCCATCTGGGGGCGGCCATCGGTCTGGTGGTCTGGGGCGCTGCGGCCTTTGGCATCGTGCCGCCAGTGCAGATGCGGGTCATGCAGGCCGCAGCGCAGGCGCCGGGCCTGGCTTCATCGGTCAATGTGGGGGCATTCAATCTGGGCAATGCGGTGGGCGCTGCGTTGGGCGGCTTCGTCATCGGTCAGGGCCTGGGATATGCGGCCGTGCCGCTGGTGGGCGCTGCGCTGGCTGCAGGCGGTCTGGGCCTGGTCTGGCTGGGCAAGGCCGGCCGCAGTCCTGCGGCGCAAGCGGCTGGCGAGAGTGCCGTTCGCAAGGTTTGACGGTGCTGCCGTTCCGAGCGGCTGCGGCCTGTCGCTTACCAGCGCGCCTGCTCCAGCAGCAGCTGGGTCAGCGCCTTGACCTTGGGCGAGGCATGGCGGGTGCGCGGGTAGACCAGAGACAGCTCGCGGCTGCGGCCTTCGAGCTCGGTCAGCACGGGTATGAGCCGTGCACTGGCAATGTGCTCGCGCACGGCAAACTCCATGACCTGGGCCACGCCCAGACCGGCCAGTGAGCCCTCGACCAAAGGGTCGCCGCTGTCGAAGCTGATGGACTGCGGCGGCATCCAGTCCAGCGGCTCTTGCCCTTCGGCCTTGAACTGCCAGGGAACCTTGAATCCCAGGTAGTGGTTGTAGACCGACAGGCAGCGGTGCCGGGCCAGCTCTTGCAGCGTATGCGGTGCGCCATGGGCTTGCAGATAGCTGGGTGCGACCACGGTCACCCAGCGCAGCGGCGGCAGGCGGCGCGCAATCATGCGGCTGTCGGCAAGAGGGCCTATGCGCACGGCTGCGTCAAAGCCTTCGTCCACCATGTCCACCACCCTGTCGGTAAAGCTGGCGTCGATCTGCAGGCCCGGATAGCGATCCATCATGGGCCCCAGCAGCGGCGTGAGCACCACCCGCCCCAGCACCGAGGGTGCGGTCATGCGCAGCACGCCAGTGGGTTCGCAGCGCCGGTCCAGCAGGAGCTGGCGCGCTTCCTCAAGCCCGGCAATCAGCGCGGTGCTGTGGTCCACCAGAGTGAAGCCGTCGGGCGTGAGCGAGACATTGCGCGTATTGCGATGCAGCAGCCGAGTGCCCAGGTCGGCCTCCAGTTGAGCAATCGCCCGCGAGATGCGGGACTGCGTGGTCCCCAGAATATGTGCGGCCTGGGTAAAGCTTTTGCACTCGGCCACCTTGATGAGCATTTGTACGGCATTCAGATCCATGGTTCTTCTGCAGATTGATGCGTATATGCATAAATTAAACATGATTTTCATGTTTATCTACATCCTTGAATTAAATACGATGTCTGCCTGACCGGTCATTCACGCTGTACCTGCAATGCAGCACGCTTTGGAGCACTCACGCCCGCCGCAGCGATGAGGCGAGCAGCCGCTCCTTTTCGAGAATGAGGACCGATGTGATGGATCAAGAGAAAGACAAGTTGCCAGCCCTGCCCAGCCTGCGCTATCCGCGTGCAGCGCTGGTCCTGTTGTCGCTGGCGCAGTTGTTGATTGCGCTGGATGCGACGATTGTGTTTGTGGCGCTGGACTCCATGGGCCAGCACCTGCAACTGCCTGCCCACCATCTGCAGTGGGTGATCAGCGGCTATAGCGTGGCTTTTGGCGGTTGCCTGTTGCTGGGCGGGCGCTGCGCCGACTTGCTCGGCCAGCGCCGCATGTACATAGCAGCCATGGCCTTGTTCGGGCTGGCGTCACTGGCCGGTGGCTTTGCCACCGACGCCTGGCTGCTGATCGCGGCGCGTGCGGCCCAGGGCGTGGGGGCGGCGCTGCTGTTCCCGGCCACACTGGCCATGATCAACATCTTGTATCGCCCCGGTGCCGAGCGCAATCGGGCGCTGGCCGTGTGGAGCACGGCCAGCGCCGGGGGCCTGGCGGCTGGGGCCTTGCTGGGCGGCGTGCTGACCCAGTTGCTGGGCTGGAAGTGGGTGCTGTGGGTCTTGGTGCCGATTGCCTGGCCTTGTGCTGTAGCTGCGCTGCGCTACCTGCCTGCGATGCCCTGCGTGCCGCGTCATCAACGCCGCTTTGATGTGGCCGGTTGCATCAGCGTGACGCTGGGCAGCGGTCTGCTGGTCACGGCCCTGGTGCAAGGCCCGCAATGGGGCTGGCTGGACGGGCGTACGCTGGCGTTGATGCTGCTGGCTGCGTTGGCGCTGACGGCATTCTTTGTCATTGAAAAACAGGTGGGCGCGCCGCTGGTGCCGCTGGTCATGCTGAAGGTACGCAGCCTGCGGCATGCCATGCTGCTGACACTGCTGTTCATGAGCTGCTACGGCGTGCAGTACTACTTTCTGGGTTTGTACTTTCAGCAGGTGCTGGGCTGGAGCCCGCTGCAGGCCGGGCTGGCCTTTGTGCTGCCCACCATCGCCTGTGCCGTGGGTATTCGCTGCGCCGAGCACGGTCTGGCGCGCCACAGCGCCCGCTTTGTGCTGATGGGCGGCTGGGCTGCAGGACTGGCGGGCCTGGTCTGGACCGCCGCCGTGCTGCCGCTGGCCGGCAATTACTGGTGGCTGGTGCCGGGCTTCATCGTGATGAGCATAGGCCAGGGTGCCAGCTGGACCGGCATGTGGGTTTTGGTGGGCGAGGGCATTGCGCCGCAGCAGCAGGGGGTGGCTTCCGGTGTGGCCGCCACGGCCCAGCAGGTGGGGGCGGCACTGGGGCTGGCCGTGCTGGTGATGGTGGCAGCCGTGCCGGTGGCTCAGGTGCAGGCCACGGGTTCGGCAAGTGCCCAGGCGCTGCAGCAGGCCAATGCCCTGGGTCTGCAGAATGCGGAATGGGGCACCGCGCTGATTGCTCTGGTGGCCTTGCTGGTCTGTGCGCTCATGGGGCGCAGGCCGCTGGTTCAGGAGCTCAAGCCTCAGCTTGGCTGAGTTGAATTGATATGAAAATAGCTGCTAACGCTTATGGATAAAGCGTTAGCAGCTATTGCTTTGATGGTTTCTGGCTCAGCTCAGCAGCAATGCATCGTCGGCCAGCTTTTCGCCTCGCACCTTCTCGAACATGTGCAGCAGGTCGGGCACATCCATCCTGGATCGCTCTTCGCCGCTGACGTCCAGCACCACATTGCCCTGGTGCAGCATGACGGTACGCGTGCCCACATCCAGCGCCTGGCGCATGCTGTGCGTCACCATCATGGTGGTCAGATTGGCTTCCTGCACGATGCGCGCTGTCAGCTGCAGCACAAAGTCGGCGGTGCGTGGGTCCAGAGCGGCAGTGTGCTCGTCCAGCAGCAGAATGCGCGAAGGCTGCAGCGCCGCCATCAGCAGGCTCACGGCCTGACGCTGTCCGCCCGAGAGCAGGCCGATGCGGTCGGTCAGGCGGTTTTCCAGGCCCAGACCCAGCGTGGCCAGGCGCTCGCGATACAGATCGCGATTGCTGGCTTTTACGGCCTTGGACAAGCCGCGGAAGTTGCCGCGCTCGTGCGCCAGTGCCATGTTTTCTTCGATGGACAGGTCTTCACAGGTGCCGGCCATGGGGTCCTGGAACACCCGGGCCACCTGCTTGGAGCGGGACCATACCGGCATGCGCGTCATGTCGATGCCGGCAATTTCGATCTTGCCCTTGTCCACGCTCTGGTCGCCCGAGACGCAGTTCAGAAACGTGGACTTGCCTGCGCCGTTGGAGCCGATGACGGTCACAAACTGACCGTCGGGAATCGACAGCGACAGGCCGCGCAGCGCGCGGGTTTCGATCGGCGTGCCAGGGTTGAAGGTGAGTTCGAGGTTTTGTGCGTTCAGCATGGTGTTCTCCGCCGTCCTTCTTCTTACTTGCGCTTGCTCAGCTTTTTCTTGATTTGCGGAATCACCAGTGCAATGGTCACCAGCACTGCCGTCACCAGGTTCAGATCCTGCGCCTTCAGGCCGATGGCATCGATATTGAGGGCTGCCGCGATGAAGAAGCGGTAGACCACGGCGCCAAGTACCACGGCCAGCGTGGCCCAGATGATCTTGCGCGAAGGCAGTATGGTCTCGCCCACGATCACGGCCGCCAGACCGATGACGATGGTGCCGATGCCCATGGAGATGTCGGAGCCGCCCTGGGTCTGCACGAACAGTGCGCCTGCCAGGCCGACCAGGCCGTTGGAGATCGCCATGCCCAGCAAGATCATGGCGCCGGTGTTGACGCCCTGGGCGCGGGCCATGCGGGCGTTGGAGCCCGTGGAACGGATGGCCAGGCCGCGCTCGGTGGCAAAGAACCAGTCCAGAGCCAGCTTGGCCACGATGACGAAGCCGAGCATGATGAGCGGGCGCATCACATAGTCGTCAATGTTGGCCGGCTGCAGCATGGTGAACAGCGTGGGTTCGTTGATCAGCGGCACGTTGGGGCCGCCCATGATGCGCAGATTCACCGAGTACAGGCCGATCATCATCAGGATGGAGGCCAGCAGGTCCATGATCTTGAGCTTGACGTTGAGCCAGCCCGTGATGAAGCCGGCCACGGCTCCGGCAGCCGTGCCGGCCAGCGTGGCCAGCCAGGGGTTGGTGCCCGTGGAAATCAGGATGGCGCAGACCGCACCACCGAGGGGGAAGCTGCCGTCGACCGTCAGATCGGGAAAACGCAGCAAGCGAAAGGAGATGAAGACGCCCAGCGCCACCAGGCTGAAGATCAGGCCAATTTCAATGGCACCGAGGATGGAAAATAAAGACATAGAGAGAGCGACAGGCGCGGCAAACGTCTAAAAAAATCGGCAGGGCCATGTTGCCACGGCACCTGCCGCTGCGCTGGCACTGCCTGGTGGCAGTGCTGGCGACAGGGGAGTGGATTACTTGACCACGGTCGCAGCGGACTTGATCAGCGCGTCGGACAGCTTCACGCCTTGCTTTTCGGCAGCGCCGGGATTCACGAACAGTTCCATTTTGGTGGAGACTTCGGGCTTGATGTCGCCGGGCTTTTCGCCCTTGAGAATGCGCACCACCATGCGCCCGGTCTGTTCACCCAGGTCGCGGTAGTTGATGCCGTAGGCAGCCACGGCGCCGCGCTTGACGGAGTCGGTGTCAGAGGCCACCAGAGGAATCTTGGCGTCCTGGCCCACCTTGACCAGCGATTCGTAGGCCGACACCACGTTGTTGTCGGTGTTGGTGTAGATGACATCGACCTTGCCCACCAGCGAGCGTGCGGCGCTGGAGACGTCCACCGAGCGGGGCGCGGCAGCGGTCACCAGGGTCCAGCCCATCTTGGGCAGCAGGGCCTGCAACTCCTTGACGACCACGGCGGAGTTGGCTTCGCCGGGGTTGTAGACCATGCCGATGCGCTTGGCATTGGGCACGACCTGCTTGACCAGGTCCATCTGCTTGTCGAGTGCCAGCAGGTCGGACACGCCGGTCACGTTGTTCTTGGAAGGTTCCCAGCTGGGGACCAGCTTGGCGGCCACGGGGTCGGTCACGGCCGAGAACACCACGGGCACGGTCTTGGTCGACGCGATCACGGCCTGAGCGGAAGGCGTGGCGATGGCGACGATGGCGTCAGGCTTGTCACCCACGAACTTGCGGGCGATCTGGGCTGCTGTACCGGTATTGCCCTGTGCGCTCTGGTACTGCCACTTCAGGGCCTTGCCTTCTTCGTAGCCGGCAGCCTTCAGGGCGTCCTTGACGCCGTCACGCACCGCATCCAGGGCAGGGTGTTCAACAATGGCGGTCACGGCCACGGACTTGGTGTCGGCGGCATAGGCACCCGACATGGCGGAAATTGCCAGGGCCAGTGCGCCCATGCGGGCCAAGGACAGCTGCTTCATGTGTATCTCCAGCGTTTGTTGTGTGTTCCAGGTGAATTAAGACGGCAGTGCTCGATGCGCGTCGCCTCGCGGCAAAGTCTACTGCACCGATTTGGCTGTCTTCGCAATTGAGATAACCTTGTTTATCCCTATACGATGATCGCGAAAAAATGGCATGAAAGCTGCGCAAAGCGCTATTTGACTGGTGTTTGTGTGTGCGGATGCTATTCAATGGCGCGCAATATTGCGTTGAGTGGGGCAGGGTTTCTGCTTTTTACTGCATTTTTCCTGCGTTTGATTTGCCCAGGTCAAGGATATTGAGGCGATTGCCTGTTTTTTGGTCGCAGCGCTTTCCCGGCCGCAAGCCGATCTCCATTGGGAGATTCACGGCCCTTGCTGTGGCCTGAGAATTTTCAGGATGCTGCAAATTTGTGGGCATTTGACGGGCTGCGTTGCTAAAAACATTCAGCCCATGAAAAAAGCCTGCGCAGTCGGAACTGGCGCAGGCTTTTGGGGAGTGCATCCGGCAGCGGCTGCCGCCGAATGCCATCGCATGGCTTACATGCCCGAGTAGTTGGGGCCGCCTCCGCCTTCGGGTGTGACCCAGACGATGTTTTGCGTCGGATCCTTGATGTCGCAGGTCTTGCAGTGCACGCAGTTCTGCGCATTGATCTGCAGACGCTGCTTGCCGGCATCGGCCTCGTCCTCCACGAACTCATACACGCCTGCGGGGCAGTAGCGCTGCTCGGGGCCGGCGAACTTGGTCAGGTTCACAGCGACAGGAACGCTGGCGTCCTTGAGCGTCAGGTGGGCCGGCTGGTTCTCCGCATGATTGGTGCTGCTGATGAACACGCTGGAGAGGCGGTCGAAGGTCAGCTTGCCGTCGGGCTTGGGGTACTCGATGGGGGTGCACTCGTCGGCGGGCTTGAGATAGGCGTGGTCGGGCTTGTTGCGATGCAGCGTCCAGGGGATATTGCCGCGCAGCACGAACTGCTCCAGGCCGTTCATCACGGTGGCCGTGGTCAGACCCTTCTTGAACCAGGCCTTGAAGTTGCGCGCCTTCCACAGCTCTTCATAGAGCCAGCTGTTCTCGAACGCATAGGTATAGGCCGTCAGCTCGTCGCCCTGGCGACCGGCGACGATGGCGGCGTAGGCAGCTTCGGCGGCCAGCATGCCGGTCTTGATCGCGGCATGGCTGCCCTTGATGCGGCTGACATTGAGGAAGCCGGCTTCGCAGCCCACCAATGCTCCACCGGGAAAGACAAAGCGGGGCAGGCTGGAGATGCCGCCGGCCGTGATGGCGCGCGCACCGTAGCTGATGCGCTTGGCGGGCTTGATGCCCTTGGCTTCGTCGCCTTCCAGGTAGTAGCGGATATTGGGATGGGTCTTCCAGCGCTGCATCTCCTCGAACGGAGACAGATAGGGGTTGGAGTAGTCCAGACCGGTGATGAAGCCCAGCGTGACCAGATTGTCTTCCAGGTGATAGAGGAAGGCACCACCGTAGGTGTCGCTCTTCATGGGCCAGCCGGCAGTGTGCAGCACCATGCCGGGTTTGTGACGCTGGGGGTCGATCTCCCAGAGTTCCTTGATGCCCAGACCGTAAGTCTGCGGGTCGCGGTTGGCGTCCAGCGAATACTTGGCGATGACCTGCTTGCCCAGATTGCCGCGCGCACCTTCGGCAAAGATGGTGTACTTGCCGTGCAGCTCCATGCCCAGCTGGAAGTCGCCCGTGGGCTCGCCTTCCTTGCTGATGCCCATATTGCCGGTGGCCACGCCCTTGACGGAGCCGTCCTCGTTGTAGAGCACTTCGGCGGCCGTGAAGCCGGGGAAGATTTCCACGCCCAGGGCTTCGGCCTGTTCCGCCAGCCACTTGGTGACAAAGCCCAGGCGAACAATGTAGTTGCCTTCGTTATGAAAGCACTTGGGCAGCAGCCAGTTGGGCGTGCGCAGAGAGCTCTTCTCGCCGAGGAAGACCATGGCGTCTTCGGTCACCGGCTGGTTCAGGGGGGCCCCTTTTTCCTTCCAGTCGGGGATCAGTTCGGTCAGAGCGCGAGGATCCATGATGGCGCCCGAGAGAGTATGGGCTCCGGGCTCCGAGCCTTTTTCCAGCACGACCACGGAGACATCCTGACCTTTTTCGGCCGCCAGCTGCTTGAGGCGAATGGCAGTGGCCAGGCCGCCTGGGCCTCCACCGACCACGACCACGTCATATTCCATGGCCTCTCGCGGGCCGTACTGGGCCAGGATCTCTTCGTTTGTCATCGGGAAAGTCTCGCTTGATATTGGATTGGGAAAACTGGCGTGCGCGGCTTTGGCAGGTGCGTCTGCAAAAACCACGATGCGGGCGATTCTATGCTGACAGTCCGGCACGACCGTGCAGATTTGGCGACAGCGCATCAATCAGTGTTGCGGCAAAGTCCATAGGCTAGTGCTCCCCCCGGGGCACGCCATCCCTCAAAGAAACTAGAACAAGGGGATGATGAGGCAGTTGCAGACCTCGTTCAATCAGGAGACATAGCGGCATGAAAATCGAGTTGCCAGAGCACAAGAAACAGGTCTATGAAACGCGCTTTCCCGTGCGCTGGGGTGATATGGACGCCATGGGCCATGTCAACAATGCACAGTACTTCCGTTACCTGGAGACTGCCCGTATCGACTGGATGCGCGGCATGGGTCTGAATCCGGATCCCGCAGGGCAGGGGCCGGTCATCGTCAACGCCTTCTGCAATTTCTATCAGCAGCTGGCCTATCCCGACGAGGTGCTGCTCAAGATGTTTGTCAGCGATCCCGCGCGCACCACGTTCGAGACCTGGGCCACGATGGAGCGTGTGGCACAGCCGGGAGTCATTTGCGCCGCCGGCGGAGGCACGGTGATCTGGGTGGACTTTCCCAGGCAGAAAGCCGCTGCGCTGCCGGACTGGATACGTTCGGCAGTCACAGCCTGAGTCTTGTTCGGAATTCCGTACATCTGTCCGGGTGCTGTCCGGAAATCCGATTCTTGTTATGCAAAAAAGTATTTTGAATATAAGCAAATCAAAGACTTGGCTGTGATCTGTTGGCTGGCACGGTATGTGCTTAAAGGACGGCACGCCGCTTCGCTGCGGCTGACCAAGTGAGACTGGGGCTGGACCTGGCTGACGAAACCTCGGTTGCGTCGGCGGTCCGTCTCGGTTTGTTGTCGCTGTCAGAACCCGGTGCCTGCAAGGCCTGGATTCCGGCAGCGACTCAAACAACGCATACCAAGATTCCAAGAAATGAAATCCAATCGCCTGACCATCATGGTTCTGCTGGCCATGGTTCTGGGTGTGGTCGTGGGCTATCTCGTCCACGCCAACGCCGCGACACCGGAGACTGCCAAAGACATTGCCGGCTATTTCGGCATTCTCACCGACGTATTCCTGCGCATGATCAAGATGATCATCGCGCCCCTGGTGTTTGCCACGCTGGTGGCGGGCCTGGCCAATATGGGCGATGCCGGTTCCGTGGGCCGCGTGGGTGGTCGTGCGCTGGGCTGGTTTATCGCAGCTTCGTTCTGCTCGCTGTTTCTGGGTCTGGTGTTTGCCAATGTGCTGCAACCCGGCCACGGCCTGACCGTGGAGCTTCCCACGAATGCCGAGAGCCTGGGTCTGAAGACTGGTGCGCTGAACTTCAAGGATTTCATCACCCATGTCTTTCCCAAGAACATCTTCGAGGCCATGGCCACCAATGAGGTGTTGCAGATCCTCGTGTTCGCGCTGTTCTTCGGTATTGCCCTGGGCTATCTGAACCACCAGAAAAAGCACATGCTGGTCGATCTGATGGAAGAGACCTCGCATGTCATGCTGCGCGTGACCGAATATGTGATGCGCTTTGCGCCCGTGGGCGTGTTCGGCTCTGTCGCCGGCACCATTGCCACCCACGGACTAGGCATGCTGCTGGTGTTCGGCAAGTTCCTGCTGGGCTTTTATATTGCGCTGGCCGCGCTGTGGGTGCTGCTCATCGGTGCCGGCTATGTGGTGCTGGGCAAGGATGTCTTCCGTCTGCTGTCGCTGATTCGCGGCCCGGTGCTGGTGGGCTTTTTCACGGCCAGCAGCGAATCCACGCTGCCCAAGCTCATGGAGCAGCTGGAGAAATTCGGCATCAAGCCACGCATCACCGGTTTTGTGCTACCGCTGGGTTACTCGTTCAACCTCGACGGCTCCATGATCTACACCACCTTTCTGGCCATCTTCATCTCTCAGGCCTATGGCATCGAGATGTCGCTGACCGCACAGCTGACCATGCTGCTGGTGCTGATGATTTCCAGCAAGGGCATTGCCGGCGTGCCGCGCGCCTCGCTGGTGGTGGTGGCTGCCGTGCTGCCCATGTTCGGTTTGCCGGAAGCCGGTATCCTGCTGATTCTGGGCATCGACCACTTCCTGGACATGGGTCGCACCCTGACCAATGTGCTGGGCAACGCCATTGCCACTGCCGTGGTGGCCAAATGGGAGGGCGATGAAGCTCCGGAGTCTTCCACGGACTCGGCAGCCCAGCCCGTGATCATGGCCGAAGCCGCCCGCGCCTGAGCCTGACCCCCGCCTTGCCCGACTTACTGCCTGCCGCTGTGTCGGGCGCTGCTAACATGGCCCGCACCATGCTAGCTTTCCTGCCCCCGCACCTGCGCGCTGCTTTGCTGATCCTGCTCTGGCTGGCTGCAAGCAGCCTGGGCGGCTGGCTGGGCTATCAGGGCTTTGTCAAGATCGGTCTCGAGACGGTGGCGGCAGCCGGCAACAACCGCCTCGATCTCTATGCAGCCAGCCTTCGGCGCGAGATCGACAAATTTGCCTTTCTGCCCGATGTGGTGGCCCTGCAGCCCGAGATCCTGTCCCTGCTGAAATCGCCAGGCGACGAAACGCTGCAATCCCGTGCCAACCTTTATCTGGAAGAGCTGAGCCGCCGAGCGGGCACGCTCAGCGTCTACATGCTGGATCACCAGGGTCTTGTGCTGGCCGCCAGCAACTGGCGCCGCGCTGACAGCTTTGTGGGCGAGAGCCTCGGCTTCAGGCCCTATGTCCAGCAGGCGCTGCGGGAAGGGCGGGGGCGCTACTTCGGTGTCGGCACCACGCGTGGTGAGCCTGGCTATTACCTGACCACGACCCTGGGCCAGGGCGAGCTGCATGGCGTGGTGGTGGTCAAGGTCGGGCTGGCGCAGCTCGAGCAGTCCTGGGCCAGCGCAGAGTCGCCGGTAATGGTCAGCGATGAAAACACCGTGGTCATCCTCAGCAACATGCCTGCCTGGCGCTTTGCCACCTTGCAGCCGCTGAACGAAGCAAGACGCGCGGAGCTGGAAGCGTCGCAGAAATACAACCGTCTGAATCTGAGGTCGCTGAGCTGGGGTGGCGTGAGCGGTGCCACGGGTATCAGGCAGGTCAGCATTCCTGATCTCAAGGATGCCGCGGCAGGGCCGAGTGCGGGTCGCTTTCTGGCGCAGTCCACGCCGCTGGCCGGCACGCCCTGGCAGATCACCGTGCTGTCTCCCCTGAGTGTTGCATTGCAGCTGGCGGCGAGCCGTGCATGGGTGACCGGGGTGTTGATTGCATTGATGCTGTTGCTGGGGGCTTTGCTCTATCAGCGGCGCAGGCATGTGCGCGAGCAACTGGCGGCCCAGCAGGCTCTGAAGCAGACCAACGAGGTGCTGGAGCAGAAAGTGCAGCAGCGCACGGCCGATCTTCAGAACGCCAATCTGGCACTTCAGCAGGAGGTTGTGGAGCGCATGCATGCCGAGACCACACTGCGCGCTGCGCAGGATGAGCTGGTGCAGGCTGGCAAACTGGCCGTCATCGGCCAGCTCTCCACAGAAGTGGCCCATGAGCTGAATCAGCCCCTGGCGGCCTTGCGGGCGCTGGCCGGCAACAGCCAGCGTTTTCTGGAGCGCGGCCAGGGCGAGATGGTGCACAGCAATCTGCAGCGCATGGCCGAGCTGACGGAGCGCATGGGACGTATTACCGGACAGCTGCGCAACTTTGCGCGCAAGTCCGCGGGCCAGCCGGCACAGGTCGAACTGGCCAAGGTGGTCGATGGCGCTCTGACCCTGCTGGAGCCGCGCATTGCGCAAAGCGGCGTCATGATCGTGCGGCAGCCTTCGGATCTCGCGCTGAGTGCCTGGTGCGATGCCAATCGTGTGCAGCAGGTGCTGATCAATCTGCTGAGCAACGCGCTGGACGCCGTGCAGGGCGGCTGCACGCGGTGCGTGGAAATTGCCTGCAACCGGTCCGGTGCCTGGGCACAGATCACGGTGCGCGATCATGGCCCCGGACTCAGCGAGCAGGCTCAGGCGCGGCTGTTTGAGCCCTTTTTCACGACCAAGCCCGAGGGTTTGGGACTGGGTCTGGGCCTGCCGCTGTCGGCAGAAATTGCCCATGCAGCAGGTGGCGGCCTGAGCGGCGGCAACCATCCGGAAGGCGGGGCCATCTTCACGCTGCGCCTTCCCTTGGTGGATACTCGGCCGCTGTCCTGATTGCCTGCTGCCCATGAACCCATCCCTCCAAGTCCTGATCGTTGAAGACGATGCCGATGTCGCCATGGCCTGCGAGCAGACCATGCGCCTCGAGGGCCTGGACTGCGTCTGTGCGAGCAGTGCCGAGCAGGCGCTAAAGCGCCTGTCGCCGGATTTCGCCGGCGTGGTGGTCAGCGATATCCGTTTGCCCCAGATGAGCGGGCTGGGGCTGCTGGCCGCGATTCGCGCGCTGGACGCCGAGCTGCCCGTGATTCTCATCACCGGTCACGGCGATATCTCCATGGCCGTGCAGGCCATGAAGGATGGTGCGGCCGATTTTCTGGAAAAGCCATTTGCGCCTGAGCGCCTGGTGGAGACCGTGCACCGTGCGCTGGAGCGACGTCGTCTGGTGCTGGAGGTGCGCAGCCTGCGTCAGCAACTGCAGAGCCGGGATGTGCTGCAGCACCAGTTGCTGGGGCGGTCGCTGCCCATGCAGCAGCTGCGTAGTACCTTGCAGAGCCTTGCGGCCAGCGAGGCCGATGTGCTGATCTGGGGTGAAACCGGCACCGGCAAGGAAAGAGTCGCGCGCAGCCTGCACGAGTCCAGCCGGCGCAAAAGCGGCAATTTCGTCGCCATCAACTGCGGCGGTCTGCCGGAAACCCTGTTCGACAGCGAAATGTTCGGCAGCGAGGCCGGGGCCTTTACCGGCGCAGGCAAAAAGCGCATTGGCAAGATCGAGCATGCCAGCGGTGGCACGCTGTTTCTCGACGAGATCGAGAGCATGCCCCTGGCCATGCAGGCCAAGCTGCTGCGCGTGCTGCAGGAAAGAGTGCTGGAGCGTCTGGGATCGAACACGCTCATTCCCGTGGATTGCCGCGTGATTGCGGCAACCAAGGTCGATCTGCTGGAGCTCAGCCGCCAGGGCCTGTTTCGTTCCGATCTCTACTATCGTCTCAATGTGGCGACCGTGAACCTGCCCCCGCTGCGTGAGCGCCGCGAGGATGTTGCGCTGCTGTTCGAGCATTTCGCGCTGCAGGCCGCGGCCCGCCACCAGCGACCTGTGGCCGAACTGACGCCGCAGCGTCTTCAGACCTTGCTGGCCCACGACTGGCCCGGCAATGTGCGCGAGCTGCGCAACACGGCCGAGCGCATCACGCTGGGGCTGGATGCCGGCATATCCACGTCCGGCGCCACGCCCGGGACTGCTGCTTCGCTGGCGTCGACCATGGAGTCCATAGAGCGTTCCCTGATTTCCGAAGCCCTGCGCAACAACGAAGGCAATCTGACGCGCACGGCACAGGCGCTGCACACTCCCAAGACCACGCTGCACGACAAGATTCGCAAGCACGGGCTGTGAGCAGGCCATGAAGGCGTCTGCCGTGTCTGGGCTGCAGGGCGGAACTTGCGTCCAGCTACACTGGGGCATGCGTGAATTCAAGGTCATGGTCGTTGGTGCTTATGGCTTCTTCGGCAGTCGCCTGGTTGCCAGACTGGCCAGGCAAAGCGGTCTGCACATCGTGGTGGCAGGGCGCTCGGCTTCTGCGGCGCATGCGCTGCTTGAAGGTCTGGCCCGGGATGCCCGCACAAGCCTGAGCCATGCGGTGCTGGACGTGATGGCTCCGGGGCTGCAAGAACGGCTCAAGGCCCTGGCGGTGGATGCGCTCATTCACACCTCGGGCCCGTTTCAGGGGCAGGACTACCGCGTGGCCCTGGCCTGTGCCCAGGTCGGCGTGCACTATGTGGATCTGGCCGATGGGCGTGAGTTTGTCTGCGGCATAGACCAGCTCGAGCCGCAGGCCAAAGCTGCCGGCGTGCTGCTGCTCAGTGGTGCCAGCTCGGTGCCGGCGCTGTCCTCGGCGGTGGTGGATGCGCTGGCTAGGAGCATGGCTCGCGTCGACCATATCGACATCGGCATCAGCCCGGGCAATCGAACGGACAGAGGCCTGTCCACCGTCGCTGCCATCCTCAGCTATTGCGGCAAGCCACTGCCCGGTGCGGGCCAGCAGGCCGTGATCGGCTGGCTGCGCAGCTATGCACATGACTATCCGGCTCCCGTGGGGCGGCGGCTGCTGTCGGCCTGCGATGTGCCCGATCTTGCATTGCTGCCGCGTCGTTATCAGAACTGTTCTGTCAGATTTGGCGCGGGGCTTGAGTTGCCGCTTCTGCACCGAGGCATAAACGCCATGGCCTGTCTGGCGCACCAAGGGCTGGTGCGCGACTGGTCCATCCATGCGCGCAGACTCAAGCGCATGGCGGACTGGTTCAAGAAGCGGGGCAGTGATGCGGGTGCCATGCATGTCACCGTCAGCGGGCTGGATGCACAGGGGCAAGCCAGCCAGCGTAGCTGGGTGCTGACGGCGGGCTCCGGCGACGGGCCCTATGTTCCCACGCTGGCAGCCAGTGCACTGGTGCGCAAGCTGGCAGCAGGTGCTGCGCTGGCGCCTGGTGCCCGGCCCTGCATGGGGCTGCTGACGCTGCAGGACTTCATGGCCGAGGCTCGGGGGCTGGACATCCGGATGCAGGAGCTGGCCCCATGACGCAGAGCGCTTCCTTGTTTCAGCAGGCCATGGGTGAAGAGTTCGGCAGGCTCGATGCCGTGCTGCAGCGCTTTCACCGTCTGCAGGGCGAGCATGAGTTGGAGGGCAGGGTGCAGACCGGCGCGCCCCGGACGCTGCTGGCCAGGTTGCTGGGCCTGGCCCTGGGTACGCCGCGCACGGCCGTTGAGGGAGAGATTCATTTCGAGCTGCAGGCCAGTCCGGACGCCGAGACCTGGACTCGCATCTTCCCCGAGCAGGTCATGCGCTCCAGCATGCATTTGCACCAAGGCGGCCTGGTCGAGCGTCTCGGGCCAGCGCGGCTGTGCTTTGCCCTGCGGGCGGTGGATGGACGGCTGCACATGCGACTGCAGCGCCTGTATTTTCTGGGCATCCCTTGTCCGGGCTGGCTGGCGCCGCTCATCGTGGCCGAGGAAACCGGGGTCGGGCAGCGCTTGCAGTTTCATATCGAGGCGGCAGTCCCGCTGATTGGCGTAGTGGCCAGTTACCAAGGCCATCTGCGGCTGCCCGACGAGAAAAAATGATTGTGGTCTTCGATGCGCAATGCCTGCTGTGCAACGGCTGGGTGCAGTTTCTGCTCAAGCACGACAAGCATGGCATTTTTCAGTTCGCCGCCATCCAGGGAGAGGCAGGCGGCAAGCTGCTGGCCGATGCGGGCCTGCGCCTGGAAGGTCTGCAAACCCTGCTGCTGGTCGACGGCAAGTGTTCTTGGCAGCACACCGATGCCATCCTGCGCGTGCTGCACGCGCTGGGCTGGCCCTGGCGCCTGACAGCGCTGCTTCGGCTGATACCCGCTGCATTGCGCGATGCGCTCTATCGCCTGATTGCCAGAAACCGCTACCGCTGGTTTGGCAAAAGCGAGCAATGCCTGATGCCGGACCCGGCCGTGGCAGCGCGCTTTCTTGATTGAAGTCCTGATGAAAAGTGCCTTGGCCCATCAAGTGCACTGCAGCCTGCCGGCAACACCGATGCTTGGCGGCCGGGCCGCTAATCATTAGAATCTGCGGCTTACCCATCCTTCCTGATGCTGCTGCTCGAAGGTGCGTTGCATCTCCCAGATTCGGAGATGCGCTGTTGCGTACCTGTTTTTCTCAGCATCATGCCCCATCTTTCCGGGAAGCTTTCCCGACTGCAAAAAGCTCTGTCACGTCAGGGCATCCAGGTCTCGTATCGGGACCACATCTATCAAATCCATAACGAGCAGGCGGCCGCCACTGTGTTGCTGCCTGACAGTCTGCCGCTGGAGCACAAGGCCGTCAGCCAGTTGCTGGAGTTTGCCTCGGTCGCCGACCCGCAGGGCCATGGCGCAGTCTGCAAAGCCTGTGCCACGCCGGACTTTCACCCCGGCAGCATTGCGCCAGTGGGGGCCGTGGTGGCGACATCGCCGGATTTCGTGATTCCTGCTGCCATCGGCACGGATATCAACTGCGGCATACGCCTGCTGAGCACGGGCCTGACCCAGGCGCAGGCCGAGCTGCACAGAACCACCATCGTCCAGCGTCTGACCCGGGTCATCTTGCAGAACGGGCGCGATGTACCCGTGCGCAGCGCAGGCTTCAAGGCATTGTTCGACGAGGGCCCGGATGCCTTTATTGAACACTTGCCTGATGCTGGCCTGTGGCAGGGCGTGAATCGCGATCGCCTGCAGGCCGAGCTGGCCGGCTGCGTGGGACTGCAAGGCTTTGCGGGCCGCAGTCGTTACGCGCCCGAAGCCCTGCTGCAGGCGCGTGAGCTGTTGCGCCCGCCGTCTGCCGCCGACCTGGGCAGCGGCAATCATTTTCTGGAGTTCTGCGTGGTCGATGAGATTTTCGATCGCCACGCCGCTTATGCGGCAGGGCTCAAGAAGGGTGATGTCACGGTGATGATCCATACCGGCTCGCGCGATGTCGGCTTTTATGTCGGCCGCCGCTGGATGGATCTGGCCAGGCAGCAATGGCCGCAAGGCATCAAGCACCCGCGGCACGGCCTGTATGGTCTGAGCGGTGCGCTGGCCCAGGATTACCTGCAGGCCATGGGCGTGGCCGCGCGCTATGCATGGTTCAACCGCATGGCGCTGGCCGAGCTGGTGCGCAAAGAACTGGAGGACATTGCCGCGCCCGATGCATCGCGCCTGATTGTGGATGTGCCGCACAACGTGGTGATGACCGAAGGCGAGTTCAATGTGCACCGCAAGGGCTCGACCCCGGCGCACGACGGCCAGTGGGCGCTGATTCCGGGCTCCATGGGCGACTACTCCTTCCTTGTCAAGGGCCTGGGCCATGAAGACTGGCTGCAATCGTGCAGCCACGGCGCAGGTCGGCAGGTGCGCAGACAGGACACACGCCGCATGAAGCAGCCGCTGATCGAGTCCATGTGGCAGTGCATCACGCTGCGCGAGGAGCGCTTGATCGAGGAGGCTCCAAGTGCCTACAAACCCGTGGGACCGGTGCTGCAGGCGCAGGAGGAGGCGGGGCTGATCCGGGCGAGCCTGAAATTGAAGCCTTGGCTGACTTTCAAGGCCTGAAAACGCCATGGCTGTCGGCGCTTGATGAACGAATGCCGGCAGTCATGGCTTCCCGGCGGCCAGGCAAATCGCTCTCTGTGCAGGCTTGGATACGCCCTGGACTGCTTTGGCGGATCGTCACGGAAAATGCGGTAGTACTCCTCGCAATGAGAGGCTTTGCGCTAATTTTTTGATGGCAGGCTGTCGCTTCCGAGGCTCAATGCCTCGCGATGCAGGATTTCATCCACCAGTGCCTTGAACTGGCGCGTCAGCAACTGGCGCACCACCGCTTTTCCGAGCAGCGGGGGGATGGTGAACGCAGGAACCAGGCGGGCGCTATAGCTCAGGCGTACATGGCCGTCCGCCAGGGTTTCCAGGGTATAGCTGCCGTCCATCTGCTTGAGATTGCCGCCTACCGCATGGGCGATGATGCGCTGATGCGGCCATTCGTTCACGGCCAGCCTGATTTCGATGGCCTGGCGAAAGAACAGGAATCCCAGACTGCCTTTCTGCTCCACCACCACCTGGTTGCCGTTGCGTTACAGCACGCGAGAGCTTTGCATTCCAGGCACGAATTCGGCCAGATGCTCGTAGTCGGAAATCACGCTCCAGGCAGTGGCCGGCCTGACCTGCATGATGGCCGAGGCTTTTACCAGCACGGCTTCATCCTGCTCGGCGGTCTCGATCTGCAGCTGCTGTGCCGACACCAGCGGGCCGCAGCAGATCAGCAGCAGCGCTGCGCTCGGGGCACGCCAGCTCCCTGGTCTCATGATCCGGACTCCCGCTTCATTGGGTCGGCGCGCACGTCGAAGCTCAGATCGAGCCGGTCCCGGACCTGGATGGCGCCGCCCAGGATGGAAAAAGGCGTGATGCCGAAGTCTGACTGATCGATGCTCAACGCTCCGCTGATACGGATAGCGCCTTGCTCCTTCACGATCCGGGCCGGAACGCTCAGGCCGCGCGTGACTCCGTGGACGGTGAGCTCCACGACCAGCACGACCTCGCCGTGCGCATCCGGGGTGGTGCGCACCTGGACGCGTGCAAACGGATGGAGCTGGGTCTGCAGCACCTTGCTCAGCATATTGGTGCGGGTCCCCTCGATATCGGCGGCGCTGGGCCGGGTGTCCAGGCCCGCCCCGGCACGCAGAGCGGGTTCGTCGACCAAGAGACTGTCCAGCGGCACGTACAGGTCGGCCCGGCCCAGCCGGGGCGCCACATAGCCTTGCAGCTGTCGGCTGGCAACCACATGATCGTGCCCCAGGCTGGCCAGGGCGCCAGCGCGACGCACGGTGATGGAGACCAGCGAACCCGAGGAGGCCACCTTCAGTACCTCCTGACCGCTGGCTGCGGCCTGTTCGTAGAAGGCTGCAGGAAAGTCGGCAGGCCTTGCCAGCGGGCTGGCGGGCGGCACGGCTTCCAGCCCCGGTTGAGAACATCCCGCAATCAGGGTCATAAGGGCTATCAGTGCCATCAGGACCGCAATCAGCGGTCTGAGGGCCTTCATGGCAGCTCGCGCAGCCGGGCGCGAAATTTCACTTTCACCTCGTCGCCCACGGCATCGCTGCCTTGCCACTGTCCCGTGCCTATGCCGAAGAGGGTGCGACGGGTAAGGAATTGCCCTTCGAGCAGGCGCTCCTCGGGCTTCCAGCTGAACGGCAGCGCAAGCGGCTGCCGAACGCCTTTCAGAAGCAGCGTGCCGCGTGCCAGATGACGGTCAGTGCCCGCAGTGCCGAGGATTTCGCGGGTCTCAAAGACTGCCTCGGGGTAGCGGGCAAAGTCAAACCAGTCCTTGCCGGCAATGGCCTGGTTGATGTCCTTGCTGCTCATGTCAGCGCTGCTGACACGAATGCGGACGTTCAGGTGACTGTCGGCAGCTTGCTGCGGGTCGAAATCAAAGCGAATGCTGAAGTCTTTGAATACCCCCGTCACTGGCGTCTTCTCGAAGGTGGCAGTGAACTCCAGCCGGTTGTCAGGCCCAGGATCGAGTTGCCAGGTGGCAGCATGAGCCGCTATGGCGCAGAGCGCCGCGAGCACGGCGAGGCAGCAAACGGTTTTTCGCATCTCGATAGGCCTCCGGCAGGCAGCGCTTTGCCGGGTCGGCCGCTGCTCTGCAAGGGATGATGCGCCATTCCTGCGGGTGTCGCACCGGTTGCAGCCAACGAGTTACCGCCTGTTGCCGGTGGCGTCAGGCCTTTTTCTCGCGCGGCACGCGACCCATGAGGTAGAACTCCGGATTGGGCAGCATGCCCGCAAAACTGGCCATGCGGTTGGACAGGCCGAAGAAGGCGGTGATGGCCGCGATGTCCCAGATATCCTCGTCGTCAAAGCCGTGGGGATAGAGCGCTTCGTGGTCGGCATCGTCGATGTCCTGGCTGTGCAGGCAGACCTTCATGGCAAAGTCCAGCATCGCCCGTTCTCGCGGACTGATATCGGCCTTGCGGTAGTTGACGGCTATCTGATCGGCAATCAGCGGCTTTTTCTCGTGAATGCGCAAGATGGCGCCGTGGGCCACCACGCAGAACAGACACTGGTTGGCGGCACTGGTGGCCGTGACGATCATCTCGCGCTCGCCCTTGCTCAGGCTGCCTTCCTCCTTGAGCATCAGCGCATCGTGGTAGGCAAAGAAGGCCCGCCACTCGGCCGGCCGGCGCGCAAAGGCCAGAAACACATTGGGGATGAAGCCGGTTTTTTCCTGCACTTCGGCAATGCGCTGCCTGATGTCTTCCGGCAGGGTGTTCAGATCGGGAAAGGGGTAGCGATTCTTCATGGTGCTGGTCTCCTCTGGCTTTTTCACTGATGCCGACCAAGCATGGCATGGGTGAGCGCTCCAAAGCTGTCGTTTACGTTGCAGATACTGCTATCGAACACCTTGTTGGTCTGAGACCATTTCATATCAAGTGCAAGTAGCTATCAAAATTGAATTTGCCGTGTGGTGCTGGCACCGATCAGCAACCCACCCAGGCCCACGAGCACGATGCCCAGACTGCGGTCCACCCAGGGGCGCACAGCCTGCATCCTGCGTTGCAGCACCGGGGTCGAGAAGAAACAGGCGACCAGCGCAAACCACAGCACATGGGTCAGCGCGATGAAGAGTCCGTAGGCCAGCTGGCTGGTCATGGGTACGGCAGGGCCTACGACCTGCATGAACAGACTGATGATGAAGAGAGCGGTCTTGGGGTTGAGCACGTTGGTCAGAAAACCCAGGGCAAAAAGCGAGAGGCCGGCAGCATGCCCGGTTGCAGCGCCGCAGGCAGGCTTTGACGAACCTTCGCTGGCACGGCTGGCGCCGCGCCATAGAGAAATTCCGAGCCAGACCAGATAGGCTGCACCCGCATATCTGAGCAGGTCGAACAGCCAGGGAAGGCGCTGCAGGACCAGGCCCAGTCCCAGCAGGGTATAGGCGACATGGATCAGCACACCGCTGCCAATGCCCAGCGCTACCCACAGACCTGCACGGCGCGATTCCATCAGGCTGGTGCGGGTGACCAGGGCGAAGTCGGCGCCGGGGCTGATGACGGCAAGAGAGGTGACAAGAATCACGGTAGGCCAGGCGTTCATGTTATGCGTTTGATTGAGTTTAAATTGCTGTTTGTTCGATGGCTTCACTGCAGGAGAATGGCAGATAGCGCTCTATGGGCCTGAACTCTAGGGCGGTCATAGCTTTTTGAATAACGATGATTTCTCAAGAAAATAGTGAATGCAGCTCACAGATAGCCATGGTCAGTCCACAGCGCATGCCGTCGCTGGTGGCCTTGCGCTGCTTTGAGGCCGCAGCGCGGCTGGAGAGTTTCAGCCGCGCTGCCGATGAGCTACATCTGACCCATGGCGCCATCAGCCGTGCGGTGCGCGCGGTGGAGCAGGAGCTAGGAGCGCCGCTCTTCGAGCGCCGCAATCGCCGTGTGTTTCTCAATGCCGCAGGCCGCTTGTTGTTCGATGGCGTCCATGCCGGGCTGGCGCAGATGGCGCGCGCGGCAGAAGCGGTGCGCCGGCAGGTGGCCGACAGGCCTTTGCTGCTGTCCTGCGAGCCCACGCTGCTCATGCGCTGGCTGATTCCGCGCTGGGGCGACTTTCAGGCTCGCTACCCTCAGTACACCGTGCATCTGGTCGCAGGCGGCGGCACCGTCGAATGGGGGCGCGGCATCGATCTGGCCATACGCCGCAACGACTTCGACTGGGGGCGCAACGTCCATGTACAGCCCTTGTGCGCAGAGCGCATGGGGCCGGTCTGCCAGCCGGACCGGCTGGAGCAGTTCTTTGCCTCGAAGGCGGATGGCAGCCTGGAGTTGCGGGGCGGCGCGGCGCTGCTGCACAGCAGGACGCGCCCCGGGGCCTGGGCGGATTGGTGGCAATCTGCGTCCCTTCAGCGCCCGATGCAGGTGGGGCAAGCGCAAACAGCCGGCGCTCTGGTGCTTGAGCATTTCTACTTGAGCCTGCAGGCCGCCGCAGCGGGTCTGGGCGTGGCCATCGGCCCGCAGTTGCTGGTGCAGGACGATATCGCCGCCGGGAGGCTGGTGGCGCCGCTGGGCTTTGTGCCGGACGGCTCGCAATACTGTCTTCTGGCCCCGCAAGTCTGGGTTGCCGGTTCGTTGCAGCAGCTTCTGGCCGACTGGATAGCGCAGCAGATGAAGTACTGAACGCAGGCCTGCGGGGGCATAGGGTTCCAGGCCCTGGCATGCCCGCTTCTTGCCTGACAATGCGCTCTGTTGAAAAGCAATGGATACGCGATGAGCAACGACGCACAAACCACCGACTGGGCCGCCTGGAGCCGTGAGGCCGTTGAAATGATGCAGGCCCGCAATGCCGAATGGCCCCGGCAGTTCGGCCTGGAGGGCAGCCCCAGGTACCGCTGGGATCTCGAACGTGCGCTGCTGGCACTGGAAGCTCCGCTGCATGAGGTGGTTGCCACGGTCTGCCTGGTGGGCACCAGCAGCGAGCAGGACGGCAGCTTTGTCTGGAGCTGGGCCAACGAAGCCATTCCCAGACAGCACGGCGAAGCGCTGGAGGTGGTGCATGAATTCGGTCGCCAGAACCAGCTGGCACTGCTGACCACGGCCAGGATTCCCGGCGCCCGTCCCGAGGCCATGGAGTGCCTGTGCATTGCCGCCCGCCTGCAGCGCGCCGTGGGCACCTTCATCGACCAGCAGGGCGATGTGACCCTGTATTTCACCTTGCTGCACCTGCAGGTGGCGGCCGAGCAGCAGCCTGCCAATTGAGAGCTGCAGAAAAGATTGTTGACAGAAGGCGAGCGGGACCGCCTGTAGACTGGCGCTCCGAAAAATCAGAAAAAGGCCCAACCCATGAAAACCATGCTTGCGCTGGCTGCGACCCTGTGGGTGCTCAGCGGCTGCGCGGTCTATGACGGCCGCGGCGGGTATTACGGCGATGGCTACAAAAAGCCCCATCCCCATGGCTGCCCTCCGGGCCAGGCCAAAAAAGGCAATTGCTGATAAGGCTGCTGAAAAAAACCGCTCAGGCGGGTTTTTTGCGTCCTATAGCTCGTCGGGCTTGAGCCATCCAATGCGGCCCTGGCCGCTTTCATTGAGGGTGCTGACAAACTGGGCGGCATCGGCCTCGGGCATCTGCAGCGTGAAGCGCACCAGAGAGCCGTGATCGACCTCCAGCAACTCCGCGCCTGCCGTGTCGGCCATGCGCCGCACCAGACCTTCCAGCGGATAGGGGACCGTGCACCGCAAGGTCTGCATGCGTTGGATGGCGACTTTTTCGGCCTGCAGCAAGGCCTGTGCCACGGCATCGGTATAAGCGCGCACCAGTCCGCCGGCGCCGAGCTTGACGCCGCCAAAATAGCGCACCACGGTGGCCAGCACGCCTTCCAGGTCCTGATGGCGCAGCACATCCAGCATGGGGCGGCCTGCCGTGCCGCTGGGCTCGCCGTCATCCACGGCGGCCGATTGACCGCCTGCCAGCAGGGCCCAGCAGACATGGGCCGCGCCCGGATGCTCGCGCCAGAGTGCATCCACCACGGCCTGTGCGCTGGCCCGGTCCGTCATCGGCTGCACGCAGCCGATGAAGCGGCTTTTCTTGATGATGAGTTCGCTGGAGACGGGAGCACGAAGGGTCTGAGGCATAGCGGCGGCAGCATAACCGCAAAGTCGAGGCCGAGCAGCGTGACCCGATGATGGCAGTTGTGACGTATCCATGACACGACGACGCGGCCTGTGGGGATTGCTCGACAGTGTCCTTAAGCCAATTCCTACAGGAGCGGCCTGCTTCGAGCCTTAAGCTTCGAGCAAAGGAGGCCATCATGAACCATCCGCATCCAGAGTCCCTGAGCGAACATACTTTTGGCCGCGAACACTTCTCGCCGCCTCCGCTGGCCCAGGAACTGGCAGAGCCTCAGGCCCCGCAGGCTGCGGCTGCCGAAGACGAATGGGAGTTGCTGCAGCGCATACGCAATGTGGGCGAGTGGTAGGGCGCCAGAGCCCGACCGTATTTTCTGCCTCAATTTCCGCCACAAGCCAGACCGGCAGCTCCTGAAAGGGAGAGCCGGTTTTTCCTGTCCGCAGCCGCGCTGCAGCGGCGAGAATCGCGGTCTATGAATGCCCGCTGCGCGCCGTTTCCCGATTCCTCGCACTGGATGCTGCTGCCGGCTGCCGCGCAGGCAGCGCAGTTGCCCGTGGCTCTGGCCGATGTGACGGCCATGATGGAAAGAGTGGGGCGCAACAGCAGCGATGCCGTGGCCGGGCAGATCCTGCAACTGCTGGGGCGCCATGTGCCGCTGGCGCAGTGCACGATCTTCTCCTTCCAGGGCATGGCCAGGCCGCGCGTGGTGGGCATGGGCGACAGGGCGCGCACGGGGGCACTGCCCATGATTTCCCAGGATTACAGCGAACGCTTCTATCCGCTCGACGGTTCGCAGCGCGTGATGCAGGCCGAGCTGGCACGCCTTGCCAGGGACCCGCATGCCAAGCCGCGCGTCTGGCTGCATCGCCAGGGCCCGCGCGATGTGCAGCATCCCGAATACCGTCATGTCTGCTATGAGCTGCCGCGCATCGCCGAGCGGCTGTCGCTGCTGATGCTGCAGGAAAACGCGCGCTGGCTCTCCGTGAACCTGTACCGCGGCGAGGAGCATGGCAGCTTCGACGCCTCAGCCATTGCCCGGATCGAGGTTTTCGCGCCCCTGGTCATGCAGGCCATGCGTCTGCACTACGCAGGGCAGACGCTGCAGGACGATCTGGTCGGGCTGGTGCTGGCGCGACTGGCAAGGCGCTTCGAGCAACTGACGCCGCGCGACCTCGATGTGGTGCGGGCGCTGGCCCAGGGCCTGGATGCCGATGCGCTGGCGCAGCGTCTGGGCATTACCGTCAGCAGCGCGCGCACCTATGTCAAGCGCGTCTGCGCCAAGCTGGGCGTGCAGGGGCAGCGCGAGCTGTTTGCGCTGCTGATGGAGCCTGCTGAAGCTGTCGATGGTCAACTTTGATAGCTTCCATCGATTGATGGGGAGGGGATAGAGGCTGATTTCATTGAAATTTGACTTGGGATAGATGCTGTCTCCATCTGGTGACATCGGCGGTGGGCTGGTTTTCTACACTGCATTGCAAGCCAGACCGCAAAGGGGATGAAAGCGCACCGGTTTGTCCACGAAAGCGCCCCCCCAGGAGACAAGAACATGCATCAGCCATTTGCCGAGCCACGCCGCTCCATCTACTACCAGTACCAGGTGCACCAGCCCTGGCTTGCCTCCCGACATCCGGGCGGGCAAAACCACCCCATCGTCATCGTCGGCACCGGCCCCGTGGGCCTGACCACGGCGCTGGAGATTGCCCGCCACGGCCAGCGCTGCGTGGTGCTGGAGTCCGAGTTGCAGGTGTCCGAAGGCAGCCGTGCCATCGTGTTCACGCGCCGCTCCATGGAAATCCTGCAACAGGTGGGCGTGGCCCAGCGTGTGACGGAGACCGGACTGCCCTGGTGCTACGGCAACAGCATCTACCGCGGCCAGCGCGTGTTTCGCATGGAGAACGCGCGTGCCGACGACGACCGCTTCTTTCCCATGATCAATCTGCAGCAGCAGTACCTTGAGGAATACCTGGTCGATGCAGCACAGGCCAACCCGCTGATCGAGCTGCGCTGGGGCAATCGCGTGAGCAAGGTCGAGCAAAAGGGCGAGCAGGCCTGGGTGGAAGTGGACACCCCTGAAGGCAGCTACGGGCTGCGGGCCGACTGGCTGGTGGCCTGCGACGGCGCGCGCTCCGGGATTCGCACGGCCATGAGTCTGCTGATGGAAGGTGCCTCCTACGAGGGCCGCTTCGTGATCGCCGACATTCGTATCGACCTGCCCCTGCCTACCGAGCGCCTCGCATTCTTCGATCCCTCATGGAACCCGGGCAACACCATCCTCATGCACCGCGAGCCGCATGGCATCTGGCGTGTGGACTACCAGCTGCCTGCTGGCGAAGATCCCGAGGATGCGCTCAGGCCCGAGTCGCTGAAGGCGCGCATCGATGCGCAGCTGGAGATGATCGGCTTTGGCGGCACGCCCTGGGAGATGGACTGGAGCTCCGTCTACTCGGCCCGCGCGCTGACCCTCCCCGACTATGTGCATGGCCGCGTGATCTTTGCGGGCGACGCCGCCCATATGCTGCCCATCTTCGGCGTGCGCGGCGCCAACACCGGTTTTCAGGATGCCCAGGGCCTGGGCTGGCGTCTGGCACTCGTCGCCAAGGGGGCGGCCAGCGCCGCGCTGCTGCAAAGCTATAGTAGCGAGCGCGTGGGTGCGGCCCGCGAGATTGTGGAGGAGGCTGGCAAGAGCACGCGTTTCATGGCGCCGCCGAGCCGTGGCTTCAGGCTGCTGCGTGACGCCGTGCTGTCCCTGTCGCTGAGCCAGCCCTTTGTCGGCCCGCTCTACCACTGGCGCACCTCGCGCCCGCATGAGTACGGCGGCTCGCCGCTCAACAGCATGGGCGACGACAATCTGCTGTTCAAGGCCGGCCCCGCCCACGGCGCGCCGCCTCTGAACGTACGCTTTGCGCCGGACAGCTATCTGCTCGACCATCTGGGTGGCGGCTTCGATCTGCTGTATTTCACGAACGGCAAGGCGATACCTGCCGAACTGCAAGCGGTCGTGGCCGGGATCAGGGCTCGCGGCATCGGCGTGCGCCTGATTGCCGTCAGCAGCCAGGTCGCCAGCGCGATACAGGGTGCCGATCTGGTGCTCGACGACAGCGAAGGCCGTTGCCGCGCCCGCTATGGCGTGATGGCCGATGGCGCTGCCTATCTGCTGCGTCCCGATCAACATGTCTGTGCGCGCTGGATGGCGCTGGACGTCAATCGCCTGCAAGCGGCATTCAAGGCGGCCCTGCCCGCCTGAGGAGAGATGCAAATGAAACCCACCACCCTTGATATCGCCGGTCTGGAGACCGTGTACGACCAGCTGGCTGTCGCCATCGATGCCGTGGGCGCGGACAAGTCCGAGCTGCTGCTGGTCAAGCTGGCGCTGCTGGCCGCCAATCGGCTGGGTGATGCCGGTCAGTTCGGCGAGTTGATTGCCGCAGCCCAGCGCGATCTGTAAGCCAGCGGCCTGTTTCCGATCCGATTGCAGCCCGCCAAGGCCCGGCCCTGGCGGGCTGTTTGCACGGGACTCTTGAATGTCATAGCGAGAACGCTTTGTCTGGCAAAGGCTTTGCATGGATTTTCTCAAAGTCGATACGGCTTGATATCTGACAAGCCCGAGCTCCGGAATCGGGGCAGACTGCAAGGGTCGCCACTGCCGGAGGATGGGTTCATGAGATTGCGTTCCAGCACCTTGCTGCTAGCTGCCACCCTGAGTCTGTCCGGATGGAGCGCGGCTCCGGCCCTGGCCAGATCGGCTGCCGAATGGCTGGCCCTGACCGGTGCCGTCCAGATCGGCCTGACCCAGGCCGTCGAGAAAGCCCAGGCCGTCGTTTCCGGAAACGCGATAGACGCCGAGCTGGAAGAGGGCAAGAAAGGCGCCGCTCCTTATTACGCGGTCACCCTGGTGTCGCCGGCGAACGAGGAAATCAGGCTGCGTGTGAATGCCAGCACCGGCGATGCCGCCGTGGAGAAGAACAAGGGACGGGCCGAGGCCAAGCATGTCAAGCGTCTGGCCGATACCCGGATCACGCTGGCGCAGGCGGTCGATGCCGCCGTTGCCTCCTTGCCGGGCAAGCCGCTGGAGGCCCAGCTGGATTCGGACTGGGGCAGGACTAGCTACAAGGTCAAGTTGCTGCGGGCCGACCAGACGGTCATGAAGCTGCGGCTGGACCCGGTCACCGGTGCCGTGACGGGCCAGGAAAAGGATTGAGGCAGCGTGGCGGCGGTATTTTGATGCTATTAATAAGTGAGTATCTGGCGCTTGTCAATCAAAGGTTTAAGATGTTTTAAGCATTGAATTTCAATGGTCACAAGCGCTGGCTGCTATGAAGTTCAGAGTTTCAGCCCTTTTTTCGCAAGACCTTGCTCGTGCAAGGCCGAGGGCGGAAAAGTAAACTGACGGGTTCTTTCTCCGCATAGGCCATGAGGCCATATAAAGCCCATCCACATGAACGCCCCGGTTGATGTTTCCTTTTTCCATCGCGATGCCAAGCCGCTGACCAGCTACAAGCCGTACTGGGCCAAGCGCTTCGGCCCGGCGCCGTTCCTGCCCATGAGTCGCGCGGAGATGGATCAGCTCGGCTGGGACAGCTGCGACATCATTCTGGTCACGGGCGATGCCTATGTGGATCACCCGAGCTTCGGCATGGCCGTCATCGGTCGCGTGCTGGAGGCGCAAGGCTTTCGCGTGGGCATCATCGCCCAGCCCGACTGGACCAGCGCCGAGGCCTTCAAGGCCCTGGGCAAGCCCAATCTGTTCTGGGGCGTGACGGCCGGCAACATGGACTCGATGATCAACCGTTACACGGCTGATCGCAAGATTCGCAGCGACGATGCCTACACCCCCGGCGATGTGGCCGGCAAGCGCCCCGATCGGGCGGCCATCGTTTACAGCCAGCGCTGCCGCGAAGCCTACAAGGATGTGCCCATCGTGCTGGGCGGCATCGAGGGTTCGCTGCGTCGCATTGCCCACTACGACTACTGGAGCGACAAGGTGCGTCGCTCCATCGTGGTGGACAGCAAATGCGACATCCTGCTCTACGGCAATGCCGAACGTGCCCTGGTCGAAGTGGCGCACCGCATCGCGGCGCGCGAGCCGGTGGAGCAGATCACCGATGTGCGCGGTACTTCGTTCTTTCGCCGTGCTTCGGAGGAAGGCTGGTTCGAAGTCGACTCCACTACGGTGGACGAGCCCGGCGAAGTCGAGCCCCATATCAACCCCTATATGACGACCAGCGAGCAGGCCGAGGCCCAGGGCCAGAGCTGCTCCAAGGAAGATGCCGCGAAATCTGAAGCGGACGGCCCCAATGACGGCGCATCGGTAGCCAAGGTCCAGCCCATCCAGTTCGTGCCCAATCTTTCGCTGCGCAGCAAGTCCAAGCTGCCCCCGCGCGAGCGCACTGTGCTGCGTCTGCCCAGCTACGAAGAGGTCAAGAGCGATCCGGTTCTGTACGCCCACGCCAATCGCGTTCTGCATCTGGAGACCAACCCCGGCAATGCCCGTGCGCTGGTCCAGGCCCATGGCGAGGGAGCCACGGCGCGCG
The DNA here is from genome assembly GCF_008121565.1 of Comamonas sp. Z3. Taxonomy (NCBI): domain Bacteria; kingdom Pseudomonadati; phylum Pseudomonadota; class Betaproteobacteria; order Burkholderiales; family Comamonadaceae; genus Comamonas; species Comamonas sp. Z3. The sequence continues at coordinate 128,065 of NZ_VOQU01000010.1, forward strand.
ATGTGTGGATGAACCCGCCGCCCATTCCTCTGACCACGGCCGAGATGGACTGGGTTTTCGGTCTTCCCTATGCCCGCAGCCCGCATCCTGTCTATGCCGACGAAAGCGGCAGCCACGAGGGCGCAACCAAGATTCCGGCCTGGGAGATGATTCGCACTTCGGTGAACATCATGCGCGGCTGCTTCGGTGGCTGCACCTTCTGCTCCATCACCGAGCACGAGGGCCGCATCATCCAGAGCCGCTCGGAAGATTCCATCATCCAGGAGCTCGAGGAGATCCGCGACAAGGTCAAGGGCTTTACCGGCACCATCTCCGACCTGGGCGGGCCCACGGCCAATATGTATCGCCTGGGCTGCAAGAGTCCGCAGATCGAGGCCGCCTGCCGCAAGCCCAGCTGCGTCTTCCCCGGCATTTGCCAGAACCTGCATACCGACCACGGGCCGCTGATCAAGATCTACCGCCGCGCGCGCAAGCTGCCCGGCATCAAGAAGATCCTGATCGGCTCGGGTCTGCGCTACGACCTGGCCGTGAAGTCGCCCGAGTACGTCAAGGAACTGGTCCAGCACCATGTGGGCGGCTATCTGAAGATCGCCCCCGAGCACACCGAGCAAGGCCCGCTGACCAAGATGATGAAGCCGGGCATCGGCAGCTATGACAAGTTCAAGCAGCTGTTCGAGAAGTTCAGCGAAGAGGCCGGCAAGAAGCAGTTCCTGATTCCCTATTTCATCGCCGCCCACCCGGGCACCAGCGATGAAGACATGATGAATCTGGCCATCTGGCTCAAGAAGAACGGCTTCCGCGCCGACCAGGTGCAGACCTTCTATCCCAGCCCCATGGCCACGGCTACGGCCATGTACCACAGCGGCCGCAATACGCTGACCAAGGTGCGCCGGCAGATGCGCGACGAGGACGAGGAGCGCGTGGACATCGTGCGCGGTGAAAAGCGCCGCCGTCTGCACAAGGCTTTTCTGCGCTATCACGACCCCAACAACTGGCCGCTGCTGCGCGAGGCGCTCAAGACCATGGGTCGTGCTGATTTGATCGGCAACGGCAAGCAGCATCTGATTCCGACCTTCCAGCCTCTGGTCGACGGCAGCTATCAGAGTGCTCGCAAGAAGAACAGCACCTCGTCCAAGAGCGGTGGCGGCATCGGCTACACCACCAACAAGGATGGCAAGGCCGTGGCCGTGCGTCGTCGCCAGGATGATGCAGGCCTTGAGCCCAAGGGGGATGTGCGCTTTCGCAGCAGCCAGCCCCAACCCGGCAAGATGCTGACCCAGCACACAGGCCTGCCTCCGCGTGCCGGTGTGACGGGCAAGGCCCGGCCTGGAGCCAGGCCGGCGAAGTCTGCGGGTCAGGCTTCGCGCAAGCCTCGCTGATGGCAGCAGCCTGAGTGCCGCCTAAAAAGGAAAACGACGCCTCAGGCGTCGTTTTTTATTGCTGGCGTGCGCTGCTTTCAGCTCATGGCCAGTGCCCCGCACCACTGGGGCAGCTGGTTTTCCTGCGTGGGAGCAAAGTATTCGCTGGTCATGGGCTTGGGGCGGGCGATGGCGTAGCCCTGGACATAGTCCACGCCCATGCTCATGAGTTCCTCGGCGATTTCGCGGCTTTCGACGAACTCGGCAACCGTTTTTTTGCCCAGGGTCTGGCCGATGCGATTGATCATCTCCACCATGGCGTGATCGCCCTTGTCCTTGAGCATGTCGCGCACAAAGCCGCCATCGATCTTGAGGTAGTCGACGGGCAGCTGCTTCAGATAGGTCAGCGACGACATGCCGACACCGAAATCATCGAGGGCAAAGCGGCAGCCCAGGGCGCGCAGCGCCTGAATCAGCCGCGTGGCATTGCTGAGGTTGCCGATGGCGCTGGTTTCGGTGATTTCAAAGCACAGCTTCTGCGCTGCAATTGCGTGCAGCTGCAGCTGCTCCTTCACGAACTCCAGCAGGCCGTCGTCGTCCAGGCTGGGGCCGGAGAGATTGATGGCGCAGGTTTCCACCAGCTTGGCATGTCCTGGCTGCTGGGCCAGCGTCTGCAGAGTCTTGGAGATCACCCAGCGATCTAGCGAGGGCATCAGTCCGTAGCGCTCCGCGGCGGGGATGAAATGGCCGGGCGCCAGTATCTGTCCGTTTTCGTCGCGCAGGCGCAGCAGGACCTCGAAGTGCATGCCGCCATGCTTGCCGCTCTTGCTGTGCTGCAGCGGTGCAATGCTCTGGGCATACAGGCAAAAGCGCTCTTCGTCCAAGGCGGTGCGAATGCGCGTAGCCCATTCCATCTCGCTGACATAGCGGCTGTAGATTCCATCCTCGGCCTTGTAGAAAAAGACCTTGTTGCGCCCACGCTCCTTGGCCTGGTAGCAGGCCATATCGACCATGCGCAGCAGGTCGGAGGCATTCACCGCATCGCCCGGAACATGCACGGCACCGATGGAAAAGCCGGTGCGCAATATCTTCTCTCCCCATGTGGTTTGCAATTGCTGGGCTGCCAGGCGCAGCTTCTCGGCAATGCTTGCCACATTGGAGGGGGGGCAGTTTTCCAGCAGCACGGCAAACTCATCGCCGCCCATGCGTGCCAGGCAATCGGTTTCGCGCAGATTGGCCTGCAGCATGCGCGAGACTTCGCACAGCACCTCGTCGCCGGCGGCATGGCCGCTGGTTTCGTTGATGAGCTTGAACTGGTCAAGGTCGATGTAGAGCAGGGCATAGGGCTTGACCTGATGCAGGCCCTGGGTCAGCATTTTTTGCAGGCGTCGCTCGAATTCGCCGCGGTTTTCCAGCCCAGTCAGCGTGTCGTGGCGCGCGTTCCAGGAGATCTGATCCATGTATTGCTGCTCGCGCGATACATCGCGCAGCACGAAGACGGCGCCCGATGTCTGCCCCTCGCGCTGCATGGCGGAGCCCAGCACCTTGACCGGCACGATGCTGTGGTCGGTGCGGCGCACCCAGTGCGTTTGCTCGTCACGCACGACGGTGCTTTCCTTGGTTTCGCTGACCAGCTGGGCGAGCAGGCCTTCGCTGGTGATGGAGGCGTCCATGGTGTAGAACTGCAGCACCTGCTTGATGGGCTTGTCCAGATAGTTTTGCTTTTGCAGACCCAACAAGCCGATGGCGGCCGGGTTGACGTAGTTGATCAGGCCCTTGGCATTGGTTGTGATGACCGCATCGCTGAGCGCTGCGAGTGTGGTTTCCGCGCGCTCTTTCTCGCTGTTCAGGCCTTCCTGAACCTGCTCTCGCAGCAGGATCAGCCGCCAGGTGTTCCAGACCCACAGGCTCACCAGTCCGATAGCCAGGGCACCGTTGAGCGCGAGCAGCAGCCAGACGATGTTGCGCGAGCTTTGGCCCAGAGAGTCGCTGAAGGCTCGGGTCAGGGCCGTCACGCCCTGGTTGATCAGGTCGATCTCGCGCTTCCAGGTGGCAATGTTTTCGCGGCTGATATTGCCCACTTCGTAGCCGCGCCGGATTTCCTGGGCCAGGGTGTCCAGCTGATTCAGATATTCGTCGCCCAGCTTCCAGTAGGCCACGGGCTCCTGCACCCAGCTGAAGTAGCGGAACGTGCGCAGCAGCCAGATCAGGGAGCTGACGTCATCGGGGTGGTTCTGGCCTTGTTCTATGCCTTTGCGCGCCAGGTCCAGGCGCAGTGGCTTGTCGTAGAGGGCGATGCGTGCCTCGGCATCCCCGCGGGGCACCTGCAGGGCCCGCTGGTAGTGGGCGAAGTCCACCGGGTTGCCTTCGTCGGCATAGCGGGACAGCGAGTAGATCGCATCCTTCTGGGCCTTGGACCAGAGGCTTTCTCCGTTGACGAAGGCGCGCACGGCCGAGAGCAGGTACAGGCTGCAGCTGGCACTGAGCAGCAGAATCAGTGCCAGGAGCGCAAAAGCCCAGACACGCTGCAGCAATTGTTGAGACTTCAGTGCGGGGCTCAAAGATGCCTTCATGACGCCTCATCCAGTAAATAGACTGTAGAAGCATGGGCTCAGGCATCCACAAGGCGCACGGGGGTACGAAACAGCCAGCAGGCGCCATGCCCGTTGGCGATCAGAACTCCGTCGCGATGCCCGCTCTCATGCTCGACCTTTCACAGCATTGCGTAGGAGATATGTCAGGTCACACGCAATTTGTATTCATTGGTAATTTTTGGCCTGCAGACGTGAGCGTGGCGTCAGACAACTTCCTCTGTCCCTCGACGACAGAGCGGTGATTTCTGCGAGAAAGTGGGTAGCCAGTCTGGCAGCTCAGATCAGGTCTATGCAGTGCACCTGCGGCTGCTCCAGCACGCCGGCCCTGCGGTCGGCAAAGAAGCGCTCCAGAGTGAGCTTGACGGTGCGAAACGCGATTTCTTCCCAGGGGATGTCGGCCTCGGCAAACAGCTGGGCCTCCATGGTCTCGGGGCCGGGGTAGAGCTGGGTGCTCCTGAGGCGGGCCAGATAGAAGAGGTGGACCTGTCCCACCTGGGGCACGTTGATGAGGCTGAACAGCCTGCCCAGTTCGATGTCGGCTCCGGCTTCCTCGTCGGTTTCGCGCTGGGCTCCGCGGCTGGTGGTCTCGGCCAGTTCCATGAAGCCCGCGGGCAGCGTCCACTTGCCGCGGCGCGGTTCGATATTGCGCTTGCACAGCAGCACGCGCCCGTCGTCCGTCACGGGCAGGGTGCCGACCACATTGAGCGGGTTTTCATAGTGGATGGTGTGGCAGGCCGGGCAAACGGCACGTTCGCGTGTGTCCCCATCGTCAGGAACGCGGTAGGTGACTGCGGTGCCGCATTCGCGGCAGAACTTGATGGGGCTGCGAAAAATCATTCCGCAACTATAAGCAAATCAGGCCGCAGGCGCAGGCCCGACATGTGCAAATAGCTATGAAAAAGGGAGTCACACCCTGATGCCAGTGTGACTCCCCTGGAGCTTGGTTGGCGCTAAATGCTTGTGCGCCAACGGTTTTCAGGCAATCTGGATCCTGATGGCCTCAAGTCCGGTGATGGCGCCTTCCAGCACATCGCCCTTGACCACGGCGGCCACGCCTTCGGGAGTGCCGGTCATGATCAGGTCGCCGGGCTGCAGCTCCCAGGCGCTGGACAGATGTTCGATGGTCTCGGCGATGTTCCAGATCAGCTTGTGGATGTGGCTGCGCTGGCGATAGTCGCCATTGACCTGCAGCGAAATCTCGGCGTTGGCGATGTCGCCCGCCTGATCGGCTGGCGTGATGGGACCGATGGGAGCCGATTGCTCGAAAGCCTTGCCGATGCACCAGGGGCGGCCCTGCTTTTTCATCTCGTTTTGCAGATCGCGGCGCGTCATGTCCAGACCCACGGCATAGCCGTAGATGTACTGCAGTGCATCGGCGGCCTTGATGTTCTTGCCGGCCTTGCCGATGGCGACGACCAGCTCGATCTCGTGATGCAGGTTCTGGGTCAGCGTGGGATAGGCCACCTGGCCGGTGCTGCCGGCTTCCAGCGCCACGGTCGCGTCCGCAGGCTTCATGAAGAAGAACGGTGGCTCGCGGCCTGTGAAGCCCATTTCCTTGGCGTGATCCTCATAGTTGCGGCCCACGCAGTAGATGCGGTGAATGGGAAAGCGCTCGCCACGGCCCACAACAGGCAGGCAGGCAACAGCAGGGGGGGTGAACACGTAACTCATGAGGTCCTCGGCAGGAACAGGCGCTGAAATCAGCAATGGTTGATGTGGCAAGCAGTGTGCCATGGTGCGGGCGCGCCGGCGGCGCGGCGTTCGTCGGCTTTTACGTATTCCGGACCTAGGGAAAATGCCAGTCTGCGCGGCTCGCGCTATGCTGGCGACATCATGAAGCTGCATACCTATTTCCGCTCCTCCGCCTCTTACCGTGTGCGCATTGCGCTGCAACTCAAGGGCCTGCCCTATGACTCCGTACCCGTACATCTGGTGCGCGGCGAGCAAAAGGCTGCGGCCTATGCCTCCCATGTGGGCGATGCCCTGGTGCCCACACTGGTGACGGATGAAGGGCTCTGGCTCACGCAGTCCATGGCCATCATCGAATATCTCGATGAGACCCATGCTCAAACACCATTGCTGCCCGCAGACGCGCTGGGCCGTGCCCATGTGCGGGCATTGGCGCAGATGGTGGCCTGTGAAATCCATCCGCTCAACAATCTGCGCGTGCTCAAGTATCTGGTGCATCAAATGGGGGTCGGCGACGAAGCCAAGAATGGCTGGTATGCGCACTGGGTACGCTCCGGCCTCGAAGCCTTCGAGCGTCAGCTGGCGCTGCTGGATGCCGAACGCAAGGCCGCGGGGCTGGTGCCCTCGACTTTTTGCTGGGGTGACACGCCCACGCTGGCTGAATGCTGCCTGGTGCCGCAGATCTACAACGCCCAGCGCTTCAATGTGAATCTTGATGCGTTGCCGCGCCTGATGGGCGTGGTCGAGCGCTGCAACGCCTTGCCGGCTTTCAAGCAGGCCCATCCTTCGGCCTGTCCGGATGCGGAGTGAAGAGGGCGCCATGAGCGAGAACTACAGGCCGGACCTGTCGAACTCCTGGCCCGACTCCTGGCTGGTTCCTGAATGGCCTGCCTTGCCCGGCGTGCATGCGCTTTGTACCTCGCGCGAGGGCGGCGTCAGTCAGGCCCCCTGGGGGAGCTTGAATCTGGGCGAGCATGTGGGCGATGACCCCGCTCATGTGCGCCGCAACCGTGAACTGTTCAATGCGGCGCTGCAGGCCCGCACGCCTGGTGCCTGTACGGCGTTCTTGCAGCAGGTGCATGGTGTGGGCGTGCTGACGCTGGATGCAGGCAATGTGGCCGAATCCAACGGTGCGGCCTTTGATGCCTGTGTGAGCGACGAGGCAGGCGTGGTCTGCACCATCATGGTGGCGGACTGCCTGCCCGTGTTGCTGGCCCATGATTCGGGGTTGGTCGTGGGGGCGGCCCATGCGGGCTGGCGCGGTCTGGCCGGCATGCCGCCCGGCAGAAAGCCGTCTGACGGGCCCTTGCCCGGCGGTGTGCTGGAGACACTTTTCGAAGCTTTCTGTCGCAAGGTGCAGATGCAGCCATCGCTCTCAGGGGCTGAAACAGAGCGCTCCCGGATTGCTGCGCACAGCCAGGTCTGGCTGGGCCCATGCATAGGCCCCGATTCCTTCGAGGTGGGGGCCGAGGTGCGCGATATCTTTATGGCCCATGACCCTGGTGCTGCGCAGCATTTTGTGCCGGTAGCGGGCAGCAGGGGCAAATATCTGGCCGATCTGGCGCAACTGGCGCGTCAGAGGCTTGCTGCTTTGGGCATTGCTGCAATCTTCGGCAACGATGGCAGCCAGCCCTGGTGCACGGTCAGCAATGCATCACGTTTCTTCTCGCACCGACGCGATGCCGTCCGTCTGGGCAGCAGCGGTCGGTTGGCTGCCAGCATCTGGCGCGACGCCTGAATCGGGGCTAGGCGGCACGTGTCCTGCAGCTAGTGCTTCCTGCTCCTGGCGGGCTTTGAGGCGGCGCTTTCTGGCCGGCGTGCCCAGTATGTAGAGCAGGATGGAAAGCGGCAGCAGACCATAGAGCACAAAGGTGAAAAATGCACCCAGCAGGGTGCCGCCGGGGCTGGCTGCCTCGGCGATCGTCATCATCACGACAACGTACATCCAGGCGATGGCTATGAGGTACATGGTGTCTATCTTAAGAGTCGCCAGGCATGTCGGCAGCACTGTGTTTTGTGTCAAAACAGCTTCATAACGGCGAAATGACGCAGCTTCTTGTCGGAACCGAGTGGCACATAGGTGACAATGCCGCCGTGTGAGCCGTATTGCAGATTCCGCAAGCGTCCCCAGACCCTGAGATCGCCGGTCGCTTGCCTTGACTAGGATGTAAGCATGAATTTTGACCCGAGCTGGGGCCAGGCTGGCCAATCCGTTCAACAATTCTGGCAGGAGCATTGGAGCAAAAGTCTACAGACGCTCCAGCAAATGCAGGCCGGTGCCCCCATGGGCCTCAGCGCCATGCCGGGTCTGGGCGCTGCACCCAACCCCTGGGCCTCCATCACGGAGGCCATGCAGTCGGCCATGCCCCAGGTGGCGGCCGGCTCGGCTCAGACGGTTCAGTTCGATACCCCCAAACTGCAGGGGTTGCAGCAGGAGTATCTCCAGTCCGTGCAGTCGCTTGCGGATGCCAATCAGGTTCAGGCCCTGCTGGCCAAGGACAAGCGCTTCGCCAAGCCCGAATGGAGCGCCAATCCTGTTGCGGCGATGGCCGCAGCCAACTATCTGCTCGGCAGCCGCATGCTGACCGGCATGGCCGAGGCAGTGCAGGGTGACGAGAAAACGCGCAACCGCGTGCGCTTCGCGGTCGAGCAGTGGGTGGCGGCCATGGCGCCCAGCAATTTTCTGGCGCTGAATGCCGATGCGCTCAACAAGGTCGTGGAAACCAAGGGCGAGAGCCTGGCCCAGGGCATTGCCAACCTGCTGGCCGACATGCGTCAAGGTCATGTCTCCATGACCGACGAAAGCCTGTTCACCGTGGGACAGAACGTGGCGACCACCGAAGGCGCGGTGGTTTTCGAGAACGAGCTGTTCCAGCTCATCGAATACAAGCCGCTGACGGCCAAGGTCTTCGAGAAGCCTTTTCTGATGGTGCCGCCCTGCATCAACAAGTTCTACATCCTGGATCTGCAGCCGGACAACTCGGTCATTCGCTATGCCGTCAGCCAGGGCCATCGCACCTTTGTGGTCAGTTGGCGAAATCCCGACGAAAGCCTGGGCCACAAGACCTGGGACGACTACATCGAAGATGGCGTGCTCAAGGCCGTGAGCACGGTGCAGGACATCTGCGAGGCGCCGCAAATCAATGTGCTGGGCTTTTGCGTGGGCGGCACCATGGTCTCCACGGCCATGGCGGTGCTGGCCGCACGCCACGCCCGCGAGCATGGAGAGCTACCAGCCGCCAGGCCTGCGCGCAGCCGCGCTGCTGCAGCAAAGACCGGCAGCAGGACGGCTGCTGCGGTCAAGACGCAGGCCCATCCATTCCCCGTGGCCAGCATGACGCTGCTGACCACGCTGATCGACTTTCGCGACACCGGCATTCTGGATATCTTCATCGATGAAAACATGGTGCGTCTGCGCGAGATGCAGATGGGCAAGGGCGGGCTGATGAAGGGTCAGGACATGGCGTCCACTTTCAGCTTTCTGCGGCCGAACGATCTGGTCTGGAACTATGTGGTGGGCAACTACCTCAAGGGCGAAACGCCGCCGCCCTTCGATCTGCTTTACTGGAACAGTGACTCGACCAATCTGCCCGGCCCGTTCTACGCCTGGTATCTGCGCAATCTCTACCTCGAAAACAATCTGATCAAGCCTGGCGTGCTGACCGTGTGCGGCGAGAAGATCGATATGGGTCAGCTCAAGATGCCGGTCTATATCTACGGCTCGCGCGAGGACCATATCGTCCCTGTCGGCGCGGCCTACGCCTCCTCCCAGGTGCTGGGCGGTGAGCTGCGTTTCGTGATGGGGGCCTCCGGCCATATCGCCGGCGTCATCAATCCTCCGGCCAAGAACAAGCGCAGCCACTGGCTGCGTGAGGATGGCGAGTTTCCAGAGTCGTTCAGCGACTGGCTGGCCGATGCCACGGAGTATCCGGGAAGCTGGTGGACCGACTGGAGCGCCTGGTTGGGCAGCCATGCGGGCAAGCAGCTGGCGGCTCCCAGGAACTATGGCCGTGCGCGCGCCTATGCAGCCATCGAAGAGGCACCGGGTCGCTACGTTCTGTCAAAAGCCTGAGAGAGGCATGAGGCACAATCAGTTCCATATTGCGGTGCAGCAAACAAGGCTTGCACCGTGATAGGAAGCGTCGGGTGGCACGATGAACAGAATGCGACCCGCACGCATGCATCACTTGTAAGAAACCTAGAAAGGTTCGTCAGCAATGGAAGACATCGTTATCGTTTCCGCCGTGCGTACGGCGGTCGGCAAGTTCGGCGGCTCTCTGGCCAAGATTCCTGCAACCCAGCTGGGTGCGACCGTGATTTCCGAGGCTCTGGCCCGTGCCAAGGTGGGCAAGGACCAGGTCGGTGAAGTCATCATGGGTCAGGTGCTGACGGCAGCGACCGGACAGAACCCTGCACGTCAGGCCATGATGGCGGCCGGCATTGCCAAGGAGACTCCTGCGCTGACGATCAATGCCGTCTGCGGCTCCGGCCTGAAGGCCGTGATGCTGGCGGCTCAGGCCGTGGCAACCGGAGACAGCGAAATCGTGGTTGCCGGCGGTCAGGAAAACATGAGCCTGTCCCCCCATGCCGTACCCAATTCGCGCGACGGCCAGCGCATGGGCGATTGGAAGATGGTGGACACCATGATCGTGGATGGTCTGTGGGATGCCTACAACCAGTACCACATGGGCATCACTGCCGAGAACGTGGCCAAGGAAAAAAGCGTCAGCCGGGCACAGCAGGATGCGCTGGCGCTGGCCAGCCAGCAAAAGGCTGCGGCTGCGCAGGATGCGGGCAAGTTCAAGGACGAAATCGTTCCTGTGAACATTCCCCAGCGCAAGGGAGACCCCATCGTCTTCGACAGCGACGAATACATCAACCGCAAGACCAATGCCGATGTGCTCGCCACCCTCAAGCCCGCTTTCGACAAGGCGGGTTCGGTGACCGCCGGCAATGCCTCGGGTCTGAACGACGGCGCCGCAGCCGTGGTGGTGATGACGGCGGCCAAGGCCAAGGCTCTGGGCCTCAAGCCTCTGGCCAAGATCGTGTCTTATGCCACCAGCGGCCTGGCCCCAGAGGTCATGGGCCTGGGCCCTGTCTATGCCACGCGCAAGGCACTGGATCGCGCCGGCTGGAAGGCTGCCGATGTGGACCTGTTCGAGCTCAACGAAGCCTTTGCCGCACAGGCCTGCGCGGTGAACCAGGATCTGGGCATTGACACCGCCAAGGTCAACGTCAACGGCGGTGCCATCGCCATCGGTCACCCCATTGGTGCATCGGGCTGCCGCATTCTGGTGACGCTGCTGCATGAAATGCAGCGCAGCGGTGCCAAGAAGGGCCTGGCCGGCCTGTGCATCGGCGGTGGCATGGGTGTTGCTATGGCTCTGGAAGCCTGCTGAGGCTTCAGGATTGCAGACTGCTGCGGTGCTCCTGAAGGCCGGGCAGTCTGAGCAGCCTGCTGAAGCCCGCCTCCCATCGACCCTAGGGAAGATCACGAGGTAAACCACGGCGAAAGCGGGTTCATTCGGACCTACTCGATTGCATACTGGCATGGCCAGCGTGCAGGGTGTGTGGCGTTCAAAACGATAAGCAATACCTAAGAGTGTTTATCGTTGATAGGGTGATCGTGAAATAACCATTGATTGACAGGAGAGATGAATGGGTCAGAAAGTAGCGTACGTCACGGGGGGCATGGGCGGTATCGGTACCGCAATCTGCCAGCGTTTGCATAAGGATGGCTTCAAGGTGATCGCGGGTTGCGGACCATCGCGCGACTACCGCAAGTGGCTGGACGAGCAGGCGCAATTGGGTTACACGTTTTATGCCTCGGTTGGCAATGTGGGGGATTGGGAATCCACCGTCGAAGCCTTCAACCAGACCAAGGCAGAGCACGGCAACATTGATGTGCTGGTGAACAACGCGGGTATCACTCGCGACCGAATGTTCGTCAAGATGACGCCGGATGACTGGAAGTCGGTCATCGAAACCAACCTCAACTCCATGTTCAACGTCACCAAGCAGGTGGTGGCAGACATGGTGGAAAAGGGCTGGGGCCGCATCATCAACATCAGCTCGGTCAACGGTGCCAAGGGCCAGGCCGGCCAGACCAACTACTCGGCCGCCAAGGCGGGCATGCATGGCTTCACCATGGCGCTGGCGCAAGAGATGGCCGCCAAGGGAGTGACCGTGAATACGGTCAGCCCGGGCTATATCGGCACCGATATGGTCAAGGCCATTCGTCCCGATGTACTCGAAAAGATCGTGGCGGGCGTGCCCGTCAAGCGTCTGGGCGAGCCTGCAGAGATTGCCTCCATCATCTCCTGGCTGGCTTCGGAAGAGGGTAGCTATTCCACCGGCGCTGACTTTGCGGTCAACGGCGGTCTGCACATGCATTAAGCCTGTTCAGGCATTCAGCAAAAAAGGAGCTCAGGCTCCTTTTTTTCATGCCTCTCGCTTTGCACTGCTCGCCTGCGGCCGGGAAATTCGGTTCAGCAAATGACAAAACCCGCAGAAATCATTCATGCGGGTTTTGAGGAAGGGGAGCCACTTCAGAGAGCGGCAGGTCAAGCGCGGGGCAGCAAGGCTTGTGGGTTCTTTGGCCTATCAGTGCCGACTGCCCGGGCACCTGGCTGCAACACACTGCGCTTTGGTCTGCACAGTGCTGCGCGGCGAGCGCTTAGCGCTTGCGATCGCGTTCGTCTTCGGGCCAGATGGACATGATGTTCGTGGTTTGCATGGGAATCTCTCCTGTATGTCTGTTTAACGTCTGACAGATTCAGCTCGTTGACAGCTTTTTGGAAATTTTTTGCCTGTTCTTTTATCCAGTGATCATCAGGCTGCGAATGCAGGGGCACGCTTGCGATCGCGCTCGTCCCAAGGCCAGGCCATCAGAGACATAGCTGCTGCTGCCTTTACAGGCTGGGCTTTGGCGGTGTCGGTAACAGTGGTGGTCATTGCAGTTCACTCCTTTGCGTGTTCAACGCCTGGCCTGAACTGCAGGTTGACAAGAAGCTGAATCAACCGCGCAAGAAAATGCAACTCACGTTTGCTGATGTTGTAAGCGGCTACTGAATCTATTCAAAATGAATAGCGCCCTGCCAATGCTGGGCAAGGGCAGGGCGGCTTTACGGTCTCAGCAGGTTTCGGTGGACAGGGCTTCGATCTGCTCCGAAAGCTCCAGCCAGCGCTCCTCCAATTGATCGATTTCGGCGTTGACGGCGCTCAGCTGCTTGCCGGCTTCAACGATATCGCCGCCCGACAGGCCAGGCGTGGCCAGCTTGGCTTCGAGAGTGCCGCGCTCTGCATTGAGCTTGGGCAGCGTCTTGTCGATCTGTTCCAGCTCTTTCTTGAAAGGCTTGGTCTTTTCGGCCAGTTGCTGGCGAGCTGCAGCAGCCAGGCGTCGGGCTTCCTTAGGGTCAGCTGCGTCAGTGATTGCTTCTGTTTTCGGAGCGTCTGGCACTTTTGTAGCGAGGGCTTCAGGCGTATTTGGTTTGAACTCTTCCGGAGCCTGCACCGCTGGCGTGCTTGCGGCCTGCTGTTCGGCATTGCGTGCTTCCTCACGCAGGCGCTTGGACTCTTCCAGAAGATAGCGCTGGTAGTCGTCCAGGTCGCCATCGAAGGGGCCGACAACGCCGCGGCCCACCATCCAGAAGTCTTCACATACGGCGCGCAGCAGGTGGCGGTCATGGGAGACCAGCATCACGGTGCCGTCGAAGTCGTTGAGCGCCATGGCCAGCGCTTCGCGGGTGGCCAGGTCCAGGTGGTTGGTAGGTTCGTCCAGCAGCAGCAGATTGGGGCGTTGCCAGACGATCATGGCCAGCACCAGCCGGGCTTTTTCGCCGCCGCTCATGCTGCCCACGGACTGTTTGACCATGTCGCCGCTGAAGTTGAAAGTGCCCAGCCAGTTGCGCAAGTCCTGTTCACGGCTGGCGGCAGGTGCGGCAGCGCCGAGTTCCCTGGCCAGGCGGATCATGTGCTCCAGCGGGTTCTCGCTGGGGCGCAGCACGTCCAGCTCCTGCTGGGCAAAGTAGCCGATATTGAGGCCTTTGCCTTCGGTGACGGTACCGGCCAGCGCCTTCATCTCGCGGGCGATGGTCTTGACCAGGGTCGATTTACCCTGGCCGTTGGCTCCCAGAATGCCGATGCGCTGGCCTGCCAGTACGGAGCGGTTGACGCCCCGCAAGATGGTGGTCTGCCTGCCGTCCTCGTCTTCATAGCCGAAGCTGGCGTCGGAAATCGCCAGCATCGGGTTGGGCAGGTTGGCAGGTTCCTTGAATTCGAAGGTGAACTCGGCTTCGGCCAGGACCGGCCCGATCTTTTCCATGCGCTCCAGCTGCTTGACCCGGCTTTGTGCCTGCTTGGCCTTGCTGGCCTTGGCCTTGAAGCGGTCAATGAACTTCTGCAGGTGAGCCATTTTTTCCTGCTGTTTGGCAAAGCTGGCCGCTTGCAGCTCCAGCTGCTGGGCGCGCAGCTCTTCAAAGCGCGAGTAGTTGCCGCCGTAGCGGTTGATCTGCCCGCCCTGAATCTGCAGTGTGACGTTGGTGATGGCGTCCAGGAATTCGCGGTCATGGCTGATGACGATCATCGTGCCGCTATAGCGCTTGAGCCAGGCCTCCAGCCAGACCAGGGCATCCAGATCCAAGTGGTTGGTGGGTTCATCCAGCAGCAGCAGATCGCTGGGAGCCATCAGTGCGCGGGCCAGCTGCAGACGCATGCGCCAGCCGCCCGAGAAGCTGTTGACGGGGTGATCCAGCTCGGAAACCTTGAAGCCCAGACCCAGAATCAGGGCTTGTGCGCGCGATTCTGCATCATGTGCACCGGCATCGGCCAGATCCACATAGGCCTGGGCGATCTCCATGCCATCGCCGCAAGCTTCGGCTGCAGCCAGCTGGGCGTTCAGCTCGGCCAGGCGCGTGTCGCCATCCAGTACGAACCGGGTGGCAGATTCGTCGGTTTCCGGCATGTGCTGGGCCACCTGTGCCATGCGCCACTGAGGAGGGATGAAAAAATCACCGCCGTCTTCGCTGATGCTGCCATTGAGCAGGGCAAACAGGCTGGACTTGCCGGCACCGTTGCGGCCGACAAGGCCGACGGACTCTCCCGGGTTGATGGTGGTGCTGACTTGGTCGAGCAGGACTTTGGTGCCGCGGCGCAGCGTGATGTTCTTGAGACTGATCATGACTGGAGCCGATTATCCGCGAATGCCCGCAGCCTCAGGAGCATGCGGGAATGAGCAGGCGGCAGCGGCGCCCCGGGTACGGCGGCTCAGTCGGAGTCGTCATACCGCTTGAAGGCCTATGCGCTTCATCATGGTTTCGGTGAATTTCAGCTCATGCTCGAACGCCTGGGTGTAGGCAGCGGAGTCCAGAATCTGCACCTTGCCGCCATCCATCTCAAGCAGCTGGCGCACCTTGGGCTGGCTCAGCACCGCATCCATGGCATTGCGCAGCCTGGTGGTGATGGCTTGCGGCGTGTCCCTGGGCACCGAAAGGCCGCCCCAGGAGCTCAGATGTACGTTCTTCACGCCGGTTTCCTCCAGCGTGGGGACCTGGGGCAGCTTGTCATTGCGTTGCTCGCCGGCGACTGCCAGCGGGATCAGCCTGCCCGCCTGCACATGGGGGTAGGCGACGGAAAAGATAGGTGCCGCAAACACCACCTGCTGGCCCAGCACTGCGTTGACCAGATCGGATGCCCCCTTGTAAGGCACATGCGTGGCCTTGATCTGCAGCGCCGAGAGCAGCAGCTCCACGCCCAGGTGCGACGGCGTGCCCACGCCGCCAGAGGCGTAGTCGATATCGCGGGATCTGCTGGCGGCGATCAGGTCGGCCAGGCTGCTCAGTCCGGAGCCAGGGTGGACCACGAGCAGAATGTCCGAGCGGGACATGCCCATCACATGCCGGAAATCCTTGAACACCTCAAAGCCCGGGTTTTTGTACATACGCATCGCGGCTGCCATGGGCGAGCCTGAATACAGCAGCGTGTAGCCGTCTGCGGCAGCGCGGGCGACCTGGCGCGCACCGATGTTGCCGCCTGCGCCGGGGCGGTTTTCGATCACCACAGGCTGGCCCAGCTGCTGACCCAGCGCCTCGGAGACGATGCGCGCGGCATTGTCCGGACCGGTACCTGCCATATAGGGAA
The DNA here is from genome assembly GCF_008121565.1 of Comamonas sp. Z3. Classification (NCBI taxonomy): domain Bacteria; kingdom Pseudomonadati; phylum Pseudomonadota; class Betaproteobacteria; order Burkholderiales; family Comamonadaceae; genus Comamonas; species Comamonas sp. Z3. The sequence goes on from NZ_VOQU01000010.1 coordinate 143,843, forward strand.
CCACCCATTTGATGGGGCGGCTGGGCCAGCTCTGGGCCTGGGCGGCCAGACCGACAGCACCCAGGCCTGCGGCGCCCAGATGGGCGCCAGCGATTCGCAGCCACTGGCGGCGCTCGCTGTTGCTGGCTGAGAGGTTCAAGGGTTGCGTGCTCATTTTGTCTCCTGTTTTTATCGCTAATTGGTTATGTCTCGTCAGGGCGTAAGCAGTTCCTTGGCGATGGTGTTGCGCTGGATTTCGCTGGTGCCGGTGAGCACACGGTACATGCGAAGCATGCGGAACAGAAATTCGACGCGACGGCCCTGGACAATGCCTTCACCGCCGTGGATCTGCACAGCACGATCGGCGATGGCAAAGGCTTTTTCCGAGCAAAACAGCTTGCTCATCGAGGCCTGGGCGCGTGCATCAATGCCTGCATCCAGCGCGCGGGCGGTCTGGATCATCAGCGCGCGGGCGGCTGTCCAGTCGGTGGCCATATCGGCAAGCATGTGCTGTATGGACTGGAACTGGGCAATGCTGCGGTCGAACTGCCGGCGGCTCAGCGCATAGTCGCGCGCATCGCGCAGCGCGCACTGCGCCAGACCCAGCATGGCGGGGCAGTGCAGCAGCCGGTTGACGGTAATGCGCCCCAGCGCAAGGCCCAGGCCGCGGCCTGGCTCGCCAATCAGCTGCGCCACGGGCACGCGCACGGCGTTCAGATGAATATCGCCGGTGTGCGACTGCCCGGCCATGGTCTTGTAGCCGCCGACCACTTCCACGCCGGGTGCGGCCAGGTCCACAAAGAAGGCGCTGATCTCCCGTTCGGCGCTGCCCTCGGGGGCGGTAGAGGCCATGAGCACGGCAAAGTCGGCAAACGGCGATCCCGAAATAAAGCGCTTGCGACCGGTCAGCACATAGTGCTCGCCTTCGCGCACGGCCCTGGTTTGCAGAGCGCCTGCATCGGATCCCGCCTGGGATTCTGTCAGCGCAAAGCAGATGGCTTTTTCGGCGCGCGCCACGGGTGCGATGAACAGCTCCATCTGAAAAGGCGTGGCCTTGCGCACCAGAGAGCCGATACGCGGCGGGCCGCTCAGCTCGCCCAGCACATGGGGGGCGAACGGTGAGCCACTGGCATAGATGGCTTCCTTGATCAGCACCTGGTCCAGCACCGAGAGCTCTTCGCCGCCCATGGCGCGGGGCAGTGTCATGCCGTAGAAGCCCAGCTCGCGCGAACGCTTCCAGACCTGTCGCAGCAACTCCTTGCTGGCGCTGTTGTCATGGCTGATACCGTGCTTTTGGGCCAGCTCTGCGAGCTCGCCATGCAGGAAATCCTGCAGGGCTGCAATCAGCTCGGCAGCGCGCGGCGAGCCCTCAAACGGCATGGCAAGCAAGGCAGAGCTCGGGGATACGGCTTGCATGGTGTCTTTGGCATTCATCTCAGTTCACCTTTCGGATGTGGTTGGCCCAGTAGGGCGCTTGCACGGTCTTGCGCATGACCTTGCCATTCGGGTTCTTGGGAAGCTGCTGCACAAACTCGATATGGCGCGGGCGCTTGAAGCCGCCCAGGCGATCGGCGCAGAAGCGGTCGATGGCCTCGTTGATGCCCGTGTCACCGGGTGTCTGCCCCTGCTTGAGCACGATGTGGGCAGCCACGGCTTCACCCCATTTGTCGTCGGGTATGGCAAACACGCAGGCGTCTTGCACCGCCGCATGTTCATGGAGCACGGCCTCCACTTCGGACGGATAGACATTGAAGCCGCCCGAAATCACCATGTCTTTCTTGCGGTCCACGATGTAGACAAAGCCATGTTCGTCCACACGTGCCAGGTCGCCGGTGTGATAGCGGCCGTGCTTGAGCACCTCGGCCGTCAGTTCGGGGGCACGCCAGTAGCCGGCAAACACGTCGGCCCCGCTGACCACGATCTCTCCCACCTCACCCTGGGGTAGCGGCCGGCCTTCGTCATCCACCACTTCCACGCAGGACTCGAGAAAAGGCCGCCCGCAGGAGGACAGCAGCTCGGGCCTGGCGGCGCGGGCATAAAGATGGTCTTGCACGGTAAGTGCGCAGACGCCCGAGGTGGTTTCTCCCGCACCGTAGCCCTGGCTGAGCACGGGCCCGAATACATCCATGGCCTGCAGAATGCGAGTCGGTGCCATGGGGGCGGCGCCGTAGCCCAGGCGCAGCAGATCGGGCAGGGGACGGTAGCGGCCTGCGGTCTCTGCCAGCAGCATATTGATCATGGTCGGCACCATGAATGTGTGGGTCACGCGCAGGCTGCGCATGTCCTGCAGAAAGCGCGCAGGCTCGAAGCTGCTGAAAAGGTGGATGGTGGCGCCTGTGCACAGGGCCGGCATCAGCTGCATGCCCGAGGCATGGGTGACAGGGCCTACCAGACCCAGGGTATGACCAGGCTGCATCCCTTCGCCGCGCATCAGGAACTTGCGCAGCTGGGCCAGGCGGTTGCCGAAGGTCTGCATGGCGGCCTTGAGCGTGCCCGAAGAGCCAGAGGTGTAGTGCAGCACGGCCACTTCGTGTTCATGCACGGACACCGATGAAAATTGGTCTGAGGCCTTTTCCAGCAAGCGCTCATAGCTATTATTTTCATTGTCATCCAACAGTATCAGCCGAACCTGCGGCTTGCGTAGCTGGGCGCGAAAGCTCTCGGCACGTTCCGCCGTGGTGACGATGAGGGCTGCATCGCTGTTGTCGGCTATCTCGATCACTTCACGGGGCGACAGGCGGGCGTTGAACGGTGCCTTGACCAGACCGGCCTTGTAGCAGGCCAGCTCGATTTCGACGATTTCGGTGCAGTTGGGCAGGTAGATGCCCACGCGGTCGCCACGCTGCAGACCCTGAGCCAGCAAGGCATTGGCCAGGCGGTTGCTGCGCTGCTCCAGCGCGGCATAGCTGAGGCTTTTGCTGGCGCTGGTCACCGCGAGGTGGTCGGCATACAGACGGCAGCAGCGCGCAACGAGTGCACCGACATTGGATATAGGAGCGCCCGGTGCAGGAGCGCCCGGCACAGGGGCGGTAGGGGCGCCGGGCATATGGGCCGCGGGCAAAGAAGTGGTCATGGGCAAGTCCTTGTTGAAGCAGCGTCGCACCGGTGTGCGGCATCTGCTCGGACTGTCCCAAAACGAAGGAGATCAAGGAAATACCGTTTGCTTATCCATCCTCATCAATATTTTTGATGGCTTGGAATATCAATGACTTGTGCCCCACGTGCCTGGTTGCAGGGTGCTGTGCTGCGGGTTTGTCCCGTGCCAGGAGCACAGCTGACAGTTGGCCGCTGCATTTGCCGTGTTCACCGTGCTTGGCTGCGCTTTATGCCTCAGCGTAGTCCCAGTGGGCTGGCCAGCGGCCCTCGCCGATCATGGCCTCGACCTGCCGCAGAACGGCGTCCTGAACCACCTGTACCGCAGCGTCGTGGGTGCGTCCGGGCTGGCGTGCCAGATAGTAGCGTCGTTGCAGGTCGGGGTTGCAGACTCTGGCCACGATCCAGGCGCTGCCGGCGTTCTGGGGAAGGGGGTTCTCTGCCACCGAGCAGGCGGGGCTGAAGGTAAAGCCCCCGCCGCATTGATAGAGCGATCGAATGACACGGGCAGAGTCATGCTCGTGCACGATGTTTAGACCGAGCTGCAGATCGCTGGCGGCTTGCTCCACCGTCTGGCGTATGGAAAAGCGCCGCGACTGCAACACCAGTGGCTGTGCCGCAGCATGGGCAAAGTCCAGGCAGGGAGTTTTTTCTGCGGTGCTGTGTCGATAGAGCAGGGGTGCGACCTTGCCCAGTGCGTCATGGCCGCAGAAATAGATGGGCTCGGTGGCCATGGGCTGCACCTGCAGGCCCTGCAGACTGGCTGTGTCCACCAGAACGCCCAGATCGGCACGACGCTCCAGCATGGCTTTTTGCACCATCAGGCTGGAGTCGTCGAGCACAAACACCCGTATTCGCGGGTGGCTCTGGCGAAGACCGGCAATCACCGGTCCCATGAGAAGTCCGGTCAGCAGGAACGGCATGGCAATGCTGACCGAGCCTTCCGGCCCCATGGGCAGGCGCTGCAGGCGTTCGCACATGGCGTCGGCATCGGAGAGCAGGCGGCGGGCATCCTCGTACAGCCGGCTGCCCGCTGGCGTGGCCGTGACTCCCGCGTGGGTCCGCTCCAGCAACTGGATGCCGAGCTCGGACTCCAGCTTCTTGATCTGCGCGGTCAGTGCCGGCTGGGCCACATAGAGGGAATGGGCAGCCCGCGAGATCGAGCCAGCCTCCAGCACGGTGATGAAATAGCGAAGCCCGCGAAGATCCATGGTTGCCACTTAAAAAATCAGCTTGAAGGCTGGTGTGAAAGCCTGTAGAAGGCTAATTGAAGAATTGTTAGCCTCCTGTAATGTCGGCGTAATCTGACATGGCGCAAGGGCCAAATGTCGACAAGATGGCATATCTCTAAGTCTGAAGTCCGACATATTCAGTATGTCGGTCCTACAACTGATGCAGCAAAACGTGTCCCTCTCTTCACCTTCAAACACTCCGAGCAGAAACGGCTCTGCCCACTGGCGCATTGAAGACATTGACTTCTCTGCCATCGATCGCCGCGCCATAGAGCACAACCAGGATCTTTTCTTTCTGCTGATGAGCGCCTCGTTCATCGAAACCGGCTCGGATACTTACGCGGCCAACCTCGCGGAGCATTACGCGGCCTGGCCCGAAATCGCGGTCTGGCTCAAGGATCAATGGGAGTTCGAGGAACTGCAACACGGGCGCGCGCTGCGGGCCTATGTGGAGACCGTATGGCCGGAGTTTCCCTGGCAGCAAGCCTACGACAGCTTTTTCGCTGAATATTCGCAGCTGTGCACCATGGAGGAGCTCTACCCCGACCCGCGGCTGGAGATGGTGGCGCGCTGCGTGGTGGAGACCGGCACCACGGCCTACTATCACACCTTGCGCGAGCTCAGCGACGAGCCGGTACTCAGCGAGTTGCTGGGCAATGTCCGCAATGACGAGGTCAACCACTTCAAGCACTTCCTCAAGTATTTCAAGGAGCTGCAGCAGCAGTCGCCCGTGGGCCGTGCGCGCATTGCCAAGGCCCTTTACGGCCGCCTCAAGGAGCTGCGCGAGAGCGATTCGGATATCGCGCTGCGCCATGTCTGGGCGCACAAGGGCCGCTATTTCGCCGATGGCAGCACGCGCTTCGAGGACATGGCCCAGCGCATCTACGAGCTGGTCAGCCGCCGTCTGCCTGCCGACCTGGCCGTGCGCATGTTGCTCAAACCCATGTTGTTGCCGACCAGGGTCGAGGGACTGATACGCACGCCGATCTCGAAGCTGGCCACACGCATCATGGCGTATTGACTTGGCATGCCTGGCGAGCGGCAAAAAGAAAAAGGCCCGGTTCGACCGGGCCTTTTTGGCTGACAGCTTCGGCCTTTATGAGGATAGCGCGTTGTCGGACCAGTGGCGCAGGGCCTCTTCGGTAATCAGCAGCACCTGCTCGTCACCCGAGCTGGTGTCGAGCCAGAACACGGGAAGATCAGGGAAGGCGGCCTCGAAGTACGGCTTTTCATTGCCGATTTCCAGCACCACCACGGCATCCTTGTTCAGGCGCGCAGGCAGATCCTCTAGCAGCTGGCGGATGAAGTCCATGCCGTCGGTGCCGCCGGCCAGGGCCAGCTCGGGTTCGGCCTGGTACTCGGCGGGCAGCTTGCCCATGCTGTCCGAATTCACATAGGGTGGGTTGCACAGCACCAGATCCCAGGGGCCGGGCACCTGGCTCATGCCATTGCTCTCCAGCAGTGTCACGCGATCCTGCAGCCCATGCTTGTCCACATTGATACGTGCGACGGCCAGGGCATCGGTAGAGATATCGGCTCCGGTCACCCGGACTTCGGGATAAGCCATGGCGGCCAGGCAGGCCAGGGAGCCGTTGCCGGTGCACAGATCCAGCACCTGAACGGTCTTGTCGGACAGCCAGCCGTCGATGCTGCCGTCGGCCAGCAGCTCGGCGATGAAGCTGCGCGGCACGATGGAGCGCTCGTCGATGTAGAAGGGCACCCCTACCAGCCAGGCTTCGTTCGTCAAATAGGCGGCGGGCTTGCGGCTGCGGATACGCTCATCAAAAAGCTTAGCTGTCTGCGCTTGTATATCAAGGGAAACAGGCTGATTTGCGACAGATTCCGGAGCGCCTGGAGTGAGCTCGCTGTCCAGGGGCAGGCCCAGCTTCCAGAGCACCAGCCAGGCCGCTTCGTCTTCGGCCGTGGCCGTACCATGACCAAAAGCCACGCCTGCAGCGGTGAGCGCCCGGGTGCCGCTGGCAATCAGTTCGGCAACGGTGTTGCCGGAGATCAGGGTTGTACTGGTAGTGCTCATGCGGTCTGGGTTGCGGTCTGCTGGCGCTGGAGTTGCTCCAGCGTCTTGCGGTAAATGTTCTTCAGCGGCTCGATATCGGCCACGGCAATGTGTTCGTCGATCTTGTGGATGCTGGCATTGGGCGGGCCCATCTCGATGACCTGGGGGCAGATCTGGGCGATGAAGCGACCATCGCTGGTGCCGCCGGTGGTGGACAGCTCGGTATCCAGTCCGGTTTCATCCTTGATGGCGGTCTGCACGGCCTGCACCAGCGTGCCCGGCGTGGTCAAAAAGGGCTGGCCGCCCACAGTCCAGATCAGCGAGTATTCGACCCCGTGACGGTCCAGGATTTCATGCACGCGCTTTTGCAGGGAGTCGGAACTGGACTCGGTGCAGAAACGGAAATTGAAGTCGATCACCACGTGGCCGGGAATGACGTTGCTGGCGCCCGTGCCGCCATGGATATTGCTGATCTGCCAGCTGGTGGGCGGGAAGAAGGCATTGCCCTGGTCCCAGACCGTGGCGGCGAGCTCGGCAAGTGCAGGCAGGGCCTCGTGAATGGGATTGCGTGCCAGCTGCGGATAGGCGATATGGCCTTGTACGCCGTTGACGGTGAGCTTGCCGCTCATGGTGCCGCGGCGGCCGTTCTTGATCATGTCGCCGGTCTGTTTGACCGAGGTGGGCTCGCCCACAATGCACCAGTCCAGGCGTTCGCCGCGTTGGCGTAGCTGCTCGACCACGACCTTGGTGCCGTCGACCGAGGGGCCTTCCTCGTCGCTGGTCAGCAGCAGCGCAATGTCAAAGGCGGGCTCGGGCGTGGCCTGCAGAAACTCTTCCAGCGCCACGACAAAGGCCGCGATGGAGGTCTTCATATCGCTGGCCCCACGGCCATAGAGCTTGCCGTCGCGGTGCATGGGCACAAAAGGCGGGCTGGTCCATTCCTTGAGCGGACCGGGTGGCACCACATCGGTATGGCCGGCAAAGACCAGCACAGATCTATCTGGATTGATAGCGCCTTGCGTAGACTGAGAAAGCGCTGGAGAGCGTTTTGCCCACAGATTCTGTACGCGGAAGTCGGCGGGGCCGCTATCCAGCCGCTCGCAGGCAAAGCCCATGGGCATCAGGGCAGCGGCGAGCAGCTCAAGGCAGCCAGCATCTTCGGGAGTGACGGAGGGCAGGCTGATGAGCTGCTCGGTCAGTTGCAGGGTCCGGGACATGTAGGGAGAAGGCTTGAAACTAAAACAATGCCAAAGCCGCCTTGGCGGACGGCTTCAGGCGGTTCTGACATCCAGGGTGATTTCCGTGAAGGACGGCATATCGTCGTCGCCGGGCAGGATCACATCGGTGATGGCCGGAGCTTTGACAGCAGTGGCCGCATGGCTGACGTCATTATCCATACGCCACATCAGATTCGTGGGCGAGTCGGCATAGGCCAGCGCTTCGTTGCGCTCAATTGTGCCACTGCGCACCAGCGCAGCCAGTGCTTCCTCAAAGGTCTGAGAGCCTTCGGCCATGGATTTTTCCATGGCCTCCTTGACGCCGCCGAAGTCGCCCTTGACGATCATGTCGCTGATGAGCTTGGTGTTGAGCATCACCTCCACGGCCGGCACGCGCGTGCCGTCGACGGTGCGGACCAGGCGTTGGGAGATCACTGCCTTGAGCGAGGCTGCCAGCTCGCCCAGCATGCTGGGCCGCACTTCCTCGGGGAAAAAGGACAGGATGCGGTTGAGCGTGTGATAGCTGTTGTTGGCGTGCAGGGTGGCCAGGCACAGGTGACCGGACTGGGCATAGGCCAGCGCGGCCGACATGGTTTCGCGGTCGCGGATTTCGCCGATCAAAATGACATCGGGGGCCTGCCGCAGCGCATTCTTGAGTGCGGTCGCCAGTGTGCTGGTATCGGTGCCGACCTCACGCTGGTTGACAATCGATTTCTTGTTGCGGAACTGGAATTCGATGGGGTCTTCCACCGTCAGGATATGGCCGGTGAGCTTTTCGTTGCGTTCTTCGATCATGGTCGCCAGCGTCGTGCTCTTGCCCGAGCCCGTTGCGCCCACCACCAGCACCAGGCCGCGTTTTTCCATGACCAGTTCGCTGACGATGGCAGGCAGATTCAGTTCATTGCGCGACGGAATCTGATACGAGATAAAGCGTACGACCACCGCATAGGAGCCACGCTGTCGCATGGCGCTGATACGAAAACGGCCGATGCCGCTCATGGGAATCGCCATGTTCAGCTCGCCAGTCTGCTTGAGCTCTTCGATGGCTTCGGGCTTGACGACTTCGGAAAGCAAGGCCAGGGGAGCTTCGACCGGCAGCTCCTGATTGTTGATGGGGATGCAGATGCCGTTGATCTTGATCAGCGCGGGTGCCCGGGCGGAGAGATACACGTCCGATGCCTTTTTCTCGGACATCAGACGCAGAATTTTTTCCATGGTGCTCATTTGCTCTTCATCCTCTTTTGCGCAGCCTCTCTGTCCGCGCATGTTAGCGCGTGTCCAATCGGTACAGATGGTGCATGACGCCCAAAGCCGACCTTCGGCATGAAAAAAGCCTGCGCGCTAATAAGCGGCAGGCTTTTGTGCAGGGCTTGCCGGTGCAGCTTCCGCACCAGGGCGGAGCGAGCATGGCCGGGCGCCTATCAGTCGCGCAGCAGGTCGTTGATGCTGGTCTTGGAGCGGGTCTGTGCATCCACACGCTTGACGATGATGGCGGCATACATGGAGTAGTCCTTGCCGTCCTTGGTCTGCTTTGGAATGTTGCCGCTGACCACCACCGAGCCGCTGGGCACGCGGCCGTAGGTGATTTCGCCGGTTTCGCGGTTGAACAGAGGGGTGGACTGGCCGATGTACACGCCCATGCCCAGAACGGAATTCTCTTCCACGATCACGCCTTCGACCACTTCGGAGCGGGCGCCGATGAAGCAGTTGTCTTCAATGATGGTGGGGTTCGCTTGCAGGGGCTCGAGCACGCCGCCCAGGCCCACGCCACCGGACAGGTGCACGTTCTTGCCCACTTGGGCGCAGGAGCCCACGGTGGCCCAGGTGTCGACCATGGTGCCTTCGTCCACATAGGCGCCGATGTTCACATAGGAAGGCATCAGGATGGCGCCCTTGGCGATGAAGGAGCCGCGACGGGCCACGGCAGGAGGCACCACGCGCACGCCGGTGGCGGCGATCTCGGCTTCGCTCATGCCTTCGAACTTGGTGGGCACCTTGTCGAAGAAGTTCAGGGCACCGCCGTTGATCAGCGCATTGTCCTTGAGACGGAAGGACAGCAGCACGGCCTTCTTGATCCACTGGTGCACCGTCCACTGGCCCACACCTTCGCGGGTGGCCACGCGCAGCTTGCCGTCGTTGAGTTCGGCAATCACGTGCTCCACGGCATCCACCACTTCCTTGGGGGCGGCGGAAGGCGAGATATTGGCACGGTTGTCCCAGGCGTTGTCGATGATGGATTGCAGTTGTTGCGTCATGATGTTTTCGGTCAAAGATCGAAAGTTGAGGTGAATCGTTGGGTCATGAGGCCTGCGCAAGGCAGACCTTGGGTGGAAATCAGCGTGTGCGGGACTCGATGAACTGGGCAATACGCTGAGCTGCTTCAAGGCATTCTGCCGTTTCGGCCACCAGAGCCATTCGGATGCGGTTGGCTCCGGGGTTGAATCCATGGGCCTCGCGTGCCAGATAGCTTCCCGGCAAAACCGTCACGCCTGTATGAATATACAGCTCTTTGGCGAATTGTGCATCATCCATGCCCAATTCCGGCGGAATGCCGGCCCAGAGGTAGAAGCTGGCATCGGGCAGCTTGACATCCATGACCTTGGACAGCACGGGCGTGACCTGGGCAAACTTCTCGCGGTACAGGCGGCGATTTTCCTGCACATGGGCTTCGTCGCCCCAGGCAGCGACCGATGCCGTCTGCACCACAGGGCTCATGGCACCGCCGTGATAGGTTCGGTAGAGCAGGAAGGACTTGAGCAGGGCCGCATCGCCCGCCACAAAGCCGCTACGCAATCCTGGCACATTGCTGCGCTTGGACAGGCTGGTGAACATCACCAGATTCTTGAAATCATGGCGTCCCAGCTTCTGAGCGGCTTCCAGACCGCCCAGCGGAGCTTCTTCCTGGAAGTAGATCTCGCTGTAGCACTCGTCGCTGGCAATCACAAAGCCGTGCTTGTCGGACAGCGCAAACAGCTTTTCCCATTCGCCCAGCGGCATCACGGCGCCGGTGGGATTGCCGGGCGAGCAGACAAAAATCATCTGCGTGTTCTGCCATACCTCCTCGGGCACGGCGTCCCAGTTCACGGCGAAGTTGCGCGCGGCATCGCTGGCGGCGTAATACGGGGTAGCCCCAGCCAGCAGCGTCGCACCTTCGTAGATTTGGTAGAAGGGGTTGGGGCAGATTACGCGCGCACCGGTCCGGGTGCTGTCCACCACCACTTGGGTGAAGGCAAACAGGGCTTCACGCGAGCCATTGACGGGCAGAACCTGGGTCGCGGCATCCAGTTCGATGCCATAGCGTCGGTTGGCCCATTGGGCGCAGGCCTGGCGCAAGGCCGGCAGACCGGCGGTGGCAGGGTAGACGGACAGACCCTGCAGTTCGCTGCTCAGTGCTTTTTCAATGAACGCTGGCGTGGCATGACGCGGCTCTCCAATACCCAGACTGATGGGGCGCAGGCCCTCAGGCGGTTGAGCAGAGGCAAACAGTTGGCGAAGACGTTCAAACGGATAAGGCTGTAAGCGCGAGAGCAGGGGATTCATAGTGACACATTATGGGCTGATGCCATTTTCGCATGAGAAAACAGTGCTCATGGTTTCGAATTTGCGGGTTTGCAGGCTCTGGAAATTGCAATTTGTTACGTAAGCTGGATGACAGAGCAAGTGGCTACCGTGAACAAGCTGCGAAGTCAGCAAACGAAGTCAACAACAAAAAACGAATGGAGACTGGCAATGCAAAAGCGCATCTTGCCCGACAAAAAAAACCGCGTACGAGTGAGGAATTCCGGATGGCTGTGGCTGGGGCTGCCATGGCTGCTCGCCGGGCCTGGTTTGCCCGTGCTGGGGCTCAGCGCAACTTTGCAGCTGGGCTGGTTGTCATTGTGGGCCCTGGGAGTGTTGCTGTGGCTAGGCGCTCTTCACAAACGCTGGCAGCAGCAGTGGCAGGACATGCAGCTGGCGCTGGAAAAGGTCGCCCAAGGAGACCTGAGCATGAGCGCTGGCGCTAAGCCAGGCCATGGACCGGCGGCATCAAGCCTCACCGGGTCCATGGTGCATGCGCTGTCGGCCATGGTGGCCGATGTCCGCAGCAACGCGGCCCTGGTGGCCCAGGCCGGGCAGAGTATGGTCAAGGACCATCAGGCCCTGTCCGAGCGTACCGAGACGCAGGCAAGCAATCTGGCGCAGACCGTGGTCAGTGTCGAGCAGCTCACGGCGGCGGTTCAGCACAATGCCGAGGTGAGCAAGGCGGCCCATGGCCGCGCCGACGGAGTGCGCTCGGCTGCCGACCAGGGGGCCCGAGCCATGCAGCATGCGGTGCAGTCGGTGGAACTGATCGAGCGCAATGCAGGGCGCATGCGGGAAATCATCGGGGTGATCGACGGTATTGCCTTTCAGACCAATATTCTCGCGCTCAACGCGGCGGTGGAAGCCGCCAGGGCCGGCGAGCAGGGGCGCGGTTTTGCCGTGGTGGCCAGTGAGGTGCGTACGCTGGCCCAGCGCAGCGCCGAGGCAGCCAAGGAGATTCGGCAACTGATAGGCGAAACCGTGCAGCAGGTCGGCCGGAGCACGCTGCTGCTGCGCGGCGCCGTCGAGGAAATCCAGGGTGTGACGCGGGCCGTCCACGACGTGGTGAGTCATATGGGGGAGCTCTCGGACTCGGCCAGCAGCCAGAGCACAGGGCTTCAGGAAATCAGCAATGCCGTGCACCAGATCGATGAAATCACCCAGCACAACGCCCAGATGGTGAGCCAGGCGTTGCAGCAGGCGCAGGAGTTGCAGCTGCGTGCCCAGCATCTGTCGGACGCAGTGTCGCGCTTCAGGTTGCAGCAGGGCACGGCCGAGGAGGCCGTGGCGCTGGTGAATGCGACCATGCGGCAAGCCAGAAGCTCCTCGAGTGTCGCCAGCCTGCTGCAGGTCGTCTCCGATCCTGCGCAGCCGTTTCACGACCGCGATATGTATGTGTTTGCCCTGTCCTCCGAAGGGGAGTACCGGGCCTTCGGCGGCAATCCGGCCAAAGTGGGTCTGCGTGTGCAGGACGTACCCGGTATCGACGGCGACCGCCTGATGGCCGATATCATGGCCCAGGCCGAACTTCGCCCGGGCTGGGTGGAATACGACTACATCAACCCCAGCAATCAGCAGGTGCAGACCAAGATGTCCTATGTCTGCAAGCACGCAGGCCTTTACTGGGGTTGTGGCGTCTACAAGAGCCTGGTCGGCGCCTAGTGAAACCCCGAGAGACCTTTGCAGTCCCAGAGGATACTATTGAATTAAGAGCATCTGGCGCTTTATATATAAGTGATAGAGGCTTATTTGGTATCAATTCTGGGCGCGCTGAGCCTTGGCCTTGGCGAGAATGGCGGCAATCGCCGCCTTTTTGTCCTGAGCTGGCGCTGCCGTCGTGACGGCTTGAGCGCCGGTTCCTGTTGCCGCGGGCTGCGCCGTGGTGCGCACCGGCGCGTTGGCCTTGCGGCCCGTGCGCTGCAGATGTGAGCCATAGCGGCTGCGGGCATGTTCCGCCTGCGCAGCGCTCCAGGCAGACCAGCCTGTGGTGTCAGCACTGGCATTGATCAGTTCTATGCAGTCGACCGGGCAGACGGGAATGCACAGTTCGCAGCCCGTGCAATGGTCGGCAATCACGGTATGCATGCGCTTGTTGGCACCCAGAATCGCATCGGTAGGGCAGGCCTTGATGCACAGCGTGCAGCCTATGCACCATGCTTCGTCGATCACTGCCAGGGCGCGGGGTGCCTCCAGGCCGTTCTCGGGATTGAGCGGCAACTCTGGCCTGCCGGTGATGGACGCCAGTCGGCGTACGCCCTCCTGGCCGCCGGGGGGGCATTGGTTGATGGCGGCTTCTCCACTTGCAATGGCGTGGGCATAGGACGCGCAGTCGGGATAACCGCAGCGCGTGCACTGTGTCTGGGGCAGGGCTGCATCAATGTTCGCAGCCAATGCTTGAAGCGAAGAGGCTGCGGACAGGGATGAGTTCATTCTGGTCTGGTGAGCCTTTACGCCCTGGCGCGGTGGGAGCCGCGTCCTTTCTGGGCAGGGGCACTATTTTCACCTGTTTTCGCAGTCTTGACAGGCTTGTCGGCATGGGCTTCATTGCTTTCCAGCTCGGGCCCATCATCGCTGACGCTGCTCAGATGACCAGCGGCGCTGGCGGCCGTGGCGCTGGCTGGCTGGTGGGACAGGATGAAGTCACGCACCTGAGGGTAGACGGTCTTGCGCCAGCGGCTGCCGCTGAAGATGCCGTAATGGCCCGCGCCTTGCACTTCGATATGCTGGCGTGCCTCGGCAGCGATGCCGGCACACAGATCATGGGCGGCACGGGTCTGGCCGGCACCCGAAATATCGTCCAGCTCGCCTTCAACCGTCAGCAAGGCCGTGTTCCTGATGTCCTGCGGGCGCACCAGCTCGGGCTTGCCTTGCTCGTTCCTGACTTCCCAGGTGCCCTTGACCAGCTTGTATTCCTGAAACACGGTGGCGATGGTTTCCAGGTAGTAGTCGGCGTCCATGTCCAGTACCGCGTTGTACTCGTCATAGAACTTGCGGTGATGCTCGGCGCTGGCCTCGTCGCCCTTGATCAGGTCTTTGAAATAGTCGTAGTGGCTGTTGGCGTGGCGGTCGGGATTCATGGCCACAAAGCCCGAGTACTGCAAAAAGCCCGGGTAGACACGGCGGCCGGCACCGGGGTAATTGTTCGGTACTTCGTAAATGACGTTGTTCTCGAACCATTCGTAGCTGCGGGTTTCGGCCAGATTGTTCACAGCCGTTGGCGAGCGGCGCGCGTCGATGGGCCCGCCCATCATGGTCATGGACAGCGGCGTGACTTCGCCACGGCTGGCCATCAGCGAAACCGCCGCCAGCACCGGCACCGTAGGCTGGCAGACGCTGACCACATGGCACTGACCATAACGCCCTTGCAGATAGCGAATGAACTCCTGCACATAGTTCACATAGTCGTCCAGGTGGAATTCGCCCTCGGACAGCGGCACGATGCGGGCGTTTTTCCAATCGGTGATATAGACCTTGTGGCCTCCCAGCATGCTTTGCACGGTGTCGCGCAGCAAGGTGGCGTAGTGGCCGGAGAGTGGGGCCACGATCAGCACCACAGGCTGGCTGAGCATGAGATCCAGCGTCTCAGGGTCGTCGGAGAAGCGCTTGAAACGGCGCAGTTCGCAAAACGGCTTGTCGATCTCCACACGTTCGCGGATGGTGACATCCACGCCGTTGACCTCGACGTTATGCAGATCGAACTCGGGCTTTTCGTAGTCCTTGCCCAGGCGATACATCAGGTTGAAGCCCGCAGCCATGCGCTGGGCCAAAGGCACCTGGCTGAAGACCGAACGAGGATTGTTGTAGAACTTGGACGCGGCCTGGGCAAAGTCTGCAAATGGCTCGACCATTGCGCGCTGCATTTCGTAGATCTGATAGAGCATCGGAGGCACTTTTGCGGGTTATGTTGCAGTGCAATATAACAGCAGAGTTTGACATGCGAAGTAGTGAATTCCCTTCAAGCTCCGGATCTGCGGGGATTGCGCAACGAAGGCCGAATTTCGCGGTGTCTGAAAGTAAAAAAGCTGACTGAAGTCAGCTTTTCATGCAGGCTCATAGCATCTGCTCTGCGGCTTCCTGCTGGATCTCGTTCGGCTTGGTGCGGGCCAGTTTCATCACCTCGTGCGGTGGCAGGGGCTTGAGGCGGTGGTCGCTCCAGACCTGACGCCAGCGGCGCGCACCGGCAAGACCGTTGCGCAGACCGAGCATATGCCGGGCAATCGAATACCAGTGCGTGCCATGCTCGCGTGCTTCGCGCTCCATATACAGCACCATTTGCTCCTCAATTCCCTCGCGCGTGCGTTCTCTGCTCTCATCCTGATAGTAGAGAGCATCCCAGGACGCCATCCACCAGGGATTGTGATAGGCCTCGCGACCCACCATGACTCCATCGACCTGCTGCAGTTGCTGCAGCACCACATCATCAGTCTTGATGCCGCCGTTGACGGCGATTGTCAGGCCCGGAAAGTCGCGCTTGAGCTGTGCCACGACCTCATAGCGCAGCGGCGGAATCTCACGGTTTTCCTTGGGGGAGAGGCCTTTGAGCCAGGCATTGCGAGCGTGAACCACAAACACATGGCAACCCGCGTCGGCAACGGTCCCGACGAAGTCGCGCACAAAATCATAGCTTTCGATTTTGTCGATGCCGATTCGGTGCTTGACGGTGACCGGCACGGACACCACATCTGCCATGGCCTTGACGCAATCGGCCACCAGTGCGGCCTCGTTCATCAGACAGGCGCCGAAAGCGCCGCGCTGCACGCGTTCGCTAGGGCAGCCGCAGTTGAGATTGATCTCGTCATAGCCCCACTGCACGCCCAGGCGCGCGCTGTGCGCCAGATCTGCCGGCTCCGAGCCTCCCAGCTGCAGCGCCACAGGATGTTCCTCGGCTTCGAAACGCAGATGGCGGGCCACATCGCCATGCACCAGAGCACCGGTGGTCACCATTTCGGTATAGAGCAGGGTGTGCTGGCTGAGCAGACGGTGGAAGTAGCGGCAATGCTTGTCCGTCCAGTCCATCATAGGGGCCACCGACATGCGCCACATGCTGTGACCTGGTTGATTCGTTTGGATATTTTCTTTGTTCATTGATGAAATCTGTGGGCTTGCAGCACCATACATCGCCCTGAAAAACACCCAGAAACCCCAATATTTTGTCCCTCAGTGCCTTCACTATGGGGACTATTTCAGCCAGGAAAGGGTAGATGACCCAAGCGTATATACGGCCCAGACTCGCCCAAAAGATAAGGGCAGTATTGTGCACACACAGGCGCAGACTTTCACGAGCAAGGCTTTGGCGAAGACATGGCTGTGGGAATCACGGAGCCAGAAGCGCGATGACTTTGGATATCCGCTCGCTGGAGGCTGCGGAATCGCCAGTAAGGACGCATGTCTGCGACGCGAAAAGCCGCTTGCTGGACGCTAGACCACGGCGGCAATCAACGAGTCGGGCTGTCGCGCCAGCAGATGAGATAGCCGGTGAAGACCGGCTTGCAAGCGTTCACGGTCCTTGATGCTGCCCAAAGAGATGCGAATGGCGTTTACGGAGCGGTTGCCAGTGGCGAATGCCTCCGCCGGCGTGACTGCTATGCCTTCGCTGCCAGCGGCATGTGCGAGCTGCGAGGAGCTCCAGTAGCTCGGCAATTCGAGCCATACATGCAGGCCATCTCCGACGCCGATGTAGCGTCCCGCCAGAATGTCTCTGGCCATCCAGTGGCGCAGGCGGGCCTCCTTGCGTACTCCTTCCATCAATTCAGCGGCTGAACCATCGAAGATCCACTGCGTGGCCAGTGCGGCCGTCAGAGGTGCGACCATCAGCGCAAATGATCTGAGCGTGGCGAGGAAGCGTTCGCGTTCGTGCATATCAGGAACGAGAACGAAGGCCACGCGCAAGCCCGGAGTCAGGCATTTCGACAGGGTCGAGATGTAGCACACCTGCTCTGGAGCGAAGAAGGCAATAGGCGGCGGCGGGGCATCGGCAAGCAGCCAGTAGGGGTCATCTTCGACGATGCGTACATTGCAGCGCTTCGCGATGCTGGCGAGTTCCCTTCGGCGGTGCTCAGGAATGGTGATGCTTGTCGGGTTCTGCAATGTCGGATTGAGATAGATCAGCCCAGGCTTGTGCTTGTGGCACGCCTGCTCAAGCGCTTCGGGCACCATGCCGTGCTGATCCGCATCCACTGCAACGATGCGTCGGTCGAACTGTGTCCCTGCGGTGCGCAGGCCCGGATAAGCCATCGGTTCCGCCAGGATCACATCGCCAGGCTTGGTCTGCGCAAGAATCAATGCAGCGATCGCCGCTTGTGCGCCTGGGCAGACAACAACCTGCTCTGGATCCCGCTGTCCAAGCATGGGCTCAAGCCATCGGGCTCCCGCCTTGCGGTCGGAGTCGCTCCCTCCGCCCAGGTGGTAAGTCATCAGCAGATTGGCATCTGCTCTCATCAGCACCTGGGACAGGCCTTGCTTCAACATATCTTCAAAGTCCACACCGTCGGGCGGCGGTGGGGTATTCATGCCCAGGTCGAGGACAGTGGTCAGTTCCACTTTCGGTGCTGCGACATAGGTGCCTCGGGCGCCGCGGCCTTCCAGCAAGTGGCGGCGTCTGGCTTCGTCATACGCGCGCGTGACCGTTGTCAGGTCGATGCCTAGTTGTGCTGCCAGTTGGCGCTGTGGAGGTAGACGGTCACCCGGACTCAAGGATCCGTCTGCCATGGCTGCCTGCAAGGCATCTGCAATCTGCAGAAAACGCGGCCCGCCATGCGCGGACAATCGCGGCAACCACGCGCGCAAACGGTCATCTTGTATGGCTTTCATATACATACATTCTGTCTCAATGTATGGAAATTGCTTTTAAGTAATATGCCTCGACACGGCAGCGAAATCACTCTTGTATGGCAATCGCTGACGTTTTTGCCTCTCATGCCTGGGAGGTGGTGTTCCCCACAACAGACAGTGTCAGTCATAGGCTGGAAATTCTCAAAATGATCGATTGGGTCCCTGTAGTCTTTGTAACGTTCAAGGTGCTCATCTTCGGCACATGCATGTTCTTCGCCATCAAGTGGCATTACGACCAAGGGAAGAAGGGCGTGGACAGGCGCGCGCTACTACGCACGAGTGCCAAGCTGGTTGCCATCTTCATGCTCGCACTGCTGGGTGTATTGCTCTTTACCTTTGGCCTCGCCAGGATGCTCGGTATGGACTTGAGTCTTCCTTGACTGGACGGACTGGGCAGCTAGAGCCGGTAATGCGATCAACCCTGCAACTGTCGGGCTAACCTTGAATGGTGACTTCATGGCAATGGCAATCTGCCTGGTGTCGCCGTGGCACACTGCCTTTGATTTCAGGCTTCGGGACATCTTTTGCCCGAGTACACGAGGCTGGCTCCGGGCTGATGACTGCGTGAAGCGGCCCTTTCAACGGCTTTGTGCAAGCTCCTGAGCTACCCCCCAAAAAAAGGGCGCTTCAATGAAGCGCTTTTTTGTATGCTGGTACGGCAAGGTCGGATCATGCCGAATGACCTGAGACATCGACCTTGCCATGGTCTTGTTTTCAGAGCCGTTTCGGCCCTTCACCCCGGAATTCTTCGAGGCGATGAAGACTGTTCATTAAGACGCTTGCTTGACTGGAGCAAGAGACTTGGAACCATTCGCAAAAATCCGGGCAGTAGGGGTGTGACCCGTGAAGGGGAAGCCCGTCACACGCTTGGTGCGGGGCGGGGCGTAGGTCCGCACCTTGGATGTGCTCAGGCCCAGACGCACGAGCGACTCAGCAATGGCCACGGCAGCAGCCACACCATCGACTACCGGCACACCGGTGAGTTCGCGGATCTTGGCATCCAGTTCGGCCATACCTCCACAGCCAAGGCAAATGACTTCCGCATGGTCTTCGCTGACGGCAAGGCCAGCCTGGCGAACAATCGCTTCGACCGCACGCTCGGGTTGGGTCTCCAGCTCCAGCACAGCCATGCCACTGGCGCGAACCGATGCGCAGCGGTCGTTCAGGCCTGCGAGCTTGAGTCGATCCTCGATCAATGGCACAGCGCGATCCAGCGTCGTGACCACAGAGTATTTGTGGCCCAGGAACATGGCAGCCGTGGCCGCAGCCTCGGTGATATCCACCACGGGAACATCCAGCAACTCCTGCAGGCCTTCGCGGCCATGCTCACCGTAGCCAGCTTGAATGACGGCGTCAAAGGATTGGCCATAGCTCATCACCGCATCCATAACTCCGACCGCGGCAAGATAGCTCTCGAAATTCCCCTCAACCGATTCGGCCCCAAAGCGCGGGGTCAGAGCGACTATCTCCGTGCCTGGCGCAGCCACTTTCTGAGCCTGCATGCCGATGGCATGGGTCATCGACTCGGTGGTATTCACGTTCACGATCAAAATGCGCATGATTTTTAACTTTCTTTCTCAGTGCTTGGCGGAGGCTACGGAAATGGCTTCGCCATCCTGGTCTTCGTAGGTGAGGCCTTTGGGTGCAACCATCCAATAGAACAGGGCGCCCAGTCCGGCTGCGATGAACCAGGAGAACTGGGACAGCGATTGCAACGTCGGCAGGAACGCAAATAGCAGCGAGATCAGGGACGAGGGAATCAGGGCCTGAATTGCCTTGGGATTGATGCCATTGCGGTAGTGATAAGGGCCTGCAGGGTCGTGTGTATAGAGCGCCGGCACATTCACACGCTGTTTGCGGATCAGCCAATAGTCGGCCATCACGATGCCGAACAGCGGACCCAGAAATGAACCTAGTCCGCCCAGGAAGTAGACGATGACCAGCGGAGAGTTGTAGAGGTTCCAGGGCAGGATCACGAAGCCGAGGACTGCGCTGACAAGAGCTGCCCGGCGAAAGTTCAGATGCCTGGGCATGAGGTTGGCCAGTGCCAGGGCAGGAGCCACGAAATTGGCCATCAGGTTCACGGCAACGGTCAAGATCAGCAGCGAAAGACTGGCCAGCATCAACAGCGGCTTATTGGGAATGTTCTGGACGATGTCGGTCGGGCTTTGAATCAGCGTGCCGTCGATGGCAAGCTGGCCGCCCGTCAGGATGACCACGATCAAGCCGAAGATCAGCATATTGATCGGAATGCCCCAGAAATTGCCTTTCACCACGGCGCTGCTTGAGGTGGCGGCGCGTGTGAAATCACAGAAGTTCAGCACGAAGGTCCCGTAGATCGCCACCCATAGCGAAGCAGCGCCCAGGATCTGCAGCCACATGGCTCCGCCGCTGCTTGCAAACGGGGCAGACCAATGTAAGGTCCATTTTGCGCTATGGAAGATCCATCCTGCCAGGGCAATGAAGGTCAGCAGAATCACCGGTCCCGCAAAGGCCTCGTACTTTCGTATGCTCTCCATGCCCCAGCAGGCAATGAGCACCTGCACAACCCACAGGATGGAAAAGCTGATCCAGCCCAGCAATGGCAGGCCCAGCACGACTTGCTCTTTCAGTGGCTGTAAGCCGGGAAACAGCGTGATCAGCATCACGTCGAGCACCATGGATGCCAGATAGGTTTGAATGCCAAACCACGCAATGGCGACTCCGCCGCGGATCAGTGCAGGAATCTGAGCGCCGCGTGTACCAAAGCTGATACGGCTCATCACCGGAAAAGGGATTCCTGTACGGGTCCCCATAAAGCCGGAGAGGGACAGTAGTACGAACAGAAATGCGGCCCCCAGCAGCAGTGCCATCAGGATCTGATGTCCACCGAGTCCAAGCGTGAAAAGACCGATGGCAAAGGCGTAGTTGCCAAGGCTGTGAACATCGTTGGCCCAGAGGGTGAACAGGCTGTAGCTGCCCCAGGTGCGTCCCTGTTTCGAGGTGGGAGCCAGATCATGGTTGTACAGCGCGGGAGAAACCCCGACCGGCAGGCCTTTATCGCGCTTATGGCTTGTGGTGTTGGCTCCCGAGGTCAATGACTCACCATGGGTGTCCAGTACTAGGTTGTTCATATGCCGCCTTCCATCAGGGTGCACCGTGGAGCCCCTTTGCCATGGCCTCATTTCGGCTGAGTAAGACCATGTTTGTCTACCGTTATTAACGGCTACAGACGATGCAAGCCTGCAGCCATGCGTTTGCTGCCGAAGCTCATGAAGCCAATCGAATTTGCCCCCATGAACACCTGTTTCAGCAAGTCTGTGCAGCGATGTGTTGAACACATCGCTGACATGCATTCAATGTATACAAGGCATGAATTCAAGACGCTAGTAAGAACCCTTGTTCTATCGGCAGTGAATCCAGGCTTGGCGCAATCCTTGGGGGTGATGAGAACTGGTCGCTATCAGGCCCAGCAAGCCCTGGCGGGCATTTCAGTCACAGGCAAAGACGGGAAGCTACACTTTGATCACGGCTGTTTTGCGCAGATCTCTATCTTTGAATCGTCGACGAGCACCGCCAGGCACTGCTGGGTGCTGTGATGTTGCTGTGCCATAGTAGAGAGCCTCGAGGCTGAGCAGCGCAGTCATTTCCCAGCGGCTGCAAAGCCCGCGTTCTGGCTGCTTGCACCGCACCACTATTGCTTGCCAAGGGGTAATTGGCGCTGATTTTTCTATGGCGGTGAGATTAGTTGAAATGAAGGGCAAGACTTTGGCCGCTGCACTCACCTGGCGTTGCAGCAACCGAGATAGCTGGGCAGCCCATTCGGCAGGGACTGCGGAGACGGGCACATCGTTGCGTTCAGTGGCATTGGCAATTCTTGCGGGAAGCCCATTCCACGGCGCGATCAGCGAACGCGTAAGTCATCACCGGCACAGATGGCGAACTTAATCGCTGCCAGTACTATCACTGGGAGGGCCAGCGTTTCAAGCTTCAATGCTGGCTCGCCAGGAAGTGTTGGGAGCTAGGGCCAAGATCAGCGAAGCAGCCGAGCGGCTGGATCGGGCTGAATTGGAGGACGCCTGCTGGCGTCAGAACACTTATTTGGCTGAAGACGAATCTTCAGGAGCCAGGATGGAGCGCAGTCGGTTGCGGGCTCCGCGACGACCAATCAGGCTTTCATCAAGGCGCGATGCCAAGGCATCGATATGAGCAATCATTAACTGTTCAGCCTTTAAATTGTCGCCTTCCGCCAGCGCATCAACGATGGCTGCATGATCGTCGTTGAAAACCTTGGCCTCGGTTTTCGATTGGTATAGATCCGAAATCAGAGTCGTTCTCGCAGAGAGATCGACCATCATGGACGTCAAAAAACGATTGCCAAGACACTCGGCCAGGCAGATATGAAAGTCGGCCAGCAGCCAGCTGCGAGCTTCCGCATCTCCACAGGCAATGGCTTTGCGTTCTTCAGCGATATGCTTGCGCAGGCGCTTAAGTGTCGTCTGCAAGGGCTGACCAGCATCACGTAGCATGCCTGGCTCAACGACGCGCCGCGCCGCATAGGTTTCCTGAGCCTCTTCAAACGAAGGCTCTGCAACATACCAGCCAACCCTGGATCGGACCTCCACAAAACCTCGGGTCTGCAGATGCATCAATGCCTCGCGGACCAAGGTTCGACTGACCTGAAATAAGTCCGCAATGTCTTGTTCACCAAGCTTCTCTCCCGGACGTAGCTTGGCTGTCAGGATCGACTCTATGAGACGCTCGGCGATCTTGGTTTTAGTGATGACTGGAGTACTCATTCAATTGATTTTATGCGACCGTACCATACCTAAGTGGTTGCTCTGCAGAGTGGAAGAGTTCGCCCGTGCCCGCGATAGCAACTGGCAACGGTTGCATGCAGAAGGTCATGTAATGGCGCCCTCCTAAGGAGGAGAGTAGGCCAAATAGGCCGGGCGTGCTATCTCTTTATCGTCCGCTGACGGTTGCTTGGTGAACTGCGAAGGTGAACCAAGGGAGAACACCTAGGCTTTCATTTATTGATGTTGTATACAAGTCTTGAGTTCAAGATTTATGATGAAGCAATGGAAACCTCACTCACTTGGTCTATCGCTGAAAGTCTGACCAAAGCAATCGTTGAACATCGACTGATGCCGGGTACCAAGCTGTCGGAGCAGAAGCTGGCCAACCACTTTGGCGTTTCCCGCACTCTGGTTCGCCAGGCTTTGTTTCAGGCTTCACAGAACCGCCTGATCAAGCTGGAGCCTACGCGCGGTGCCTTTGTGGCCACGCCTTCGGTCGAGGAAGCGCGCCAGGTGTTTGCCGTGCGCCGCATGCTAGAGGCCGAAATGGTGCGCAATTTTGCTGCGCAGCAGACACCTTCTCGCTTGTTGGAACTCAAGGCGCATGTGGCTGCCGAGAGGAAGGCCATGGAAGCCAATGACGTGGGCCAACGCTCCGAGCTGCTGGGCGACTTCCACGTGCGCATGGCCGAGCTCATGGGCAACGAGGTGCTGGCACAGCTGCTGGGCGAGCTGATTTCCCGCTGCGCATTGATCACCCTGATGTACCAGTCTGCACCGGCGGCCGAGCATTCGCACGAAGAACATGCCGACATCGTGACCGCGCTGGCTGCGGGCGATGCCGAACATGCGGTGCAGCTGATGTTGCAGCACCTCGATCACATGGAAGAGGACATGTCCTTCAACCGTATTTTGCCAACGCGCGATCTGTCGATGGCACTTTCATCCGTATCCCTATGACTTACGATTCCACCGCCTCCTACCCACGCGACCTGATTGGCTACGGCCGCAACACGCCCCATCCCGAATGGCCCGGCAAAGCCCGCGTGGCCGTT